>NZ_CP025003.1:0-1256790 GCF_002812485.1 Dickeya fangzhongdai
GCCGGGTGCCTGAAAAATCATGAGTTACATAACTAACGTCTGTTCCTTTTCTTGATTGACCTTGTTCGAGTGGAGTCCGCCGTGTCACTTTCGCTTTGGCAGCAGTGTCTTGCCCGTTTGCAGGATGAGTTACCTGCCACAGAATTCAGTATGTGGATACGCCCGTTACAGGCGGAACTGAGTGACAACACTCTGGCGCTTTACGCCCCTAATCGTTTTGTACTGGATTGGGTGCGCGATAAATACATCAATAATATCAATGGACTGTTGAATGATTTCTGCGGCATGGACGCGCCGTTACTGCGTTTTGAAGTCGGCAGCAAGCCGGTGACGCCTGTTGTCGTTCCAGCCGGCCATCATAGCGCCGCCGTACCCGCGCCTCAGGCGCGCGCCGCTTCGCCGGTGCGCCCGAGCTGGGAAACCCCGGCGGCGCCGGCCGAGCATACCTACCGCTCCAACGTGAACCCCAAGCACACCTTTGACAATTTCGTGGAAGGTAAGTCCAACCAACTGGCCCGCGCGGCGGCGCGTCAGGTGGCGGACAACCCCGGCGGCGCTTACAACCCGCTGTTTCTGTACGGCGGCACCGGCCTGGGTAAAACCCACCTGCTGCACGCGGTGGGCAATGGCATTATGGCCCGCAAGCCGAATGCCAAGGTGGTGTACATGCATTCCGAGCGTTTTGTGCAGGATATGGTTAAGGCGTTGCAGAATAACGCTATCGAAGAATTCAAACGCTATTACCGCTCCGTGGACGCGCTGCTGATCGATGACATCCAGTTTTTTGCCAATAAAGAGCGTTCGCAGGAAGAGTTTTTCCACACGTTCAACGCCTTGCTGGAAGGCAACCAACAGATCATCCTGACGTCGGATCGTTACCCTAAAGAGATCAACGGGGTGGAAGATCGTCTCAAGTCCCGCTTCGGCTGGGGGCTGACCGTCGCGATCGAGCCGCCGGAGCTGGAAACCCGCGTGGCGATCCTGATGAAGAAGGCGGACGAAAACGATATTCGCCTGCCGGGCGAGGTCGCGTTTTTCATCGCCAAGCGCCTGCGTTCCAACGTGCGTGAGCTGGAAGGCGCGCTGAACCGCGTGATCGCCAACGCCAATTTTACCGGCCGGTCGATCACCATCGATTTTGTGCGCGAAGCGCTGCGCGACCTGCTGGCGTTGCAGGAAAAGCTGGTCACCATCGACAATATTCAGAAGACGGTGGCGGAGTACTATAAGATTAAAGTTGCCGACCTGTTGTCCAAACGGCGTTCACGTTCGGTGGCCCGTCCGCGTCAGATGGCGATGGCGCTGGCCAAAGAGCTGACCAACCACAGCCTGCCGGAGATCGGCGACGCGTTCGGTGGCCGTGACCATACCACCGTGCTGCATGCCTGTCGCAAGATCGAGCAGCTGCGTGAGGAAAGTCACGACATCAAAGAAGATTTTTCCAATTTAATCCGAACCTTATCGTCATAACATCATGAAATTTATCGTTGAGCGTGAGCATCTGTTAAAACCGTTGCAACAGGTCAGCAGCCCGCTGGGCGGGCGACCGACGTTGCCGATTCTGGGCAACCTGTTGTTGCAGGTCAGCGAAGGTCGGTTATCGCTGACCGGTACCGATCTGGAAATGGAGATGGTGGCGCATCTGGCGCTGACGCAGCCCCATGAACCGGGCGCGACTACCGTTCCGGCCCGCAAGCTGTTCGATATTTGCCGTGGTCTGCCGGACGGCGCGGAGATTTCCGTCACTCTGGAAGGGGATCGGATGCTGGTGCGCTCCGGGCGTAGCCGCTTCTCTTTGTCCACGCTGCCGGCGGCGGACTTCCCCAATCTGGACGACTGGCAGAGCGAGGTGGAATTCACCTTGCCGCAGGCGACGCTGAAACGCCTGATCGAAGCCACCCAGTTCTCGATGGCGCATCAGGATGTGCGTTACTACCTGAACGGCATGCTGTTTGAAACCGGCGGCGAAGAACTGCGCACCGTGGCGACCGATGGTCACCGTCTGGCGGTGTGCGCCATGCCGGTCGGGCAGTCGCTGCCGTCGCATTCGGTGATCGTGCCGCGTAAAGGGGTGATGGAACTGGTGCGTCTGCTGGATGGCGGCGATACGCCGCTGCAGTTGCAGATCGGCAGCAATAATATCCGCGCCCATGTCGGTGATTTTATCTTTACCTCCAAACTGGTGGATGGCCGCTTCCCGGATTACCGCCGCGTGCTGCCGAAAAACCCGGACAAGACGCTGGAAGCGAGCTGCGACCTGCTGCGTCAGGCGTTCTCCCGTGCGGCGATTCTGTCGAACGAGAAATTCCGCGGCGTGCGGCTGTACCTGAACCAGAACCAGTTGCGGATCACCGCCAACAACCCGGAACAGGAAGAGGCGGAAGAGATTCTGGATGTGGAATACGGCGGCACGGAGATGGAAATCGGCTTTAACGTCAGCTACGTGCTGGATGTGCTCAACGCGCTGAAATGCGAAGACGTTCGTCTGCTGCTGACCGATTCGGTGTCCAGCGTCCAGATCGAGGATGCGGCCAGTCAGGCGGCGGCCTACGTGGTCATGCCGATGCGTCTGTAATCCCGCGCGGCGGGCGTCCGCTTTTGCCCGTTTTCACACGCCGCGCCATCAGGTGCGGCGTGTTGTTATCAAGATGTTGTTATCGGGATGGTGGCGTGAGCGTGCGAAAACGTCCGGCCTGGGCAAGAAATCAAGCAGAATGGTTGTAACATGGCGCTGACCCGTCTTCTTATCCGCGATTTCCGTAATATCGAATCGGCCGATCTGGCGCTGATTCCCGGCTTCAATTTTCTGGTGGGCGCCAACGGCAGCGGCAAGACCAGCGTGCTGGAAGCCATCTATACGCTGGGGCACGGGCGAGCGTTTCGCAGTATTCAGGCAGCCAGAGTGATTCGCCACGAGCAGGCCGAATTTATTCTGCACGGCCGTATTGAGGGGCAGGAGCGCGAGCGTTCCGTGGGCTTGAGCAAGAACCGCGACGGCGACAGCACGGTGCGCATCGACGGCAGCGACGGCCACAAAGTGGCGGAGCTGGCGCAATTGCTGCCTATCCAACTGATCACCCCGGAAGGCTTTACCCTGCTTAACGGCGGCCCTAAATATCGCCGCGCCTTTCTGGACTGGGGCTGTTTTCACAACGAACCCGGTTTTTTCAGCGCCTGGAGCAACCTCAAGCGGCTGTTGCGCCAGCGTAACGCGGCGTTGCGTCAGGTCAGCCATTACGGGCAACTGCGCGCCTGGGATCGGGAACTGGTGCCGTTAGCCGAGGGCATCAGCCAGTGGCGCGCCGACTACAGCGCCGCCATCGCGGCGGATATCGGTTCCACCTGCGCCCAGTTTTTACCGGAATTTTCCCTGAGTTTTTCCTTCCAGCGCGGCTGGGACAAAGAGAGCGACTACGCTGAACTGCTGGAGCGCCATTTCGAGCGCGACAGACAGTTGGGCTATACCGCGCTGGGGCCGCACAAGGCCGATTTTCGCATCCGCGCCGGCGGCGTGGCGGTCGAGGACATGCTGTCCCGCGGCCAGCTTAAGTTGCTGATGTGCGCGCTCAGGCTGGCGCAGGGGGAGTTTCTTACCCGGCAAAACGGCCTGAAGTGCCTGTACCTGATCGACGACTTCGCCTCCGAATTGGACAGCACCCGCCGCCGCCTGCTGGCCGAGCGGCTGAAGGCGACGCAAGCGCAGGTGTTCGTCAGCGCCATTACCGCTGAGCAGATTAGCGACATGGTGGGCGAAAATGGCAAGATGTTCCGCGTGGAACAGGGTAAAATAACCGTTCAATCACAGGACTAAATGAGCGAGAAACGTTGATGTCGAATTCTTATGACTCCTCAAGTATCAAGGTATTAAAAGGGCTGGATGCGGTCCGTAAACGCCCGGGGATGTATATCGGTGATACGGATGACGGAACCGGTCTGCACCACATGGTATTCGAGGTGGTGGACAACGCTATCGACGAAGCGCTCGCTGGCTACTGTAAAGATATTGTCGTCACCATTCATGCCGACAACTCGGTATCGGTGCAGGACGACGGCCGTGGTATTCCTACCGGCATCCACGAAGAAGAGGGCGTGTCCGCCGCCGAAGTCATCATGACCGTGCTGCACGCGGGCGGTAAGTTTGACGACAACTCCTACAAGGTGTCCGGCGGTCTGCACGGGGTGGGGGTATCGGTGGTGAACGCCCTGTCCGAGAAGCTGGAACTGGTTATCCGCCGCGAAGGCAAGGTGCATCGTCAGGAATACCGCCACGGCGAACCACAGGCGCCGTTGAGCGTGACGGGCGACGCCGACACCACCGGCACCACGGTGCGTTTCTGGCCGAGTCTGGAAACCTTCACCAACGTGGTCGAGTTTGAATATGACATTCTGGCCAAGCGTCTGCGCGAACTGTCGTTCCTCAACTCCGGCGTGTCCATCCGCCTGCGCGACGAGCGCGAAGAGAACAAGGCCGATCATTTCCACTACGAAGGCGGTATCAAAGCCTTCGTCGAGTACCTGAACCGCAACAAGACGCCGATCCACCCGCAGGTGTTCTATTTCAGCGCCGAAAAAGACGACATTGGCGTGGAAATCGCCATGCAGTGGAACGATGGTTTCCAGGAAAACATCTACTGCTTTACCAACAATATTCCGCAGCGTGACGGCGGTACTCATCTGGCCGGCTTCCGCGCTGCCATGACCCGTACGCTCAACAACTACATGGACAAGGAAGGCTACAGCAAGAAAGCCAAAGTCAGCGCCACCGGCGACGACGCGCGCGAAGGGCTGATTGCCGTGGTGTCCGTGAAAGTGCCGGATCCGAAATTCTCGTCCCAGACCAAAGACAAGCTGGTGTCTTCAGAGGTGAAATCGGCGGTGGAATCGCTGATGAACGACCGTCTGGTGGACTACCTGATGGAAAACCCCAACGACGCTAAAATCGTGGTCGGCAAGATCATCGACGCCGCCCGCGCCCGTGAAGCCGCGCGTAAGGCGCGTGAGATGACCCGCCGCAAAGGCGCGCTGGATCTGGCCGGCCTGCCGGGCAAACTGGCGGACTGTCAGGAACGTGACCCGGCGCTGTCCGAACTCTACCTAGTGGAAGGGGACTCCGCGGGCGGCTCCGCCAAACAGGGCCGTAACCGTAAGAATCAGGCCATTCTGCCGCTGAAAGGTAAGATCCTGAACGTGGAGAAAGCGCGTTTCGACAAGATGCTGTCTTCGCAGGAAGTGGCGACGCTGATCACCGCGCTCGGTTGCGGTATCGGCCGCGACGAATACAACCCGGACAAACTGCGTTACCACAACATCATCATCATGACCGATGCGGACGTCGACGGCTCTCATATTCGTACCCTGCTGCTGACCTTCTTCTACCGCCAGATGCCGGAAATCATCGAGCGCGGCCATGTGTTCATTGCTCAACCGCCGTTGTACAAGGTGAAGAAAGGTAAGCAGGAGCAGTACATCAAAGACGATGAGGCGATGGACCAGTACCAGATCATGCTGGCGCTGGACGGCGCCACGTTGCACGCCAACGCTCACGCACCGGCGCTGGCGGGCGAGCCGCTGGAGAAACTGGTGGCGGATCACTACGGCGTGCAGAAGCTGATCGACCGTATGGAGCGCCGCTATCCGCGCGCGCTGCTTAATGCGCTGGTCTATCAGCCGACTCTGACGGAAGCGATGCTGAACGATCAGGCGCAGGCTCAGCAGTGGATTGACTCGCTGATTCACTATCTCAACGAGAAAGAGCAGCACGGCAGTACTTATAGCTTCCTGCTGCGTCAGTCGAACGAGCGTCATGAACCGGTGCTGCGGGTGCGTACCCACGGCGTGGATTCGGATTATGCGCTGGATCTGGCGTTTGTGCAGGGCAATGAGTACCGCAAAATCAATCAGCTGGGCGAAAAACTGCGCGGGTTGATTGAAGATGGCGCCTACGTGGAGCGCGGCGAGCGCAAACAGCCGGTCGCCAGCTTCGAGCAGGCACTGGACTGGCTGGTGAAAGAGTCACGCCGTGGTCTGGCGATTCAGCGCTATAAAGGTCTGGGCGAGATGAACCCGGAACAGCTGTGGGAAACCACCATGGACCCGGAAAGCCGCCGTATGCTGCGTGTGACGGTGAAAGACGCCATCGCTGCCGACGAGCTGTTCACCACCCTGATGGGCGACGCCGTTGAACCGCGCCGTGCCTTTATCGAAGAAAACGCCCTGAAAGCGGCGAATATTGATATTTGATAAACGTTTTTGTGGGATCTCGTTCCAAATGAAATGACGTCTCATATGTATGCAATGGCGTCTCATTGAAAATGCAATAGGTTATGGGTACCAAAGAGAGGGACTTATGTTCCTCTCTTTTTTATTGTCAGCTTTAAACCACCTCCTCGGGAGGTGGTGATTGTTTTATGACTATTTACAAATTGGTCATAATAGGGAATGTAATAAATACAACTAGAGTTTAATTCAACCCTAGTTGTTAGGAATGCTATTTTTGGTATCTAAATTGTTTGAAAATAAAAATGGAATCAAATCCTATTTCTTTCAACCAATCTTCTGTAATGTTCACCAAGAGCTGTTAATCTACATGCTTTGCCTTCCATTGCTGCATTCCACATGTGAGTTGCTCCATCTGGTACAACTAGATTTAATCGATTATATTTCTGAAGTAAAGAGAAGGTCCTTGTGTTTTCCTCAACTGGTTCTGGCATCCCTTCATCTCTTCCTTTCATTTCTGGTTCGAACGTTGGGTCGAGTGGGAATGAGTAACCGGGTATAGGAAACAATGTCGTAATTTTCCTCAAATCCTCAATAGATATAGCTGGGGAGGATTTTCTAAGCGATACAAATTGCTTCACATTAGTTTTAAAAATAGGGCGCTGATCCCACGCTCCAAGTGATTGATCTATATGAGCATAAATGCTGCCTGGAGTTATGTCTCCAGTTAAGTTTGCTGCACTACCACTTAGTGCATCAACAAGCAATGTAGTAAAAACCCCATGTCCATTTTTTTCGGATGCGTACTGATCCTTTGTTGAAGCAGTTAAAAAGGTAACTCCTTCAGCAAGAGAGGCTAGTTGTCCTGCCTCGGGGGGAGTTCCCGCAATACCTGAGTGGCAGCTATCAAGAATAATAATTTTGTTTTTTGCTGGTGCGTCATTTGCAAGAGTCAATATTTCAGTAAGTGAAACGCCTTCATCACCACGCGAAGCATCAGATGTTAGCAAGTATCCACCTGTAGGCTCAATGTGACCATGCCCCGCGAAATAAAATAAGGCGATTTCTGCATCAGTACTGAAAAGTTTAGATATTTGGTCTTTTAATTGGCCTCGATTAACTTTCTCTGTTGGTCCTGTTCCTGCGAGTAATTGACAGTCAAAATTAACAGAGCCACCATCATGCCTTTCTAAGATAGCCTTTACTGAATGTGCATCATTAACACACCCATATAGATGATTTCCATGTTCATAATAATTTATACCAACGATTAATGCGATTCTCATGAGCAGCTCCTTACAGGCTATTTATGAAGTTTTTAATGGCATCCAATGATCAAAATACAGTTTTCACAGCTTCAATATTTGTTCTGTCATCGGAGTATGCCCAAATACCAATAACTTTCTTGCCTTCTTCCCTTGCACATGTAATTTCCCACATCTGTCCGCTAGAGTTGAGAGAGTTTTTGCTTATGAGTGCAATCACTCCATTAGATCTTTTAATACGAGTTCTCACCTTACTCTTCCATTCTTTTTTATAGGCTTCTTTTACGGACATATCGATATACTCAAATGGTGAGTTTGTATTTAATGATTGTTCTTTTAATAAATCTCTCTGTCTTTCATCTTCAATAGCAAATGCTACAAAAATAGTTTTTTAGAAGTCATGGTTTCATCCTGAATCGCTTAGTGAATATGTTGCATTTCGTGTAAAATGAAAAGGGGGCTTTAATTGCCCCCGCATTTTATTGTCCTAAATTCTGCTTGAGTACTCTGTGAAACTCATCAGCAGTTGTAGTATACCCGCGAGATTTGTATATTCTCCGATCCGCCTCATTTCCGGAAAAACTTTCCATCGTTGGCGTATACTTCATGTCCTTATTATAAGATGAAATAAAGAGATCAATTTGATTTAGATTTTTTATTTTAGGCCATTTTTTCAAATAGGATGGGAGTTGATGGTCAAGAATATTCAATTGAAATGTAGCAATACGGTTATCTGCATATGTGGCTTCACCAATTTCAAAGGGAACCCACCAAGATTTCGATGTGTCATCAGAAATAATAGCTAACAAATGAGTGCATTCACTCATACGCTTAGTTATGATGTCTGTTATTTCTTCAGCACCTTGTCTGGACTCTTCATCCAACACATCAAGGTAGGTTTTAATTCCAGCAACCTTCAACCGTTGATCTATTTTAAAGGCGTACTCTCGGTCTGTATGTCTATAGCTAATGAATACTGGCATTGTTACTTAGCCTCCGCTAGGTTTTTTATTTCATCAACAATAGATTTGCTATTCCAACCAACAATTTTATCCGCAGCATCTTTCACTGTTTTAGATGTTTTCTCTGATGCCCATGGTTCAATAGCTAATATTTTTTTCCCCATTTCTTGAGCAAGTTCAATCTCTATATTAATCCACTTGCTATAGGTGGAATAAACTCCTGCCATAATGACAACTACAGATGCTGGTTTGATTTGTGCTCTGATGGCCTCTTTCAGCTTTGCAGCACTTGGTGCGTTATGTATGGGGTCATCTTTTGGAACACTGTAGTTCTTGTAGTTGAAACCATTGGTTGTCACTTGAGAGTCAAGCATTTCACATACTCTGACGTATGCATTACTATATGACCAACTATGACTGATAAAAAGATTGTATAGAGCCATAAAAAAACACCTCTTTAGTTTTTATCACTAAAAAACAACATAGTGATGTTTTTTACAATTTAGGTGCTATATATAGTGGTGATAGACATTTAATGTCAAGATAAATTAATCAATTCTGGCGTTAAAGCTAACTGTTGATGTGTCAGACAATTTGATTTTTCAGAGAAAATTATCATCGCTTCAATAAGAATTACTGACGGTTTGTTACAAGTTCTACACTGGTATCAGTGAACATCTGATCTTCCCCACAACTATAGATTTCGACGATTGATAATTGATCGTTTTATTTAGAAAGGGGACTTGATGCGATTTTTTTGTGCATAACAGAAGTCGGCGTGGAGTTATTACTTTTGCCACCCTGCTTGGGCTGTTCCACGCCACTCCTGCGCCAACGCCATTACGGCGGTAATCACCATGAAGATAACCGCCGACCAGAAAATGGCGGAGGGATGCCCCTGATCCAACAACCAGCCGAAGACCACCGGGCCGCCGGCGCCGCCGATGTTAAAGCCGGTGGTGACCACGCCGAATACCCGCCCTTCAGCGCCGGCCGGCGATGCCGCGCGGACCAGCATATCCCGCGATGGCGCGATAATACCGGAAAGAAAACCGGCGACGGCCAGAATCAGGATGGTCGCCAGCGAAGGCAGCGCATACATCGCCACGATGGCGACCAGCACGGCGGTAATGACCAGCGAGCCGGTGGCAACCATGCCGTGGTGTCGGGTTTTGTCCGCCAGCGAACCGCCGGCCAGCACGCCGAAGGCGCTGGTAAACAGAAACGCGGTCAGCGCCAGGTTGGCTTCGGTCAGCGGCATACCGTAGCCGTTCACCAGTGCGGTAACCGAGAAATTCTGAATCGAGTTGGTGCTGAGGTTGAGCAGCATAAACAGCACCAGCAGCGACAGAATCGGCAGGGTGAACACCGCCACCTTGGGCGCCTGGCTGTGCTTATTCTGCGCGGCGGCGGAAGGACGGGCTTCCCGTTCGCCCAGCAGCATCGGTACGGTCAGCAACCCGAATATCCCGGACAGTACAAACGCGAATTCGATGCTGGTGACGGACGCGACCGCCAGCAGCACCGCGGGAGCGACGGCGGTGCCGAGGAAACCGGAAAAAGTGTGGACCGAGAAGGCGCGCCCCATGCGGTTTTCGACGATGCCACGCGACAGCAGCGCGTAATCGGCCGGGTGATAGACCGCGTTGGCCAGCCCTGCCAGCGCCATGGCTGCCAGCATCCAGCTGTAGCTGGTAAACAGACCGAGCGACAGGAAGCACAGGCTGCCCAGCGTCAGCCCGGCGATCAGCGTGCGGCGCGGCCCGATGCGGTCGACGGCGAAACCGATCGGCGTCTGCACAATAGCGGAGACAACGTTGAATACGCCGAGTGCAACGCCGATTTCCACGTAACTGATGCCGCGCTGCGCCGAGATCAACGGCATCAGCGCCGGCAGCACCATCATGTGAAAATGACTAACCCAGTGAGCGGCAGAAACCTGTGCCAGTAGTGGTAACTTATTTATTTTCATCGTTATTTTAATAGATTAAATGCGCGGGCGCGCAAGGATGGATTCAGCAATAAGGTTAACATATCGCCAGAACGGTTAGCCGTCTATCTTTTATGGGAGAGGGTTTTAAAATTAGCGAGGGTGCGGCAGGACGATCGATTGCGGAAAACAAGGTGTCTGGCTGCGGCGGTTAAAAAGCGCAGCCAGAACCTGGCGTTACTCCGCCAGCGGCAGATAAAAATCAAACCGATGGCTTTTGGTTTCCAGCGCGGACTGGGCGGGTACGCCGGCCAGCGGCGGCGCGTAGTCCGGGCGTTTGACCACCACCCGCTTTTTCGCCAGACGGCGCGCCGGCGCCAGCAGGGCATCGGCGTCATCGTCGGCGCCGACCAGTGTCTGAAATACCCGCATCTCCTTTTTCACCAAGGCGCTTTTCTGCCGATGAGGAAACATCGGGTCGAGGTAGACCACGTCCGGCGGCGGGGTAATCGCGGACAGCGCGTCGATGCTGGAGGCATGCACCAGCGTCAGGCGCTCGCACAGCCAGCCGCCGATTTCCGGGTCCTGATAACCGCGTTGCAGACCGTCATCCAGCAGTGCCGCCACTACCGGATGACGTTCCACCATCCGCACCCGGCAACCGAGCGCCGCCAGCACAAAGGCGTCGCGGCCGAGGCCGGCGGTGGCGTCTACTACGTCGGGCAGATAGTCTTTTTTAATGCCGACTGCTTTGGCGACCGCTTCGCCGCGTCCGCCGCCGAAGCGGCGACGGTGCGCCAGCGCGCCGGAGGCGAAATCCACGCAGATGGCGCCCAGCTTCGGCTCGTCGCATTTACGCAGTTCCAGCCTCTCGGGGGTGAGCACCAGCGCCAGCGATGCGGCGGCGTCGTTCTCCAGCCCCCAGCGCCGGGCCAGTACCGCCAGCGCCTCGGGGTCGGCGCCGGCTTCGGTCAGTAAACCAATCCTCATTCCTGAATGCCGTAGTGCTTCAGCATGGCGTCCAGTTTGGGTTCACGACCGCGGAAGCGTTTGAACAGCTCCATCGGCTCTTCGGAACCGCCGCGGGACAGAATGTTCTCCAGGAACGACAAGCCGGTGTCGCGGTTAAAAATGCCTTCCTCTTCAAAGCGGGAGAAGGCGTCCGCCGCCAGCACGTCGGCCCACAGGTAGCTGTAGTAACCCGCGGCGTAACCGCCGGCGAAGATGTGGCTGAAGGAGTGCGGGAAACGGTTCCATTCCGGGCTTTTCACCACGGAAACCTGCGCTTTCACCTCCGCCAGCGTCTCCAGCACGCGCGCGCCTTTAGCCGGGTCATAACCGGCGTGCAGACGGAAATCAAACAGGCCGAACTCCAACTGACGCAGGATGAACAACGCCGCCTGATAATTCTTGGCGGCCAGCATCTTGTCCAGCATCGCCTGCGGCAGCGGCTCGCCGGTTTCATAGTGACCGGAAATGAACGCCAGCGCGTCCGGCTCCCAGCACCAGTTCTCCATAAACTGGCTCGGCAGCTCGACGGCGTCCCACGGCACGCCGTTGATGCCTGATACGCCGGCGGTATCGATGCGGGTCAGCATATGGTGCAACCCGTGACCGAATTCGTGGAACAGGGTGGTGACTTCATCGTGGGTAAACAGCGCCGGTTTGCCGTTGACCGGGCGGTTGAAGTTACAGGTCAGGTACGCCACCGGTTTTTGCAGCTCGCCGTCGGCTTTGCGCAGGCGGCCTACGCAGTCATCCATCCAGGCGCCGCCGCGTTTGTGCTCGCGGGCGTACAGGTCAAGGTAGAAGCTGCCCAGCAATTCGCCGCTATCGTTAAACAGATCGAAGAAGCGCACTTCCGGATGCCAGACGTCGACGCCCTGACGCTCTTTGGCGGTGATGCCGTAAATGCGTTTCACCACCTCGAACAGCCCTTCCAGCACGCGTGGTTCCGGGAAGTAAGGGCGTAGCAGTTCATCGCTGATGGAATACAGGTGCTGTTTCTGCTGCTCGGCGTAGTAGGTGATGTCCCACGGGTTCAGTTCATCGACGCCGAAGTGTTCTTTGGCGAACGCGCGCAGTTGCGCCAGTTCCTGCTCCCCTTGCGGGCGGGCGCGTTTGGCCAGGTCGGTCAGGAAATCCAGTACCTGCTGCGGGTTTTCCGCCATCTTGGTGGCCAGCGATTTGTCAGCGAAGCTCGCGAAGCCCAGCAACTGCGCCAGTTCATGACGCAGCGCCAGCGTTTGTGCCATTACCTCGCTGTTGTCCCACTTACCGGCGTTCGGGCCTTGCTCGGACGCGCGGGTCACGTAGGCGCGGTACATCTCTTCGCGCAGCGCCTGATTGGAACAGTAGGTCATTACCGGCAGATAACTCGGGATATCCAGCGTCAGCAGCCAGCCTTGTTGCTCTTTGGCTTCCGCCAGCGCGTTGGCCGCCGCCAGCGCGCTTTCCGGCATACCGCTCAGCTCGTTGACGTCGGTAATCAGTTTGGTCCAGCCCATGGTGGCGTCCAGCACGTTGTTGCTGAACTGCGAGCCCAGTTCGGACAAGCGGGAGGCGATATCGCCGTAGCGTTTCTGTTGTTCCGGCGGCAGCGCAATCCCGGACAGTTCGAAGTCGCGCAGGGCGTTATCCACCGCTTTTTTCTGCGCCACGCTCAGGCCGGCGTAATGCTCGCCGTCGTGCAGGTCGCGGTAGGCGCGGTACAACCCGGCGTGCTGACCCACCCAGGTGCTGTATTCGGACAGCAGCGGCAGGCACTGTTCGTAGGCGCTGCGCAGTTCCGGGCTGTTTTTGACCGAATTCAGGTGGCTGACCGGCGAGAAAATCCGCCCCAGCCGATCATCACTTTCCGCCAGCGGCTGACACAGGTTATCCCAGGTGAACGGACCCGGCTGCGCCACCACGCGCTCGACAGTCTGACGGCAGTCGTCCAGCGCGGCCTGCACGGCAGGGAGGATGTGTTCAATCTGAATCTGGGAGAACGGCGGCAGGGTAAAGGAGGAAAGCAATGGATTGGTCATGGCACAGTCCTGAAATGTGTTGATGATGATTTAACATGGGGGGTAATGAAGGGAAAATCAATGGCCGAGGGCACAATCACGAGTACCACCAGTGCGCAACGCCGGCCGGAAAAAAGCGTCACTCATCGCATCGCGGACGAAGAGATTCAGGATGACTGGTTATAACCGGCGTAAAACCATGCCACCAGCGACGGGTTGCTGACGTCGGTAAAGAATTCCGCCACGATATCGCGCATCAGCCCGTAACGGCGGCACAACTGCCCGGCTTCGAACGCGGCCTGTTGTCTGCCCCGTTGCGAGGCCCGTTGATGCGCGTAGCCGCAGACGTAGCCGCGGCGGTAATCGTCGCAGTAATGACGGATGTCGCTCATCGATTGCGGCGTGGAGGCTTGCAACCCTGCCAGAATACCGTCGCCAAAGTGGTTTTTCATGAAGGTCGTTTCCGGGTAGTCGATATATAAACGATTATATATCGAAAAAGCTCCGTTATTGCAGTACCGGATGACGGATCGCAGTGATTGTCGGGTTATTTTGCGACGCTAACCGTTTATATACCCGTCATACTTCAAGTTGCAGGTGTGTTGGCTTTATATTACTCGGCCCATCCCTGGGCCTCGCCCTACGGGCCGCAGCGAGCTGCGTTCAAATCTGCTCCCGGCAGAGTTGTCGCTCACCCCAGTCACTGACTTGTGTAAGCTCCTGGGGATTCGCTGCGTCGCCGCCTACCTGCAACTCGAATTATTTAGGGTATACTATGGCGATTAGCGGCAAACGCGCCCTCATTGACCGGAAATCCACACTTTATGCTGAGTTATCGCCACAGTTTTCATGCCGGCAATCATGCCGACGTGCTGAAACACACTGTCCAGAGCCTGATCATTACCGCGCTGAAAGAGAAGGACAAACCGTTCCTGTATCTGGATACGCACTCCGGCGCAGGCCGTTATCAGTTGCAGAGCGAACACGCCGAGCGCACCGGCGAATACCTCGACGGCATTGGCCGCATCTGGCAGCGGGACGATATTCCGGCGGAACTGGAGCCGTACATGCAGGTGGTGCGTTCCTATAATTCCGGCGACAAGCTGCGCTATTATCCCGGCTCGCCGCTGATTGCCCGTCAGTTGCTGCGCGAGCAGGACAAAATTCATCTGACCGAGCTGCACCCCACCGACTTTCCGCTGTTGCGTCAGGAATTTCTGCGTGACGATCGGGCGCGGGTGGTGCGCGAGGACGGCTACCAGCAGTTGAAAGCTCAGTTGCCGCCGCTGTCGCGCCGCGGGCTGATTCTGATCGACCCGCCTTATGAACTGAAAACCGATTATCAGGCGGTGGTGAAAGGCATTCAGGAAGGCTATCGCCGCTTTGCCACCGGCGTGTTCGCGCTGTGGTATCCGGTGGTGCTGCGTCAGCATATCAAGCGCCTGCTCAAAGACCTGGAAGGCACTGGTATCCGTAATATCCTGCAAATCGAGCTGGCGGTGCTGCCGGACAGCGACCGTCACGGCATGACCGCCTCCGGCATGATTGTCATCAATCCGCCGTGGAAACTGGAATCCCAGATGAAAAGCGTGCTGCCGTGGCTGCATCAGGCGCTGGTGCCCGGCGGTACCGGCCACACGCGCGTCGAGTGGGTGGTGCCGGAGTAACGGCCGGCCTATCTCATTAAGCGCTAAGCGCCGCCCGGCGCTATACCCGAAAGGTGGCGAGATCGGTCGCGACCTCGGTAGCCGGGAACAGCGTCTGACATTCCTGACGCAGCCGTTCCAGATCTTCCTGGCCGTAGCGGGCGCTGAAGTGAGTGATAATTAACCGTCTGGCGCCGGCGTCTCGCGCGGCGGCGGCGGTTTGCAAAGTGGTGGAATGCCCGCGTTCGTTGGCGCGTTCCGCCATCGCCCCTTCCAGCGTGGCTTCGTGCACCATCACATCGACACCGGCGGCCAGTTTGAGCGCTTCCGGTGTCGGGCGGGTATCGCCGAAGACAGCCAGCGACTTGCCCGGCAGACCGGGGCCGACGTAATCCCAGCCGTTCAGCACCCGTCCGTCGTCCAGCGTCACCGTTTCCCCACGTTTCAGTTGCTGGAAATAGGCGCCGGGTTTGACGCCTTCCGCCGCCAGTTTATTCACGTCCAGCGGGCCCGGTTTGGGGCGTTCCTCAATACGGTATCCCACGCAATACAGGGTGTGCGACAGCTCATGCGCCGTCACCCGCAACTGATGGTCCTCGAACACCGTACCGGGAACGACCTCCACCACCTCCAGCGGATAGGTGAGCCAGGAACCGCTCAACGTCAGCGCGGTTTCGACGAAGGTTTTCAGCCCGGCCGGGCCGTAAAGCGTCAGCGGCGTCTCGATGCCCGCCATGGAACGCGAGCAGAGCAGGCCGGGCAGCCCGAACAGATGATCGCCGTGCAGATGGGTGATGAAAATCTTCTCCAGTTTGCCGGGTTTGACCGGGGTGCGCAGAATCTGGTGCTGGGTGCCCTCGCCGCAGTCAAACAGCCAGAACGCCGGGCGAATGCCGTGCAGATCGAGCGCGATGCTGGTGACATTACGCTCTTTGGTTGGCACGCCCGCGTTGGTGCCGAGAAAAATCAGTTCCATGCAAGGCTCCGAAAGTTAACCTGTTTTTTTAGCATCGCGTCATTTTACCTATCGCACCGATTTTCAAAACCGTTGCGAACCGCTGCGCATTTCTTCATACAATCCCGCTTTCTGTCTTTGCCGGATACCGATCGCTGGCGTTACACTTTTCTCCAGCGTTACACTTTTCGCTGGCGTTACATTTTTTTCGCCGGCGTTACATTGTGAGCCCCGTCATCAGCGCCAGCATCGGTGCGGCGGCGGGATACGGTCTATACCCAAAATAATTCGAGTTGCAGGAAAGCCAACACACCTGCAACTTGCAGTATGACGGGTCTATTTACTTTTATTGAACGCTTATCGAAAGCAAGCGTGGAGCCCTGATGACCAGACATTATGACTATCTCGCCATTGGTGGCGGCAGCGGCGGCATTGCCTCCATCAACCGTGCGGCCATGTATGGCAAGAAATGCGCGCTGATTGAAGCCAAATACCTGGGCGGTACCTGCGTCAATGTCGGGTGCGTGCCGAAGAAGGTGATGTGGCATGCCGCTCAGATTGCCGAGGCCATTCACCAGTACGGACCGGACTATGGCTTTGATGTCACCGTCAATCAGTTTAACTGGGACACGTTGCTGAAAAATCGCAGCGCCTACATTGACCGTATTCATCAGTCCTACAATAACGTGCTGGGGAAAAATCAGGTCGAGGTGATTCAGGGCTTTGCCCGTTTCGTGGATGCGAAAACGGTGGAAGTGAACGGCGAGCGCATCACCGCCGACCATATCCTGATCGCCACCGGCGGTCGGCCGACGCGCCCGGCGATTCCCGGTGCGGAATACGGCATTGATTCCGATGGTTTCTTTGCGCTGACGGCGTTGCCGAAGCGGGTGGCGGTGGTCGGCGCCGGTTATATCGCGGTGGAAATCGCCGGCGTGCTGAACGCGCTCGGCTCCGATGTGCACCTGTTTGTGCGCAAGCATGCGCCGCTGCGCCAGTTCGATCCGCTGATTGTGGACACGCTGGTGGAAGTGATGAATACCGAAGGCCCGGCGCTGCATACCGAGTCCATTCCCAACGCGGTGGTGAAAAACGCCGACGGCAGCCTGACGCTGCAGCTGGAAAGCGGGCACGAGCAAACCGTAGATTGCCTGATTTGGGCGATCGGCCGCGAACCGGCGAACGATAATATCAATCTGGACGCCGCGGGCGTAGCGCTCAACAGCAAAGGCTACATCGTGGTGGATAAGTTCCAGAACACCAGCGTGCCGGGCATTTACGCGGTAGGCGACAACACCGGCGCCGTTGAGCTGACGCCGGTCGCCGTGGCGGCGGGGCGCCGTCTGTCCGAGCGGTTGTTCAACAACAAGCCGGACGAGCATCTGGATTACAGTAACATTCCGACCGTGGTGTTCAGCCACCCGCCGATCGGCACCGTCGGGCTGACCGAACCGCAGGCGCGCGAGCAGTACGGCGACGATCAGGTTAAGGTGTATAAGTCCGCGTTTACCGCCATGTACACCGCGGTGACGCAGCACCGTCAGCCGTGCCGCATGAAGCTGGTATGCGCGGGGCCGGAAGAGAAAATCGTCGGTATACACGGCATCGGCTTCGGCATGGATGAAATCCTGCAAGGCTTTGCGGTGGCGGTGAAAATGGGCGCGACCAAAAAAGACTTCGACAACACCGTGGCGATTCATCCAACGGCGGCGGAAGAGTTTGTCACCATGCGCTAACGCGCAAAACCGTGGTGTGCTTACGGTGGTGACGGCGTGATAGTACAACACGACGATCGCTACAGGGTGATAACGACGCGGTTAGCACTACGCAGTGACAATCAGGGTGAGGTTATCCTCACCCTGATTCATTTGGGTCAGTAGTACTTCAATAGGTCAGTAATACCCCAGCAGATTCCACCACACCAGTCCGACCGCAAAGGTCAGCAGGACATTGACCGTCACCACGCATAAATTGATTTTGTAAAACCGCGGTCGTTCAAAATAGCCCTGGGCGAAATAAATCGGACCGGGGCCGCCGCCGTATTCGGTATTTCCCCACATCAGGTTGCTGAAAATACCAAAGCATATCGCCACCATGACGGGCGGGGCGCCTGCGGCAATCGCGGTGGCGGCAAAAGGCGCGTACAGCGCGGCGACATGGCCGGTCGCGGTGGCGAAAAGGTAATGGACGTAAATATAGATAAGCCCGAGCAGGATAAACGTGCCCATCGCGCCAAAGCCGTGAATGGCGCCGCCCATTTTAACCGTCATCCATTTGATGAAACCCAAATCGGACAGGCCGCCGGCCAAGCTGATGATCACGCTGAACCAGATGACGGTGTCCCAGGCGGCATGGTCTTTGAGCAGGGCTTTCCAGTCAACCGCGCGTGACGCAAACAGATAGGCGGCAAGGCCCAGCCCAACGGCGGTGGCCGATAGCCCGGTAGCCAAACTGGTGCCCCAGCCAATCAGCGCCAGCAGAAATCCCAGCGCGACTTTCTTCTCGGCGGACGTCATGGCGCCCAGCTCGGCGAGCGCCTGTTTTCCCATCTGTTTTGCTTCCGGGGTGCGCTTTAATTCGGGGTTTAACAGCTTGTATACCAGCAGCGGCATCAGGCAGAAACACACCATCGCCGGCACCACCGCGGCAACGAACCAGCTTCCCCAGGTGATTTCCACATTCAGCGACGATTTCGCCAGGCTGCCCACCAGCGGATTCGCCGCCATGCCGGTCAGAAAAATGGCGCCGGTTATCGGGGTGAACTGAAAGCAAACCATGATCAGGAAATCGCCGATTTTTTTCCCTGACTCGCCCGGTGTGGAACCTAATACTTCGTTGATGGAGCGCACGATGGGGAAAATAATCCCCCCTGATCGAGCGGTAACCGATGGCATGGCGGGCGCCATAATCAGGTCGGAAACCCCTAATGAGTAGGCGATGCCCAGACTGCTGCCGCCAAATAACGACAGCATTTTATAGGCGATTCTTTTTCCAAGACCGGAGGTGACAAATCCCAGCGAAAGAATATACGCGCAAAATATTAGCCATACCGTTCCGCTGGAGAAGCCGGCCAGCGCTTTTGCTTCCGGTAATGTGTTGGTGAAAATAACAACGCATAACGCAATCAGCATAACGGCGCCGGAGGGCAACGGCTGGGTTAATATTGCCGCAATGGTGGCGAGAAAAATGGCAAACATATGCCATGCCTGAGGCGTTAATCCTTCGGGTACAGGGGAAAACCAGATTATGGTTCCCAGTAATAGGGGAACCATAAAGGCGATTATCGATTTTCCCTTAGATGAATCAGATGACATGATCATCTCCTCAATCTTACGGGTTATTGATTTTCTGGGGGATTATTGCCGTTTGGCCGATTTTTCCAGTACCTGGTCGACCATTTCCGGCGCAATGCCGAGATAGTTGACCGGGTCTGTTAACCGTTCGATTAATGCCGGTTCAAGACGACTGGATACCTGAGGCATGGCGTTCAGTACGTCGGCCAGGCGTCCTCCCTGCGTATTGACGATGCGGCAGGCGTCGTAAACCACGTCGTGCGCATCCTGCCGGCCCATGTAAGGCGCCAGCCCCATCATCACGGCTTCCGCCACGATCAGCCCCTTGGTCATGTCGAGGTTTTTCGCCATCGCCTGTTCGTCGACAATCAGACCGCTGAGCATGAATTTGGCCTGATTGAGCGCGCCGGCGGCCAGCACAAAACTTTCCGGGATCGCAATCCACTCCGCGTGCCACGGGCCGGTGGCGCGTTCCAGATCCTGCACCATCGCGTCCAGCATTAAGCCGGCGTGTTGGCGCACGCCTTTGGCGCAGGCGAGCATCAGTTCGCTGGAGATCGGATTGCGTTTTTGCGGCATGGTGCTGCTGGCGCCGCGGCCTTTGACGAAGGGCTCGTACAGTTCGCCAAACTCGTTGGAGGCCATCAGCATGACGTCATAGGCGATTTTCCCCAGCGAGCCGGTGATGACCGCCAGCAAGTTCACCGCTTCGGCGAAGCCGTCGCGCGCCACATGCCAGGTTGAGGTCGGCACGCCCAGTTTCAGCTCTGCCATCATCGCTTTCTGCACCGCCAGACCTTTGTCTCCCAGCGAAGCCAGCGTACCGGCGGCGCCGGCGAACTCGCCGACCAGAATGCGCGGGCGAGCCTGCTCAAGGCGCTCGGCGTGGCGGTCAAACATATCCAGCCAGATAGCGGCCTTGTAGCCGAAAGTGATGGGCAACGCCTGTTGCAGATGGGTTCTGCCCGCCATCGGCGTATCGCGGTAGCGCAGCGCCAGATCGGCGAGAATTTTGCGCAGTGATTTGATATCCGCGTCGATCAGGTCGAAGGCGTCGCGGATTTGCAACACCACCGCCGTATCCATGATGTCCTGGGTGGTCGCGCCCCAGTGCACGTAGCCGCCGGAGGCTCCGGCCTGCTTCGAGATCTGATGGACCAGCGGTAAAATCGGGTAGCCGACGATTTCGGTTTCATGCCGCAGGAGGTCGAAATCCAGCGTGTCGGCGTTACAGGTTTTGGCGATCTCTTCCGCCGCTTCCTGCGGGATGACGCCGCAGCGTGCTTCGGCTTTCGCCAGCGCGATCTCCACCTCAACGTATTTGCGGATCAGTTCATGATCGTCAAAGATGGCGCGCATTTCCGGCGTGCCGAACGAGTCCCTGAACAGAATAGAATCAAGAACATTCGATGCCATAGTGAACCCTCCCGGGTCTGATTTAGTGATAGACTGACCGATAGCAACGGTCTTGGTACGGTATGTCCGCGACGACCGACAATGGTGATGAAAATGTCCGGACATATTTTAAATGTACGGACATTTATAGCGAGCATAAATGGCTAGCGGAAGTGTTTACTCACTGCTTTGTGATAATGATCATTAATTTTTGAAGAATGTATCCTTATGAAAGAGTCCCTCTATAAGCGCATTGCCCGAGAGCTGGCGCAGGATATTGTTTCCGGCAAGTACCCCGCCGGCGCGCTTTTCCCGACCGAAAAGGCGCTCTGCGAGGTGTATCAGGCCAGCCGGCATACCGTGCGGGAAGCGCTGCGCGAGCTGACCGAACAGGGTCTGATCTCAAGACGCAAAGGCGCCGGGACCCACGTCACCGATGCCAGAGAAGGGAACACGAATCACCCGCTGGCAAACCTGGAAGATTTGCTGGCGCTGGCGCGGAATAATTTGCGGGTGGTGAAAAAGATTGATGAGATCGTCGCCGATTATGAATTGTCGCAAGTCATCGGTTGCCCGCCGGGGTCGCGTTGGCTGCATATCGCGAGTATTCGGGAAGACAGCATAAAGCCGGACGCGCCGATTTGCTGGACGGACAGCTATGCCAGCGTTGCCTACGATAAGGTCCGGCGTTTGGTGCGCAGCGACCCGTTTTCGTTGATCAGCGATTTGATCGAAAATCACTATGGCGTGAAAAGCAAGGAAGTGCACCAGACCATTACCGCGGTTGGCGTACCGGCCAAAATCGCCAAACAGTTAGGGGTGGAAGCAGGGTCGCCGGCGTTGAAAATCATACGGCGCTATGTGGATCGCAACGGCGAGACCTTTGAAACCACCATCTCCATTCATCCCGCCGGGCGATATACCTGTTCGATCGTCCTGAAACACCACGATGGGAACAGCTAGGCCGGCGGCGTTTTTCACCCGCCCTGATAACGCCCCGGCTTATGCCAGTTCATCAGCATGGCGTTCATCGCCAGCGCGCTGAGCGCCGACCACAGCAGCAGGTGAACAGGCATGGTGATCATCGATACGGCGAACACCAGCACATCCAGCAGCATCTGGCTTTTGCCGGCGTTGATGTTGAAACGTTTGTAGAGCCACAGGGTGACGACGCCGGTGCCGCCGACCGAGGCATTATGGCGCGCCAGCGAGAGGATGCCCATGCCGAGAAAGGTGCCGCCCACCAAGGCGGAAAACAGCGGGTGGATGTAATTGATGCTCAGCAGGTAGGGCACCGCCTGAGTGGCGGCGCTCAGGGCGATGTTGACGATCAGCGTTTTCAGCGTAAAGGCGCGCCCCATGCTGAAGTAGCAGAAAACCATGAACGGGATGTTGGCAAGGATAAACAGTACGCCGATCGACAGCGGAACAAAGTAGGAGAGCAGTAAAGCGATGCCGGCGATCCCGCCGGTGACCATACCGGACAGTTTCAGCATGTTCAGGCCGAAGGCGATAAACATCACCCCCAGCATCAGGCCGTACACGTCGTCTTTCAGGGTGTGAGCCAGCCCCGGCTTCTGGCCGGTTTCCGCTGTCTTGGGTAGCACGACAGACTCTTTCAGCACGGGTGTTGCCCTCTCAGCGCGATCTTGTCTGATTTAGCCATAAGAAATGCATATATTTGCGTCTTTCATGACTGAACATTCATTTATGGCGCTCAAGTTAACATTGATCACGGAGTGACTTTTAACTAAAAGAAAAGCCATTTATCCATTAAATTAGGGATAATCACCCATCGTAATGGCATAAATAGAGACTTTCACTCATGAAGATCGACCGCATCGACGCACAGATTTTGAATGAGCTACAGCAGGATGCGCGGCTGAAAATCACCGAGCTGGCCGAACGGGTATGCCTGTCGGCCACACCCTGCACCCGGCGGCTGAAGCAGTTGGAAGACGCAGGCATGATCGACCGCTATGTGACGCTGCTGGATCAGGAAAAGGCCGGGTTTCCGGTGAACGCTTACATTTCGCTGACGCTGGAGCCGAAGTCGGAAGCCACCTTCCGCAAATTCGAACAGCAGATCGCCACCTTCGACGAAGTGATGGAGTGCCACCTGATGTCCGGCAGCCACGATTTCATGCTGCGGGTGGTGGCCGCCAGCCTGTCGGATTTCGAGAAATTCTTGCAGAAGAAATTGATCAAAATTGAAGGACTGCGCGATGTGCAGTCCTCGTTTTCACTGCGGCGGCTGATTCACAAAACCGCGCTGCCGGTTAAGGCGACGGTGTGACGTCAGGCGGCGAATTCGCCGCTGGCGACCAGAAAATCGATCAACGCGGTCAGCGTTTTCAGGTCGTCAAAGGCGATGTTGTGAAACAGCGCGATGCGTAACTGATTGCGCCCCAGCGCCCGGTAGCCTTCGATGCCGTGCGCCAGCCCTTGTTCATCCAGATAGCGGGTCAGCTTGTCCACGGAAATCGTATCCGCCACGTCGATGGCGGCGACGGTGGTGGAGCGAAACGCCGGGTCGGCCACATAGGCGGACAGATAATCCCGGTCGGCGGCCCACTGATACAGCAACGCCGCTTTAGCGGCGGCCTGACGTTCCACCTCGGCGAAGCCCAGCGCGTTCATGCGTTTGACCTGCTCGGCGAACAGGAACAGCGTCACCACCGCCGGAGTATTGTAAGTCTGCTGCTGTTCGCTGTTGCTCAGTGCCAGCCGCCAGTCGGCGAACGCCGGGATATAGCGGTTGGGATCGGCGGCGATCTCGGCGATCCGCGCTTTGGCCTGCGGCGACAAAATAGCGACAAACAACCCGCCTTCACTGGCGAACACCTTCTGCGGCGAGAAGAAGAACACATCCACGCGGGACAGGTCGCAGGCGATTTGCCCCGCGCCGCTGGTGGCGTCTACCGCCAGCAGGCAATCCTCGCCGACCTCGGGTAAACGGGTGTTCATCACCCCGGTGGAGGTTTCATTCAGCGTACAGGCCACCACGTCCGCACCTTCCGTCACAAACGCGGTGTTTGCCTGGCCGTATTCCACCGCGGCGCTGTCCGCCTGAATCCACGGAATCCGGCGCGAAGCTTTGAACCATTTGTCGGAGAACTCGCCGCAGGTGTGGTGGACGATGCGCTTTCTGACCAGCCCGAGGCCGACCATGTCGAACAGTGCGGTGGCGCCGCCGTTCCCCAGCACAATGCTGTAGTCGTCCGGCACCGACAGGTAATCCCGCAGGCCCTGCTGAATCTCGCGGCACAGCGCGCGCACCGGCTCCTTGCGGTGGCTGGTGCCCAGCAGATGCGGCCCTTTGTCTTTCAGTTGCGTCAGGTCGTCAAGCTGAATCAACGACGGGCCGCAGCCAAAACGGGGGTCGGCTGGAATCAGTGCTTCAGGAAGGGTTATCGCCACACGTCTCTCCTCGGGTTCTGTATTGTTTTCATGATGTTGTTGCTATGAGAATACGCAGGATGGAGGAAAAGCGGTACGACTATTTCAACGTAATAGCACGGTGGCGTTGGTGCTGAAAACAGGCATGATAGGGAAATACGATACTAAAATGTTAATTATCTGTTTGCAAAAAACGCATTTTGTTATAACAATAATAACGGTAATGTTATTGGAATAATGGGGCGGGGCGATGGTGTTTGTCGCCAGTCATGATATTGATTTTTTCCCAAAATATAATTTTTCAAAGAGAATAGCTTTTTCCAAAAGAATAAATTATTGAAAACTGAATTATTTCTCAAAGCCTAATCGGTTGGCTATGTGATCACCAGGAAAGGGTATTTCAATGTGAAGTATCGTCGGTCTGCTATGGTTATTTTTTCATGTGATCGTATTTTTATCTTTTCACGTTAGTCGAACGTTTATTGTCGCCAGATTTAATCTGGTATTAAAAATACCGAACTCATCCATGAAGAGAAATAATGGTCAGCAGCCTGACGTGACTTTGCATCGCTGAAAACACGGTGATCACGGAGGTAATATGGATATATCAGTAACCGAACTGGCGTTATTCCCGGCAGAGGAGCGTTCGCGCTGGACGGACTGGCGCTGGCAGCAGAAAAACGCGATCCGGGACGAGCCGGCATTACGGGCGGCCTGCGGCGGCTGGAGCGAGGAGGTGGCGCAACACATCGTCCATAATCTCAAAGACCGCAAAATGCAGATCACGCCGTATTATGCCGACCTGATACGACAAGCCGCGTACACGGATATCGTCGATAATCCGCTGTGGCGCCAGGTGGTGCCGTTTTGGCATGATGACGGCGTAACCGGTTACGACGGCGAATCAGAAAACTGGGAATTGTCGCATGAAATGAAAACGCCGATTTGTCAGCACAAATATGACAATCGGGTTATTTTACGGATGGTCAATACCTGTAATTCCTACTGCCAGTTCTGCTTTGAAGCGCTGCGAACGTTAAAGGTCGATTCGGAAAAAGAGAATGCCGGGCGAAAAGCTTTTCAGGATTCGCTGGATTATATTCGAAATACCCCCGAGGTGGAGGAAGTTATTCTCAGCGGCGGCGATCCGATGATGCTGACGGACGCCAAACTGGATGAGTGTCTGGGGGCGATCCGTAATATCCGTGATTCCCTGTTGATTCGTATTCATTCCCGTTCGCTGACCTTCAACCCTTACCGTATTACCGATAATCTGCTGGATATTCTCCGGCGGCACCGCGTTAATGCCTTCGGGGTTCACGTTTGTCATCCGCTGGAATTGAGCGGCGCATTCCGCGATGCGGTAACACGTATTCAGCAGGTGGTGCCGATTGTGTTTTCCAATATGCCGTTGCTGCGCGGCGTGAATGACAATGAGGAAACGCTCAGAAGTCTGTTTATCGAATTATACCGCATGGGGGTCAAGCCCTATTATTTATACCACTTTATGCCGTTTTCGCCGGGCGCTTCGGAATACAAGGCATCGATTCGCGACGCCATCGCCATCATGAATCGGCTGAAACGCCGGGTATCCAATATTGCGCTGCCGGAGTACGTGCTGCCTCACGCCAAAGGGAAATTCACCGTACCGTTGCTCAGCGGCGTGGAAGAGATGCCGCAGTTTGAAGACATCGACGGAACGCGTTTTTACCGTTTCACCAACTGGCAGGGCGATGTGTGCCGCTGGCAGGACAGCTAACAGCGACATAGGGAGAACCGGCATGAAATCCGAAGCGATTTTGTTTGTTGATGTCAATGATACCGCGGTGCCCGTCTATACCTACCGCGAGCCGCACTTCGCCGCCGCGCGCCGCCGGGGGCTGGCGTGCCTGACGGCGGCGTGGCGCGGTCACCGGCAACCTCAGCGGCTGGAGGCGGACAGCGACGAGGTGTTCTGGCTGCCGACGCTCTCGGTGGCGTCGCTGGATACGCTGCTGCGGCAACTGGCCGAGCGTTATCAGGTGCGGGCGGTGTTATGTCACGCCGGCCACGCCTCGCCGCTGGGGCAGATGGGGTGTCTGGTGGCGGAGCTGTGTCAGCGTCACGGCCTGGTCTACAGCGCGGCGCAGGCGATAGACCGGTGTAATAACAAGTTCCTGATGCGTCAGGCGCTGGCGCGGGCCGGCGTCCGGTCCGTGGCGTATGCGCTGTGCCATGATGAAGCCGAATTGCAGCGCGAGGCCGAACGGGTCGGCTACCCGCTGATCGCCAAACCGCCCTACGGGGCGGCTTCCGCCTTTATCCGCAAATGCCTCGACTGGCCGCAGCTGCGGGCCTATTACCGCACCTTTCTCGAACAGTACGATCGGGCGTCCGTCGCCAGTTTCTATGGCGAATCGCACCATTTCACCGATCTTGACGGATATTCACACCACTATGTGCCCGGTCGTTCGGTTCTGCTGGAGTCCTACATCGACGGCGTTGAAGGCAGTGTGGAGTGCGTGGCGACAGCGCAGGCGGTTTTTCCGGTGCTGATTAATGAAAAACTGTTGCTGACCACGCAAGACACCACGGTGCTGGAAAACCTGCTGATTACGCCGCCGGTCGCCTTCTCCGACGTGCAGCAGCAACAGATTCGGGAATACGCCGTCGCCTGCCTGCAGGCGGTGGGGCTGACTTACGCCGTGGCGCATGTCGAGTTCCGTATGACGGCGTCGGGGCCGGTGGTTATCGAGATCAATCCGCGGCTGGGCGGGCTGTACGTGAACGCGGCGTTTCAGGATATCGCCGGGCTGAACCCTTACGATCTGTACCTGTCTTTGCTGCTGGCGGAGGAAGGGATTGAGGCGTCGGTGCGCACGGCCTGCGAGCGCGTCGCCCATCACCGGCAACACTATTCGATGTTCGCGATTTATCCTCCCGCCAGCGGCTATTTCAACGGTTTTGATGGTCTGCCGTGGGTCGAGCGTCACCCGGCGGTACTGGCGTTCGGCCATTATCCGGTGGGGCATTACGTAGATGCCGATATCGAAGAGCATTACCTGTTTAAAGGGTGGGCCCGCGTCGCGTCGGCGCAAGACGCGCAGGCGTTGTACGACGCATTGCAACAGCACCTCCGCCCAATGATCGACCCGATGCCGCCCGCCGTCGCCGACGGCGTATCGCCCGCGCCTGTCGCGATGCGTTAAATCAGGAAAACCGCTATGAATACAGACAGGATTGTTGAGCAACTGGCGCGGCAGGATTATTGCCATTTTGCCGCCAGCCGGGAATGGATCGCCGTGGAGCCGGAGGAAGAAAAGACCTTCAAAGCCTACTGGGATAATCTGGCCGAGGATGAAAACTTCAAAAACTACACCTGCCGCGAACGGCGGATTTTGCGGTTTTTCCACCAGCCCGGCCGACCGCTGCAACTGAATACCGACGCGGATTACCGCTCCACGGTGAAATACGACATCGACTACAAACCGGGGCCGAACCACCTGCAGTATGCCGAAGAGGGGTTTATCCGCCACCCGCTGTTACAGCGCATCGTGGCGACGGATATCGCGATGATGCGACCCTGGATGGCGGCCGATCAGCAGTATGCCGTCGATATTCATCAGTTCCGGGTCAGGGCGGAAAAAGGGCACAGCAGCCCGACCACCTCCGGCATTCATCAGGACGGCATGGCGTGGATTTGCATGCATTTCATTCAGAGTGTGGACACGCAGCCGGTGGTGTCTGAAATTTTCACCTCGGCGCAGGAAGCATCCCCGCCGTTGCTGGCAACGGCGATGAGCCGGTTTCTGGAGACGCTGATTGTGAATGACAAAAAGCTGTACCACCGCGCCGGGCCGGTTCGACCGGCAGCGACGGCGGAGTCAGCCTACCGGGATTTATTGCTGGTGACGTTTCGGCCGGCGTAGGAACGTTAACAGGGAACACCACAGGGAAAACAAAAGGTAATCCGTCATGGCTGAGTATCATGATATCGACATGGGACAATCCCGGCGCAATGCCGGGTTGATCATTGCCGCGCGTTTTATTTCCGATTTTGGCGCGTTTCTGAATATGGTGGCGCTGTCCACCTACGTTTATCTGCTGAGCAACAGCGTGGTGAGCGTCAGTATTTTTCTGGCCTGCCGGGTGGCGGGCGGTCTGCTGGCGAGCCTGATCGGTACGCCGTTTTTCCGCCGCTTTCAGGGACGCGCCTCGCTGGTCGGCTTTGACCTGCTGCGGGCGGCGCTGCTTTCGCTGCTGCTGGTGTTGCCGCCGGCGTGGCAACTGCCGTTATTGCCGGTGATCGCGCTGGGCGTAGGGGTCGGGAACGCCATGTTCGCGATTGGGCTCAACAGCCAGTTGCCCTACTGGGTGGAGAGTTCGATGCGGCTCGGCACCAACGCCTGGCTGACTTCGGTGGCGGCCAGCGGCGCGGTGCTGGGCAGCCTGGTGTCGGGTCTGCTGGTCGCCGGTTTCGGCTATCCGGTGGTGTTTGCGCTGAACGTGGCGACCTATCTGGCGGCCGCGCTGTTGATTCTGCCGCTGCGCATGGTGGAAAAGCCGCAGCCGCGGGTAAGTCAGCGCGATCGGCTCAGCGAATGGCGTCAACTGAAAGAAGGGCTGCGCGGCGCGCCGATGCTGGCGGGCATGTTGATCGTCAGTATGGCGGACACGCTTGGCAGCGCCGCGCATAACGTGGGTTTCCCGGTGTTGTCCGCACTGATTTCTCCCGACAGCGCCAGTAAGACCATGGGGTTGATGCTGGCGCTGTGGGCGGTGGGTAAATTCGCCGGCGCGCGGGTCAGCGGTTTTCTGCTCAGACAAGGGCGGCGCCGGGCGATGGAGCGGGCTTTTTTCATCGGCGTGGCGCTGATGTCCACCGGTTTTATTCTGACCTTCCAGCAGACCGGGCTGATGTGGCTGCTGGTGTTTGTGGTGTGGGCGGGCATTGGCGATGGCGTGGCGGAGGTCAGCCTGATTTCCCGCGCGCAGAGCGAACCGGAATCTTTGCGTCTGCCTATTTTCAGCCTGCTGACATTGATGCAGATGACCGGGTTCGGTATCGGCATGCTGGTGGTGGCGCCGTTTTATGTGTGGTGGACGCCTGCGGCGGTGATTGTGCTGTTCCACGGTTTGCCGCTGACTATGCTGCTGGTGGTGCAAGGGTGGGCTTATCGTTATGGGCAACGTGCTCAGGTCGCTAAAGGCGATGTGGCGAAACAGCGCGATGCGTAACGGGTCGCGGCTCAGCGCACGTTCACCGTTGACGCCGTGACGCCATGCGGGCTGTGTACCGGCTGAGCATTCCGTTGCCATGCCACCCCGACGCTGGGGAGGTGCCGGTACATGGTGATAGACGGGATGTCATGTCACCGGCATTCACCCGTCAGCGTCGGTAAGAGGTATCAAGCCATCAAATGACGTTCTTGTCGCGCAGGGCCGCCACGGCTGTGCTGTCATAGCCCAGTTCACGCAGAACCTCGTCGGTATGCTCGCCGTGCAGAGGGGATCGGGTGATATCCACCGGGCTGTCGGACATTTTTATCGGCATGCCAACGGTGGTGTACCTGCCACGTGTGGGATGATCAACCTCGACGATGGTGCCGCTGGCGCGCAGGGCATCGTCTCTGGCTATCTCTTTCATTGAAAGCACCGGACCGCAGGGGATGTCGTAATGGTTGAGAATTTCCATCACCTCGAATTTGTTCTTGGTCATGGTCCACTGTTCGATGCGCTGAAAGATGGCGTTGAGTCTGGGCTGGCGGGCCGCGGGGGTGCTGAAACGCTCGTCCTCGATCCAGCTGTGTTCGCCGATCAGGTTGCATATCGCCGGCCAGACCGCCGCCTGAGCGATGAAATAGAGGTAGGCGTTGTGGTCGGTTTCCCACCCTTTGCATTTGAGGATAGAACCCGGCTGGCCCCCACCCGAAGCATTGCCTGCGCGCGGCACCGCGTCGCCAATGTGACCATCCGGGAATGGCGGATATTCGTCCAATACGCCGGTGCGTTCCAGCCGTTGCTGGTCACGCAGTTTGACCCGGCATAGATTGAGCACGGCGTCTTGCATCGACACCGAGACTTTTTGTCCGCGCCCCGTGGTATGACGCTGGAAAAGCGCGGAGACAATACCCAGCGCCAGGTGCAAGCCTGAGCCTGAATCGCCGATCTGCGCGCCGGTAACAATCGGCGGGCCATCGTTGAAGCCGGTGGTTGACGCCGCGCCGCCGGCACATTGCGCCACATTCTCGTAGGATTTGCAGTCCTCGTAGCGACCTGGCCCGAAGCCCTTGACCGAGGCGAGGATCAGGCGTGGATTGGTGGCGTGGATGTGCTGCCAGGTCAGCCCCATGCGGTCCAGCGCGCCGGGAGCAAAGTTCTCAACCAGTACGTCACAGCGCCTGATCAGGCTATCCAGTACCTGCAGGCCTTCGGGCGTCTTGGTATTGAGGGTGACGGCGCGTTTGTTGTGGTTCAGCATAGTAAAATACAAGCTGTCCACGCCGGGAATGTCGCGTAATTGCTTGCGTGTCGCGTCACCCTCGCCGACGCGTTCGATCTTGATAACGTCTGCGCCCATCCAGGCGAGTAACTGGGTGCAGCTTGGGCCAGACTGAACATGGGTAAAATCGATAATTCTGATCCCGTCTAATGCCTTGCTCATGATAATTCTCCTCGACTCTAATTCACCTCGACGTGATTCACCGCTCTTCATCCTTCCTCGGTCTGTTTGCCCTGAGCGTCAGTGGCGACGGTCAGGGCGTGTCGTCAGTCGACTTTTTAGTTAGGGCGGTTTATGTCGGTCGCTTTGCTTGCTGTTCTGCCTCAGCCAGACGCTTGCGCAACGTGCGTTCTTCGTTGAAGCACGTCGTGTCGTCACGGATGACGGCGGCGATGGAGGCTGGCTGCCCCGCCTCCCCAGGCAGCAAGGCCACGGTGAAGGCGATGGAAATCGTGCCGCCGTCACGCGTCAGGGCCGGTACGTGAAGTAACGAAGTGCCGTACCGGGTGGTGCCGCTGTGCATGGTTTGGTGGTAGCCAGACCAGTGCCGCTGGCGTTGCCGTTCGGGAATAATGATGTCGAGCGAGGCGCCCAGCGCCTCGCCCTGGGTGAAGCCGAACAGACGTTCGGCTGCGGGGTTCCAGGCGGTGATGATGCCGTCGGCATCGCAAATAATCACGGCATCACCCACCGCTGAGAGGAACTGCTGTAGCGTGAGCGCCATCGTGCTTACACCGCTTTGGCTGTGTGAATGAGCGCGATCTGCTCTGTCGAGTAGCCCAGTTCCGCCAGCACGTCGTCGGTATGCTCGCCGAGCAGCGGCGAGGCGGTAATCTCGGGTTTGAGATTCGAGAACTTGATCGGGCAGCCGACGGTCCAGTAGCTTCCGCGCACTTTGTGCGGCACTTCGACGATGGAACCGCTTTTACGCAGCGATTCGTCGTGCAGCAGTTCCTTCATCGACATCACCGGCGCACAGGGGATGCCGAACTTACCAAAGTATTCCACCGCGTCGAATTTGTTTTTACCGGTCCTCAGAATGAAACTTTCAATGGCGCCGAAAATATCCATGATGTGCGGCTGGCGCGCCTTCGGGGTGGTATAGGCCGGGTCTTCCCGCCACTCTGGACGCTCTATCGCATCGCAAATCGGCGTCCAGACCAGGTCCTGTACCGTGAAGTAGATGTAGGCATTGGGGTCGGTCTCCCAGCCTTTGCACTTGAGGATCCAGCCGGGCTGGCCGCCGCCGCCGGCATTCCCGCCGCGCGGTACCACGTCGGAGAACGGTTCATGCGGATACTGCGGGTACTCTTCCAGATAGCCGACTTTGTCCAGACGCAGTTGATCGCGCATTTTGACGCGGCAGAGGTTGAGCACGGCGTCCTGCATGGCGCAGGCGACTTTCTGCCCTTTGCCGGTCTTTTGGCGACCGATATAGGCAGTCAGGATACCGATGGCTAAATGCATACCGGTATTGCTGTCGCCTAACGCGGCGGCTGAAATGGTCGGTACGGCATTCTCACCCTTCCACCAGCCGGTGGTTGACGCCGCCCCACCTGCGCATTGCGCCACGTTTTCATAGGCTCGCAGGTGTTCGTAGTGGTGGCCTTCGCTGAAGCCTTTGACAGAGGCAAGGATCATGCGGGGGTTCAGTTCCTGAATGTGCTCCCAGGTAAACCCCATGCGATCCAGCGCGCCGGGGCCGAAGTTTTCCACCATCACGTCACATTCTTTGATCAGTCGGGTCAGCACTTCCTTGCCCTCGGGCTTTTTGGTATCCAGTGTGAGTGAGCGCTTGTTGCTGTTGAGCATGGTGAAATACAGGGCGTCCGCATCCGGGATGTCGCGTAATTGGTTACGGGTGATGTCGCCTGAACCCGGACGTTCGATTTTGATCACGTCTGCGCCGAACCACGCCAGCATTTGTGTACATGCCGGGCCAGCCTGAACGTGGGTGAAGTCGATGATTTTGACGCCGGCCAAAGGCAGATCTTTTTTGTTATTCATAAAATTATCTCCGTTGTTACTCATTAATTACCGTGGCGATTATTTTTTGATCGCTTTGGCGGGGTTCAGGTTGGTGATGCGGCCACTTTCGGTACCGACCGTCTCATCAATCACTGCATTGATAAGCGTCGGTTTGCCAGAGGCAATGGCTTCATTCATGGCGCGATGCAGTTCATCCGTGGTGGTGACATGCACGCCCACGCCGCCAAAAGCCTGCATCATCATTTCGTAGCGTGCGTCTTTGACGAACACGGTGGGCGCCATGTCATCGCCGCCGGAGGCATTGGTGTCGGTCCCTTTGTAAATGCCGTTGTTGTTGAACACGACAATGCAGACGGGCAGGTGGTAACGGCAGATCGTTTCAACTTCCATACCGCTGAAACCGAAGGCGGAATCGCCCTCAATGGCGATGACGGGTTTGCCCGTCACCACCGCGCCTGCGACGGCAAAGCCCATGCCGATGCCCATCACCCCCCAGGTGCCGACATCCAGACGTTTGCGCGGCAGGTACATGTCCACGATGCTGCGGCCAAAATCCAGCGTGTTGGCGCCTTCGCTGACGACGATGGCTTCCGGGTTGTCCTTTACGATCGCTTTCACTACGCTCAATGCGCTATGGAAGTTCATCGGTGATGGGCGGGCGGCCAACATGTCAGCCATCTTGTTGATGTTTTTGGCTCTGCGTTCTGCGATAACGCCGGTCCAGTCATTCGAGGGTTTGGCCCAGTCGTTGCCGATGCCGTTCAACAAGGCGGTGACGCAAGAGCTGACATCACCGATAAGCGGCGCATCGATAGCGACGTTGCTGTCGATTTCAGTCGGCGCGATATCGATCTGGATAAATTTCTTCGGCCCGTTTTCCTGTCCCCAGGTCTTGCCTTTACCGTGTGAGAGCAACCAGTTCAGACGAGCGCCGATCAGCAGCACCACATCCGCTTCTTTCAAAACGTAGGAGCGTGTGGCGGCGGCTGACAGTTCATGCGTATCCGGCAGCAAGCCTTTAGCCATCGACATCGGCAGGTAGGGGATGCCGGTTTTTTCGACTAAGGCGCGAATCCCGGCATCGGCACGGGCGTAGGCCGCCCCTTTGCCCAGCAGAATCAGCGGTTTTTTAGCATTCTTGAGTAGCTCAAGCGCACGGGTTACGGCATCTGGCGCGGGGAGCTGGCGGGGCGCAGGGTCTACAACCTTGATTAACGATTTGCGCCCGGCATCCAGCGGTAGGGTTTGTGAGAACAGTTTAGCCGGCAGATCCAGATAGACCCCGCCGGGGCGTCCGGAGACGGCTGCACGGATGGCGCGGGCGATACCAACGCCGATGTCTTCGGCTCGCAACACGCGGAAGGCGGCCTTACACAGCGGTTTGGCAATGGCCAGCTGATCCATTTCTTCGTAATCGCCTTGCTGCAAATCGACGATTTCACGTTCGCTGGAACCACTGATCAGGATCATCGGGAAACAGTTGGTCGTCGCGTTGGCGAGAGCGGTCAGGCCGTTCAGAAAGCCCGGGGCGGAAACCGTCATACAGATACCGGGTTTGGCGGTGAGGAAACCGGCCGCCGCCGCCGCGTTACCGGCGTGCTGCTCATGCCGGAAAGAAATCACCCGCAATCCTTCCGCCTGGGCCATACGCAGCAGATCGGTAATCGGGATGCCGGGTAAGCCGAAGAGGGTGTCGATATCGTTGAGCTTGAGTGCATCCAGAAAGAGGTGAAATCCATCAATCAGTGTTGTTTTTTCTGATACGGCCTCAACGGTAGTATCAATTTCGGTAATAGAAGACATAAGACCTCGCTTTAATTTCCAATGTCATTAGTTTCTGTAATAAATTTAAATTGTTAGTGTGTGGTTATTAGCATTCCATTCGTTTCCTTCCAGACGGGCGGATGTTTCCAAAGTGGAATAAGAATGAGCCCGGAAAGTAACGCCATGACGGAAGAGGTAATAATGGTGAAGGGGTGTCCATAGGTGGAGATTAAATAGGCGGAGAGTACACCGCCATAAATCCCGCCTATCCCTTTGGCTGAGGCATACAGCATGCCGTAGTTGGAGCCGGAAGCGACTTCGCCGTAGTAATAACCCACGATTGACGCAAACAGGGAATATAATGCGCCCCAGAAGAATATCGAGATAATGCAGCTGCTGATAAATCCTGTTGCGCTGCCCGCTTCAGCAAGAAACAGCGCGATAAGAGAAAACAATCCGCACAGGATATAAAAGATAGTCATGGTCTTATCGATGCCGATTTTATCTGCAATCCAACCGCCCACAACCCGGCTAAGACCGCTCGTAATTGCCATTCCTACGGTGACTACCGTGCCTGCCGTCAGACTAAAGTGGAACGCTGACGCAAACTTGATGCTATTTGAAATAAACGTTAAACCAGATGCAGATACCAAAACGAAAGAGGCAATTAACACCCAGAATTGCCAGGTGTGCATTGCTTCTCCCATACTGTATTGCTTCTCACAAGGGCGTTTTACTACGGTATGTTTTGTTGCCGATGATGGGGTGAAATTACACCAGCCTTTCGGTGGGTCTTTCATTAACAGACCTGTAATAATAATAACGCCGGAGATAACCGCTGCCATAATAAAAATGACATTAAAAAAGATATTATCTGGGGCATCTTCCGGAATATTTCGAATGGGGAAAATAAAAGGCAATGCTCCCCAGGAGAAAGCGGCAGAGATAAGACCTATGGTGATGTTCCTGTGATCGGGGAACCATTTGTTGCAGGTGGTTATCGCCGCGTTGTAGACAAATCCGCAGAAAAAACAGCCAATACACCAGACCGTGAGCACGATGTTATACGACAGTACCTGCCCAAATGCGCAAACCAGCAGCCCGATGCCTGAAAAGATGCCGGCAACGACAGATACGGCCTTTGGTCCAAACTTGTCACGAAAAATCCCGCCGGGCAGGGTGCCGAATGCCTGAAAAATAACGAACATGCTGAACATTAGCGATATTTTTGTCGGTTCCCAGCTATACATCTTTGCAAAATGCGGCGCAATGACTGACCAGGCGTACTCATAAGGGCTAATAACGGACATTGCCAGAAAAGCCAATGCAAAAAGCCACCATCGATTAAAACCGAGTATTTCCTTATCCGTTCGATTCTGCACATCTATTTTTTCACTCATAATACACTCTCCTGACTTCGAGAATTTGAAAATAAGAGTTGGAATGAAACATGAAGGGAATAATGTGGCCATAACAATGGCCACTTATTCACGACGTGTTTTACTTAATTTGTCTGTTTATGATTGATTTTATTTGCAGGTGTGTTGATTGTCTTACTTACCTCCAGTGGTTTACTTATTCAAACGATATGGTTTCACTCGATGGCTGTATTTATGTCTGATGAGTTATTTTTCACCTGGCTAATTGATTCTGTTTTTAAGTATTTTTCCTTGTTACATGCGGCTCCTGCTGATTTTAAAAAAATCACGGTATGTTTCTGGATACAGATGGTTACGATTTTAAAATCGAGAATGATTAAAATCCTGCTTATACAATTCATCAGAATTACATGTTCCATCAGGATTACACAATCTATCAGGATTACACAATCCATCAGAAATGGGCTGCCTGTGCGATTCAATGTTGTCGACGACAAGGCAACATGAAACATTGTTGTTACCAATTAATAACTATTCATTTTTTATTTACACTGGCTGTCGCCTCTTTTAATAAATTCAACTCGTTTCTTTGGTCATTTTGATAACTGACTCATTGTTGCCAGAATAAAATTGCGCTTCGCTCTGTTTCTGGTATTTATTAATAACCACAAGGCTCTAAATGTGGAAATGTTTTTTTTTAATCTATCGATGACTTAAAATCATGAATATTTCAAATATATCGTTAAGACAGTTACGTATTTTTTTAGCGGTTGCGGAGCATCATGGCTTTAGTCGCGCAGGCAACATGATTTCCCTGACGCAATCAGCCATGAGTCACAGTATCGGTGAACTGGAAAATGAACTTGGGATCAGATTATTTGAGCGCACGACCCGGGAGGTGTTGTTGACGCAAGAGGGGGCCGAGCTGTCGGAAGAACTCCGCCGTGTGCTGGGTGAGCTGGAAACCACACTGTGTAATGTCCAGAGCAGAGGAGAACGGCGCCGTGGGCTGGTGCATGTGGCGACCAGTCCGACGATTTCGGCAGGAATCATGCCTGATTGCATCGCGCAGATTGTTGAGAATTATCCACAGATCAATCTGATAATCCATGATCAGGTACAACAGCAGGCAATGCAGATGGTATTGAACGGCGAAGTTGATTTTGGCGTGATTATCGAACCCTCCGTACCGTCCGACCTGTACACGGAGACATTTATGGAGGAACCATTTTGTCTGGTATTGCCTGAGAACCACCAGATTGCACGTCTGAAACAGGTGACATGGCATGATCTGCAGAATCAAGAAATGGTGTTACTTGACTATGCCTCAGGTAGCCGCCCCTTAATCGACAATGCATTAATTCGTCATGGCGTCACACCGCATGTCATTCAGGAACTTGGGCATGTCACTACAATATTTCGCATTTTACAGTCGGGTATCGGGGTTTCGGTCATCCCGCAACTGGCGCTATCTTCCCTTGAATGCTCTGGTCTGGCCGTACGTCAGTTATGGCCAATCGAGAACCGGCGATTGCAGTTGGTACGCCGCCGTAATCGTTCACTCTCCACTGCGGCAACCGCAGTATGGACGTTAATTCAGACGCTGTGTCAGGCCTAAGTTTTTACCGGCCTTAGTCAACGGTTCATGCCGTATACATAAAACAGATTGACGATGAGCAGCAGAGGCGGCTAACCCGCTTTGCCATCAGTCATTCGCCGGTCGATACTTTTCACGTTTCCAGAATAACGGATCTGACCATGTTGAGAGCCAGGAGCGAGTCAGACCGGCTATTTGCAATATTTCATTGCGCCAATATCAGGGAAGGTAAACACATCAGGCGGGTAAGCATTTTATTCGCGAGGTCACAGGCGGCGCCGATTTCGCTGCCGGCATGACCATTGCTGCGGTTGCTGTGTGATGCAAGAGTGGACTTTATCGTTGTTGTCGGCGTTGTTCAGGTGAGCGTTCTGGTGGGATGATAAACCCTCATCATGATCAAAAGGAGTAACACCGTGTCAGCGCAATGGGAGAAAAAGGACTATCAGGTCTCGACGGATTCGCAGCGGCTCGATCTGGACATCATTCATGGCTATCTCACCACCTCCAGTTGGGCAGCGGGCATCGACCGGGAAACGGTCGCGTTGTCTGTCGCCAACAGCCTGTGTTTCGGGCTTTATCATCAGGGCCGCCAGATTGGCTTTGCCCGCATGGTGACCGATTTCGCCACCTTCGGCTATCTATGCGATGTATTTGTGCTGCCCGCGCATCAGGGCGCCGGGCTGGGCCGTTTTCTGGTGGAGTGCACGGTCAACCACCCGCGATTGCAGCGCCTGCGCCGTCAGTTGCTGCTCACCTCTACCGCGCCGTGGCTGTATCAAAAAGTGGGCTACGAGCCCGTCAATCGTCAGGATTACGCCTGGACGTTTGTCCGCAAGGATATCTACAGCACCGGGACTGCAGGCTGAGATCAGCGGCTCATCATCAGGCTTTTATTCCGATATTGAGGCCAGGTTGGCCTTCATTTTCTGCAATACCTGCGCGAACTGGCGGCGCTCTTCCGGCGTCACGTCGGCAAAGGCGCGCTGCAACAGGTCGGTGCGCGCGTCGGCGAACCGGCGATGCGTGTCCTCGCCTTTTTTCGTCAGTGACACCACCTGCGCCCGCCGGTCATTCGGCGAGGGCTGGCGGGTGATCAGCCCCAGCGTTTCCAGATCTTTCAGCAGACGGGCAATCTGCGCTTTGTCCCGCCCCATGTACTGCGCCAGAAAATGCTGGCTCTGACCGGGGTGGCGGGCTATCAGCCCCAGCGTGCGCGCCTGAAACGGGGCGAGGCCCGTCTGCGTCAGCGCGTCGCTCTCCTGCAGACGCTGTTTAAAACCGTGGATCAGTTCTCCCAGCAGCTCGAAGGTCTGGGTATCAAGGGTGTCGCGCATTAATTTATTGACCTTATCAACTATTCGGATTATATGGTTGATAATATCAACCATGTGGCGACGCCCGGTCGCCCATTCAGTCGCACGATTACAACCGCACAACCGCAAGGATAAAATCATGCCTTATCACTATCGTATCACGCTGGAAAATCTCACCGATAATCGCGACGAAACGCCGCAAAATCGCGCACTGACGTTTGACGTCACCAATCATGACGATATTCTGGAAATCATTGAGAAAGTTCGGTCAAAGGGGATTTTGCCGGACTCGGAGGTCGCTGCGTTCTGCACCGGGCTGAAGCTGTTTAGCGAGGTCATGATGACCCACCGCAAAGAGGCTCTGTTTCAGGAATTGGCTCCCGCATTTCGGGACTTTATGCTGCGGCTGAAACGGGGAGAAACGGCCTGATGTGATATGTCGTGTCTCCCTGATGGCATGGACCGCCAGTGAATATGAGTGAAATTCGGGCGTGCTTGCCGTCATCGGCGCGCGGTTTTCTCCGTGTGCTCAAGTACGCATGATGATATTTCAATGGGAGATCGTAATTTATGCATCAGTATGCGCTGGTAGGTGATGTCGGTGGAACCAACGCACGTCTTGCCCTTTGCGAACTGGCGAATGGGCATCTGTCACACAGTAAACAGTACGCGGTTCAGGAGCACGACAGTCTGGAAGACGCTATTCGTCTGTTTCTGACGGAGCACGCGAGTCTCACTATCAAAGAAGCCTGTATTGCCATTGCCTGCCCGGTGACCGATGACTGGGTGGAGATGACCAATCATCACTGGGCGTTCTCCATTGACGCCATGCGGCAGAGTCTGGGGTTTGAGCGTCTGGCGGTGATCAACGATTTTACCGCCGTCAGCATGGCGATTCCGGTGCTGACGCCGGAGGATGTGATTCAGCTGGGCGGCGCCGATGCGGTCGCCGGTAAGCCGGTGGCGGTGTATGGCGCCGGAACCGGGCTCGGCGTGGCGCACCTGCTGCCGGTGGACGGCAAATGGCTTAGCCTGCCGGGCGAGGGCGGTCACGTGGATTTCGCGCCCAACAGCGAAGAAGAGGACATCCTGTTGCAGGTGCTGCGTCAGGAACTGGGACACGTTTCCGCCGAGCGCGTGCTGTCCGGGCCGGGGCTGGTGAATATTTATCGGGCGATCGTCAAGGCGGACGACCGGGTGCCGGAAGCGCTGACGCCGCAGGTCGTGTCCGAACGGGCGCTGGCGCACAGCGATGTGGACTGCCTGCGCGCACTGTCGCTGTTCTGCGTACTGATGGGGCGTTTCGGCGGCAATCTGGCGCTGACGCTCGGCACCTTCGGCGGCGTCTACATCGCCGGCGGCATCGTGCCGCGTTTTCTGGAATTCTTCCGCAACTCCGGTTTTCGCAGCGCCTTTGAAGACAAAGGCCGTTTCCGCGATTACCTCGCCGACGTTCCGGTGTTTATGATCACTCACCCGCAGCCGGGGCTGCTGGGCGCGGGCGCGTATCTGCGTCAGGCGCTGGGCCAGACCCTGTAATCCCCTTATCCGGCTTCGATAACCTCTTCGTCAAGTAACCTATTGGTTACTTGACGGTTTGTGTTTACTGGGTGTGAGCGTGATAAGCGAGAGCTGTCGCCTGAATGTCTACGCCGTCGGCATCGCTGATCAGTGCCACCACCTGACGATCGTTCTCCTGCGGCCGAAAAATACCCTGCATTTCGATGTGGATATCTATCTGCCCGGCCAGAACGGCTCGCCCAGCGTCAGCATCAGCCGGTTGGCCCAGGCGAAGAAAGCGGTGGACTGAATCAGGTCGAGAATCTCCAGCGTGTCCAGCCCCTGTTCGCGCAGGCGCGCCAGATCCTGCGCGTTGGTCTGCGACGGCGTGGTGGACAGCCGGGCGGCAAAGGTGATGATCGCCTGCCAGCGCGCGTCCTGTCCGGCGGCGAGATCGCCGCCCGGCGGCACATCGAGCAGGCGCTGTACCGCGTCGTCCTGTTTCGACAGCTGGCTGGCTTTACGGGCGTGCACCGAGGCGCAATAAATACAGCCGTTGACCTTGCTGACTACCGCGGCCGCCAGCTCCCGGTCTTTGCGCGGCAGGCCACCGGACGTATAGAAGATGCCTTTGTCGGTGAGGGTGCGTTGTTCCAGCACCGGCAGGTTGCGGCCCAACAGGCGGAAGTAGTCGGAATCGGTATGACCGAAGCGCGCCAGAATCGCCTGTTCGTCGGCGGTGAATTCCGCCAGCGGCTTGGCCGTAACCCACGGCTCCCAGCCCAGTTCACCTTGCGTAAACGCATCCGGGGCGGTTTTGCCGCTGTGGGTCAGCGGCTGGGTGTGCCAGCGCCCGGCGACGGCCGCGGGCGCAGCGGGCGACGACTCTCCGGCATGACCGGCCAGCAGCCGATAACCGTGCAGCAACCGGCTTTGAAAACTGACAAACGCCACCAGTTGCGACAGGGTGACGATATCATCCACCTTCCAGCCGGCCTGTTGCAGCGCCTGCAATGATTGCGGTTGCGCGGCGATGGGCTGGAACGCCAGCCGCTCGGCATGTTCCAGCGCCCGGTCCAGCGCCGCACCGGGCGTCGGGGCCGGAAAATCCGCCAGCCGTTGGGCGTAAAAGTGCTGTAACCGCGTGTTCTGATGCCAGCCGCTGACCTTTTCGGCGATGAAAAAGCGCAGCGCCAGCGGCAGAGCATTGCCCGCCGTCTGGCTGAACAGCGCGTCATAGCTGCCCTGCGTGTGCCGGGTAGCGGCATCGCGCGTCGCTCTGGCCTGCGCCAGCGGCGAATCCGGGGCGATCTCCGCCAGCGTATCTAAAATGTCGGATGTAGATTGCGTCATGCGACCTCCTGCCCAACCGGGCTGGTTTGTTTATCTTTAGCGGGCGACCAGCCCAGCGCGGGCGCCACCCGGGTAGCGATCAGTTCCAGCGAACGCAGAATATGGGCGTGCGGCGGGTCGATGGAATGCACCTGAAACGCCAGATCGGTGGTCCGCGCCAGCGAACTGTCGGCCTGCAACGAGGCGATGACGTCTTCCGGCGTGCCGACATGGCTGTCGAACGAGGCGATCAGCTCTTCCACCGAACCGTCGCGGGCCGGGCGGCCCAACTGGGCCAGCCGGGCGGCGGAGCGTTGCAGCCCGGTTTGCGCCAGTTGCAGCGCCAGCGCCCGGTCGTCGGCCACAAATACGCTGCGCGAGCCCATGATGCGCGGTGTAATGCCGGATGGCAGCGCGTCCAGATAGGCATCGATCATCGGATTTTGCAGGTCGGCCAGCGTGGCGTCGGGGAAACCGTCCGGGCGCGGTTGGGTGCGGGACAGCATCAGCCCGTCGCCCGCCTGACCGGCGCGGATGGCGCCTTCCACCGAGAACGTCGCCTGCCACACGCGGCGGTTAAGGTGCGGCGCGGCCGGGTAAAGCTGGTTGCCGTCGGCGCTCAGCGGTTCCCCCGCCCAGGCGGCGCGCACCTGCGCCAGATAGCGGCCCAGAATCTCGCCGCGCTGCTCGCTGTTGTGGCCGAAGGCGGCGAACGATGACGGCGTGCCGCCGGAACCGATGCCCACTTCCAACCGGCCGTTGCTGAGCAGGTCAAGCACCGCGGTGTCTTCCGCCACCCGCAGCGGCTGCTCCATCGGCAGCGTGATTACTCCGGTGCCGAGGCGGATGCGGCGAGTCTGCGCGGCGACCTGCGCCAGAAACACCAGCGGCGACGGCAGGCCGCCTTCGTCGGCGTGAAAGTGATGCTGCGCCACCCAGGCGCTGTCGAAGCCCAGCTGTTCGGCTTTGATGATTTGCTCGGCGGCCAGCCGGTAGCGCTGCCCGGCGGGCGCGTCATCCAGCAGCCGGGTGAAAAACCCCAGACGTTTTTGAGTCATGATTAAATCCTTGGTTTAGGCTGTGTCCCTTAAGAGACATGGCGCTGGCCGGGGATCGCGTCGATCAGTTCCCGGGTATAGCGCTCGGCCGGCTGGGCAAAAATCTGCTCTACCGGCCCGGATTCCACCTGTTTGCCGTGATACAGCACGGAAACGGTATCGGCTATCTGTCGTACCACGGCGAGATCGTGGGAAATAAACAGATAGGTCAGCCCCAGCGAGGCCTGTAGCTCTTCCAGCAAGCGCAGGATTTGCGCCTGCACCGTGACATCCAGCGCCGAGACGGCTTCGTCCAGCACCAGCACTTTCGGCTCCAGCACCAGCGCGCGGGCGATGGCGACCCGCTGACGCTGGCCGCCGGACAATTCAAGCGGGCGGCGTTGCAGCAGCGAAGCGGGCAGCGCCACCCGCTCGAACATCTCATGCACCCGGTTGGCCCGCTCTGGCCGGGAGTAACGATTAAAATTGCGCAGCGGCTCTTCCTCGATGTCGAACAGCCGTTGCGACGGGTCGAGCGAGCTAAACGGATTCTGATAAACCAACTGGATGGTCTGGCGGAACTGGCGCAGCGCTTCGCCGCGCAGCCGGGTGATGTCGGTGCCGTCGATCAGGATGCGGCCAGCGGTCGGACGCTGGAAGCCAAGAATCATGCGCGCGGTGGTGGTTTTGCCGGAACCGGACTCGCCGACAATGGCGTGGGTGGTGCCGGGCGCTACGCTGAACGACACCCCGTCCACCGCCCGGAATGGCGCTTTCCGGTTGCCCGCCAGCGGGAACTCCTGCACCAGTTGCTCCACCTGCACAATGGGTTGGCTGGGTATGGGTTGACTGGAAATCGGTTGAGCGGATGCGGCGGGGTGAACGGCGGCGCGTGATGGTCGACGGGCCGGCGCCAGCGACGGGATGTTAGCCAGTAGGGTGCGGGCGTACTGGCTTTGCGGCGCGCTCAGCACCTGCCGGGTTGGTCCCTGTTCCTGGATGTAGCCTTTCTGGAATACCAGCAACCGGTCGGCGCGTTCGGCGGCCACCCCCAGATCGTGGGTGACGAACAGAATGGCGGTGCCGTTTTCCCGGCGCAGTTCGTCCAGTAAATCGAGAATGCGTTTTTGCACCGTGACGTCCAGCGCGCTGGTGGGCTCGTCGGCGATGATCAGCGCCGGTTTCAGCGCGATGGCGATGGCAATCAGCACCCGTTGTTTCATGCCGCCGGATAGCTCGTGCGGGTACTGGCTGGCGCGCAGTTCCGGCTCTGTCAGCCCGACGCGCGTCAGCAATGCCAGCGTTTGTCGGCGCAGGCTATGGCGATCGCTTTTCTGGTGCAGCCGCAGAATTTCATCCACCTGCTCGCCGATGGTTTTCACCGGGTTGAGCGAGCTGCCGGGGTCCTGCGGCACCAGGCTGACCACGCTGCCGCGAATGCTGTCCAGCCGTTGTTGCGACCAGCGGCTGATATCGGCGCCGTTAAGGCGAATCGCGCCGCGCGCCAGACGGCCGTTATCCGCCAGCAGACCGATCACCGCCTGCGCGGTGGTGGTTTTACCGGAGCCGGATTCGCCTACCAGCGCCACTACTTCGCCGGGCTGGATGACGAAGGACACGCCCTCCACCACCGTGCGTTCGCCGTCGTCGCCGCGGTAGGCGATGGCGACGTCTTCCAGTTCCAGCACCGGCGTTGTCGTGCTGCTTTGCAAACTCAGCGTCAGGCTCATCGCGTCGGCCTCCGGATCGACTGGCTGATGCGGTTGGTCGCCAGCACCACGGCGACCACCAGCAGGCCGGGGAAGGTAGTCAGCCACCAGGCGGTGGCCAGATAGTTGCGGCCCTCGGCGATCAACAGCCCCCATTCCGGCGTCGGCGGCGGCGCGCCGTAGCCGAGGAAACTCAGGGTGGCGAGCGCCAGAATCGCGCTGCCGAACTGCAACGCGGCGAACGCCAGCACGCTGGTGAGCGAGTTGGGCAGGATGTGGCGCCACAGCACGCCCAAAAAGGTGCCGCCGCTGCCAAACGCCGCTTCAACGTAATCGCTGCGGCGTACGCGCAGCACTTCCGCGCGCACCAGTCGGGTGAAGTTCGCCACCGAGGTTACGCCCACCGCGATAGCGGCGTTCAGGTTGCCGAACCCCAGCAGGATGATGACGCTCAACGCCAGCAACAGGCCGGGGATCGCCAGCAGCACATCGACGGTACGCATTACCAGCGTATCCAGCCGGCCGCCGACCGCGCCCGCCAGCAGCCCCAGCAGGCTGCCGAGCACCAGACCCAGCGACACGGCGATCACCGCGCCGGACAGCGAATGCGCCGAACCGTAGACGATGCGGGTGTAGAGGTCGCGCCCCAGTTGGTCGGTGCCGAGCAGGTAGTCGCCGCCCGGCGCCAGCCGTTGCGCGCCCGGCACGCCTTCAATCGGCGACGCGTGGGTAAACAGGCCGGGGAACAGCGCCCATAGCGCCACCGTCAGCAGTACCAGCCAGGCGATCACCAGACCGGGTTGCGCGGCATAACGGCGCAAGCGGGGCGTCTTGCGCAGCAGCGGAAAAGCGATTTTTTCCAGTTGAATACTCGCCATATCACACCTCCGGGGCGGTTTTCAGACGCGGATCAAGCAACGGGTAGAGCAGGTCGACCAGCAGGTTGACCGCCACGAACGCCGTGGCGGAAACCAGCACGATGGCCTGCAATACGCTGGCGTCCTGGGTGTTGACCGCTTCCTGCGTCAACTGGCCCAGGCCGCTGCGACCGAACACGGTTTCGGTAATCAGCGCGCCGGCGATCAGCTCGCCCAGCAACAGGCCCGCCAGCGTCAGCGCCGGCAGCATGGCGTTGCGCGCCACGTGGCGCCACAGCACGCCGCGGCGGCTCAGGCCTTTGGCGCGCGCTACCGCCACGAACGGCTGCGCCAGCACCTGATCGATGCTGCGCATCAGCACCTGGGCGATGGGAGCTGCAATCGGCACCGAGAGCGTCAGCACCGGCAGAATCAGCCCTTCCCACTCACCGGGGTTGATCACCGAAATCCATCCCAGCCGGAAGGAAAACACCTGAATCAGCACGATGCCGAGCCAGAAGGTGGGAATGGAAATCAGCAGCGACGGCACCGACTGAAACAGCTGGCGCAGCCAGGCGAACGACGTCAGCGCCGAGAGAAACGCCAGCGCGAACGCCAGCAGCAGCGCCACGCCAAACCCCAGCACCGCCAGCAGCAACGTCGGCGGCAGGTTAGTCGCCAGCAAGTCGCTGACCGGCAAGCCAGCCTGTAGCGACAGCCCGAAATCGCCGTGCAGCAGGCGCGACAGCGACGCGGCGTACTGCGTCAGCAGCGGCACATCGGCGCCGTAGGCCAGCCGCAATTCGGCGATCTGGCCGGCGCTGAGCCCCAGTTCCGGACTCATGAATTTAATCAGCACCGCGTCGCCCGGCAGCGCCTGCAGCAGAATGAACGACAGGGTAAATGCCGCCCACAGCACCAGCAGCGCCTGCCCGAGGCGTGTCGCCAGATAGGTTATCCGCACGTTTTGCCCTCCGTCGCCGGTTTGGTTACTTGTCCAGCCAGGTGTTGTAGAAACTGGGGCGGCCCACGGCTTCGAAGCCGATTCCTTTGGTGGCGGCGCGCCCGGCGAACACCTGCGGTTCTTCAAATATCGGGATCACATACGCCCGATCGATCAGGTAGTTCTGCACCTCGCCCACCAGCGCCAGCCGTTTACCGCGATCGGTAGCGGAAGCGATGCCGTCCAGCAGCGTGTTGAGTCGCGCATCTTCAAAGGTTTTCACCTTGTCGCTGGCGCCGCCTTTTTGCAGCAGTACGTTGCGCAGCGTCGGGTAATACTGGCTTTTCAGCACATCCGGGTCGGCACGTCCCACCATGCCCGGCGACACGCCGGTTTTCAGCGGGTCGAGACTGTCGACGGTTTTGGTGCCCGCGTCGCCCGCCAGCACGTTCAGTTTCACACCCACTTTGGCCCACTGCTGCGCCACCAGTTGCAGCATCTCTTTGTTTTGCGGCTGCGGCGGCGACTCGTAGGCGGTCAGCACCAGCGACTGGCCGTCTTTCTGGCGGATGCCCTGTGCGCCCGCTTTCCAGCCTGCGTCATCCAGCAGGCGGGCGGCGGCGGCCGGGTCGAACGTCAGCTTATCGGACAGGTTGACGTAACCGGCGGCGGTTTTCGCCAGCACCGAGGTGGCCTGCGGGTAGTTATCGGAGTAGAGCGTCTGGATGATTTCTTTCGGGTTGGTGGCGTAACGGAGCGCCTGACGCACGTGGATATCCGCCACCAGCGGGTTATCGGGACGGAAGTTGACGCTGTTATTCACCCCGCGGGTAGGGGCGGCGTAGATCCGGATGCCTTCACTCTGTACCCGTTTTTCGTCATAGGCCTGAATCTGGCGGATGAAATCCGCCTGACCGGACACCAGCGCGCCGATGCGCACGCTGTCTTCCGGCGTGACCAGATAGGTGATGCCGTCCAGATAAGGGCGGCCCTGATGGGCGAATTTCACCGGCGCCCAGTGGTAATCCTTGCGCGCCGCCAGTTTCAGCTCACGCCCCGGTTTCTCGCTGCTGACCACAAACGGACCGGAGCCGATGATGCGGGTAGCATCGCCCAACTGGTTGAAGTTGCGCGCCAGCGTGCTCAGCGACACCAGCCCGGAGCCGATGGCGGCGGTACCTTGCAGGAAGCCGGGCGACGGCTTTTTGAAGTAGAACTTCACCGTCAGCGGGTCGATCACTTCGCTGCGCTGGTAGTTGTTGATCACCTCGGATACCGGCTGGTTCAGTTCTTTGTTGCCCAGCCCGTAGGTGTCGAAATTCTTGGCGACGGCGTTGGCATCCAGCGGCGTGCCGTCAGAGAAGGTGACGCCGGGACGCAGTTTGAACGTGTATTCGGTGCTGTCGGCGTTGATAGTCCAGGATTCGGCGATCCAGGGCTCGATGTCCAGCGTTTCCGGGTTCTGGTAGGTCAGCTTGTCGGTAATTTGGTTGAGGATGCCGCCGTTGGGGTAAAAACCGCCTGCGGGCGGATACAAATTGGTGTGCGGCTGTTGTTCCAGATAGATCAACGTACCGCCGGTTTTGGGCGAAGCGTCGGCGGCCAGCGCCTGAGCGCCATTCCCCAGTAGCGCTAATGAAACAAGCAGACTAATCCCCCGCTTCTGCCGAGCGTTCAAGAAACCAGACATGGTTTTTTCCTTTTAGTTATCAGAGTTATATCAGCCGCTGTGCAGGTGGTGTCAGGGCTGGAAAAAGGCTGTCATACGAAAGGGATACTTCCACAGGCATGGTGAAACCGCAAAGTACAATACTGGTAATAAATATCTGGTTTTGGGGTAAGTGAAGGTGGGTGAGAATTCGCCGAAATGGCGGGTTTTTTTATTTCATAAAATTTGAATGATATCTGCAAATAAACCCGGTTTTAACGTGCGGGCAACAGGTCTATTATCACTTCCATCGAAGGCGAGAACGCCTCCAGTTAAGAACACTAACCGAATTCAAAGTGAAGGATATTGACCATGAAAACCATCAAAAACGTTGTTGCAGTTATCGCTCTGGCTACCCTTTCTTTCGGCACTTTTGCAGCGACCGAAGTACAGCACGCTGGCAGCCAGTCTGTTGGCACCGTGAGCGCCTCCGCTGGTACGCTGGACGGCTTGCAGGCCAGCCTGTCTGAAAAAGCCAATGCCGCCGGCGCCAAGTCATTCCGCATCATCTCCGCCACCGGTAACGATAACCAGCTGCGCGGCGTAGCGGAAATCTACAACTGATAATCGCTCTCCAGCCCGCACAGGCCGCCTTCGGGCGGCTTTTTTGTGTACGGAATGTTCAGATATCAGATGCCGGCTTCTTTCCGCGCCCGCTCTACCTCTTCGGCCAGAATGGCGACGCCCTGCTCGATTTTTTCCGGTTCCGGCACATAGTTCATGCGCAGGCACTGGTGGGCGTGCGGCCATTCCTGCTCCAGACCGGGGAAGAAGTAGTGGCCCGGCACCATCAGCACACCGCGTTGTTTCAGCCGCTGGTACAGCACTTCGGTGGTGATCGGCAGGTCTTTGAACCACAGCCACAGGAAAATCGCTCCTTCTGGTTTGTGGATCAGGCACACTTCCGGCGACAGATAGCGACGAATGATGGCGATAGTCTGTTCCACCCGCTGACGGTAGAACGGCCGCACCACGTCGTTGGATAGCCGCAGCAGGTCGCCGCGCTGAATCATCTCGTGAGCCAGCGCCGGGCCGATGGAGCCGGGCGCCAGGCTGACGATGCCGTTCATGTTGCCGAGTGCTTCGATCACCTGCTCCGAACCGATCACGATGCCGCAGCGCGAGCCGGGCAGACCGAGTTTCGACAGGCTCATGCACAGGATCGTGTTCGGGTTCCACAGCGGCGTGGCGTCGCTGAAAATAATGCCGGGGAACGGCACGCCGTAGGCGTTGTCGATCACCAGCGGAATCTGATGTTCGCGGGCCAGCGCATCCAGATGCTGCAACTCTTCGTCGGTCAGCACATTGCCGGTGGGGTTGGTGGGCCGCGAGACGCAAATCATGCCGATGTCGTCGGTGATGCGCAGCTGTTCGAAGTCGACGTGGTATTTGAATTGCCCTTCGGGCAACAGCTCAATCTGGGGGCGAACGGAGACGAACATGTCTTCATCCAGCCCGGAATCGGCGTAACCGATGTATTCCGGCGCCAGCGGGAACAGCACTCGGCGGCGCTGATCGTCGTCGGTGCGGCCGGCAAACAGGTTGAACAGGTAGAAAAACGCGCTCTGGCTGCCGTTGGTCAGTGCAATATTCTGTGGTCCAATCTCCCAGCCCAGCTGTTCGCGCAGCAGGCCGGAGAGCGAATGCAGTAGCACATCCTTGCCTTGCGGACCGTCGTAGTTGCACAGGGCATCGGTCAGTTTTCCTTGATCCAGCAGGTCGCGACACAACTGCTGAAAATAATCGTCCATCGCCGGGATATGAGCCGGATTGCCGCCGCCCAGCATGATGGCGCCGGGGGTACGCAGCCCGTCGTTCAGGTCGTCCATCAGTTGGGTAATGCCGGCATGGCGGGTAAATTTGTTGCCGAAACGGGAAAAGTTCATAGTTTGTCAATAAAGGGTAAAACACAGGTAAACCGACACCTTAGCGCGCGTGCCGGGCAGGTGCAATCGTAACGGAAAATCCCTCTCCACTCTTTATGCTGTCTATTTTTGTTATGGCGCAATAGTTAACTATTGTGGTTACTGTCTGCTTCAGCGCAACCCACCCGCATGACGCCAAAAGCTGAACGCGCTTCAGCTTTTGGCTGATTTCTCTCACGTTTTTTCTGCAAAATTACTCATCATGCTTATTAAAATTGTGATGTGTAATCCAAATCTATCGCGAAAAAAGAGCAGTTGGTTATCTGGTGATAGCAGTCACATTCTCCCGTCAGCCGGATTTGTAGTCTTTTAGCTCCGCAGGCTTAATCAATTCAGCTAGAAGGACGAATGGGATGAAAAATGTACTGGCAATAAGTATCGCTCTGGCGCTGGTTTCCTGGCAGGCATCGGCTCAGACCTTTGTGCTGACGGACGTTGAAAGCAGCATCGAGAAAGGAAACTGGCAGATCAGCAGCGACGCGCTGAAGATCAAGGATCAGCGCTTCAGCATCGAGCAGAAAGTGCTGCACGGCGGACGTCAGGAAGGCAGCAAAATTCTCACCATCACCAGCCCGAACGGGCTGCAAATCACCCTCAGTCCGACTCGCGGCATGGATTTGCTGCATGTCACCGGCAAAAACATCCGGCTGGGCTGGGATTCGCCGGTGGATGAGGTGGTGAACCCGAATACCATCACGCTTGAAAGCCGCAACGGGCTGGGCTGGCTGGAAGGTTTCAATGAGATGATGGTGCGCTGCGGCTATGAGTGGACCGGCCATCCGGTCACCAGCGACGGCATGATTTACACCCTGCACGGCCGTGCCGGTAATACGCCGGCGTCGAAAGTGATTGTGGACGTCAGCGACAAGGCGCCTTACACCATCACCGTGCGCGGTTTGCTGAAGGAAAACAGCTTCAAGAAATCCAATCTCGAAACCTGGACCGAACTGCGTTACGTGCCGGGCAGCGAGTCCTTTACCGTACACGATGTGCTGACCAACAAGTCGGATTACGCCCGCGATTACCAGATCATCTACCACAGTAATTTCGGTACGCCGATTCTGGAAGAAGGCGCACGTTTCCTGGCGCCGGTGAAGGAGATTTCGCCGTTTAACGACTACGCCAAAGCGGGTCTGAAAAGCTGGCAGACGTATAAAGGGCCGACTAAAGACTTCGACGAAATGGTGTTTAACATGACGCCGTACGCGGATAAAGAGGGCAAGACGCTGGCCGCGCTGGTGAATCGCGCCGGCGACAAAGGGGTGTCCATCGCCTTTGATACCCATCAGTTGCCGCTGCTGACGCTGTGGAAAAACACCGACACCCTGAAACAGGGCTACGTTACCGGCATCGAACCCGGCACCAATTACGCCTACCCGGTCACCATCGAACGCCAGCAGGGAAGGGTGAAGAAGCTGCAACCCGGCCAGAGCACCACGTTTGAGCTGACCTACAGCCTGTTGAGCAGCCCGGCCGCGGTACAACAAACCGAGCAGAAAGTGAAAGCGATTCAGGGTGATCGCACCACGACGCTGAACGAAAAACCGATTGCGGTGGAGTAATCGCACTTACCGTAGGTTAAGGTCAGGATTCATGCTGTTATTCCGCCTTCCTGATATCAGGAGGGCGGAATATTGAATATAAAACAGAGGTAACGTGCTGAATTACTTCAGCACGTCCGGATTGACGCAGTTCTCTTTGACGTTGCCGCTCAGCGCGGCGATCAGATTATCCACCGCGCAGGCCGACATATTGTAGCGGGTTTCATGGGTAGCGGAGCCGATATGCGGCAGCGCGACCACGTTGGGCAACTTCAGCAGCGGCGAGTCCACCGGCAGCGGTTCCTGCTCGAACACATCCAGACCGGCAGCGTAAATAGTGCCGTCAGTCAGCGCGTCAATTAACGCCGGTTCGTCGATAACCGGGCCGCGACCGATATTGATCACAATCGCGCTGGATTTCATTTTCTTCAACTGTTCGCGGCCGATCAGATGATGGGTCTGCGGTGTCAGCGGCAGGGTAATGCACAGAAAATCCGACTCTGCCAGCAAGCCGTCCAGATCGCGGTAACCGGTGTTGAAGCGGGTTTCCGCTTCCTGATGATGACGGCGGGCGTGGTACAGCACCGGCATGCCGAAGCCCAGATGCGCGCGCTGCGCCACCGCCAGACCGATGCGACCCATACCCAGAATACCGATGGTTTTGTGGTGCACGTCAATGCCAAACCAGTCTTTATCGACACTGGCTTTCCACTCTCCGGCCTTAACCCGCTCTGCCACTTCCAGCCCGCGGCGGGCGGTCATCAGCATCAGCGTCAGCACCGCATCCGCCACCGTTTCCGTCAGGGCGGTCGGCGTGTGCATCAACAGCGCCCCTTTGTCGTTCAGGGTGGCGAGATCGATATTGTCGTAGCCGACCGAGATGGTTGAGACGGCGCGCAGGCGCGGTAAATGGGAGAGAAATTCCCGGCTAACCGTGGCGCTGGAGCCGATCAGGCCTTCCACCCGTTCCAGTACGGGGTGATCGACCGGCGGCAGCCCGTTGAATTCATGCACGGTGGCGTATTGCTCAAGGCGAGCGCGCAGGGCGTCAGGGATACTTCTGTAGAGGATCACTTCAGGTTTCATCAGTTCACTCCGGCTGATAGGCGATTGTCTGATTAAAACGACGGTTGTATTTAAAAGAGGTCTTTTAAAAAAGGGTTCTCTGCTAGCTTCGCATATTGATGCCCGGTCTCTGCCGTGCCATCGCCCAAAAACGATTGGAAGATTCAATAAAATACGATGGTAAACAGTCATATGTGCTTATCATCCGCGCTCCATTCACGCGCAACGACCGGATGCGAAGCGATTTGTTCTGTTGGGGAAAGCGCCGCCCGACCCGTAAGGCATAAATCGGCCCAGAGACTGCGGGTTCTGAACAGGTTGCTTCAGGCATGATGGTCGACATGGCGGGAGACTGCAAGTCAGACGGTAGTCGGGCGGCGCGCCTTCTGATGTGCCCGAAGGCGCGCTCCCGCTAAAAACCCTGGTATTGGCTGAAATCAGCGGTGTTACAAAAAAGATGAAATAATTGGCAGCCACACTCACGCCAGCGGCATGAGTTGGTATGTTATAAAGTATCATTTCATGGCGGTAATGCAACCGTAGCAGGACGTTCTTCAGCTGCACAAACCTGATTCAGGGCATGACGGAGGCGAGCAGTTCCTGATCCTGCCAGTGCATGATCAACAGGCGTGAGCGGGTTTCGTGCTGGTAATTTTCCTGCACGGTGATAAACCCCTGTTTGCGGTAAAAGGCGCAGGCGCGGTGGTTTTGCTGATACACCTCCAGGCTGAGCATCGGAAAGCGGTGTTGGATATGCTGCATCAGCGCTGCGCCCGCCCCCTGGCCGTACAGGTTGTGATGGACAAACAGCGCGCCGATAAAACGCTGATCCATCACGCTGATAAAACCGCCGATGCCCTGTTCGTCCTCATAAATCCAGGTCTGCGAGTGGGGAATATAGTGCCCGCGCACCAGCTCCTCGCTTTCCCGCCAATAGCGCGGCGAGATAAACGGATGCGCCCGGGTGGTGCTTTCCAGCCATAACCGCACCAGCGGATCCAGATCCTGCGGCCGATAGGGTCGGATCACGACGCCTCCGGATGACAAAAGCATTCGGTGGTATGGTCGTTCACCAGTCCGGCGGCCTGCATAAAGGCGTAGCAGATGGTCGAGCCGATGAAGGTAAAGCCGCGTTTTTTCAGCGCCTTGGACATCGCGTCCGACACCGTTGTCTTCGCGGGCACGTCGGCCAGCGAGGCGTGTCGGTTGACAACCGGTTGGTGGTCGACGAAGGACCAGATAAAAGCGGCGAAGTCTTCTCCTTGCTGCTGCATCGCCAGCCAGGCGCGAGCATTGCGGATGATGGCTTCAATTTTGCCGCGATGGCGGATGATGCCGGGGTCCAGCACCAGCCGGTTCACGTCGTCGTCGGTCATGGCGGCGACGCGATGGGGATCAAATCCGTGGAAGCAGCGGCGGTAGTGCTCCCGTTTTTTGAGCACGGTTATCCACGACAGCCCGGCCTGCTGGCCTTCAAGACACAACAGTTCAAACAGTTCCCGCCCGTCGGTACAGGGCTTCCCCCACTCGTTGTCATGATAATCCAGGTACAAAGTGTCCTGCGTGACCCAACCACAGCGCGTCATCCTCTTCTCCTTGCTCCCCGGTTGAGATCCACCGGCATTGTTGGTATTGATGATGGCCGGTTTCAGCGCATCACCCGCGTGGCATGGCGATCATCAGCCTAAGCGCGGTGCGATGCAACCCTGCGCAGACAGGGGCCGTGTGAGGCATGACGCCGGAAATAACAGAGTATAAGCGACAGGGGACAAGAATGGGGATTGAGTGGGTGCTGGCCTATCTGGCGCTGGGCGCCGTGGTGGGTTTTATGGCTGGATTACTGGGCATTGGCGGGGGCGGCATCATGGTGCCGGTGCTGACGGCGCTGTTTGCCGCGCAGGGTGTGGAAACGTCGCATTTGGTGCATCTGGCGCTGGGCACGTCGATGGCGGCGATTGTGATTACCGCCATCTCCAGTCTGCGTACTCATCATCAACATCAGGCGGTGCTGTGGCCGGTGGTGTGGCGCATCACGCCGGCGATTCTGGTGGGGACCTTCGCCGCCACCTGGCTGGCGGCGCTGTTGCCGACCCGCGCGCTGGCGATTTTCTTTTCCTGCTTCATGGCTTATGTCTCGTTGCAGATGGTGCTGAACATCAAGCCGAAACCTCACCGGCAGTTGCCGGGCGTGCCGGGTATGTCGCTGGCCGGGCTGACCATCGGCGGTATTTCCGCGCTGGTTGCTATCGGCGGCGGGTCGCTCACCGTGCCGTTTCTGACCTGGTGCAACGTGCGCATCCAGCAGGCTATCGGCACATCGGCGGCGGTTGGCCTGCCGATTGCCTTGTCCGGCGCGCTGGGGTACGTGATCAACGGCTGGTCGGCTACCGGCTTGCCCGCGTTCAGCGTGGGTTATGTCTCGTTGCCGGCGGTGGTGCTGATCTCCGCGGTCAGTTTCTTCACCGCGCCGGTGGGCGCGCGTCTGGCGCACCGGCTGCCGGTCGCCACGTTGAAAAAGGCGTTCGCCGGGTTATTGCTGCTGCTGAGCCTGAAAATGCTGCAGACCGTGTTCGCGGGCTGATTGCCGCGGGAACCGGAAGGAAAAGCCGGCTACAGAGCAATGCGGCCCAAGTTGTTGCCGCATTCTGGCTGTATATCTTGCACTCAGAGGGTATACTGGCGCCTTCATTGTAAAAACCACTTGTATCGCGTGCGAATCCAACATGCAAAAGTTTGATACCAAGACCTTTCAGGGCCTGATCCTGACGTTACAGGATTACTGGGCGCGTCAAGGCTGCACCATCGTCCAACCGCTGGACATGGAAGTCGGCGCCGGCACTTCTCACCCTATGACCTGCCTGCGCGCGCTCGGCCCGGAGCCGATCGCCGCCGCCTATGTGCAGCCGTCCCGCCGTCCTACCGACGGCCGCTACGGTGAGAACCCCAACCGTCTGCAACACTATTACCAGTTTCAGGTGATCATTAAGCCGTCGCCGGACAACATTCAGGAGCTGTACCTCGGCTCTCTGAAAGAGCTGGGTATGGACCCGACCATTCACGACATTCGTTTCGTGGAAGATAACTGGGAAAACCCGACGCTGGGCGCCTGGGGTCTGGGCTGGGAAGTGTGGCTCAACGGGATGGAAGTGACCCAGTTCACCTATTTCCAGCAGGTGGGCGGTCTGGAGTGCAAGCCGGTGACCGGCGAGATCACCTACGGTCTGGAACGTCTGGCGATGTACATTCAGAGCGTAGACAGCGTCTACGATCTGGTGTGGAGCAACGGCCCGCTGGGTAAAACCACCTACGGCGACGTGTTTCATCAGAACGAAGTGGAGCAGTCCACCTATAACTTCGAATACGCCGACGTGGATTTCCTGTTTACCTGCTTCGAGCAGTACGAAAAAGAAGCCCAGCACCTGCTGGCGCTGGAAAAACCGCTGCCGCTGCCTGCCTACGAGCGCATTCTGAAAGCCGCCCACAGCTTCAACCTGCTGGACGCGCGCAAAGCCATTTCCGTGACCGAACGTCAGCGCTACATCCTGCGGATCCGTACCCTGACCAAAGCGGTGGCGGAAGCCTACTACGCCTCCCGCGAGGCGCTGGGCTTCCCGATGTGCAATCGAAAAGAGAGCTGAGAGGCAGCGATGACAGACAAGACGTTTCTGGTGGAAATCGGCACGGAAGAGCTGCCGCCGAAGGCTTTGCGCAATCTGGCGGAATCTTTTGCCGCTAATTTTACCGCTGAACTGGATACGGCCGGGCTGGGTTATCAGTCGGTCAACTGGTTTGCAGCGCCGCGCCGTCTGGCGCTGAAAGTAGCCGGTCTGAGCGCGTCTCAGCCGGATCGTGAAGTGGAAAAACGCGGGCCGGCCATCGCGCAGGCGTTTGACGCCGAAGGCAAACCGACCAAAGCGGCTGAAGGCTGGGCGCGCGGCTGCGGCATCACCGTCGAGCAGGCCGAACGCCTGACCACCGACAAGGGCGAATGGCTACTGTTCCGCGCTCAGGTGAAAGGCGAAGCGGCGCAGACGCTGCTGCCGGGCATGGTCAGCACCGCGCTGGCGAAGCTGCCGATCCCGAAATTGATGCACTGGGGCGACAAAGAAACCCAGTTTGTGCGTCCGGTGCACACCGTAACCCTGCTGCTGGGCGACGAATTGGTCCCCGGCACCGTGCTGGGCATCGACTCCGCCCGCAACATCCGCGGCCATCGCTTTATGGGCGAGCCGGAATTCACCATCGATAACGCCGACCAGTATCCGCAGATTCTGCTGGAGCGCGGCAAGGTGCTTGCCGACTACGAGGCGCGTAAAGCCAAAATCAAAGCGGATGCCGAAGCGGCCGCCCGCAACATCGGCGGTAACGCCGATCTGAGCGACAGCCTGCTGGAAGAAGTCACCTCGCTGGTGGAATGGCCGGTGGTGCTGACCGCGAAGTTCGAAGAGAAATTCCTGGCGGTGCCGGCGGAAGCGCTGGTGTACACCATGAAAGGCGACCAGAAATACTTCCCGGTTTACGACAACAGCGGCAATCTGCTGCCGAACTTCATCTTTGTCGCCAACATCGAGTCCAAAGACCCGCAGCAGATCATCGCCGGTAACGAGAAGGTGGTGCGTCCGCGTCTGGCCGACGCCGAGTTCTTCTTCAATACCGACCGTAAAAAACGCCTTGAAGATCATCTGCCGCGTCTGGAAACCGTGCTGTTCCAGCAGCAGTTGGGCACGCTGCGCGACAAGACCGACCGCATCGCGGCGCTGGCGGGCTGGGTAGCCGGCCAGATCGGCGCCGATGTGAATCATGCCGAGCGCGCGGGCCTGCTGTCCAAATGCGACCTGATGACCAACATGGTGTTCGAATTCACCGATACTCAGGGCGTGATGGGGATGCACTACGCCCGTCACGACGGCGAAGCCGAAGACGTGGCGGTGGCGCTGAACGAACAGTATCAGCCGCGCTTTGCCGGTGACGAGCTGCCGTCTTCGCCGGTAGCCTGCGCGTTGGCGATCGCCGACAAGATGGATACCCTGGCGGGGATCTTCGGCATCGGCCAGCATCCGAAAGGCGACAAAGACCCGTTCGCGCTGCGCCGCGCCGCGCTGGGCGCGCTGCGCATCATCGTGGAAAAACGTCTGCCGCTGGACTTGCAAACCCTGACCGAAGAAGCGGTGCGCCTGTACGGTAACAAGCTGAGTGCTATCAATGCAGGGAACGCCAACGTGGTGGACGATGTGATCGAGTTCATGCTGGGTCGCTTCCGCGCCTGGTATCAGGAAGAAGGTCACAGCGTGGACACCATTCAGGCGGTGCTGGCGCGTCGTCCGACTCGCCCGGCGGATTTCGACGCCCGTGTGAAAGCGGTGAGCCATTTCCGCACGCTGGAGCAAGCCGAAGCGCTGGCCGCCGCCAACAAGCGCGTGTCCAACATTCTGGCTAAATCCACCGAAACGCTGAACGACAGCGTGCAGGCGGCGTTGCTGAAAGAGAACGAAGAAATCCAGCTGGCGACCTATGTCACCGCGCTGACCAGCAAGCTGGCGCCGTGGTTTGCCGAAGGCCGCTATCAGGAAGCGCTGGGCGAGCTGGCGCAGCTGCGCGAGCCGGTGGACAACTTCTTCGATAAGGTGATGGTGAACGCCGAGGACCAGCAGGTGCGTATCAATCGCCTGACGCTGCTCAACGAACTGCGCAACCTGTTCCTGAAAGTCGCGGATATCTCCGTGCTGCAGTAAGTCAGGCTGCAATAAATCAGCGCGTGGATATTGCCCGTAAACAGAGAGCCTCCAAATGGAGGCTTTTTTTATCTTCTGGTTTTTAACGACTATTTTGCTTTCCGGGATACGTTACTGCCGGCGTTGGGCACCAGACGGGCGATATCCCACAGCGCCAGCGCGGTGATCAGCGCGATGATCACGAACCCTAACCGGAAGTCGATGCCTGCCGCCGGCGGTATGCCGATAGCATCGGTAATCCAGCCGCCGGCGCGAATACTGAGCGCGCCCAGCGTAACGCCCAGACCGTTCGCCAACTGAAGTGAGGTGCTGAACAGTGTGTTGGCCGAACTCATTTCCTGTGCCGGAACATCCGCGAACGCCAGCGAACTGATGCCGGTAAATTGCATCGAACGGCTGAGTCCGCCCCAGAACAGCAGCAATAATGTGAGAATCTGCGGCGTGGTGGGGGTCAGCGCGGCACAAAGCAGCAACGACAATACGCACAGTATGCCGTTGACCATCAGCAGTTTTTTGAAGCCGAAACGGCGCATCAGGGGCGTGGTGGCCGGTTTCATCGCCAGATTGCCGGCAAAGACGGCCAGCACCAGCGTCCCGGCGTGAAAGGCGTCCAGCCCGAATCCCACCTGAAACATCAGCGGCAGCATGAACGGCGCGGAGCTGATGGTGGCGCGTAGGATAAACCCGCCGCGCATGGTGATGCGAAAGGTCGGCACATTCAGTGACGTCAACCGGATCAGCGGGGCGGCAGCCCGCCGCAGATGCCGTACCGCCCACCACAGCGCCAGCAGGCCCGCTGCCATCAGGATCAGTGCGTGGGTTGAATCCAGATTCTGCTGGCTGAACATTTCCAGACCGGCGACCAGACACAGCATGGCGGCGCCCATTGAGAGAAAACCCATCAGATCAAAAGGTTGTTTCTTATCAGGTGCTTGATTGGGCATCAGCCGGAACGACAGCGCGATCGCGATTATGCCCAATGGGACGTTGAGGAAGAAGATCCAGTGCCAGCTGGCATAGGTGGTAATGAAGCCCCCCAGCGGCGGCCCCAGAATCGGTGCCACCAGCGCAGGCCAGGTCAGGGTGGCGATGGCTTTGATCAATTGATCTTTAGGCGTATTGCGCAGAACCGCCAGTCGGCCTACCGGCACCATCATGGCGCCGCCGATGCCTTGCACAATACGCATCAAAACGAACTGCGTGACCGTCTGCGTCAGTCCGCAGAACAGCGACGATACGCTAAAAATCAGCAGCGCCAGGCTAAAGACGTTTCTGGCGCCGAAGCGCTCGGCAATCCAGCCGCTGGCCGGGATCAGAACCGCCAGCGTCAGCAGATAGGCGCTGATCCCGATGTTGAGATCGATCGCCGGAACGCCAAACGCTTTCGCCATCTCCGGTAAGGCGGTGGCGATGACCGTCCCGTCGAGGAATTCCATAAAAAAAGCGCTTGCGACCAGCAGCGCCATGCCGGAGATGGGCGCCTTACGGGGTAGGGGTTGTGGAATATCGTTAGGATCGGAGAAGGCCACGTTACATCCTCTGCATCAGTGACGGCACATCTGCTTATCGGTGAAGCGGTGTGACAACTTTTTATTGATGTTATACCAAATAGGTAGAGGAAATCGACCGTATACAACGCGGTTGTGTGAGGTAATGGGCTGACCGGGCAGAGATGACCGTATGATGGATAAGCGAGCGGTATACCATGCGATGCGCTTGGGGTTTGCTTGTCGAAGCACCCTAAAATCAAAATGTGATTTTAATCACGCTTTATGTCGATTTATTTATCAGCAGGAAAGCGGTTTCAGAACAATCACAAAATCTGCGCAACTTCTTGCTCACTTTCCAGCATAAATCCCTGTTTGCGCAATGGATGCCGTTTTTTCGGGAGGTCTGCGCAATTTTTTGCTCAAATTTGACTTAGGGAAAATGGAGATATTGTTTTTACCTTTAAAAACAATGAAATAAAAACTGGCATGGTCATTGCTGCATAAACGGGCGAAGTCACACCTAACCGTTCAATAACAAGGAGCAAGACCATGCCAACTCCATGCTATATCAGCATCGAAGGGAAAACCCAGGGCAATATCACCGCCGGTGCCTTCACCTCCGACTCCGTCGGCAACATCTACGTGCAGGGCCACGAAGACGAGATGCTGGTGCAGGAATTCAAACACATCGTCACCGTCCCGACCGACCCGCAGTCCGGCCAGCCTGCCGGTCAGCGCGTGCACAAACCGTTCAAATTCACCGTCGCCCTGAACAAGGCCGTGCCGCTGCTGTATAACGCGCTGGCCTCCGGCGAAATGCTGCCGACCGTGACCCTGAAGTGGTACCGCACTTCCGTGGAAGGCAAGCAGGAGCATTTTTTCACCACCACCCTGACCGACGCCACCATTGTCGACATCAACAACCAGATGCCGCACTGCCAGGACCCGTCCAAACAGGATTACACCCAGCTTATCGAAGTGTCGCTGGCCTACCGCAAGGTGGACTGGGAGCACACCGTGGCCGGGACGTCCGGCTCTGATGACTGGCGCGCGCCGATCGAAGCGTAATGCCGTCTTAACCCGGACTGCGGTCCGGGTTGTGCTGTTTTCAGTCTGTACTGAGCCGTGGCGGCAGCCATCGCTGAGTGCGGACGCAGGTCGGGGACGTAAGGAGGAAGCCAGGTGGCCAACAGTACAGGACTTCAGTTCACCGTAAAAATCGGCGCGCTGCCGGAGAGTACCTTCGCGGTGGTGGATTTTGAACTCGACGAGGCGCTGAACCAGCCGTTCGCCCTGTCGCTGAATCTGGCCAGCAGCCAGCCCGGCATCGACTTCGGCGCGGTGCTGGACCAGCCGTGCGAGCTGCTGGTGTGGTACGAAGGCGAGCTGCAGCGTCGGGTCAGCGGCATCGTCAGCCGCTTTGCCCAGGGCGACACCGGTTTTCGCCGCACCCGCTACCAGGCCGAGGTGCGCCCGGCGCTGTGGCGGCTGGGGCTGCGCACCAACGCCCGTATTTTTCAGACCCAAAAACCGGACGAGATTATCAGCGCCCTGCTGGAGGAAGCGGGCATCACCGATTACGCCTTCGCCCTGCGCCATGAGCACGCGGTGCGCGAGTACTGCGTGCAGTACCGCGAAAGCGACCTGGCGTTCATCAACCGGCTGGCGGCGGAAGAAGGGCTGTTCTACTTCCACGAGTTCGACGCCGGCAAGCACCGGGTGGTGTTCGCCGACGATGCCGGCGCGCTGACCAAGGGCCCGGAGCTGTTCTTCAACCTGGCGACGCAGGGGCTGACCGAAGGCGCCTATGTGCGCCGTTTCCGCTACGCCGAAGCGGTCAGTACCGCCGAGGTGGCGCTGAAGGATTACAGCTTCAAAACCCCGGCCTACGGGCTGCTGCACAACAGGATGAGCAGCGAGCTGGACCATCAGCGCGAATCCTACCAGCACTTTGATTATCCCGGCCGCTTCAAGCAGGACCCGAGCGGCAAGGCGTTTACCGGCTACCGGCTGGACGCGCTGCGTGCCGGGGCCATGACCGGCAGCGGCGAATCCAACGCCGCCGAACTGATGCCGGGCAGCACCTTTACCCTCACCGAACACCCGAACCCGGCGTTTAACCTGGCCTGGCAGGTGGTGGCGGTGACCCACAGCGGCCAGCAGCCGCAGGCGCTGGAAGAGGAGAGCGGCGGCGAACCGACCACGCTCAGCAACAGTTTCGAGGTGATAAAAGGCATCACCACCTGGCGGGCGGCCATGCCGTACAAGCCGATGGTGGACGGCCCGCAGATTGCCACCGTGGTCGGCCCGGCAGGCGAAGAGATTTACTGCGACGAGTTTGGCCGGATAAAGCTGCAGTTCCCGTGGGACCGCTACGGCGCCAGCGACGACCAGAGTTCGTGCTGGGTGCGGGTGAGCCAGGGCTGGGCCGGCGGCCAGTACGGGCTGATTGCCATTCCGCGCATCGGTCATGAAGTGGTGGTGAGCTTTCTGGAAGGCGACCCGGACCAGCCCATCGTCACCGGTCGCACCTTTCACGCCACCAACCCGTCGCCGTATCCGCTGCCGGCGAACAAGACCCGCACCTCGCTGCGCACCAATACCCACAAGGGCGCCGGGTTCAACGAACTGCGTTTTGAAGACCAGGCCGGGCAGGAAGAGGTGTTTATCCACGCCCAGAAGGACATGAACACCGTGGTGCTGAACAACCGCAGCACGGCGGTCAACGCCAGTCATACCGAGAACGTGGGCGGCGACCAGACGGTGGTGGTGCAGCACAACCAGACGGTGTCGGTGAAGGAAAATCAGGTCACCGAAATTCAGGGTGAGCAGACCGTCGCCGTCACCAAAAACCGCAACACCACCGTTGACGACAACGAGTCGCTGCAGGTGAAAAACAATATCGCCATCCAGTCCCAGAGCGGCGACATCCTGATTGCCACCGCCGGCGGCTTCATCGCCATTGACAGCGAAGGCAACATTTCCATTACCGGCAAAGGACTGGTGCTGAACGGCACCCGTATCGATTTGAACTGAGGGAGCAGCACGCATGTATCAGATGAACGAAGGCACCCTGGCTATTCCGACGGGCTGGCGCGACGAGTCGTTGCACGTGTTTGTGCTGCCCGGCGACACCGCCAATCTGGTGGTCAACCGCACACCGATTGAATTCGGCCTGTCGCCGGACACCGTCTATGAACAGACGCTGTCACAGTTTTCCGCCCACCTGAAGGGCTATCAGGAGCGTGCCGCCTGGGAACTGACGCTGGATGGTCAACCCGCACGCGGGCTGGAGTACAGCTGGCGCTCGCCGGAAGGACCGATGCATCAGGTGGTGGTGATGCAGGTGCGCGGCGAGCTGCTGCTGACCTTTACCATTACCGCCGCCGGCGAACTGAAGGATGAACAGAAAACCGCGCTGCTGGCGGTGATTGAGACGTTTAAAGCCGTACCCTGAAGGGAGTCACGATGCTGAACGATATTCTGAGCCGGGTGGCCCGGGTCGGGGCCATGCACGCCGGAAACCGTCCCAACCCGCCCGCCGACCGGCCTCAACCCTGTCAGGGTAAACCGCCAACGTCGCCGGGCAAGACCATCAAACACAAGAGTTTCCTGGGTGCACTGGCCGGTGCCGTGGCCGGGGCGCTGGTGGCGGCCGCCGTATTTACCGCCGCCGCGGCCGTGGCGGGTGCTATCGCCGTTGCGGTGATTGGCACGGGTGGAATGGGGGCGGCGCTGGTGGTGGGGGCGGTAAAACTGGCCGCCGGATTTGGTGCGGTCAGCCTGCTGGGTGGGCTGATAGACGCGGTGTCCAGCAAGGTGTCGGCGATGGTGGACAGCGGCTCGCCATCGTTCGGACCGGTGATGGCGGGCTCGGGTAACGTGTTTGTCGAAAAACAGCCGGTGGCCCGCGCCACGAAAGATACCGTCGCCTGCACCCGGCACAACAGCCCGCAACTGATTGCCCAGGGCAGCGAATCCGTGTTCGTGAACGACGCGCCAGCGGCCCGTATCGACGATAAAACCGTGTGTGGTGCCACCCTCAAGGAAGGCGCCTCGACGGTATTTTTCGGCTCCGGGCAGGGCACCTATCTGGAGATTGCCGAAGAGTTTACCGCGCTGCAACGAGCGCTGCTGATTGCGGTGGAGTTTCTGGTGCCACCCAGCCGCGGCATGTTCAGAGGGCTGGGCAAGTTGTTCACCCGTGGGCCGATGGCGGTACTAAAAGGGATGCGTGTCGGGGCGCTGAAAACGCTGGAAGGACTGAAAAGCGCGGTCAAATGCGCCAGCGAAGGGTTTCGCAACAACAAGGGGCTGTCGCGTGTCACGGAAGCGGTGCGCGGCTTCCTCAAAGACCCGGTCTACATCGCCAGCGGCGAGGTGATTGAATCCCGTACCGATATCGCACTGGGCCAGACGCTGCCGCTGGTGTTCGAACGCACCTACCGCTCCGCCTCCGTGCATGTCGGGCTACTGGGCCACGGCTGGCACGACAGCGGGAGCGAGGTGGCGACGGTAACGCGCGACGGCCTTAACACCCACGTGGTCATCACGCTGGCACAGGGCTACGACATCGATTTTACCTTCCATCAGGACGTGCAGGCGGTGTACTGCCCGCACTACCCTGAATTCACCCTGCACCGCCGGGGCGAGGGTTTCAGCCTGTGGCACCGCGACCAGCAGACCTGGCGCGACTTTAGCGTGGTACAGGGCACGCGCCGGTTGCTGTCGGCCATTCACGATACCCACGACAACCGCATCGAGCTGGTGCGCGACCCGAAAGGCTACCTGCGGCAATTGCGTCACAGCGACGGCGTTACCCTGCTGCTGGTGTGGCAGGGCGACTTCCTGCACCAGATTCAGCGCACCGACGGCGGCCAGAAAACGCTGCTGGCCGAGTACCGCCAGGATGAACTGGGCCGACTGATTGAGGCCAACGCCACTCAGGCTTATCACCTGTACTACGAGTACGACGCCGCCCATCGGCTGACGCGCTGGCACGACCACGACCAGACCTGGGCGCGCTACGAATACGACGCGCAGGGGCGCTGCGTCTACACCACCTGCGCCGACGGCTTTCTGACTGCCCGCTTCGACTACCACCCCGACCGGGTGGTGATGACCGACGGCCTCGGCCAGCGCAGCGAATTCGGTTTTAACGACCTGTCCCTGATGAGCTGGGAAACATCCCCGCTCGGTCACGTCACCCACTACGACTACGACGAGGTTGGCAACCTGCTGCGGGAAATCTCGCCCGCCGGGCGGGTGGTCGAATTCGGCTATCTGGACGATACCGGGCGGGTCAGCACCTTTACCGACGCCAGCGGCCACCAGTGGCAGTACGACTATGATGAGGCGCAGCGGCTGTGCGGCGTCACCGACCCGCTGGGGCGCGAATGGGGCTGGGTGTATGACGCCGAAGGCAACCCGGAGCGGCTCACCGGTCCCGACGCCAGCGAAGTGCGATTCACCTGGAACCGCTACGGCCTGCTGACCCAGGTAAGCGACGCCGCCGGCGAGGTGCAGGCGCGGTTGCAGTATGACCACCGTCAGCGGTTGCTGAGCGCCACCGACGCCGAGAGCCGCACCCAGCAGTTACGCTACGACAGGCAGGACCGGGTAGTGCAGTGGCAACGGGCGGACGGCGCGCGCTTTGGGTTCGGCTACCGCCGGGCCAGCTGGAAACTGCCGGAGCAGCTGATGCGCCCGGACGACAGGGAAGAGCGGCGCCAGTACGACCGCCACAACAACCTGCTGAGCTACGTGGACGGCAACGGTGCGCTGTGGCGTCAGACCTTCGGGCCGTTCGACCTGCTGACCGCGCGCACCGATGCCGAAGGTCGCACCTGGCACTACGCGTACGATAAAGAGAGCCAGCAGCTGACAACGGTTATCGCCCCGGACGGCAGCCGCTGGCAGTGGTGGCTGGACGCCGACGGGCGGGTCATCCGCGAGCGCGACATGACCGGCACCGACACGCATTACGGCTACGACGAAGACGGCCTGTGCATCAGCGTGCGCAACGGCGAAGGCGACACCCGCCACTTCCTCTACGACGCCCGCGGGCTGCTGCTGCGCGAAACCGCGCCGGATGACAGCCTGCACTACCGCTATGACGCGGTGGGCCGCCTGACCGAAGTCTCGTCGGCCACCGCCCATGTGCAGCTGGACTACGACCTGCGCGACCGGGTGGTGCGCGAATGGCACAACGGCACGCTGCTCACCCGCCAGTACGACGACACGGCCCGCACCGTCACCCGCACCCTGGCGTGGGACGGCGATGCGGACGATACCGCACACGCTCTTGCCCCACTCACCAGCCTGTTCCATTACACCCGTACCGGCGAACTGCGGCAGGTGCAGTTGCCGGACGGCGCCGAGCTGACGCTGACCCATGACGCAGCGGGCCGGGAATCGCTCCGTAGCGGCGGCAGCGGGTTTGTGCAGCGGCGCGAATACGACGTGATGGGCTGGCTGACGCGGGAGCAAAGCGGCGCCCAGCACGACGGTCACCTGCAACCAGCACAGACGCGGGAATACCGCTACGACGGCGCGGGCAACCTGACCGGGGTGCGCCACAACCGCGAGGCTGAAGGCTACCGGCTGGATGCCACCGGCCGGGTGCAGGAAGTCCTGCGCGGTGGCGCGGGCAAAATCGTGGACACCACCGCCCGCTACCAGTACACCCGCAGCGGCCTGCCACAGGAGGCCGGACGGCTTACCGAGTGGCAGTCTGGCAGACTGGTTCAGCGCGATGATACCCACTACCAGTACGACAGGGCCGGACGGCTTATCCGTAAACAGGTGCTGCAGCCGGGCTACCGCCCGCAGGTGTGGCAGTACCGCTGGGACAGCCGCAACCAGCTGCGGGTGGTGGACACGCCGACAGGGGAACGCTGGCTGTACCGCTACGACCCGTTCGGCCGCCGGGTGGGCAAACGCTGCGAGGCGCGCGGCGAGGACGTGCGTTACCTGTGGGACGGCGACCAGATAGCCGAAGTGCGGCACTACCGCCACGGTCAGCTGGTGGCCCGCCGTCACTGGGTCTACAACGGCTGGGAGCTGGTGGTGCAGCAGCGCCAGCACACCGGCGGCGACTGGGAAACGGATTTTGTGACCAGCAGCCAGAACGGTGCACCGCAGGCGCTGTTCGCACCGGACGGCACCCTGCGCTGGCAGGCGCCGAAAGCGACGCTGTGGGGACACCGGCAGACAGAAAAATCGGAAAGTCCGGACCCCGGCCTGGCCTTCGCCGGGCAGCTCCGTGACAGCGAAAGCGGGCTGTGCTATAACCGCTTTCGGTACTACGACCCGGCCGGCGGGTGTTATGTCTCGCCGGACCCGATAGGCGTGTTGGGGGGTGAAAGTAATTATGGGTATGTACATAACCCGATGGACTGGGTTGATCCGTTTGGGTTGGCTGGTTGTCCAAACGCAAAACTAGCTAGTAAAATTCAAGAAAGAGCGAACAATGGAAAGATTCCTAAAATAGCTCCAGGGAAAATATCACCAAAAGGATATCATGGTAGGCTTTCAGAGCAAAGAATGCAGGAAGTTATCAAAAGCCCTGATAGAGTTTATGTCTCAAGTGGCGGTAACAATAATATTATATTTGCTAAGGATGGGGACATAGTCATATTGGCAGGAAATAAATCAGGAGCTTATAAGGGACAGGCAATTACATCATATGGCCCTTCTGGTCCAAGAGGTGATAGTGGGGCTGCAATTCATGGAGGATTAGCGAGTGATCCTGGCTTGCCAATTACAGATAGTATGATTGTAAATGGGCAGATACCAAAACCAGGTGGTGGATTTCTACCTCCTGCAATACCTATCACATCTGGGGGATAACAGGTGAAACCTATTATTTGGGATCTTGCGGGTTTTAACATTTCTATGAAGGGTCAGTATGCTGACATTTATGAATTAGAGAGCGACATGGAAAAAAACTCTGGCAGTAGTAATTTTAGTGAAATAGATTCTTTAGACTGGTTTCTATCAAATAAGATTACTGGTCAGATCTCGTTTTTATTACTAACAATCCCTTCAGTTTTAAAAAAATCATCCGAAATCTCTAATATTGATACTAATTCTCTCTGTATAATTAAATTGTCAGACTGCGTTCACATTTTTTCCGATAATGTTTCAATACAAAACGAAGCCACTTACTTCATTAAAAGAAATGAGTTAGTCGTTACATCTAATAATTCACTGATCTTTTATAAGGTTCTAATATCAGATGATCTCTATTTTTTACTAGATAAAAATTTCACATATCAAGGGTATTTATTAGTCAATGCCACCCATCATATTTATGGGTATATTAAAGAATGCAATGATGATATTTTTAATTCATTTTTAGTAAAAATGCTGGTTTTTTGCACGCAAGAAGCATATGACGCAATGGATGATATGGACAGTCATTACTTGTTAATGATGAATAAATTGGAAGAAGAATGCTCAGTTTATCAACATACTGACGTGAGATTATTACAAATTGTTGATTTTATAAAACACCTCAAGTCAACATTTTACGATATAGAGATAGATTGAATTTTACGCATCTACAAGTTAATAAAAGCTAACATGTTAATTGAAGCATCTGAATAATATGTAAGTTGTGCACTTCAGTACTAGTAAAATTGTACCACAGGGTACACAACGGCTAGGGAAACCGATTTTGTCACCAGCAGCCAGAACGGTGAACCCCAGGCTCTGTACAAACCCGACGGCACCCTGCGCTGGCAGGCACCCAAAAGCACCCTCTGGGGCCAGCGACCAGTCTCCATGGAAGACTCTGCCGACCCGGGCCTTGCCTTTGCCGGACAGTACCGTGACAGCGAAAGCGGGCTATGCTATAACCGCTTTCGGTACTACGACTCGGCTGGCGGGTGTTATGCATCGCCAGACCCGATAGGGATAGCGTGCTGTCCATAATCCCCACCAATCCAGCTCACCCGTTAACCACTGCGTCACCGCTTGTTTATCAAACCGCGTGTCACTCGGCGCTTGCAGGTATCACAATTAGCGGATGTCCTGCTCGGTAATTGCAATGCAGCCTACCGGCATAACAACCTGTTGAGCTACGTGGACGGCAACCGCTGACAGTGGAGGCTGAACTCCACCGCCCGCTACGCCCACAGCCGTCAGCCGTAACCCACTAATTATCCACCACCGCTTTTCCCTGATACCACTTCCCGCAAAACGTCACCCTGCCGTTGGCGATGCTGCATTCGCGGTAAGCGCCCTCTTTCAGCACGGCTGCGTTCCCCTGATACCATTTGCCGCAAAATGTCACTCTGCCGTTGGTGATAGTGCATTCCCGATACTCGCCGTGTTGCAAAACCGGGGCCGAGCCCTGAAACCACGAGCCGCAGGCGGCGATTTGCCCGTTGATGATATTGCACGCACGGTAATCGGCCCATGCCGTTGGGGTGACGATAACCAGTATCCACCACAAAATTGCTCTGACTTTCATATTTTTATGCCGTTATCTGCCTGAATCCGGTACCGGTATCGTTACCGTCATTTCACATAAAAACAACCGGCTGACGCATGTCAGCCGGATAAGACGGCGGAATAACAATATCAGGCGTCAGCGGGTTCGATCACCATCAGCAACTGTCCCGCCTGCACCTGATGGCCGGGTTGACGGTGCAGTGTGTGAATAATGCCCGCGACCGGCGCGGTGATGGGGATTTCCATTTTCATCGACTCCAGAATCCCCACCAGTTGACCGGCGCTGACGGTATCGCCGGGAGCAACCAGCCACTGCCAGACGCTGCCCGCCACCTGGCTTTCCACGCCGTAGCCGTGGGCCGGAACGGTATCGTCATCAGCGGTAGTCTCCTGCAAGCTGCTGTCGAAAGTGAACTGACCGTCGGCGCGCCAGCGCGCCAGTTCCTCGTCAAAGGCTCGCTGGCGTTGCTGCTGGAAAGCGTCGATCGCCGATTGCTGCTCCACCAGATTCCGCTGATAGTCGGCGAGATGAAACTCCCCTTCTTCGGTACGCAACGGATAATCTCCCCACGGGAAGCGCTCGCGGATCGCCAGCAGCTCCTGCGCGGTAACCGGATAAAAGCGAATCTGATCGAAGAACCGCAGCAACCAGGGTTGACGGAAAACGTCGGTTTGTCGATCGCGGTTCCACATCTGCAACGTGCGGCCGATGAACTGATAGCCGCCGGGGCCTTCCATACCGTATACACACAGATAGGCGCCGCCGATGCCGACCGAGTTTTCCGCCGTCCAGGTGCGGGCCGGGTTGTATTTGGTGGTCACCAGCCGGTGACGCGGGTCGAGCGGGGTGGCGACCGGCGCGCCGAGGTAGACGTCTCCCAGCCCCATCACCAGATAACGGGCGCTGAAGACGATGTCTTTGACCTGATCCACCGATTCCAGCCCGTTGATGCGACGGATGAATTCGATGTTGCTGGGGCACCAGGGGGCGCCGGGTCTGACCGACTGGGTATAGCGGGTGATGGCCTCGCGGCAGGCGTCGTCGTCCCAACTGAGCGGCAGCCACACGGTGCGGGAAGGAACGGCGGCATGCTGCAGGTCGCCGAGCGCGTCGTCTGCTTGCTGCAGATGCGCCAGCAGCGCGCTGCGCGGGCATTGCAGGCTATCGAAATGGATTTGCAGCGAGCGGATACCCGGCGTCAGCTCCTGTACACCCGGTAACGGATGCTGTTCCAGCCACTGCATCAGCGCGTGCACGCGAAAACGCAGGGCGATATCCAGCCGGTGCTCGCCATACTCCAGCAGCAGGAAACGGTCGCCTGCCGCCAGACAGTTCACCGATGGCCGATCGCCTTGCGCCGATCGGTGATACAGCACGGGCGAGGGGCAACAGGCGGCGAGGGTGGGTTCTGCCACCGGGCGACCGGCGGCGATGGCGGATTCCGCTTCGCGCGCCAGTTCGTCCGCCTGCTCCAGGCTCACCGGCATGAAACGAATGCTGTCGCCGGCTTTTAACTGGCCGAGTTTCCATAAATCGGCGTGGATCACCGTGGCCGGGCAGACGAACCCGCCCAGCGATGGGCCGTCCGGCCCCAGGATGACCGGCATATCGCCGGTAAAATCCACCGTGCCGAAGGCGTAGGCGTTGTCGTGGATATTGGACGGGTGCATGCCGGCTTCGCCGCCGTCGGTTCGCGCCCACTGAGGTTTAGGGCCAATCAGCCGGATGCCGGTACGGCTGGAGTTGTAATGCACCTGCCAGTCGGCAGCGAAAAAGGCCCCGATGTCCTCTGGGGTAAAGTAGTCCGGCGCGCCGTGCGGCCCGTACACCACCCGCAATTGCCAGTGAGAGTGCCAGTCGGGCGCAGGCAGGGCGACATCGATGGCGGGCGACTGAGGCGCGGCCAGATGCAGTACGTCGCCGGCGCGCAATGCACGCCCGGCATGACCGCCGAATTTGCCGAGCGTGAAGGTGCTGCGGCTGCCCAGATACGTCGGGCAGGCCAGACCGCCGGCCAGCAACAGGTAGCTGCGGCAGCCCGCGCCCTGAATATCGCCAAGCGTCAGCGTTTGCCCGGCGCGGGCGTGATGAGTCCGCCAGCCGGCGAGCGGAGCATCATCCAGCCGGGCGTTGATGGCGGCGCCGGTGATGACGAAAGCGCAGTCGCGGTTGAAGCGCAGCGTTGGGCCACGCAGGGTGAGCTCCAGCCCGGCGGCGTCCGGCGCGTTGCCCAGCAACTGATTGCCGAGTCGGAAGGAGCGAGTGTCGAACGGTCCGGAGGGCGGGACGCCGACATGCCAGTAACCGGTACGGCCGGGCGCATCCTGCACGGTGGTAAGCGTGCCGCCGCCGAGGACATCCAGCGTAGCGGGCTGCCAGACGACGCCGCCCAGCGTCGCGGTGATGATTTCTCCGCGCCTGACGGCGGGCAGGGTCAGCAGGTAGCGCAGCCAGTCGAGATTGGTTTCGATGCCGTACAGCGACGTGGCGCTCAGCGCCTGCGCCATACCGTCGAGCGCGGCGTCCCGGCTGGCGCCGTGAACGAGGACTTTCGCCAGCATCGGGTCATAAAACGGCGACACCTCGCTGCCGCTGTCCAGCCAGTGGTCGATACGCAGGGTGAGGCCGGGCAGCGAGTCCGGGAAACTGACGTTGCTCAGCAACCCGGCGCAAGGCTGGAACTGTTTGGCCGGGTCTTCGGCGTACAGCCGCACCTGAATGGCGTGGCCGCGCGGCGCGGCGGCAAGTGTGTGGAGCGGCGGCAGGCAACCGGCGCCCAGCGTCACCATCCATTGCACGATGTCGACGCCGTACACCATCTCGGTCACGCCGTGTTCTACCTGCAGGCGAGTGTTGACCTCCAGGAACCAGAACTGCTTGCTGATTTCGTCGTACACATACTCTACCGTGCCTGCGCTGCGGTAGTTCACCGCCTGACACAGCCGGATGGCGGTGGCCTGTAGTTCGGCGCGTACGTTGTCGCCAAGGTTGGGGGCCGGGGTCTCCTCAATCACTTTCTGGTTGCGGCGCTGGGCAGAGCAGTCGCGCTCGCCAAGGGCGATGACGTTGCCCTGACCGTCGCCGAATACCTGCACTTCGATGTGGCGGGCCTGGGCGATGAATTTTTCCAGAAACACGCCGTCGTCGGCGAAATTGTTGCCCGCCAGTCGTTTCACGCGGGTAAAGGCATCGACCAACTGGTCCTGGTCATTACAGCGCTGCATGCCGATGCCGCCGCCGCCCGCGGTGCTCTTTAACATCACCGGATAACCAATGCGGCGCGCCTGTTCGCAGGCGCTGTCCAGCGAGGTGAGCAGGCCGCTGCCGGGCAGCAGCGGTACGTCATTCTGCTGCGCCAGCACACGCGCCTGATGCTTGAGGCCGAAAGCGGTCATCTGCGCCACGGTCGGGCCGAGAAATACCAGACCCGCCTGCTCGCAGCGGGTGACGAAACCGGCGTTCTCGCTCAGGAAGCCGTAGCCGGGGTGAATGGCCTGTGCGCCGCTTTTCGCTGCGATGTGCAGTAATTTGTCCTGATTCAGGTAGGTATCGCGCACCGGGCCGTCGCCCAGCGACCAGGCTTCGTCCGCCTGACGTACGTGCAGCGAATGACGATCCGCTTCGGCGTAAACGACGATGGCCTTCACGCCCATTGTTTTCAGGGTGCGGATGATACGCACCGCAATAGCGCCACGGTTGGCAATCAGTACTCGCTCAAACATGACAGAGTCTCTTACGGGCAGGTCGTCCTGCGAAGTCTCGGACGCGTGTTGCGGGTCGTCCCGCGCGTCGCTGTTCCCGATGCGTGTCGTTGCCGCCGCGTTTACCAGACGGCGATATCGATCGGGGTGGGGTTATAGCCGTTACAAGGGTTGTTCAACTGCGGACAATTGGAGATCAGCACCAGTACGTTCATTTTCGCCACCATTTCCACGTATTTCCCCGGTGCGGAGATGCCGTCGGCGAAGGTCAATCCGCCTTCCCGCGTCACCGGCACGTTCATGAAAAAATTGATGTTGTGGGTGATGTCGCGTTTGGTCAGGTGGTATTCCGGGTGTTGCGCCACCGCCAGCATCCAGCTGTCGCGGCAGGCGTGCATGTGGCGTTTTTCCAGATCGTAGCGCACCGTGTTGCTCTCGGTGGCGCAGGCGCCGCCGAGGGTGTCGTGGCGGCCGCAGGTGTCCGCCACGATTTCCAGCATCGGGCGGTCCTCGTTGGAACGCAGTATGCTGCCGGTGGTGAGAAAGACGTTGCGCTGACCGCGCAGGGTATCGGTCACGCTGTAGCGCTCGGCGGTGTCGTCGGCGTTGTAGAACAGGGTATCGGCGGCCTGATTGCCTTCGAGATCGGTAATACGCAGCGTCTGACCGGCTTCAATGCGGTGCAGCCAGTAGTCGCCGGCGGGAAGGGTGGCGCGATAAACCGCCGTGGCGGGGTCGCGTTGGCTGGTCTGGATCATGATCAGACTCCTTGGGGTTGTTCGGCCAGATAGTAAAGCGTGTTGTTGCGCAGTCCGCGCCGGTTCTCCGGTCGTGCCAGACAGATGTCCGGCAACGGCGCACGCTGGTGGTCCAGTGTCAGCAGGATCGGATGTCGCGGGTAGTCAGCGGCGGCGCTGAGCGGATGCGGGCAGGTATGCAGGATAACCAGCGTATCCATGGCGAAACGCAGAGTGACGCTGGCGCCGGGCTGTCCCTGCTGTTCCAGCGTCAGGTTGCCGTCGTCGTCGCTGCTCACGCGGGCGAAAAAGTTAACGCAGGCGGCCATGTCGCGCTTGCCAAGACCGTATTTCGCCAGTTCCACCAGAAAGCTGTCGTAGCCGTTCTGATGGCGGCTGTTACGGGCCTGCTGGTAGTTCAGTTCGCCGAACTGACGCGCCACCTGCTGCGCGTTGGCGCTACCGCACACGGTTTCATGCCAGCCGAAACTGTCGGCTTCGATGCCGCAGAAAATACGGCCCATATCCGAGTACAGGCAGTGGCCGGCGGTCAGGCGAAACGTATGCTGGCATTTGAGCGTGTCCGGCGCGTTGTAACGCTCCAGCGGATTTTCCGGGTTGTAGAACAGCATGCCCACGTTGGCGCCGCCTTCGACGTCGGTCAGGCACAGCGCGGTACCACGGCGCATGACCAGCGACCAGTGCGACCCAGCGGGCAGTTCGGTCTGATAATGATCGTTCATTGTGTGACTCCTCCCATCAGGCGACATGCCGCCGCCCGTCAATCAGTTCTCCCACCGAAGCTCGCACGCCGGCAGGCGAGCGCTCCAGCGGAAGGTCGTAGGTGATGCTGGCGCCAAAAGCGTCTGGCGCTTGCGGGTCCTGGCGCAGCTTGTCGAACACCCACAGGCGCGACCCGAGTGAAAAACCTTCTTTAAGGTCATGGGTGATCATGAAAATGGTCAGGCAATTTTCCCGCCACAACTGGCTGATCAACTGGTGCATCTCGGCGCGGATGCCGGGGTCCAGCGCGCCGAACGGCTCATCCAGCAGCAGAATGCGCGGGCGTTTGATCAACGCCTGCGCCAGCGCCAGCCGCTGCTGCATGCCGCCGGACAGCTGATGCGGATACTTGTGAGCGGATTGTTCCAGACCTACCTGACGCAACATCTCCATTGCGCCGGCGTGCAGGGCGCGACGCCGCCGGCCCCATACCCGGCCCAGCCAGCGGGCTTCGGCGAATTCCGCACCGAGCATGACGTTCTCCGCCACGCTGAGGTGAGGGAAAACCGAGTAGCGCTGGAACACCACGCCGCGGTGTTCGTCCGGCTCCTGCGGCATGGGCGCGCCGTCGAGCAGCAACTGGCCGCTGCTGGGGCTTTCAGTGCCGAGCAGCATCTTGAGAAACGTGGTCTTGCCGCAACCGGACGCACCGACGATGGAGACGAATTCGCCTTCCTCGACCGAGACGTTGAGCCGTTCCAGCACCACCTGACCGTCGTACTCTTTCCTGATGTTTTTAAGTTTTAACAACGACATAGGTTCTCCTGCATTCCGGTTGACGCTCATTTCGAGTAATACCAGGGCCAGCCGCGACGGCTGATGACCCGCAGCAGCACATCGAGCAGGAACGCCAGCGCCGTGATCCAGGCGACGTAAGGCAGAATGACGTCCATCGCCAGATAGCGGCGCATCAGGAAGATGCGGTAGCCCAGCCCCTCGGTGGCGGCGATAGCTTCGGCGGCGATCAGGAACAGCCAGGCGGAACTGAGCGACAGGCGCACCGCATCCAGCAACCGCGGCATCAATTGCGGTAGAATCACCCGCCACAGGATTTGGCCGCTGTGGCCGCCGAGGGTTTGCGCTTTGACCAGTTGCTCCTGCGGCAGGCTCTGGATGTAGAGTTGCAGGTCGCGAATGATGAACGGCGTGATGCCCACCATGATCAGCACCACTTTGGATACCTCGCCCAGTCCGAAGCAGATGAACAGGACAGGCAGCACCGCCAGCGGCGGGATCAGCGCAAACAGGGTGATCAGCGGCGACAGCGTGGCGCGCACTGCCGGCAGCGCGCCGCACAGCAGGCCGAACACCAGCGCCAGCATCGCGCTCAACCCCACGCCGATCAACAGCCGAAGCAGGCTGGCGGCGGTGTCGACCCACAGCATGTATTCGCCGGTGCGTTCGTTGGGCTCGAACGCCATGCGATGCATGGCGTCCGCCATCGCGCCCAGCCCCGGCAACAGCTTGTCGGCGGCGTTCGCCGCCAGTCGGGCGTCGGACGCCATCAGGTAGACAAGCAGCAGCGCCAGTAGCGGCAGAAACCCCATCATCCCGCGTGTCAGCGGCAGCGGCTGGTAGTTGATCAATTTGCGCATCCGGCGTTCTCCCGTATTACAGCTTGTTGTCGGCCGCCAGTTTCAGAAACTCGTCGCTGAAACGCAGTTTGACGTTACCGGTGTTGCCCCACAGACCCACAGGGGTGGATACCCCCACCACGTCTGCGCCCGGCGCGCCGTCGCCCAGCAGGCCGTGACGGAAGGAGAATTCCGCGACCGACTGCATGGTGGTTTTCAACTGGGCGTTCTGGACGAACTCCAGCGCCTGTTTCGGGGTGGCGAACAGGTGGGTGGCGGCCAGTTGCTCGTCAAATCCGGCCAGGTCGGTGCCGGCGGCCTGCCCCATGAAGGTGCGGGCTTGGCGGGCGACGCTGCTGTCGCCGGACATCGCTTGCAGGGTTTCATACCAGGCGCCGGTCAGGGCTTTGCCCAGCTCGGGGTGTTGCTTCAGTGTGGCGGTATTGACCACCAGCAGATCGAGAATTTCGCCGGGGATTTGCGCGGAAGAAAACGCCAGCTGGCTGCCCGGCTGTTTTTTGGCTTCCGCCAGCAACGGGTTCCAGGTGACGATGGCCTGCACCTCCGACGTACCGAAGGCGGCGACCAGATCGGCATCGGCGGTATTCACCACCTTGATGTCTTTCTCGCTCATGCCGTTCTTTTCCAGCGCCCGCGCCAGCAGGTAGTGAGACACGGACAGCTGGACCAGATTGATCGGCTTGCCTTTGAGCGCGGCCAGGCTGTTAGTGCCTTTGATCAGAATGCCGTCGTTGCCGTTTGAGTAGTCGCCGACGATAAGCGCGGTGCTGTCCACGCCGCCGGCCGCCGGAATGGTCAGCGCGTCCATGTTGGTCATGGCGCAGCCGTCAAAGCCGCCTGCGGTGTACTGGTTAACGGATTCGATGTAGTCGTTGACCTGAACAAACTGGATATCGATGCCGTATTTGTCGGCCCATTTCTTGATGATGCCTTGCTGCTGGGCGTAGTCCCACGGCATCCAGCCGGCGTAAATGGACCAGCAGAGTTTGAAGGCGGGTTTGTTGGCGGCCAGCGCGCCAGCGCTGCACAGCGCCAGTGCGCAAACAAGCAGTAATCGTTGAATCGTTTTCATGGCGTATATCCTCTGACGTTGGGCGCAATCATTAGCAAAGCAGGAGGGCGGCGAGCATGTATCTCGCTGTATCCTCCCGGGCTTTTATCCCGCCGTGTAACCGCCAGAGGGCGGTCGGTGACTCTCGGACCTGCGCAGTAAAGCCGGAACCCTAGTCACCCATTTCCAAATTGTCTGGCGACACCGGTTGCCCGCTATCGCTCCTGCTGCCAGTCAGACAAAGCAAAATACTTGCCATGTTGCGTGTCGATACGAATCCGCCGCAGGCGTTTTCTTGATTTTTTATTTATCTTTCAAATTATTAACTGTGATGTGCTATGGCATCCTCCAGCCTGTCGGTTGGTCGGCGATTACCTGCCGTGCATTACCGGGATGCACTACTTGTGTGCAAGATTTGTGTGCAAGATGACATGTTGTGTGCAAGATGGTGTGCAACCTGCGCGAAGCCTTATGCACGTTGTGGTAACAGAATAGCGGCAGCAGAACAGACGATTCTGCGGGTGGCATGGCGTCGATCCGGCGTAGAATAGCGGTCCTTGATTGTTGAACAGGCCGTTGGGAGAAAAAAACAGGCGTGGTATGTCCCACGCGGCGGCAGGTTCGGTTACGCTTATGGCGACATGGCTCGCCGGGCGATAGAGACCGCCGGGTCACGGTGGTGAAAATAAACAGGAGTAGTAATGATGTTGGCGGATTACCGTTCGCGCTGGCTGCTGCCAGTGGTTATGTTGGTTGTGGCATTGCAACTGTCGGCCTGCGGCGACAAGGATAAGGATGCGCGTCAGGCGTTCATCACCTTCCTGCAGGGGATTTCACAGCAGGAAGGGCGCCAGTTGCCGGCGTTGTCCGAACCGCAGAAACAGAGCTTCGGGCGTTTTACCCAGGATTACGCTGTGATGACCGCTTTCAATCAGCAACTGGATCAGGCGCTGGCAGGCAGCCTGACGCCGATGCTGGACGTAGTGTCCCGCATTCGCGTGCCGCAGGATTACGTTACTCAGCGCGATAACCTGCGTCAGGCGCTGGGCGGCCTCAATATGCTGAGCCCGCAGGTGCAGAACGCCAAAACCCAGGCGGATAACGCCCGCCGTGCGCTCAAGCAGCCGGAAGAATTGCAGACGGTATACGATAAAGTCTATAACCGCGCCGTTTCCCTGCCGGCCAATGCGATGGTGACGGTAGTGCCGGCCAGCACGTCGTTTGCACAGAGCGTGGTGCAGGTGGGCGATTATCTGCAGACGCAAGGCAATCAGGTGGTGTTTGGCAACAACGGCGTCCAGTTCCACACCCAGCAGCAGGTGGATCAGTACAACAGCATGATGACCGATATCGCCAATCAGCAGCAGAAACTGTTCACGACGCTCAAATCCCAGAATTTCCTGCCTCACTAAGGTGACCCCGGCACGGGCTGGTTTTCTTGCGAAGGCCGGTTCGTGCTGAAAATATATTGTGATTTATCTCACATATTTCATATAAACCCAATTCGTAAAATGGTGATCTTAATCACTATTTTTTGTGACCTGATTGGTTTTTTTCTGACCATTTATCCGGTTTTATTATTTTTTTGTGAATTGTGTCACTTATTTGTGGTGGGATTGTGGGTGGTTTTTGTGATTTTTGTCACGATTTTCCCGCGAGTTGCGGTCTGAAAACCACGTGCTAGAGTCCGCTTGATAACGGGTTTTGGGGGGCCACGCCGGTGGCGCACGCTATTGAGATTTTTCGTCGTCACACGATGCCGTGATCGCGATACGACAGAGTCGACAATGACGACAATAGCGGTATGCACACATTGCGGTACACGACCTCATGATTCCGACGGAAGTCATCACGCTGTCTAACAATCAATAATTACCGCGCGAACGCTTTCCGCCGCGCGTTTCAAAGGGGTGTATCTCTATGCTCTCACCAGATACCAAGGTCAAGGTGCAGAATTTTGGCCGTTTCCTGAGCAATATGGTGATGCCGAATATCGGCGCCTTTATTGCCTGGGGGATTATCACAGCACTGTTTATTCCTACCGGATGGATCCCCAACGCGACGTTGGCCAAGCTGGTCGGCCCGATGATCACCTATCTGTTGCCGTTACTGATCGGTTTTACCGGCGGACGTCTGGTAGGTGGAGAGCGCGGCGGCGTGGTCGGCGCCATCACCACTATGGGCGTGGTGGTCGGCTCTGATATCCCGATGTTCCTCGGCGCCATGATTGCCGGCCCGTTGGGTGGCTGGGCGATCAAACACTTTGACCGCGCGGTTGACGGCAAAATCAAAAGCGGCTTTGAGATGCTGGTCAACAACTTCTCCGCCGGTATCATCGGCATGTTGCTGGCTATTCTGTCCTTCCTGGCGATTGGTCCGCTGGTCGAGGCGCTGTCGCGCATTCTGGCCGCCGGCGTACACCTGATGGTGCAGAACAACCTGTTGCCGCTGGCGTCGATTTTCGTTGAACCGGCGAAGATCCTGTTCCTGAATAACGCCATCAACCACGGCATCTTCTCGCCGCTGGGCATCCAGCAGGCGACGGAAGCCGGGAAATCCATCTTCTTCCTGATCGAAGCCAACCCGGGTCCGGGTATGGGAGTGCTGATGGCTTACATGCTGTTCGGCCGCGGCAACGCCAAACAGTCTGCGCCGGGCGCGGCCATCATCCACTTCCTGGGCGGGATTCATGAAATCTACTTCCCGTATGTGCTGATGAATCCGCGTTTGATTATCGCCGTTATTCTTGGCGGCATGACCGGCGTGTTCACGCTGGGCCTGCTGAACGGCGGTCTGGTGTCTCCAGCCTCGCCGGGTTCCATTCTGGCGGTGCTGGCCATGACGCCGAAAGGCGCCTACTTCGCCAATATCGTCGCGATCGCCGCCGCTTTCGCGGTCTCCTTTGTGGTGTCGGCCATCCTGCTGAAAAGCAGCAAAGTGAAGGATGACGACGAACTGGAGCTGGCGACCCGCCGTATGCAGGAAATGAAATCCGCGTCCAAAGGCCAGGCTGTCAGCGGCGTGAGCGGCGACCTTGGCACCGTGCGTAAGATCATCGTCGCCTGCGACGCCGGCATGGGCTCCAGCGCCATGGGAGCAGGGGTGCTGCGCAAGAAGGTACAGGATGCCGGTCTGCGGGGCATTTCGGTGACCAACAGCGCCATCAACAACCTGCCGGAAGACGTGGATCTGGTGATCACCCATCGTGATCTGACCGAGCGCGCCATGCGCCATGCGCCGCAGGCTCAGCACATTTCGCTGACCAACTTCCTCGACAGCAACCTGTACAACGATCTGGTTGCCCGTCTGCAGGCTGCTCAACCTGGCGAGGCCAAACCCGCTGCCGCCGCTGCGGTTGCCGAGCCGGCCGCCGCACCGCAGACGTTGTTCCAGTTGACGGAGAAAAACGTCTTCCTGAACCTGCAGGCCGCCGACAAAGAACAGGCCATTCGTTTTGCCGGTGAACAACTGGTAAAAGGCGGTTATGTCGAGCCGGCGTATGTCGACGCGATGCTGGAGCGTGAGAAACTGACCTCCACCTACCTGGGCGAGTCGATCGCCGTGCCGCACGGGACGATTGAAGCCAAGGACCGGGTGCTGAAAACCGGCGTGGTGTTCTGTCAGTATCCGCAAGGGGTGCGCTTCGGCGACGATGAGGACGACGTGGCTCGTCTGGTCATCGGTATCGCGGCCCGCAACAACGAACACGTGCAGGTCATCACCAATCTCACCAGCGCGCTGGATGATGAGTCGATAATAGAACGGCTGGCTCAGACGGAGAATGTGCAGGATGTCCTCGACCTGCTTTCCGGCAAGTCGCCTGCCTGACAGATAAAAAAGTGCCGCCTTCGGGCGGCGCTTTCTTTCCCGGATTGTTAAATCTCAGTAGTAAGGTTACGCATGATGAAAGCATTACATTTTGGGGCCGGCAATATCGGCCGTGGGTTTATCGGCAAGCTGCTGGCGGACGCGGGCATTTCCCTGACGTTTGCCGATGTGAACCAGCCGTTGCTGGATGCCATCAATCAACGCGGTAGCTATCCGGTTCGGATCGTCGGCGAACAACAGCAGGTAGAGACGGTCAGTCAGGTCAGCGCCGTACACAGCGGCAGCCCGCAGGCGGTTGAGCTGATTGCCGGGGTGGACCTGGTGACAACGGCCGTGGGGCCGCAGATTCTGGCGAAGATCGCCGGCGCTATTGCTCAGGGGCTGGTGAAACGCCATGCCAACGGCAACACCTCGCCGCTGAATATTATCGCCTGCGAAAACATGGTGCGCGGCACCAGCCAGCTCAAACAGCATGTGCTGGCGCAATTGCCGGAAAATACGCAGGCGTGGGTCGCGCAGCATGTCGGTTTCGTGGACTCGGCGGTGGACCGTATTGTGCCGCCGGCTGAAGCCGGCGAGTCCGATCCGCTGGCGGTGACGGTGGAAACCTTCAGCGAATGGATTGTGGATAAAACCCAGTTCAACGGCGAGCCGCCGGCGATCGCCGGTATGGAACTGACCGATAATCTGATGGCGTTCGTTGAGCGCAAGCTGTTCACCCTGAACACCGGTCATGCCATCACCGCTTACCTCGGCCAGCGCGCCGGGCACAGCACCATCCGCGACGCCATTCTGGACCCGGCGATCCGCCGCGTGGTGCAGGGGGCGATGGAAGAGAGCGGCGCGGTGCTGATTCGTCGCTACGGTTTTGATGCCGACAAGCATCAGGCTTACATCCGCAAAATTCTTACCCGTTTTGAAAACCCGTGGCTGCACGATGAGGTGGAGCGCGTCGGCCGTCAGCCGCTGCGTAAACTCAGCGCTGGCGATCGCCTGATCAAACCGTTGCTGGGCACGCTGGAATACAGCCTGCCGCATGACAACCTGATCCAGGGTATTGCCGCCGCGATGCATTATCGCAGCGAGCAGGACCCGCAGGCGCAGGAACTGGCGGCATTGATCGCCTCGCAAGGGCCGAAGGTTGCGCTGGCGCAGATTTCCGGTCTGGACGCTGACAGCGAGGTTGTCGGAAAAGCGGTGAGTGTGTATAACGCCATGCAGTAATCGGCGCGTCTCGGCACAGATCAGGCTGTGTCCCTGCTTTTCAATCGAGTGCGTTGGATAGGACGGGGGCGTTGAAGATGAAAAGCCATGCCCCCGTGGAGTCAGCCGCTCCAACGCGCAGGGGCAATACTGTGCGCGGAATTAACGTACGAGAAGCGACGATGGACGATACGCAGGCATTTGAAAACCGGGTACTGGAATCCCTGAATGCATCGAAAACGGTCAGAAGCTTTATGCTGATGGCCGTCGAATTATTGGCGGAAGCCGTCAGCCTGCTGATGCTGCAGGCGTTTCGCAAAGACGATTATGCCGTGAAGTACGCCGTCGAACCCCTGTTATCCGGCAGCGGGCCGCTGGGCGAGCTGTCAGTGCGGTTGAAGCTGATTTACGGTCTGGGGATGATCAGCCGTAAAGAATACGAAGATACCGAGCTGCTGATGGCGCTGGGCGAGGAGCTGACCCACGATGAGCATGGATACCGGTTTACCGATGATGAAATTCTCGGACCGATCAGCGAGCTGCATTGTGTGAGCAGCCTGCCGCCGTCGCCGATGCTGCCGCCGAGCGTCGATCCCGACGACGCGTTGCTGGCGGCCATGCAACAGCAGCGTTATCAGCAGATGGTGCGTTCCACGCTGGTGCTGTCGCTGACCGAACTTATCGCCGGCATCAGCCTGAAAAAGGCGTTCTGAGTCAGGGATATCAGATAATCAGAAACAAAGGGCAACCCGTTTGGGTTGCCCTTTTTGTCTATAGAAAACCCCCAGCTAGGCTGGGGGTTCCGTAAAGCTTCCAGCTTTGAGCCAGTTATCAAAACCCCTTTTGATTTGTTAAAACACCTTGCGGTCTGGCAACTGCAAAAGTTCAACAAGAAATCAAAAGGGGGTCCCAATGGGGGACGAAAAGAGCTTAGCGCACACCCGATGGAACTGTAAATATCACATAGTTTTTGCGCCAAAATACCGAAGACAGGCGTTCTACGGAGAGAAACGCCTGGCGATAGGCAGCATTTTAAGAAAGCTGTGTGAGTGGAAAAACGTACGTATTCTGGAAGCGGAATGCTGCGCAGATCATATCCATATGCTTGTGGAAATCCCGCCCAAAATGAGCGTATCCGGCTTTATGGGATATCTGAAAGGGAAAAGCAGTCTGATGCTTTATGAGCAGTTTGGAGATCTGAAATTCAAATACAGGAACAGGGAGTTCTGGTGCCGGGGATATTACGTAGATACGGTAGGGAAGAACACGGCGAAGATACAGGAATACATAAAGCACCAGCTTGAAGAGGATAAAATGGGAGAGCAGTTGTCGATCCCTTATCCGGGTAGCCCGTTTACGGGCCGTAAGTAACGAAGTTTGATGCAAATGTCAGATCGTATGCGCCTGTTAGGGCGCGGCTGGTAACAGAGCCTTATAGGCGCATCTGAAAAACCTCCGGCTATGCCGGAGGATATTTATTGCATTCTCGCTTTCGCTTATCCCCTTCGCCGAAGGGGATGCGATGCGCCGTCCGGCTGCTGCCTGCCGTTACCGCTTATAAGACAGCTGCTGTTGATGACCGGCAAACGGCAAACCGTGGCTGGCGGGCGCCAGTTCCTGCGTGGAGGAGAGGCGGAAAGCCGACACGGTGTTGGAGAGCATGACCGCCTGTTCTTCCAGCGAGCTGGCAGCCGCGGAAGATTGCTGCACCAGCGCGGCGTTCTGCTGGGTGGTGCTGTCCATCTCGACGATCGCCTGATTCACCTGGGCGATACCGCGGCTTTGTTCATCGGACGCGACCGTAATTTCCCCCATGATGTCGTGCACATGCGTCACCGCCGTCACAATTTCCTGCATGGTTTTACCGGCTGAGTGCACCAGATGGGCGCCTTTCGATACCTGATCGACCGAGGTGGAGATCAAACCTTCAATCTCTTTGGCCGCCTGCGAGCTGCGTTGCGCCAGGTTGCGTACTTCGTTGGCCACTACGGCAAAACCGCGGCCTTGTTCACCGGCGCGGGCGGCTTCCACCGCGGCGTTGAGCGCCAGAATATTGGTCTGGAAGGCGATGCCGTTGATCACCGAGGTGATTTCCGCAATCCGTTTGGAACTGCCCTCGATGTCGGACATGGTTTGCACCACGTCTTCCACCAGTTTGCCGCCTTCCTGTGCCGTGTGCGTCGCATCCAGCACCAGCTTGTTGGCCTGATGCGCGTTAGCGGCGTTCTGTTTCACGGTGGAGGTCAGTTGTTCCATGCTGGCGGCGGTTTGTTCCACCGACGCGGCCTGGGATTCGGTACGGGCGGCCAGGTCATTGTTACCGGTGACGATTTCGCTGGCGGCGGTGGTGATCTGGCTGACGCCCATACGGATGTCATCGATCATGTTGTGCAGATTGGCCTTCATTTTCGCCATAGCGCCAAACAACATGCCCAGTTCGTCACGGCGTGTGGTTTCAATGGCGATGGTCAGATCGCCGATGGCGATGCTTTCGGCGATAGCTACGGTGTTGTTCAGCGGCTGGGTAATCTGGCGGGAAATATACCAGGCAATCAGCGCGCCCAGCACCAGCGTAATCAGCGCGGTGATAGCAATCTGCCATTCGGCGCTGGTGATATCGCTCTGGGTGGCGGCGGTTTCCTCGGTGACCATCTTGTCGACATTGTCGAGCAGTTGATTGGCGGTTTCACCCAGCTGTTTGGCCTGATTCATCTCCGTCTGATAAGCCGGAAGGTAAGCCAGTACCTGCGTTTTGTAGGTCGAAAGCGTAGAAACCACCGGCGCCATGATGGCTTGCTGTTCCGGCGTCAGCGCTTGAATAAACTGATTAAGCGCCGCCTGCGCGTCATCCAGCGAGGTAACCAGCGGTTTTTCAGCATCACTGTTCAGCGATAGCAACAGGCCGCGCACCAGATAGCGGACCGTCACCAGCTTCTGGTGCAGCGTGCTTAACTGCAACTGAAGCGGCAGATTGCCGGCAACCTGTTGCTCGATCTGCTTGAGCGGTTTTTCCGAATCGGACAGGTTCCAGCTTTTTCTGACGTCATCTTTTTTGGCGATGGCGTCGGTATAGTTTTTTTGTCTTTCTTTATATTGGCTGATGAGCCTGGCGATATTGCTCAGTTTGTCGTCGTAATCGCCGCGCCAGGATTTATCCTGGATTGAAGAGATTAAATTAACAATGTTATCAATATGTTTGGTGTTTTGCTGGATGCTATCCGGGTTATAACTTGTGCTATACAAAACACGATAATAACGGGCTTCATTAACCTCATCGCTGATTTGATTGCTAAAGATAACTTTTTCAAAACGCCCTTTCAGTATTTCGATGTAGTGTACGCTTACTGCAGCAATAATGACGGTCAGCAACAGAATTAAGGAAAACCCTAATCCTAACTTCCTGCCGACTTTGATATTTTCGAATTTTATAGCCATTTTTTTTCTTCCATCATTAATAGGCTGAGTGATGAAGTAATGTGGTGAATAACCGATTTATTCGTGAATGTGAGATTGCCATGTTGGCGGCTGTGTGTAGTCTATAACAAAAACTGCAGAATCTATCGGCGCGCCATAGTGAAACTTTATACTGCTTTTCGCGGCGATAATCCTGAAAATAAAATAAAAAAAACCCGGCATAACAAATGTTATTCCGGGTTTGGTCGCGTTAATTTCTGATTTAGAAATTAATTTTTACCTTTTACTTATTTTTTGGCTTCAGCGAGACGTTTAGCCGCTTCGTCCCAGTTTACGACGCTCCAGAACGCTTTAATGTAGTCCGGACGGCGGTTCTGGTATTTCAGGTAATAAGCGTGCTCCCACACGTCCAGTGCGATGAGCGGATAGCCGGATGCGCCGGAAATCGCTTCGCCCATCAGCGGGCTGTCCTGGTTGGCGGTGGAAACGACAGCCAGTTTGCCGTCATCTTTCAGCACCAGCCACGCCCAGCCGGAACCGAAACGGGTTGCTGCCGCCTGCTCGAATTTTTCTTTGAACGCGTCAACGCTGCCGAAATCGCGCTCAATGGCGGCTTTCAGTTCGCCTGTCAGCGTGGTGCCCAGTTTCAGGCCTTTCCAGAACAGGCTGTGGTTGGCGTGACCGCCGGCGTTGTTACGCAGAGGGCCTTTTTTGTCGGCCGGCAGTTGATCCAGTTTGGTGATCAGCTCTTCGGCGGACAGGCTGGCGAACTCTGGCAGGGATTCCAGCGCTGCGTTAGCGTTATTGACGTAAGCCTGATGGTGTTTGGAGTGATGGATTTCCATCGTCTGCTTGTCGAAGTGCGGCTCCAGTGCGTCATAAGCATAAGGCAGGGATGGCAGTGAATAACTCATGTTTAGCATCTCCATTGTTGTCGTGCGCAATTTAGTTATTGGGCGGCGCTATTGCTTGTTAGCACCGCGTAAGCATTAGGTTCATTATAGTTAATTAAATGATCTTGAAAACGACTATTCGTGGCACCGGCCGGTTTATCTGCGCGCTTTATTCCGCGATTACAAGCGTTTATGCCGTAATCGCTCCGACTAACAACAAATCGATCTAAGCTCTGCCCGGTCTGACCATCAGGCCTGCAAGCGCTGCGGATGGGTATAGATGGTGGCGCGTCCGGGGCGACAGAAGCCGACCAGCGTCAGATTGCACCGCTCGGCCACCTCTACCGCCAGCGACGTAGCGGCTGAAACCGCAAACAGAATTTCCACCCCGCACATGGCGGATTTTTGCACCATTTCATAGCTGGCGCGGCTGGATACCAGCGCCGCTCCCTGTTGCCAGGGCCGGCGCGCGCGCGTTCCCAGCAGTTTGTCCAGCGCTACATGGCGGCCGACGTCCTCACAGCCGCCCAACAGTTCCCCTTCCGGCGACAACCAGGCCGCGGCGTGCGTCGAACCGGTCAGCGCGCCCGCCTGTTGCACGCTTTTCAGCGCCTGCAACGCCTGCTCCAGACGGGACAGCGAGAAGTGCTGGGTGAACGGCAGCGGCGACACCGGTTTGCCGATTTCTTCCAACTGCTCCACCCCGCAGACCCCGCAGCCGGTTCGCCCATCCATCGCCCGCCGGCGCGCTTTCAACCCGGCGAAACGGCGGCTGGACAGCTCGATCTGTACTTCAATGCCGTTGCACACCGGCACGACATCCATGCCGTAGATGTCCTGTGGCGACTGGATGATGCCTTCCGACAGGGAAAAGCCGAGCGCAAACGGCTCCAGATCTTTTGGCGACGCCATCATCACGACGTGCGAAATACCGTTATAGACCAGCGCCACCGGCACTTCTTCCGCCAACCAGTCCTGCCGCGGCGAATCCAGTTCACCCTGATGCCAGACGGTGCGCTGGCAGGCGCCAGCTATCAATCTCTCTGCGACGCCCTGAGAATCATCATTGTTCACGGTGTTGTGCCCGCTGTTACGTGTGTCTATTTTGACATTATTTCACCGCCGTGGCAGGGATGCGAATTTTTATCCCGTCAGTTTCCATCCACACCCTACGGATAAAAAAGTATGGCCTGAATGTGGGAATAACAAACTGTGCGCTGCGTCGAAGAGTGGCGTTTTTCCCTGCGGTAGACCTTTTACAATCTGGTAACACTGTATACGATTTAATCATTACTTTCTGTGAGGACTTATCAGCCAGACGGAGCTTTTCATGCCTGCCGGTTTCGCTCTGGCAGGCTCTGGCTGCCGCGGCGCAGGGGGGGGCCGGCATGACGCCGGGTATCCGCCTGCGATGACACCCTGTATCACCAAAGGAGACAGACATGGCCATCGATACCGCAGGAAACCGGGTGTTGCCCGGTGAATACGGACCCGCCCTCACGCTGAAAAAGCGCTACGACAACTTTATCGGCGGCGCGTGGGTGCCGCCATCCAGCAATGAATACTACGTCAACCTGACGCCGGTGACCGGCCAGCCGCTGTGTGAAGTCGCCAGTTCAAACAACCGCGACGTCGAACATGCGCTGGACGCGGCTCACAAGGCCAGCGCCGAATGGGGGGCGTTATCCACCCGCGAACGGGCGCAGATCCTTAATCGCATCGCCGATCGCATGGAGGCCAATCTGGATCTGCTGGCCAGCGCGGAAACCTGGGACAACGGGAAACCGATCCGGGAAACGCGCAATGCCGATGTGCCGCTGGGTATCGATCACTTCCGTTACTTTGCCGCCTGTATTCGCGCGCAGGAAGGGTCGATCAGCGAGATCGACCACGATACCGTCGCCTACCATTTCCACGAACCGTTGGGCGTAGTCGGGCAGATTATTCCGTGGAACTTCCCGCTGCTGATGGCGTGCTGGAAACTGGCGCCGGCGCTGGCGGCCGGTAACTGCATCGTACTGAAACCCGCCAAGCTGACGCCGCTGTCGGTGCTGTTGCTGATGGAGCTGATTCAGGATGTGCTGCCGCCGGGCGTGCTGAACGTGGTTAACGGCGCCGGCGGGCAGATCGGCGAGTACCTGGCGACGTCGCCGCGCATCGCCAAGGTGGCCTTTACCGGCTCGACCGAAGTCGGCCAGCAGATCATGGGTTATGCGGCGCAGAACGTCATCCCGGTAACGCTGGAACTGGGCGGTAAATCGCCGAATATCTTCTTTGCCGATGTGATGGATCAGGAAGACAGCTTCTTTGACAAGGTGCTGGAAGGGTTTGCGCTGTTTGCGTTCAATCAGGGCGAGGTGTGTACCTGCCCGAGCCGGGCGTTGATTCAGGAATCGATTTACGAACGGTTCATGGAGCGCGCCATCAAACGGGTGGAATCCATCCGGGTCGGCAATCCGCTCGACAGTCAAACCATGATGGGCGCGCAGGTGTCGGCGGGGCAACTGGATACCATCCTCAATTACATCGATATCGGCAAGAAAGAAGGGGCGCAGGTGCTGACCGGCGGGCACCGCAAAGTGCTGCCGGGGGAACTGGCGCAAGGTTACTATCTGGAGCCGACCATTCTGTTCGGCCAGAACAGCATGCGGGTGTTCCAGGAGGAGATATTCGGGCCGGTGCTGGCGGTGACTACCTTCAAAACGCCGGAGGAAGCGCTAGCGATCGCCAACGACACCCCTTACGGTCTGGGCGCCGGGGTATGGAGCCGCAACGCCAACATCGCCTACCGCATGGGCCGCGGCATCCAGGCCGGCCGCGTCTGGACCAACTGTTACCATGCCTACCCGGCGCATGCGGCGTTCGGCGGTTATAAACAGTCCGGTATTGGGCGCGAAACCCACAAGATGATGCTGGAGCACTATCAGCAGACCAAATGTCTGCTGGTCAGTTACTCCGAGAAACCACTCGGTTTGTTCTAAGCCAGCCGCTAGTCAGAAGAGGGCCGCTTTTGCGGCCCTTTCCTTTTTGCTAATACGGTAAGTTTATTAATACGGTGAGTTTTGCCATCGGCTGGGCGGCTTGCATCAGATCATCAGCGGGCTGAGTTGCTGGTAGAGCTGGCGGAATACCGTGCGCTGTTGCGCGTACTGCGCGTGGCGCGTCGGGTCCGGCTGGTGCGTTTGTTCCAGCGGCAAAGCGGGCAGCAACTGCGCCAGCGGCGTCGTCGGATTCAGCGCAATTTGCGCCAGCCGCGCTGCGCCCAGCGCCGGGCCGACATCGCCGCCGGTGCGGTACTCCAGCGTCTTGCCGCTGATATCCGCCAGCATCTGTCGCCAGTAAGCGCTGCGGGCGCCGCCGCCGATCAGCGTTACCTGCCGGGGTTCCAGCCCGGTTGCATGCAGCGCGTCCATGCCGTCCGCCAGCGCAAATCCCACGCCTTCCAACACCGCGCGCGCCAGCGCCGCACGGCCGTGCGAGTGGGTCAGCCCCCAGAAGGCGCCCTTAGCTTGCGGGTTGTTGTGCGGCGTGCGTTCGCCGGACAGGTAGGGCAGGAACCACACCGGCGTGGCGGTTTCATCCTCGCTTGCCTGTTCGGCTTCGGCGAGCAGCGCCGCCACGCTGTCGGCGTGCGTGAGCCGTGCGGCCCAATCGAGACAGGACGCGGCGCTCAGCATGACGGACATCAGATGCCAGCTGTTGGGCAACGCATGGCAAAAGCTGTGAACGGCACGTTGGGGATTGCTGAGAAAGCCGTTGCTGACCGCGAAGTAAACCCCGGACGTGCCGAGCGACAGCATGGCCTGGCCGGCCTGATACAGCCCGACGCCGATGGCGCCGGCGGCATTGTCGCCGCCGCCTGCGACCACCGGCACCGGCGGTATGCCCCAGCGGGCGGCGATGTCGGCGCGCAGCTGTCCGGTAATCTGGTTGCCTTCGAACAATGCAGGCATCTGATCGCGGTGTAGTCCGCAGGCGGTGAGCAGGGCGTCATTCCAGTCCCGTCGGGCGACATCCATCCACAACGTGCCCGCCGCATCGGACATGTCGCTGGCGAAATCCCCGGTCAGGCGCCAGCGCAGGTAATCTTTTGGCAACAGCACCTTGTCGATTTGCCGAAAAATATCCGGCTCGTGCTGCTGTACCCACTTCAGTTTCGGCGCGGTAAAGCCGGGCATCATCAGGTTGCCAGTGATGCGGCGGGCGTCCGGCACCTGTTGCTCCAGTTGCAGGCATTGTGCGGCGCTGCGTCCGTCGTTCCACAGGATAGCCGGGCGCAACACCCGCTGCTTCGCATCCAGCAGCGTCGCGCCGTGCATCTGGCCGGTCAGCCCGATGGCCCGCACACCCTGCAACGCCTGTTGCTCGGCCAACCCGGTCAGGGCGGCGTCGGTCGCCTGCCACCACGCTTGCGGATCCTGTTCCGACCACAGCGGATGTGGGCGTGAGACATTCAGCGGCACACTGTGGCTGGCCGCCACGTCGCCGTTTTCCCGTAATAAGATGGCTTTCACGCCCGATGTGCCAAGATCGATGCCGATGTACATAACGCCTCGCTGTGACTTCGTGTGCCGTTATCAGGCTGTACCCTTAATATTTGTACTGCTGGCGCAGACGCCAAAAACCCGTTTTCCGCGTTGTTGGGGTTGCGCCAGCCTACACCTATTCAACCGAACAGGTAGCGATTAACCAGATTTTCCAGTCGTTCCTGCTGCCCGCTGTGGTGTTGCGGGTCAAGCTGATTGCGGGCGGCATAACCCGCCAGCATCTCCAGCGACGCGTTGCCCTGCAGGATCTGCTGCCCCAGTTCGCCGTTCCAGCCGGCGTAGCGGTTGGCGACGTGCTGGTTCAGCTCGCCGTCTTCCAGCATGCGGACGGCCACCTTGAGCGACAGCGCCATCGTGTCCATCGCGCCGATATGGGCGTGGAACAGATCGTAGCGATCGGTGCTCTGGCGGCGGACCTTGGCGTCGAAATTGAGGCCGCCGGTGGTGAATCCGCCTGCTTTCAGGATTTCATAGAGTACCAGCGCGTTTTCCTCCACGCTGTTGGGGAACTGGTCGGTGTCCCAGCCGAGCTGCGGGTCGCCGCGATTGGTGTCCACCGAACCGAAGATGCCGAGCGCAATCGCTGTAGCGATCTCGTGATGGAAGGTATGCCCCGCCAGCGTGGCGTGGTTGGCCTCGATATTGACCTTGATTTCTTTCTCCAGCCCGAACTGTTTGAGGAAGCCGTAGACGGTGGCGACATCGTAGTCGTACTGGTGTTTGGTCGGCTCCTGCGGTTTGGGTTCGATCAGCAGCGTGCCGTTGAAACCGATCTTGTGCTTGTGCTCCACCACCATCTGCATAAAGCGCCCAATCTGTTCGCGCTCCTGACGCAGGTCGGTATTGAGCAGGGTCTCGTAGCCTTCGCGGCCGCCCCACAGGACATAGTTCTCGCCGCCCAGCGTTTTGGTGGCGTTCATGGCGCTGAACACCTGCGTGGCGGCCCAAGCGAACACTTCCGGGTCGGGGTTGGTGGCGGCGCCGGCGGCGTAACGCGGATTCGTGAAACAGTTGGCGGTGCCCCACAGCAGCTTCACGCCGGTTTCCTGCTGTTTGGCCGCCAGAATCTCGGTCATGGCGGCGAAGTTGTTCTGGTATTCCTGTAACGAACCGCCTTCCGGCGCGACGTCGACATCGTGGAAACAGTAATAGGGCGCGCCCAGTTTGTGCAGGAACTCAAAAGCGATATCGGCTTTGCGTTTCGCCAGCGCCAGCGCGTCGCCGGACTGCTGCCAGGGCCGGGCGAAGGCGCCGGCGCCGAACATGTCGGAACCGTTCCAGCAGAAGGTGTGCCAGTAACAGACCGCGAAACGCAAATGGTCGGCCATGCGCTTGCCGAGGATGACCTCGTCAGGATTGTAATGGCGGAAGGCAAACGGATTGCGGCTGCCCTGACCTTCAAAGCGGACTTTTTCTATCTGATCAAAATAAGCGTGCATTGTTATCTCCTTGCAAACCACCGGAATGGCTGTTTTCAGCCTTTTCTCAATATTCCGTTTGCCTGCCGGTTTCCTCAATTACGTTATTTCACAGTGAAATTCAGATAATTATTAAATGTGCGCTCGATCGCAAAAAATAACCGGAATAATCTGCAAAACCGCTCGCACTCGTTGGTGTTATGAAATGGATTAACAAGATGAAAATATGACCGCTATCAAAAAATAACAATTAAACCAAAAAACGTAATTCGGAGATAAAAATCAGCAATTGCTGACCCTGACTTTTCTTGTCAACAATTTCATGCAACGTAGCCGTAAGTGAAGTGACGTTTTTATCCTGCCTTCCTATAACAAAGGTACTCTACGATGAAAATGAAACACGTATTACTGTCAGCCTGTGCCGCACTTGCCATGCTGAGTCAGCCGGGGTTTGCCAAAGAGGTTAAAATCGGCATGGCTATCGACGACCTGCGTCTCGAGCGCTGGCAGAAGGATCGGGATATTTTTGTGAAGAACGCCGAAGAAAAAGGGGCGAAAGTGTTTGTGCAGTCCGCCAACGGCAATGAAGAAACCCAGATATCCCAGATAGAAAATATGATTAACCGCGGCGTCGATGTGCTGGTGATTATCCCTTATAACGGTCAGGTTTTAAGTAACGTGATTGCCGAAGCCAAACGCGAGGGAATAAAAGTACTGGCTTATGACCGTATGATTAATAACGCGGATATCGATTTTTACATTTCGTTTGATAATGAAAAAGTCGGAGAACTTCAGGCACAATATTTGATCAATAAGGTGCCGCAGGGCAGTTATTTTCTGATGGGCGGATCGCCGGTTGATAATAACGCCAAGCTGTTCCGTCAGGGCCAGATGAAAGTATTAAAACCGTTAATTGATAGCGGCAAGATCAAGGTGGCGGGCGACCAGTGGGTGGATGCCTGGCTGCCGGAAAATGCGCTGAAAATCATGGAAAACGCGCTGACCGCCAACAACAACAAGATTGATGCGGTGGTGGCCTCGAACGACGCGACCGCGGGCGGCGCGATTCAGGCGCTCTCCGCCCAGGGGCTGGCCGGCAAGGTGGCGATCTCCGGTCAGGACGCCGATCTGGCGGCCATCAAGCGGATCGTGGCTGGCACCCAGACCATGACCGTGTACAAACCCATCAGCAAACTGGCGCAGGATGCGGCCAATATCGCGGTGTCGCTGGGGCAGGGGAAAAAGCCGGAGTCCAACGCCACGCTCAATAACGGCAAGAAGGATGTGCCTGCCTTCCTGCTGACGCCGATCCCGGTCGACAAGACGAATATCGACAGCACCGTCGTCGCCGACGGATTCCATAAGAAAGCGGACATCTATTAACCAGTTCGCCCGCCGTCCGGCGAGCCGCTTTGCGGCGTCGCTGGATGTGCGGCATCGGCCAGGCGGAGGGGTTATGCCGTGTCTGTTGGAAATGAAAAACATCACCAAGGCCTTCGGGGCGGTGAAAGCGGTGGACAATGTCAGCCTGCAGCTGGAGGCGGGGCAGGTGTTGTCGCTGTGCGGCGAGAACGGTTCCGGCAAGTCGACGCTGATGAAGGTGCTGTGCGCGGTGTATCCGTACGGCAGCTATGAGGGCAGCATCCGGTTCGCCGGCGATGAGCTGCGGGCCGGGCATATCCGCGACACCGAGCAGAAAGGGATCGCTATCATTCATCAGGAGCTGGCGCTGGTCAAAGCGATGACGGTGCTGGAAAACATCTTTCTCGGCAATGAGCGGACGCGCTTTGGCGTGATGGATTACGACGCCATGTACCTGCGCTGTCAGACGATGCTGGCGCAGGTGCGGCTGGACATCGATCCGAATACCCGCGTTGGCGAACTGGGGTTGGGTCAACAGCAACTGGTGGAGATCGCCAAAGCGTTGAACAAGCAGGTTAGGCTGCTGATTCTCGATGAACCCACCGCGTCGCTGACCGAACGGGAAACCGGCGTGTTGCTGGATATCGTGCGCGACCTGCGTCACCACGGCATCGCCTGCATCTACATCTCCCACAAGCTCAACGAGGTCAAGGCGATTTCCGACGTGATCTGCGTGATCCGCGACGGCAAACACATTGGCACCTGCCCGGCGGACTCGCTCAGCGAAGATCAGATCATCGCCATGATGGTGGGGCGTGAGCTGACGGAGCTGTACCCGAACCAACCGCATGATATCGGCGAAGAGGTGCTGCGGGTGGAGCACCTGACCGCCTGGCATCCGGTGAACCGCCATATTCGCCGGGTGGACGACGTGTCGTTCAGCCTGCGCCGCGGCGAAGTGCTGGGGATCGCCGGGCTGGTCGGCGCCGGGCGCACCGAAACGGTCCAGTGCCTGTTCGGCGCGTATCCAGGGCGATGGCAGGGCGATATCCGGGTGGAAGGCAAACCGGTCGCTATCCGGCATTGTCGGCAGGCGATGGCGCTGGGGATCGCTATGGTGCCGGAAGATCGCAAAAAGGACGGCATCATTCCAGTGATGAGCGTGGCGCAGAATATTACGCTGGCGGCGCTCGACCAGTTCACCGGCGCGCTGTCGGTGCTGCAGGATGCCGACGAGCAGCATAGTCTGCGGGAGTCGATCACCCATCTGAAAGTGAAAACCGCGTCGCCTGAGCTGGCGATCGCCCGCCTCAGCGGCGGCAACCAGCAAAAGGCCATCCTGGCGAAGTGCCTGCTGTTGCGCCCGAAAATCCTGATTCTGGATGAGCCGACCCGGGGGATCGACATCGGCGCAAAATATGAAATCTATAAACTGATCAATCAGTTGGTGAAGCAACAAATCGCCGTCATCGTGATTTCCTCCGAACTGCCCGAGGTGCTGGGCCTGAGCGACCGGGTGCTGGTGATGCATCAGGGGCGGCTTAAGGCGGATTTGCCTAATCGGGGCCTGACGCAGGAGCAGGTGATGGAAGCCGCATTAAGGAGTGAGCATCATGCTGAAAACCTGGCTGTCTGACCGTACGCCCGCGTCGGCGGCGTCTCCCGGCGACGCGCCTCGCCGCCGTCCTTTCAATCTGCAGGTGCTGGTGATGATCGCGGCGATTGTCGCCATCATGCTGTTTTTCACCTTCATGACCGATGGCGCGTACCTCAGCGCGCGCAACATTTCCAACCTGCTGCGCCAGACCGCCATCACCGGCATTCTGGCGGTGGGCATGGTGTTTGTGATTATTTCCGCCGAAATCGACCTGTCGGTCGGTTCCATGATGGGGCTGCTGGGCGGCGTGGCGGCGATTCTGGATGTCTGGTATGGCTGGCCGTTGCCCCTGACGGTGGCGGCGACCCTGCTATTGGGGCTGTTGCTCGGCGCCTGGAACGGCTGGTGGGTGGCATACCGGCGCGTGCCGTCGTTCATTGTGACGTTGGCGGGCATGCTGGCGTTTCGCGGCGTGCTGATCGGCATCACCAACGGGACGACGGTATCGCCAACCAGCCCGGCGATGTCGCAGATTGGCCAGAGTTATCTGCCGGAAGGCGTGGGATTTTTGTTCGGCGTTATCGGGCTGATGGTGTTTGTGGTATGGCGCTGGCGTCAGCGGCTGCGTCGTCAGCGACTGGGGCTGCCGGTGGCCGCCGCGTCCGGCGATGTCGCTCGCCAGGCGCTGATGGCGGTGCTGGTGCTGGGCGCCATCTATCTGCTCAATGATTATCGCGGGGTGCCGACGCCGGTACTGCTGCTGACGCTCATCATGCTGGGCGGCATGTTCATGGCGGTACGCACCGCCTTCGGGCGGCGTATTTACGCCGTGGGCGGCAATATCGACGCGGCTCGCCTGTCGGGGGTGAATGTCGAGCGCACCAAGCTGGCGGTGTTCGCCATCAACGGCCTGATGGTGGCGGTGGCGGGTCTGGTGCTCAGTTCCCGGCTGGGCGCCGGGTCGCCGTCAGCCGGGAATATCGCGGAGCTGGACGCCATCGCCGCCTGCGTCATCGGCGGCACCAGCCTGGCGGGCGGGGTGGGTAGCGTAGCGGGCGCCGTGATGGGGGCGTTCATTATGGCGTCGCTGGATAACGGCATGAGCATGCTCGATGTACCCACCTTCTGGCAGTACATCGTCAAGGGCGGCATCCTGCTGCTGGCGGTGTGGATGGATACCGCCACCAAGCATAAGGCCTGATCACTGTGATGGCCGGGATGGCGGTATATCTGCGGCAAAATGAGCGAGACAGTTCGCAAAGTAAGGAAATTATTTTTGGGCTAACGGTCGACCGTGCTATTTAGGCGGAAGGCGCGCTTTTTGCGCCGGATCGCCGGATTTCGCCCGGAGAAGGGACGACGCCCACCATCGTACTGTCCGAAGAGAACGTATCGCCATGTTTGAGAAACGCTACCGTATTACGTTGCTGTTCAATGCCAACAAAGTATACGACCGGCAGGTGGTTGAAGGCGTAGGTGAGTATCTGCAGGCGTCTCAGTGCGACTGGGATATCTTCATCGAGGAGGATTTTCGCTGTCGCATCGAAAATATCCGCGACTGGCTGGGGGATGGCGTGATCGCGGATTTCGACGATCCGGCGATTATCGCATTGCTGTCCGGGGTGCGGGTGCCGCTGGTGGGTGTGGGTGGTTCTTATCACCATCCGCAGGACTATCCGCCGGTGCACTATATCGCCACCGATAACCACGCGCTGGTGGAGAGCGCGTTTTTGCATCTGAAGAATAAGGGGTTGAACCGGTTCGCGTTTTACGGCCTGCCGGCATCGGTGGGGAAAGGGTGGGCGCAGGAACGGGAACACGCTTTTCGGCAGTTGGTGGCGGCGGAGCAGTATCAGGGCGTGGTGTATCAGGGCATGGAGACATCGCCGGGCAACTGGCAGTACGCTCAGAACCGGCTGGCGGACTGGATTCAGACTCTGCCGCCTCAAACCGGCATCATTGCGGTGACGGATGCCCGCGCCCGCCATCTGTTGCAGGTGTGCGAGCACCTGAACATCGCGGTGCCGGAAAAGCTGTGCGTGATTGGCATCGATAATGAAGAACTGACCCGCTACCTGTCGCGCGTGGCCCTATCTTCAGTGGCGCAGGGGACGCGGCAGATGGGGTATCGGGCCGCCAAACTGTTGCATCAGTTGTTGCTGACGCCCTATGCGCTGCCGTTGCAGCGCATTCTGGTGCCGCCGCTGCGGGTGGTGGAACGCAGCTCGACCGATTACCGTTCGGTGCATGACCCGGCGGTGATTCAGGCGATGCATTTTATCCGTCATCACGCCTGTAAAGGCATCAAAGTGGAGCAGGTGCTGGACGCGGTCGGGCTGTCGCGTTCCAACCTTGAAAAACGCTTCAAGGATGAAACCGGGCAGACCATTCATGGTATGATCCACACCGAAAAACTGGAGCGGGCGAGAAATCTGCTGGTGTCTACGTCGCTGTCGATCAACGAGATTTCGTCTATGTGTGGTTATCCCTCGTTGCCGTATTTTTATTCCGTGTTCCGTAAGGATTACGACCTGACGCCGCGCGAATACCGCGAACGCTATGGCGAAGGCGGCTACGGCGACAGCCGATATGACAATGAATGACGGGATGTAATCCGGGGGTAATCTGAGCACGACAGGAGTGACGGCGCGCCCGCGCCGTCACAGAGCGTCCATTCAGGCGGGCACGCGCCAGTAGTCGTAATAGATATGCTCGACCTGGAAGTTCACATCGTCGCGATCTTCGCTCAGTCGGCTGGCAAGGGTGAACGCGAAATCAAACGCCACGCCCAGCCCTTTGCCGCTGATCAGGTTGCCGTCTTCCACCACTTTCTGGTCGACATACACGCCGTCGGTCACGTCTTTCCACAGGTCGCCGGAGCAGACATAGCGACGGCCCTTCAGCAACTGGTTGCCGCCCAGCACTCTGGCGGCCGCCGAGCACAGCGGGCAAATCAGCTTGCCGGCTTCGTCGTGGCGGCGGATAAATTCCGTCACCATCGGATTGGCGGCCAGATTCACCGTACCCTGCGGACCTCCCGGAATCACCACGGCATCAAACAGCCGGTCCATATTTCTTTCCAGCAGGGCATCCGCGAACATGCGGATATTGTGGTAACTGTGTAGCTCCAGCCGGTCGTGACAGGAAAGCAGGGTGACGTCCAGTTTCGTGCGATGCAGCACATCGATCACCATAATCGCTTCCGCTTCTTCAAATCCGGGAGCCAAAAGAATGGCGACGTTCTTGGCCATGGTATCTCCAGCAATCATCAAAGGGAGTAACATCTGTGCCGCCGAGGATAGCAAAGAAACTCGTTTCAAATGAAACGTCGTTTTAATATTGAGTGGTAGGTCGCGTAATCGATGTTTGCTCGTCCGCGCTGGCGATAAACAGCGCTATACTCCCTCCCTTCATGCCGTGGTCGCCGCCCGGTAGGGCAGACGCTGGCGACCGGCTGCGTAGGGTCGGTTTTTCAACCCACTACGTCATGCAAACTACGCCATACAAGCTACTTCATATACGAACGAATTACCGTCACGATCGCTTCCAGATCGCCGGCGCGTTCCGCCGGGTCCGCTTCTTCATTCATCAGATGGTCACGGATGTGGCCTTCCAGCACCTCGCCCATCAATCCGTTCACCGCTCCCCGAATGGCGGCGATCTGTTGCAGGATTTCCAGACATGAACGTCCCCCGCCGTCCAGCGCTTTTTCCAGCGCGTCCGTCTGACCTTTGATGCGTCTGACGCGCGTCAGTAGTTTCTTTTTTTCGTGAATGGTATGCGGCATGGCGACTCCCGTCTTGTTTGACCCTATACTGGGGTATAGTATATTTTCATCATTTCACTTCCAGGCTGGCCTGCCGACCACCTGATTCGGACGCTAACTATGACGGATTTTTCCTTACTTTTGCAGCAGGGCGTGGCTAACGCCTGGCTGTTTATTCCCAGCGCGGTGTTGTTGGGCGCGTTACACGGCCTGGAGCCGGGGCATTCCAAGACCATGATGGCGGCGTTTATCGTGGCGATTCGCGGAACGGTGAAGCAGGCGGTGATGCTGGGGGTGGCCGCTACGTTGTCCCATACCGCCGTGGTTTGGCTGATTGCGCTGGGCGGCATGTACCTGAGCCAGCAATTTACCGCCGAATCCACCGAGCCCTGGCTGCAGTTTATTTCCGGCATCATCATTCTGGGGACCGCCACCTGGATGTTCTGGCGCACCTGGCGCGACGAGCGGGCATGGGTGCAACATCGGCATAGTCATGAGCATCATCACGACCATGACCATGATGACCATCATCACCATGAGCGTAATCACGCTCACCAGCATGCCGAACATCCACATGACCACGGGCAGGCTCATGGTGAGTATCAGGACGCACATGAGCGGGCGCATGCCAACGAGATACGCCTGCGTTTCGCCAATCGGGAAGCCACCAACGGGCAGATTTTGCTGTTTGGCCTGACCGGCGGGCTGATTCCCTGCCCGGCCGCCATCACGGTGCTACTGTTGTGTATTCAGGTGAAGGCTTTTACGCTGGGGGCGGCGTTGGTGGTGTGTTTCAGCATCGGGCTGGCGTTGACGCTGGTGGCTGTCGGGGTCGGCGCGGCGCTGAGCGTACAGCAGGCCAGCCGCCGCTGGCCGGGATTCGCCACGCCGGCGCGCCGGGCGCCCTATTTTTCCAGCTTGCTGATCGCGGTAGTGGGTGTGTATATGCTGCTTCATGGCTGGGCGCGTTTGCCGCTATAGCCGCGTCGCTCCATACAGCAGCCGTGCCAGCAGCATGAAAAACGGCGGCTTTTTGGCTTTTCTTTGGGGCCGGGGCCGTCGTAGTGAATTTTTTTCCTGAAAATCCGCCTCCTCTCTTCCGGTCTGCCGGAAAAGATGTTTAAATTATCAATCATAAATTCTGCATAAATATGCATTGATGCGCGGTTGTTCATCGCAGTCGATTCTGATGGCGCCGTGTCGTGCGCGTCTCAATGCATGACCAGACATTGCGTAACCCGGCGGCAGGGCTGCTAAGCTTAACGCCATCGAAATCAAGCAGGGATTAATAGTTATGACGACGATTTTGAAACATCTTCCGGTGGGCCAGCGGATTGGGATTGCTTTCTCCGGTGGTCTGGATACCAGCGCCGCCTTGTTGTGGATGCGTCAGAAAGGCGCGGTGCCTTATGCCTATACCGCGAACCTGGGTCAGCCGGATGAAGAGGACTACGACGCCATTCCGCGTCGCGCCAAAGAATATGGCGCCGAGAATGCTCGTCTGATCGATTGCCGTAAACAGCTGGTAGCGGAAGGCATCGCGGCGATTCAGTGCGGCGCGTTCCACAACACCACCGGCGGTATGACTTACTTCAACACCACGCCGCTGGGCCGTGCGGTGACCGGCACCATGCTGGTGGCGGCGATGAAAGAAGACGGCGTTAATATCTGGGGCGACGGCAGCACCTACAAAGGCAACGACATCGAGCGTTTCTATCGCTATGGCCTGCTGACCAATGCCGAACTGAAAATCTACAAACCCTGGCTGGACACCGATTTCATCGACGAACTGGGCGGCCGTCAGGAGATGTCCGAGTTTATGACGAAGTCGGGCTTCGACTACAAAATGTCGGCGGAAAAAGCCTACTCTACCGACTCCAACATGCTGGGCGCGACCCACGAAGCGAAGGATCTGGAATTCCTGAACTCCAGCGTGAAAATCGTTAATCCGATCATGGGCGTGAAGTTCTGGGACGAAAACGTGCGCATTCCGGCGGAAGAAGTGACCGTGCGTTTCGAGCGCGGCCATCCGGTGGCGCTGAACGGCCAGACGTTCTCCGATGACGTGGAACTGTTGCTGGAAGCCAATCGCATCGGGGGTCGTCACGGCCTCGGCATGAGCGACCAGATCGAAAACCGTATCATCGAAGCGAAAAGCCGCGGCATCTATGAAGCACCGGGGATGGCGCTGTTGCACATCGCCTACGAACGTCTGGTGACCGGCATCCATAACGAAGACACCATCGAGCAGTACCACGCTCATGGCCGCCAACTGGGCCGCCTGCTGTATCAGGGCCGTTGGTTTGACCCGCAGGCGCTGATGCTGCGTGACGCGCTGCAGCGTTGGGTCGCCAGCGAAATCACCGGCGAAGTGACGCTTGAACTGCGTCGCGGCAACGACTATTCGATCCTGAATACCGTGTCGGACAACCTGACCTACAAACCGGAACGCCTGACGATGGAAAAAGGCGAATCCGTGTTCTCGCCGGATGACCGTATCGGTCAGCTGACGATGCGTAATCTGGACATCACCGACACCCGCGAGAAGCTGTTTAACTACGTGGAAAGCGGCCTGATTTCCTCCGGCAATGCGGGTCTGCCGCAGGTCGCCAATCCGTTGCTGCAGGACAAGTCCGCGAAATAATCGCGGCCTGCATGTAACGGCAAAAGGGGCATCCGTCTGGATGCCCCTTTTTCGTGCCTGCCGTCTGTTGCCGCTGGCTGCCAGACCGCGATGTCACCCGATCATTAACGGTTGTTTACCAGGTGTTTTTCAACCCGCCCCAGCAGGGCGCGCAACTGCGTTTTTTCTTCTTCACTGAACGGGGAGAGAATGTCGCGTTCATTTTCCACATGCTCTTCCACTACCCGATTGATCAGAGCGAAACCCTCGTCGGTCAATTGGATGTTGACTGAACGGCGGTCGCCTTCAATCGGCATCCGGCGCAGCCAGCCGGCCTGCTCCAGCCTGTCCAGCCGACTGGTCAGGGTGCTGTTGTTGATCATCAGCGCGTTGACGATCTGAGACGGGCTGATGGCATAAGGCGCGCCTCGTCTGCGCAGGGTCGCCAGGATGTCGAACTCGCGGGCGCTCAGTTTGTACTTGCTGAATACTTTGTCCAGGGCGCGGTCAATCAGCAGACTGACACGGGATAGGGTGCCAATCACCAGCATGGGCTCGACATCGAGGTCGGGGCGCTCGTTGCGCCATTGTTGAACAATATCTGATACTTCCAGGTAGCGTGCCATTAACTAGATATCCTTGATTAATATAAAAAACCATTCCTTTTTATTAAGGCGTAGGTCAATACCATTACGCGATCAACCCTACTGTAATATTCTGGAAAGAAATATTCAATGTCAGATGTTATTGACACACTAATTACGTATGCGTATATTACGAAATCGTAATATGCGGTGTTGTTTATCGGTGTCACAGGATGTGATGCGTCAAGATACGGGAAGATCGAAAGTGAGTAAGTCAGGAGAACTGCACATGGATGTGCGCCTTCTGTACGGCCAGGGAGGCGGTACGCCTCAGGCTGAGCGGAGATCGTAAATAGACCTCCGCTTTTTGACAGGAACAGTTTGAGGAAGGTTCATTTCGTGAAATTAAAAGATTTCGCTTTTTACGCCCCCTGTGTCTGGGGAACCACCTACTTTGTCACCACCCAATTTCTGCCTGCCGACAAACCGCTGTTGGCTGCCCTGATCCGGGCGTTGCCGGCTGGTATTATTCTCATTCTCGGTAAAACTCTGCCGCCGGTCGGCTGGCTGTGGCGCTTGTTTGTACTGGGCGCACTCAATATCGGCGTGTTCTTTGTGATGCTGTTTTTTGCTGCTTATCGCCTGCCTGGCGGCGTGGTGGCGCTGGTTGGGTCGCTTCAGCCGCTGATCGTCATCCTGTTGTCTTTCCTGTTGCTGACGCAGCCGGTGCTGAAAAAGCAGATGGCGGCGGCCGTGGCCGGCGGCATCGGTATTGCGTTGCTGATTTCGCTGCCGAAAGCGCCGCTGAACCCCGCCGGGCTGGTGGCGTCGGCGTTGGCGACGGTGAGTATGGCGTCCGGTCTGGTGCTGACTAAAAAGTGGGGGCGCCCGGCCGGAATGACGATGCTGACGTTTACCGGCTGGCAGCTGTTTTGCGGCGGGCTGGTGATTCTGCCGGTGCAGATGCTGACAGAGCCGTTGCCGGATGTGGTGACCCTGACCAACCTTGCCGGTTATTTTTACCTGGCGATTCCCGGCTCTTTACTGGCGTATTTCATGTGGTTCTCCGGTATTGAAGCTAATTCGCCGGTGATGATGTCGATGCTGGGTTTTCTCAGCCCGTTGGTCGCGCTGTTACTGGGCTTTTTATTTCTTCAACAAGGGCTTTCCGGAGCACAATTGGTCGGAGTGGTATTCATTTTCTCGGCGATTATTATTGTTCAGGATGTTTCGTTATTTAGCAGAAGAAAAAAAGTGAAGCAGTTGGAGCAATCTGACTGTGCTGTCAAATAAATAATATTTTTGTGTTACATATCACAAAATAATCTTGAACATGAAATATTAAAGTAATATACATATTGCCTAATAAATTTAGGTTATCAGATCAATAGTTAATATCTTGCAGACAGGAAAAACGTTTTTTAATTTAATGAAGATGTTATACGCCAGTCGGTGAAAATATTACGCTGGCGATTAGTACGAATCGATAATAATTCAGGATGTATTATTATCGATAATATACCCCCAATAAATTTGAGTTGCAGGACCACATGCTCGTGCGTTGAGCAACGTAATGCGCCTGCAACTTGAAGTATGACGGGGATAACCTGACATAATCGCCCAGGATGAGAGAATATTATGTCTAAAACGGATTTTTCGCATGAGTTACTGCGGTTTAGCGATGAGGTAAAGGAGGCGCTGCATACCGGTAAGCCGGTGGTGGCGCTGGAGTCGACCGTGATCGCCCACGGCCTGCCTTATCCTGAGAATGTGGCTACGGCCAGAAAGATTGAGGCCGCTGTGCGTGCCGAAGGGGCGATTCCTGCGACGATCGGCATCGAAAACGGCCGATTTCTGATTGGTATGTCGGATGCCGATATTGAACGGTTTGGCTCGACCAAGGGCATTCCGAAAGCCAGCAGCCGCGATATTCCGGTGATTCTGGCGCAAGGCGGCATGGGCGCGACCACCGTGGCTTCGTCGCTGGTGGCGGCGGACCTGGCCGGTATTCCTTTCTTTGCATCGGCGGGCATCGGCGGCGTGCACCGCGGCGCCGAGCGGTCGATGGATATTTCCGCCGACCTGATCCAGTTCACCCGCTCCCGGGTCGCGGTGGTGTGCGCCGGCGCCAAGAGTATTCTCGACCTTGGTTTGACGCTTGAATATCTGGAAACCCAGTGCGTACCCATCATTTCCTATCAATCTGACGATTTTCCCGCTTTTTACTGCCGTTCCAGTGGTTTTCACAGCCCCCATCGGCTGGACGACGCCACGGTTATTGCCCGTTCCATCGAGATGCACTGGAAGCTGGGTAACCAGAGCTCGGTGCTGATTACCCATCCGATTCACGAAGAGGACGCCATCGACACCGATGAAGTGGAGTCGATTATCCGTGAAGCCGCCGTTCAGGCGGAGCGTGAAGGTATTCGCGGGCCGGGCGCCACGCCGTATCTGATGCGCGCCGTCGCCAAAGCCACGCAAGGGCGGACGGTCAAGGCCAATATGTCGGTGCTGATCAGTACCGCCGCGCTGGCTGGCAAACTGGCCCGCGCCCATACCGACTACCTACGGCAGCAAAACCAGGCATAAGGATATGTCTCATGAAGCCACTTGTGATTTTTGATCTGGACGGCACGCTGGTCGACACGCCGAGCGGCATTGTTAGTGCATTTGTCACGGCATTGCGCGATCTGGGGATGCCGGTTGAGGACCGTCGCGCCATTCGCGCCACTATCGGCCTGCCACTGGAAAAAGCTTTTGGTCAGCTTCTGGCGCTGCCGGTCGAGGACGAAAGGGTAACCGCTGCTGTCAGGCTGTATCAGGCCGTTTTCCGTGAGCAGGTGCTGCCGCTGGCGCCGGGGCTGGTTTTTCCCGGCGTGGTGGAGGGGCTGGCGTTGCTTAAGGGGCAAGGGTATACGCTGGCGGTCGCCACCAGCAAGGTATTCGCCAGTGCGAAGGCGCTGCTGGAGGCGGCCGGATTGTGGTCGTACTTCGATCTGGTGCTGGGGGCGGACATGGTGGCACACCCCAAACCGCACCCCGAAATGGGGCTGCTGGCGATGTCCCGTTTGGGCGCTGATGCGGCGACCACTGCGATGGTGGGCGACACCACTCATGATTTGCTGATGGCGAAACAGGCCGGTATAGCCGCCATTGGCGTCACCTGGGGGATTCATAACACCGACCAGCTTAAGGCGGCGGAACCGCAGGTAATTGTTGATACATTTAGCGAGGTAGTCGGGGCTGCCCACGCGTTATTAAAACTGTCTTCTTCCCCGATATCTTATTGTTGATTCTATACCCTAAATAATTCGAGTTGCAGGAAAACGGCAACCGAGTGAATCCCCAGGAGCTTACTCAAGTAAGTGACTGGGGTGAACGAGGACAGCCAACGCACCAGCAACTTGAAGTATGACGAGTATACCTGAGTTTTCTTAGTCATTTTATTGCCCGGAAAATGGATTTGACCTGAAGACTGGAGTCTGGGGTCAAATCCTATGTACGGCGATTTATCCTGAAATAAAACCGTTCGATTTATTTTTTATTGATTCATGCACGAGGATTGTAATGGATAACATCTCGAATCACGCATTCAATTACCCGGTATTAGTTTTGAATAAAGGATTATTACCTGATCATGACGATATCTCCCTGGCTCGTTATCTTTTTTCTGCTCTGACGCTGGCGGTATCGCGTATTACCCAGAATGAAGAAATGATCGTCGGTTTTCATTTGCATCCACAGGAAATAGCCTTTTGGAAAGATGACGAACATATTCGTCAACATATTCTCCCGCTGAATGTTCGGCTTAATAGCGCCACGCCGATTGCCGATTTTACCCGCGAAATAATAACCTGGATGACGCCGGACGCTATTCGTCAGAAAAATGATGTGGGCGTCAGCGTGCTGAAGCTGGGCACGCAACATGCGCTCCACGATATTTTTGACCTGGAAATATCCTGGCAGCCGCCAGTGGAGAACGAGCCGGTTCGGGCGCTGACATGCCATGTCGCCAGCCATGAAGAGGCGTTAGTGCTGACGTTGCGGTTTAACCCGGCTCGTTTCAACGCGACGCAGATGCAAAAACTGCCTGAGGTATGGCATCAGATAACGACGTTCGCGGCGAAAACCGGTGTGGAAACGCTGCGTGATATCGGGTTGATTGACGACGCCGAACGCCAACGCGTGCTGCACGTTTTTAACCAGACCGAACGGGCGTGGGACGGAGAAACGACGGTCGCCGCACGGCTGAAAAACCGGGCGCAACGCCATCCGGAACAGACCGCGGTGGTGTTCCGCGATCGGTCGCTGAGTTACCGGCAACTCTACCGGCAGGCGGGCGCGCTGGCGCACTACCTGAATGCGCTGGAGACGGAACGCGAGCGCTGCGTAGGGTTGTTTGTCGAGCCATCGCTGGAACTAATGACCGGCGCCTGGGGGATCCTGCTGTCCGGCAATGCTTATCTGCCGTTGTCGCCGGAATACCCGGAAGATCGGCTGGCTTATATGCTGGAGAACAGCCAAACCCGTATCATCGTTACCCAGCCGCATTTGCGTGAGCGGCTGCTGGCGCTGGCGCCGCCGGGAATTCAGGTGGTGACGCCGGACGATGTCGATGCGTTTCTGCATCAGCACACGCACCCTCTGCCCGACGCGCCGGCGAACGATATCGCACCGCATCATCTGGCCTACGTGATTTATACCTCCGGCAGCACCGGCAAGCCGAAAGGCGTGATGATTGAACATCATAGCGTGCTGAATCAGATGAACTGGCTGGCACAAACCTTCGGGCTGAATGAAGAGACGGTGATTCTGCAGAAAACGCCGATGAGCTTTGATGCGGCGCAGTGGGAAATTCTGTCGCCAGCCTGCGGTTGCCGGGTGGTGATGGGCGAGCCGGGCGTATACCGTAACCCGGAGCAGTTGGTGGATATGCTGGCGGAGTATCAGGTGACGACGTTGCAGTGCGTGCCGACGTTGCTGCAGGCGCTGCTGGATACCGAACGCCTGACTGACTGCCCGGCGCTGAGGCGGATTTTCAGCGGCGGTGAAGCGCTGCAAAAGCACCTGGCGCAGGCGTGTCTGGAGACGTTGCCTGATTGCGAACTCGTTAATTTGTACGGCCCGACCGAATGCACCATCAACAGTTCCGCTTTCCGGGTTGATCCCGCCAGCGTGCAGCAGGGGCCGGATACGCTGTCCATCGGCGCGCCGGTGGCGAATACCCGTTATTACATTCTGGATAACTGCCTGACGCCGGTGGCCGTCGGGCAGACCGGGGAGCTGTACATCGGCGGCGACGGGGTGGCGAGAGGCTATCTGAATCGTGATGACCTGACCGCCGAGCGTTTCATTACCGATCCGTTTGCGCCGGCCGGCTCCGGACAGCGCTTATACCGGACCGGCGATATCGCCAGCTGGAATCACGATGGCACGGTCCAGTACGCCGGCCGTGCCGACAATCAGGTCAAGCTGCGCGGTTATCGCGTCGAGCTGGATGAGATCCGCTCGGCGATCGAAACCCATGACTGGGTGAAAGCGGCGGCGGTGATCGTCAGGAACGACCCGTTCACCGGCTATCAGAACCTGATTTCGTTTATTGAACTGAATGCCCGCGAAGCGGCGCTGATGGATCAGGGCAATCACGGTTCGCATCATCAGTCCAAAGCCGATAAGGCGCAGGTCATGATGCAGCTGGCCAATAAAGGATGCCGGGAATTTCCGGCCGCCAGCCAGCCGTATACCCTCGATTTGCCAGGCAAACAGCCGGATGAGAAACAGCGCCTCACCGCGTTCGCCCGCAAAACCTATCGGTTTTACGACGGCGGCGCCGTCAGCCGTAACGACATTCTCTCGTTGCTGCACGAACCGCTGTTGACGGCCATTTCCCGCCAGCCGGATGCCCTGACGCTGGACGAACTGGGGCACTGGCTGCGTTATCTGGGTCAGTTCGCCAGCGCGGAACGGCTGCTGCCCAAATATACCTACGCTTCGCCGGGCGCGTTGTACGCCACGCAGGTTTTTCTGGAACTGAACGACGTGGCCGGGCTGGCCGCCGGACATTATTACTACCAGCCGGTGCATCACCAGTTGATTCGGGTCAGCGAGCAGATTTCGGTGACGCCGGGCAGCCTGCGGTTGCACTTTGTCGGCAAGAAGAGCGCCATCGAACCCATCTACAAAAATAACATTCGGGAAGTGCTGCAAATGGAGATGGGGCACATCATCGGCATGCTGGATAACATCCTGCCGGATTACGGTTTGGGCGTGACGCTGTGCGACGCAGCGGCGCTGGACCCGGCGCCGCTGGCTATGAATCCGGACGATGACTATCTGGGAGCCTGTGATGTGCTGTGCGGGCCGCGTCTGCCGGCGGATGACGATCTGGATATTTATGTGCAGACCGCCGGCGCGAACATCGCCGATCTGCCGGTGGGGACTTATCGCTACGTTCACGGCGATCTGCAGCACATTGCCAATGACGTTATTGATAAGAAACATGTTATCGCCATCAATCAGGCGGTGTATGAGCGCTCGTCGTTCGGCATCAGTATCGCCAGCCGGACCAAAGGTTGGGCCGGCTACGTGAATGTGGGGCGTAAACTGCAACGCCTGCAGATGAACCCGCTGAATTTCGGGCTGATGTCTTCCGGCTACAGCTCGGAAACCGGCAACGATCTGCCCGCCGCCCGCCGCTTCTGGCACATTCTCGGTCATCGCACCGGACCGTATTATTTCTTTATTGGCGGGCGCATCAGCGACGAGCAGAAATACAGCGAGGGCATGCGGGAAGACGCCGTACACATGAAAGGGCCGGCGGAGATGATTCGTGACGATCTGGCGACGTTCATGCCGGATTACATGATGCCAAACAAGGTACTGATTCTCGATGAAATGCCGCTGACGGCAAACGGCAAAATCGACATGAAAGCGCTGGCGAATATTAATGTCGAGCTGAAGCACAAGACGATCGTCGCGCCCCGTAACCCGCTGGAGCAGCAGATTATGGCGGTCTGGCAGGCGAAACTGAAACGCGAGGAGGTATCGGTGGACGACAATTTCTTCGAGTCGGGCGGTAATTCGCTGATCGCCGTCAGCCTGATCAATGAGTTGAACGCGACGCTGAACGCCAGCCTGCCGCTGCAGGTGCTGTTCCAGGCGCCCACCGTTGAGAAACTGGCGGTGTGGCTGAGCCGCGCGCGTCAGGAGCCGGTATCCCGTCTGGTACAGTTGCAGCCCAAAGGGCGTCAGGCGCCAATTTACTGCTGGCCGGGGCTGGGCGGTTACTGCATGAACCTGCGGTTGCTGGCGCGTCAACTGGGCGCGGAGCGACCGTTCTTTGGCATTCAGGCGCATGGTATCAATCCGGGCGAGACGCCTTATGCTACCATCGGCGAGATGGCGGCCAGAGACATTGAACTGATTCGCCAGCACCAGCCGCACGGGCCTTATACGCTGTGGGGCTACTCTTTCGGCGCGCGCGTCGCGTTCGAAACCGCCTGGCAACTGGAGCAGGCGGGCGAGGTGGTGGACAACCTGTATCTGCTGGCGCCCGGTTCGCCGAAGCTGCGCGATGAGCGGGTGGCCGCCATGAGCCGTACGGCGGATTTCGATAATCCAGGTTATCTGACCATCCTGTTCTCGGTATTTATCGGCAGTATTACCGACCCGGCGCTGGCGCGCTGTCTGGAAACGGTACGCGACGAGGAGAGTTTTGTGGCCTTTATCACCGAGCTCAACCCGGCGCTGGATGATGGGCTGGTACGGCGGATCACCCGCATTGTGGCGCAGACCTTCGAGTTCTCCTACACCTTCAGCGAGCTACAGCAACGGCAACTGAACGCGCCGGTAACCATCATCAAGGCGCAGGGCGACGATTACTCGTTCATCGAGAATCACGGCGGGTTCTCCGCTTTGCCGCCCACGGTGCTGGAACTGATGGCGGACCACTACAGCATGCTGAAAGCGCCGGGGATCGCCGAACTGACGAGCGTCATTCAGTACCAACAGTCGCCTTCCAGCCTGGTGGGGTGAGACAGTCGGCATAACGCGCGCGGGGAGTCTCCCGCGCGCTTTTCTTTGTTGTCCCATTATCAAACCGATTTTTCCGCTGTTTTGCCGGCACAATCCCATTTTTTAGCGCATTAATCCCACTTTCGAGATAAAAGCGTGCTGAAAACAAGGCGGCGGCAATTGCGGATAAAAACAAAACTCGTTTGTTGGCAAAGTGTCTGTAGATTGACTGTGTTCGATCATGGGTCATGAACGGTGTCGCTGCGACATAGCTTCACTATTAGCGTCATGAGCATTAGCGTCATGAGCGTTTGTGCGACATGGGGACGGTAGCCGTGCGAACTTCATCGGAAACCGGCATGTTTTGCCTGAATGACATTCATCATGAAGCGCCGGAACGCATCCGGCGTTTTCCCCTGGGAGAATTGGGGGATTCGCATCAGCTGCGGGAAGGGCAGCGCCGCATGATGGAAAAGCTGTATCAGCTAAAGACGGTGCCGATGCGCCCCGACAGCCATCAGGCGATGCTGGAGTCGGTGGTGGCGGGGCTGATTGAGAGCTGGCCGACGCTGCCTTCGCAGGAAGGGCTGCTGATCTATGCCAAAACGCAGACGCATAACACCTTTTTTGACCGCCCCTGGCTGGATGACATCCTGCAGCGCCAGCGGTTGGGGCACTGGGACGTCACGACGCTGGGTCTGAATCACTGCGCCAGCGCGCTGTCGGCGTTGCATCTGGTGCGGCACAGCGCGGTGCGTCGGAATACGCCGGTGCTGTTGCTGACGGGGGAGAAGGCGTTTCACCCTGAAATCAACCGCTTCACGGTCGGCGTACAGGGGGAGCTGCCGGTGGCGGCGCTCTTCAATGCGGCGAACAGTTCGTGGCAGGTGACGTTTACGGCGGTCAGACATTTGAGCCGTTTTTATAACAATCCGAGCAACATGACCCGGCAGGAAAAAGCCGAATTGAATGGTTGTCTGCTGGATGAATTGTGCCGTTTTATTGTCGATGCCGTCAGGGACAGCGGTATCGGCATGGATGAGATGGACTATTTTGTTCCCTGCAATCTTAATTTCCCGTTATTACGTCAGGTGGCGCAACGTCTGAATATGGGCGATCGCTTATTCAGCCGGCAGGTTTCTGACTACGGGCATCTGTATTGTTCAGACGTTTTATTTAATTTTTCTTCACTAATGAAAACTACAACCGGTCGCGCGAAAAACTATTTTTGTTTTTCGATGGGAATGGGGGTCACGCTTTCCTGCGCGCTGATACAGCAAATTGATATCTAAACAGGAGACAGACATGTCTGCGTTATTAATCACTATTCAACAGGCGTTACGCGAAGTCATGGAGAATGACGACATCAAGATCAATGAAAAAACGGATTTTGATCATGACCTCGACCTGGACTCGGTGATGTTTGTGCAATTTTTGCTGACGCTTGAAGATAACATCGACGGGCTACTGTTCGATCCTGACCAAATCAACATGGATGCCTTCACCACCGTGGGCAGTCTGATTAGCTGGCTGAACGCCAATGTATTGCAGGAGGTACGGCATGTCAGTTGAACGCGTCAAGCAGGTCTGGGACGTTTTTCGGGAGCAGCCGTTGTCCGATGCGCTGGCCTGTCTGCTGCAACCGTCGTCGGGAGCGGCGCAGTACGTTCATCCGATTGGGTATCAGATTCAGGAAATCAGCAGCCTGCCTGACGCCGACCAGCCGCAGCGCTTGTTTGACCGGGTGTTGAATCACCTCGGTCTGGATGCGGTGCGCGGTACGGATACCCTGACGCTGCCGGCCAGTTTCCCGATACTGGTGTGCGCCGCTCGTCTGGGGGTGCTGGCCCGCATGCAGACCATGAGCTGGCAGCATCTGTCCAGCCGCAACAGCTTTGGCACCAAAACCACCCGCCATCAGTTGATCAAAGCCAGTTTCGCCGACGTGGCCGGTAAGGCGGCGCTGTTGCTGGAGCAACAGTATCAGCGTTTGCAGGAGGGCGACCTGGCCGGCCTGGAGGATGATCACTACCAGATCACCCAGCTTAACAATGAAGCGGAAAAGATGATGGGCGGACACGGTTTCCTGCTGGGCAACACCCATAGCCTGTCCTATTTCTCCATGATGCTTTACAGCGTCTATGGCAAGGCGAGCTGTCTGGCGGCGGCCTGAATACGGAAAAGGATAGGACGATGAGCCTGATCTCGCGTGTGATGTCCAGAGCTGCCCCGGCTGCGAGTGGGGATATGCGGCAGATCATGGCATTGGCCTGGCCGATGATGGTGACCGCAGTAGTGGTGTCGCTGTCTCAGAATATGCAGATTGCGATTCTGGGCAACGGTACCGAAAGCCAGACGCTGCTGACGCTCTCCTTTTTGCAGCCGTTCAACTTCCTGTTTATCGCCATTCTGGAATGTCTGGCGATCACGAATCAGGTGTTCAGCGCCCGCTCCCGCCATGACTGGCCGCGACAGCGCATCTGGCACAGTACGCTGTGGCTCGCCGGCGCCGGCGTGTTGACGACGGCGCTGGCGGCGTTGCTGTGCCGGGTGCTGGCATCGCCGCTGTCCGGCTGGATGAACAGCCCTGATCTGGCGTGGATGCAGAGCGCCGCGCCGGGGTATCTGTTGTCGATGACGCCGTTTCTGGCGCTGGAAATGTGCAACGCGGCGCTGCGCGGACAGGGGCGAACCGTGCCGGCCATGACGTTGATGTGCGGCTATGTGCTGCTGAACGCCGCGGGCTGTTACCTGGGTTTTCACGTCTACCGGCTTGGTTTTGATGCCGTGCTGCTGGCAAACAGCGTTCCGGCGCTAGTGCTGCTGCCGTTGGCGGCGCGGGCGCTGCGCCGGGTCGCCACACCGGTGCCGGATGAGCGGCCGCAGGCGTTCGCGCCTCGCCTGCTGGCCTTGCTGACCAACGCCGGGTTGCCGGTAGGCTTTTCCATGCTGGTGGTGTTCCTCAGTTCGATGGTGATTTTTCCGCTGGTGGCCGCGCTGGGCGCGGGATTCTTGCCTGCGTTCCTGATCGTGATAAAGCTGCGGGCGTTCTTCATCATTCCGGCGGTGGCGACCGGCTCCGCCATCGCCATTTTGCTGAACCAGCGCCTCAAAACCCATGCCGCGCCGCTGCTGGCGAGCCTGCTGAACAATGGCGTCTGGCTTATCGTGCTGGCCTATCTGGCGTTGACTGCCGGCGTATGCTGGGTGCGCGACGGCATTCTGGCCGGGTTCTCCAATGACGAGGCGATCCGGCAATCCAGCCAGACGTTACTGTTGCTGTTGCTGCCGACATTCTTCCTCACCTCGCTGGTGGCGGCGCTGCAAACGCTGCTGGAACAGATGGAGCGGGGAAAGCGGGTGCTGATTTTCACGCTGATGCTGGAACTGCTGATGGTGGCGGTCGCGCTGATCGCGCATCGCTACCTTAACGACGTGCAGGCGATTGCCGGCCTGATGGTGGCGTTCAGCCTGCTGTACGCCGCGGTGTTCCTGCGTGAGTACCGGTTGCTGGCCAGCGCGCTGGGAGAACGGGATGCTGCTGTATAGCCTGTGCTACCCCTTGATGTGGCTGGCGACGCTCGTCCAGTACAACTACTACCGTGTGCTGGTGAAGCTCGGGCGTCGCCCGTCGTTGCTGCTTAAAGTGCGGATTAAGCCGGAAACGCATTACATCCGGCTGTGCCGCGCGTTGCGTTTGGCGGATTTGTGGTTGCTGGAGCGCTGTTCGCTGCATCTGGCGGCGCGCTATCTGCTGCATCTGTTTGAAACCACGCGTTACATCTCTTACAAGCAGATGGACCACGAATATCTGGCCGGCTTTCGGCAGGAGACGGTCTGTTTTCAACACCAGAACGTGTATGTGTTTCGCTGGGTGCCGCCGCCTGCGGATACGCCGGCAAAAACCGTCTTGCTGGTACATGGCTGGGAGGGCCGCGGCATCATGTTCCGGCCGTTGTGCGAGGCGCTAAAAGCGCAGGGATACGGCGTGGTGATGCCGGATCTGCTGGCGCACGGGCTGTCTGAGGGAAAGCGGGTGTCCAACTATGAACTGGCCAGCCTGATTATTCGGCTGGGGCAGCGCTACGGACCGTTCTGTGCGGTGGTCGGGCATTCCAGCGGCGGCCTGGTGTGTAGCCTGGCGCTGGCGCAGGGACTGGCGGCGGAGCGGCTGGTGTTGCTGGCTAGCCCGGACAATTTCGGCAAGATGATCGACCGGTTTCTGGCGGGCGCTTCGGTGTCGGCGTCGCTGGCGGCGCCCATGAAAGCGATTTATGCGCAGCGCTTTGGTTTTCATCCCGATCAGGTCGGCGAGGCGCTCTACCGCACGCTCGACTGCCCGGCGCTGATTTGCCATGACTGGCAGGATGTGCGCGTCCGTCCGGAGGTGGCGGACGAGATCCACCAGGCGTTTGCCCGCAGCGACGTGTTCTATACCCGCGGGCTGGGCCATCTGGGGATTTTACGCAGCCCCCAGGTACATCAACGCATTCTGTCGTTTTTATCTGACGCCGGAGCGGGAACTGAAAGACAGATTCCACCACTCATTCAGCATTCGATAATGGCTGATGGCGCGGAGCCGTCGCGGTACGGTCCGATGTCGGTGGCGTCAAAGCGGGCATGATATTGCAGAGAGTTGGCGCATCAGCCGAGCCCGCCATCGGTGACGGCGGGCTCTATCGGGGGTTTAATTACAGAGGTTCTGGATATTATCCAGCAGCACGTGACGCGAGAACAGATGACGCTGTTTGCCGAAAATAATATCGAAGCTCATGTTTTGCAGGGTGCGCGGCTGTTCGTTTTCCCGTTCCTGCGAAACCGCTTTGCGATACTTCAGCGGCGGAATGTTGTAGGTCTTGGTAAAACAACGGGAAAAGTGCGGCAGCGAAGAAAAACCGCAGGCATAGCAAATATCGGTGAGCGACCAGTTGGGCGAAATATGAATGATCTCTTTTGCCAGCGTCAGGCGTACACGCCAAATCCAGCGCATCGGCGTAATGTTATAGACCTGATTGAAAAGACGGCAAATATCAAATTTTGATTTACCACTGACGTCTTCAAGATCTTCCAGCGTAATATTGTTACCGATATTGTCGATGATATAGTCAATAATTCCCGCCAGGCTGGTGGCTTTATTATTGGCTGCGAGCGTTTTTCTCAAATTAGGGTGACGGCGGTACATATCCTGAATCAGGTTGTTGTTGAAAATATCATTATCCAACGTATGGGCGTAGGTGTTCTGTAAGCTCATGGTGTCATCCCAAAAAATAGATTCCCCGTGTCTGGTCCAGCTAAATCCAAAAATCCTTACAGCGGCGAAGTCAGTGGTTAATTATTGTCCTTTGGTCAGATGTGCGATCTGTCTAACGCAAATTGTGTGCCATGTTGTGAAGGGTTGTTTTTCAAGGGAAATACTTACATCTACCTGTAACTCGTCCCATTTATGGGATCGGTCTGTGCCGAACATGGGATTTTTCGTCTCGCAAATGACAATCCTGATGCGCTACCCTGCCACGGGCTGGGGGTACGACACGCCGTGCCGATAGGAAGCCGACGTACGCATCGGGTGCCGGCCGTGATCAGGATGTAATTGGTATGATTTGTGCTGTTAGAAAAAGACGCAGCACCGGCGTTTACGAAGACCGTGCGCGTGCGGTATGACGCAGATGAACGGGAAACGGCATGGAGAGCTGGTCAGCAGAAGGAAAGAGGCGTCGTCATGGACAGGTGGAGGTATTTTGGACACATTTTTAAAACCAGAGATAAAAGTGAGTGGCCTGCTGCCTGTAAGATACCCTCGGCCTCAGGAAGGCTGACTCTATTTATACACTGAGGATTTCCCATGACGGTGCTGGTTCAACTTGATAATGTGCATAAAATCTTCCTTACCGATGAAATTGAAACGCATGCCCTTAGCAAGATAAACCTTTCTATTCACTCGGGAGAATACGTCTCTATCGCGGGGCCGTCCGGTTGTGGGAAATCGACGCTGCTGTCCATCATGGGGTTGCTGGATACGCCAACGGAAGGGCGCTATCGGCTGAACGGCACGGATGTTGAACGCATCGGCCGCCGGGAAATGGCTCGACTGCGTAACCGGGAAATCGGCTTTATCTTTCAGTCGTTTAATCTGATAAGCGACCTGACTATCGCGGAAAACGTTGCGTTGCCGCTCACTTACCGTAATGACCTGTCGCGATCGGAGCAGAAAGCGCGGGTCATCCAGGCGTTGGAAAAAGTCAACATGTCGCACCGGGTGCGCCATTACCCGTCACAGCTTTCCGGCGGTCAGCAACAGCGGGTAGCGGTGGCGCGAGCCATTGTCGGCAAGCCGTCGTTGCTGTTGGCGGACGAACCGACCGGAAACCTGGATTCCGCCAATGCCGAAGCGGTAATGAATATTCTGGATGAACTGCATCAGGACGGCGCGACCATCTGTATCGTTACCCATGACCCGCGTTCCGCCATGCGCGCCCAGCGCACCATTGTGCTGTCTGACGGGCAGGTGGTGGCCGATGGCGAAAACGGACAATTGCGTCAGGCGGTATAACACGATGAATTTATGGTTCGATATCCGTTACGCCCTGCGTCTGCTGCTCAAAAGCCCCGGATTCAGCGTGCTGACCATTACCGTGATGGCCTGCGGGTTGGGGCTGGCGCTGTATATGTATTCCGTCATCAACACCATCATGTACAAAACCCTGCCGTATCCGAAGGGGGAAGGCATGGTGATGGTGACGCCGAATGTGGGTGGCGTGAGTCTTGATGACTCTGGCTTGAATTTTCTTGATTATACAGAGCTTTCTCGTCAACTGACCAAGGTAGAAGATGTCGGGTATTTTTATGCCGAGTATTTGGATCTTAATGATGGAAAAAGATCTGCTAGGTATATAGGTATTCTCAGTACACCCCAGATGTTTGATTATACGGGGGTCTCGCCATTAATGGGGCGGGTTTTGAATGATGACGATATGCTGTCTGGAGCAGTACCTGTTACGGTAATTAGTTATGACCTATGGGAAAATTATTTTAACGGCAGAAGAGACATTCTTAACCAATCGATACAGATAAATGGTGTGCGTACTTATATTGTTGGTGTTATGCCTAAAGGATTCGCATTTCCATTTTTCCATGACTTGTGGTTACCATCAAAAATAAAGTTACAATCTTTATCTCTGAGAAATCAGGCACCAGAGGTTTATGTTTATGCTCACTTAAATCCTCGATTCTCCCTAGATGAGGCTAATCAGGAAATTGCATCCGTAATGGGAAGGCTGGCTGATAAATATCCGGAAAGTAATAAAGGTATTTCAGCGATAGCACTTTCATTTCAAGTCAGCTTTATGGGTGATGATACTGCTCAGGTGTTTCTTATTACCCTATCTGCTGTAGCATTTGTTCTATTATTAGCCTGTTGTAATGTGGGGAATCTGCTTCTAGCCCGCTCTCATCAGCGTACGAGAGAGATTGCAGTGCGTGTCGCTTTAGGTTCACCTATGATTCGATTGATCATGCAGATGTTATGGGAGAGCTTAATTATATGTATCCTGGCTGGCATTGTCGGGGTATTGCTTGCAGCTTGGGGATTGGATTTAACAAATACGATATTTCCCCGTTTTGTTCCTAATCGTGTGCCATCCTGGTGGCATTTGTCGCTTGACGGCAGCATGATTTTGAATGCGGGCATTTTAGTGATTGTCACCGCATTCATTACCGGTGCATTACCTGCCTGGAAAATCGCTAATGGTCAGTTCTTTCAAGCGTTAAGGGATGGCTCCCGTGGCATACCCGGTTATCGAACCAGTAAGGCTGGACGTTCATTAGTTGTTATTGAGGTGGCACTCTCTTTTTCAATTTTGTGCATTAGTATCCTATTGTTAATTTTAGTGACACAGGCGAAAAATGCAGACTATGGGGTAGCAACTGATGGCTACCTGATATCTCGCGTCAACCTTAATAAAGATATTTACCCGAATGCACAAAGCAGGCGTGATTTTTATCTGAAATTATCTAAACAATTACATGATATACCTGACATAACTGCCGAATCGCTTACCACAAGCGCTCCGGGGGAATTCACGGCTGCTCATCAGCTTCTCATTGAAAACAGAGAAGATGGGAGTAGTGGTGATGAGAATTATCCCATGGTGAATGATGTGCAAGTCATGCCGGGAAGCCTTGCAGGGATGGGGGTCAAGGTGATTTATGGTCGTGAATTCTCAGCATTAGATAATGAAAAATCGCCTCCCGTCGCTGTAATCAGTGAGTCGCTGGCCAGGAAGTATTGGCCTGATGGAAAAAGTGCGATTGGCAAACGCGTCCGTTTTAGAAACGAGGAAGAGTCTGGTTGGTATACAATAATCGGCGTTGTAACCCATGTTGTACATGGCAGGCCGTTTAGTGCGTTTAAAAACCGTTCAACAGTCTATCGTTCGCTATTACAACGGCCCACGCCCATGATGACTATCATGCTTAAGGCAGAGCATCTTTCTTCCCTGCCTGAGAAGCTCAAACTCGCGTTATATAACGTTGATAGCATGATGCCGGTGGCGCAGCCCCAAACGTTAAACAATGTGCTTGAAAGAAATACGCTTGGTGTCAGGTTCGTCGCTAATTTATTCATGCTGTTTGGGATTATTGCAATAGTACTTTCATCCAGCGGTATCTATGCCGTGACACAAAACGCAATCAGCCAGCGAACTCAGGAAATAGGCATCCGGCAGGTACTGGGAGCGACCCCTAGCCATTTGCTTAAGATGTTGATGTTACAAGGGGTGAACCAGCTTATTGCTGGTTTGATACTGGGATTACCCTTGGCATTGCTGGCTGCTCCCGGAATTAACCGTGCTTTAGGCGATGGCAGGGGTCATTTTGTGCTGCTGTTTGTCTGCGTTGCTTTATTTATCATGCTCATCGTTGCACTCGCTACCTGGATCCCATCCCGGCGCGTCATCATGATGAAACCGGGTGATGCGATACGTTATGAATAAACGGGAGCGGGCGGTATGCTGCCAGTGGCGCCAGTGCTGGCGCTCATGTCAGGATACCGGTTGGCGCTCCAGTTTCCCGCAACAGAGCCGTTAATAGTTACCACGGATCGATTATGCTGTAAGGGACGTCGCGGCGGGAGTTTTCCTGCGGCGGCGCCTGTCAGTGTGAAATTTCAGTATGAACCAGCGTGATAAGGACCCATATGGCGGATAAGCAACATATCCTGATTGTTGATGATGACGCGCATATTCTGGCCAGCCTGCAGATGTTACTGTCCATGGAAGGCTATCAGGTCACACTCGCTTCCGCCGTTGAGCAGGTGCCCGTTCAGTTGTCCCAGCATGATTTCGATTTGATCCTGATGGATATGAACTATCAACGGGATACCACGTCCGGGCAGGAAGGGCTGGTGTTGCTGGAAGAGATAAAGCGTTACGACGAATACCTGCCGGTGGTGGCGATGACCGGTTGGGGCAGCGTCGATATCGCGGTGAGCGCCATGCAGGCGGGCGCGGTGGATTTTATTCAGAAACCCTGGGACAACGAGCGGTTGCTGAATGTGATTCGCCAGCAGATCTCCTTTAGCCTCAGCCAGCGTTCCGGCAAGCGGTTGAAAGAAGAAAACAAACTGCTGAAGCTGGAACTGGAAGACAATTTCAATGGCGAGTGGGTGGTGGAATCCGCGCCGATGAAACAGTTAATGCGGGTCGTGGAGCAGGTGGCCGCAACCGAGACCAACATCCTGATTCTGGGTGAGAATGGCACCGGCAAAAGCCTGCTGGCCCGGGTCATTCATCAGCTTTCTCCGCGCCGTGACGAGAACATGGTGTCGGTAAACATGGGTTGCATCAACGAAAACCTGTTTGAAAGCGAGATGTTCGGCCATGTGAAAGGCGCGTTTACCGACGCCCGGGAAAGCCGCGTCGGGCGTTTCGAACTGGCGGATAAAGGGACGCTATTTCTGGATGAGATCGGCAATCTGCCGATGACCCAGCAAAGCAAGCTGCTGCGTATTCTGGAAGAGCGTTGTTTTGAGCGGGTTGGCTCGTCCCGTACGCTGAAAACCAATTGCCGTATTATCGCCGCCACCAACGCTGAACTGGATGTCAGGGTGGCGGAAGGGACGTTTCGTCAGGATCTCTATTATCGTCTCAACACCATTGAGTTACGCGTACCGTCACTGGTGGAACGGCAGCAGGATATCATGCCGCTGGCGTTGAATTTCATTGACCGCTACGCCAGAAAATACAACAAGCCGGCGCCGGGACTCAGCCAGTCCGGGCAGGCGGCGCTGTCGGGTTACCACTGGCCGGGTAATATCCGCGAACTGAGTCATTTGCTGGAGCGGGCGGTGTTGCTGTGCGGAGCATCCCGGCTGAACAGTGACGATATCTTTCCGTCACTGCCTGGCGCGCCGCAGAAAGTGGCGAAAGCCGAGCCGGAAGTGGCCTCCGAGGCGACGCTGGCCGATATTGAAGAACGCCTGCTGTGTCAGCGTATGGCGAAGTTTGAGGGCAACGCCATCAAGGCTGCCCGTTCGCTGGGCCTGAGCCGTAGTGCGTTTTACCGACGACTGGAAAAATACAAGATTAACCATGAGTAAACTCGACTCCTCCTTTGAGCCTCCTCACCTGTTGTCATTCAATGTCGCAGCGATTGCCGGCTTGCTGGGGTATTTCCTGCTATGGCTGTTTCCCGACCAGTCGGTGTACCTGAAAATACTGACGGTCTTCATCATTTTTCTGTGTCTGGTCTACAGCAGCTTTACTTTCTCCGAGCGACTGAACGGCAAGATCCACGTCGTGTCCAACCTGCTGGAAGCGCTGGAGCAGGAAAACTTCAGCCTGCGCGGCGTGACCAAGGACAAAGGCGCCTTTGATAACCTGATCCGTCAGATTAACCAGCTTTCCGGCACGATGGCGCGCAGCCGTCAGCAGCAAAAAGAAACCTACTATGTGCTGCACAAGGTGATCTCCAATATCAATATCAGCGTGTTCGCGCTGGATGCGGAGCGGCGCATCATCTGGTGCAACGACGCGGCGGCGGCGCTGGTTAACAAACCGTTATCACTGCTGGTGGGACAACCGGCGGCGGAGTTCGGATTGGAAGGGCTGTTGCAGCAGCCGTCCGATGCCGAGCCGGTCGACTGGCGTTTCCCCGGTACACGGGGAATGTTCCAGATTCGTCACGATTCCTTTATCGAAGACGGCCGGCAAAACCATCTGTTGTTCATCAGCGACGTGAGCAAGCTGTTGCGTAACGAAGAGCAGAAAACCTGGCAGAACCTGCTGCGGGTGATCAGCCATGAGATCAACAACTCGTTGACGCCGATTGCCTCCATCAGCCAGACGCTGTTGCAGGTGTTCCGTAAGGATAATCAGCATCAGGCGGCGCCGGATTTGGTCAACGGCATGGAAATCATCAACAATCGCGCCCGCGAATTGATCACCTTTGTCGGCAGTTATCGTCAGTTGAACCGTCTGCCGCCGGCCAACAAACAGCCATGCGATATCGCCGGGCTGATGATGCAAATGGCGATGCTGTTCCCACAGCGCAAACTGGTTCTTTCCGGGGACGCGCCGCAGCAGGCGATGGTCGATGCCAATCAAATGCAGCAGATGTTCATCAACCTGCTGAAAAACGCCGATGAAGCAATGGCGCCCGGGCAGGGTGAAATCGTGCTGCGCTGGAAAGTGATTGCCCGGCAACTGCATATCGAGATTATCGATCAAGGCAAAGGGGTGGCGAATATCGAAAACCTGTTCGTGCCGTTTTATACCACCAAAACGCATGGCAGCGGCATCGGGCTGATTCTGTGCCGGCAGATTGTCGAAGGCCATGACGGGCACCTGACGCTGGAGAACCGTAAGGATGCAGAAGGCTGTGTCGTCAATATCTTCCTGCCGCTGGGATGACCTGACGGCGAGAGCATGGCCGTATCCCCACTGCATTGTGGTGCCGCGTGCGCAATTGGCGAGTCCGGTAGTCGTCGCTCAGGCCCGTCAGGCCTGCGGCGTACCGCCGGATACGGCGCTGGCGTCCCGCCAGCTGGCGGAAGGAATGTTGCGTAATCTGCTGGCGCCGTTGTGTCAGCAGGAGGCCGCCGCATTACGCTTTGAGCGCACCCCGCACGGCAAACCGTTTTTACCGCAGCACCCGACTATTCAGTTCAACCTGTCTCATACCCATAGCGCCTTTGCCTTCGCTTTTGCGCGCCACAGCCCGGTGGGCGTGGATGTGGAAAGCTGTCAGGGTCATGCGAGCCGTAAGCGGTCGATAGCCAGACGTTTCTTTCACCCTGATGAAATCCGCTGGCTGGACTCGTTGGATGACGCGCAATTCCTGCCGGCGTTCACCTGTTTGTGGAGCCGCAAGGAAGCCTATATCAAAGCGTTGGGATTAGGGCTGCACAAATCGCTGGCGTCGTTCAGCTGTCTGGCCGACAGTCAGGGCGCTCTCCGGGTGGCGGATGACGGGCAGATTAGCGATTGCTGGCTGGATGAGGCGTGGATTGCGGGGGCGCCGTCCGTAGCGCTCAGCTACTGCCTGTTCCCCGCGAAATCGATCGTGCCGGATGCGTGGCGCTTGCTGATACTGCAGGGCGAGGCGCCGGGAAATAGCGCATCGCTTCAGCAGCCGTGATGGTCTATCAGGCTGGCTACGCCGTTGCTGGTATGAACCAGCGTATCCGGCGCTACCCGAACTCTGGCGCCGGTGGTGACGGTTCCACTCAGTTGCCGCACGTGGCATAACCGCGCGTCTACGCCCATGGCGATATTCACAACGGCCTCTTGCGCCGAAAAAGCTGGTTCATGGGTATTGAAAGAGGACCCCATCGCCAGCGACAGGTCGAGTTGACGCGTGTTGCCCGCGACATTGATCTCCGCGCCCATACTGCCGTCGACTGTGAATGTGTCGGGTGAGACCGCGCAGGCGGGAACGGTCATTTTGACGCCTGACTGCGCCTTGATCGTATTAATCGGCGCACTGATGGTGACGGTGATCGCAACGCTGTGATCGCGCAGAATATTGTCATCGCTGGAGTGGTTTTCGATTACCAGGCTCTGTCCCTGAGGGCGGATGACCAGCTTCTCCAGAACATCCTGTCTGGCGCTGGCCTCCACGCGGTATCCATTACCGCAAACCAACGTGACGCTCAGGCCACGGCTGACATCCAATGTCGTAAAGGAGGGCACTTCCACGTTTTGCTGATTCGCCGGAGAACAGGCCGCCATCAATGGCAGCAGCGCCAGCGCGGAACAAAGCAATGCCTTCATTCCTCTCCCCCTTTTCCGTTGCTATCCCTGCTATGCCAGCCTGACGTCCTGTATCAGGAGGGAACCCGCGGCCAGCTTATCCTTGTCTGGCCGATACCCGTCTGATCATTCATCCGTTGTTCAGTCGGGGCGGTTCAGTTACATCCTTGTCTCTTATCGCCGGCAAGCCAGCGAAAGCTTTCCCTGATGACTATTATGCATAGCGGAATTATCCATTTTTGTCTGAAATTGAGAACTATTCTGATAAATGCGGCTAAATAGTGCGGCAAGGCCGCACAGCGTCAGATCGGCGCGTCAGCGTATCGGATTCGGCAACTGCCGATCCAGGCGCCCAGCCCGACGGACAGCATGACGTGGGGCTTGCCGGACTGAATGGCAGGCAACGCGGCCGGTAGCAACAGCAGCGGATCGACGGTGTAGCAGTGTCCGATATCCGGCATCAGACCGAGCGCAATGTTTTCCAGCGGATGTTGATGACGACGGGAATAATTGAGCCAGCTTAACCGATTGACGTTGTGCGGCAAGAGATGGAGATGTGTCGGGTTACCTGACCTTGTATTTTGTAGCGCATCGAAAATCAGCTCATCATGAGCTTGATAAAATCCCTTTTTGGCATGCTCGCTACCATGAATTCCTTCATGAAACTCTGGTCGCTGTCCGGTATAGACTGGTTCTATTTGGAAGCCGGATGGCTGATTTTCCAGTAGCAGTGCTGCGAAGGCATCACCTACCATAGTACAGCCGGGGAAATATCGCTCCTGCATCGCAAATGCAGACAAGGTATCGCCGGCAATGATCGCCACCCGCTTGGCTCGTTGTTGCGACAGCAGCCGTTGGGCCAGCGCCAGCGCCCAAAATAGCGTGGCGCAGTTTTGCTGGTCGAGTTCGTAGCAGGGGGCGCTATCGCGAATAAACGGATGCTCTTGACCAAGTTGAGCCAGCCAGGGTTGTCGTTCCGCCGCCTGCACCGGCATGCCGTGGGCGTAGATCAGCACATCAGCCGGGCGATCGGGGTGCGGCGACTGGCGCTGCAGCTCACTGAGCAGCCGGTGGAACACCGAGGCCAGCGACACGTCGCTACCCAGCGCCGCTACCTGCCGAAAGCCGAACAGTTGCGAGAAAACCCGCGCTTCCGAGGCGCTGGCGCCCGCGGCGCGAATAATCTCGCTGGCGTTCAGTCTCTGCTCCGGCACCCAGGTCACAAAACGGGTCAGACGCACTGTTACTCTACTCCCTGCAATTACTTAACCCCTTGCAATTACTCCATTCCCTGCAATGCGACGGCGCTGAGCTTGTCCTGGTAATGAACCAGCAGCAGGTAGTCGCAGCCTGGCTGGTAATTTTCCGCCAGCGCCACAAACGGCGCGGCGCACACCAGATGCGGATTGGTGGCGATACCGGTCAGCGCCGGCGGCAGCGCCGCCAACAGCAGCGGCTCCGCCACTACGCATAAGCGGTCTTGCCGCAGCGTAAAGCGTTGGCATAACTGGGCTACGGTTTGCGCCAGAGTGTCGGCCGCGGGTTGAGGATGGCGACAGAAACCCTGATAGCGCAGCGGCTGCTCATGGCAACTGACGGAAAACAGGCAGGCGTTGTTTTCCGGGGCGAGTGATTCAAGCAGGGAAGAGTGATACGGCAGGCTGCTCTGGTCGGCGATCAGCAACAGCGAATCATGGTCGTCTTCCTGCTGGCAATTGGCGATGCTGGAGAGCGCGAATAGCGCCGCGTCCGGCCCGCGATCGCTGATGGTCAGCGCCAGACAGGCCGGCAGCCTGAGCGATTCGATCACATAGTTGATCACCGAACTGCCAAGATGTAAGTCCGGCGTCCAGTGCGCCATCAGCACGCTGTCGATATGCGACAGATCGTTTCTGGCCCGATAAACGGGCAGCAACTGACCGATCATGTTGATGAACGATGTCAGGTCGCTGGTCCGGCTGCCGCATTGCAGGTTGGCCATCCTCTCATGCCAGTCAAGACCGTTGCTGTCGAAGAACCGGGTGGCGTAGCTGTGCCAGTAATACTCCTGCGCCGGGCTGATCGCCTGCCGCGGCATGCTGGCGGGCGACGTAAAGCGGCGGTGCAGTATCGACCGTGGGTCAAGATACGTGGGCACAGACGCCTCCCCTGGCAGTGTAGCAACGGAAACTGTTCATCAGATGGATATTGGCGGTGCCTTCCATGTATTCGAACGCCAGCGCGTCGCGACAGCGGCGGCGTAACGGCGCGTCTTCCAGCCACGCCTGCTCGCCCAGCAGATGCGGCATACGGTGCGCCACCGTTTCCACGAACAGGGTACAGCGCCGTTTCAACTGGCTGGTGGCGTGGTATTGCGGCTGACCGGACTGGTAGCGCCCGGCGATTTCCGACAGCTGCTGTCGCAGCAGATGGTAAGTGCGCCACTGCTGGGCGCGCCAGCGTTGCTGTTCAGCGTTCAGCGTGGTGTCGTCCAGCACGCGCAGTAGCCCGTAGGCGGTGCCGAGCGCCATTGCGCTGACCATCGGGCGGTGGCGTTCAAACACTTCTCCCAGCGCGGTCAGCCCCTGATTCAGTCCTTTGCGGTCATAACCCAGAATGCGATCCGGCGTGATCGGTAGCCCGTTGATCTCGATTTCCGTCAGGTTAGAACCCTGTAGCCCGAACTGCTCAAGCGGCGTGATCGTCATATGGGCGGCGGCCTGTTCCGGTTCCACCATCACCAGCCGCTGGAGGTTGCCTTCGCGGGCGAAAACCAGCCCGACGGACGCCAGTTGAGCGCCGCCGATGAATTTCTTGCGGGCGTTAAGTAAGTAGCCGTTATCGGTCGGCGTCAGCGAGGAAGTGATCGATTGCGTATCGGAGCCGACTTCAGGCTCGGTGACGGCAAAAAACGCCCAGCAAGGCGGTTGGTTAAAGCGGGAGAAGAGGAACGCCTGTTGTTCCGGCGTGCCCAGCACCGTGACCGCTCGCGCCGACAGCGAAGCGCCGGGCAACATCATCAGACCGCTGGCGTCAAAGCGGCTAAGGTACTCCAGCATGTCGATGTGATCGCTATAGTGGCAGGCCTGATAGTCCCAGCCCCGGAACGGAATGAATTCGGGCGGAATGCCAATGTAGGCGATGGTATAAAGCAACTCATCCTCAAGACAGGATAACGCCCGGCTACGATCGGATTCTACCTGACTGGCCGCCTGCCGTAATTTTTCGCCCAGTGCATCCAATTCTTTTAATACATTACTGAACGTAAGAGCCTTCATGTTCTGTCCTGTTAGTCGAGTCGCAAAAAATACCATTCGCACGATAATTATGTACCTTATCGGGAATAGCAGTGGTGTATTGCCCGATATTGCGTTTTGGTTAAATCTTGATCAGTAACGATGAGTAGGTCGCGCCCAGCCCCACGCTGACCAGCAGCACGGTATCGCCTTTGCGCAGCTGCTGCTGTTGCTGCAACTGGCGCAGGTTGATAAACGGGTCGGCGCCAAAGCAGTGACCATAGCGCGGGATGTTTTCCAGAAAGATTTTCTCCCGTGGAAAATTCATCAACTGCGCCAGACGATGCCACGACGAGAGATTGACGTTATGAGGTGCGATCCAGTCAATACAATCAATGGTTACGCCGGCTTTGTCCAGCGCTGCCTGCAGGTGTTGGCAGGTAAAATCAATATAATGCTGCCCAAAGTCGGAGGTCTCGTGCTCGTCAGCGCCTTTCTGAATACTGAAGCGTCCGTCCTGACCGGTATAACGGCTCAGGATCGCCGGGCCGTCGCCCTGGCGGCTCAACAGCACCGCGCAGGCGGCTTCGCCCATCAGGGTGGTGTCTTTGATCAGCCTGACTCTGGGGTGAAAGGCTTTCTCGCCGATCAGTATCAGGCCGAAGCCGCCGGGCGAAAGTTGTTTCAGCAGCCATTCCGCCGCGGTGAGCGGGGTGGCGCAGTGGCCCATGGTCAGGCTGGCGAATTCGGTCTGGGGTGAAAAGCGATCCAGCCAGGACGGCGTCTGGCTCACGGTTTCAAACACCCGCACGCAAGGTACGGTATGGCAGTGCACGACATGGCTGATGGCGGCGAAAGCCTGCGGTCGGCTGTGCTGCATCTGGTCGATCACCGGCGTCAGCAGTTCGTCCAGCGTGCCGGGGCCGCCGTGAAAACGGCGTAACCCGTAAAAACGGTCAAACATGCGGACATCAAGCCGGGTCAGGCCGACTTCCTGCGCGACCTCGTCCAGTGATTGTATTTCGGGCGGAAACGCGACTTCTATCGCCTCAAGGTGTCCTAGCACAAGCGCACTCCTGGCGGTTAGCGGGGGGAAAAAGGGCGAACAGCGTGTCCGGCGTCATGATATGGAGCGTGTCATGGTAGCGGCGCGACGGGGCTAGCGCGGGTAAAGCCGGCAGTAACGGTAGACGACCGGCTCGGCGTCGGCGCACGGGCTGATGCGGCGCAGCGGATCGCTCAGATAAAGCACGGCGCCGTCGTGGTCCAGCAGCGTACCGGCCAAATCACGCTCGGCCTGTATCCGCCCTTGCGCCTTGATCCCCAGACTGTGATGAAAACCCGGCGCGGCATAGAGCAGGCTTTGCAGCAGCGGGGTACGGAACTGGAGCGGCGCGCCGTAATACTCGTACAGCAGGACGCTGTTGGCATGGCTGGCGCAAAAATGACGGCAGAGCGCGATGACGTTGGCGGCATGCAGGCCGAATTCGTCGCTGTGGACGGGCTCATGCAGAAACCAGGGAATAGCGGGGTCGGCATGATTGAGGGCAAACCAGGGAGACAGCAGGGCATGCTGCTCCGCCGTCAACGGGGTGGCGCGGGTTTCCACCGCCAGACTACCGGTCTCCTGTACTATCGAACGGCTAACGGGGACCAACGCCGGGTATGCCATGCTATGCCCCCCGATAACCGTGGTTAATCAGGTGGATAAAGGTGGTGCCTTCGGTGTACTCGAAGGCTTTCACGTCACGCCAGGCTTTCGCCAGACGCGGATATTCGCCCAGCGCGGCGGGCGGCGCATGATGAATGACCGCCATGACCACCTGCTCGGCCACCCGGGTGGCGGTGATTTTCGCCAGCCCGGCGTCGCGCCCGCAGGTTTCCCCCAGTTCGAAACGTTTGCAGACCATTCGTGCCTGCGACATAGCCGCCTGCAACTGCCGCCGGGCTTTCAGCAACCAGGCGGAGCGGGGCGTGGCCCAGCGTTGCTGCAGGGCGAGGTCGAGCGTGGAGCGGGCGACGCCGAGCGCAATCGCGCCGACGCAGGGGCGCAGCGAGTCGAAGGTTACCATCGCGGAGCGGGCAAAACGCTCGGTCGGTCTTAGGTGTTGCCCCAGCAACGCGTTGTCCGGTACGAACAGATCCCGGAAGGTCAGATGCGACACGTTGCAGCCCGGTACGCCGTTGATCGGGATACGTTCGGCGAACACGCCATCCTGATGGCGCGGCGCAAAGGTGAAAACATTGATGCCGAGCGGACCGGATGCGGTGCGGGCAAACAGCACTCCGGTGTCGGCAATGACGCCATTGCCGATCAGATACTTCTCGCCGTTGATCAGCCAGCCGCCGTCTACCTTGATGGCGCTGGTCTGGATTTGCTGCGCATCGCTGCCCACTTCCGGCTCGGTCATGGCAAAGCAGCTCCAGGTCAACTCGCGGCTAAACTGGGAGAAGAACGCATCCTGCTGTTCCTGGCTGCCCATGTTTTCCACCACCAGCGCCGCCATACCGGGCCCCGGCGCGGCGAACAGCAGGTTGGGGTCGATGTAGCCAAACGATTCATAGGCTTCGCACCGTAGCGGCAACGGCAGCGTTCGCAGGGCGACGCCATCATCTTCCAGCCAGCAGGCTGGCCGGTAGTCGGCCGGCACGCCCAGCGTATTGAGCATCGGCGCCAGCGAATACTGCGCGGTAAGGCGCGCTTTCTCCGGGGCGATATCTATTTGCCCGCCAAGATGACGCCCCTCGGGTAGGGTGTCTTCAATCAGGCGTTTTAGCGGCTCAAGGAAAAGGGCGTAATCATTCACGCGGTTTCTCCTTGTGCGATCAGATTGGTACTGCCGGACATGATCTCCATGATGCCAGCCTCCGGTTTATACAGGTGGCTGGCCAGCGGCCCCTGCGGATAGGCATGAAACGGGCGCGTCAGCGCCAGCCAGCCATCGTCGCGCAACTGCTGATATTTTTTATCGAAATCATCCACTTCAAAGCAGATGTGGTAGGGCAGGCACGCTTTGTTTTCCTTGTCCAGCATGCCGCTCAGCAGTCGGTTTTCCGGCAGCGGTTCCACCAGTTCAATCTGCATATCGTGGCGGGTGGTATTCATGAAGGTGACGTAAATCTGCTGCGCGCTGACTTTTTTGCGGTGCACGGTGATATGCGGGAAAAAAGTCGCCATTGCCGCAATAGTGGTATCACTATTTCTGACGATGTATCCAAGATGGCTGAATTTCATGACTTTTCCCCCGTCAATACCGTTTGTACCAGACTACCGGCGACAGAGGTTTTTTTTTATGCCTGCTTGCAGGTCGTACCGCTATTTTGGCGACGTGTTACTTCGGCAGGGTTTCCGCGTCGGTTTCGAATTGCCGCATCAGCGCCTGGCGATCGGTTTTGCCGTGCAGCGTCAGTGGAAACGGACCGGTGAACCGGATGATGCGCGGCACCATGTAAGCGGGCAGCCGCTGCGCCAGCTCGCGTCGCAGGCTGTCGCGCTGCTCGTTGGTGTCGATGCTCAAGTGGACGCATAACACCAGTTCAGTTACGACGTTATTGTTTTTTTCTATGATCACCGCTGCTTGTTTTACCTGATCGCATTGGCTGGCGGCTTTCTCTATTTCGGCCAGATCGATTCGATTACCGCGCCATTTGATTTGGCTGTCATTGCGCCCCTGAATGAACAATTGTCCCTGCTCGTCCAGATAGCCGATATCGCCGGTACGGTAATAACGTTCATTATCCTGATAACCAAATGCCTGATTAGCAGGTAGATCACTTGGTAAATAACCTGCCCCGACCTGAGGACCCAGAATGACGATTTCGCCATAGCGACCAGCTGGGAGTGGTTTTTCCCACTCATCACAGACCACAATGCGGTTTTTGCCTTGTGGTCGCCCCAATGGCAACGCGTTTATCGCTTTGGCGTCAATAATGGGAGGTAAGCATAAGGCGTGGGTGACGCAGGTAGTTTCGGTAGGACCATATGCGTGCCGTACCTCTGCCTGAGGAAACCGGGTTTGTAATGTTTGCACCAATGAGGGAGAAACCGGCTCCCCACCAACGAAAATCACGCGTAGTTCAGGCAGACTTTTGGCGTTGAATTGGCGATCCATACACATAATGTCTAAAAAGCTGGGCGTGGAAAACCAACTGCTGGCTTTTACTGCGGATTCGGTGAGCAACTGCAGGTTCTTGCGGGGGCGGATATTATTAGCATGATTGAGCATCAAGACCGGCTTACCGGCAGCCAGTGAAGGGAAAAGATCCATAACACCCATATCAAAAGACAAACAGGCATGATTAACGTGACTGCCTGGGAAGCGTTCCGCGTCAAGACTGGGAATGTACCAGTCAGAAAATACAGCAAAATTCCCATAACTGATTTTCACCCCCTTCGGTTCGCCGGTGCTGCCGGAGGTGGTCAGGATATAAAAGAGTTGTTCTGATGTCGGTATAACCGCCGGGAGTAGCGGGCTACCGTCCGCCAGGCTGGTCGTGATGATGGTCGGCGCTGACAATAAGGGAAATGAGGTTCGCGGTTCGCACGCCAGCAGTACCAGATCTACCTGAACCATCGCAGCGATACGTTCGATACGGGCGGCCGGGTTGGCGATATCGGCAAAGGTGAAGGGAATGGCTTCAAACGCGCAGGCCAGCATGGCGGCGGCGGCGTCCAACTGCTTGTGGCCGTAAATCATCACGTAGCGCGGCGTGTGTCGGCGTAGCGCCTGACGAATGCCTTCCACCCGACGTCCCAGTTGCGCAAAGGTATAGCTGCCGCTGTCGTTGACGAGAGCGAGATGCTGCGGGTTTTCCCGCATCTGTGTCTGAATCGGATTAAGAACTGACGAAAACATAGCGTTTGCCTTTGTCGAGCGCCTGCCGGGCGACGCGCTGGCGATCCAGCTTGCTGTTGTGATTGAGCGTGGCGTCGTCCACCGGATACCAGAATTTGGGCACCATATAGAGCGGAAAATAGCGGCGCAGATAAGCCGCCAGCGCCGGGAAAATATCCGTCTGGCCGGACAGGATAAACGCCTGCAGTCCCTGGGGCGTGTCGTGCAACAGCCAGGGCGTGACGATCGCGTCCTGTACCTGCGGGTGTTCCCGCAGCGCGTTTTCGATGTCGCTGAGGACGATGCGGTAACCCTGAATTTTCAGTTCGCTGTCTTCCCGACCGTGAAAGTAGAGCAGGTTATTTTGCAGCGAACCGATGTCGCCGGTGCGGTAACTGCGGGTACCGTCGGGTTCGATGACGAAACGCGCCTGCTGGACGGGCGGCGCGTTCAGGTAGCCTTCGCCGACCACCGGGCCGGCGATGACGATTTCCCCGCGTTCGCTGTTCGCCGGGGCGTTGATGCGCAGTTCGACGCCGGGGCGTACATAGCCCAGCGGCAGCGGCGCGTCGTCATCCAGCATGCCGGGGGTAATGTCGCAGGCGGTGACGGCGACCGTGCACTCCGTCGGGCCGTAGGTATTGACGATGCGACAACCGGGAAACGCCTGCCACAGGGCGCTGACGATCTCTTTCGTCAGCACCTCGCCGCAAAAGATAAAGGTGTTCAGCCGCGGCAGGTTATCCTGACGGAACTCCCGGTCTCTCAGATAATTACGGGTCAGCGACGGGGTGCTGACCCAGGTTTGTACCCCGGCGTCGGCATGGCGGGCGATCATCTTGCGGGTATTGATGAAGTCGCGGTAATCCAGCACCGAAAGCGGCTGACGATAATGCCACGCCAGCCACAGCTCATATTGGGACACGTCGAAGCAGTAGCGAATGTTGCCGCTGATCGGGCCGGGAGCGGGAAACGCATCCGCCGCCCAGCGAACGAAATGCGCCAGATTGGCGTAGCTCACCCGGATGCCTTTAGGGGCGCCGGTGGTGCCGGAAGAAAACATGATGTAGGCAATGCCGCCGATCGCGTCCCGACCAAACGCCAGCCCCATCTGGCGGCAGTGCTCGGCCAGCCGGGCGGCGGGCATATCGCATACTGCCGTTGAAACCGCCAGCGTGGGAATGCCGATATCTGGCGCCGCCTGCCCGGTGGCGTTGAGCAACAGTGCGGCCTGAATGCTGCCGGCGATAAAGCGCAGGCGCTCGTCGGTGTTGTCGGTTTCCACCGGAACTACCGGATGACCGGCCAGCAGGCAGGCCCACCAGGCGATCAGGCAGGCTGGGTGTTTGTGGCCGTACAGCAGCACCGGCGCGCGCTGGCGATGCCCGCCGGCTTCATGCAACGCCTGCAACCGCTCCGCCAGCGCCAGTGCGCCCTGATAAAGCTGGTGATAGGTCAGGTCGCCTTCGGTGTGATGGCAGGCAGGAGTGTGTACGCCGTCAAAGCGGGCGAACACGGTAGTCAGGTACTGCCACGACGCGATCATGCACAAGGGACGCCGTGCTCCAGCTGTGAGTGAATGAAACGGCCGAGCGAGTCGATGGTGCTGATCTGCTGGCTGTCCAGCGTCACCGGGTCGATGGACAAGCCTTCGATCATCTCTTCCAGATACATCATCAGTTCGATGAAGATGCCGCTTTCGAAGCCTAAATCCCGTTCCAGATCGGTGTGCGGATGCAGTTCCGACAGGTCGTCGGTTTCCAGCACTATGCCGATCGCCGTGACGATTTTCTGATAGTAAAAATCCGGGCTGTGGCCGGTTTGGGGCGCGTAATCCGTATTGAATGACATCGGCGTTACTCCATCAGGCCGGGTTGCGGGCAAACCTGAGCCGTTGCGTCCGCCGTCAGTTGTTCCTGCAGCAGCGAACGGTTGATTTTGCCGTTATGGTTTAGGGGCAACTGCGACATCAGCCGGAAGCGGCGCGGCACCATGTGCGACTCCATCTGGGTTTTGCTCCAGCGCGACAGCGCCTTTTCATTGAGGTCGCCGCGAGTCACCACGCAGGCGATGATTTCGTCGCCGTAAATCGGGTGCGGCACGCCGAGCACCACCGCCTGTACCACCTGCGGATGGCGGTTGAGCACCGCTTCCACCTCTTTCGGCGACACTTTTTCGCCGCAGCTTTTCAGCATTTCGTCCCGGCGGCCGACAAAATAGAGCAGCCCCTGCTCATCCAGCCGACAGATATCGCCGGTGTACAGCACCCGCTCGCCCGGCAGCAGGCCGGGGCGCAGCTTTTCGGCGCTCTTCTCTTCATTGCGCCAGTAGCCGCACATGACGGTCGCGCCGCGGATCACCAGTTCGCCGGTGGCGTTGCGGGTATGGCGCTGGCCGTTGTCGTCCACCACCCATAGTTCGGTGTTGGGAATAGCGATGCCGACGCTCTGTGGATGGGTGGCGAGGTATTCCGGTGGCAGGTAGGTGCAGCGGTGGCACTCGGTCAGCCCGTACATCGAGTAGATGCGCGCCTGCGGAAAGATGGTATGCAACTGATCGATATCACCGGCATGCAGCGCGGCGGCGGTGTTGGTCACGGTGCGGATGGCGCCGAAGTTATAGCGGGACGCCAGCGGCGCGATCAGCCGCAGCATGGTCGGCACGATCGGCAATACGGTGGCGCGCAGGGTGACCATGCGCTGCAACGACAGCAGCGGACGCCGGAAATCCGGCTCCACGATCAGCGTACACTGCGCCAGCGCCGACATAATCACCTGGTACAGGCCGTAATCGAAGCTCATTGGGATCATCGACATGATGCGGTCGTCACCGCGCAGTTGCAGGTAGCTGGCCACTGAACCGGCGGCGGTAATCATATTGCGCCGGCTAAGCATCACCCCTTTAGGATGGCCGGTAGAGCCGGATGTGTAGATGATGCAGGCCAGATCGAGATCGATGCCCGCCACCTGCCGGTCGCGTTCAACGGAGATGCGGTACGGTTCTTCCGCCAGCACAGCCGCTATATCGTTGCTGAAGCAGACGCGGGTGTGGCGATTGTATTGCTGCCAATGCTCGCTGGCCTGAGCGATGCCGATTTCCTCTTTCAGGGCGCGATCGGCAATCAGCAACCGGCAACCGGCGTTGTCCACCAGCCAGCTCAGTTTGCCGGCTTTGGTGTCCGGATTCAGCGGAATAAAGATCGCCCCCAGATACTGCAACGCCCAGAAATAGAGTACGAACGTCAGTGAATTCGGCATGCAGACGATCACCCGGTCGCCTTTTTCCACTCCGTTTTCACGCAGGTGGTCCGCCAATTGCCGGGCCTGCAGGCGCAGCATAAACCAGCTGACCTCGCGGTCGGTGTCGATGACCGCGGTTTTGTTGACGGCTTCTTTGGCTGCCCGGTCAAGCCAGGTGGTCAGGTGGGTAATATTGGTCATGGAGCATCCTTATCAGGTACGGGAAGGGCGGGTGAACGGCCCGTCGTGGCAAGGTTGGTAGCGCAACACACCGGCGGTAAGGTGACGCGATTCCGGCACCGCCAGCAGATAACGCCGGCCCGGCTGCGCATGGTGTTTCAGGTAGACGAACGGAGCGGCGCACAGTAACGATTCCGCCACGGCCGCAGTCTGGTGTTCGGGGAACGCGCCCTGCAACGCCGCCGCCAGCGACGGGTTGCCCAGCAGCGTCAGCGTGTCTGCCGTGGGCAGGCGCGAAAGCAATTGCCGCATGGTGTCGATCGGGTCGCCGTTTTCGGCGTAAGGCTGGCGATAATACCCTTCAAATATCAGCCCGCTGGCCTGATGGGGCGGACGTTTTTCTATTCGCATCAGGCAACAGTTCTTTTGGGGACGCAACTGCGCCAGCCGCTCGCTGGGATAAGGCGCCAGATCCTGATCGGCGATCATCAGCAACGCCTCGCGCCGGTTTTCATCACTGGTCAGATAGTCGTCGATGGCGCTTAGCGCGAACAACGGCGCCGCCAGCCCGCGATCCGACACCGACAGCCCGAACGCCTGTCGGGCGTCGCAGGCGTGGATCAACGCGTTGGATACCGCGCAGCCGAGATCGCTGTCCGGCGTCCAGTGGGCGAACATCACCAGATCAAGCTGTTGCAGCGTATGACGCGCCTGCAATTCGGGCAGCAGCGCCTGCATCATCGCGGTAAAAGTATGACGGCCGTTGAGCCAACGGGTCAGCAGGGCGTCGTCCGGCTCCTGCGGTTCGTCGTGGGAACGGAAAAAAGCACGCAGATAATCCGCCATCAATGCCTGACTGGGATGCGGGGCCAGTAACGCGGCCTCGTTCTCGGGCGCAAAAGCGCGCCATACCAGGTCATCCGGCTGGATACACAACGTCATGGCGTATCCCCGCGCCAGATCTCGACCGGCTGTTGCCGGGCCAGCAACTGCTCGGTGGTTTCCGGCTGGCGAATCAGGGTCAGGCGGCGACCGTCCACCATCACTTCCGCCGGGTAACCGAAGCTAAGGAACGAGCCCGGCGACGCGGTCAGCCCGTAAGCGCCGGAGTGGGTGATGCCGATCAGATCGTCGACCGCCAGCGTCGGCAGCAGCACATTGTCGCCCAGCAGATCGGTGGGCGTGCAAAGCGGCCCGCTGACCTGATAAGGCTGCAACGGCCGCTCCAGATTGTCGCCCAGCCGCAACAACGGAAAGTTTTTGCGCAGCATGCTGTTCAGGCCGGCCGCCGCACTGTGGCAATTAGCGCCGCCATCGCAGATAGCGAACGTTTTCCCGCCGGCGGTTTTCAGGGTGTTGACCCGGGTGACGAACAGGCCGGCTTCCGCTACCAGATAACGCCCCAGTTCGATGATGATCTGCGTGGCGGCGGCCTGGCGGCGGAAGTCCGCCACGATTGACGCGATGGCCTCGGTTAACGCCGGCAGATCCAACGGCGTTTCCTTCGCAAAATAGGGGACGCCGAAACCGCCGCCGACATCGACAAAATCCAGCGTTAACTGGTGCGTATCGCGCAGATTTAGCGCCAGTTGCAGGATATTTCGGGTGTTGTCGGCGATAGACTGGGCATTGAGGATCCGGGTGCCCAGATAAACATGAAAACCGCGCAGAGAAACCGAGGGCCAACGGTGCAGGCTGGTCAGCACGGTATGCAGGGTATCCAGCGTCATGCCGAACTGGGTGGGTTTGCCGCTCATCACCAGCCGGGCGTGTTCGCTGCTGAAATCCGGATTGATGCGCAGCGCCACCGTCTGCACGGTATTGGCCTGCGCGGCCAGCCGGTTGAGGTTATCCAGCTCTGCTACCGATTCCACCACAATCGCCCGGATGCCGCAGTCAATAGCGAATTTCAGCGCAGGCAGGGATTTGCCCGGCCCGACATACAGGATGTGCTGCGGCGAGACGCCCGCCGCCAGCGCGGTTTTCAGCTCGGCAGGCGAGCAGACCTCACATCCCGCTCCTTGTTCCGCCAGCACGCTGACCACCGAAAGATTGGGATTGGCTTTCAGAGAATAGTAAATCGCGGTTCCGGTTGGCAGTTGCTGGCGGAGTTGCTGGAACTGGCCGCGCAACTGACGGGCGCTATAAACATAGAAAGGCGTACCGATGCGGTCGGCAATATCGGCGACAGGCACCTCTTCTATATAGCCGTTGGCGAACAGCGAGTCAGCCTCGGAACGGGCAACGGGATGGGCGGGGTCAGCCATGATGAAGCCGCTCGCGCAGGAAGCGCGTCAGACTGGTCAGATTCTGGAAGGCATCAAAAACGCGGTCGTTCGTCAGGTCGAACAGATCGCCGCTCAGGTTGTAGGCCGCTTCGCAGTGGTCGCTGAGTACGGCAATCAGGGTGACGATGTTGATGGAGTCCAGACGCCCTTCTTCGCCGAACAGGGGGGCTCCCTGAAAGATCTCGGCAATACGGCCTTTATCGACGCCAATCGCGGTGAGTTTGTCACGCAGGAGGGTATGCAAGGTGTCATCATCATGATGAGTCATTACCGGATAATCCATTCTACTCCCCTTATCTGTCTCTTTGACGGGAGTATAACCAGCGTTATTCAGGCGTTTTGTTTGAAATTGCACGCTCGCTGATATGAAAGGATTAATGTCGTCAGATCGGCGGTAAAATCGGCATAATTTATTCTGATAGCTACGTTATCGCGTTTTTTGTCCGAATGTTTCCATCATCGATATTCTGCGGGGAGCGCGTGCGGGATATAACAGGATGCGGTCGGCATTCCGTCACAGACAGGCTGAAGGGAGAATTGGGCAATATCGGGATACAGAGCGAAAATAATAGAGAGGGAGAAAATGACCTTTCTCTCTCCTGCAAGCCTTGTGGGATAACAAGAGAGAGAAGGGCTAACAATATAGCATTATTGCCTGCCATACTCCGGATTACAGAGAGGTGACCGCCTGCATTCATCCCCGTCGCTGACTCATGCCAGTTTCCGGTGATTCACTGGGTTGCCGCCTTTCTGCCGCCCGAATTATTTAGGGCATATACCCGTCATACTTCAAGTTGCAGGTGTGTTGGCTGCGTTACTCGGCCCATTTCATGGGCCTCGCCCCTTCGGGGCCGCTGCCAGCAGCGTTCAAATCGGCTTACGCCAATTTGTCACTCACCCCAGTCACTTACTTATGTAAGCTCCTGGGGATTTACTCGGTTGCCGCCTTCCTGCAACTCGAATTATTTAGGGTAGAGAATTAATAAACTAACAGATATTTCCCTGGTGTGCGCCAATTTGGCTTTCCGATCTTTAAAGCGGATCAGATGTTTTTATTTTGGTACTTGATGTTATTTTTTGAAAATTCTAAGGATTTTGTACAGGGAAAGATAGTTAGACTTAGGTATAGGTTGATACTATACTTTCGTGCCGTTATGGTCAGGCTGGGCTGTCGCACGCGATTTTGGGAGAGTTGGATGTCTATATCATTCTCTAACGTTGACTTCATCAATAGCACAATACAAACCTATCTTAACAGAAAGTTAAAAAGCTATGGCGACCCCAAGTACGCCTATTTGATCATGAACAAGAAGAAACCGACGGATGTTGTGATCATCTCCAACTATCCGACGGAATGGGTTGATATTTACAGAAATAACAATTATCAGCATATTGACCCGGTAATCCTGACCGCCATCAATAAGATTTCTCCTTTTTCCTGGGATGATGATCTGGTCATCAGTTCAAAGTTGAAATTTTCCAGAATATTCAATCTCTCCAAAGAATACGACATTGTTAATGGCTATACCTTTGTGTTGCACGACCCGGGCAACAATTTGGCCGCCTTGTCTTTTATGATTGAAGAGCATCGCAGCGAAGAACTGGAAGAAATTATTCAGAATAATAAAGATAAATTGCAAATGCTGTTGATTTCAGCTCATGAGAAACTCACCTCTCTTTACCGAGAGATGAGCAGAAACAGAAACAACAGCAAGTCGCAGGAAGCCGATCTTTTCTCACAAAGAGAAAACGAAATTCTCTACTGGGCAAGCATGGGGAAAACCTATCAGGAGATTGCGCTTATTCTTGGTATCACCACCAGTACAGTAAAATTTCATATCGGCAACGTTGTAAAAAAACTGGGTGTGCTGAATGCCAAGCATGCGATCAGGCTCGGCGTTGAAATGAATCTGATCAAGCCAGTGGGACCAGCAAAGGCAAGGTCTTAAGCTGCTCGGATTCGGCCGTTGTTATCTGTGTAATGCGTTCGATCAGCGCGTATCGGCTCTCATCGTCTGTGGGCAGGTGCAGCAGATAAATTTTCTCCTGCTTTTCCGACAACCCCTGCTGAATGATGGAAATGCGCCAGCCTGAACGTTTTAACAAGGTCAGCATCGGGTGGCTGACAATCGTGAGTATCCCGTCATAATGGCATTTTCTGGCGTAATTGATCATGGCAAGAAATAACGTCAGGCAAGCTGGGTTACGGGTGCCAATCAAATTTCTCACTCGGTCACGGTCGACGAAAAACCGGCTGGACTCAATGTAATTTCCTTCGGGGATGTTGAGACCGTCGAAATAAGAGAAAAACGTGCCAGTAATCATGTTGGGATATTTCATTTCTATAAATCTGACACTGCAAATGATTTTTCCTTCCTTGACGCCTAACAAGTAGGTCGTGTGTTCATTATCGTACTCGTCAAATTCCATCCCGTTAATACAGTTGACGGTCCAGTCCAGACGGTCCTTAAATGTCTCTTTGCGTAGTGTAAACACCTCGTCCAGCTTGTTATTTGACATTAAGCTAAAACTCACATCAAATATTTCTAACATATTTCCCCCTGTCATCACTTTTATGTCTTTTTACGCAAAAACTCACCTGGTGGGGATATATGTTAACGTTTTTACCGCTTGCTTTTCCAGCGTGATTATTTGCGTCCATTTAAGGAAAGTTTATTTTCATTAGTTGACATATTATTTCCTTTTCTATCCTCATTGTGGCATCTGCCAGCCGGACAATCTCCCTCCTTGTTGCCGTGATAAAGTCGCCTGGACTTAGCGGTGGTCCGATGTGGTTAACGGTCACGTGCCATCTGGTCGGTGTTTTTCAGGCATAGAGCGGCGATAAGATTAATTGGCGGGCAGGGCTGTCATCAATACCGATGCGAGTTCGGCCGTGGGAAATGATGTGCCGTAATCCCGGTTTTCCGGCCTGCTGTTTCCATCTGAATGGAAGGCGGCTTGGGGTATTTAGACGATCGGCGAGAGGACGATACAGAAAAAGTATCAATAGCGACGAGAAGTTGTGATTAATTAATGGAAATAATAGCGTGGTAATGATGTAGGTTCCGTCACTGCCATCTGATATGGCTGCACGGATGATAGCAAACTGAAAAAAAGGGACTGACATATGCAGAAAAACACAACGTTCAGACAGGCGTGGCTGGTTGCGCTGGCGCTGGCGGCCACAACGGTAAGCCATGCGGCCGTTGCCGCGGAAAGTTCGGGTTCAGGGGCCGCTTCGTCATCGGCCGCGGCGATTGCAGTGGGGACGATTGATCAGGTTTCGTTTGGCGACAGCGCGTCGGAGAAAAGTCATAGCCTGGTAAAAAACAACAGCCAGACACTCTCCGGCGGGCTGGGCGAATCTGCCCGCAGATTACTGCCGCTCAGCCCGGCAGGCGTTTATGGCGGTAGTCTGACGGTTACCCTGCGGGTGGATCCGCTGCGCCGTAACTACGTTTCCGTCAAACTGTGGGGAGAGGATGACGGCAACTATGATACCGGCCGCCTTTATCTGTACATCGTCAAAGATGGTGTGGAATATCAGGTCGGCTACCGTCATGAGGGCGACTATATGCCACTCAGCGTGACCCACTGGAGTAAACCGTTGCCCGGGCGTTTCTTCTATTCGACTACCTTACTGCCTTACGCGATGACCAAAGGCAGCAGCACCGTTACCCTGAAAATCGTTTCCACTGGCCGTCTCTATCCGTTCGGCAGCGGCGGTCCGGATGCCAGCAATCCGTATCAATATGCGATGAACGTGCCGAGTCGCGGAATTTACCGGGCTTATACCCATGTCGATCCGTTCCTCGACGTTTCGGGCGAAAGGCAGGGCAGTGCGCCGGCGGTCACCACCCGTCCTGCTCCGGGCGATGAGATTCTGGGCGCGAATGGCTCGTTCCGCGTCGCCATCAATAACCGAATCGCCAGCCTGCTTGGCAAGGCGCCGACAACGGCGAATCTCTCCGGCGGCGATTTGCGCTATCTTGCCCGCGCCTATTCCGTTGCGGAACTGAGCAGTTATCAGAACCCGACGGTGGTGAGCCAGGTTGTCGCCGCGCTGGATGCTTACGCCGCGCAGTACTATGACGACAACAATACAGTGAAAAACTGGGGCGGGAGTTTTGGCTCGCAGGGACAGGCGATCTATTACCTGCGAGATCAGCTGACTGGCGATATTCTCAATGCCTCTGTCAGCTATGGCGCTGCCGGCAAGAAAACGCGCCGCGCCGCCTGGGCCGATATGCTGTTTGCCAGCCGTGAATACGGCCGATTGCAAAATCGTCTTAGATTGAGCAACCAGAACCTGATTGCCAATACCAGTATCTATTTCGCCAACAAAGGTATGTTGGTGTTGAAAGATTCGCGCGCTTTCCCGGAGGAAACCGCGCAGCGCTATATTAAGGAAGCCGTCGGACTCTTACCCTGGAGCGGCGATGATAAGGCGGACAGTAATGGTAATGGCCTGCCGGATGATGGCGGTTGGAAACCGTTTGGCGGCAGCTATTATCAGGTCACCGATAAAGGCCAGACCCGTGAGTGGGGCTATGTTGGCGCAGGTTACGGCGAAGTGCAGTCATATCTTGCCGAATTCTACCGGGTTACCGGTAATGAGGATTTCCGCACGCAGATGGTGAAAATGACCAAAGCGCGTGCGCCGTTCCGCCGCCCGGCGATTGAAATCAGCAATGGCGCCAACTACCGTTCGATGGAAGCGATTGGCCTGCTGGCCTGGCGCGGTGCGCATGAAAGCGACGGCAACTTCGCCGGCTACATCGCTTATGCCGACGCGGTGAATACCAATGAACGCGCCAAAGCGTTGCGTGTCGCCGCCGCCAGCAAGGACGCGGCGCTTATTGGTTACGCCAGACAAATGCTGGAAGACAATCAGTTCTTCGCCAACCTGGCCGGTTCGGAGTCCGCATTTGAGGCGTTGGACGTGTTCGCCGATTATCGGACGGTCAAAACGGCGAGCGACAACGGTGTGCGCCTGCCGATGACCGATGGACAGCCTGACTTTGCCTGGGTGGATGAAGAGAACGCCATCGCGGCGATCAAAAAAGGGGACGAACGCCTGTGGCTGAGCGCTTACTGGCAGGCCAAGGCGGGGACGGGCATCAACGGTCTGGCGCGTTTCCACTTCAGTACTTCCGGCTATGACCAATACGGCATACTGGAAACCACGCCGATCTTCCGATCCGCCGCGGTGTATGCGCGCCCCAACCTGATCGATATGCCGGAGAAGACTCCTTACACGCCGCCTAATCCGCCGGGCAACGCCTATGCCGGAGAGCTGCTGCCGCTGGGGCCGGTGCCGGCCGATGCGTCCGGCGACGATCCGTTCCGGGGTAAGGCCGATTTTTACGCCTTGCGCTTCGGCCGCTATCTGATGGGGATTAACGCCAGTGTCAGCAACAGTTATGCGCTGAAAACGCCGGTTGGCTTCAACGCGGCGGAAGACCTGGTGTCACAGCGAACGCAATCGGGCGCTGTGACCGTGGGGCCGCGCGCCAGCGTGGTGCTCTATCTGGATGGAACCCGTGATGCCAAACCGGTACCCGGCACGCCGCTGTACCTGAAAGCGCAGCGCAGCAACGATGTAACCGGGCTATCCTGGACGGCGGCATCCGGCGCCGAGCGCTACAAAATACTGCGTGCCGCCAGTGAAAACGGTGATTACCAGACGGTCGCCACCGTTACCGCCAACGCCTACAGCGACAGCTCAAAAGCACCGACCGGCGGCTACTACTACCGGGTCGTCACCGTGAACGGCAATGGCGAAAGTTATCCGTCCATGTGGAGCCATCCCTGATAGGACGGCGCCGGCGACGGCTGCCTGACGGGGTTTGAACTCCTCGCCACACGTGTCTGGTCTGACGGCTGGCGCGTGTGGCGTTTTACTTTTTTCGCCGGCTCATCCTGCATGCTCATGCGTATCCCGCTGATTTCATTCACTTCCCGGCGTATTTCATAAGCTGGATGATTTTGCTGGATGGTTTTCCTGCGCAGACTTCTTCGTGATACCGCCAGAATGCGCCTGCCGACCCATCTAAAAAAGTTCGTGATAGTGAAAGTTGGTAATCCGTTGAATGCCTTGTTTTTTCATATTCATGACATAAGAGTGTGATATGGATCGCACTTTTTGTGAAGTGGGGTATAGTTACTATAGTGATAATTGACTTGTCATTTACGAACATCATCAACAACGAAAACGTAAAAAAGGAAGCAATCATGAATATGAAAACTGTCTTTACCGCCATCGCACTGAGCACACTGTCTGTCGGCGCTTTTGCTGCAACGGAAATCCAGTACCCGCAGGGTCAGGAAATCGGCAGCATCTCCGCCAGTGCCAACACGCTTGATAGCCTGCAGGCTAAACTGGCCGCCAAAGCGGATGCCGCCGGTGCAAAAACGTTCCAGATCACGTCCGTTCAGGGTGACGACACGCTGCACGGCAACGCTGTTCTGTTCAAATAAAATCAATCAATGAGGCAGGGGAGCGTACCCCTCTCCCATCCCTGACATCATTGATAACCCTCCCTTTGTGTCTGTCTTGATACCTCTTTTAACCGGGCTTGCGCCCGGTTTTTTTATGCCGTGTGCATGACTGACGGATACTATTCAATCCGGAATACCTGGGGATATTTATCGCTGGCGGCTTCGTGAAATATATCGTCCAGCCAGACAGGGATTTCCTCTTCCGTCGCATCGTCTGGTATAACAACGCCGTGAAGCGGAGAGTGCTTTCGTTCATTTAGATCGATGCGGAATACCTGCCACTGTTGTTGGTGTCGTTTTACGCCGATAATTCTGCCAAATACGTTATAAATCAGCACAAGCTTCTCCTGTGATATTATTGATTCAAAGAGCGATAAGTTCGTGTTGTACTGGTAATATTTTTAACAAGGAGAACCGGGTAATGAAAGGAATGGCGATTATTTTGTTTTCATGTGTCTCATTTTCATGTTTTGCGAGAAGTGATTATGACATGACGATGTGCCGCAATGGCGCGTTTCCCGGTTATCCCGGCCAATATTCTGTCGCCAGAATCAACGCGCCTAATGGCGCTAAAGTGCATTTTTACGATGATGACAGTGACAAAGGATGCCCGGAGAATCAGGCGCTTTGCCAGCAGAAAGCCTATCTGATTAATGGTGACGGCGTGATAGTGGCGCAGGAAAAAAGCGGCTGGTCTTGTGTGTGGTATTTTGGCCGGAAGTCTGAATTTGTCGGCTGGCTGCAATCGACTTATCTTGAAAAACAGGCTATCGAAACGGTTGGAGTCAATGCCTGGATCGGTTCGTGGAGTGATGGTTACAGTAAGATAAATATTACCCGCGGGAAAAATAGCACGCTTCATATAAAAGGTAATGCCACCTGGAATGGTGGGGTATCCGGTTATGGTGAATCGATTGTTCATATCGGTAGCATTTCTGCCTCGGCGACACCGAACGGTAATACGCTTCAATGGGGTGATACGCGTGAAGAGTTTGAATGTAGCGGTGTGATGCAGCTAATTAACGGTAATTTGATCGTTGAAGATAATGGCGAATGTGGTGGAGCAAATGTCAGCTTCAGCAGTATTTATCGTTTGAAAAAATAATGCGCTGACTAATATATCATTGCTTTATTCACTGGACTATACAAAGTCAGTTAATCCGACGGGAAATATTTGCTCGTGCTGCCAAAGGGAATACTATGACCGAACCGATATGTTGGACCGCATTTTAGATTGGATATTATTCAATCAAATGAAGTAAGGAGAGTGGTATGCCAGGAGCGGCTCGCTTAAATGATATTGGAAGCGGACATGAGTGCTTTCCAGATACCCCGATAATAGAAGGCAGTTCCGACGTATTGATTAATGGTCTGCCGGCGGCGCGGGTTGGCGATACGGTTCAGATGCACGGATGCCCTTGTCCCCAGGCGCCTCATGGCGTGCATGGTAGAAAAATATCGTCAGGATCCGCTACGGTATTGGTTAATGGGAAATCCGCCGCGCGGATTGGTGATGATATTGACTGCGGCGGTCTGATTGTTTCAGGCAGCGGCAATGTGATTATTGGTGATACGCCCTATCAATCTCCGGTACAACATTGTGTGGAAGCGGCGGTAAAAAGACGCGATCCGTTGATCTCTTTTTCGGATATCATGAAAAATATAACCCCTCCACCCCGATGGAGTCGATAGTTGATTAAATAAAATCCCTGATACAGGTGGTATCAGGGACTATCATATTGTCATCTATATAGAAAATAGTGACATTTAATCGTAGACAGGCTTGAGTCGATGGATAATATCAGGTTACTTCTCATCTAATGAGAAATCATCAGAGTTAATCCATGCTGTTAAGCTCTTACCTGATTTCATTTGATAGCTTATTTTATAAAATTCGCCGTTATCGCTCATATCTAGCAGCTTAAAATGATCGCCAGCAATCAGGTATGAATTTTTCCGGTCTGTCATTATTGGTGAGTTTAACAATACGGTTTTCTCTACCGATACGGTGCCAAAAATTGGCGCTCTTTCCGTATAGATACTTTCATCTTTTAGGAGTGCCGTTTCGGTAGCTACACCTTCTTTAAAATAGGTGCGTTTAACTATACCGCAGCCTACGCATGCATCACGAAACATCAGCGTCCATTTTTCATCTGAGACCTGATAAATGTCTTCATTCCATTTTCCTTCATCCTTCCATGAGCTAATCACATTGTTTTTATTGATAGAGTAATTACATATTGGATTCTTTTCTGGAAGAACAGGTTTTTCCTTTATTTCATTATCTTTTATTAAAAAGACAAGTGAGCACTTATTAATATCACTATTTGTTGTTGCAATCAGGTATTTTCTTCCAATAATTATTACTAATGTTGTCTTTCCATAACCATTGTTAATCATGTTTCTGATGTTACGGGGAACAGTAAAGCCATCGCAATAATCTTTACTGCATAAATTTTCATTTGCAAATGTTTTGAATGAAGTAAGAAATAATAAGATTAAAATAGTTCTCTTTGATGTGGCTGATTTCATCTTATTCTCCCTATGGCTTGCTAATTATTCTTATAGAAGTGTAACATTCTACAATGTTAGTGCTGAGCAGAGAATATTACCCTCTGTCTTTTTGTTCTTTTCTGAAACATATCTGACTTGACACCATTTATCATCATCTTGAGTTGACAGTAAAGTAATATCATCCCCCTTTATTAGATAAGACTTTTTGGGGATTTTATTTTCATCGTAGAAAAAAGACTTTTCTGATTTTATCTTAAATGTTGGGTATTTTTCACAATCGTTAGATCTTTTTCCATCTTCTACCGTGATGAGTTTTAATGATGTTTTATCATCTTTATTTATTTCTGCTTTGATATGAGCGTTGTCTGCTGCTTTGGTGTTATATTTCAGCCAAGTATTTTTATTGTATGAACGACATTGCCCATTCTTGTCTGTGAGTAATATTTGATAATCATCGCTTAGCATGGCGCTTTTATTTTTATAAATCTTATAAATTAAACTATCTTTCCCGCGAAATAGAATTAATGGGATGTAAGTTGTTTTTCCATTTAAAAAATAGGATGTATCTACCGTATCAATATTATTTGATACATCATTAATCTCTTTTTCAATAAGATCCATGTAATCATCCGAAACTGGCATGTTTAACCCGCACAAGCCTTCTTTCGAAGCAATACCGTTTTTTTACTCTTTATATCAATATATAGGCAGTCTGTATAAAATTTACCATTTTTAAATTGCAATGTCATATACGCGGTATAATCATGCAAAGAACGGGCTGAAACAATAATTGATGGTTGATTATTAAAGGATCCAAATGAAACAGCAGGGTTACCGGTATAGTCTTCTTCAAAACTAAAGAATCCCTTTTCTGTTCCACTCATCGCATAAATTTCTCCTTTACTTTTATCATAGCCGTAAGTAATTTTAGATTCGTCAGCTATTGCTGCATGGACTATTAGTAAAGATAACAAGCATGTTGTTTTTATTTTCATGATTAACGTCCGTTGAAAATTAGCATATCTATACTGGTGTTTACTAGGACTTCTTCATACCTTATCGATAAACTATGGAAGTATATCGTCAAAGTATTTCATTTCATCCAGATAATTTCTGACGAGAAAATTGTTTACTTCAGCTATTTCTGCGTCAATTCCTTTAGGCTCGAAAGTCTCAAATCAGCATTTTTTTCAATTGTTAAATCTCATGATTTTTTCAGGTCTATAATTAAATTTGCTTTTTCTGGGTTGTCTTCAATGGCTTTTTTGATAGATTTATCTAATTTTTTTTATAACAATAACTTTATCGTTTTTTGCTTTGGTGTTTATTTTTATCAATTCACTATTTTGCTTTTCAGAAAAAGCGGAAAAACCATGAGGTGCATAAAGAAATAACAATATTATTATGATGCGGAATCTTATGCGTCTTTTATTTATGTTATAACTCATCTTATATGTCCTCATAATAAATTATATTTCTAATGATTTTTCTTCAAGTATTCCTTTATTGTCTCGGCGTTTTTGTATTTATATACAAAGTGATTATCACTTTTCACCCCATCAAAACCTGATAGGTTATTATCTTTTAATAGACTTTCATTGATTTTTAGTCTACCTTTTATATAGCTATAGCCTTTGATCTCATATAAAACCCCATCAATTCCAAGGCTAGGGTGATATTGTTTCCATGAAATAATGACGATGACATTTCTTATTTTTTCTAACTTTGTAAAGAAAACTGTTTCAATTTGAGCTTTTTCTCCCTCGGGTTCATAAGTATCTATGATATCCAGTCGGTTCTTTTCACTTTTAATAAATAAAACATTTTCATCTTTTCTTTGGAATGAAATGTCTGAATCATTATCTAGATGAAATGGTCCTTGAATAATATCTGATGCAAAAGAAAAAAATGAAATAAAAAATAATAAAAAAACGGATATTGTTTTCATTTCCCCTCCTTTATTGCTTTTGATACTCTGGAATGTCGTTCATCTCTGTCGTTATAGCCATTCTTTCCGCCATTTACTACTAATGTGACATCCAAAACACTGCCTGTTTTTGCAATATCTCTTAATGACTTACCATTCTTATCTATTTTATTACACCAGAAAAAGAAAGCTGATTCTACCGCATATTCAATTTCTGTAAGTAAGTCAGGGTTATTGACAAAATCTCTCATGTCATCAGGATTGTTCGCATTATGTTGAATCGTGAAATCACGATAATTATCTTTTCCAGTTAACTGTATCATTCCCCTTCCTCTATATTTATATCCGTCACCGCTATCTTCACTACCATTTCCTAATCGTTTAGCATAAACATAGTTTCCAAGATTTACTGGATTTCTTGCATAGTACGTCTCATGAGTCCACAATTTTTCTCGTAATCGCCCGATTACACATTCATCACGAGAGTCATCATACTTTCCCTCTTTGCATCCGAAAAACTCTCTCATTCTTTTTGCACTATATGAAAGTCCTTCTTCTAACGGTTTAAATTGACTTTCATGGCCAATTTGAGAAAGAAAATGTGCAATTTCAACATCATCATTAATTTTATATCTAATTGCATATTTGTTCATATATGGTAGAACAATATCACATTGATTTTTATTCATTCCAAGATTTGCTGCTAATACCATGTTAATTGTTATTGGTCCATCTGTTGAACTAATATAATCCAAAAACTCCACCGGATGAAAATGCCAAACAGGTTTGCCCGATTTAAACTCGGGAACCTCACTCATCCACGCCATATCATCCCGCCACTTTTTCAGATACGGCATCATTTCAGGGTAACTGTCGTTGTTAAGGAAAGATTGCCAGTGTTTATGTTTGCTGTCGCCAAACCATTCGCTATCATGTTTGACTATCAGCCGACGCACCAGGTCTGGTACGTTATTTTCTCCGGAATGTAAATTTTCGAAGATACGTTTTTCAAATGCAGCCAGTTCGTACTGTGATAAATTCCCGTCATTGTTCTGGTCTATGACTTTCACCAGCTTCTTATACGTCTCGGATCCCTGTTGGCCTTCGAACTCGGTATCTCCCCGCAGGGATTTTGATACCCAGTCAAAAATGCCTTTGAGAAAATTTTCTTTTAGCAGAGAACCGAAATCCTCCGTCGAGGCTTCTTCCAGCGTAATAAAGCCAAGTTCAGACAAATCATGTTGGCTCAACACGTCCACATCCTGGCCTTTCACCCAGTTATCCGGCGCAATTTGAAACCACGTTGCTCCCTGAGCATCTATCGGGCTGGCTTTATCACGAGGCAGAATTCTTCCGTCATCCGTACTTTTGGTCACCGTATTTGTTGGCGTAAATGTTGTTTCGTCACCTTCACCGGATTTCTGATATAACGGCTTTCCTGCTTTTATCTTCACAAAGGCTCGGCCGGTTTTAATCTGTTTGGGATTAGAGAGAAAACCGGGCATATTGGTATCGACACTGATGACTTCAATGTGCGAATAAAAGTCTATATCCACACCACCAGAACCGGATTTGGCGGGGGAGTTATCTTCTGCTAAAAAACCGATCGCGTCTCCGGCGTTGATCGTCAGTTTCTCTCCGGGGATGACCACCGCATTATATTCCCCATGCTCAACAGCTTTAGTCATCCATTCCGGCATACGGTGATAGCGAGGGGTAACCGGCTCGACAAATCGATCCTCCAGGGAAACCCAGAATTTTTTTTCACTCACACTCCCATCTTTCAGGAGTTGGGCCAACCCGAAAACACCGTTAGTAGTTTCGTGCCCTATTTTGAATGTTTCCTGTTTTGAAACCACCAGTAAATCATTTTCTTTGAGTGTGATATTTCCCACTTTAGGCAATTTTTGCCCGCTGATTTCCCGGCCATTGTATTCGCTTGTCGATAAGTTATTTATATTGGGTTTGACACGATAACAATTCGTCAGCGTTGGGTAAGCAGAAACTGGGGCGAGGTGCATATACAGCGTGTAAAACGTCAGCCAGGTGCTCTGGTCGTCCGGATTCGGTTGATGTTCCGAACGCACCAGCAAAAACGTGCTGGAATAGCGCAACTGATATTTGTCATACGGCGCGGTGCAGTAGTTTTTGTTGATGCGCCATGCCGCCACTTCCCCGTTGGCGATACACTGAAGTGGAACCGCTCTGTCGGCGTTCGCCGAGGTCAGCACTGATTCCGGGGCGCTACGACGGCTGATGTGGATGCCGCCATGCCACTGTCGGTTACTGCTAGCCAGCCACCAGCCGTCCGGTTCATTCCGCAAGACGTTCAGTAACGTATCCAGACTGTCGTAATCCTTGCCATCCGCTTTCCGTATCGGATAACGCGTGTCCATCCTGTTCTCCCTTGCACCGTCAGAGCGATCGGCCTGATCGTAAACGGTTTCTTCCTGAATGCAGACGGTAACATACGCTTTATCCGCACATCATGCCAGATGATTGCGGTATGGGCTGGGGTTCCTGAATAGCTGGTGATAAGTGTGATTCTATCCCTGTCAGTGTAGAAAAACTGAGCGCTGATTTACTACCCAACCGTTTTCACTAACGCCAAAATCTCTGCCCGTTTCTCTGGTGACAGCCCCAAAAACGCCAGCATCAATTCTGCCAGTTCATCATCAGCGGTGTAGAAGAATGCCAGCGGGACGTCGAGCGCGTCCGCGAGTTGTTGAGCGGTGTCAATGCTGGCTTCGTGCACGCCCTTTTCATAACGGTTAATACGGGGGCTTGCCACAAATTCATCGATCCCGGCAGCGATGCCGAGTTTTTTTTGTGAGAGGCCTTTCGCGAGCCGGGCTTGCTTAAGTCGTTGACAGAAAACGTCATGGTAGTTTGGTCTTGATTTCATGACTACGAGAATCGTAGTTTTTGCTTGAGTGAGATACTACGATTATCGTAGTTATGGTCGACATTGCTGTTTAGCGTCGATGCGATCAGGCGGAAAACGGAGTATAGTAAGCAGCAAAAACGCCCTGAAAACAGGGCGTTGTAATAGTCGGTAGCGCAGTACAGAAATCACTCGATATTCTGAATCTGCTCCCGCATCTGCTCAATCAGCACTTTCAGTTCGATGGCGGAGGCGGTGACGTCGGCGTTGATGGATTTGGAACCCAGCGTGTTCGATTCGCGGTTGAATTCCTGCATCATGAAGTCCAGACGGCGGCCGACGGCTTCCTGCTTGTTGAGGATTTTGTAGGTTTCCCGCACGTGGGCTTCCAGCCGGTCGAGTTCTTCGGCTACGTCGATGCGCTGCGCCAGCAGCACCAGCTCCTGCTCCAGCCGGTTGCCGTCGAGTTGCACCTGCGCTTCATCCAGCTTGCTTTGCAGTTTTTCCCGCTGCCATTGCAGAATGTTCGGCATGTGGGCGCGAACCTTGGCGACTTCGGCGCTGACGCCCACCAGCCGCTGTTCAATCAGCGCCTTGAGCGCGTTGCCTTCGCTTTCGCGGGCGAGGATGAAGTCGTCCAGCGCGGCTTCCAGCGCCTGCATCAGTTCGGCGCTGATGGCGTCCAGATCCTGCTCCTGCGCCGACATCACCCCCGGCCAGCGCAGGATGTCGAGCGGGTTGACCTCGCCTTCGTCGCTCTGCATTTTCACCCAGTTCGCCGCCGTCACCAGCTGTTTGGCCAGTTGCTCGTTGAGGATGAGTTGCCCTTGTGCGCGCGGGTCCAGCTCAAAACGCAGGCCGCACTCGATTTTGCCGCGGGTCAGGCGGTTGCGGATGCGTTCGCGGATTACCGGCTCTAAGCTGCGGAACTGCTCGGGTAAACGGATGTAGGTTTCCAGATAACGCTGGTTTACGGAGCGAAGCTCCCAGGCGGCGCTACCCCAGTCACCCTTGATTTCTCGCCGGGCGTAAGCGGTCATGCTACGAATCATCGGTGCATACCTGTTAAGAAGTGATGGGGTAATTATAACGGGCGGTTTGCCAAAAGCGACAGCGGTAACGGACTGACAAATCACGGCTTCCGGCCAAACCACGCGATGGCCGAAAGCGTACGGCGGCGGTTATGCCGCTTCCAGCAGCGGCAGACACTGGCTGGCGAGTTCGCGGCACTTGCTTTTCAGCACCTGTTTGAGCTGCAGGATCTCGCGGGATTGCGGGATGTCGCGGCGGCTGATCAGCATCACCTCAAACGGCAGCGGCTGGCTGATGGGCACGATTTTGAGCTGATCGGCATAACGGCGCGCGGTGAACAGGTCGACGATGCCGGTGCCGCCGCCCGCCAGCACCATATCGGCGATCACCGAGTAGGTCTTGATGTACAGCGAAGCCGCCGGTTTGAGGCGACGATCGCGCAGCGCGCGGTGCACCACCTGGCCCAGCGGGTCCTGCTGCTGCATCATCAGCAGGTTGTTGTGGCACAGCCATTCCAGCGATACCGGCCCCTGTTGCGGGCTGTCTTTCGGCAGAATCGCCACCATCCGCGACTGGCACAGCGGCTCGGCCAGCAAATCCGGCGGCACCTGTTGGCCGAACACCAGCGCCAGGTCGAGCTGATGCTGCTGAATATTCTGACACAGGGTGCTGAAATGCTCGGTGACCAGCTCCATATTCACCAGCGGCGCCTGTTGCTGAAACTCCACCATCGCCGGGGCGACAATCATCTGGCCAAAGGCGTGCGCCGCACCGAGCCGCACCGCCTCGCGCTGGCCTTTGCGGATCTGTTCGGTCAGGCGGGAAATACTCTGTAATTGGCTGTAAAGCTGTTCGATTTCCGGCATCAGCCGTTGCCCTTCCACCGTTGGCACCAATCCTTGCGAACGGCGTTCGAACAGCGCGAAACCCAGTTGCTGTTCGGCGTGATTCAGCACCCGGCTGACGTTGGGCTGGGAAACGTTGAGTAACCGCGCCGCGCCGCTGATGGTGCCGGCCTGAACGATCGCCTGAAAGACTTCGATGTGGCGTAAACGCATAACCTGAGTCCTGTTGTGTGATGTGTGCCCGACCGGCCCGATGGAGCACGATCCAACGCAGAAACAAGCAAGATTCACGCCATGTTACTGAAAAACGCGGCCGAATGGCGGCAGGCCGCGTCCGTTGGCTATTCGCCCCAGGTGGCTTCCAGCACCCGCAGCCAGTTGCCGTAACAGATTTTCTCCAACAGGGTGCGTGAGTAGCCGCGATCGGCCAGCGCCTGCACCAAAATGGGGAAACCCGCCACATCTTTGAGGTCGCCCGGGATGGTGGTGCCGTCCAGATCGGAACCGAAGCCGACGCCATTTTCGCCCAGTTTTTCCAGCAGATACTCCACATGACGCACGATCTCCTGCACCGTGGCGGACGGGTCTTTCTGGCCGTCGGCACGCAGGAAGGAGGTACCGAAATTGACGCCGACAAAGCCGTCGCGCTCGCGGATAGCCGCCAGCTGGCGGTCGGTGAGGTTGCGCGACTGGGCGCACAGCGCGTGGGCGTTGGAGTGGCTGGCTACCAGCGGCGCGTCGGAAACCGCCGCCGTCTGCCAGAAGCCTTTTTCATCCATGTGGGAGAGGTCCACCAGAATGCGTTTGGCGTTGCAGGCGCGCACCAGCCGTAGCCCGGCATCGGTCAGGCCATCGCCGGTGTCGGGCGAGGAAGGGAAACGGAACGGCACTCCCTGACCAAAGATATTCGGCCGGCTCCACAGCGGCCCCAGGCTGCGCAGCCCGGCGGCGTAGAGAATATCCAGCAGCTCCAGGTCGGCATCCAGCATCTCGGCGCCTTCGATGTGCATCACCGCCGCCACTACGCCGTCCGCCATGCAGCGACGGATATCGGCCGCACTGCGGCACACCCGCAGTTGCCCGGCGGATGCCGCTTCAAGGCGCAGTAGGGTGGCGAGCATCCAGAAGCTGACGTCGCGCGCCTGCGCCATGGACGGGGTGGTTAATAAAACGTTGCCATCTGGTATGGATGTTGCATCACTCTGGTTCGAGGGAACGTAGGTGGCGAACAGGCCGCCGGCGAATCCGCCCTGCCGGATCCGGGGCAGGTCAATATGACCCTGCGACGGCCCGTTCAGAAAGGCATCGGTCGGATTATCGCGATGAAGTCGCCACAGGCGTGACAGCACGTCGTTGTGGCCATCGAAGACAGGGAGATTATGTACAAGCGGCTTGTCTGACATGGGCGAATCTGACATGGAAGAAAGTACCGATACTGGATTGAAAGAAGAATGATTTTCTGAAATGGAACCTGCTCTGCACCATGCTGGTGCGGTTCATTCAGGCGGAGAAATTTTGTTCGCCGCAGCACCATTTAAGCCAGCGCCTGTGATATCTGTCAAGCCGCAGACAGAAAAAATATATTTTATTTTATTTTAAAATCAGACACTTGGGGGATTAATGGTCACCAGAAGACGTTTTCTTGCCGGTTGCGCTACCGTGCCTTTCCTGTCCTGGCTCAATCTGAACACCGCGTTTGCCGATACGCCGCCGTCCATGCTGGTGATGGCGATGCAGCTCGATAACATGACCAGTCTCGACCCGCAGGAAGGGTTTGAGGCGGTAGGGACCGAAATCATCGGCAACCTGTACCAGCGTCTGGTGATGCCAAACCCGGCCAACCCGCAAGAGGTGATTGGCGATCTGGCCGTCAGTTGGGAGGTTGGCAACGACAGCAAAACCTTCACCTTCCACCTCAATCCGAAAGCCAAATTCGCCGACGGTTCGCCGGTTACCGCCGACGATGCCGCCTTCTCGTTGCAGCGCGCGGTCAAGCTGGACAAGAGCCCGGCGTTCATCATCAACCAGTTCGGTTTTACCAAAGACAACGTGGAGCAGCACATCACCGCGCCGGATGAAAAAACGCTGGTGATAAGCCTGGATAAGCCGGCGGCGGAAACCTTCCTGCTGTACTGCCTGTCTGCGCCGGTGGGCAGCATCGTGCAGAAAAAGGCGGCGCTGGCTAATCAGCAGAACAACGATCTGGGCAACCAATGGCTGAAACAGAACAGCGCCGGCTCCGGCCCGTTCTCGCTGGTGAGCTGGAAAGCCAGCGAAAGCATCATCCTGCAGAAGAACGATCACTTCCCGACTGACAACGCCTTTAAGCGCGTCCTGCTCAAGCACATCGTCGACCCGTCCGCCCAGTTGCTGATGCTGCAGAAAGGGGACGTGGATATCGCCCGCAACCTGACCACCGAGCAGATTCGCCCGCTGGTGAACGACAGTAACTACCATCTGGTGCGTCAGAGCATCGCCAGCGTGATGCTGCTGTCCTGTAACACCGCCAACGAATTCCTGAAAAAACCGCAGGTGTGGCAGGCTATCAAGTGGGCGCTGGACTACGACAGCATCCAGAAAAACATTCTGCCGCTGACGCACAAGGTGCATCAGAGCTTCCTGCCGGGCGGTTTTCCGGCGGCGCTGGACGACACCCCGTTCCATCTGGATGTCGCCAAAGCCAAAGCGTTGCTGAAAGACGCCGGTTATCCGGACGGCTTTGAGATTACGATGGATCACTACTCCGCCCAGCCGCATCCGGATATTGCGCAGGCGATCCAGACCCAGCTTGGCGCTATCGGCATCAAGGTGAAGCTGATTGCGGCGGAAAACCGTCAGGTACTCACTAAAATGCGCGCCCGCCAGCAGCAACTGGCGCTGACGGTGTGGGGAGCGGACTATTTCGACCCGAACTCCAACGCCGAAGCCTTCTGCGTCAATACCGACAACAGCGACGGCGCCCGCAATCGCACGCTGGCCTGGCGTTGCGGCTGGTCGGATGAAAAATTCAACCAGTTGACCGAACAGGCGCTGCATGAGCAGGACCCGGCCAAACGCATCGCGCTGTACGAAACCCTGCAACGCAACCACCGCGAACTGAGCCCGTTCACGCTGATGATGCAGGATGAGAAAACGCTGGCCTGCCGTAAGAACCTCAGCGGCGTCACCATGACGGTATTGAGCAAAGTGCCTTACCAGCAGGTGAAGAAAGCCTGATGCAGATACTGATCCGTTTTTGCAGTACGCTCGGCAGCCTGTTGCTGACCCTGCTGGGGTTATCGGTGCTGACCTTCTTCATCGGTCGTATCATGCCGACCGACCCGGTGCTCGCCGCCGTCGGGGACAATGCGCCCCAGGCGGTGGTGGAGCGGGTACGTCAGGAAATGGGGCTGGATCAGCCCCTGTGGATGCAGTACGGCCACTACCTGAACCAACTGCTGCACGGCGATCTGGGTCGCTCGGTGCTGACCTCTAATCCGGTGACCACCGATATCGCCCGCTACTTCCCCGCCACGCTGGAACTGGCGACCGCCGCGATCATCGTCGCGGCGTTGGTCGGCATTCCGCTCGGGGTGTGGGCGGCGGTGCGACAAGGACGCTGGGTGGATCAAACCATCCGCGTCGTCTGTCTGGCCGGGCATTCGCTGCCGGTGTTTGTGCTGGCGCTGCTGAGCCTGCTGATTTTCTACGCGGTGCTGGGCATTGCGCCGGGGCCGGGGCGGCAGGACATCATCTTTCAGGACATGGTGCCGCACGTCACCGGGCTGCTGACGGTGGACTCGCTGCTGGCGGGCGACTATGACGCGTTGCGCGATGCGCTGGCGCACATGGTGCAGCCGGTGCTGATTCTGGCGTATTTCAGTATGGCCTACATCACCCGCATGACCCGTACTTTCATGCTCAATGCGCTCGGCGGCGAGTTCGTGATCACCGCCCGCGCCAAAGGGCTGTCGTCCCGTCGGGTCGTCTGGCGGCATGCTTTCCCCACGGTGGCGGTGCAACTGGTGACGGTGCTGGCGCTGACCTACGCCGGGCTGCTGGAAGGCGCGGTGGTGACGGAAAACGTATTCTCCTGGCCGGGACTGGGCCAGTACCTCACTACCGCGCTGCTCAATGCGGACATGAACCCGGTGGTGGGCGCCACATTGCTGGTGGGCGCGACCTACGTGCTGCTGAACCTGCTGGCTGACATTCTCTATCGACTTTTGGATCCCCGCGTAACATGAGTTTTCTTGTCTCACGAGCCTGGTTGCTCGACGAAACGCCCAGCACACGCCGTCAGGCGGTGTGGGGGCAGCGTTACCGCCTGTGGCTGGGGTTTCGCACCAATCCGATGGCGATGCTGGGGTTGATCATCATCGCCGCAGTCATGCTGTTGTCGCTGGCCGCGCCCTGGCTGACGCCGTACGACCCCGGTTTTCAGAACTTGTCCAACCGGCTGGCGGCGCCGTCCGCTGCGCATTGGCTGGGTACTGATGAACTGGGGCGCGATGTATTCAGCCGTATTTTATATGGCGGTCGCACCACGCTGGGCATGGTGATTGCGGTGGTGGCGCTGACCGCGCCGATCGGTCTGCTGGTCGGCTGTATCGCCGGTTACGCCGGTGGGTTGCTTGATAAAATCCTGATGCGGCTGACCGATATCTTTCTGGCGTTTCCGCGGCTGGTGCTGGCGCTGGCGTTTGTGGCGGCGCTGAAACCGGGGGTGGAAAGCGCCATTCTGGCGATTGCGCTCACCGCCTGGCCGCCGTATGCGCGGCTGGCGCGGGCGGAGACGCTGCAGTTTCGCCACACCGATTTTATCGCCGCCTGCCGCCTGACCGGCGCCGCGCCGCTGCGTATTATTCTGCGCCACATCATGCCGCTGTGCGTGCCGAGCCTGATTGTGCGGGTGACGCTGGACATGAGCTCCATCATCATCACCGCCGCCAGCCTGGGTTTCCTCGGCATGGGCGCGCAGCCGCCGTCACCTGAATGGGGCACCATGATCGCCACCGCGCGCCGTTTCCTGTTCAACGCCTGGTGGGTGCCGCTGGTGCCCTGTATCGCCATTTTCCTCACCTCGCTGGCCTTCAACTTTCTCGGCGACGGCCTGCGCGATCTGCTGGACCCGAAGGAGCGCTAAATGCTGGTGGAAATTGAGAACCTCCGTATCGCGTTCGCCAACCGGACGGAAACTTTTGAGGCGGTGCGCGGCGTCAGCTTCAGCGTCGGCAAGGAGAAGTTCGCCATCGTCGGCGAAAGCGGCTCCGGCAAGTCGCTGACCGCACGCAGCCTGATGCAGTTACTGCCGGGCAGCGCCCGCATTCAGGCCGACAAACTGAGTTTTGACGGCATCGACCTGCGCGGCGCCGGCGAGAAAACGTTACGCCAGATTCGCGGCAAGCGGGTCGGCTTTATCCTGCAAGACCCGAAGTACTCGCTGAATCCGGTGATGACCATCGGCCAGCAGGTGGCGGAAGCCTGGCGCGAGCACAAAGGCGGTAGCCGCCGCGCGGCGATGGACGCCGCCATTGATCTGCTGAATCAGGTGCGCATTCGCGATCCGCAGCGGGTGGCGACGTGTTACCCGCACGAAGTGTCGGGCGGCATGGGGCAGAGGGTGATGATCGCCATGATGCTGGCGCCCGACCCGGAACTGCTGATCGCCGATGAACCGACTTCGGCGCTGGACGCCACGGTGCAGGCGGAGATCCTGTGTCTGATCGATGATCTGGTATCGCAGCGCGGCATGGGATTGATCCTGATCAGTCACGATCTGCCGCTGGTGTCGCATTTCTGCGATCGGGTGGCGGTGATGTACGCCGGGCGGATCGTCGAGATGTTGCAGGCCAGCGAACTGTTACAGGCGCAGCATCCGTATACCCAGGGGCTGTTGGCCTGCCTGCCGTCGCTGAAACATCCGCGCGATCGACTGCCGGTGTTGCAGCGCGACCCGGCCTGGAGAACTGCATGATGGGTGGAGTGCATGATGAGTGTAACGCATGACGGGTGTAACGCATGATGACGGGTGCAACGCATGATTAAAGTAGAAAACCTGCGTATCGCCTTCGGCGGCGTCGAGGTAGTGAAAGGGGTGTCCTTCGCGCTGGAAAGCGGCGACAGCTTCGGTATGGTCGGCGAAAGCGGCTCCGGCAAGTCCACCATTTTGCGCGCGCTGGCCGGGTTAAATACCCAGTGGCGCGGACGTATCGAGTTTGGCGGCATGGCGCAGTCGGCGCGGCGGGATCGCAGCTTTTTCCGTCAGGTGCAGATGGTGTTTCAGGATCCGTACGGATCGTTGCATCCGCGCCAGACCATCGATCGCATTTTGCATGAGCCGCTGCTGGTGCACCGCTTCGATCGCGCCGAGCAGCGTATTACCCGGGCGCTGGAAGAAGTGGGCTTGCCCGCCGCGGCGCGCTTTCGCTTTCCCCACCAGCTCTCCGGCGGCCAGCGCCAGCGGGTGGCGATTGCCCGCGCGCTGATCGCCGAGCCGGAAGTGCTGCTGCTGGATGAACCGACCTCGGCGCTGGACGTGTCGGTGCAGGCGGAAATCCTCAATCTGCTGACAGACCTGCGTCAGGAGCGTAGGCTCACCTACATCATGGTCAGCCATAATCTGGCGGTGGTGTCCCATCTGTGTCAGCGCGTCGGCGTGATGCAACATGGCGAGATGGTGGAACAGCTCAGCGTGGAGCATTTGCGCTCGCGCAACCTGCATCATCCGCACACGGCGGAGCTGTATGATTTAAGCATGACGCTGGAGGAACCGGCATGAGATTACACTGGCAGCGTGCCGTCGATGAGGCGCGCGCAATCACCCAGTCCTGGAATCAGCCCGGCCAGCCGGGCGGCGCCATCACGCTGTTCGACGGCGAGCAGATTCGCGCCGCCTGCTGCGGCGGGCTGGCGGATCTGGCGCAGCAAACGCCATTCACCACCCAGAGCGTGGTGCGTTTCGCCTCGGTCACCAAGCATCTGTTTGCCTCGCTGGTGACAGGGGCCGCCAGCTCGCAGCTTGCGCTGACCGACCCGCTCAGCCGGCATCTGCCGCAACTGACCGGCGAGAACGGCAAGGTGACGGTCGGGCAGGCGCTGGACATGACCTCCGGCCTGCCGGATGTGCGTGAAAGCCTGTCGCTGCTGGGGTTGTCGGTGTACAACGCCACCTCGGCCGACAGTCTGCTGGCGTTTCTGGCGGACAATGGCTGTCTGAATTACCCTGCAGGCAGCGAGATCTCCTACACCAACACCGGCTACCGGCTGGTGGAGGAAGCGCTGAAAGCCAAAGGCATCTATTTCGCCGACCTGCTGCGCCAGCACATCAACCAGCCGCTGGGGATTGCGCTCAGCGCGCCGGAAACCTGGTTTGATATCGTGCCCGGACTGGTGCCGGGCTACTGGCCATCGCCGCAGGGCTGGCAGTTGTCCTGCGCCGGGCTGCACCTGTCCACGTCCGGTTGCGTTACCGGCAACGTGCGCGATTTAACGGTCTGGCTGCAGTCGCTGCTGATGAATCAGGGGCCGGGCGAAGGCGTGCTGGCGCGCCTGTCTCAGCCGCGTTGCCTGAGCGACGGCCGCGTCACCGGTTACGGGCTGGGCGTGGCGCACAGTCGCATCGGCGATGCGTTGCTGGTGGGGCATGGCGGCTCTCACGCGGGTTATAAGAGTTACTTCCTGCTTGACCCGGTATTGCAGGTCGGGGTGGCGCTGGTCGCCAACCGGGAAGATGTCGCCACCTACGACAGCGTGCTGCGGGTGATGTCCGCCTTGCTGGACCAGCCGCTGCCGGCGCGCGGGCATGACCTGACGCCGGGGCTGTACGCGGCGGAGCAGGGTGGCCACTGGCTGGAGGTGAAAGGCCCGGGCGCCTGCTGGCTGGGCGCGACCGAAACGCTGTATCGCAGTGAGACGCCGGGTGTGACGGTGTCGCTGTCCAGCCATCTGCCGATGAAGCTGCGGCAGCACGGCATGGCGATCGAAGGGGAAATCGGTCACGCGCCGTGCCGCTTTCTGCCGGTGGAGGCCGACAACAGCATGGCGCAACTGCAAGGCCGCTGGTACTGGCCGGACACGCGCAGCGAACTGGTGATTGACGGCGATAGTATCGTGATGGGACTCGGCCCGGCGGCGATTGCCGGCTCTCTGCAATCGCTCGGCAACGGCCGCGCGCTCGCCACGGTACAGGACGGCCCGTGGGAAAAACGCTTCTCGCTGCTGGTACAAGACGGCTATCTGACTTTATTGCTTAATCGCAGCCGGGTGGTGCGGTATCAGCGCGGGTGACGCGGTTTTTTGATTACTATTTAGCCGTGATCTGGTCTTTTTGCTTCGACCAGCCCTAATCAGCAAAGACGATGATTAACCTATGCCCAATGGCGGAGGGGGAGAGCTCTCCCCTCCGCCATGATGATCATCACTTCATCAAAAGCGATATCAGCTGATTGCAAAAGCCGCGTTCAAATCTGTTTCAGGCCGATTTACCCGGCTGTCGCTTTCCCTTTTCTGAACCCGAACTAGTTAAGGTATCGGTTCTGAGTAATTTTTTTCCGAGCATATTTCCCGGCACCTCAATAAATCGATATGTTCCCGCAGAAATTAAGGTGACAACGATGGTCACAGCTACTAACAATAATCGCCGCCAATAATAAATATTGATTCTCATTACATATATTAGCCTCGAAAAAATGAGAGGCGAACGATCGGCAGTTTCTAACTTGATAATCAAACGACTGATTGCCTGCTTTTAATTAGCATATTCAGGCTATTCAAAAAGAATGGGTCAAATAACGGCAGGCAATCCGCTTGTTGAAGCGGCAGCCATGCTGTGGCCTTCCATAGGGTGGAAGGGCCGACAGCATGGATGTTGGGGTTTACGTTGGTGTGAAGGCGTTATTGCATCAATCGTTTCTGCTGGTTGATATTCCCCGCAGACCGCGCGCGTTAGCAGGCGTACCCGGTGACTGGAGTATGAAGGCATCCGATGGACCGACTTCAATCTCACAGATCTCAAGGCCGAGCTGACGACCATCGTTTGACGTGTCCATGGTAATTGTTTCGGCGCAGTCAATCGTCAGCCGCAGAATGTCGTTAGCTTGGTTTAGTTCTTGCTGCGGTATAAGCGCATCAAAAACCACAACGAACGTACTTTCTGACCACCGATGCAGGGGCGCGGCATAGTCATCGACCTTCAATGTAAGTTCGTCGACCTGGCGTGTAGACAGTATGTTCGTGACCCTAAATCGCACCAGAATATCCCGGTCCTTGCGGAATGGAATATCGATTGTCGCAGTCGGCGTCGGGCCAATCCAGCGGCTGAATTTGCGGTCATTCTGCTCACGGCAATGCCACCCCGTTCCATTCAATGGTTGCGACATGTCCACCACAGTCCAGCCAGCCGGGCGAATCAAGGCTTTGCGGTAGTTATCCTCAACGGCGCTCGCAAAATCCACGCCATAGGTCGCCTGGAAACGCGCCATTTGCTCGTCGTAAAGTTCGCGGGCAATAGCAACGATTTCCTGATCAATATCAATCATCCGATTGGCAGCTGCTATCGCCTCTTCGCTTAAGTTCGGCTTTTGCTGGTCACTGGCGTGTATATTGAGCGGCTGCGGCCGATCGAGAGGGAGCGCCAGCCATAATTGCAGCGCGGAGAGCGAGCGCCCAAAGTCCTCTTTGAAGCCAATAAAGGAAAGCGAGCGCAGCGTTTTCTCTGCCCGCTGCCGGACGAACGCCCGAAAATCCTTACTATCGAGAGAACCCGCTCGCCAGGCTTCCCGGTACTCATGGGGCGCGCATGCCAGATGGCGACTGATTCGGTTCCAGTTAAGGTATTGGCACTGTGGGTGGTTGGAGGAAAAGAATAATGCCGGATTATTGCGGGCCAAATCACGGATCAGTTCACCATCAGGGAAAGCCGCTGCTTCTTCGTCAGTCCAACGATGCACCATCCACCAGTTAGATACCAGCCTGTCCAGCGGGTCTCGTAAAAAGCACAGCGTTGCCGCATTCGATATGTGATCCGGCCAAATCCTGCTGCTGAATGGAACATGAATAAAACGCGCACGTGCCAACCGATTTGGGTCCAGCTCGATGTCACCGGCGCCCATCCAATCGGTGTGTTCTTCTAAATAAATACACTCATCGGACGGAAAAAAATTTTGTAAATACTTTAGAAGAGACGTGCCTGCGCACTTATCAATATGATGAAAAACAATACGAGGCATGCCTTATCCTTACTTTCCGTAATAACATATACCCATCTAAATAATATTATAATTATTTATATAATTACAGTAATTACATGTTACTTATTGTGGCTTTAACCACTGGCGGCGAGCTGGATATCCGCGATCATCCACTGCCCAGTGGGTTATCGTTATTATAAAACGTGAGTGGCTGGTGACTGACAGAAAATTGAGGTACTGACGGGTAAAAATGGCGAGTCTGGTACAAGGTCTAGATTCGCCACTGTGGCAGATATCCGCCAGTGAATAAATGGTGTGGGATATAGCCTGACTAATATGCAGACACGACGGGGATCGTTGTTACCGATAAATCCCCACTACCGCGTCTTCGCCGACGTAACCGTAACCGCGGTACATGCCTTCGCTGTTGAACGGCAGCGCGATGTTGCCCTGATGGTCGACGGCGATCAGCCCGCCGCTACCGCCCAGCGCCAGCACTTTTTCCATAACGACTTTGTCGGCGGCCTGCGACAGCGGCAGGTTGCCGTATTCCATCAACGCCGAGATGTCGTAAGCGGCGACGGTGCGCATGAACACTTCGCCGGTGCCGGTGCAGGAGACGGCGACGGTGCGGTTGTTGGCGTAACAGCCTGCGCCGACGATCGGCGAGTCGCCGACACGCCCGGCGCGTTTGTTGGTCATGCCGCCGGTGGAGGTCGCCGCCGCCAGGTTACCGGCTGCGTCCAGCGCTACCGCGCCAACGGTGCCGAATTTGCGATCCGGATCGAGCGGATCGGCGCCCTGCGCCTGACGTTCGCCGTCGTGATCCAGCAGGATCTTGCCGTCGCCCGCCTGCGCTTTCAGCAACTGCTGGTAACGCTCGTCGGTGGAGAAAAAGTCCGGTTCGACCATTTCCAGCCCCTGCTCGCGGGCGAAGGTTTCGGCGCCGTCGGCGGTGAACATCACATGCGGACTGCGCTCCAGCACCGCGCGGGCCGCCAGAATCGGGTTGCGGATATGGTTAACACCGGCGATGGCGCCTGCTTCCAGCGAACGGCCGTCCATGATGCTGGCGTCCAGTTCGTGGGTGCCGAGGTGGGTAAACACCGCCCCTTTACCCGCATTGAACAGCGGGCACTCTTCCAGCATACGCACCGCTTCGGTGACCGCATCCAGCGCGCTGCCGTTGGCGGCCAGAATTTCCTGCCCACGGTTCACAATCGCCTGCAACGCGGCGCGATAGCGCTGTTCTTTCTCGCTGTCCATCGCCGTGCGGCTTAATGCGCCTGCGCCGCCATGAATCACAATGACCGGTTTCATCTTTTCTTCCTTTAGTGCACTGAGCGCTTAGTTTTGCGTGGTCGCCAGATAGGAAAAGGCACCCAGCAGGCTGACGATCGGCGCGATGGTCGGGGATTGATAGCCGACGGTGATCGCGTCTTTGCGGACGACGCCTGGAATCAGGCAGAACAGGTCTGCCAGCACCGGTTTGGCGACCATCAGCTCCAGTGCATACGGCGGCTGCAGGCGGGTGGTTGTCTCTTTATGCGCTTTTTGCACCGCCTGGGTCGCCGCCAGCCGGATGGCGTTGCGCGCCGCTTCCGGACTCAGCGACTCCGCTGCGGTCTGGGAAATGGCGCGCTTGACGCAGGCGTAGTCCGCCGCCGGGTAGTAACGATTGATCCAGGTTTGCAGCGTATCGTCGCCGCTCACCAGCCACAGCGGGGTGTTCAGTTCCGCGCCGGCGGCGGCGTAGATATCGCTTTCGCCCATCACTTCGCCGTTGATGCGCACCCGATAAAACGCCCGGCCGTTGATGGTGTGCGCCAGCACGCCGTGTTCTCCGGCGGCGCTGTGGTAGCCGATGAACATCAGGCCATCGAACTGTTGCTGTTGTAAGCCTTCCACCATCGACAAACCGCGCGGTTTGCCCTGCACCAGCCGGGCGCGCGGGTCGATATTCTCGGCGCGTAGGTTGGTCATGGCGGCGTGGCTGTCGGCGACGACCACTTCGCTGGCGCCGCCGGCGAAGGCGCCTTCAATGGCGGCGTTCACCTCCTGCTCCATCAGCCCGCGGGCTAACTGGTATTCCGGTGTGCCGGGGCTGCACTGTTCCGGGCGCATCACGCCCGCGATGCCTTCGATATCCGCAGAAATAAATACTTTCATGTCAGCGTCCTTAGCGCCTGTTTCATCAGGCGGTTATGCGGGGAAATCCTGTGCCAGACGGTCCAGCACCTGCGTCAGGGCCGGGCGATGGTGGCCGCGAAAACCGGTGACGGCCTCTGCCTGCAGCAGGGCATCCAGCACCGCGTGTTCGGTGGCGTCGGCCGCCGCATTGAGCAGCGCTTCCAGCTGTGCGTCTTCCGGCGGTTGGGGCGTCGGCTGGGTGGAAAAGGCCACCGCGATATCGCCGGAGCCGTGCCCCCAGTAGCTGCCGAGCCGCCCAAGACCGGCGCCGGCGCGACGGGCGATGCGGGTCAACTGACGGGCATCCAGCGCGGCGTCGGTGGCCATAATAATGATGATGGAACCGGCGTCGCGCTGGGGCGCCAGTTCCGGCAGCAGCGGCGCGATCGCCTCGCCGACCTGTACGCCGTCCAGCGTCAGGGCGGAGAGGGTGCCGAAATTGGCCAGCACCAGCACGCCGAGGGTGGCGTTCAGTTCCGGAATCAGCCGGGAGGCGGTGCCGATGCCGCCTTTGAGCGCAAAGCAGCTCATGCCGCGCCCGGCGCCGACGCTGCCGCGGGCGAAATCGGCCGTGGCGTTATCCAGCGCCGCGCGCGCCATCTCTTCGCTGACCGCCAGCGCCTGAATATCGTTGAGCCAGCCGTCGTTGCACTCCAGCGCCAGCGGGTTGACGGTCGGCAAGCTACGGCCCAGTTCCGGATTACGGCCAATGGCGTCGCGCACCAGCGTGGTAAACAGCGTGCCGACCGACAGGGTGTTGCTGAGCAGGATAGGTGTCTGCAATCGTCCCAGCTCTTCAATCTGCACCAGCCCCACCGGTTTGGCGAAGCCGTTGAGCACCGCGGCGCCGCAGGGCAACGGTTGTATAAACAGGTTATCGCCGGGCGGCACGATGGCGGTGACGCCGGTCTGAATCTCGCCCTGCGCCAGTGTATGGTGGCCGACCCGCACGCCGGGCACGTCGCTCAGGCGATTGTGCGGGCCGAGCGGCGTACGCGGCGTGCCGAGCTGTCGTTCCGAGCGCCAGCGTTGCAGCAGCGGCGCCAGTCGTGCCTGTTGGTAACATGTCATGGTGTGTTTGCTCAGCTTTTCAGTTTCGGGTCCAGCGTATCGCGCAGCGCGTCGCCCAGCAGGTTGAACGCCAGCACGGTGCAGAAGATCGCCAGACCGGGGAACACGCTGACGTGCCATTGTCCCGCCATCATCATGCTACGGCTCATCGCCAGAATGTTGCCCCACTCGGGCACGTCCGGCTCTGGCCCCAGGCCGATAAAACTCAGGCCGGCCGCGGTCAGGATACTGGTGCCGATGCGCATGGTGAAATAAACGATCACGTTCGACAGCGTGCCGGGCAGAATATGGCGCAGCAGAATCACCCGGTCCGGCGCGCCGGCGCAGCGTACCGCTTCGACATAGGCGGCCTGTTTGAGCGACAGCGTGGAGGCGCGCACGATACGGGCGAACACCGGCACGCTGAACACCGCCACCGCGATAATCACGTTATTGAGGCCGGGGCCGAGGATCGCCACCACCGCGATCGCCAGCAGCATGCCGGGAAAGGCGAACAGTACGTCGCAACCGCGCATGATCAGCATGTCGATGCTGCGGCCATAATAGCCCGCCAGCAAACCGAGGGCGATGCCCGCCAGCATACCGAGCGTAACCGAGACGATGCCGATGTAGAGCGAGATGCGCGCGCCGTAAATAATGCGGCTCATTACGTCGCGGCCCAGATCGTCGGTGCCCATCCAGTGGCTGGTGGTCGGCGCCTCGCCGAGCGCCATCCAGTCCGGATCCATCGGATTCCAGGGCGCCAGCCAGGGGGCGAACACCGCCACCAGCACCAGCAGCAGGACAAAACCGCCGGAAGCCAGCGCCATCGGGTTGCGGATGAACGCATGCAGAAAATCACGCCACGGTGAACGAATCGCGCTGTCGTTCAGGGCGGATGAGGTCGCCACGGTCGGCTCTTGAGAAGTGTTCATCGCAGCTCCTAACGCAGACGAATGGCCGGGTTCACCACCGCGTACAGCAGGTCGACCAGCAGATTAATCAGAATAAATTCAAACACGAACAGCATCACCAGCGCCTGAATCACCGGCTGATCCTGCGTCTTGATGGATTCGATCAGCAGCCAGCCGAGCCCCGGCCAGTTGAACACGCTTTCCACCACGATGGAGCCGCCCAGCAGAAAACCGAACTGCAACCCGAGCATGGTGATAACTGGAATCAGCGCGTTGCGCATCACGTGTTTCCAGACGATCAGCCGCTGGCGCAGCCCTTTGGCGCGGGCGGTGCGTACATAATCTTCCTGCATCACTTCCAGGAAGGCGGAACGGGTAAAACGCGCCATCACTGCGGCCACCGAGGCGCCCAGCGTCAGCGCGGGCAGGATGATGTCGGCCGGTTTGTTGTAGCCGCTGACCGAGAACACGCCGAACGGCATGGCGACGAACTGGATCAGCAGCAGGCCGAGCCAGAACGGCGGCATCGAGATACCACCCACCGCCAGACTCATCAGCGACCAGTCCTGCCATTTGCCGCGTTTAAGCGCGGCAAACACGCCGATCAGCAGTCCGAGGATCACCGACCAGGCGAAACCGGCCAACGCCAGCCACAGCGTCGGCATAAAACTTTTCTGGATGACCGTCAGCACCGGCTGTTGGGTGCGGTAGGTGATGCCGAGATCGCCGTGCACCAGCCCATCCAGCCAGTTGAGGTACTGCTGCGGCAGCGGATCGTTCAACCCCAGACGCTCACGGGCGGCTTCCACCGCCTCGATGGGGGCGTCGGGGCCGGCGTAGATCCGCGCCGGGTCACCCGGTAACAGCTTGATAAAACCGAACACCAACAGGGAGATCACCAGCAAGACCGGGATCATTTCCAGCAAACGTCGGACGATATAAGCAAACATGGCGATCCCCTGTGCGATTACTTGAACTCAGCCTGATCGAAGATCAGCGAACCGTCAGCCAGCATGTAAACGCCGGACAGATTTTTCACTTTGCCCACCAGGTTGTCCGGCACGCCCAGGAACACCACCGGCGCGTCTTTCCAGATCAGCTTCTGAGCATCGGCGTAAGCGGCGGCGCGTTTGTCGTTATCCGGAGTCGCCAGACCGGCCATGATGGCTTTGTCCACGTCCGGGTTGCTGTAGTAAGAGACGTTGTAGGCTTTCGGCACCCAGGACTCGGTAGCGAACAGCGGACGCAGCGCCCAGTCGGCATCGCCGGTGGACGGCGACCAGCCGCCGTAGTACAGGTCAAACTCGGCCTGTTTCGGGTCTTTCACGCCCCACAGTTTTTCGTTGCGCGCGCCGGAGTCCATCGGGGTGACGGTCGCCTTGATGCCGACTTGTTCCAGCTGCTGTTTGAAGAACTGGGCGCTACGCACCGCGGCGGTGGTGTTGGTGGTCCACAGTTTCAGCTCCAGCCCTTTTTCGTAGCCGGCTTCCTTCAGCAGTTCTTTGGCCTTGGCCGGGCTGTAGGTGTAGTTCGGTTCGCTCTGGCTGGTGAAGAACTGTACGCGCGGCGCCATGGCGGAGGCGGCGGGCAAGCCCATGCCGGCAAAGCCGACTTTCAGCCAGATGGTACGGTTGATGGCGTAGTTCAGCGCCTGACGCACACGCACGTCGTTCAGCGGCGCGTGCTGGGTGTTGATCGCCATGTAGTACAGATAGATGCTGGGGTCACGCTGGATAGCCAGCTTGGCGTCGCCTTCCACCGTGCTTACCAGGTCGGACGGCAGCGGGTAGATGGCGTCGGACTGACCGGATTTCAGCGCCGCGACGCGGGTGGCGTCTTCCGGCGACGGGTAGAAGGTCACGCTGTCGACTTTCGGCCAGCCTTTCTGCCAGTAGTTGTCGTATTTCACCAGCTTGACGTCTTTACCCTGCTGCCATTCGGAGAACTTGAACGGGCCGGTGCCGACCGGATGCACGCGCAGCTGGGTTTCGTCCGGATACTGTTTCAGCGCCGCCGGGCTGTGCATCACCGCCGACGGGTGGGCCAGCGTGTTGACGAAGGCGCCGAAGGATTTGTTCAGCTCGATTTTCACCTGCGTCGGCGACAGTACCGTCACGCTTTTGATCATGTTGAACAGGCTGTTGCGCTTGAGCCCTTTGGTCTGGTCGGCCAGACGGTCGAGGTTGGCTTTCACCGCATCGGCGTTGAACGGCGTGCCGTCCTGGAAGGTGACGCCTTCGCGCAGGGTGATGGTGAATTCGGTGGCGTCGGCGTTGCCGGTGTAACCGGTGGCCAGCCGCGGTACCAGTTTCATCTGGTTGTCGAACTGGAACAGACGCTCGAAGATCCCGCTCTGGATGGAGTAGCTCAGGGTGTCCGAGGTATCGTGCGGGTCCAGCCCGGTAATATCGGCATACATGGAAATGCGCAGATCCTGTGCCTGAGCCGCAGCGGCCAGACACAATGACAGCCCAAGAGCGACAGCGGAACGGCGTGAAGTTACTGTGGATAGTAACGGTTTCATGGTGTCTCCTGTAAATGGTGTGTGTTGCTGGTTGTGATTGCTGCTTTTATTAACTTTTTGTTTTTTATGATGTAATCAACCGTTCGTGTATGACGGTTTGTTATCGCTCACAGTGACGTGAGGTGTCCCTGGTGTTGGACGGCACTACGATTTACAACTAACTACGGTTTATAACTAACTACGGTTTATAACTAACTACGATTTACTACTGGCGGACGGTCCGAGCCCGGCTTCGCTCACCCAATGGTGCGGGGCGACTTCGCGGTAACGGGCTTTTTCCACCACCTCGTTCGCCTTGCGCAGCGGCGAGGGAATTTCGCTGTCGTCCAGCTCGCGCGCATAGCGGCGGCCGGGGTCGGCGATCGGCACCGAAGCCAGCAGGCGTCGGGTATACGGATGCTGCGGATTGTTGAATACCGACTGGCGCGGGCCGATTTCCACGATCTGACCGAGGTACATCACCGCCACGCGGTTGGCGATGCGTTCCACCACCGCCATGTCGTGGGAGATGAAAATCCACGACACGCCAGTTTTCTGCTGTAAATCCATCATCAGGTTGACCACCTGCGCCTGAATCGACACGTCCAGCGCCGACACCGCCTCGTCGGCGATGATCACCTGCGGTTGCAGCGCCATAGCGCGGGCGATGGCGATACGCTGGCGCTGGCCGCCGGAAAATTCGTGCGGATAGCGCTGGGCGTGTTCCGGTTGCAGGCCGACGCTTTTCAGCAGCGCCTGTACCTGCGGCGTGGCGTCTTCCAGCGATTTCACCAGCCCGTGCAGCAGCAGCGGCTCGGCGATGGTGAAACCGACGGTCAGACGCGGGTTGAGCGAGGCATACGGGTCCTGAAACACCATCTGCATTTTGCGGCGCAGCGGCTGGAAGTCGCGGTCGCGCAGGCTGGCGATTTCCTGCCCGTCGAACAGCAGGCTGTCGGTCTGGCTTTCCACCAGACGCAGCAAGGCCCGCCCGGTGGTGGATTTGCCGCAGCCGGATTCGCCGACGATCGCCAGCGTTTCGCCCGGCCAGACGGCGAAATCGATCTGCTCCACCGCATGTACCCGGTGGGTGACGGAGGAGAGAATGCCGCTGCGTATCGGGTAATAGACTTTCAGACCGCGGATATCGAGCAGCGGCGGCGCGTCATAACGCGCGGTGGTATGGTCCTGTTCGGGCGCGGCGCTTTGCTGCCCCAGCAGCGGGAAACGGCGGGGCCAGGCGCTGTCGCGCATGTCGCCCAGCCGCGGCACCGCCGCCAGCAGCGCTTTGGTGTAGTCGTGCTGCGGGCGGTTGAAAATGGCGTCCACCGTTCCCTGTTCCACTACCTCGCCGCGGTACATCACCACCACGCGGTCGGCGATTTCCGCTACCACGCCCATGTCGTGGGTGATGAACAACACCGACATGTTGCTCTGGCGTTGCAGGTCGCGCAGGATTTGCAGGATGCGCGCCTGCACCGTGACATCCAGCGCGGTGGTGGGTTCGTCGGCGATCAGCAACTGCGGGTCGCAGGCGAGCGCCTGAGCGATCATCACCCGCTGGCGCATGCCGCCGGACAGCGAGTGCGGGTAGCTGTCCATCACCCGGTCGATGTCGGCGATGCGCACCTTGCGCAGCAGCTCGCGCGCTTTGTTGTCGGCGCTGGCGGCGTCGCACATCTGGTGATCCAGCAACGCCTCGGTGAGCTGGTCGCCCACTTTCAGCACCGGGTTGAGCGAGGTCATCGGCTCCTGAAAGATCATCGCCATATCGCGGCCGCGCAGCCGACGGCGGGCGTCGTCCTTCATGTTCAGCAGGTCGTGGCGGCGACCGGCGCTATCGATAAAGCGGATACCGCCGCGTTCAATGCGGGCGGAAGCGGCCAGCAGCCCCATTACCGTCAGAGAGGTGACCGACTTGCCGGAGCCACTCTCGCCGACCACCGCCACCACTTCCCCTTTGTTGAGGCTGAAAGAGACACCCTTGAGCGCCAGATGGGTGCCGGAGCGGCCGCTGAAGCTAACGCTCAGGTCATCGATCTCCAGCACCGGTTGCGGCGCCGGGTCGGACGCGATCGCAGCAGGGATTGCGGTTGAGGTGGTATCCGTCATCGTCACTCCGGTAGGTTCTGTCACAGCCAGATGCGGCCGAGGTTATACGTCAGGTACGGCGAGCTGTCCGCCGCCAGCCAGATCGGGCCGTCCAGATCCACGTGTTCGGCGGCCAGCGCCGCCGGCATGGCGGCTTCCATCGCCAGCGAGGAGCCGAGCATGCAGCCCACCATGATGCGCATGTCGTACTGGCGTGCTTCCGCCACCATCGCCAGCGCTTCGGTCAGCCCGCCGCACTTGTCCAGCTTGATGTTGATCATTTCGTAGCGGTCGTGCAGGGCGGCGATGTCGCCGCGGTGATGGCAGCTTTCGTCGGCGCACACCGGAATGGCGTGTTCAAACGTCGCCAGCGCGCTGTCCTGCCCGGCGGGCAGCGGCTGCTCCACCATCGCGATGCGATGCGCGGCAAGCTGGCGCAGCAGCGGCTCCAGTTCCAGTCCGCCCCAGGCTTCGTTGGCGTCCACAATCAGCGTCACGTTGGGCGCGGACTGGCGAATCGCCGCCACTTTTTCCAGAATCTGCTCCCGGTCGAGCTTGATTTTCAGCAACAGCGCGCCGCGGGAGACCGCGTCTTTGGCGGCGTTCGCCATGTTTTCCACGCTGTCGAGACTCAGGGTCTCGGCGGTGATGATCGACTGCGGCGGCGCAATGGCGAGGTGCTGCCACAGCGTCTGTCTGGCCAGCGCGGCGTTCAGCCGCCATAGGGCGCAGTCCAGCGCGTTGCGGGCGGAGCCCGGCGGCAACGACTGCTGCAATGCTTCCAGGCCGATGCCGTTTTCCACCGCCTGACGCACGGTTTCCAACTGGCGGGTCACGCTGTCGGCGGTTTCCTGATAGTGCGCGGTGGGGGTGCATTCTCCCCGACCGATAAAGCCGCGCTCTTCCAGCGTGACCCGCACCACCGTGACGGCGGTGCGGGTGCCGCGGGAGATGGCGAAAGGACGAGCCAGCGGCAATTCCACGGTTTCGATTTGCATCTGTCGCATGGGCTTACCCCCGGGTTTTCAGCAGCGTCGCAATGTCATCGATACCGAAGCGGATCGGGTCGGTGGCCGGCACGCCAAAGCGTTCGCTCAGGTCACGGCAGTAATCGCGCGCTTCCTGTTCGCCATAGTTGGAGGTGTTGATGGCGAAACCGGCCAACTGTACGTCCGGATTGGTGACGCGGGCGGCGCGCAGGTTGGCGTCCACGCAGTCGCCCAGTTCCACCATCGGCTGATGGGGCAGGTGGCGCATGTGCGGGCGGCCCATTTCGTGGCACATCACCAGCCAGTGCGGCTGTGCGCCGTGGATAAGACCGGTGGTCACCCCGGCGTAGGACGGATGAAACAGCGATCCCTGGCCTTCGACGATATCCCAGTGGTCGTCGTCGTTGGCCGGAGACAGCGCTTCCGCCGCGCCGGCGATGAAGTCGGCGATTACCGCGTCAATGGCGATGCCGTCGCCGGCGACCAGCACTCCGGTCTGGCCGGTGGCGCGAAAATCGGCTTTCAGACCCTGCGCGCGCATGGCGGATTCCAGCGCCAGCGAGGTGTACATCTTACCGACCGAGCAGTCGGTGCCGACGGTCAGCACACGCTTGCCGCTGCGTTTTTTGCCGCTGCCGACGGTCAGTTCCGGGCGCAGGTGGCGAATATCGAACAGCTGTACCTGATGCTGTTCCGCCAGCGCCTGCAAACCGGGGACGTCGATCAGGCGCTGATGCAGGCCGTTGGCGACGTTCATGCCGGCTTCGATAGCGGCGCGCACGGTATCCAGCCAGTGCGGCGGCAGAAAACCGCCGGCGTTGGCGGTGCCCAGCACCAGCGTTTTGGCGCCGCGCGCCACGGCGGACGGAATATCCAGATCATCGAGCCCCAGCGACACCGTGCTGCCCGGCAGGCGCAGCTGACCTACGCACTGTTCGGGGCGCCAGGTGTGAATGCCGCGCGCCGTTTTCACCGCCAGCGGGTCGGTCACGTCGCCAAGAAAAAGCAGGTAAGGTTGTGGAATCAGCATGATGTCTTATCCGTGGTTGCATAGTGGTTGCATAAAGGTGATGTCTAAGACTATTCCACGATGCTTTTTTCCTGACGAATGCTTGTTTATGGGTGGGGTATAACCTGACGTTATAGGTGTGATTTTATTTAATTTATTGTTATTTAAGGAATAGTGTTTGCAAATGCCGGCAGGGTATAGCGGCGGGTTATGTCGAAACAGGCAGATCAAAATCTTTTACATCAGTAGGAAAACGCTTCGCGGATTACGTGTAGAAGACCACCAGCCCGAGCAGCAGACTCAGTGCGGTTGCCACCACCGTCAGCATCAGTAGCCGCATCATCCACATTAATTGCCGGGTACAGGGGTAGCCGCTGCGCAACAGGGCGCGCAACCGCAGGCGTGACCAGATATAGGTAATCAGCGTCATCAGCAGCAGAAACAGCCCGACAACCAGCATCAGCGGCTGGCTTTTCATCGATCCGGCTTTCAACAGCAGTACGCTGTTGACCAGCAGCACAAAAGCGGTCCGCGACCAGGCAAGCCGCGTACGTTCAGGCTGCAGACCCGGATCGCGCGGCGGGGTATCGGCAGAGGGAATCATGGCGGCCTACAGCAGCAGGATAACCAACGCCAGCGCGACGGAAATGGCGCTCACGCAGCTGGCGATGATAATCAGCATACGGGTATAAGGCAGCGCTTGCCCGGTGCGCATCGCCCGCTCGTTGTCGGCCCAGCGTCGATAAGCCATCCACGCCAGCAGCGCCGCCGCCAGCGACAGCACCACCGCAATGCCGCCCCGGACGGCGGGCGGCGCCAGCGTGGGCGCAAACTGGTCAATGGCGACCGCGCCCGCCAGAAACGCCAGCGCGGTGCGGATCCAGGCCAGAAAAGTACGCTCGTTGGCCAGCGAAAAGCGGTAATCCGGCGTCGAGCCCTGCTGCTGCCAGGGGATTTTCTTGTCGGACGACGTCGGTGAAGTGGGTGAAGCGGCTGGGTCACTCATGGGCATCAACGGCCAGCGGATAGACAATGCCCGCATTCTACATGGCCGGGCCGCGGCTCTCCAGCCAGTGAGGCGGATGGCGGCGGAAAAATTGATGAAATTTTAATCGTGACTGGCGGTAGGCAGGGCAGGGGGAAGACCGTATAATGCGCGCCAGTTTAATGAACCTGCCCGGAGACGAGCCATGCGCCCAACAGGCCGAAATGCCCAGCAAATCCGCCCTCTTACATTAACCCGCCACTACACCAAACATGCCGAAGGATCGGTGCTGGTTGAGTTTGGCGATACCAAGGTATTGTGCAACGCCACGGTGGAAGAAGGGGTACCGCGTTTTCTGAAAGGTCAGGGACAAGGCTGGATTACCGCTGAATACGGTATGCTGCCGCGTTCTACTCACAGCCGTAACGCCCGTGAAGCGGCGAAAGGCAAGCAGGGCGGCCGCACGCTGGAAATCCAGCGCCTGATCGCCCGTTCGCTGCGCGCCGCGGTCGATCTGAACAAATTGGGTGAATACACCATTACGCTGGATTGCGATGTGCTGCAGGCCGATGGCGGCACCCGTACCGCGTCCATCACCGGCGCCTGTGTGGCGTTGGCCGACGCGCTGAATGGCATGGTGGCCAGCGGCAAGCTGAAAACCAGCCCGCTGAAAGGCATGGTGGCGGCGGTATCGGTCGGGATCGTCAACGGCGAAGCGGTGTGCGACCTGGAATACGTGGAAGACTCCGCGGCGGAAACCGACATGAACGTGGTGATGACCGAAGACGGCCGTATGATCGAGGTGCAGGGCACCGCCGAGGGCGAGCCGTTCAGCCACGATGAGTTGTTGTCGTTGCTGGCGCTGGCGCGCCGGGGCATCGAAGATATTGTCAACGCGCAGAAGGCCGCACTGGCCGACTGATTTTTCAAAGCGACCCCAGTGGTCGCTTTTTTATGCCATCATTTTTTTATGCTATGTCGTCAGGACGGCGGGGCGCCCCGCGGTCGTTACAGGAGAGGGAGTCATGAAAGCCTACCAGCGCCAGTTTATCGAATTCGCACTCAGCAAGCAGGTATTGAAGTTCGGCGAATTTACCCTGAAATCCGGGCGTATCAGCCCTTATTTCTTTAATGCCGGGCTGTTCAACACCGGGCGCGATCTGGCGTTGCTGGGGCGCTTTTATGCCGAGGCGCTGGTGGACGCCGCCGTCGAATTCGACGTCTTGTTCGGGCCGGCCTACAAGGGCATTCCGATTGCCACCACCACTGCGGTGGCGCTGGCGGAGCACCACGACCGCGACGTGCCGTACTGCTTCAACCGTAAGGAAGCCAAGTATCATGGCGAGGGCGGCAATCTGGTCGGCAGCCCGCTGAAAGGCCGCATCATGCTGGTGGACGATGTGATTACCGCCGGCACCGCCATCCGCGAGTCGATGGAAATCATCGCCGCACAGGGGGCGACGCTGGCGGGCGTGCTGATCGCGCTGGACCGTCAGGAACGCGGCCGCGGCGAACTGTCCGCCATTCAGGAAGTGGAACGCGACTACCAGTGCAAGGTTACGTCGATCATCACTCTGGAAGATCTGATTACCTATCTGGCCGAAAAACCGGAGATGGCCGCGCATCTGGAGGCGGTGAAAGCCTATCGCGCGCAGTTCGGCGTGTGAAATTCAGGGCGTGAAATAAGCGGCGTGGCGAGTTGCCACGCAGTGCGGTTACTGAAGCTGGGCAGCCAGCAGCGGCCAGCGGGTATCGAAATCCTGCGTGGGCAGGGTGCGGAACTCGGAGCGGGTAAAGCGCGACAGCATACCTTCGCAGAACGCCAGCAACTGGCTGGCCAGCAGCGTTTCGTCATGGCGGAACGCTTCGCCGCTACGCAGCTTGTGTTCGCGCAGTACCTGACGCAACTGGGATTCGATGCGGTCAAACAGCTGGTTGATGCGGCCCTGCAACCGATCCTGCTCGAACATCAGCGCGTGACCGGTGAGAATGCGCGTCAGGCCGGGGTTTTTCTCCGCAAAGCCGAGAATCAGCAACAAAATCAGCCGCAGCCGGTTAAAGGTGTCTTTTTCATCCTGCAGAATCAGGTTGATGCGAGTGGTCAGGCTGTCTTCAATAAATTCGATCAGGCTGTCAAACATCCGCGTTTTGCTGGGAAAGTGCCGGTAAAGCGCGGCTTCTGAAACGCCGACGGTGGCGGCCAGCTTGGCGGTGGTAATGCGTTGACTGCCGTCGCTGGATTCCAGCATCTGCGCTAGCGCCTGCAGAATTTCTTCGCGACGATTCCTTTTCGTATTTTCTTTCTCTGCCATGTCAGAAAAGACCCTTGATAAAAATGTGACGGACAAACACCAGATAGCGCCACAGTCGCATTAACGCTGTGGCTTTATAGTTTTCCTGGGAGGCAGGGATGGGGCGTATCAGTGACGGCCGGAATGGCCGAAACCACCCTCTCCCCGTTCGCTGCCGACAAAATCGTTAACCAGATTGAATTCGGCCTGCACCACCGGCACGAATACCATCTGGGCAATGCGTTCACCGGGTTCGATGATGAAAGACTGACTACCGCGGTTCCAGACCGACACCATCAACTGACCCTGGTAGTCGGAATCGATCAGACCCACCAGATTGCCCAGCACTACGCCATGTTTGTGGCCGAGGCCCGAACGAGGCAATATTACCGCAGCCAGCGACGGGTCGCCGATGTGGATAGCCAGACCGGTCGGCACCAGCGTGGTTGCGCCAGCCGCCAGTTCCACCGCGCTGTCCAGACAGGCGCGCAGGTCCAGCCCGGCAGAACCCGGCGTTGCGTAGGTCGGCAGCGGGAACTGTTGCCCGATACGCGCATCAAGAATTTTTACGTCGATTTTTTTCATCATAACGGCTGACAATCTCGTCGATTAACTGTTGGCCCAGCAGGTGTTTGCTGCCGTGCGGCAGGCGCTTATCCCCGCCTGGCCAGAAAAGATGCAATGCATTATTTTCCGAATTAAACCCTTGATCGGAAAGGGATACATCATTCGCGCAAATCAGGTCCAGCTGTTTGCGGGCCAGTTTCTGGCGCGCGTATTCTTCCACATTACTGGTTTCGGCGGCAAACCCGACAACATAAGGACGGTTTTCGCTCATGGCGGCCACATCGGCGATGATATCCGGATTTTTGACCAAAGTGACACTGATTTCATCACCCTGTTTTTTGATCTTTTCATCGGCGATCGCCTGCGCCCGGTAGTCCGCCACGGCGGCGCAGCCCACCACGATATTCTGCTGCGGCGCTTCACGCATCACGGCCTGGTGCATTTCCTGCGCGCTGATGACATCAATACGAGTGACGTTATCAGGCGTCGGTAAATTAACCGGGCCTGCCACCAGCGTCACGCGAGCCCCGCGCGCGGCGGCGGCGGCGGCGATGGCGAATCCCATTTTCCCGGAACTGTGATTGCTGATGAAGCGCACCGGATCCAGCGCTTCACGCGTCGGCCCTGCCGTCACCATAACACTGAGGTGTTGCAGATCATTGACATGAGAGAAGTGCGCGTCGGCGTTCGCCACAATCTCCAGCGGATCAATCATCCGGCCGGGGCCGACATCGCCACAGGCCTGACTGCCGCTGTCCGGACCCCAGATCAACGCGCCGCGGGCAGCCAGCACGCCCAGATTGTGCTGTGTGGCGGCGGCGCGGTACATCTGCTGGTTCATGGCCGGTGCGATGGCGACAGGCGCCGCCGTCGCCAGACAGACGGTAGTCAGCAGATCGTTGGCCATGCCTGCCGCCATCCGGGCGATCAGGTCTGCTGACGCAGGAGCCAGAATCACCAGGTCCGCCCATTTCCCCAGCTCGATATGGCCCATGGCGGCCTCGGCGGCGGGATCCAGCAGATCGGTCGATACCGGATGACCGGACACCGCCTGCAGCGTCAACGGCGTGATAAACGCGCTGGCGGCGGGCGTCATCACCACGCGCACCTCGGCGCCTCTGTCGCGCAGGCGTCGAACCAGTTCCGGGCATTTGTAGGCGGCGATGCCGCCGCTGATGCCCAGTACGACATGTTTTCCTGCAAGCCGTTTTTCCGCAAGCAGCGTGCCGGAAAGCCCGTGCAGACTGGAAGAATCTGTCATCGTTATATCCGTTTGTCAGCCGAAAAGAGGCTGCATTTTATCATAAGCTGCCGCAGGTCGAGGAATGTTAGGTATCGCATTTCCTGATACAGAAAAAATTGCGGAACGCCTCGCAACCCGCGCACCGGCCTGTCGTCCCTTTGGCGGACGCATGGGATGATAAGCCACCGTTCGGCAAGGAGAGCAGCAATGGCATGGAATGACGGGTGTGCGCCGCGTGAAAAACTGATGACGCTGGGCGCCGGGGCGTTGAGCGATACGGAACTGTTGGCGATCTTTCTGCGTACCGGCATCGCAGGTACGCATGTGATGCAACTGGCGGAAAGTCTGCTGGTGCAGTTTGGGTCGTTGTATCAGCTCATGATGGCGGACAAAGACACCTTTTGCACCGCACGGGGCGTGGGGGTGTCCAAATATACGCAGCTGCAGGCGGTGGCGGAGCTGGCCCGGCGGCTGTTTTCTTCCCATCTGGCGCGGGAGGACGCCATGCTTAACCCGGAAGTGACGCAGCAGTATCTGCAATTGCTGCTGGCGCATCATGAACGGGAGATCTTTCTGGTGATGTTTCTGGATAACCAGCACCGAGTGATTCGTCATCAGGAAATGTTCGCCGGCACGATCAGCAGCGTGGAGGTGCATCCGCGCGAGATTGTGCGTGAGGCTCTCAAAGCCAACGCCGCCGCGCTGATTCTGGCGCATAACCATCCGTCCGGTCGGGCGGAGCCCAGTCAGGCCGACCGTTCCATCACCGGAAAAATCGTGCAAGCCTGTCAGTTGCTGGAAATTCGGGTGCTCGACCACCTGGTTATCGGGCGCGGCGAGTACGTTTCTTTTGCCGAGCGAGGGTGGATTTGAAAGATATTTCCGCGATCCTGTGGGATCTTTAGCTGTTCGGGACTTGAGCGCATACGCTTCAGAGCGTATACTACGCCACCTTTGAGAATCTTGGGTGTGGCGTTAAGAGCCTATCTCAGCAGGTTTACCCTGATGACAGAGTCTTTTCAGTGAAGTTGCTGAGATGGGCTCTAAAGCCTGACGAGGCGGCCGACACCCTCTACGAAGCTCGAGCTGATTTGATTTTTGGAGAATAGACATGTCCCGAGTCTGCCAAGTTACTGGCAAGCGTCCGGTGACCGGTAATAACCGTTCCCACGCAATGAATGCGACTAAACGCCGTTTTCTGCCAAACCTGCATTCCCATCGTTTTTGGGTTGAAGGTGAGAAGCGTTTTGTAACGCTGCGCGTATCTGCTAAAGGTATGCGTGTTATCGATAAAAAGGGTATCGAAGCGGTTCTGGCCGATCTGCGTGCCCGTGGTGAAAAGTATTAAGGAACTGAATCATGGCTAAAGGTGTTCGCGAGAAGATCAAGCTGGTTTCTTCTGCTGGTACTGGTCACTACTATACCACTACGAAGAACAAACGTACGATGCCGGAAAAACTGGAACTGAAAAAATTCGATCCAGTCGTTCGTCAGCACGTCGTCTACAAAGAAGCTAAAATCAAGTAATTTTAGTGGATCTGAAAAACCCGGCTTCGGCCGGGTTTTTTTATCGCTTCAGCAGGACGTTTCACCGGAGGACGCATGCCAGAATTACCCGAAGTGGAAACCAGCCGCCGCGGCATTTCACCCTGGCTGGTCGGTCATACTATTTTGTATGCCGAGGTGCGTAATGCGCGCCTGCGCTGGCCCGTCTCTCCTGAAATTCTGTCGCTGAGCGATACGCCGGTGCTGAGTGTGCAGCGGCGCGCCAAATACCTGCTGATTGAGCTGACGACCGGCTGGATAATCGTCCATCTTGGCATGTCCGGCAGTTTGCGGGTGTTGCCGGAATACAGCGAACCGGATAAGCATGACCACGTCGACCTGGTGATGGACAGCGGTAAGGTGCTGCGTTATACCGATCCGCGTCGTTTCGGCGCCTGGCTGTGGTGTGATGACCCGGCGACCAGTTCGGTGCTGGCGCATCTGGGGCCGGAACCGCTCAGCGACGATTTTTCCGGTCGCTATCTGTTCACCCAATCCCGCGGTCGTAAAACGCCGGTCAAGCTGTGGATTATGGATAACAAGCTGGTGGTGGGCGTAGGCAACATCTACGCCAGCGAGTCGCTGTTTAACGCCGGTATTCTGCCGAACCGGCCGGCGGGTTCGCTGTCTGAGGTTGAAGCGGACCAACTGGTACGTTCCATCAAGCAGGTATTGCAACGCTCGATTGAGCAGGGCGGCACCACGCTGCGGGATTTTCTGCAGTCCGATGGCAAACCGGGTTATTTTGCGCAGGAGTTGCAGGTCTATGGCCGCAGCGGCGAGCCCTGTCACCATTGCGGCACGCCGATTGAGAGCATCAAGCAGGGCCAGCGCAGCACTTTTTTCTGTAAGTGCTGTCAGCGTTAAGCGCAATCCGTTCCGGAGTAATTAAACAACGATAGCGTAGCGCTCAGCCTAATTTTTCCAGCAGAGCAGCGGCGACAGGTCGTGGCAAAAAGTGTGAAACGTCGCCGCCGTGACGGGCAACTTCTTTAACCAATGACGATGAGATGAAAGACCACTGCTCCGATGGCATCAGAAATATGCTTTCCAGCGTCGGCATCAGGTGGTGGTTCATTTTGGCCAGTTGCAGTTCGTATTCGAAATCAGACACGGCGCGTAACCCCCGCACCAGAATCGTCGCCCGCTGCTGCCGGGCGAAATTAGCCATCAGATCGGTAAACCCAACCACCTCGATGTTCGACAGATGCTGCGTGGCTTCTTTAGCCAGCGCCACCCGTTCTTCCAGCGTAAACAGCGTTTTTTTACCGGGGCTGGCGGCAATAGCCAGAATCAGGTGATCGAACATGCGCGCCGCGCGTGTCAACAGGTCCAGATGGCCGTTGGTCAGCGGGTCAAAGGTGCCGGGATAGATGGCTCTAGTCTTCATGGTGCTGATGTTCCTGGTGAGTGTCGCGCCGGTTATTCAGGGCCCATAGACCAGTATATTTGTTAAATGTGTACTGTGCATTTACGATGGCCAGCAACAGTCCTTGTTTGCCGTCCAGAAAGCCGGCCCGCAACAGCCAGGTTTTGACAAACGCTCCCAGCGTGTGCAGTACGATGGAGGAGAAACCGCAGCGTTTGCCCTGACGAAAGCGCTCTTCCGCCCAGCTTGCCGCGTAGGCGAACTGCTTTTGCTGGAAACTGAAAAAGTCCCGGCAGGTCAGGTGCTTCAGGTCGCCATCCAGCGAAATCACCCGGGCGGCGCCATAATCGAGGGATTCGTGTACCGCGTTGTCGTTGTAACGGTAGCGGTTGGGGTACAGGCGGATAACCTCATCCGGATACCAGCCGCTGTGGCGCATGAAGCGCCCCAGAAACAGATTGCGGCGCGCGCAGCGATAGACGGCATCGCTTTCAGGGGATTCGAGCGTCGTCTCGATGGATTGCCGCAGCGCCGGCGTGACCCGTTCGTCGGTATCAATCATGAAGATGTAATCGCCGCTGGCATACTGCTGCGCCAGTTGACGCTGTTTGCCGAAACCGGGCCAGTCGGTGTTCTGATAAACCTGCGCGCCGTGGCGGCGGGCGACATCCAGTGTGGCGTCGCTGCTGCCGGAATCCAGCACGATAATCTCGTCGGCCCAGTCGACTGACGCCAGACAGTCGGGCAGCAGCTCCGCCGCGTTATGACTGATAAGAACGACGGACAGGCGTTTCCGGCTCATTACTGACTCCGTGGCGGCAGATAGGGCTCCAGCAGAGCCAGCAGACTTTGCAGCGCGCCCTGATTTTTGTGCAGTACGTCCACAGCATGGTGGCCGTGATAACGGCGATAATCATCGTCGGACAGCAGGGTGGTGACCTGTTCCACCAGCGATGCGGTATCCCGCACGGTGATCAGCCCATCGGATTCCTGCAGGCGGGCGCAGATATCCTTGAAATTGAAGGTATGCGGTCCCATCAGCACCGGTATGGCGTGCGCAGCCGGTTCCAGCGGATTGTGTCCGCCCCGCTCAATCAGGCTGCCGCCGACAAATGCCAGGTCGGCAATGCCGTACAGCAGCATCAGTTCACCCATGGTATCGCCAATCACTACATGAGACGAGGCGGGAGGAACGGTACCTGCGCTGCGCAGAGTATATTCCAGCCCGGCCTTGCGGACGATCGCTTTGGCATCGTCAAAACGGTCGGGATGGCGCGGCACCAGAATCAGCAACAGAGTAGGAAAGGCTTTCAGCAATTCGGTGTGGGCGTCGACGATGATTTTTTCTTCGCCTTCATGGGTACTGGCGGCGATCCACACCGGGCGCTGCGGCGCCCACTGTCGACGCAGCGTCACGGCGCGCGCGGCCAGCTCCGGCGTGACGGAAATATCGAATTTCAGGCTGCCGGTCACGTTCAACTGGGTGCGTTTCAGCCCCAGATTGATAAAGCGCTCGCCATCTTCCTCATTTTGCACCGCAATGAGGGTGATGCGACGCAGCAGCGTTCGCATAAAGCGGCCGAGTTTACGGTAGCCGTTGGCGGAACGTTCGGACAGACGAGCGTTGGCGATGATCAGCGGAATTTTGCGCTGGTGCAGCGCCGTGATCAGGTTAGGCCACAGCTCGGTTTCCATGATGATTACCAGACGCGGCTGCACATGGTCGAGAAAGCGCGCCATAGCGCCGGGCAGATCGTAGGGCAGATAGACATGGTAAACATCTTTGCCGAATGCGGATAACGCGCGCTCGGAGCCGGTCGGCGTCATGGTGGTGACGGTAATCGGCAGAGATGGATAACGGTGGCGCAAGGCGCGGACCAGCGGCACCGCGGCCAGCGTCTCTCCGACGGAGACGGAATGCAGCAGTATGCCTTCGGGTTTTACCTGATTCCTGTAGAAGCCGTAGCGCTCCCCCCAGCGTTTGCGGTAAGCGGGGATTTTGCGGCCCCGGAGCCAGAGGCGCAGCCAGATAAGCGGCTGGATCATGTAAAACAGAAAGGTGTACAGCGTTTGTAACATAATCATCGGTATTATAGTCGGCGATAGCGAATTCTATATATTTATAGCGGTTAAATCTATCATTTTAACCGGCTACGGCCGGTGTTCTCCTTTCTACCGAAGAAACAGGTAATTAGCGCTGGAAATTGCACCGTTGCACGTTGGATTAATGATTGATGACAAACAGGATTATTCGTCGCAGGAAACATCAATTAGGGGAATAAAGGGACGTGATAATTAAAACAAAAGGACAAGGTAAATAAATATTTACTCTGTTTTTATCCGGTGAAGAAAATATATTTATCAACTCATGAAGTGAATTATCAAATAATATTTAACGATATGGTGGTTTATTTCAAAATGTGTTTGATCCCGTGGGGAGAAGGTGGTGGCGTTATCGAAAAATGGCAGAAAGTTGAACAGCCTGGCGACATTCCGTTTTACGATTCCGATCTTAAATCAATCCTCTCTTTAACGTATGACGAACGCATTTTGTACAGGATTCTTCGCCAGCCTTCATGTATTATAGGCGGTTTATGATTTAAGGCTTATTTGATATAGGTATAAAAAGATGTTAGACACATCTTTAAATATATTACATACCGAGTCCTCTTGTGGTTGGGGTGGGCAGGAAATTCGTATTCTTACGGAGTCTCAGGGAATGATGAAGCGTGGCCATAAGGTCACCATTCTGTGTTGTCCGCACTCCAATATTTATCGTGAAGCGCAGGCGCGGGGTATTGCCGTGGTTGGGCTGCCGATCGAGAAAAAACGGTTGTCTTCCCTGCTGGCGCTGGTCGGTTGGCTGCGTCAGCACGGTTGCGCGTTCGATATCATCAATACGCACAGCTCCACCGATGCCTGGCTGGTCGCGGTCGCCGGGCTGATGCTGGGAAAACGGGTGCCGCCGATGGTGCGTACCCGCCATGTTTCCACCGACATCAACCGTTCGCTGACCACCCGCTGGCTGTACATGACCGCAACCCGCCACATCGCCACCACCGGCGAACGGCTGCGTCAGCAGTTGCATCGCGACAATCGCTATCCGTTGTCGCATATGACCTCGGTGCCGACCGGCATCGACCTGAGCTTTTATCGTCAGGCTGCCCGGCAGAGCGCCCGTCAGACCATCGGCGTGCCGGATCGGCCGACGCTGGGTATTCTGGCGACCATGCGTTCCTGGAAAGGGCACACCTATCTGCTGGAGGCCTGGCAGACGCTGGCGAAGGATTTTCCGGACTGGCAGTTGCTGATGGTGGGCGATGGGCCGCAGCGTCAGGCGCTGGAGCAGCAGGTCGCGTCGATGGGGCTGGCCGATCGGGTCATTTTTCTGGGCAACCGCGACGATGTGCCGGATTGCCTGAACAGCATGGATCTGTTTGTGCTGCCCTCCTACGGCAACGAAGGCGTACCGCAAAGCATTATGCAGGCGATGGCCTGCGGCTTGCCGGTGGTGTCGACCACGGTCGGCGCGATTGACGAAGCGGTGGTCAATGAACAGACCGGCTATTTGATCACGCCCAAAGACACCGCGTTGCTGGAACAGAAATTGCGTCAACTGATGGGCGACGATGCGTTGCGCGCCCAATTTGGCGAAGCGGCGCTCAAACGCGCGTCCGAGCAGTTTGGCGCGGATATCATGCTCGACCGAATGACCACTATTTTCCGGAACAGCCTGCGGTCGACTCGTTCATGAGTAAATTTTCCGCCCGGTTGCGGATTTTTCCGCGCGGTCTGCTGCAGTTGCTGAAAAAGCCCTGGCGTCGCGCGCCGACAGCGGTGAAACGCATTCTGGTCGCCCACAATCTGTTGCTGGGCGATACCGTGATGCTGACGCCGTTGCTGGCCAAGCTGCGGCGTAATTATCCACGGGCGGAAATCGTGCTGCTGTGCAAGCCGCCGTTCGTCGAGGTTTATCGCCTGAATCCCTACGGCGTAGTGCCGATGCCTTACCAACCCGCTTCGGCGTCGTCGGTGTCGGCGATTGTTAACAGCGGACCCTATGATCTGGCGTTGATTCCAGGCGACAACCGCTATAGCTGGCTGGCGCTGGCGGCGGGCAGCCGTTGGATCGTTGCGCATCGACCTGCGCTGCGTAATGCCAAGAGCTGGCCGGTCAATGAATATCGAGACTATCCGGTTGAACCGATGGCGTGGGGCGACGCGATGGCCGCCCTGACGGACGGCGCGTTGCCCGCGCCTCAGCGCTGGTCTGCGCCGGCGTGCGATTTTTCCTCGCCGGAGTCGCCTTTTGTCGTACTGCATGTCGGCGCCAGCAATCCGGTGCGTTTCTGGCCGCCGGAGCGCTGGCTGGCGTTGGCGGATTGGCTGGCGGCGCAAGGTTACACCCCGGTATGGAGCGGCGGCGGCAATGAACGGTATATCGTTGACGCGATTGACCCGGAACGGCGTTATCGCAGTTTTGCCGGTGAGTTGTCTTTGTCGCAACTGCTGACGCTGCTGGCGGGTTCGAAAGCGCTGATCTGCGCCGACACCGGCGTGGCGCATCTGGCGAAATGGGTCAATACCCCGACCATGACGCTGTATGGTCCGGGTAATCCGGTCGCGTTTGGTCCCGGCCGCTTCTGGCAGAATAACCCGATTATCAACATCGGTTTCCACCCGATTCCTTGTCGCGACCAGCACACGCTATTTGGCCGTGAATTGTCCTGGCTTGAACGGTGCAATCGGAATGAAACGCGCTGCCTGCAGTTCTGCGACGGGCAGTCAGCGTGTATGCAACAGATTTCCCTTCCTGAGATTCAGACGGCTTTTACCCATTTGTTGAGAAAGATTTAATGACAACTCAGTTATCGTTTAACACCCGACGTACCGATAATCGCGGCCTGTATTTTCTCAGTGCGCTGGCTATTTTTGTTAACCCGTTGGCCGAAGCGCCTAAAAACATCGCAATGGCGCTGTTGCTGCTGTGGGTGATCGTTCAGGCGGTCATGAATAAAAAAGAGCGCCAGTGGTCAGGGTGGGATCTGTTTTTTGCCCTTTACATACTCTCGTATCTGGTTGGCCTGCCGTTTTCCGCTTATCACACCGATGTGCGTTCTCTGACCGATGTAGCCCGTTATATGCTGTTCGGCTGGGTGATCTATCATGCCAGTTTCAGCGAAAAGCAGAAAATCGGTCTGGTGTTCTGGGCCACGCTGGGGACATTCGTCGGTCTGATTTATGGCGCGTGGGAACACTTTTACCTCGGCAGGGAAACGTACTGGACGCTCAACTCGGTTGGTCATGTGAATCACGCCGCCATCTATAACGCTATTATTTGCGGGATGGCGTTGACGGTTCTGTTCAGTTACTGGTCGATGTTGGGCGTTGGCAAACGACTGATGTGGATAGCCATGCTGGCGCTGTCTCTGGTCTATGTGGCGTTTGGTGAAAGCCGGGCGACCTTCGGGGCCGTTCTTGTGGTGGCGCTGGTTTTGGGAGTAGGGTTCGCCAGAAAAAATAAAAAATTTCTGCTGCTGCCTGCTGTCTTTATCGCCGGGTTAATTGCGGTTGCAATCCTCAGTAATGCGCGCGTTGTGGTAAAACAGGAGCAAAATGCTTCGGATAACAATGTATTGAGTTATCGTGATGTTATCTGGAGTTCAGCTCTTGATGTCTTCAAACAGCATCCTTTCTTTGGTGTAGGGAAAGAAAACTTCGAGAAAATCGACATCAATAAATGGCCAGATAAGCCACTGTTCACACATGTTTCTCATGCCCATAATATCTTTATCAACGTGCTGGCGGAAAACGGCGTCTGGGGCGCTTTTTGGGTCTTCAGCCTGTTTGGCGCGATGGGCGTGACGTTGGCGCGTTATATACCGAAGAAAAATGCGTTGCCGGTTTCCTGGCTATCGTGGGGGGCGGCCTGCTCGGCATTGGTGGTCACGCTGGTGGTCGGGTTGGTTAACACCACTTTCCATCATGAACATGCCAATCTGAGCATGCTCTGTTTTGCACTGTGGCTGAGCCAGTATCGCTACGATCGTCAGCGTTTTATCTGATCCGACAGCCGGGTCATGGACGTAACGTCGGCCGTGACCCGGCTTCTTTTACCGAAAGGCATACGCCGAAAATCGCGGCGCACCCGGTATAGCATCAAATCAACTGTTCATAGAGTTTGAGCATGTTATCGCTCAGAAAGCGCAGGTCGTAGCGTTCCACTTTGGCTCTCGCCTGCTCGCCAAACCCGCCGAACCCGGTTTCGCAAGCCTGTCGTACCGACTGGCGCAGGCCGTCATAGTCCAGCGAATCGCAAACAAACCCGTTCAAACCTGACTGGATAAACTCTTTGCCGCCGCACTGTTGTGACGTAATCACCCCCAGTCCGCTGGCCATCGCTTCCAACACCACATTCGGGAACGGGTCGTACAGCGTCGGCAGCAGCAGCATATCCGCCGCGCCGTAGTAGGGCCGGGTATCCGGCTGCATACCGACGAAATGAACCCGATCGGCGACGCCGAGCCGCCGGGCCAGACGCTGATAACGACGACTGTGCTTATCTTTCCCCACCACGATCAGGTGCGGATGCTGAGGAACGCCGCTGATGGCGTGGATCGCGCCCGCCAGCCCTTTGCGCTCGAAACCGGAACCGACAAACAGCATCACTGGCGCGTTTTGCGGTACACCCAGTTGCTGACGCAGCGCGTGTCGGTAGGTCGCGCGCAGGTCGGGGGTAAAGGTGTCGGTGTTTACCCCGTTGTAAATCAGCTGAATTTTATCGGCAGGCACGCCAAAGTAGTGGCGAATTTCATCCGCCACCATCTGCGAGTTGCAGATGACGGCTTTCAGCGATGGATGCTGATACATCGCCTGCTCCTGCGCCATCACATAGCGGTGAAAACCGGACCACCACAGCAGACGTCGCTGCAACGGGTTGAGAATCCGCGAACGCTGGGTAAGCCAGGACTGATGAACGCCGTCGCCGGCGCGGTAAATATGGCAGCCTGGAATCCGTTCGTGGCTCTGCACCAGATCGAACGCGGCGAAGTGCTGCTGAGCAGCCTGTGCGAACGCGCTCTCGCGCTGGACCCGGCCGGTGATGCGCGGGTTACAGATGATAACGCTGCGGTTGACCTGTTCCGCGCCTTCCCAACTGCGGGTGATAACACTGACATCCAGTGAACGGTGGTTGCTGAGCGCGTCGAGCGCCCTGGAAACGAAGCGCTCCGCCCCGCCGTCCGGTCGGTATTTCTGCCGCACGATCGCCAGTTTCATCCCTGTGCCTCCAGCAGTGCCGAATCAACCGCCAGCAACACCTGCTGAACGCTGATTTGCTGCAGACAGTCGCTAACCTTGCTGCCGCCGCAACCGTCTTTACCGCAAGGGCGGCAGGGATGGCGGTCGGAGACTATCACCCGGTTGACGGTCATCCACGGCGCCCATTCGGTGTCTCCGCTGGGGCCGAACAGCGCCACCACCGGCGTTTGCATCGCAGACGCGATATGCATCGGCACCGAGTCCACGCCCAGCAGCAATTGTGCTTTGCCGATCAGGCTCGCCAGCTGTTTGAGCGTCAACTGGCCGGCCAGATCCAACACCGGATGGGTCAGGCGCGACTTGATGTCGGCGATCATCGCCATTTCGCTTTCCGCCGGCGAAGCGCTTAGCACGATGGTGTGGCCGCGTTCGCACAGGGTGTTGATGGCTTCCGCCATCGCGCTGCTCTTCCAGCATTTGAACAGCCAGCGCGATGTTGGATGAACCACGATGAAGGGTTGTCCCTGCCATTGCTGGGCCCGCAGTTTCTGGTCTACCGCCTGATCGGCCTCCTCGCCGGCGATCAGTTGTAACCGACGCGCTTCCGGTTCCGGCTGGATCCCCAGTACTCGCAGGGTATCCAGATGGGATTCCACCGTGTGGCGGCGCGGAATGCGCGGTACGCGATACTGAAACGTCTTTTTCCAGAACGACAGTTTGTCGCGTGCGCTGTTGCGAAAGGTGACGCCGAGCGGGATGCCCGCCAGACGCGCGATCCATAAACCGCGCATACTCTCGGTCAGGTGAATGATGGCGTCATAACGTTGCGCCCGCAGCGTTTTCAGCAGCGCCCACTCTTTCGCCAGATGACCGAACGGCCCAAGTTTTTTCCATTTTTTGTCGACGGTATAAAGCTGGTCAATCGCCGGATGCAGCGATAGCATTTCCGCCGTGTCGGCAAACACCAGCGCGTCGATTTGGGCGTCCGGGTAATGCTGACGCAGAATGGAAAATAGCGGCGATGTCAGCAGCACATCGCCATGATGGCGGAATTTGGTAATAAGGATTCGCCGGAGTTCAACCTTACGCGGTGAGGTCACAGTAAAACCGCCTTATTCAGTCAAGAGAGAAGCACAGTGCTGCCACACATCGGCGGCGCGGAGATCCGCCAGATTGCGGCTGCCTGCCGGACGGCAGACATGCTGGTTTTGGCCGTAGCCGCCAATCAACCCCGGATCGGTCGGGCCGTACAGCGTGATGTTGGGGCGGTCGAGCGCGGCGGCGAGGTGACTGAGCCCGGTATCCACCGAGACCACGGCTTTTGCGCCCGCCAGTATGCCTGCGACCTGTTCCAGAGTAAGCCGGGGCAGCACGTCTACGTGAGAAAACCCGGCTGCCAGTCGCTGCGCCCGCTGGTGCTCGTGCTCCGCGCCCCAGGGCAATTTGATGCGCAGTCCGCGAGGTTCGGCCAGCGCGATCAGTTCGCGCCAGTGCGACTCCGGCCAGTGTTTTTCATCCCGGGTGGTGGCATGCAGAAACACCAGATACGGCTGGTTGTCGGCGGGCTGTGCCGACAGAAAACGCGCCGCAATGGCGTAATCGCCCTGTTCCGTCGGTTTACGGTAATTCAGGCTGACGGAAAACAGCTCCCGGATGCGTTCTACCGCGTGCTGCTGGCTGGCGATCGGATGTCGATACTGATAAAACCAGCTGGCCAGCGGCTCGCGGGCGCTTTTCCAGTCCAGCCCATGCTTGTTGCCGAGTGCCTGGCGGGTCACCAGCACCGCGCTTTTCAGCAGCCCCTGCGCATCGATGACCGCATCATAGCGTTTTTCCCGCAGCTGTGTTTTGAATGCGGCCCGCTCGGCGCGGGTTTCACGGCTGAACCAGCTTTTGCGCCAGCGGCGGATTGCCACCGAAATGACGCGATCAACCGCCGGGTGCCAGCCGGGGATCTGGGCAAAACCTTCTTCCACCACCCAGTCGAACTGGATGCCGTGAATCACCTGCATCGCATCGGTGAGTGCGGGCAGGGTGTGCAGCACGTCGCCCATGGAAGACGTTTTGACGATCAATACCCTCATGCAGGCTCCCCTTTGGCGGGCAGATAGCGTGACAGGGCGTCCAGCACCTGTTGCGGCTGAATATCGATCAGGCTCTGATGATACCCTTGTTCGGCATCGCCCTTGCGCACCCGGTGATAACCGGTGATCAGGCGGATGACCTCGGCCTGGTGGGAGAGCGGCGGGGTGAAGTCCGGGCTGCTGGGGCCGTACAGCGCCACCAGTGGGCGGTTGAGCGCTGCTGCCACGTGCATCAGACCCGAGTCGTTGCTGACGATCGCCTGACAGGCGGCGATCAACACCACCGCCTGATCCAGCGCAGTCTGCCCGGCCAGATTGAGACAATGTTCGCGGGCATCGGCACTCAGGGTTTGACGGATGTCCTCACCTGCCTGACGGTCGTTGTTCGAACCGAACAAGATGACCTGATAACCTTGTTCAATCAGCGTTTGTGCCAGCGAACCGTAGTGGTAATGCGGCCAGCGTTTGGCCGGGCCGAACTCGGCGCCGGGGCAGAAACCAATCAGCGGCCGGGCGTCGGTCAAATTAAAGGCGGCGGTGACATCCGCAATTTCGGCGTCATTCACCGCCAACTGCGGCCACAGTAAAGGCTGAGGCAAATCAGCGGCGGTATGAATGCGGGCACGGTCATAAGCCAGCGCGACATAGCGCTGCACCATCAGCGGGAAAGCGGCTTTGTCCAGAACCCGTAGGTCATTGAGCAGACCGTAACGCATTTCACCGCGCCAGCCGGTGCGATGCGGAATATCGGCAAAAAAAGGCACCAGCGCCGATTTGAAGGAATTGGGCAGCACATAGGCGCGATCGTATCGCTGCTCGCGCAGCGATACGCCCAGTCGCCGACGTTCGCCGAGCGCCAGCATGCCGTGTCCCAGCGGCATGGGCAATGCCTGATGTACTTCGGGCATGCGCGCCAGCAGCGGGCGACACCAAGCCGGCGCCATCACATCGATGATGGCGTCCGGGTGTTCGGCCTTCAGGGTGCGGTAAAGACTGTGCGACATCATCATGTCGCCCACCCAGGAAGGGCCGATAACCAGAATTTTCATACCGTTCGTGTTTCCTTACGGCAAAGCGAATCAGGCGTTGCGGTTCAGCCAGGCCAGGTAGTCGGCGACCCCTTCCGCTACGGTTTTGAACGGCTTTTCATAACCAGCGGCGCGCAGGTTGGTGAGGTCTGCCTGCGTGTAGGACTGATAGCGGCCTTTCAGTTTTTCCGGGAAAGGGATGTATTCCACGCCGTCTTTCTGGTGGTAGGCCAGTACGGCATCCGCCACGGCCTGGAAGGACTCGGCACGGCCGGTGCCGCAGTTGAAGATGCCGGAAACTTCGTGTTGCCAGAACCACAGGTTCACCGCCGCCACGTCGCCGACATAGATGAAATCGCGTTTGAAATTTTCGCTGCCGGCGAACAATTTGGGTTTTTCACCCTGATTGATCTGGTTATTCAGGTGGAACGCCACGCTGGCCATGCTGCCTTTGTGGCCTTCGCGCGGCCCGTAGACGTTGAAGTAGCGAAAGCCGCAAATCTGTGAGCTGGTTTGCGGCAGAATTTCACGCACATACTGGTCGAACAGGAACTTGGAATAGCCGTAAACATTCAGCGGCTGCTCATATTGACGCTCTTCCACGAAGTTGTCGGTGCGGCCGCCGTAGGTAGCGGCAGAAGAGGCATACATGAATGGAATTCCACGCTCCAGGCAGTAGTGCAACACGTCCTTGGAGTACTGATAGTTATTATCCATCATGTACTTACCATCCCACTCAGTAGTGGAGGAACAGGCGCCTTCGTGGAAAATAACCTCGATATCGCCCAGATCGTCTCCGGCAACGATGCTGGCGAGGAAGTCTTCCTTATCCATGTAGTCGGCGATGTCCAGATCAACCAGATTGGCGAACTTGGTGCCATCCTTAAGGTTGTCGACCACCAGAATATCCCGATACCCGTCATCATTCAGCGCTTTTACGATATTGCTGCCGATGAAACCAGCGCCGCCAGTTACGATAATCATGGGAGTTACCTGCTATCTTGCTGGTGGAGCACCGCGCTCCACACCTATTGGCCGCTATAATAGCATTTCGACGCATCACAGACATCCTGTGCGGATTTTCCCGCCGTTTCTTGCCAGGCGCTTCGCATTTCCGGCGTGATCACTGTGGCATTTTGTGGCTGACCTGTCAGCCCGGCTCGCATTTCTCCACTACCTTTACCTCCATAAGGCCTACCGCCGCTCGGCGGAAATTCCGATGACGGACGAAAAGGAGAGCCGCGCCATGCCTGATGCGTTTTATCACCAACTGACCGCCCAGCTTGCCTCGCTGCACGACGAGGGACTGTTTAAGGATGAACGGCCGATCACCACAGCGCAGCAGGCGCACATTACGGCGGCGGACGGCGGCGAGCTGATTAACTTCTGCGCGAACAATTATCTGGGGTTAGCCAATCACCCGGCGGTGATTGCCGCGGCCAAAGCCGGGCTGGATAGCCACGGCTTCGGCATGGCGTCGGTACGTTTTATCTGCGGTACGCAGGATATTCACCAGATGCTGGAGCGCCGGCTGGCGGCGTTTCTCGATATGGAGGATGCCATCCTCTACTCCTCCTGCTTTGACGCCAACGGCGGGTTGTTCGAAACCCTGATGGGGGAAAACGACGCGATTGTGTCCGATGCGCTCAATCATGCGTCGATCATCGACGGTATTCGCCTGTCAAAAGCGCGCCGTTATCGTTACGACAATAACGATATGCATCAGCTGGAGGCACGGTTGCAACAGGCCCGGTCGGAAGGGGCGCGTAATCTGATGATTGCCACCGACGGCGTGTTTTCGATGGACGGCGTGATCGCCAATTTGCGCGGTATTTGCGATCTGGCGGAGCGCTACGACGCGCTGGTGATGGTGGATGACTCCCACGCGGTGGGATTTGTCGGCGAACAGGGACGCGGCACCCATGAATACTGCCAGGTGATGGGGCGGGTGGACATTATTACCGGCACGCTGGGCAAAGCGCTGGGCGGTGCGTCCGGCGGCTATACCGCCGCCCGGCGGGAGGTGGTGGCGTGGCTGCGTCAGCGCTCCCGGCCGTACCTGTTTTCCAATTCGCTGGCGCCGTCGATTGTGTCGGCGTCGATCAAGGTATTGGACCTGCTGCAGGATGGACAGGCGCTGCGTCGGCGTCTGTGGCATAACGCCAGTCTGTTTCGTCAGCGGATGACTGAGGCGGGGTTTACGCTCGCGGGCGCAGATCACGCCATTATTCCGGTGATGCTGGGCGATGCCCGGCTGGCGCAGGCATTCGCGGCGGCGTTGCGACAGGAAGGCATTTATGTCACCGGTTTTTTCTACCCGGTGGTGCCGCACGGGCAGGCGCGCATCCGTACCCAGATGTCGGCGGCGCATACGCCGGAGCAGATTGAACGGGCGGTGACGGCGTTTATCCGGGTCGGCCGCCAACTGGGCGTGGTGAAGTGAGGAGACGATGATGAAAGCGCTGGCGAAACTGCGCCCGGAACCGGGCATCTGGCTGACTGACGTTTCCGCGCCGGAACCGGGCCACAACGATGTGATGATCAAAATCCGTAAAACCGCCATTTGCGGCACCGACGTGCATATCTACAACTGGGATGCGTGGTCGCAGAAAACCATCCCGGTGCCGATGGTGGTCGGGCATGAGTATGTCGGCGAGATCGTGGCGATAGGGCAGGAAGTGGAAGGGTTCAGGATTGGCGATCGGGTGTCGGGCGAAGGGCATATCACCTGCGGCTATTGCCGTAACTGCCGCGCCGGACGCCGTCATTTGTGCCGCAATACCTCCGGCGTCGGTGTCAACCGGCCGGGCGCTTTCGCCGAGTACCTGGTGATTCCGGCGTATAACGCGTTCCGTCTTCCGGCGGCGATTCCCGATGACATCGCTGCTATTTTCGATCCGTTCGGCAACGCGGTGCATACGGCGCTGGCGTTTGATCTGGTGGGTGAAGACGTGTTGGTAAGCGGCGCGGGGCCGATTGGCGTCATGGCGGCGGCGGTTTGCCGCCATGTCGGCGCCCGTCATGTGGTGATTACCGACGTCAATGACTACCGGCTGGCGCTGGCGCGGCGGATGGGCGTTAACCGGGCGGTGAATGTAGCGCGGGAATCGCTGACCGACGTGATGCGGGAACTGGGTATGACCGAAGGATTTGACGTCGGGCTGGAGATGTCCGGCGCGCCGGCGGCCTTGCGCACGTTGCTGTCGGTGATGAACCACGGCGGTCGCATCGCCATGCTGGGTATTCCGCCGGAAGCCGTATCGGTAGACTGGAGTGACATCATTTTCAAGGGGCTGGTGATTAAAGGTATCTACGGCCGTGAAATGTTTGAAACCTGGTACAAAATGGCGGCGTTGATCCAGTCCGGACTGGATCTGTCGCCGATCATCACCCATCGCTACGCCATTGACGATTTCCAAAACGGGTTTGATGTGATGCGCTCCGGCCAATCCGGCAAGGTGGTGCTGAGCTGGTAACCGGCCGCGCCGCCGATAGACGACGCGGCTCGCCGTATTACCCCAGCCAGGTCTGCCAGTGCTGTTTCAGATAGCTGACGGCGGGGCTGGTCGCCAGATTATGTCCAAGCTGCCGCCACAGATCCGACTGAGAGATCGCCGGCAGCGGCTGTTTGATCGCGCAGACCTGAATAGGGCGCAGCCGTTTTTGCGCCGGGGCGGTCGGTTGCGACGCAAGGTACGTCGGCACCGGCGCATAGCGCGGTTCCGGTTCGTTCAGCAATTGACTGGGGCGCACCAGTACGATATCGGCCGGCAGCGTCGGCAACATCTGCTGCAACACCTGAATGGTGGTGGGGTGAGGGTGGCCGATGGCGATGGCGTACCCGCTGCGTTGCGCGATCTCCACCGCCCGGCTGAACTGACGCCGAATGTCGGCAACGTTCTGGGTGTCGTCCAGGAAGACCTTGCGTTTGAGTACCTTGATGCCGGTACCGGCCGCCGCCTGGGTGGCCTGACTGCTGCCGATGGTCATGCTGTCGAGGAAATAGAAGCGGTAGGCGGTCATCGCCTGCATCACCTTCTGCATGCCCGGCAGGCTGGCGGTCATGGCGCTGCCCATGTGGTTGTTCAGCCCGACGGCGTAAGGCACCTTGTTGACCGCATCGCGCAGGATGCGCGCGATTTCCTCGCTGCTCATGTCCGGGCGCAGCGTGTCACGCTCCAGCGGCTGCTTGCTCATCGGCGCCATCGGCAGGTGAATCAACACTTCTCTGCCTTGCGCATGGGCCTTGGTCGCCATGTCGCGGGCGTATGGCGCATTGGGCAACACGGCCACGGAAATGGCGGTGGGCATCGCCAGCACCTGATTTTCGTTATGCGGGCGGTAGCCGAAATCGTCGATCACCAGCGCCAGCTTGCCCGCCCAGACGGGAAGGGCCAGCAGCGTGCCGGTGAGCGTCATGCCGGTGAGAGTCAACAAGCGGGAAATTAATGGACGCAAACCTACCTTCCTAGCCAGGGTAAGGGGTTGACCGCCTGTCCCTGACGTCGAATTTCAAAATAGAGGGCGGGCTGATTCTGCCCGCCGCTGTTGCCGACCAGCGCCACCGGCTGACCGGCTTTCACCTGCGCGCCTACCGAGACCAGCGCGCTCTGGTTATAACCATACAGGCTCATGTCGCCCCTGCCGTGTTCCAGCACCACCACCTGACCATAGCCCTGCAGCCAGTCTGCCATCAGCACGGTGCCGTCGGCGATGGCGCGCACCTCGGTACCTTCGGATGCGCCGATCACCAGCCCCTTCCAGCGCAGTTCGCCCTGCAACGGTTCGCCGAAACGGTGCAGCGTGCGGCCGCGCACCGGCCATACGTACTGGCCGGCCGGCTGACCCAGACCGCCGGTGCGCGCCATCAGCGAACGCTCCTGCTCGGTGGGTTTGTAACTGGCGCCGCTGCGTTTGGCCTGTTCTTCTTTTTCACGTAGTTTGGCTGCTTCGCGTGCTTCTCGCTCCGCTCGCGCCCTGGCTTCCCGTTCCGCACGCGCGATCTGGTCGCGCAAACGGGTTTCGTTCTGACGCAGTTCCGTCAATTGTTGCTGGTCTTTTTCCAGTGCGTTTTCCAGTGCGCCCAACGTCTTCTGACGTTCGCCCTGCGCCTGTTCCAGCGTTTTCTGCTGCTGCTGTTGGTCGCCGAGCAGGCGTTTTTGCTGCGCCTGTTTCTGCTCCAGTTGCTGTTTCTGGCTGGCAAGCTGCGTACGGGTTTGCTGTAACGCGGTGATGGATTGCTCGCGCGCCTGATTCAGATAATTGAAGTAGGCGAGGATGCGCTCGCGCCGCTGGCTTTCCTCACCGCTGAGGATCAGTTGCAGGGCGCCATGCTGGCCCTGACGGAACGCGGCATCCAGCTGTTTCGCCAGCAGGGTTTCCTGCGTTTTCTGCTGGGTTTGCAGTTTGGCGATGGAGGCGCTCAGGCTGCCGACATCCTGATTCAGACGTTCAAGGGTGGCGCGGGTGTCGCGTAGCTGGCGGGTGGACTGAGCGATCGACTGTTCCTGCTTTTTCAGTTGCTCAAGCAGGGCGCTGCGACGTTGCTGCTGTTCCCGGACGCTTTTTTCCTTCTCTGCGATGTCTTGCTGCAGGGATTTCAACTGCTGCTGGCCGTCGTCGCTCCAACTGGGGCACGGCAACAGCAGCACGCCGACACAAAGCACACTGGCGCACCGGATTAACAGTTTGTCACGACCCGTCGGCAACGGTACAGAGAACGCTTTTTTGCTCATGGCGAAAGATTATTCCACGATGAACAGCGCCTTACCAGTTGTCTCGTCAGGGATTTCTATTTCCATCCATGACAGCGAGCGGCCCTGGATCCTACGGATAAATGCAATCCGCCGCGCATAATCATGACGCGATGTTGGCTTACAGGCTGTAATTGCGGTATCGCATAGGTATACTCAGACACCCTGTATTTGAATTGCTTAACTGATTTCGGAGTCGTTACACCCCATGCAAGAGATTATGCCATTCATCAGCCGACACCCGATTCTGAGCGTGGCCTGGATTGCCCTGCTGGTCGCGGTCATTGTGCTTACGGTGAAGAGTAAACTGTCCAAGGTAAAAGAAGTGGCTCGTGGTGAAGCGATCCAACTGATTAATAAAGAAGATGCGGTGGTGGTAGACACCCGTAATCGCGATGATTACCGTCGTGGACATATCGCCGGCGCCATCAACCTGTTGCCGAACGACATCAAAAACGGCAGCCTGAGCGAGCTGGAAAAACACAAAGCGCAGCCGGTGATTGTGGTGTGCGCCAACGGCATGGCATCTCGTGAATCGGCAGAGAATCTGTTCAAAGCCGGGTTTGAGCGCGTCGTGATCCTGAAAGACGGGCTGGCTGGCTGGAGCGGCGAGAACCTCCCGCTGGTGCGCGGTAAATAATGCGACGCCCCGTCAGAGGGGAGTCTGTTTGTGTTATGGCGTGTCCTTCCTGGCGAAGGGAAGCGCGCAAGGAAATCTAACGAAAGGGTATTATTCAACATGTCTGAACAAAACAACGGCGAACTGACTTTCCAGATCCAGCGTATCTACACCAAGGATATTTCTTTCGAAGCGCCGAACGCGCCGCAGGTGTTCCAGCAGGAATGGAACCCGGAAGTCAAACTGGATCTGGATACCGCATCCACCCAGTTGGCTGACGATGTGTACGAAGTGGTGCTGCGCGTGACCGTGACCTCCACCCTCGGCGAAGAAACCGCGTTCCTGTGCGAAGTGCAGCAGGCGGGTATCTTCACCGTCTCCGGCATCGAAGGCACCCAACTGGCCCACTGCCTGGGCGCTTACTGCCCGAACGTGCTGTTCCCGTACGCGCGCGAGTGCATTACCAGCCTGGTGTCCCGCGGTACCTTCCCGCAGTTGAACCTGGCTCCGGTTAACTTTGACGCTCTGTTCATGAACTATCTGGAACAGCAGGCAGGCCAGGACGGCACCGCTCAGACGCTGGATGCCTGATGAACCCGTCTGATGCAGCAATGACGGTAGTCGGTGCCGGATCTTACGGCACCGCGCTGGCGATCACGGTGGCCCGCAACGGCCACCGTGTGGTGCTCTGGGGCCATGACCCCGCTCATATTCAGGCGTTGCAGGCCGCACGGTGCAATCAGGCGTTCCTGCCCGACGTACCGTTCCCGGATACCCTGCAACTGGAAGCGGACCTGTCGCAGGCGTTGGCCGCCAGCCGCAACATTCTGGTGGTGGTGCCGAGCCATGTGTTTGGCGATGTGCTGCGCCAGCTCAAGCCCCATCTGCGGGCGGACGCGCGACTGGTGTGGGCTACCAAGGGGCTGGAAGCGGAAACCGGTCGTCTGTTGCAGGACGTCGCCCGCGAAGCGCTGGGTAATACGATCCCGCTGGCGGTGCTCTCCGGGCCGACTTTCGCCAAAGAGCTGGCGGCCGGGTTGCCTACTGCGATTGCGTTGGCATCGACCGATCAGCCGTTTTCCGACGATTTGCAACATCTGCTGCATTGCGGCAAAAGTTTTCGCGTCTACAGCAACCCTGATTTTATCGGGGTGCAGCTGGGAGGCGCCGTGAAGAACGTGATCGCCATCGGCGCCGGCATGTCTGACGGCATGGGGTTCGGCGCCAATGCGCGTACTGCGCTTATCACCCGCGGTCTGGCCGAAATGACGCGGCTGGGCGTGGCGCTGGGGGCCGACCCGACCACGTTTATGGGCATGGCGGGCTTGGGCGATCTGGTGCTGACCTGCACCGACAACCAGTCACGCAACCGTCGTTTCGGCATGATGCTGGGACAAGGGATGGACGTGGTCAGCGCCCAGAACCAGATTGGTCAGGTGGTGGAAGGCTACCGTAATACCAAGGAAGTGATGGCGCTGGCGCAGCGCTACGGTGTGGAAATGCCGATCACCGAGCAGCTCTGGCAAGTGCTGTATTGTGGTAAAGACGCGCGTGAAGCGGCGTTGAGCCTGCTGGGCCGGGCGCGCAAAGACGAAAGCGCCAGCCTGTGACGGCAGGGCATTGTTCGGGCTTCCCTTGGGAGGCCCGTTGTTGTTTTATGCTGATAGAGCTTTGTGCAGTAGCGCGTCGTGCAGTTGTAAGTGAAGCGGTGGGTTGACGGTTTTTCAAAGAGGTGTCGCGATGTCGAATGATGAGCTGGAGCTGGTTTGGAAAAACATTAAGGAAGAGGCGCGCAGTCTGGCGGAATGCGAACCGATGCTGGCCAGTTTCTTTCACGCGACGCTGCTGAAACATGAGAATCTGGGCAGCGCATTGAGCTACATGCTGGCGAATAAGCTGGCTAACGCCATCATGCCGGCGATTGCCATCCGTGAAGTGGTGGAAGAGGCCTACCGCGCCGAACCGCAGATGATTGCGTCCGCTGCCCGCGACATTCTGGCGGTGCGCCTGCGCGACCCGGCGGTGGATAAATACTCGACGCCGCTGCTCTACCTGAAAGGATTTCATGCTCTGCAGGCTTACCGTATCGGCCACTGGCTGTGGCGGCAGGAACGGCAGGCGCTGGCGATTTACCTGCAGAACCAGATTTCAGTGTCATTTGGGGTGGATATCCACCCGGCGGCGCGCATCGGTTGCGGCATCATGCTGGACCACGCCACCGGTATCGTGATCGGTGAAACCGCCGTCGTGGAAAACGACGTTTCCATCCTGCAATCGGTCACCCTGGGCGGGACCGGCAAGACCAACGGCGACCGTCATCCCAAGATTCGGGAAGGGGTGATGATCGGCGCGGGCGCTAAGATCCTGGGTAATATCGAAGTGGGATGCGGCGCCAAGATTGGCGCGGGGTCGGTGGTTTTGCAGCCGGTGCCGCCGCATACCACTGCCGCCGGCGTGCCGGCGCGAATTGTTGGCCGCCCGGAAAGCGATAAACCCTCGTTGGATATGGACCAGTACTTCAACGGCTCGTTGCGCGGTTTCGAAGACGGCGACGGCATCTGATATTTTTCCGGCCTGTCTGCCCGGCAAGCCGGATAACCGGATTTTTTCACCCTAGCCTCTGCGGGCTCCTCTCTTTTTCTATCTGGCTGGCAAAGTCGGCGCGGTAGCTTTTTAGAACACATTAGTACCGCAGGAATACTCTGTTGTCCGCGCGTTATCCCCCTTATTGTGGCAAATCGCCTGACTTGGTTGTTTCTTCTACACTTTGTCTAGGAAGTCTCTCAAAAGTGCCGGATTAGCCCAGTGGTTTGGCTTTAGTTGTATTTAATATCGCGAAAATCGTTGTATATCGGTGGTCGGACCATAAACCTCTGGACATAAACGCCAGACCACCTGACCTGCCGGTCATTGGTAATTCGCTTTGGACATGTTGTTTATGCAATTAAAATTGACACCACACACTTGCCTCTTTGCGCTGTCTGCCCTGTTATCTACCCCGGCATTTGCTGCCGCGCCGTCTGGCGAAAATACGGCGTCTGATGTCGTTGAAAGCGGCGCGGAGCCGGGAATCTGGCGGCGCGCCGGCGATAATCTGTCGGAGACCTGGCATCACTGGCAGTCTCAGGATCTGTATGTGCCGGTCATGACCTGGCATAACCGCTGGACTTACGACAAGACGAAGACCGACAGGTACAACGAGCGTCCCTGGGGAGCAGGCTATGGCGTATCCCGGCTGGATCGCGATGGCGACTGGCACAGCCTGTACCTGATGGCGTTCAAGGACTCTTTTAACAAGTGGGAGCCTATCGGCGGCTATGGCTATGAAAAACGCTGGCGGCCGCTGGAAAATCAGGATTTTCAGTTGGGGTTGGGTTTTACCGCCGGGGCCACCATGCGGGACAACTGGAAATATATCCCGATCCCGGTGCTGCTGCCGCTGGCGTCGGTCAGTTATCAGCGCCTGTCTCTTCAGGCTACTTACATTCCCGGCACGCATAATAATGGCAACGTGTTCTTCGCCTGGTTGCGCTGGCAATTTTGATTAATTGATTGGTTGTATTTTATTCTCATGTAAACCAAGTTGAGGAAAATACGGCCACGTAACTCGACTACAATGCTCTTCCTGTTAACAGCGATAGAGTGAGTTACGCCGTGCCGTTATTGATCATCACCACGATTTTGTGGTCGTTTTCCTTCAGCCTGATTGGCGAATACCTGGCCGGCCAGGTTGATAGTTGGTTCTCCGCTATGTTTCGGCTGGTACTGGCGGCGCTGGTGTTTCTGCCTTTCCTGCGCTGGCGCGGCTATTCCCCCAAAGTGTTGGGGCTGTATCTGCTGGTGGGCGTTTTCCAGCTTGGCGTCATGTATCTGTTCCTGTTCCGCAGTTACCTGTACCTCAATGTGCCGACGATTCTGCTGTTTTCGGTGATGACGCCGCTGTACGTCACGCTGATTTACGACCTGCTCAGCGGGCATCGCCTGCGCTGGGGCTATGTATTCAGCGCCTTGCTGGCTGTTCTGGGCGCCGCTGTGATCCACTATCACGGCGTGAGCGAACATTTCTGGTGGGGGCTGCTGCTGGTACAGGCGGCCAATGTTTGTTTTGCCGTGGGGCAAGTGGGGTATAAACGGCTGATGGAAGTGCATCCGATGCCGCAGCACAGCGCCTTTTCCTGGTTCTACCTCGGCGCCGCGCTGGTGACGCTGGTAGCCTGGGCGCTATTCGGCAATCTGACCAAACTGCCCACCGCACCGGTGCAGTGGGGGGTGCTGGCGTTTCTTGGCGTGGTGGTGTCGGGTCTTGGCTATTTCATGTGGAACTACGGCGCGACTCAGGTGGACGCCGGTACGTTGAGTATCATGAACAACTTTCACGTCCCGGCCGGGTTGCTGGTCAATTTCGCGTTCTGGCAGAAAACGCCGAACTGGACCAGCTTTCTCATCGGTTCTGCGATTATTGCGGTTGCTTTGTGGGTGCACCGGCGTTGGGTCGTGAAGCGTCCCGCACAAACGGCAGATGCTCGCAGGCATGCTGGCGCGCGGAGCGAATAAACGCTTCGATAACCGGCTGACGCTGCTCGCCATCGCGAACGGCGGCGTACAGCCGGCTCCACAAGCCTTCTCCCAGGGTTTTGGTGACGACCAGCCCCTGACGTTCAAAGCTCTCCACCACCCAGTGCGGCAGCGCGGCGATGCCCATGCGCGCCGCCACCATCTGGATCAACAGCAAGGTATTGTCTACGCTTTTTAGCGACGGGCTGACCCCCGCTGGTTGCAGAAAGTGGCGCCACACATCCAGCCGCTGACGCTGCACCGGATAAATCATCAGCGTTTCCTGCGCCAGATCCTCAGGCGCAATCACGGCTTTGGCGGCCAGCGGATGATCCGGCGACAGCACCAGCCGTACCTCAAAGTCGAACATCGGCGAGTAGTGCAAGCCGCTGCGCGGCAGAATGTCGGAGGTCATCACCAGGTCCAGCTCGCCTTGTTGCAGCGCAGGTTGCGGGTCGAAAGTGACGCCGGATTTGAAATCCATCACCACTTGCGGCCAGCTTTGGTGGAAGTTCTCCAGCGCCGGCGTCAGCCACTGAATACAACTGTGACACTCGATCGCCAGCCGCAAGGTGGTCTGATGCGGCTCGTTGCATGCCTGCAGCGCCTGCTGTATCTGCGGCAGGATCTGCTCGGCCAGCTGCAGCAGAATTTCCCCCTGCGGCGTAAAGCGCAGCGGCTGGCTCTTACGGACGAACAAGCGGAATCCCAGCCGTTGTTCCAGATCGCTGAACTGATGCGACAGGGCGGATTGCGTCTGATGGAGCTGTGCGGCGGCGGCGGCTAACGATCCCGTGTTGCGCAGCGCCTGCAGCGTCCGTAAGTGTTTAAGTTCGATCATGAGAGTCCTTCACAGTGACAGTGAATAAATTGCGCTTGTACTTACTACACTACCTGCGGATTATGGATGTGTAAACATCTGGACGGCTAAATGGGAATTCAAGCATGGCAATTTTAAATCACACTCTCGGTTTTCCGCGCGTCGGTCTGCGTCGTGAACTGAAAAAAGCACAGGAAAGCTATTGGGCAGGGAACAGCACGCAGGAAGAGTTGCTGACCGTGGGCCGTGAGTTGCGTGCCCGTCACTGGCAACAGCAGAAAGACGCCGGCGTGGAATTGCTGCCGGTAGGCGATTTTGCCTGGTACGACCATGTGCTGACCACCAGCCTGCTGCTGGGGAATGTACCTGCCCGTCACCAGAATGCGGATGGTTCCGTCGATCTGGATACCCTGTTTCGTATCGGCCGTGGCCGCGCACCGACCGGTGAGCCGGCCGCCGCCGCTGAAATGACCAAATGGTTCAACACCAACTATCACTACATGGTGCCGGAATTCAGCAAAGGCCAGCAGTTCAAGCTGAGCTGGACCCAACTGCTGGATGAAGTGGATGAAGCGCTGGCGCTGGGCCACAAGGTGAAACCGGTGCTGCTGGGTCCGGTGACCTACCTGTGGCTGGGCAAAGTCAAAGGGGAAGCCTTCAATCGTCTGGATCTGCTGAACGCGGTGCTGCCGGTGTACCAGCAGGTGCTGGCCGAACTGGCTAAACGCGGCATCGAGTGGGTGCAGATTGACGAGCCGCTGCTGGCGCTGGAACTGGACGCCGAGTGGAAAGCCGCTTTCAAACCGGCTTACGATGCGCTGCAAGGGCAGGTGAAACTGCTGCTGACCACCTATTTCGACAGCATCGGCCAGAATCTGGACGTGATCACAGCGCTGCCGGTACAGGGTCTGCATGTCGATCTGGTGCACGGCAAAGACGACGCCGCGGCGCTGAACGCGCAATTGCCGGCTGACTGGGTGCTGTCGCTGGGCGTGATCAACGGTCGTAACGTGTGGCGCGCCGATCTGGCGAGCTGGTTCGAACGCCTGCAACCGCTGCTGGGTAAACGCGCTCTGTGGCTGGGCAGCTCCTGCTCCCTGCTGCACAGCCCGATCGATCTCAGCGTCGAAACCCGTCTGGACGAGGAAGTGAAAAGCTGGTTCGCCTTTGCGATTCAGAAGTGTCAGGAACTGGCGCTGCTGACCCGCGCGCTCAACAGCGGCAACGGCGACGAACTGGTGGCTTACAGCGCGCCGATCCGCGCCCGTCGCACCTCTACTCGCGTTAACAACCCGGAGGTGGCGAAGCGTCTGGCGGCGATCACCGCGCAGGACAGTCTGCGTCAGAATCCGTACCCGGTACGCGCCGACGCACAGCGTGCGCGTTTCAACCTGCCGGCCTGGCCGACCACCACTATCGGTTCGTTCCCGCAGACCACCGAAATCCGCAGCCTGCGTCTGGACTTCAAACAGGGTCGTCTGGACGGTCAGAACTACCGTATCGGCATCGCCGAGCACATTAAACAGGCGATTGTGGAACAGGAACGTCTGGAGCTGGACGTACTGGTGCACGGTGAAGCCGAACGTAACGACATGGTGGAGTATTTCGGCGAACATCTGGATGGTTTCGTGTTCACCCAGAACGGCTGGGTACAGAGCTACGGTTCCCGTTGCGTGAAACCGCCGGTGGTGATTGGCGACATCAGCCGTCCGGAGCCGATCACGGTCGAGTGGGCGAAATATGCCCAGTCGCTGACCGACAAGCCGGTGAAAGGCATGCTGACTGGTCCGGTCACCATTCTGTGCTGGTCCTTCCCGCGTGAAGACGTCACCCGTGAAACCATCGCCAGGCAGATTGCGCTGGCGCTGCGCGACGAAGTGGCGGATCTGGAACAGGCCGGCATCGGCATCATCCAGATTGACGAACCGGCGCTACGTGAAGGCTTGCCGCTGCACCGCTCCGACTGGGCTGCTTATCTGGAGTGGGCGGTCGATGCGTTCCGCCTGAACGCGGCGGTAGCGAAAGACGACACCCAGATCCACACCCACATGTGCTACTGCGAATTCAACGACATCATGGATTCCATCGCGGCACTGGATGCGGACGTGATCACCATCGAAACCTCGCGTTCCGACATGGAACTGCTGGAATCGTTCGAAGAGTTCGAGTACCCGAATGAAATCGGCCCAGGCGTGTACGACATTCACTCGCCGAACGTGCCGAGCGTAGAGTGGATTGAAGCGCTGCTGCGCAAAGCGGCCCAGCGTATTCCGTCCGAACGTCTGTGGGTTAACCCGGACTGCGGCCTGAAAACCCGCGGCTGGCCGGAAACCCGTCAGTCGCTGGCGAACATGGTGCAGGCAGCGAAACGTCTGCGCGAAACCGCCGAGTAAGTTAGCGAAAACAGTCAGTAACCGAACACGGTGATGAGGAATGGCGCAAAGGATGACAGGACGCGCGTGAACCACAGGATGTGACGCACAGGGCCGGGACGTTCCGCATCACCGCCTGACATGAAAAAGGGAGACGATAGCGTCTCCCTTTTTACATTTGTTGCGGGGTTACACCACGCCGTAGCGGGCGAACCACTCCAGCATGCGTTGCCAGCCGTCTTTGGCCGAGGCTTCGTGGTAAGTAGCGCGGTAATCGGCATGGAAAGCATGCTCCGCTTCCGGGTAGACCACGATCTCCGCATCGGCATTGACCGCCCGTAGCGCCTGACGCATGGTTTCCACCTGCTCCAGCGAAATGCCTTTATCCTGCCCGCCGTACAGGCCCAGCACCGGCGCGCTCAGGTCTTTCGCCACGTCCACCGGGTGTTGAGGCGAGGTCAGCGTTTTTTCGGCGACCAGTTTGCCGTACCAGGCGACGGCGGCTTTTAACTGCGGATTGTGCGCAGCGTACAGCCAACTGATGCGGCCGCCCCAGCAGAAACCGGTGATCGCCAGCCGACTGGCGTCGCCACCCTGGCGCACCGCCCAATGCGCGGTGTGGTCGAGGTCGGACAGCACCTGATTATCCGGCACCTTGCTGACCAGTTCGCTCAGCAGTGTGGGAATGTCGCTGTACTGTTGCGGGTCGCCCTGACGGAAATAGAGTTCCGGCGCGATCGCCAGATAGCCTTGTTTTGCCAGTCGCCGGCATACATCGCGGATGTGCTCATGCACGCCAAAGATTTCCTGCACCACCAGTACGATCGGCAGCGGGCCGTCGGCTTTTTCCGGTTTGGCAATATACGCGGGCAGGTTGTCGCCCTGCGAAGGGATGGTGGTCTCGCCGGCGACCAGCCCGGCGGCGTCAGTAGTCATCGCGGAAGAAGCCAGCGGCATGACGGCTGGCGAAAATGCCCGTGTGGTCTCTCTGAGTGTCAGTAGCTCATCGGTTTTCATTGCCTTTCCTTTATCAAGACTGGAATCTGCCAGCGGGATAATGCCGCCCCCGCGTTAAGCAAGTGTAGGAACTTTGTAGTGTATTGCGAATACCGGCAACCCGATAAGGCAATCGGTGCCACATTGCGTGACGCAACGTCGGGTGATTACAGTTTAAATTGTGATTAAAATCACAATATTAATGTAAATGGATGTTTGTTACTTTCCAATCAGCGACGCACTTCACTTAACGGCCGCAGTGTGTGCGCTAAGATCGTTCCGTACCTGACCGTTGTCTGGAGGCGTTTATGTCCGATGTATTTCATCTCGGTTTAACAAAGCAGGATTTACAAGGTGCCACGCTGGCGATTGTGCCCGGCGATCCGGCTCGGGTGGAGAAAATCGCCCGGCTGATGGAGAACCCGGTGTTTCTGGCATCGCATCGGGAGTTCACTTCCTGGCGCGCGGAACTGGCGGGTAAGCCGGTGATTGTTTGTTCCACCGGTATTGGCGGCCCGTCTACGTCGATTGCGGTAGAAGAGCTGGCGCAACTGGGTGTGCGCACGTTTCTGCGTGTCGGCACCACCGGCGCCATCCAGCCGCATATCGCGGTGGGCGATGTGCTGGTGACCACGGCGGCGGTTCGTCTGGACGGCGCCAGCCTGCATTTTGCGCCGCTGGAATTCCCGGCGGTGGCGGATTTCGCCTGTACTTCCGCGCTGGCGGAAGCGGCGCGTGAAGCGGGGGCGACGCTGCATGTCGGCGTTACAGCTTCTTCGGATACCTTCTATCCGGGCCAGGAGCGTTACGACACCTATTCCGGCCGCGTGGTGCGCCGTTTCCAGGGGTCAATGGCGGAGTGGCAGAGCATGGGCGTACTGAACTATGAAATGGAGTCCGCTACGCTGCTGACCATGTGCGCCAGTCAAGGGCTGCGCGCCGGAATGGTGGCGGGCGTGATTGTCAATCGTACTCAGCAGGAAATCCCCGATACCGCTACGATGCAGAAAGCGGAACACGCGTCGGTCAACGTAGTGTTGTCGGCGGCCCGCAAACTGCTGAGCGCCTGAGTGTGATTCAATCGCCGGGCGATATGTTCGGCGCGGGCGGTACGATATGGCCGAGCCTTCGTACCGCTTTTTCTGTTTCCGCGGGGACTTCTCTCGCGCGGTTCATCTGCCTGCCCGTCTTCATGCTAATTTAATTGTCAGGTCTGATAATACGAATCGGTTTCCATCATTCGACGGTGAGTCAACCGTAATCATTCAGCATTGATAACTCCGTATCGATAACGAATTATCGGTAACTAAATATCGAGAACTACAGGGAAAAATATGACTTTAACCTCATTACTGCATCCCTCGTTGCTTCCGCTTGACGGCGGCGTCAATTTCCGTGATTTGGGGGGGATCCGCGTGGCAGACGGGCGGCAAGTCCGGCGCGGCAGGCTGTTTCGCTCCGGCGCGCTGGACATGCTGAGTGAACGTGACATCGACCATCTCGCCAGCGTGCCGGTGGCGCACGTGGTGGACTATCGCGATCAGGATGAAGCCTCGCTGCGGCCCGACCGGCTGTGGTCCGGCGCCCGTTATCATCAGGTTCCCGCCAATCCGCTACGGCATGAAGTGACCGCCAGCCTGGAAACGCTGGGGTCGGAAAAACTCGAAGCGTTCGATTCCCGCGCTTTTATGCTGGAACTGTACCGTCGCCTGCCGTTCGGCAATCCGGCCTACCAGCATTTGGTGGCGTTGCTGCGCCAGCCTGACGATGGCGCGCTGGTGCAACATTGCGCGGTGGGCAAGGATCGTACCGGCATTGGTTCCGCGCTGGTGCTGTTCGCGCTGGGCGCGGATGAACAAACGGTTATGGAAGATTATCTGATCACCGAATCCACCCTGATTCCGTTCCGTCGCCAGTTGCTGGAAGATTTGGCGTCGAGCCTGAGTGAAAAGGCGCTGAAGCGCTTTGATTTCGTGCTTTCCGCCCGCGAAGAGTTTCTGGTGACCGCGCTGCATACTATCCGTGAACGACATGGCTCGGTGGATAACTGGCTGGAGCAGGATTACGGACTGGATGCGTCGGTGCGGGAAGGGCTGCGGGATAAGTATCTGGCGTGAGGTCGTGAACGATTGCAGTAACAAACCGGGAGCTATTGCTCCCGGTTTGTGTTGGTGGGTCATTAGCCGGTATTGCGCATCCCGGCGGCGACGCCGGCGATGGTGACCATCAGCGCCTGCTCTACCTGCGGATCCAGAGTGTCTTGCTGACGCGAACGGTGCAACAGTTCCGCCTGCAACACGTTGAGCGGGTCGGTGTAGACGTTGCGCAGCGCGATGGATTCGGCGATCCACGGCAGGTCAGCCATCAGATGGTCGTCGTTGGAGATGGTCAGTACCGCCTTGATGTCTTTTTCCAACTGCTCGCGCAGCTGTTTGCCGAGCGACCACAGTTTCTCTTCCACCAGCCGTTGATCGTAGTATTCCGCCAGCCACAGGTCGGCCTTGGCGAACACCATCTCCAGCATACCGATGCGGGTGGAGAAGAACGGCCAGTCGCGGCACATGTCTTCCAGCTGGTTTTGGTGACCGTCGTCGATCACTTTTTGCAGCGCGGCGCCGGCGCCCAGCCAGGCGGGCAGCATCAGGCGGTTCTGGGTCCAGGCGAAAATCCACGGGATGGCGCGCAGGCTTTCCACGCCGCCGTTCGGTCGGCGTTTAGCCGGGCGCGACCCCAGCGGCAGTTTACCCAGTTCCAGTTCCGGCGTGGCGGCGCGGAAATAAGGCACGAAGTCCGGGTTTTCCCGCACGTAGCCGCGGTACATGTCGCAGGAAATGCGCGACAGCTCGTTCATGATGTGATGCCATTCCTGCTTCGGTTCCGGCGGCGGCAGCAGGTTGGCTTCCAGAATAGCGGAGGTGTAGAGCGACAGGCTGCTGATGGTGACTTCCGGCAGACCGAACTTGAAGCGGATCATCTCGCCCTGTTCGGTGACGCGCAGGCCGCCTTTCAGGCTTCCCGGCGGTTGGGAGAGCAGCGCGGCATGAGCCGGCGCGCCGCCGCGGCCGATGGAGCCGCCGCGACCGTGGAACAGCGTCAGCGCGATGCCGTATTTCTCACAGGTCTTGATCAGTGCGTCCTGCGCGCGGTACTGGGCCCAGGAGGCGGCCATCACCCCGGCGTCTTTGGCGGAGTCGGAATAGCCGATCATCACCATCTGTTTGCCCTGAATGAAGCCGCGATACCAGTCGATGTTGAGCAACTGGATCATGACGCTGTCGGCGTTATTCAGGTCGTCCAGCGTTTCGAACAGCGGCGCCACCGGCAGCGCGTACGGGCAGCCGGCTTCCTTCAGCAGCAGATGCACCGCCAGCACGTCGGACGGGGTGCGCGCCATCGAGATCACGTAGGCGGCGATGGAATCGCGTGGGGTTTCGGCGATCACCCGGCAGGTTTCCAGCACTTCCTGCGTGTCGGCGCTGGGTTCCCACTGACGCGGCAGCAGCGGACGCTTGGAGTTAAGCTCGCGGATCAGGAACGCCTGTTTGTCGGATTCCGACCAGCTTTCGTAGTCTCCCAACCCCAGATAGCGGGTGATTTCCGCCAGCGCGTCGGTGTGACGGGTGCTCTCCTGCCGTACGTCGATACGCACCAGCGGCACGCCGAAGCAGCGTACCCGGCGCAGGGTGTCGAGCAACTGACCGTCGGCGATGATGCCCATGCCGCAGGCATGCAGCGACTGGTAACAGGCGTACAGCGGATCCCACAACTGCTCGTTGGTGACCAGCAGATCTTTGGGCGCGACCAGTTGCTCGCCTTTCAGACGCGCGTCCAGATAGTTCAGGGTGGCGGTCAACTGCGCGCGCAGCGTTTTCATCAGCTCGCGGTAGGGTTCCTGCACCTCGTCGCCGCCCGCCAGCTGTTGCAGCTCCGGGGTACAGGTGGTCATCGACAGCTCGGACACCAGTACTTGTACGTCGCGCAGGAACAGATCGGCGGCTTTCCAGCGGCTTAACAGCAGTACGCGGCGGGTGACTTCAGCGGTCACGTTCGGGTTGCCGTCGCGGTCGCCGCCCATCCAGGAGGTGAAGCGTACCGGCACCGAATCCACCGGCAGACGATAACCGAGTTCCTTGTCCATCTGTTCGTCGAGTTCGCGCAGGAACGCCGGCACCCCTTCCCACAGGCTGTTCTCCACCACCGCGAAGCCCCACTTGGCTTCGTCCACCGGCGTCGGGCGGATTTTGCGGATTTCATCGGTATGCCAGTACTGGGCGATCAACTGGCGCAGACGGCGCATGATCTGATGGCGTTCATAGTCGGCCAGATCGTCGTGGTCGAGCTGCTTGAGGCAGGTATTCACTTCAACCAGTTTGTGGATCAACGTGCGGCGGGTGATTTCGGTCGGGTGCGCGGTCAGCACCAGCTCGATGGAGAGCGATTCCACCGCGTCGCGGATGTCCTTGTCGCTCAGATTGTCGCGGCTTTTCAGGTTGCGAAACACCGTCGCCAGCGCTTCCGGGTTACTGGCCGCCTCGCCGTGCGGAGAAATGCTGTGGTACTGCTCCGCCGTGTTGGTCAGGTTAAGGAACTGGCTGAACGCGCGGGCGACCGGCAGCAGTTCCTCGTTGGACAGGTTCTGCAGTGTGGTCAGCAGTTCCTGACGGTGTGTTTCGCTGCCGGCTCGCGAGGCTTTGGACAGCTTGCGGATTGTTTCAACACGCTCAAGGATATTGGCGCCCAGCGCATCCTTGATGGTGTCGCCGAGCAATTTACCCAGCATGCTGACATTGCTCCGCATGGCGGAATATTGTTCATTCATAGTTACCCTGACCCATCTCTTGATTTTGTAAATTTATTACACACAAAAATTGTGTGGTTACTGTCTGTTATCTAGCCACGTTCGCCATTGTTCGTCAATGAACGTCCTTTAATCCCTACAGTTGTACCTGTTTAACCGGTGCAAAGGCAATTTGTGAAATTTAATTACAAAAGCTTGCCGATAAGTGACGCTTATCTTATAGCGGCGGCGAAAGCAAGAACGGCAATGAGAAGGCGGCAAGAAGACAATAAAAAAGAGGCGGGTAGCCGGTTGGATGCGTGCAGAGTTTTTTTCGGCGGCAATGGCAATGTTGCCCGGCGGTCACAGCCGGGCAACGCCAGAACACGAAATCAGTGCTGGCAGAAGTGATGCACCAACTCGGTAATCAACGTGCGCGTCGGTTTGATGAACGACATGTCGATAAATTCATCCGGCTGATGCGCCTGATTGATGGAGCCGGGGCCAAGCACCAGCGTCGGGCACAGTTCCTGAATGAACGGCGCTTCGGTGCAGTAATTCACCACATCGGTCGGCTGCCCCACCAGTTTTTCCACCACCTGCGCCAGATGATGATCCGCCGGGCACTCGTAACCCGGAATCGGCGGATGCAGTTCGCTGATGGTGAGACGGCCGGGCCAGCGTTCGCTGACCGGCGCCAGCGCTTCGCTCATAAGACCGTTGAGATCGCTCAGCGTCATGCCCGGCAGCGGGCGGATATCCATGTGCAGGTCGCAGCAGGCGCAGATGCGGTTGGCGGCGTCGCCGCCATGAATGTGACCAAAGTTCATGGTCGGATAAGGGATATGGAACGCCGGGTTGTGATAGCGCTCTTGCAGCGTGTTGCGCAGCACCATCAGTTCGGAAATGGCTTCGTGCATCAGTTCGATGGCGTTGACGCCGCGCGACGGGTCGCTGGAGTGGCCGGACTGGCCCTGAATACGAACCACATTCGACATGTGGCCCTTGTGGGCGCGCACCGGCTGCAATGACGTCGGCTCGCCGATAATCGCGCAGTCCGGGCGAATGCCGGTCGATTCGGAGAAATACTTGGCGCCTGCCATCGTCGTTTCTTCATCCGCGGTCGCCAGAATGTACAGCGGTTTGGTCAGCTTACCGGCATCCACATCGCGCAGCGCATCGAGAATAAAGGCGAAAAAGCCTTTCATGTCGGCGGTGCCGAGCCCGTAGAGTTTGTTGTCGTGCTCGGTCAGGGTGAACGGGTCGCGCGTCCAGCGGCCGTCGTCGAACGGCACCGTGTCGGTATGGCCGGCCAGCAGCAGCCCGCCGCTGCCTTCTCCCAGTCGGGCCAGCAGGTTGAATTTATTAAAGGTGCCGGGTACCGGCTGCACGTCGACATGAAAACCCAGATCGCTAAACCATCCCGCCAACAGGTTGATTAAGGTCTCATTGCTTTGATCCAGGGCGCGCTCGGTGGCGCTGATGGACGGGGTGGCGATCAATGCCCGGTACAGCTCCATAAAAGGGGGTAAATTCATCTTCACTGTTGACAGCCTCTGGGTTAGGATAGTATCAATATTCATGCATTTATTGTGAATAAAAATACAATAATGCCAGGCGAAATGAAATCATAAGCTGTGCGGCGATACGAGATTGTCGCATAATCGTTTCTTCTGGCTTTTGTGGGTGAACGGCGTGGCCGCGCTGATGAGCCTGCTTCCTGTTCCACCTATCTGGCAATAAAGGTATACCGAACTCATGCTGAATACGTTGATCGTTGGTGCAAGTGGCTATACCGGCGCTGAGCTGGCCCTGTACCTGAACCGTCACCCGCAGATGAACATAACCGCTTTGGCGGTTTCCGCGCAAAGTGTTGATGCGGGAAAACGCATTTCCGACCTGCATCCCCAGCTTAAAGGCATTATTGACTTGCCGGTGCAGCCGCTGACCGACGTGGCCGACGCCGCCAAAGGCGTGGACGTGGTGTTTCTGGCCACCGACCACAAGGTGAGCCACGATCTGGCGCCGCAGTTCCTGAAAGCCGGCTGCACCGTGTTCGATCTTTCCGGCGCGTTTCGCGTGCAGGATCCTGAATTCTACACCCGTTACTACGGTTTCGAGCATCAGCACGCCGACTGGCTGGCGCAGGCGGTGTACGGTCTGGCGGAATGGCAGGCGGACAGCATCAAACAGGCGCAGCTGATCGCGGTGCCGGGTTGCTACCCGACCGCGTCCCAGCTGGCATTGAAACCGCTGGTGGAAGGCGGCTTGCTGAACCCGAACCAGTGGCCGGTGATCGACGCCACCAGCGGCGTCAGCGGCGCTGGCCGTAAAGCGAGCATGACCAACAGCTTTTGTGAAGTCAGCCTGCAGCCGTATGGCATTTTCAATCATCGCCATCATCCGGAAATCGCCACCCATCTCGGCATTCCGGTGATTTTTACCCCGCATCTGGGCAATTTCCCGCGCGGCATTCTGGCGACCATCACCTGCCGCCTGCAGCCGGGCGTTACCGCGCAGGACGTGGCGGAAGCTTACCACAACGCCTACCATGACAAACCGCTGGTGCGGTTGTATGAGAAAGGCGTACCGGCGCTGAAATCGGTGGTCGGTCTGCCGTTCTGCGACATCGGCTTCGCGGTGCAGGACGAGCACCTGATCGTGGTCGCCACCGAAGATAACCTGCTCAAAGGCGCGGCGGCGCAGGCTGTGCAGTGCATGAACATTCGCTTCGGTTTCCCTGAAACCCAATCCTTACTCTGATGACACCCTGAGGCGCAAAGACCGATGAATCCGTTAATTATCAAATTAGGCGGCGTATTACTGGATAGCGAAGAGGCGCTGGAGCGCCTGTTCACCGCGCTGGTGACCTACCGTCAGCAGCATCAGCGCCCGCTGGTGATCGTGCATGGCGGCGGTTGTCTGGTGGACGACCTGATGAAGAAACTGTCGCTGCCGGTGGTCAAGAAGAACGGCCTGCGCGTGACGCCCGCCGATCAGATCGACATCATTACCGGCGCGCTGGCCGGTTCCGCCAACAAAACCCTGCTGGCCTGGTCGATTCGTCACGGCATCAACGCCGTTGGCCTGAGTCTGGCGGATGGCGGCAGCACGGTGGTCACGCAACTGAACGACGAACTGGGGCACGTGGGTAAAGCCGAAGTCGGCTCTCCGGCGTTGCTCAACACCCTGCTGAATGCCGGTTATCTGCCGGTCATTAGCTCCATCGGCATCACTGCCGGCGGCGAACTGATGAACGTCAACGCCGATCAGGCCGCCACCGCGCTGGCGCAGACGCTGGGCGCCGACCTGATCCTGCTGTCCGATGTCAGCGGCATTCTGGACGGCAAAGGTCAGCGCATCGCGGAAATGACCGCCGGCAAAGCGGAAGAACTGATCGCGCAGGGCATTATTACCGACGGCATGATCGTCAAGGTTAATGCGGCGCTGGACGCGGCGCGCGCGCTGGGACGTCCGGTGGATATCGCCAGCTGGCGTCACGCCGAGCAGTTGCCGGCGTTGTTCAACGGCGTGTCCATCGGCACCCGTATTCTGGCGTAAGCCGCGAGCATCAATCACGTTTTCTCCCGGCGACAACCGCCGGAGAAATACGAGCAGTTCAACGGCGGGGCGGACAGGAGTCGGCCCGCCTTTATCAGAGATACCGGGAGTGTAGTTATGGCTTTGTGGGGCGGACGGTTCACGCAGGCGGCAGATCAACGTTTTAAACAGTTCAACGATTCACTGCGGTTTGATTACCGTCTGGCGGAGCAGGACATCATCGGATCCATCGGCTGGTCCAAGGCGCTGGTGACGGTGAACGTACTGAGCGCTCAGGAACAGCAGCAACTGGAGCTGGCGCTCAACGCACTGCTGAAAGAGGTGCAGGCGGATCCCGACGCTATCCTGCAAAGCGACGCGGAAGACATCCACAGTTGGGTGGAGCAGAAACTGATCGAGAAAGTCGGCGATCTGGGCAAGAAACTGCACACCGGGCGCAGCCGTAACGATCAGGTCGCTACCGACCTGAAACTGTGGTGCAAGGCGCAGGTGAGCGAACTGGCGCAGGCGATCCGTCATCTGCGCGCCGCGCTGGTCGCTACCGCCGAGGCTAATCAGGATGCGGTGATGCCGGGGTATACCCATTTGCAGCGCGCGCAGCCGGTAACGTTCGCCCACTGGTGTCTGGCTTATCATGAAATGCTCGCGCGTGACGAGAGTCGTCTGGAAGACACGCTCAAGCGCCTGGACGTCAGCCCGCTGGGTTGCGGCGCGCTGGCAGGCACCGCCTATCCTATCGACCGCGAGCAACTGGCCGGCTGGCTGGGTTTTGCCTCGGCGACACGCAACAGTCTGGATACGGTATCCGATCGCGATCACGTGCTGGAACTGTTGTCTGACGCCTCCATCGGCATGGTGCACCTGTCGCGCTTCGCTGAAGACTTGATCTTCTTCAACAGCGGCGAAGCGGCGTTTGTCGAACTGTCCGACCGCGTGACCTCCGGCTCCTCGCTGATGCCGCAGAAAAAGAACCCGGACGCGCTGGAGCTGATCCGCGGTAAATGCGGACGGGTGCAGGGCGCGCTGGCCGGCATGCTGGTGACGCTGAAAGGCCTGCCGCTGGCGTACAACAAAGATATGCAGGAAGACAAGGAAGGGCTGTTCGACGCGCTGGACACCTGGCACGATTGCCTGATGATGGCGGCGCTGGTGCTGGAAGGCATTCAGGTGAAACGTCCGCGTTGTCAGGAAGCGGCGCAGCAGGGCTACGCCAACGCCACCGAACTGGCCGACTATCTGGTCGCCAAAGGCGTGCCGTTCCGTGAAGCGCACCACATCGTCGGTGAAGCGGTGGTGGAGGCCATTCGTCAGGGCAAAGCGTTGGAAGCGTTGTCGCTGGCGGATCTCAAACAGTTCAGCGCCGTGATCGAAGACGATGTGTATCCGGTGCTGTCGTTGCAGTCCTGTCTGGAAAAACGCGCCGCGCAGGGCGGGGTGTCGCCGCAACAGGTCGCGCGCGCCATCGCCGACGCAAAACAGCGTCTGGCGTAATCCTTGCGATAAATTCCAAAACCGGCTCAAGGGCCGGTTTTGTTTTTTCTGCCGCCCGCTTTCTGAAGTCGGCTCGCATTTTCTCGTTTGACAGCGGCTTTTTCGGCCGATTTCTCACGTCACCTCTGGACATATATACAGCCTCATTTTACCTTGGCGGGCAGTGGTACTCATAACCCGGAGGCGGTGTGGAGATCTCCTTGTTTTATGGCGTCGGCGGCGGCGTGGTCGGCCTGCTGCTGGGTTGGCTGGCTGCCAGCCTGTGGCAGCAACAGCGTCAGGCGCGGCATGACACCGAATTACAGTTGCAACAGCAGGCGCTGGAACAGGCGCGCCAACAGCTGATTGAAAGCCAGCAGATGCGACGGCAGGACCAGCAGCGGCTGGATCAGCAGACGCAGGAACTGCGTATGCTGCACGGCCAACTGGCGGCTGGCGAGGAAAAGTTGCGGCAACTGGCGGAGCTGCGGGAAGAGTGCGTTCAGCTTAATCAGGAGCTGCGTGCGCTGCGCGAAGCCAACGGCGCACAGGAAGCGGAACTGCGCGAAGTGACGATCCGCCTTGAAGAAACCCGGCTGGCGGCGGAAGAAAAGCAGCGGTTGCTGATGAACAGCGAACAGCGGTTGTCCACCCAGTTTGAAAACCTTGCCAATCGCATCTTTGAACAGAGCGGGCACAAAGTGGACCAGCAAAATCAGCAGAGCATGGAAAAGCTGCTGACGCCGCTACGCGAACAACTGGACGGTTTTCGCCGTCAGGTGCAGGAGAGCTTTGGCGCCGAATCGAAGGAGCGACACACGCTGGCCCATGAGATCCGTAACCTGCAACAGCTTAACGCCCGTATGGCGCAGGAAGCCATCAACCTCACCAATGCGTTGAAAGGGGACAACAAAACCCAGGGCAACTGGGGAGAGGTGGTGTTAAGTCGGGTGCTGGAAAGCTCCGGGCTGCGCGAAGGGCATGAGTATGACACCCAGGTCAGCGTACAAACCGGCAACAACAGTCGCCTGCAACCGGATGTGATAGTCCGGCTGCCGCACGGCAAGGATGTAGTCATCGACGCCAAAATGTCGTTGGTGGCCTATGAGCGTTATTTCAACAGCGACAACGAGGTCGAGCGGGCGGCGGCGCTAAACGAGCATCTGCTGTCCATCCGCAATCATATCCGGCTGCTGGGCAGTAAAGACTACCAGCAACTGCCGGGGTTGCGTTCGCTCGACTATGTACTGATGTTCATCCCGGTCGAGCCGGCGTTTCTGGTGGCGATCGACCGCCAGCCTGATCTGATTACCGAGGCACTGCGTCACAATATTATGCTGGTCAGCCCCACGACTTTGCTGGTAGCGTTACGGACAATTAACAATCTCTGGCGTTACGAGCAGCAAAGCCGCAATGCGCAACTGATCGCCGAACGGGCGTCCCGGCTGTATGACAAACTGCGTTTGTTCGTTGACGATATGGCCGCGCTGGGGCAGGGGCTGGACAAAGCGCAGGCCAGTTACCGTCAGGCGATGAAAAAGCTGGTGTCCGGGCGTGGCAACCTGATCGGTCAGGCCGAAGGGTTTCGTGCGCTGGGGGTGGAGATTAAGCGGCCGGTCAACGTGCCTGTAATGCAAGACGAACCGTTGGCGTATGATGAGTTGCCCGCGCTGTCGCAGGATCTGGATGACGATGCGGCTGAATGCGGTACGGATGATGTGCACAACGGCACGGCGGTATGATGTTGATCAGGTTCGATGTATAGGGTGAAAAGAAGGGCGGTCGCTTTTGGGCGGGGTCTGTTACACTCTCTACCCATTAATAGGTAACACGATCCTGAAGTTGAAAAAGCAGGCGGATAACATGGTAGACGATTCGGAAAAAACGACACATTTTGGTTTTCGCACGGTGGCTAAAGACGATAAGGAAGCCATGGTCGCGGGTGTTTTTCATTCTGTGGCGGCCAAATATGACCTGATGAACGATCTGATGTCGTTTGGCATTCACCGCATCTGGAAACGGTTTACCATCGAATGCAGCGGTGTGCGCCGCGGCCAGCTCGTGCTGGATCTGGCTGGCGGCACCGGCGACCTGACCGCTAAATTCTCCCGTCTGGTGGGGGATGAAGGCGAAGTGGTGCTGGCGGATATCAACGCGTCGATGTTGAAAGTAGGACGCGAGAAACTGCGCAACCACGGTGTGGTGGGCAATGTCAGCTATGTTCAGGCCAATGCCGAAGCCCTGCCGTTTCCGGATAACTTTTTCGACTGCATCACTATTTCGTTCGGGTTGCGTAACGTAACCGAAAAAGAGAAGGCGCTGCGTTCCATGTATCGGGTGTTGAAGCCTGGTGGTCGCCTGCTGGTACTGGAGTTTTCGAAGCCAACCGTGAAAGCGTTAAGCAAGGTATACGATGCTTACTCTTTCCATGTGCTGCCCCGCATTGGCGAAATGATAGCCAGCGACGCCGGCAGCTACCGCTATCTGGCGGAGTCTATCCGTATGCACCCGGATCAGGAAACTCTGAAAGGGATGATGGTCGATGCCGGTTTTGACAGTGTGGATTACTTCAATCTGACCAGCGGTATCGTGGCGTTGCATCGCGGATTTAAATTCTGAGTTGGATACTCCCATGTTGATAATGCCTGTGTTGACGGCGGCACTGGAAACAGCGCTCAACCAGCTGTTGTTCCGCGACCGGAGCATGAAAGCCGCCCGTCAGCGTTTGCACGGAAAAACGTTGCGAGTTGAAGTGGCGGAGCTGGATACGCCGCTGGTATTGGTTTTCTCCGAGTACCGTCTCGATGTCATGAGTCAGTGGTCGGCGCAGCCGGATTGCCTGTTGCAGACCCGCCTGTCGGCGCTGGTGAAACTGCGCGACCGGCAGCAATTGTCCGCGTTGATGCGTAGTGGCGAGCTGGTGCTGGAAGGCGACATTCAGGTTGCGCAGCAGTTTGTCACCTTGCTGGATCTGGCGGAGTTTGACCCGGCGGAGTGGCTGTCGCCCTGGCTGGGCGATGTGGTGGCGCAAGGGCTGAGTCAGGCGGTCGGCAACGTGGCCGGGGCGCTAATGCGCTCGGCGTGCCGCCAGCAGCAGGCGTTGTCGGAAACGGTGACCGAAGAGTGGCGTCTGGCGCCGGGCAAACTGGAAGGGCTGTGGTTTGCCGATGAAGTGGACGCTCTGGCGCAGTCGGCGGAAACCCTGTCCCGCCGGCTGGCAAAACTGGAGGGATCGCCATGACGCCGGGAGAATTGCTGCGGCTGTACCGGATTATCGGGGTGCTGCTGAGTTATGGTCTGGATGAGCTGATTCCGCGTATTCCTCTGACGACGCCGTTGCGTCTTTGGCGTTGCCTTTGGTTCTGGTTGCCGAATCGCCACAAGGACAAACCATTGGGCGAGCGTTTGCGTCTGGCGCTGCAAGAGCTGGGTCCGGTATGGATCAAGTTCGGCCAGATGATGTCGACCCGCCGTGACTTGTTTCCCCCCGCTATCGCCGACCAACTGGCGATGCTGCAGGATCAGGTGGAGCCGTTTGACGGCGAGCTGGCCCGTCGGCAGATCGAGATGTCGATGGGCGGAAAACTGGAAACCTGGTTCGATGATTTTGACGCCAAACCGCTGGCCTCGGCGTCGATTGCTCAGGTGCACACCGCCAGGCTGAAAACCACCGGCAAAGACATCGTCATCAAAGTCATTCGTCCGGATATTCTGCCGGTCATCAAGGCGGATATGCGGTTGATGAATCGTCTGGCTGGCTGGCTGCCGATTCTGCTGCCGGACGGGCGTCGTCTGCGGCCGCGCGAAGTGGTGCGCGAGTATGAAAAAACGTTGCTGGATGAACTGAATCTGCTGCGTGAAGCCGCCAACGCCATCCAGTTGCGGCGCAATTTTGAAAATAGCCCGATGCTGTATGTGCCGGAAATCTACTCTGATTACTGCAACGAACGAGTGCTGGTAATGGAGCGTATTTACGGTATTCCGGTGTCGGATATCGAGGCGCTCAAGCGGCACGGCATCAATATGCCGCTGCTGGCCGAGCGCGGCGTGCAAGTCTTTTTCACCCAGGTGTTCCGCGACAGCTTCTTCCATGCCGATATGCATCCCGGCAATATCTTCATCAGCTACGAGCATCCGGAAGACCCGCAATATATCGGCATTGACTGCGGTATTGTCGGTTCGCTGAATAAAAACGATAAGCGCTATCTGGCGGAGAACTTTATCGCCTTTTTCAACCGCGACTACCGCCGCGTCGCCGAGCTGCATGTAGACTCCGGTTGGGTTCCGCAAGATACCAATGTAGAAGAGTTCGAATTCGCCATCCGTACCGTGTGCGAGCCAATATTTGAAAAGCCGTTAGCAGAAATTTCTTTCGGTCATGTATTATTGAACCTCTTTAATACGGCGCGTCGCTTCAATATGGAAGTGCAGCCCCAACTAGTGCTGCTGCAGAAGACGTTACTGTACATTGAGGGCGTGGGGCGCCAGCTCTACCCGCAACTGGATTTGTGGAAGACGGCCAAGCCTTTTCTGGAAACCTGGCTGAAGGATCAGGTTGGATTGCCCGCCATGTTGCGCGCATTTAAAGAGAAAGCGCCGTTTTGGGTGGAAAAACTGCCTGAGATTCCCGAATTGTTCTATGACGGTTTACGCCAGCATAAGATGCTGAAGCAGAACATGGAGCTGTTGACCAGCGAGCTGCGGACACAACGCACCCGCCATGGTCGGGCCCGTTATATGCTGGGTGTCGGGGCGACGCTGCTGTTGAGCGGGACGATACTGTTGGTCAGTAAGGTAGAGGCCGATATCGTACCGGCTGGCCTAATTGCCGCCGGTTTTGTGGCCTGGATTATCGGCTGGCGTAGTACTCGTTGAGCAGTTGCACCCATTGAACAAGCGCCTCATCAGGAGCCTGACGGTTCCTGATGAACGTGTCACATGAATTCCTTTTGAGTAAAGAGGTAAGCACAGTATGGGCGGTATTAGTATCTGGAATCTGTTGGTTATCGCGGTGATCGTGGTACTGCTGTTCGGAACCAACAAGCTGAGAACCCTGGGTTCCGACCTGGGCGCGTCGATTAAGGGCTTCAAGAAAGCGATGAGCGACGATCAGCCCGCTGCCAACGACGACAAACAACAGGACGCTGACTTTGCGACCAAATCCATTTCGGAGCAGAAGCCGCAAGCCAGTCAGGAAGAGAAAAGCCAGCATAAAGAGCAGGTGTAATCGGTGTTTGATATCGGGTTTAGTGAACTGCTGCTGGTGATGGTGATCGGTCTGGTAGTGCTGGGGCCTGAACGCCTGCCGGTAGCGGTAAGAACCGTAGCGGGATGGATTCGCGCGCTGCGCTCGCTGGCATCGACGGTGCAGAATGAACTGGCGCAAGAGATGAAACTGCAGGAATTGCAGGAAAGCCTGAAGAAAGTGGAACAGGCCAGCCAACTGCAGAATTTGTCGCCGGAGCTTAAAGCGTCGATGGATGAACTGAAAGAGGCTGCCGAAGCGATGAAGCGCCCTCACAGCATCAAGCTGGATGGCAGCGATGCGCCGGAACATGTACCGCTTGCCGATCCTGAAGCGGCGCACGATGGTGTTCTGGACGTCGAGCGCAATGCCGGGCCGACGCCAGCGGTCACCGCGACTCCCGCTGTGGAGCCGGTTACGCGCGGCGAGGCGATGACGGCTGTGCCGCCGACAGCGCCTGCAGGTGCGGCGTCCGCCAGCCATGCTGAAAGCAAGACCAAATCTGAACAGACGGCGTCAGCGCCTTCCTCCCAACCTTCTGGTGATCGTTAACCTATGGCTGTTGATCAAACCCAACCGCTGATCAGCCATCTGATCGAACTGCGTAAGCGGTTGTTGAATAGCATTATCAGCGTGCTGGTGGTGTTTCTGGCACTGGTCTATTTCGCTAACGACATCTATCAGATTGTCTCCGCGCCGCTCATCAAACAGTTGCCGGCCGGCGCCAGCATGATTGCGACCGACGTGGCGTCGCCGTTTTTTACCCCGATCAAGCTGACGCTGATCGTGTCGGTCTTTTTGTCCGCGCCGCTGGTGCTATATCAGATCTGGGCGTTTGTGGCCCCGGCGTTGTACAAACATGAGCGGCGGCTGATGATGCCGTTGCTGGTGTCCAGCAGCCTGTTGTTCTACATGGGGATGGCGTTCGCCTATTTCGTCGTCTTCCCGCTGGCGTTCAGCTTCTTTGCTCAGACCGCGCCGAAAGGGGTGCTGATTGCCACCGATATCAACAACTACCTCGATTTCGTTATGGCGTTGTTCATGGCGTTCGGCGTGTCGTTCGAAGTGCCGGTGGCGATCGTGCTGCTGTGCTGGAGCGGGGTGGTGACGCCGGAGAGCCTGAAACAGAAGCGGCCCTACGTTCTGGTGGGCGCGTTTGTGGTTGGCATGTTGCTGACGCCGCCGGATGTGTTCTCCCAGACTTTGCTGGCGATCCCGATGTATTTACTGTTTGAAATCGGGGTGTTTTTCGCCCGGTTCTACGTCGGTAAACGGCGCCGGACAGACGAAGAAGAAGACGTGGACGAGTCTGCGCCCTCTTCCTGAGTGGCGTCTCGCCGTGAAACGGCGGTCTTCTTACTGCAACACCTCTTTCGGGAGGTGTTGTTTTTTGGGGTTATCCATCGGGATAACCGCGATGGATTTTGGGATATCTGTGCATGTTCGACATTGGCGTTAACCTCACCAGCTCGCAATTTCGATCAGATCGGGAACAGGTTGTGGCGCGCGCCCGTCAGGCTGGCGTGACCGGTCTGCTGCTGACGGGGACCAGCGCCGAAGAGAGCGAGCAGGCATGTCTGCTTGCCGCGCAATATCCCGATTACTGCTGGTCGACCGCTGGGGTTCATCCGCATGACGCCAGCGGCTGGAATGACGATACCGCCGGGTTGATTCATCAACTGGCAGGAAGTGAGCAGGTGCTGGCGATTGGCGAGTGCGGGCTGGATTTCAACCGCAACTTTTCCACCCCACAGGAGCAGGAGCTGGCATTCAGCGCGCAACTGGCGATTGCCGCTGAACGCGCGATGCCGGTCTTTCTGCACTGTCGCGATGCGCATGCGCGTTTTATGGCGCTGCTGACGCCGTGGCTCGATAAGTTGCCGGCCGCGGTACTGCACTGCTTCACCGGTTCCGGCGACGAGCTGGACGACAGTTTGCGCGCCGGGTTGATGATCGGCATTACCGGCTGGGTGTGCGATGAGCGTCGTGGGCTGGCGTTGCGCGCGCTGTTGCCCCGTATTCCAGACGATCGGTTGCTGCTGGAAACCGACGCGCCCTACCTGTTACCCCGGGATTTACATCCTAAACCTGCATCCCGCCGTAACGAACCCTGTTTTCTGCCGCATATTGTCCGTCAGGTTGCGGCCTGGCGCGGGCAGGATGCCGAATGGCTTGGCAGAAATGTGGATGAAAACGCCCGCCGGATTTTCCGGCCGGGCCAGAAAGGAGAATAATTATGAGTCATGCTTTTCCCGGTACGTTTCCCGGACGGCGCATGCGTCGTCTGCGCCGTCATGATTTCAGCCGCCGTCTGGTGGCGGAACATCAGGTCACGGTTAACGACCTCATCTACCCGGTATTTGTCATGGAAGGCAAACAGGGACGTCAGGAAGTGCCCTCCATGCCGGGCGTGTATCGTCTGACGATCGATGAGCTGGTCAGGGAAGCGGAAATCATCGCTAAATTGGGTATCCCGGTGCTGTCGCTGTTCCCGGTGATTGAAGCGGACAAAAAATCGTTGCTGGCCGAAGAAGCCTACAACCCGGACGGGCTGGTGCAGCGTACCGTGCGCGCGTTGAAAGACGCGGTGCCGGAGCTGGGGCTGCTGACGGATGTCGCACTGGACCCTTACACCACGCACGGTCAGGACGGCGTGATCGATGAAGACGGTTATGTGGTCAATGACATCACCAAAGAGATTCTGGTGCGCCAGGCATTGTCCCACGCTGAAGCCGGCGCGGAGATCGTCGCGCCCAGCGACATGATGGACGGCCGTATCGGCGCTATCCGCGATCGGCTGGAAGATCAAGGGCTGGTGAACACCCAGATCATGGCTTACTCAGCCAAGTACGCGTCCTGTTACTACGGGCCGTTCCGCGATGCGCTCGGTTCATCGGGCAACCTGAAAGGCGGCAATAAGAAAACCTATCAGATGGATCCAGCCAACACCAATGAGGCGCTGCAGGAGATCGCGCAGGATCTGCAGGAAGGGGCCGACATGGTGATGGTGAAACCGGGGATGCCGTATCTGGACGTGGTGAGCCGTGTGAAAGACACCTTTGGCGTACCGACTTTCGCCTATCAGGTGTCTGGCGAATATGCGATGCAGATGGCGGCGATCCAGAATGGCTGGCTGCAGGAACAGCCGCTGGTGATGGAGTCGTTGCTGTGCTTCAAACGCGCCGGGGCGGATGGGGTGCTGACCTATTTCGCCAAACGCGTGGCCGAATGGCTGCGGGACGAGGCGTTGCGTCGCTGATGATAAACCGTCAGGGCTGCGCCCTGGCGGTTTACGCTTTTCGGAACTGACGGTTGTCGATGCTTTGCCGCACCTGCTTGTTCAGCAGATTGAGCAGCAGCATGGAACGCGCTTCGCCATCCGGTTCGGTGTAGATGGCCTGCAGGCCGCTGAACACCCCTTCGGTAATGGTCACCTCGTCGCCGGGTTGCGGCGTTTCCGGGTCGATATGCGTGGCGCACGGATGCTGCAGCAAATCGTCAATCACCTGTTGAGGCACCAGGGCCGGCAGGTTGCCGAAACGGACAAAATGACTCACGCCGCGCGTCGAGCTGATGGTGGTGGTGTGTATGTGCTCCGGGTCGAACTCGACGAACAGATAATTGGGGAACAGCGGCTCGCTGACCTCGGTTCGTTTCCCTCGTACGATTTTCTCCAGCGCGATCATCGGGCTCAGGCAGGCCACTTCCTGACGTTCCAGGTGTTCTTTTGCCCGTAACAGTTGGCCGCGCTTGCAATAAAGTAGGTACCAGGCTCGCATAATTTCACTTTTCTGTGGCTCTCACAGCGGGAGAGGATAACAAAAGCGTTACGCCTTGCGGGATAAAAATTTCCGGCAAAAACGTGTAATCGCGCGTTGCGTTGGTCACAGGCGCGAGCTAACCGCCGCCAGAAATAGCGCGGGCGGGAAGCGACAGCATGACCAAGAGCCTCTATAATAGCCCCACCACTGACCTTTCTGATGATTCAGCATGAAATACCGTGACTTACGTGAATTTCTCGCTCAACTCGAAGCGAGAGGCGAGCTCAAACGTATCCACCAGCCGATTGACCCCTATCTGGAAATGACCGAAATCGCCGATCGCACCTTGCGTGCCGGAGGCCCGGCCCTGCTGTTTGAAAATCCCAAAGGTTACGGTATGCCTGTGCTGTGCAATCTGTTCGGCACGCCCAAGCGCGTGGCGCTGGGCATGGGGCAGGAAGAGGTCAGCGCGTTGCGCGATGTCGGCCGCTTGCTGGCGTTTTTGAAAGAGCCGGAGCCGCCGCGCGGTTTCCGCGATCTGGTGGACAAGCTGCCTAAATTCCGTCAGGTGCTCAACATGCCGACCAAACGGCTGTCGAGCGCGCCCTGTCAGGAACAGGTGTGGGAAGGCGACGAGGTGGATCTGGGGCGGATTCCGATTATGCACTGCTGGCCGGGTGATGCCGCACCGCTGGTCACCTGGGGGCTGACGGTGACGCGCGGACCGTTCAAGGAGCGCCAGAATCTGGGTATTTACCGCCAGCAGTTAATCGGCCGCAACAAGCTGATTATGCGCTGGTTGTCGCATCGGGGCGGCGCGCTGGATTTTCAGGAATGGCGCCAGCAGCATCCCGGCGAGCGTTTCCCGGTGGCGGTGGCGCTGGGCGCCGACCCCGCCACGATTCTGGGCGCGGTGACGCCGGTGCCGGATACCTTGTCCGAATATGCCTTCGCCGGATTGCTGCGTGGTCACAAGACCGAAGTAGTGAAATGCCTGTCCAGCGATCTGGAAGTGCCGGCCAGCGCCGAAATCGTGCTGGAAGGGTATATAGACCCGGATGAAATGGCGCCGGAAGGCCCTTATGGCGATCACACCGGTTATTACAATGAAGTCGATCATTTCCCGGTCTTTACCGTCACCCATGTCACCCAGCGACGCGACGCGATTTACCATTCCACTTATACCGGACGGCCGCCTGATGAGCCGGCGGTGCTTGGCGTGGCGCTGAACGAGGTATTCGTGCCGCTGCTGCAAAAGCAGTTTCCGGAAATCGTCGACTTTTATCTGCCGCCGGAAGGCTGTTCTTACCGCCTGGCGGTGGTTACTATGAAAAAACAGTATGCCGGGCATGCCAAACGGGTGATGATGGGCGTCTGGTCCTTTTTACGCCAGTTCATGTATACCAAATTCGTTATCGTTTGCGATGATGATATTAATGCCCGCGACTGGAAAGATGTGATTTGGGCGATCACCACGCGTATGGATCCGGCGCGCGATACGGTGCTGGTGGAAAATACGCCGATCGATTATCTGGATTTTGCCTCGCCGGTTTCCGGGCTCGGCTCCAAAATGGGGCTGGATGCCACCAACAAATGGCCGGGCGAGACGCAGCGAGAATGGGGTCACCCGATTACCAAGGACCCATCGGTTGTCGCCCGTGTGGATGCCATATGGGACGAGTTAGCCATATTGAATGACAGCGATAAGCCGCACTGACGGCGCTTATTCTGTTCCCGTTTTGCTTTAGACCCTACAGAGGGATCGCATGACAACGTTGAGCTGTACAGTAACGTCGGTGGAAGCCATCACCGATACGGTTTACCGGGTGCGCTTATTGCCATCGGCGCCTTTTTCCTTCCGTGCCGGGCAATATCTGATGGTGGTGATGGACGAGCGCGACAAGCGCCCGTTCTCCGTGGCCTCCACGCCGATTGAACAAGGGTCTATCGAACTGCATATCGGGGCTTCCGAGATGAATCTGTATGCGATGGCGGTAATGGATCGCATTCTGAAAGAAAAGTCGTTGGTGGTGGACATTCCCCACGGCGAGGCCTGGCTGCGTGAAGACAGTGAACGGCCGCTGATCCTGGTTGCCGGCGGTACCGGATTCTCCTACGTGCGTTCCATCCTGTTGACGGTGCTGGCAAACCAGCCTACGCGTCCGGTCTCCGTGTATTGGGGCGGGCGCGAACTGAGCCACTTGTACGATCTGGGGGAACTGCAAGGGCTGGCGCAGGCGCATCCCAACCTGAACGTGATCCCGGTGGTCGAGCAGCCGGATGAACAGTGGCATGGCCGCTCCGGCACGGTGCTGAGCGCGGTGTTGCAGGATTTCGGTTCGCTGGCGTCGCACGATATTTATATCGCGGGCCGCTTCGAGATGGCGAAAATCGCCCGCGAGCGTTTCTGCAATGAGCGCGGCGCGCAGCTTGCGCACATGTACAGCGACGCTTTTTCTTTCATCTGATCATTTCTGCGTTGTTCTGTCGCGGCCGGGATTGATGCCCGGCCGCGCTGTTTTCACTGTCTGCGATTTTTCAACTGCCCACCGCTTTTCAACCGATTGAACTCTCCAGCCTGCCTACTGCGCTACGGATACCCGATCGCTTATAAAGCCGTCTGTCACACTGCCGACAGGCAAAACGTAAGGGCGGGTGAGTCCCAGCTGTGATGGCGGGGTTCCCGTGGTTGGCTTGACTACTATATACAATAATATATTATATAAAAATATATATTGTATTTTGCAAGCAAGACAAACAAAGGTGCCCTTATGGCGGCGACAGACCCGGAAATCACACAACAGATGATGCGCGAGGCCGCACATGGCGCGGCGGATGTGCTGCGGGCGCTGGCGAATGACGACCGGCTGATGCTGATGTGTTTTTTGAGCCAGGGCGAGGCGTCGGTCGGGCAGTTGGAACAGGCGCTGGGCATTCACCAGCCGACGCTGTCGCAGCAGCTTGCCGTAATGCGGCGCTTAAAACTGGTGGCGACGCGCCGCGAGGGCAAACAGATTTTCTACCGTATTGAGGACCCGCGCATCCTGACGCTGCTCAGTACGCTGTATACGTTGTATTGCCCAAAATAATCGTATTTCTGCAACCGGCCGCTTAAGGAGCCGATCATGACGATTGATATGCAGGCATTCACCCCGTTGATGAGTCTGACGGGCGGTATGGTGATTGGCGTGGCGGTGGTGATGCTGGCGCTGTTCTGCGGGCGTATCGCCGGCATTAGCGGCATTCTCGGCAGCCTGTTGAGCCGAACATGGCAGGATAAAGGATGGCGGCTGGCGTTTGTGCTGGGGATGCTCGCTGCGCCCTGGCTTTACCAACTGGCGGCGCCGCTGCCGGAAAGCGCGATAGCCACGCCGATGCCCTGGCTGGTGGCGTCGGGCCTGCTGGTAGGGTTCGGTACCCGTTACGGGGCGGGCTGTACCAGCGGGCATAGCGTGTGCGGCTTGTCCCGTTTTTCGTTACGTTCGCTGGTAGCGACGTTGACCTTTATGGGCGCGGCGTTCGTCACCGTCTGGGCGCTGGGCGCGTTCCGTTGAGCATAGCGCGATGATGCACGTTAAGGAGCGGAAATGAATAATCTGTTTTCTTTTCTGGCCGGGTTGGTTTTCGGCCTCGGGTTGCTGATCAGCGGGATGGCGAATCCGCAGAAAGTGCTGGGTTTTCTGGATATTACCCGGCAGTGGGACCCTTCGCTGGCGCTGGTGATGGGTGGCGCGCTGGTGGTCGGGGTGATGGGGTTTCGCGTTGTCGGCCGGATGTCAAAGCCGCTGTGCGTGGCGTCGTTCTCCCTGCCGCTAAAAAAAGCGGTCGATAAACCGCTGGTGGTGGGCAGCCTGCTGTTCGGCATCGGCTGGGGAATGGCCGGTATTTGTCCCGGCCCGGCCCTGGTGTTGCTGTCGTATGGCACCGTGAAAGGCTGGGTGTTCTTTGCCTCCATGCTCGCAGGCATGGGGCTGTATGAGTGGTTTGTCGCCCGCAAACGGGCGACGGTTCCCTGATACTGGCGCCCGCCGATACCACTAACAGGTATTGGCGGAAGCGGCGTTATACCCGCTCAAGCACGGTGGCGATGCCCTGACCCAAACCGATGCACATGGTTGCCACGCCGAATTCCACATTTCGCTGTTCCATCAGATTGGTAAGCGTAGCGGTGATACGCGCGCCGGAACATCCCAGCGGATGACCGAGTGCGATGGCGCCGCCGTTCAGGTTGACCTTATCGTCCAGGTTGTCCATCAGCCCCAGCGCCTTGATGCAAGGCAGCGTTTGGGCGGCGAACGCCTCATTCAGTTCAAACAGACCGATATCGCTCAGCGCAAGCCCCGCCCGTTGCAACGCTTTTTGGGTGGCGGGCACCGGGCCGTATCCCATCACTGACGGATCGCACCCGACTACCGCCATGGCGCGGATGCGTACCCGAGGCGTCAGCCCCAGCGCCAGAGCGCGGGACTCGCTCATAACCAGCAGCGCCGCCGCGCCGTCCGACAGCGCCGATGAACTGCCGGCGGTGACGGTGCCATTGACCGGATCAAACGCCGGGCGCAGCGCCGCCAGCGCATCGACGCTGGTTTCCGCCCTGACCACCTCGTCGTAGTCAAACGGTTGCAGCGCGCCATCGGCGTTATGGCCGGTTGTGGGGATAATTTCGCGGCGAAAGGCGCCGGACTGGGTGGCGGCCCAGGCGCGCTGGTGCGAACGGGCGGCGAAAGCGTCCTGCATCTCGCGGCTGATGTGGTGCTGGCGCGCCAGCAGTTCCGCCGTCAGCCCCATCATCGCCGCCGCTTTGGCGATGCTTTTGCCGAGTCCGGGGTGAAAATCGACGCCGTGGGTCATCGGCACATGTCCCATGTGTTCAACGCCGCCGACCAGACAAACCGCGGCGTCACCCACCATGATGGCGCGCGCCGCGTCGTGCAGCGCCTGCATGGACGAACCGCACAGGCGGTTGACGGTCACGGCGGGCACCGAATGGGGGATTTCGGCCAGCAGCGCCGCGTTGCGCGCCACGTTGAAGCCTTGCTCCAGCGTCTGTTGCACGCAACCCCAGTAGATATCGTCAATCTGGTCTGCTTCCAGCGCCGGGTTACGGCTCAACAGACTGCGCATCAGATGAGCGGACAGGGTTTCTGCTCGCACCTGGCGAAACGCGCCGCCTTTGGAGCGTCCCATCGGGGTGCGCACCGCATCAACAATTACTGCGTTTTCCATCGTCGTGCGTCCTTATGCCGGTTGGTGAAGAGAAAGATCGGCGTGAGGTTCAACCGCCGGGTAATAACGCTGCTGGCGCTGCGCCATCTGCAACAGGCTGTCCGGTATGGCGTAAAGCGGTCCCAGCGATGCCAGCGACTGGGCGATTTCCACATAGCGTTGGCTGCCCAGCGTATCCAGATAACGGCAAGCGCCGCCGTGGAACGGCGGGAAGCCTAGACCGTAAAGCAGCGCCATGTCGGCTTCCGCCGGGGTGGCGACGATGCCTTCTTCCAGACAACGCGCGACTTCGTTGAGCATCGGCACCATCAGGCGATGGATAATCTCCTGCGCGCTGAAGGTGCGCTTCGGCTCGCAGACCGCATCCAGCAAGATATCGGTCTGCTCGTCCTGTTCCCGGCGCGGTTTGCCTTTAGCGTCCGGGTAGTAACGGTAGAAGCCCGCGCCGCTCTTCTGGCCGAAACGCTGATGTTCCACCAGTACATCGACTGCGTCGCGATAGGTTTTCGCCATGCGCTGCGGAAAGCCCGCCGACATGACCGCCTGAGCGTGGTGAGCGGTATCTAATCCGACCACATCCAGCAGATAAGCCGGCCCCATCGGCCAGCCGAACTGTTTTTCCATCACGGCGTCCACGTCGCGGAAATCCGCGCCGTCGCGCATCAACAGGTTGAAGGCGGCGATGTAGGGAAACAGCACGCGGTTGACGAAAAATCCCGGGCAGTCGTTCACCACGATCGGGGTTTTGCCGATCTTGCTGGCGTAGGCCACCACGCGGGCCAGCGTTTTCTCATCGGTTTGTGGACCGCGAATCACTTCAACCAGCGGCATACGATGCACCGGATTGAAAAAGTGCATACCGCAGAAGTGTTGCGGCCGCTGCAACGAGGCTGCTAACTGTCCGATGGGAATCGTCGAGGTATTGGAGACGATCAGCGTTTGCTCGCTGACGCAGGCTTCCACATCAGCCAGCACCCTGGCTTTTACCTGCGGGTTTTCCACCACCGCTTCGATGATCAGGTCCGCCTGTTCAAGCCCGTTGTTGTTCAACGTCGGGTGGATGCGGGCCAGCACCCCCGCCATGGTCATGGCGTCCATTTTGCCGCGTTCCAGCTGTGCGTTGAGCAATTTGGCGGCTTCTTCCATCCCCAGCGTCAGCGCTTTTTCACTGATGTCTTTCATCCATACCGGCACCCCTTTGCGTGCCGACTGGCAGGCGATGCCGCCGCCCATGATCCCGGCGCCGAGCACGGCAACACGAGCCGGCGGCGTGGCGTCGGCGGCCCATTTTTTGGCGGCGCTTTTTACGGCCTGCTCGTTAAGGAAGACGCCGACCAGATCGTGCGCCGCCGTCGTTTGGGTTAGCTCGACGAAATTATCGGTTTCTATCTTCAGCGCGGCGTCGCGGTGGAGTCCGGCGGCGGCTTCGATGGTTTTGAGCGCCATCATCGGCGCGGGGTAGTGGCGGCCCGCCGCCTGTTGCACCAACGCGTTGGCGGTAGCGAAACTCATGGTGGCTTCGATACGGTTAAGCCGTAGCGGCGATTGTTTCTGACGGCGGCGGTCACGCCAGTCGAGCCGGTCCGTCATCGCCAGACGCAGCATATGCACGGCGGCGGGCAGCAGTTTGTCGCTGTCCGCAACCGCATCAACCAGCCCGACTTTCAGGGCCTCGCCGGCAGGCAAATCTTTACCGGCGGTGATGATCTCCAGCGCGCCGTCCGCGCCCAGCAACCGTGGCAAGCGGACTGTACCGCCAAATCCGGGCATGATCCCCAGTTTGACTTCCGGCAACCCGATGCGAACGTCAGGCGTCGCGATGCGGAAATCGGTCGCCAGCGCGCATTCGCATCCCCCGCCCAGCGCATAGCCATTGATGGCGGATAGCGTCGGGACCGGCAAATCCTCCAACTGGCTGAAAATGGCGTTGGCTTCGGTCAGCCACTGATGCAGCGTTTCCGGCGGGGCGGCAAACAGCGACAGGAATTCGGTGATGTCCGCTCCGGCAATGAACGCGTTTTTATCCGAGCGCAGCAGCAGGGCGCGTAGCGACGGTTGGCGTTTCAGGTGATTTAGCGCGTCGCCAAGGCTGGCAACGGTGCGGGTATCCAGTTTGTTGACGCTGCCGGGCGCGGCAAAAACCAGTTCGGCAATGCCGTCTTCCAGCCAGTTGAGGTACAGCGTGTCGCCTTGATAGATCATGGTGTTCTCCACTGTTATCCGTGATCTGGTACGACCAGATGATGGAAATTGTGGGTTTGATGTTAATGAAATGCAAACAACACGTGAGGGATTTGCCGGGAGGATCACAGGGCGAGCAACGCTGCCGTCACCGGGGCGCTGTGTTACACTGGGAAACAGGCTGTTATCAATGGGGATTGTGATGGAAACGCTGACTTCTTTGTATCATCAACATGTGGCGACCCTGCAGCAACGCACGCAGGCGGTTCTGGCGCGGCATAATCTGGATGCCTTATTGATCCACTCCGGTGAGTTGATGATGGCGTTTCTGGACGATCATGCCTATCCGTTCAAGGTCAATCCGCAGTTCAAGGCCTGGCTGCCGGTGACGCAGGTGCCGAACTGCTGGCTGTGGGTGGATGGGGTCAATACGCCGAAGCTGTGGTTCTACTCCCCCGTTGATTACTGGCATAACGTGGCGCCGGTGCCGGACAGTTTCTGGACTAAATCGCTGGATATCCAGGTGCTGCGCAAGGCCGACGATATCGGCCAGCAACTGCCGGTTCAGCGCCAGCGAGTCGCCTATATCGGTTCCGCGCCGCAGCGCGCGATAAATCTGGGTATCGCGCCGGAACACATCAACCCGAAAGGCGTGCTGGATTATCTGCATTACCACCGCGCCTACAAAACGGACTACGAACTGGCCTGTATGCGCGAAGCGCAGAAAACGGCGGTGGTTGGTCACCGTGCCGCTTATGAAGCGTTCCAGTCCGGCATGAGCGAATTCGATATCAATCTGGCGTACCTGACCGCCACCGGCCACCGCGATACCGATGTGCCTTACGGTAATATCGTCGCCCTCAACGAGCATGCGGCGGTACTGCACTACACCCAGCTTGAACACCGGGTGCCGGCGGAAATGCGTAGCTTCCTGCTGGATGCCGGCGCGGAATATAACGGCTATGCGGCGGATATTACCCGCACCTATGCCGCGCAGGACGACAACGAGTATGCCGCGCTGGTAAACGATCTGAACCGCGAGCAACTGGCGTTGATCGATACCCTAAAGGCCGGCGTGCGTTATACCGACTACCATTTGCAGATGCACCACCGGGTGGCGGTGCTGCTCAAACGTCATCAACTAGTGACCGGACTGAGCGAGGAAGCGATGGTGGAACAGGGCGTTACCTCGCCTTTCCTGCCGCACGGTCTGGGTCATCCGCTCGGCTTGCAGGTGCATGACGTCGGCGGGTTCATGCAGGACGACACCGGTACGACGCTAGCTGCGCCATCCGCTCATCCTTACCTGCGTTGTACCCGGATTCTGGAGCCGCGCATGGTGCTGACTATCGAACCGGGTATCTACTTTATCGATTCTCTGTTCGAACCCTGGCGTCAGGGCGAACTGCGCCAGCACTTCAACTGGCAGAAGCTGGATGCGCTGCGCCCGTTCGGCGGTATTCGTATTGAAGACAATATCGTGGTGCATGACAAACGCATTGAAAACCTGACCCGTGCGCTTGATCTGGCCTGATGCTGTCATATCCGGTTCCTGCTGCGTCTGTCAGTGTTCACGAAGAGATTAAAAAGAGCCGTTTTATCACGCTGCTTGGCCCGGCCAGCGGCGTGGATACGGCCCGAGGCGTGATTCAGCAGATCCGCGAACAACATCCCTCGGCGGCTCACCATTGCTGGGCCTATGTCGCGGGCGCGCCTGACGATTCGCAACAGCTCGGTTTTTCCGATGACGGCGAACCTTCGGGAACCGCAGGCAAACCGATGCTGGCGCAACTGATGGGCAGCGGCATCGGCGAAGTGGTGGCAGTGGTGGTGCGCTATTATGGCGGCGTCAGGCTCGGTACCGGCGGGCTGGTCAAAGCTTACGGCGGCGGCGTGCAGCAGGCGCTGAAACAACTGCCGCTGCAGCAGAAAGTCATGCAACGGATGTATCGATTGCAGTGCGACTATGCCCTGTTGCCCCAGGTTGAAACCGTGGTGCTGGCGCTGCAGGGGCAAGTCGTCTCGACGGAGTACGCCAGCGAAGTCTCGCTCCAACTGGCGTTTCCGGTAACGGCGGTAGAAGACGCGACGCGGCGGCTGCGCGATATTAGCCGCGGCGCGTTGCATTTGCAGCCAATTTCACAATAATCCCAGCGCGTAATCTTGAACCATTTAAGGAAGGCTCCCTGATGCACTTGCGTGCCATAACCCGCATTGTCGGACTGCTGGTCATCCTGTTTTCCGGCACCATGTTTATTCCCGGCATGGTGGCGTTGATCTACCGTGATGGCGCCGGTCGGGCATTTATCCAGACGTTCATCGTGGCGCTGGTTATGGGACTATTGCTGTGGCTGCCCAACCGTAAACACCGCCATGAACTGAAGGCCCGTGAAGGATTTCTGATCGTGGTGCTGTTCTGGACGGTGCTGGGTAGCGTCGGGGCCCTGCCGTTTCTGTTTGTCGAGCGTCCCAACCTGTCGGTGACGGATGCGTTTTTCGAGTCCTTTTCCGGCCTGACCACAACCGGCGCGACCACGTTAGTCGGGCTGGATTCGCTGCCGAAAGCCATCCTGTTCTACCGGCAGATGCTGCAATGGATGGGCGGTATGGGAATCATCGTGCTGGCGGTAGCTATTCTGCCGATTCTGGGCGTCGGGGGGATGCAGCTTTATCGCGCCGAAATGCCGGGGCCGCTGAAAGACCATAAAATGCGGCCCCGCATCGCGGAAACCGCCAAAACCCTGTGGTTAATCTATGTGTTGCTGACCGTGCTCTGCGCGCTCTCGCTATGGCTGGCGGGCATGTCGGTGTTCGATGCCATCAGCCACAGTTTCTCCACTATCGCCATCGGCGGGTTCTCGACTCACGACGCCAGCATCGGTTATTTCAATAGTCCCACCATCAACACCATTATCGCGGTATTTCTGCTGATTTCCGGCTGTAATTTTGGTTTGCACTTTGCGGTATTGAGCGGACGCAGTCTGCGAGTGTACTGGCGCGACCCCGAGTTCCGGATGTTCATTGTCGTTCAGATGTCGCTGGTTGTGATTTGTACCCTCGTGTTGTGGGGGCACGGTGTGTACAAGAATGGTATGGAAACCCTGAATCAGGCGTTCTTTCAGGTAGTATCCATGGCGACTACCGCAGGGTTCACCACCGACAGTATTGCTTCCTGGCCGCTGTTTTTGCCGGTATTGCTGCTGTGCTCCGCGTTTATCGGCGGTTGCGCCGGTTCGACCGGCGGCGGCCTGAAAGTGATTCGCATCCTGTTACTGTTCTTGCAGGGCTCTCGCGAACTGAAGCGATTGGTTCATCCGAATGCGGTCTATACCATTAAGCTCGGTCAGCGCGCTTTGCCGGAGCGGATACTGGAAGCAGTGTGGGGATTTTTCTCGGCTTATGCACTGGTGTTTATCGTCAGCATGCTGGCCGTGATTGCGACAGGGGTGGACAACTTCTCCGCCTTTGCGGCGGTGGCCGCCACGCTGAACAATCTCGGGCCGGGGCTTGGGACAGTCGCTGACAATTTCACATCCATGAATGACGCCGCCAAATGGATTCTGATTGTTACCATGCTGTTTGGACGTCTGGAAGTGTTCACCATGCTGGTGCTATTTACTCCCACTTTTTGGCGGGAATAACGGATAAGGGAACGTGCTATGAAAGCATTGATATTGTTTTCCAGTCGGGATGGCCAAACGCGTGCGATAGCGTCTTACATCGCCAATAACCTCAAGGGAACGCTGGAATGTGATGTCGTCAACATTCTGAATGCCCATGAGGTTGACCTCGACAAGTACGACAAAATAATGATCGGTGCGTCAGTGCGCTACGGGCATTTTCATCCGGCGGTGGAAAAATTCATCCGCCAGCATCTTGCCTTGTTGCAACAAAAGCCCAGCGCCTTCTTTTCTGTCAACCTGACCGCCCGCAAGCCGGAAAAGCGTTCGCTGCAAACCAACGCCTATACCCGTAAGTTTCTGCTGCGTTCTCCCTGGCAGCCGGACTTAGGCGCGGTCTTTGCCGGCGCGCTGCGTTACCCGCGCTATCGCTGGTTCGACCGTGTCATGATTCAGTTCATTATGCGTATGACCGGCGGCGAGACCGACAGCACCAAAGAAATTGAGTATACCGACTGGGAACAGGTGGCGCGTTTTGCCCAGTCCTTTGGTCAGCTCGCCCAGAAAAAGGCGGTGTAATGCGGCTTGTCGCCGTGTCGTGGCGAAAAAAGAGACATTCGGAAATTTTTTTGAAATTAGTGCTTGTCAGCGACGGAGAAGTCCCTATAATGCGCCTCCACTGACACGGCGACGGCAACAAACCGAAGTGGTTTCAGTAAGAAATCAGGCGCATATCGCTTGACTTCTTTTCGGGAAAGCATAATATATGCGACCCGCGACCACGGTAAGTGGTCCTGCTCTTTAACAATCAATCAGACAATCTGTGTGGGCACTCGCAGGACGCTTCACTAAAAAATTATGTGAAAAGTCTTGAAGAGTGACAACAGTTAATTCATACGAACTAACAGTAAATTCTTTGAGCACGTTTTCTTCGGAAAACACATCAAACTTTAAATTGAAGAGTTTGATCATGGCTCAGATTGAACGCTGGCGGCAGGCCTAACACATGCAAGTCGAGCGGCAGCGGGGGGAAGCTTGCTTCCCCGCCGGCGAGCGGCGGACGGGTGAGTAATGTCTGGGGATCTGCCTGATGGAGGGGGATAACTACTGGAAACGGTAGCTAATACCGCATAACGTCGCAAGACCAAAGTGGGGGACCTTCGGGCCTCACGCCATCGGATGAACCCAGATGGGATTAGCTAGTAGGTGGGGTAACGGCTCACCTAGGCGACGATCCCTAGCTGGTCTGAGAGGATGACCAGCCACACTGGAACTGAGACACGGTCCAGACTCCTACGGGAGGCAGCAGTGGGGAATATTGCACAATGGGGGAAACCCTGATGCAGCCATGCCGCGTGTGTGAAGAAGGCCTTCGGGTTGTAAAGCACTTTCAGCGGGGAGGAAGGCGGTAAGGTTAATAACCTTACCGATTGACGTTACCCGCAGAAGAAGCACCGGCTAACTCCGTGCCAGCAGCCGCGGTAATACGGAGGGTGCAAGCGTTAATCGGAATGACTGGGCGTAAAGCGCACGCAGGCGGTCTGTTAAGTTGGATGTGAAATCCCCGGGCTTAACCTGGGAACTGCATTCAAAACTGACAGGCTAGAGTCTCGTAGAGGGGGGTAGAATTCCAGGTGTAGCGGTGAAATGCGTAGAGATCTGGAGGAATACCGGTGGCGAAGGCGGCCCCCTGGACGAAGACTGACGCTCAGGTGCGAAAGCGTGGGGAGCAAACAGGATTAGATACCCTGGTAGTCCACGCTGTAAACGATGTCGATTTGGAGGTTGTGCCCTTGAGGCGTGGCTTCCGGAGCTAACGCGTTAAATCGACCGCCTGGGGAGTACGGCCGCAAGGTTAAAACTCAAATGAATTGACGGGGGCCCGCACAAGCGGTGGAGCATGTGGTTTAATTCGATGCAACGCGAAGAACCTTACCTACTCTTGACATCCAGCGAAGACTGCAGAGATGCGGTCGTGCCTTCGGGAACGCTGAGACAGGTGCTGCATGGCTGTCGTCAGCTCGTGTTGTGAAATGTTGGGTTAAGTCCCGCAACGAGCGCAACCCTTATCCTCTGTTGCCAGCACTACGGGTGGGAACTCAGGGGAGACTGCCGGTGATAAACCGGAGGAAGGTGGGGATGACGTCAAGTCATCATGGCCCTTACGAGTAGGGCTACACACGTGCTACAATGGCGTATACAAAGAGAAGCGACCTCGCGAGAGCAAGCGGACCTCATAAAGTACGTCGTAGTCCGGATTGGAGTCTGCAACTCGACTCCATGAAGTCGGAATCGCTAGTAATCGTAGATCAGAATGCTACGGTGAATACGTTCCCGGGCCTTGTACACACCGCCCGTCACACCATGGGAGTGGGTTGCAAAAGAAGTAGGTAGCTTAACCTTCGGGAGGGCGCTTACCACTTTGTGATTCATGACTGGGGTGAAGTCGTAACAAGGTAACCGTAGGGGAACCTGCGGTTGGATCACCTCCTTACCGAGTTGAAGCGCCTGCGTGGTGTCCACACAGATTGTCTGATGATAAGAAAGAGTCAAAAGCGTCTTGCGAAGCTGACAAGTGATGTCCCCTTCGTCTAGAGGCCCAGGACACCGCCCTTTCACGGCGGTAACAGGGGTTCGAATCCCCTAGGGGACGCCAATATGACTGACAGTGGGTGAAAGGCACGGTCGACGTTAACCTAAAACTGATTAGCGATAGTCAGGTTTATGTTATCTGCTCTTTAACAATCCGGAACAAGCTGAAAATTTGAAACGACGGCATATGAGTGTGAATTCGTATGTTGTTCGAGTCTCTCAAAATACTTGCATCCCGAGACACTTTCGGGTTGTGAGGTTAAGCGACTAAGCGTACACGGTGGATGCCTAGGCAGTCAGAGGCGATGAAGGGCGTGCTAATCTGCGAAAAGCGTCGGCAAGGTGATATGAACCGTTATACCCGACGATACCCGAATGGGGAAACCCAGTGTGATTCGTCACACTATCATTAACTGAATCCATAGGTTAATGAGGCGAACCGGGGGAACTGAAACATCTCAGTACCCCGAGGAAAAGAAATCAACCGAGATTCCCCCAGTAGCGGCGAGCGAACGGGGAGGAGCCCAGAACCTGAATCGGCTTGTGTGTCAGTGGAAGCGTCTGGAAAGTCGCACGATACAGGGTGAAAGTCCCGTACACGAAGATGCACAGGCCGTGAGTTCGATGAGTAGGGCGGGACACGTGGTATCCTGTCTGAACATGGGGGGACCATCCTCCAAGGCTAAATACTCCTGACTGACCGATAGTGAACCAGTACCGTGAGGGAAAGGCGAAAAGAACCCCGGCGAGGGGAGTGAAATAGAACCTGAAACCGTGTACGTACAAGCAGTGGGAGCACCTTTTGGGTGTGACTGCGTACCTTTTGTATAATGGGTCAGCGACTTATATTCTGTAGCAAGGTTAACCGCATAGGGGAGCCGCAGGGAAACCGAGTCTTAACTGGGCGTTAAGTTGCAGGGTATAGACCCGAAACCCGGTGATCTAGCCATGGGCAGGTTGAAGGTTGGGTAACACTAACTGGAGGACCGAACCGACTAATGTTGAAAAATTAGCGGATGACTTGTGGCTGGGGGTGAAAGGCCAATCAAACCGGGAGATAGCTGGTTCTCCCCGAAAGCTATTTAGGTAGCGCCTCGTGAATTCATCTCCGGGGGTAGAGCACTGTTTCGGCTAGGGGGCCATCCCGGCTTACCAACCCGATGCAAACTGCGAATACCGGAGAATGTTATCACGGGAGACACACGGCGGGTGCTAACGTCCGTCGTGAAGAGGGAAACAACCCAGACCGCCAGCTAAGGTCCCAAAGTCATGGTTAAGTGGGAAACGATGTGGGAAGGCCCAGACAGCCAGGATGTTGGCTTAGAAGCAGCCATCATTTAAAGAAAGCGTAATAGCTCACTGGTCGAGTCGGCCTGCGCGGAAGATGTAACGGGGCTAAAACCATGCACCGAAGCTGCGGCAGCGACGCTTAGGCGTTGTTGGGTAGGGGAGCGTTCTGTAAGCCGTTGAAGGTGGACTGTGAGGTCTGCTGGAGGTATCAGAAGTGCGAATGCTGACATAAGTAACGATAATGCGGGTGAAAAACCCGCACGCCGGAAGACCAAGGGTTCCTGTCCAACGTTAATCGGGGCAGGGTGAGTCGACCCCTAAGGCGAGGCTGAAAAGCGTAGTCGATGGGAAACAGGTTAATATTCCTGTACTTGGTGTTACTGCGAGGGGGGGACGGAGAAGGCTATGTCATCCGGGCGACGGTTGTCCCGGTTTAAGCGTGCAGGTGGGTGGACCAGGTAAATCCGGTCTGCTGTCAACACTGAGGCGTGATGACGAGGTACTACGGTACTGAAGTGACAGATGCCCTGCTTCCAGGAAAAGCCTCTAAGCATCAGGTAACATTGAATCGTACCCCAAACCGACACAGGTGGTCAGGTAGAGAATACTCAGGCGCTTGAGAGAACTCGGGTGAAGGAACTAGGCAAAATGGTGCCGTAACTTCGGGAGAAGGCACGCTGGGCATGGTGAAGTCCCTTGCGGACGGAGCTGAGCCCAGTCGCAGATACCAGCTGGCTGCAACTGTTTAATAAAAACACAGCACTGTGCAAACACGAAAGTGGACGTATACGGTGTGACGCCTGCCCGGTGCCGGAAGGTTAATTGATGGGGTTATCCGTAAGGAGAAGCTCTTGATCGAAGCCCCGGTAAACGGCGGCCGTAACTATAACGGTCCTAAGGTAGCGAAATTCCTTGTCGGGTAAGTTCCGACCTGCACGAATGGCGTAATGATGGCCAGGCTGTCTCCACCCGAGACTCAGTGAAATTGAACTCGCTGTGAAGATGCAGTGTACCCGCGGCAAGACGGAAAGACCCCGTGAACCTTTACTATAGCTTGACACTGAACCTTGAGCCTTGATGTGTAGGATAGGTGGGAGGCTTTGAAGTGTGGACGCCAGTCTGCATGGAGCCAACCTTGAAATACCACCCTTTAATGTTTGATGTTCTAACGTGGACCCGTGAACCGGGTTGCGGACAGTGTCTGGTGGGTAGTTTGACTGGGGCGGTCTCCTCCCAAAGAGTAACGGAGGAGCACGAAGGTTAGCTAATCCTGGTCGGACATCAGGAGGTTAGTGCAAAGGCATAAGCTAGCTTGACTGCGAGAGTGACGGCTCGAGCAGGTGCGAAAGCAGGTCTTAGTGATCCGGTGGTTCTGAATGGAAGGGCCATCGCTCAACGGATAAAAGGTACTCCGGGGATAACAGGCTGATACCGCCCAAGAGTTCATATCGACGGCGGTGTTTGGCACCTCGATGTCGGCTCATCACATCCTGGGGCTGAAGTAGGTCCCAAGGGTATGGCTGTTCGCCATTTAAAGTGGTACGCGAGCTGGGTTTAGAACGTCGTGAGACAGTTCGGTCCCTATCTGCCGTGGGCGCTGGAAGATTGAGGGGGGTTGCTCCTAGTACGAGAGGACCGGAGTGAACGCACCACTGGTGTTCGGGTTGTGATGCCAATTGCATTGCCCGGTAGCTAAGTGCGGAAGAGATAACCGCTGAAAGCATCTAAGCGGGAAACTTGCCCCGAGATGAGTCTTCCCTGGGCCCTTGAGGCCCCTGAAGGGACGTTCGAGACGAGGACGTTGATAGGCTGGGTGTGTAAGCGTAGCGATACGTTGAGCTAACCAGTACTAATGACCCGAGAGGCTTAACCTTACAACACCGAAGGTGTTTTGGTGAGAGAGACGAGAAAGAATTTGGCTTGTTCGACGGATGGATTCTGATGGTTGTGCGGCGTGTGAGCGTGGGCATGACGGTTGGAATGAAAAGAATTTGCCTGGCGGCGAGAGCGCGGTGGTCCCACCTGACCCCATGCCGAACTCAGAAGTGAAACGCCGTAGCGCCGATGGTAGTGTGGGGTCTCCCCATGCGAGAGTAGGGAACTGCCAGGCATCACATAAGGAACCCCCGGTTATGCCGGGGGTTTTTTGCTTTGGGGGGGCGGTGGCAGAACCGAGTGCCAGGGCGGAGATGACCGGCGGCCCGGTCTCCCGGCGTTACGCGATGCTTCCTCGGTGTACCCTGTCCCTTTTTGTGCCTGCCGGCAGATAAAACATCCCTCAATAATCCCTCAGAATCAGTTAGACTATGCCTAACTGTTTACTGAGTATTGGCTACCATGACGAATTCTGTCACATCTCTAAAATCGTTTAATTCCTTCTCCTTACCGGTATTTGCGACAGAGGTCGCGATTATCGAAAATTCAAGTGAGTTGTTATCTGCATGGCAGCGTGCTAATCAGAGCGGGTTACCAATCCTGATATTGGGGGAAGGGAGTAATGTACTCTTTCTGGACGATTTTCACGGCATAGTACTTATTAATCGGCTCAAAGGGATTGAGATCAAAGAGACTGCATCTGAATGGATGCTCCATGTTGGGGCTGGAGAAAACTGGCATCACCTTGTGGAATATACGCTGGAACGCCAGATTTCCGGTCTCGAGAATCTGGCCTTGATCCCAGGATGTGTTGGATCCGCGCCTATTCAGAATATCGGCGCTTATGGTGTAGAGCTGAAAAAGGTCTGTGCTTATGTCGATATGCTAAATCTGAGAACGGGCGAGACAGCGCGCCTGAGTGCTGAAGAGTGCCAGTTCGGTTATCGGGATAGCGTTTTCAAGCATGAATACCAGGATGGATTTGCCATTATCGCAGTAGGATTTCGTTTATCGAAAGAGTGGAAGCCGGTCCTGGAATATGGCGATCTTACTCGCCTTGACCCTTCGGCAGTGACAGCAAAACAAGTCTTTGACGCCGTTTGTCAGATGAGGCGGAGCAAATTACCCGATCCTGCGGTAATGGGTAATGCAGGTAGTTTTTTCAAAAACCCGGTAATTCCTGCCGCTATAGCTGAACACATTCTGGCGAATTATCCCAATGCCCCTCATTATCCTCAACCGAATGGTGAGGTAAAGCTGGCTGCCGGCTGGTTGATCGATCAATGCGGTTTAAAAGGGCATCAAATTGGTCAGGCTGCAGTTCATGATAAGCAGGCTCTGGTTCTGGTGAATAAAGGCGAAGCAACCAGTTGTGATCTGGTTAATCTGGCTCGTTATGTAAGAAACAAAGTTGCAGAGCAATTCGATGTGTGGCTGGAGCCTGAGGTACGGTTTATTTCCGCTCAGGGAGAGGTTAATGCAGTGGAGGTTTTGGCATGAAAGATTATACCGTCCCGTTGAAGCTAATCTCTATTCTGTCCGATGGTGAGTTTTATTCGGGGGAATATCTCGGTGAGCTAATGGGGATGAGCCGGGCAGCCATCAACAAACATATTCAGACCATCAGAGAGTGGGGGTTGGATGTCTTTACTGTAACTGGAAAAGGTTATGCACTTTCAGCCCCAATTCAATTGCTTGATGCAGAGAAGATTCGCTCGCAAATACAAAGCGGCAATATAGCGGTTTTACCCGTGATTGATTCTACCAATCAATATCTGTTGGATCGCCTTGATTCGGTATCGTCGGGTGATGCTTGCATTGCCGAATACCAACAGGCTGGGCGGGGGCGTCGTGGTCGAAAATGGTTTTCCCCCTTTGGCAGTAACCTCTACTTGTCACTGTATTGGCGTCTGGAACAAGGACCTGCCGCAGCGGTTGGCGTGAGTCTGGTGATTGGCATCATTATGGCGGAAGTCTTGCATCATCTGGGAGCTGAAGGGGTGCGGGTAAAATGGCCGAATGACTTGTACCTGAACGATAAAAAACTGGCTGGTATTCTCGTTGAATTAAATGGACGGACGGGGGATGCTGCGCATCTGGTTATCGGCGCAGGTATTAATTTGCGCATGAATTCATCAGGCTCGACTGTGATCGAGCAGGGATGGATCAACCTGCAGGAAGCAGGGATTGATATTGATCGTAATATGCTGGCTGTGAAGCTCGTTACTGAACTGCGTGCCGCATTGGCTATTTATGAACAACAAGGTTTAGCTCCCTTTATTTCCCGATGGAACAATCTGGATAATTTTTATAATCGCGCAGTGAAGCTGATTGTCGGTAATCGGGAAATAAAAGGTATTGATAAAGGCATTGATAGCCAGGGGGCGTTATTGCTGGAGCAGGATGGGGTAATTCAGTCTTATATTGGCGGTGAGATTTCTCTGCGTGGATGGTAATAGGGGATTGTCATCCCCTCTATTTTTATTTTCTTAAGCGTACACACTCGACTGCGTGATTTGCGCTTTTGGTCATGATAAGGCTGGCTCGTCCACGCGTCGGCAGTATGTTCTGCTTGAGATTCAAACCATTAATCTCATTCCATAATTGTGATGCGATATTAACGGCTTCTGTTTCCGCCAATTTTGCATAATTGTGGAAATAGGAGTCGGGATTGGTAAATGCACCCTGCCTGAATTTCAGAAATCGATTGATATACCAGCTCTTCAGTAGTTCCTCGGGCGCATCGACATAAATGGAAAAATCCACAAAATCAGATACAAAAACACGATGAGGGTCGTGGGGATAATCCATCCCGCTTTGCAGAACATTCAGTCCTTCAAGAATCAGAATATCCGGCTGTTCTATGACTTTATTGCAATCGGGCACAATATCATAGGTCAGGTGAGAATAGGTGGGGGCCGTTACCCAAGGGACACCGGATTTTATCTCAGAAACGAATTTTACCAGGCTATGCATATCATAGGACTGGGGGAATCCTTTCTTCTTCATCAGATTTTTTTGCTGTAATACCTTATTGGGATGAAGAAAACCGTCGGTGGTAATCAGTTCAACTTTCCGATGTTCCGGCCAGCGGCTGAGCAATGCCTGCAGTACACGCGCTGTCGTGCTTTTCCCTACGGCAACACTACCAGCAATACCGATAATATAAGGGATTTTCTGTCCATCGGTTCCCAGAAACTGCTCAAGCACGGCCTGACGCCGTAAATTGGAACTGATATAAAAATTGAGCAGTCGAGATAATGGCAGATAAATTTCCGCGACCTCATCCAAAGACAGATCTTCGTTAATGCCTTTGAGTTTAATGATTTCATCTTCAGTCAGAGTCAATGGCACAGAGTCACGCAAGTTGGCCCATTGCTGGCGATTGAACTGAAGATAAGGCGTTGCGAAAGATTGCGCGTTATTAGTCATAAATGTATTTCTGCTTGACGCTACCGGTAAGGAAGGGAAACAGCCAGGTTTCAGTGCATGAAACTGAGACACCGGGAGGCTGGACAGGCAACAGCCGCAGCATCCTTTCCTGATAAAATTATCGTCCAGCGGGCAGGTTACCACCATGAGGGTCAGGAAAAGAAGCAAAAATCTGTATCAACCCTGATACCTGTGATACAGGCATCAGGTAGGGATTAGCTGGCGAGGGCGCGCTCTACGCGATTCACGGCGAACAGGCGCTTGTAGTAAATTGCTGTCGGATAGTAATAACCATCGGGAGAACTGGCATAGTCGGGAAGTTCTCCCAGATAGCGGTAACCCTGAGCACGATAAAAGTGCTCGGCAGGCGAACCGGCTTGCGTATCGAGATAGATCAAGCCGCGTCGATGCTGTAATGCCGCCTGCTCCAGCGTGGAGAGTAAACGTTTTCCAATCCCCTGGCGTCGCATGCTGCTATGAACCAGCAGTTTTTGTATTTCAGCCCGGTTTTGTCCGTTTGATTTTTGGCACAGTTCAAGCTGGATACTGCCTATCACGCCATTATCATCGCGCGCAATCCATAACAGGCGCTCTCCTTCGGCGACAGAAGGACGCAGGCTGTGGAAATAGCTCTCGGCTTCCTCGTGCGTTAGCGGTGACTGGTAACCGACAGACGCTCCCTTTGCCACAGCATTTACCAGTAAGCCGGCTAACTCGTAACGATAGACGGGAAGAGTGGCGACATTCAGTAATACGATCTTCATGCTGTCTCTCCTGCTGGGTTGGGCTAAAACGTGTCTCGTCTGATTTTTCATGCAAGGAATGTTCCATTCATCGATGGCGGCTAAAAGTGGCTAAATGCCGCATCTCATGCTCAGGACTGCCACAAAGGGGGGCATTATCACTTTTTTGGTGCAGATATTCGGTGATGGCGGTGACATATCATTGATGCCTGAATGCCTGAGAACCGTACGCGCAGAGCGCTTTTAACATGTTTCCTGATGCTTATTTGCACGAATGATTGACAGTAATGTGAAACAGCATCCGAATTTGTGCAAAATCTAAGCGATAGCGCATTTTGAGCAATTTTTTTGTTGCATAGACCGGCCCCTCTGCCTAGAATGCGCAACACTTGATGCCGGCTTAGCTCAGTAGGTAGAGCAACTGACTTGTAATCAGTAGGTCGCCAGTTCGATTCCGGCAGCCGGCACCATCAAGTACATACAATAAGGTGGGGTTCCCGAGCGGCCAAAGGGAGCAGACTGTAAATCTGCCGTCACAGACTTCGAAGGTTCGAATCCTTCCCCCACCACCAAATTCAATCCTGGCGACAGGATGCAATCGATGCGGTACGAAATATCAAAGCCGAATCGAAAAAAAAGCAAGGTATCAATGTAAATTGTGCCTTGCTTTAATGTTCTACAGAGAAATCAGGTAGCCGAGTTCCAGGATGCGGGCATCGTATAATGGCTATTACCTCAGCCTTCCAAGCTGATGATGTGGGTTCGATTCCCACTGCCCGCTCCAATTAGATGTGCTGATATAGCTCAGTTGGTAGAGCGCACCCTTGGTAAGGGTGAGGTCGGCAGTTCGAATCTGCCTATCAGCACCACTTCTTTATTTTCCTCCTGATTTTCTTTCTGTTAAAAGCTCAGCAAGTAATTGCTTGGTTGATGTGGTGATACCACCGATTTATCCGTGTCTTAGAGGGACAATCGATGTCTAAAGAAAAATTTGAACGTACAAAACCGCACGTTAACGTCGGTACTATCGGCCACGTTGACCATGGTAAAACAACGCTGACCGCAGCCATCACTACCGTTCTGGCGAAAACCTACGGTGGCCAGGCTCGTGCATTCGACCAGATCGACAACGCGCCGGAAGAAAAAGCGCGTGGTATCACCATCAACACCTCTCACGTTGAATACGATACCCCGACTCGTCACTACGCGCACGTTGACTGCCCGGGACACGCCGACTACGTGAAAAACATGATCACCGGTGCTGCCCAGATGGACGGCGCGATCCTGGTAGTTGCTGCGACTGACGGCCCGATGCCGCAGACTCGTGAGCACATCCTGCTGGGTCGTCAGGTAGGCGTTCCGTACATCATCGTGTTCCTGAACAAATGCGACATGGTTGATGACGAAGAGCTGCTGGAACTGGTTGAGATGGAAGTGCGCGAGCTGCTGTCTCAGTACGACTTCCCGGGCGACGACACGCCGGTTATCCGCGGTTCCGCGCTGAAAGCGCTGGAAGGCGATGCCGAGTGGGAAGCGAAAATCATCGAACTGGCCGAAGCGCTGGACAGCTACATTCCGGAACCGGAGCGTGCGATTGACAAGCCGTTCCTGCTGCCGATCGAAGACGTATTCTCCATCTCCGGCCGTGGTACCGTAGTAACCGGTCGTGTAGAGCGCGGCATCATCAAAGTGGGTGAAGAAGTTGAAATCGTGGGTATCAAAGACACCACGAAAACCACCTGTACTGGTGTTGAAATGTTCCGCAAACTGCTGGACGAAGGCCGTGCTGGCGAGAACGTGGGTGTTCTGCTGCGTGGTACCAAGCGTGATGAAGTTGAGCGTGGTCAGGTTCTGGCCAAGCCGGGCTCAATCAAGCCGCACACTCAGTTCGAATCTGAAGTGTATATCCTGAGCAAAGACGAAGGTGGCCGTCACACGCCGTTCTTCAAAGGCTACCGTCCGCAGTTCTACTTCCGTACAACTGACGTGACTGGCACCATCGAACTGCCGGAAGGCGTAGAAATGGTAATGCCGGGCGACAACATCAAGATGGTCGTAAACCTGATCGCGCCGATCGCGATGGACGACGGTCTGCGTTTCGCTATCCGTGAAGGCGGCCGTACTGTAGGCGCCGGCGTGGTTGCCAAAGTTATCGCTTAATTGCTGATAAAATTTGACGCAACATGCGGTAAAAGGGCATCATTTGATGCCCTTTTTCTACGCTGTTGTCGTAGAACCTATCTCATCAGCGATTGTGCAGTATAATCATTGGTGAGATAGGCTCTGTGTAAGCGGTGTGAGTCCCGGATTGCTTGATTTTAGAATACTTTCCGGTCTGGTTTGCCCTTACGGCAGGGCAAAATTATTTGTCTGAATCTAGTGACAGGTTGGTTTATGAGTGCGAATACCGAAGCTCAGGAGAGCGGGCGTGGTCTTGAGGCGCTGAAATGGCTGGTCGTTGCAGTATTGCTGATCGCGGCAATTGTAGGTAATTACTACTACCGTGAATTCAGCTTGCCGCTGCGTGCATTGGCTGTGGTTATTTTAATTGCTGCTGCGGGCGGCGTGGCATTGCTGACGACGAAAGGCAAAGCAACGGTTTTGTTTGCGCGTGAAGCCCGGACCGAAGTTCGCAAGGTGATCTGGCCGACCCGGCAGGAAACATTGCACACCACTCTGATCGTTGCTGCTGTAACTGCCGTTATGTCGCTGATTCTGTGGGGACTGGATGGCATTCTGGTGCGTCTGGTATCGTTTATTACTGGCCTGAGGTTCTAAGATGTCTGAAGCTCCAAAGAAACGTTGGTACGTCGTTCAGGCGTTTTCTGGCTTTGAAGGTCGCGTAGCACAGTCTCTGCGTGAACATATCAAGCTCCATAACATGGAAGACCACTTTGGTGAGGTGATGGTACCGACCGAAGAAGTGGTTGAAATTCGTGGCGGCCAGCGTCGCAAGAGCGAGCGCAAATTCTTCCCGGGCTACGTGCTGGTACAGATGGTGATGGATGATGCCAGCTGGCATTTGGTCCGTAGCGTACCGCGCGTCATGGGGTTCATCGGCGGGACGTCCGATCGCCCTGCGCCGATCAGCGATAAAGAAGTGGACGCTATCATGAACCGTCTGCAGCAGGTGGGCGACAAGCCGCGGCCGAAAACGCTGTTCGAACCGGGCGAAATGGTGCGCGTTAACGACGGCCCGTTTGCCGATTTCAACGGTGTGGTGGAAGAAGTCGATTACGAGAAAAGCCGCCTGAAGGTTTCCGTCTCCATCTTTGGTCGAGCGACCCCTGTCGAGCTGGATTTCAGCCAGGTTGAAAAAGGCTAATCACTGCCTAAATTCGATACTTGTATCCGGCGCGAAATTGACCTACAATTTCGCGCCTTTGTTTTATGTGTCACTAAGACGCATAACATGTTTATAAATCGCGGGGGAGCTTCTTCGTGAAGCGTTATTACCCATTAGAGGAAAGCTAAATGGCCAAGAAAGTACAAGCCTATGTCAAGCTGCAGGTTGCAGCTGGTATGGCTAACCCGAGTCCGCCAGTTGGTCCGGCTCTGGGTCAGCAGGGTGTTAACATCATGGAATTCTGTAAGGCATTCAACGCTAAAACAGAAAGCCTGGAAAAAGGTCTGCCGATTCCGGTTGTTATCACTGTTTACTCCGACCGTTCCTTCACCTTCGTTACCAAAACTCCGCCGGCATCCGTACTGCTGAAAAAAGCGGCTGGTATCAAGTCTGGTTCCGGTAAGCCGAACAAAGACAAAGTGGGTAAAGTGACCCGTGCTCAGGTTCTGGAAATTGCCCAGACCAAAGCGGCGGACATGACTGGTGCTGACGTGGAAGCCATGGCGCGTTCCATTGAAGGTACTGCTCGTTCCATGGGCCTGGTAGTGGAGGACTAAGAAATGGCTAAGCTGACCAAGCGCATGCGCGTGATCCGTGACAAAGTTGATGTAACCAAACAATATGACATCAACGAAGCCGTTGCCCTGCTGAAAGAGCTGGCCACTGCTAAATTTGTTGAAAGTGTTGACGTTGCCGTAAACCTGGGCATCGACGCACGTAAATCCGACCAGAACGTCCGTGGCGCGACTGTACTGCCGCACGGTACTGGCCGTACTGTTCGCGTCGCTGTATTTACTCAGGGTGCCAACGCTGAAGCTGCTAAAGCCGCCGGCGCTGACCTGGTAGGTATGGATGACCTGGCTGAGCAGATCAAGAAAGGCGAGATGAACTTCGACGTAGTTATTGCTTCTCCGGATGCAATGCGCGTTGTTGGTCAACTGGGCCAGATCCTGGGCCCGCGCGGCCTGATGCCGAACCCGAAAGTGGGCACTGTAACCCCGAACGTTGCTGAAGCTGTGAAAAACGCTAAAGCTGGTCAGGTGCGTTACCGTAACGACAAGAACGGTATCATCCATACCACTATCGGTAAGGTTGATTTCGACGCTGATAAACTGAAAGAAAACCTGGAAGCTCTGCTGGTTGCGCTGAAAAAAGCCAAACCGGCTCAGGCGAAAGGCGTTTATATCAAGAAAATCAGCCTGTCCACCACCATGGGTGCTGGCGTTGCCATCGATCAGAGCGGCCTGAACGCAGTCGCAAACTGATAGCTTTTGTTCCTCTTTACCCGGGCGAGGGATTTCTTTATAATCTTACGCCCGTTGTTCTGTAAATGAACAAGAGACGATTTTTCGGTTGGAGCCTGGCCTAATCCAGGCCTCCGTCCAAGACCGCAGGTGTTTCGTCAGAAACTTAATTTTCCTGCGTAGACGGTGACAGAGCCTAAAGAACATTTTTATTCTTTTTTAAAGAATAGTCCTGCTGGATTCTGCTCACCGTGTTTCAGCGCCTGTCTCCGTTTTGGCGGCAGGTGAAGTGAGTTCCGGAGATTTTCTCCGGCTAAATCCAGGAGCAAAAGCTAATGGCATTAAATCTTCAAGACAAACAAGCGATTGTTGCTGAAGTCAGCGAAGTGGCCAAAGGCGCGCTGTCTGCGGTAGTTGCGGATTCCCGCGGCGTTACCGTAGATAAAATGACTGAACTGCGTAAAGCAGGTCGTGAAGCTGGCGTATACATGCGTGTTGTTCGTAACACCCTGCTGCGCCGCGTCGTTGAAGGCACTCAGTTCGAATGCCTGAAAGACACGTTTGTTGGTCCGACCCTGATTGCATACTCTATGGAACACCCGGGCGCTGCCGCTCGTCTGTTCAAAGAGTTCGCGAAAGCGAATGCAAAATTTGAGGTTAAAGCTGCGGCCTTTGAAGGTGAGTTGATTCCGGCGGCTCAAATTGACCGTCTGGCAACGCTGCCGACTTACGAAGAAGCAATTGCACGCCTGATGGCGACCATGAAAGAAGCCTCTGCTGGCAAACTGGTCCGCACTCTGGCTGCTGTTCGCGATCAGAAAGAAGCTGCTTAATCGCACTTTTCCTGTTATCGCATTTGCTAACGTATAAACTTTTTCTGATTGTTAGGAACAATTGTCATGTCTATCACTAAAGATCAAATCATTGAAGCAGTAGCGGCTATGTCTGTAATGGACGTTGTTGAGCTGATCTCTGCAATGGAAGAAAAATTCGGCGTTTCTGCTGCTGCCGCTGTTGCTGTAGCTGCTGCTGGCCCGGCTGAAGCTGCTGAAGAGAAAACCGAGTTCGACGTTATCCTGAAAGCTGTTGGCGCTAACAAAGTTGCCGTTATCAAAGCAGTTCGTGGCGCAACTGGCCTGGGTCTGAAAGAAGCGAAAGACCTGGTTGAGTCTGCTCCGGCCGCTCTGAAAGAAGCCGTGAGCAAAGATGACGCTGAAGCTCTGAAAAAATCTCTGGAAGAAGCTGGCGCTGAAGTTGAAGTTAAATAAGCCAACCCTTCCGGTTGCAGCCTGAGTTATCAGGCTGATGGCTGGTGACTTTTTGGTCACCAGCCTTTTTGCGCTGTAGGGTGTCGGTAGCGTTTCACACTGTTTGACTACCGATTTCCCGTCAATGCTTGTTTCTATCGACGACTTAATATATTGCGTCAGGGCGTTCGTTCTGTGTAAAGCGTAATGAAATGATTTAAGAGTGATAGAAACAGGTATTGCGGAAAGTGTTCCACTTTCCGATCGACATAAATGGTGTCGCATGAACCGCCCTTTTCAGGGTGGACAAAGTGGGTCGACTTGTCAGCGAGCTGAGGAACCCTATGGTTTACTCCTATACCGAGAAAAAACGCATTCGTAAGGATTTTGGGAAACGTCCACAAGTTCTGGATATCCCATATCTCCTTTCTATCCAGCTTGACTCGTTCCAGAAGTTTATCGAGCAAGATCCGGAAGGCCAGTACGGTCTGGAAGCGGCATTCCGTTCCGTATTTCCTATCGCAAGTTACAGCGGTAATTCCGAGCTGCAGTACGTGAGTTATCGTCTGGGTGAGCCGGTATTTGACGTTCAAGAGTGTCAAATCCGCGGTGTTACCTTCTCCGCGCCGCTGCGCGTGAAACTGCGTCTGGTGATCTACGAGCGCGAAGCGCCGGAAGGCACCGTTAAAGACATCAAAGAACAAGAAGTGTACATGGGCGAGATTCCGCTCATGACCGACAACGGTACCTTTGTCATCAATGGTACTGAGCGTGTTATCGTTTCTCAGTTGCATCGTAGCCCGGGCGTCTTCTTTGACAGCGACAAGGGTAAAACCCACTCTTCCGGTAAGGTGCTGTATAACGCACGTATTATTCCTTACCGTGGTTCCTGGCTGGATTTTGAATTCGACCCGAAAGACAACCTGTTTGTCCGTATCGACCGTCGCCGTAAACTGCCTGCTACCATCATTCTGCGTGCGCTGAGTTACTCCACCGAAGAAATTCTGGATCTGTTCTTCGATAAAGTGGTGTACGAAATCCACAACAACAAGCTGCAGATGGAGCTGGTGCCGGAACGTCTGCGTGGCGAAACCGCGTCGTTCGACATCGAAGCTGACGGTAAAGTCTACGTTGAGAAAGGCCGCCGCATCACCGCGCGCCATATTCGTCAGCTGGAAAAAGACGGCATCGAGCGCATTGAAGTACCGGTCGAATACATCGCCGGTAAAGTGCTGGCTAAAGATTACGTGGATGAAAGCACCGGTGAAGTGATCGCGATGGCGAACATGGAACTGTCGCTGGATCTGCTGGCTAAACTGAGCCAGGCGGGTCATAAGCGTCTCGACACGCTGTTCACCAATGATCTGGACCACGGTCCGTACATGTCCGAGACCCTGCGTGTCGACCCGACCAACGATCGCCTGAGCGCGCTGGTCGAAATCTACCGCATGATGCGTCCGGGCGAGCCGCCGACACGTGAAGCGGCCGAGACGCTGTTCGAAAATCTGTTCTTCTCCGAAGATCGTTACGATCTGTCCGCGGTTGGTCGTATGAAGTTCAACCGTTCCCTGCTGCGCGAAGAAATCGAAGGTTCCGGGATTCTGAGCAAAGCGGACATTATCGATGTGATGAAAAAACTCATCGATATCCGTAACGGTAAGGGTGAAGTCGACGATATCGACCATCTGGGCAACCGTCGTATCCGTTCCGTGGGCGAAATGGCGGAAAACCAGTTCCGCGTCGGTCTGGTGCGTGTTGAACGTGCGGTGAAAGAGCGTCTGTCTCTGGGCGATCTGGATACGCTGATGCCGCAGGACATGATCAACGCCAAGCCGATTTCCGCAGCGGTGAAAGAGTTCTTCGGTTCCAGCCAGCTGTCCCAGTTTATGGATCAGAACAACCCGCTGTCCGAAATTACGCATAAACGCCGTATTTCCGCATTGGGCCCAGGCGGTCTGACCCGTGAGCGCGCCGGCTTTGAAGTTCGAGACGTACACCCGACCCATTACGGCCGCGTATGTCCTATCGAAACGCCGGAAGGTCCGAACATCGGTCTGATCAACTCGCTGTCTGTGTACGCGCAGACCAACGAATACGGCTTCCTGGAAACCCCGTATCGCCGTGTACGCGATGGCGTGGTGACCGACGAAATCCATTACCTGTCGGCGATTGAAGAAGGCAACTACGTTATTGCTCAGGCGAACACCAACCTGGATGACGAAGGTCACTTCATCGAGGAACTGGTTACTTGCCGTAGCAAAGGCGAATCCAGCTTGTTCAGCCGCGATCAGGTTGACTACATGGACGTTTCCACCCAGCAGGTGGTTTCCGTCGGTGCGTCCCTGATTCCGTTCCTGGAACACGATGACGCCAACCGCGCCCTGATGGGTGCGAACATGCAACGTCAGGCGGTACCGACTCTGCGCGCTGACAAGCCGCTGGTGGGCACCGGTATGGAACGTGCGGTCGCGGTGGACTCCGGTGTAACCGCCGTTGCCAAACGCGGCGGTCTGGTCCAGTACGTGGATGCGTCCCGTATCGTGATCAAGGTTAACGAAGATGAAATGTACCCGGGCGAAGCCGGCATCGACATCTACAACCTGACCAAATACACCCGTTCCAACCAGAACACCTGCATCAACCAGATGCCGTGCGTGTCGCTGGGCGAGCCGGTTGAGCGCGGCGATGTGCTGGCCGACGGCCCGTCCACCGATCTGGGTGAACTGGCGCTGGGTCAGAACATGCGCGTCGCGTTCATGCCCTGGAACGGTTACAACTTCGAAGACTCCATCCTCGTTTCCGAGCGTGTGGTGCAGGAAGACCGTTTTACCACCATCCACATTCAGGAACTGGCGTGCGTGTCTCGTGACACCAAGCTGGGGCCTGAAGAGATTACTGCCGATATCCCGAACGTGGGTGAAGCAGCGCTCTCCAAGCTGGATGAATCCGGCATCGTTTACATCGGTGCGGAAGTGACCGGCGGCGATATTCTGGTCGGTAAAGTGACGCCGAAAGGCGAAACCCAGCTGACGCCGGAAGAGAAACTGCTGCGCGCCATCTTCGGTGAGAAAGCGTCTGACGTGAAAGACTCTTCTCTGCGTGTGCCGAACGGCGTTTCCGGTACGGTTATCGACGTGCAGGTCTTTACCCGCGATGGCGTGGAAAAAGACAAACGTGCGCTGGAAATCGAAGAAATGCAGCTCAAGCAGGCGAAGAAAGACCTGACTGAAGAACTGCAGATTCTGGAAGCCGGCCTGTTTGCCCGTATCCATGACGTGCTGGTTGCCGGCGGCATCGAAGCGGACAAACTGGACAAGCTGCCGCGCGAGCGTTGGCTGGAACTGGGTCTGACCGACGAAGAGAAGCAGAACCAGCTGGAGCAGTTGGCCGAGCAGTATGATGAACTGAAACACGAATTCGAGAAGAAACTCGAAGCCAAACGCCGCAAAATCACCCAGGGTGATGACCTGGCGCCGGGCGTGCTGAAGATCGTCAAAGTGTATCTGGCTGTTAAGCGTCAGATCCAGCCGGGTGACAAGATGGCAGGCCGCCACGGTAACAAGGGTGTTATCTCCAAGATCAACCCGATCGAGGATATGCCTTACGACGAGAACGGTACGCCGGTCGATATCGTACTGAACCCGCTGGGCGTACCGTCACGTATGAACATCGGTCAGATTCTGGAAACCCACCTGGGTATGGCTGCCAAAGGCATCGGCGACAAGATCAACGCCATGCTCAAGCAGCAGCAGGAAGTGGCCAAGCTGCGCGAGTTTATCCAGAGAGCTTATGACCTGGGTAACGACGTGCGCCAGAAAGTCGACCTGAACACCTTCAGCGATGAAGAAGTGCTGCGTCTGGCGGAAAATCTGAAGAAAGGTATGCCGATCGCCACGCCGGTGTTCGACGGTGCCAAGGAAAACGAGATCAAAGAGTTGCTGAAACTCGGCGATCTGCCGACTTCTGGTCAGATCCGTCTGTTCGACGGCCGTACCGGCGAGCAGTTCGAGCGTCCGGTTACCGTGGGCTACATGTACATGCTGAAACTGAACCACTTGGTGGATGACAAGATGCATGCCCGTTCTACCGGCTCTTACAGCCTGGTTACCCAGCAGCCGCTGGGTGGTAAGGCGCAGTTCGGTGGTCAGCGCTTCGGTGAGATGGAAGTGTGGGCGCTGGAAGCTTACGGCGCAGCCTATACCCTGCAGGAAATGCTGACGGTGAAATCCGATGACGTGAACGGCCGTACCAAGATGTACAAAAACATCGTGGATGGCGATCACCGGATGGAACCGGGCATGCCGGAATCCTTCAACGTACTGTTGAAAGAAATCCGCTCCCTGGGTATCAACATCGAGCTGGAAGAAGAGTAATCCCAGCCTGATAGCGCTGCGAGCATTCGTTACAGGGGCACCTGAACCGTGTTTTTAACGGCATGGTTCAGGTGTCTGACAGGTCTAACTCCGACAGGAGCCAATCCGTGAAAGACTTATTAAAGTTTCTGAAAGCGCAAACTAAAACCGAAGAGTTTGATGCGATCAAAATTGCTCTGGCCTCGCCAGACATGATCCGTTCCTGGTCTTTTGGTGAAGTGAAAAAGCCAGAAACCATCAACTACCGTACGTTCAAACCGGAACGTGACGGCTTGTTCTGCGCCCGTATTTTTGGGCCGGTAAAAGACTACGAGTGCTTGTGCGGTAAGTACAAGCGCCTGAAACACCGTGGCGTGATTTGTGAGAAGTGCGGCGTTGAAGTGACCCAGACCAAAGTGCGCCGTGAGCGCATGGGCCACATCGAGCTGGCGTCTCCGACCGCTCACATCTGGTTCCTGAAATCCCTGCCGTCCCGTATCGGCCTGCTGCTGGATATGCCGCTGCGCGATATCGAACGCGTACTGTACTTCGAATCCTATGTGGTGGTCGAAGGCGGCATGACCAATCTGGAGCGCCGTCAGATCCTGACTGAAGAGCAGTATCTGGACGCGCTGGAAGAGTTCGGTGACGAATTCGACGCCAAGATGGGCGCCGAGGCGATCCAGGCTCTGCTGAAAAACATGGATCTGGAGCAGGAATGCGAACAGCTGCGCGAAGAGCTGAACGAAACCAACTCCGAGACCAAACGTAAGAAGCTGACCAAGCGCATCAAGCTGCTGGAAGCATTCGTGCAGTCCGGCAACAAGCCGGAGTGGATGATCCTGACCGTGCTGCCGGTGCTGCCGCCGGATCTGCGTCCGCTGGTTCCGCTGGACGGCGGTCGTTTCGCGACCTCCGACCTGAACGATCTGTACCGTCGCGTGATCAACCGTAACAACCGTTTGAAACGCCTGCTGGATCTGGCTGCGCCGGACATCATCGTACGTAACGAAAAACGTATGCTGCAGGAAGCGGTGGATGCGCTGCTGGATAACGGCCGTCGCGGTCGTGCGATCACCGGTTCCAACAAGCGTCCGCTGAAATCGCTGGCTGACATGATCAAAGGTAAGCAGGGTCGTTTCCGTCAGAACCTGCTGGGTAAGCGCGTGGACTACTCCGGTCGTTCCGTAATTACCGTTGGTCCGTACCTGCGTCTGCACCAGTGCGGTCTGCCGAAGAAAATGGCGCTGGAACTGTTCAAACCGTTCATCTACGGCAAGCTGGAACTGCGTGGTCTCGCTACCACCATCAAAGCCGCCAAGAAAATGGTGGAACGCGAAGAAGCAGTTGTATGGGATATCCTGGATGAAGTCATCCGCGAGCACCCGGTACTGCTGAACCGTGCGCCGACCCTGCACCGTCTGGGTATTCAGGCGTTCGAACCGGTACTGATCGAAGGTAAAGCCATTCAGCTGCACCCGCTGGTGTGTGCGGCGTATAACGCCGACTTCGACGGTGACCAGATGGCTGTTCACGTACCGCTGACGCTGGAAGCCCAGTTGGAAGCGCGTGCGCTGATGATGTCCACCAACAACATTCTGTCGCCGGCGAACGGTGAGCCGATCATCGTTCCGTCTCAGGACGTGGTGTTGGGTCTGTACTACATGACTCGTGACTGTGTTAACGCCAAAGGCGAAGGCATGGTGCTGACCGGTCCGAAAGAAGCCGAGCGTATCTATCGCGCTGGCCTGGCTTCGCTGCACGCTCGCGTGAAGGTGCGTATTACCGAGCACCAGAAGAATGCGCAGGGCGAGTGGACGCAGAAAACCAGCCTGATCGACACTACCGTGGGTCGTTCTATCCTGTGGATGATCGTGCCGAAAGGTCTGCCTTACTCCATCGTCAACCAGGCGCTGGGTAAGAAAGCGATCTCCAAGATGCTGAACACCTGCTATCGCGTGTTGGGTCTGAAGCCGACGGTTATTTTTGCCGACCAGATCATGTACACCGGTTTTGCTTACGCGGCGCGTTCCGGTTCTTCCGTTGGCATCGACGATATGGTCATTCCGGCGAAGAAAGTGGAAATCATCAGCGAAGCGGAAGCCGAAGTTGCCGAGATCCAGGAGCAGTTCCAGTCTGGTCTGGTAACCGCGGGCGAACGTTACAACAAAGTCATCGACATCTGGGCCGCGGCGAACGAGCGTGTGGCCAAGGCGATGATGGAAAACCTCTCTACCGAAACGGTGATCAACCGTAACGGCGAAGAAGAGAAACAGGTTTCCTTTAACAGCATCTTTATGATGGCCGACTCCGGTGCGCGTGGTTCTGCGGCACAGATTCGTCAGCTGGCGGGGATGCGTGGTCTGATGGCGAAGCCGGACGGCTCCATCATCGAAACGCCGATCACTGCGAACTTCCGTGAAGGTCTGAACGTACTCCAGTACTTCATCTCCACCCACGGTGCGCGTAAAGGTCTGGCGGATACCGCGTTGAAGACAGCGAACTCCGGTTACCTGACTCGTCGTCTGGTTGACGTGGCGCAGGACCTGGTGGTGACCGAGGACGATTGCGGTACCCACGAAGGCATCATGATGACGCCGGTTATCGAAGGCGGCGACGTGAAAGAGCCGCTGCGTGAGCGCGTACTGGGCCGTGTAACGGCGGAAGACGTGCTGAAACCGGGCACCGCAGACATTCTGGTTCCGCGCAACACGCTGCTGAACGAGAAATGGTGTGACCTGTTGGAAGAAAACTCGGTCGACGCGGTGAAAGTACGCTCCGTAGTAGGTTGTGAAACCGACTTCGGCGTGTGCGCCAAGTGCTACGGTCGCGACCTGGCGCGTGGTCACATCATCAACAAAGGTGAGGCCATCGGGGTTATCGCGGCGCAGTCCATCGGTGAACCGGGTACTCAGCTGACGATGCGTACGTTCCACATCGGTGGTGCGGCATCCCGTGCGGCAGCCGAATCCAGCATTCAGGTGAAAAACAAAGGTAGCCTGAAACTGACCAACGCCAAGTTCGTTAAGAACAGCGCCGGCAAGCTGGTTATCACCTCGCGTAACACCGAGCTGAAACTGATCGACGAATTCGGTCGTACCAAAGAAAGCTATAAAGTGCCTTACGGCGCGGTTATGGGCAAAGGCGATGGCTCAGAAGTTAACGGTGGCGATACCGTAGCGAACTGGGATCCGCATACCATGCCGGTTATCACCGAAGTGGGCGGTAGCATTCGCTTTACCGATATGATCGATGGCCAGACGATTACTCGTCAGACCGACGAACTGACCGGCCTGTCCTCCATCGTGGTACTGGACAGTGCGGAACGTACCGGTGGCGGTAAAGACCTGCGTCCGGCGCTGAAAATCGTTGACGCTAACGGCGACGACGTACTGATTCCGGGCACCGACATGCCGGCGCAGTACTTCCTGCCGGGTAAAGCGATTGTCCAGCTGGAAGACGGTTCTCAGATCGGCGCGGGTGACACCCTGGCGCGTATTCCGCAGGAATCCGGCGGTACCAAGGATATTACCGGTGGTCTGCCGCGTGTTGCCGACCTGTTCGAAGCCCGTCGTCCGAAAGAGCCGGCGATTCTGGCGGAAATCAGCGGCGTGGTGTCCTTCGGTAAAGAAACCAAAGGCAAACGTCGTCTGGTGATCACACCGGTTGACGGCAGCGAACCGTACGAAGAGATGATTCCGAAGTGGCGTCAGCTCAACGTGTTCGAAGGCGAACGTGTGGAACGCGGCGACGTGATTTCCGACGGTCCGGAATCTCCGCATGACATCCTGCGCCTGCGCGGCGTACACGCGGTAACCCGTTACATCGTGAACGAAGTGCAGGAAGTTTACCGACTGCAGGGCGTGAAGATTAACGATAAACACATCGAAGTTATCGTTCGTCAGATGCTGCGTAAAGGCACCATCGTCAATCCGGGCAGCTCTGAGTTCCTGGAAGGCGAGCAGGTGGAAATGTCGCGCATCAAGATCGCCAATCGTCAGTTGGAAACGGACGGCAAGATTTCGGCAACTTACAGCCGCGACCTGCTGGGTATCACCAAAGCGTCTCTGGCTACCGAGTCCTTCATCTCCGCTGCGTCGTTCCAGGAAACGACCCGCGTGCTGACGGAAGCGGCGGTTGCCGGCAAACGCGATGAGCTGCGTGGCCTGAAAGAGAACGTCATCGTGGGTCGTCTGATCCCGGCCGGTACCGGCTATGCGTACCATCAGGATCGCATGCGCCGCCGTCAGGCTGGCGAAGTCCCGGCAGTGGCTCAGGTGAGCGCGGATGAAGCATCTGCCAACCTGGCTGAACTGTTGAACGCGGGCTTTGGCAGCAGCGACGACGAATAACCGTCAGTTTCACCGATAATAAAAAACCGTACCTTAGCGATAAGGTGCGGTTTTTTTTATATTCTTATTTCACATGAAGATCTTTTATTGACGACCGTGACTGTTTAAAAATGGTCGATTGCGGAACTCACCCGATGGCCGTCGCAAGCGACGTTAAAAAACGCTTTCAGCGTTTTATGATTCGTTCCGCCCTAATGGCGGAACTCACCCAATGGGCCGTCGCAGGCGACGTTAAAAAACGCTTTCAGCGTTTTATGATTCGTTCCGCCCTAATGGCGGAACTCACCCGATGGGCCGTCGCAGGCGACGTTAAAAAACGCTTTCAGCGTTTTATGATTCGTTCCACCCTAATGGCGGAACTCACCCGATGGGCCGTCGCAAGCGACGTTAAAAAACGCTTTCAGCGTTTTATGATTCGTTCCGCCTTTAATGGCGGAACTCACCCAATGGGCCGTCGCAGGCGACGTTAAAAAACGCTTTCAGCGTTTTTTTAGTGGCGGGGAAAAGACATAATTGCGCTATAACATCAGCATGGAAGTTTCATAAGGAATGTCCGATGCGATTCACGACAACGCTTTCAGGCATCATTCTGGTTTTGCTGTCCGGCAGCGCGTTCAGCGCCGGCGAGATGCCTTCCGGTTATCCGACTCCGGTGCAGAAGGTATTCAGGCACTGGCAGATTACCTGCAACAACCTGAATGACTGCGACATCAGGAACAATGACCCGTACCTGCGTGTGACGCTAAAGCGTGAAGCGGGCGCTCAGGGCAAAATCTCATTGGACTTCGATCTGGCCGATAAGCGTCAGGCGCTGTATCTGGATGGCGTCCGCTTTCAACTGACCCAGCCAGCCTGGCAGACGGATGAGGAAGAAGGCGCGTTTTACGTCCATACCGATCAACTGGATGTGATCCAGCAGTTTGTGCTGGCGGCCAAAAACGCCAAACGGCTGTCGCTGTCGGAGCACAGTGGTAGTCAGAGTAATAATCAGGAAGAATCCATCTCGCTTAACGGCCTGAATGCAGCGTTATTGCTGGCGGATGAACGGCAGGGGCGCCTGAATAACCTCAGCGCATTATTGCAGGTCGGAAATGGTGAGGTGGCGCAGGTGCCGCCGGTACCGGTGGGACAGGAAATCAACCCGGCTTATACCCAGCCGCCGCCGCTGACCAATGCGAAAACGCTGATTAACGGCGTGATCGGCGCTAAAAAAACCTTGCTGGAAGAGGAAGACTGCGGGTTGAGCAAAGAAGCTCGCCAGTTGAGTGAGGCCGAACCGCTGACCAACGAGCTGGCGCTGGTGATGCTCAACTGCGGCATGGGAGCCTATCAATCCTCAAGCATGCTGTTTGTCACTCCACGCAATAACCCGCAGGCCGCGCAGTTGCTGGAATTGCCAAGGCCGATTCGCCCGGCGGACAGCCGTGAGGAAAAAATCCGTTGGTTTACCGAAGCGGACTATGACCCGGAAAGCGGCATGTTGTATCACTCGGCGAAAGGGCGCGGCATCGCCGACTGCGGCGAAAGCGCGCAGTGGGTGTTTGACGGCAAGACTTTTCAGCTTGTGGCCTACAACTATCAGCCGGAATGCAACGGCGGGCAGCCGGGCGACTGGCCGTCAGTATGGGCGATGCCGGGCTACCCGACCGAGTAGCCCGACACGATGTTGACAGGACCGGCGCGGGTTGTGTCTCTCCGCCCGCGCTGGCCGAGGATGAGGCGGAGCAGGCGGTAGGTTTCTGCTCCGGCTGTATCAGCCCACGCACTGTAACAACCGCCCGGCGGCACAGCGACGGGCAATTCGGCGATGTGCGCAGCGGTACGCAGACCATCGCCTTCTCTCGGTATTGATTGCTTTTTTCTGCGCAGTGTCTCGCATATTCTGCCCTGCCTCCGTGTTATTCGACTCGTTATCGTTTGTTCGTTGCTACCATAAATTGTCCACATCCCGGCGCGTCAGCCCCATGTCCTCCAACCGGTTGTTGTCCAGTCGACGTAGCGCCTTTCGTGCCTGTACTCGCTGTCGCCAGGCGTGCCAGCGTTGGCGGAAATGATGAAGGAAGAAACGCGGGCCGACGGCGGTATTTGAAGGGCGGTGTAGCTGTGTCATGGTGGTATCCCCGGTGAACTGTGCTGGAAATAGTGTGCAACCGGTGAGTTTTAGGATACAGATGCAGAAAATGGCTATTCTGATCATACAGAGGAACGGTTAGGCGATCTGAATTGCGATTTTTTGTGTGATCTGTACCTGTTTTTGGCGCTCAATTCATGGTTTAAAGAAAACAAGCAATTATCGCGATAAGGCGTTGCCAAACGCCGCGGCTTTCCAGACAGGCGGCCGTGGCCGCCTATAATCGTAGTGCTGCTTGCTAAATCCTGTCCGGCCAGTTCCGGTAAAGGCGCTGTATGTCTTCCCGTTTCAGGCCGATATCTTTGAGACGTTCATCGTTCAGTTCATTCAGGATTTTGCGGGTCTGGTGGTGCTGGTACCAGATCCATAATCGCCGTAGCAGGCGCAGTTGAATGGGCATGTGGGGGGATGACTCAAGGCGATGGGGAGGGAATAGTATCGTCATGGCGATTCTCCGCAGGTGATGACCCTTATTATCATGGCAAACCCATCTGTCTGGTTTTAGAGGCAGTCTTGGATTTTATTTTTGATACAGATGAGCGATATGACGATCTGAATGGTCGTTTACGCCGCATTCTGTATGGAAACCAGAAGGAAAATACATCAATGACGCGATATCAGCTTCTGGCCACTTTATTGGCGCAGCGAATTGAACAAGGGCTGTATCAGAGCGGCGAGCGTTTGCCATCGGTACGTGCGTTAAGTCAGGAGCATGGCGTCAGTATCAGCACGGTTCAGCAGGCATATCATTTGCTGGAAGAGAAGCGGCTGATCGTACCGTTGCCTCGTTCGGGATATTTCGTTAAACCCCGTATGGCGGCCGCGCCGATTCCGGCAATGACTCGCCCGGTACAGCGCCCGGTGGAGATTAACCGGTGGGATTCGGTACTGAATCTGCTCCGTTCCCGCGCCGATCCGGAAATTCTGCAGTTGGGGGGGAGTCTTCCCGATCTGGCGCAAAGCACGCTGAAACCATTGTGGAAGAACATTAATCGTATCGGGCAAAAACAGGATATCGCCACTATGGGTTATGACTGTCCGGATGGTCTGCCGCTGTTGCGTGAACAAATTGCCCGACTAATGATTGATAGCGGCTGCCAGCTATCGGCGCAGGATATCATCGTTACTCATGGTTGTACGCAAGCGCTGTCGATTGCGATACGGGCGGTGTGTGATCCCGGCGATATCGTTGCCATTGAGTCGCCGGTGTTTCATTGCATCATGCAGATACTGTGCGGTCATGGCATCAAGGTGATTGAAATTCCTACTGACTTTGCCAGCGGGATAAGCCTTGAAGCGCTGGAGCTGGCGCTGGAGCAATGGCCGGTGAAGGCGGTGCTGACGGTGCCGAGTTGCAACAATCCGCTGGGGTTCGTTATGCCGGAACATCGCAAACGAGCATTGATGACGCTGGCGCAACGTTATGACATCGCCATTATTGAAGATGATGTGTATGGGGATCTAACGTATGACTATCCGCGGCCGATTACCCTGAAATCCCTCGATTATGACGGGCGGGTTCTGACATGCAGCTCTTTTTCCAAAACGCTGGTCCCCGGCCTACGAATCGGCTGGGTGGCGCCGGGGCGTTATCTGGATCGGGCGCTGTATATGAAGTACACCAGCACCGGAGCGATATCCATATATTTCCAACAGGCGGTGGCCGAATTTATCCAGCAGGGATATTACATGCCGCATGTACGCCGAATGCGTTCGTTCTATCAGCGCAATCTGGAAGCGTTAGTCAACCTGGTGCGTCGTGTGTTTCCGGATACGATTTGTCTCAGCCGCCCGCAAGGCGGGTTTGTACTGTGGGTTGAGTTGCCTGAAGAGTTTGATGGCGTACGGTTGAATCACAGTCTGGCTAACAAAAAAATCAGGATTTATGAAGGGGAGCTGTTTTCTGTAGGCGGGAAATACCGTCATTGCCTGCGATTGAGTTATGCCTTGCCATTAACACCGGATAGGGAGGCGGCCATTATCACATTAGGGAATGTGATTGTCGGGGAGCTTGCCAGCAATCCGGTGGCGGGGTAGACGTTCAAATACCACTAAACCAATTATCCCCTTGATCTTCCTGGCAGCTGCCGGGGTTGTGTTGAGGGGATTATTTAGCTTGTTACTTTTTAACATTGGTAGCGTTGGTATTTTCACTTGTTGGCTGCGCCTATTAAGGATGTTATATAATCACCTTAGCAGACATAAAATCTTAAGAAAGATCTCCATGCGTAATAAAGAATAGAAATAAAAAATATGGCTATATTAGTTTTGCTTTTTTTTAAGAAGAGGAAAGGAATGAGCATTGCTAACGGTATGATTGTATGAAAGAAATATCCGTCCTCGATTGGCAATTCGCAAATACTTCTAATAGAACCGTCACCGATCATCCATTCGTACTCTCCCGTTGTAAATAAATTGATGAAAAAAAATAAAACAACAACGTATAATATAAAAATAAAATTCAACAGGTTGCTTTTTGTTGTTTGTTTAATCATATAATGTCACTCAATGATAATTTTAAGGTGTTACCTTAATGGAGGCGTTTCCATAAAGCAATCTGTTAACCCTTTCCCTATTTCGTAACATGGCTCGTCCATATGATGTCCATACCCTTTCTGATGTTCCTTCTTTAGCACTATATGATCTTATGAAATCATTTAGATTACGTTGAATACCTCTATTGTAGCGGGAGCCAGCTATAACAAATTGTTCATCATTCAGGTTCATTGTATCGATATCAGGATAATCAAAATGGATAAGGTCGTTAAGGTGTTGCGCTGTCATCGCCAGATTAAAATTATCTTTTTGTAAACAAATTGAAATGTATGTCATTTCTGCGTTGGTCAAGCTATCGGGATTTTTCCCGAAAATTTCTGCGACCACTCTTATTTGCATTCAATAATCCCCATAGATGTTTTTTCTGGGGAACCGATTGTGGTTATGTTTCTTTCCATCCATTTTTTAGCAAGGAAATCAGCTTGCCTCACATTCAATACGGTGTCTTTGAAATGGTCAGGCATTCCACCGGCTTCTACTCTTGCTACTGATGCCAGGAGTGTTGCAGGTATACTCTTGCCTGTGGGTCATGCATAAACATTTTAAATACCACTAAACCAGTTATACCCCTGATCTTCCCAGTAGCCGCCGGGGTTGGTGTCGCTGACGAACAGTGCTGCGATATGTTTGGCGTTTTTGAAGCCGAGTTTGGTAGGGACGCGCAGCCGTAGCGGGTAGCCGTAGTCGGCGGGTAATGCCTGATCGCCGAATTCCAGCGCCAGAATGGTTTGCGGGTGCAGGGCGGTCGCCATATCGATGCTGGAGTAATAGCGGTCGGCGCATTTGAAGCCGACATAACGGGCGGTGAGGTCAGCGCCGATATGCTGCAGGAAGAGGCGCAGCGGAATGCCGCGCCACTGGCCGATAGCGCTCCAGCCTTCGATGCAGATCAACCGGGTAATCTGTGTTTCCTGCGGTAGCTGGCGCAGTTGCTCCAGTGTCCAGATTCCCTTTTTCTCCACCTTGCCTGAAACCTCCAGACGATAACTGTCCAGATCGATCTCCGGCACATTGTATTCTGGATAAAAGGCGTTAAACGGAAATGGCTGGGTTATCTGATCCGGGCGATAGCTGGGAGCCAGCCGCTGTCCGCTGAATAGCCACGCCTGTACCCGGTCGTTCCAGCGCGACATCGCCCACAGCACCTTGTCGACGCTGTCGCCGTCTTGCATATTGCAGCCGGTAAGCATCGCCACGGCGCCGAGCGTCAGCCCGGAGCGCAACATCAGGCGGCGTTCCAGATTCACCAGCTGTTTTTTCTGGTCCGGCTCCAGTATCAGCGGCGCGCGGCGCGGCGATTTATCACTCATGTTTGCCTCCGGTCAGCATCGCCCACAGCGTACGCGGGACTACCAGCACCATCACCACGTGGATCACCACAAACAGGCCGATTCCGCTCATGGCAAAGAAATGCACGTAGCGAGCGGCGGCGAAACCGCCCAACAGATTGGTCAGTTCCTGCAACTGCACCGGTTTCCAGAGAGCCAGCCCGGACAGCACCAGCAATATGCCCAGCGCGATAACGCCGAAATACATCAGCTTCTGAATGGCGTTGTACTGGAAGGATTCGTGCCGCAGGCGGAAGGTCAGCGCCAGCCGGATATCGCGCCGGAGCGATGCCGGCGTGAGCGGCAACCAGCGTCGCCGCCAGTGTCCGCTGCACAGGCTCCACAACACATACAGCAAGCCGTTGCTCACCAGCAACCACATCACCGCCAGATGCCAGCCGATAGCGCCGCCCAGCCAGCCGCCTAACGTGATGGCTTGGGGAAAGCGGAAAGCAAACAGCGGCGAGGCGTTGTAGATTTCCCAGCCGCTCATGAACATAGCGGTCATCGCCAGCAGGTTGACCCAGTGGGTGAGCCTGACCGGCCAGGTGTGCACGGGAGGTGATGTTTGCATCGCTGTGCCTTGATTACATCGGCGGCACGGTGCCGTCTTTCCCGGCCGAAATGGCGATGGCGACCCGGTTGCCCTGCTCGTCGACGTTGGAGAACAGTACGATATGCGTGCCCGGTTTCAGCAGGCTGCGATCGCCGGGCGCGATGCTGACGATAGGCACGTCATCCGGCACCACCACGGTTTTCTGTTCGCCGTTGTAAGTGACGGTCAGGGTGCGGCCGTTGCTGTTTACCAGCTTGCCGACGGTGCCGTTGGTCATGGTGCCGCTTTTACCATCGGCGGATTCCCACGGCCGGTGACCTTCGCCGGCGCCGCGCAGGCTGGCGTCAAACACATGCACTTCCAGCGCTTTCAGCGTGCCGTCCGGTTGGGGAATGGCGGCGGTGCCGATGAAACTGTCCGGTTTGATGGTGTCCGGGCTGGCTTTGGTCACGCTCGTCACCCGGGTCCGGTCGGTCAGCTTGACATCAATTTTTTGCCCTTTACGGTCGGTCAGTTGTAACTGGCTGTCCGATACTGCGCTGATGGTGCCGCGCACCGGCGGTTGCGGTTTGGCGGGAGCATCGGCGGCGAAAGACCATTGGCTGCATAGCAGCAATGAGGAAAACAGCAGTCCGGTAAAACGATGACGTATCATGATGACAGGCTCCTGGGTTGGCGTTTTCCCCCATCATGGTGAGGCCATCAGGTCGTCAGGATGACCGTATGATGACATTAATGTCATCAAGTCGGCCGGGCGGAGTTGCTATGATGAGGCGATGTTTCGGCAGCGATGCCGCCAGTACAGCGGGAGTGATAACGATGCGTATTCTGGTGATTGAAGATGACGCCGGCACCGGGGATTACCTGAAAAAAGGGCTGACCGAGGCGGGATATGCGGTCGACCTGGCGCGCAACGGCACCGACGGATTGTTCAATGCGCTGGAACACGGCTACGACGCTGTCATTCTGGATGTGATGCTGCCGGGGCTCAATGGCTGGCAGATTATTGAGATGCTGCGCAAGAAGAGCGATGTGCCGGTGCTGTTTCTGACGGCGCGCGACCAGTTACACGACCGCATTCACGGGCTGGAGCTGGGCGCGGACGATTACCTCATCAAACCGTTTTCCTTCACTGAACTGGTACTGCGCGTTCGCACCCTGTTGCGTCGCGGCGTGGTGCGCGAGGCGGATCACTACATGGTGGCGGATCTGCAACTGGATGTGCTGCGGCGTAAAGCCACGCGTCAGGATACGGTGATTCCACTGACCAACAAGGAGTTCATGTTGCTGCATTTGCTGGTGCGGCGCGAAGGCGAGGTGCTGTCCCGTACCCTGATTGCTTCGCAGGTGTGGGATATGAACTTCGACAGCGACACCAACGTGGTGGATGTGGCGGTGAAACGCCTGCGCGCCAAAATCGACAAGCCGTTTGACGTCAAGTTGATCCATACCGTGCGCGGTATCGGCTATGTGTGCGAGCCGCGCTCATGAACGTGTTTTTTCAGCGCTGGCGCGCCAGTTCGCTGACGTTGCGTTGCAGCCTGTTGTTCGCGCTGGCGACCGCGCTGGTGGTCAGCAGCGTCGGCGGCTATCTGTACGGCGCTCTGCGTCAGGAGATGTACCGGCGCAGCGACGTGCAGGTTACCGGGCGGGTGGAGTACTACCGCCATCTGTTGGGCCGGAATTTCACCTTGCCGATGCTGACCGCCAACACCGGCATGTTCGAAAATATGCTGGGGAACGAGCAGGACGTGCTGCTGTTTTCCCTGCCGGGGCAAAAGCCGCTGATTAACGTCAACCCGGCGCATATTGCTCTGCCGGACATTCCCCCGATCGCGGTGGACGCGCCGCTGCAAACCGATGCGGTACGCGGCAGCCTGACGGAGCAGGGCGTACCGCTGCGGGCGATAGCCGCACAGGTGCGGCTGAATGACGGTCAGATGTTGCAGGTCACGGCGGCTCACGTGATGTTCAGCGAACAAAAGATGCTGGAACACTATCTGTGGCGTGTGATGGGGGCGGTGGCGATCGCCTTTGTGCTGATTGGCGGGCTGGGCTATCTGGCGCTGCGCCGCGGTTTATTGCCGTTGTGGCGGATGACGGCGCAGGCGTCGGCGATCGCGCCGAATACGCTGTCCACCCGGATCAGCGACGCGGATGCGCCGCAGGAAATGCGACAGTTGATTCGCGCGTTTAACGCCATGCTGGACCGACTGAACGACGGTTACCTGCGGCTGACCCAATTTTCCGCCGATCTGGCGCACGAAATCCGCACGCCGATTGGCGCGCTGATGGGGCATTGCCAGGTGGCGCTGTATCAGCCGCGTAGCGTGGAAGAGTATGAGACGCTGCTGTCCGACAACATCGCCGAGCTGGAGCGCATGTCGCGCATGGTGGAAAACATTCTGTTTCTGGCCCGCGCCAGTCACGAGCAGCCGGTGCTCAATCGCGTGCCGGTCGAGGTGGCGACTGAACTGCGTCGGGTAGCGGATTACTTTGAGATGCTGGCGGAAGAACGCGGTATCGAACTGTTGTGCGAAGGCAATGCCCGGCTGGCGGTGGATGCGTTACTGTTCCAGCGTGCGCTGGGCAATCTGGTCGCCAACGCAGTGCGTTACGCCAAAGCCGACAGCCCGGTGCGGCTGAGCGTAGCCGCATCTTCTGAGCGAGTGGTGGTCGAGGTGACTAACCTCGGTCCGGTGCTGCCGCCCGCGCAACTGGAACGCTTGTTCGACCGGTTTTACCGCGCCGACGCCACCCGCAGCGTCAGCAGCGATTCCAGCGGGCTGGGGTTGTCGATCGTGCGGGCGATCATGACATTGCACGGCGGCGAGGTCATTGCCCGTTGCGATCCGCGCGATGAAACGATCGGGCGGATCACTTTCAGCCTGATCTTTCCTGCCAGTCATGACGACAGGTGATGAAGATCGTGCCGTGAGGACAGGATCCTCTGCATCGTGATGGCTGGCGCAAAACTCAGCCGGCGCCCGGTCGCCCCAGATAGCCGTCCCAGTCTTTCCACACCGGTTGCAGCCCGGCACGGGTCAGAGCAGCGGCCACCGCTTCCGGACGGCGGTCGTCATGCGGGGTGAACTGCTCCAGTTCCGGGTGGTCGTCGGCGTAGCCGCCCGGCTGGGTTTTGGAAAACGCGCTGACGTTGTTGATGGCGATTGGGATCATGTGGTCGCGGAAGTGGGGCGATTCGCGCGTCGACAGCGACAGTTCCACATCGGGCGCCAGCAGCCGGAAGGCGCAGATCACCTGCATCAGTTGCGCTTCATCCATCAGCGAAGCGGGTTCGATGCCGCCGGCGCAGGGGCGCAGACGTGGGAACGATACCGAATAGCGGCTCTGCCAGTAAGTCTGCTGTAAATACAGCAGATGCTCGGCCACCATGTAGCAATCGGCGCGCCAGCTGTCGGACAGCCCAATCAACGCCCCCAGCCCGATCTTGTCGATCCCGGCGCGCCCCAGCCTGTCCGGCGTCGCCAGCCGCCAGGCGAAATCCTGCTTGTGACCGCGCAGGTGATGGCGGGCATAGGTCGCCGGGTGGTAGGTTTCCTGATACACCATCACGCCATCCAGCCCGAGGGTTTTCAACTCGGCGTACTCCGCCTGCGCCAGCGGCTGCACTTCCATCATCAGCGAACTGAACTGCGGGCGAATCAGCGGCAGCATCTGGCGAAAATAGTCCATCCCTACCTTACGCTGGTGTTCGCCGGTTACCAGCAGCAGGTGATCGAACCCCAGCGCTTTGATTGCCTCGCACTCGCGCAGGATTTCCTGCTCGTCCAGCGTCTTGCGCTTGAGGTGATTGCTCATGGAAAAACCGCAGTAGGTGCAGTCGTTGGCGCACAGGTTGGAGAGGTACAGCGGCACATAGAAGCTGACGGTGTTGCCGAAGCGCTGGCGCGTCAGCTGTTGCGCCCGCTGCGCCAGCGGTTCCAGCCAGCGGCCGGCGGCGGGAGACAGCAGCGCCATCATGTCCTCGCGCGTCGGCCGATCGGCGCATAACGCCCGTTCTACGTCGGCGTCGGTCTTGCTGTTGATGCGCAGTGTCAGGTCATGCCACTCCAACTGTTGCCAGCGCTGTTCAAACGACGGCGATTGATCGTGGGTGTCCATCAGTTGACGGCCTCCGTATGCTGCAGAAAGCCGGTGAGCGGGCTGGTGGCGCTGGCGATGCGCTGGCGGTTGCCCAGTCCGGCCTGATGAGCGATAGCGCCGGCGTCTACCGCCAGCCGAAAAGCTTGCGCCATCTGCACCGGGTCGCGCGCCACGGCGATAGCGGTGTTGACCAGTACCGCATCCGCACCCAGTTCAATCGCTTCCGCCGCGTGGCTGGGCGCGCCGATGCCGGCGTCCACCACCACCGGCACCCGTGCCTGTTCGATGATGATGCGCAGGAAATCGCGCGTTTGCAGCCCCTGATTGGAACCGATCGGCGCGCCCAGCGGCATCACCGCGGCGCAGCCGACGTCTTCCAGTCGCTTACACAGCACCGGGTCGGCGCCGCAGTAAGGCAATACCACAAAGCCGTCTTTCACCAGCTGTTCGGCGGCTTTCAGGGTTTCCACCGGGTCGGGCAGCAGGTATTTCATGTCCGGGTGGATTTCCAGCTTCACCCAGTGCGTGCCCAGCGCTTCGCGCGCCAGCCGGGCGGCGAACACCGCCTCCCCGGCGGTTTTGGCGCCGGAGGTATTCGGCAGCAGGTGTACGCCCAGCTCGCGCAACGGCGCCAGAATGGCGTCGCTGCCGCCTTTCAAATCCACGCGTTTCATCGCCAGCGTGATCAGTTGTGAACCCGAAGCGCGCAGGGCGTCCTGCATCAGTCGCGCGCTGGCGAATTTTCCGGTCCCGGTTAATAACCGGGAAGTAAAAGTGGTATCCGCAATCTTCAGCATTTCAACCTCCTGCGATTGCCTGAAACAGCAAAATGTCATCACCGTCGCGCAGCGGGTGTTGCGTCCAGGCATCACGCGGGATGATGGTTTGATTGATAGCCAGCGCCGTGCCGGGCTGCAGCCGGTTCAACTGGCTGAGCAACTGCGCCACGGTCAGCTCGTCCTGCAGTTCGATAACATCGTCGTTAAGCCGGATCTTCATGCCTGCTCTCCGCATACCGGGCAGGTAGACGAGTGCGTCAGTTGCAGCGTGGTCCACTGCTGTTGGCGCGCATCGAACAGCCGCAGCTTGCCGTCCAGCGGCGAGGGCAAACCGCACAGCAGCTTGATCGCTTCCAGCGCCTGCAACGTACCCATCACGCCGACCACCGGGCCGAGCACGCCGGCGGTGCGGCAGTTGCGCTGCGGTTCGCTGGCGTCCGGGTAGAGGCAGGCATAACAGCCGTGCCGATAAGGCGGCGTCAGCACCAGCAACTGGCCGCTAAAACCGACGGCGCTGGCGCTGATCAGCGGTTTTTGCGCCGCGACGCAGGCGGCGTTGACCGCGTGGCGGGTCGCCATGTTGTCGCAGCAGTCCAGCACCAGATCGGCTTGCGCCACCGCTTTCTCAAGTGACTCGCCTGCCAGCCGGGTGGTCAGGGCCACGGTTTTCACCAGCGGATTGACGGCTTCCAGCGCGTGACGGGCCAGCACCGCTTTGGGGCGTGAAAGGTCGGCGTTGCGATAGAGAATCTGACGTTGCAGATTGGAGATGTGCAGGGTGTCGTGGTCCGCCAGCAGCAGCGTGCCGACGCCGGCCGCCGCCAGATAGAGCGCCGCCGGCGAGCCGAGCCCGCCCAGACCCACCAGCAGCACCCGGGCTTCCGCCAGCTTCTGCTGCCCTTCCTGACCGATGTCTTCCAGCAGCAACTGGCGGCTGTAACGCATAAAGGCCTGATCGTCGAGCATGTTACGCCTCCCGTTCTTCAATCAGTCGCAGCAGCGTCGCGGTGGCGGCGCGCCAGTCCGCCGCTTGCGTGATGGCGCTGACCACGGCAATGCTGCCGACCCCGGTTTCCAGCACCGCCGGCGCCCGGTCAATGCTGATGCCGCCGATGGCGACGGTGGGAAAGCGCCCGTCCAGCGCGCGGATATGGCGGGCCAGCTCGGCCAGCCCTTGCGGCGCAGACGGCATCGCTTTGGTTTGGGTGGGGAAGATATGGCCCAGCGCGATATAAGACGGCGAGATAGCGACGGCGCGCGCCAGTTCGGCGTCGTCATGGGTGGAAACGCCCAGCCGCAGCCCGGCGGCGCGGATCGCGTTTAGATCGGCGGTGTCGAGATCTTCCTGCCCAAGGTGTACGCCGTAGGCCTGATGCTTCACCGCCAGTTGCCAGTAGTCGTTGATGAACAGCCGGGCCTGATGGCGACGGCCGAGCGCGATCGCCCGGATGATGTCGGGTTCGGCCCGATCCGCCGGCTGGTCCTTGATGCGTAGCTGGATGGTGCGGACGCCGGCTGCCAGCAGACGTTCGATCCATTCTACGCTGTCAACCACCGGATACAGCCCCAGCCGGGCGTCAGTAGCGGGAAAAATGCCGTTCATCAGCGTTCTTCCTGCGGCAGGCTGGTGGCGGTGTGGTACAGCTCGCTGCCGCGGGCGCGGAATTCGGCCGACATTTGCGCCATGCCGACATCCACCGGTTGCGCCTGCGCCTCCTGACGGGCGGCGTAGTCGCGCACTTCCTGGGTTATCTTCATCGAACAGAATTTCGGTCCGCACATCGAGCAGAAATGCGCCACCTTGCCGGATTCCTGCGGCAGGGTTTCGTCGTGGTAGGCGCGGGCGGTTTCCGGGTCCAAAGCCAGATTGAACTGGTCCTCCCAGCGGAATTCAAAACGCGCTTTGGACATGGCGTTGTCGCGGATCTGCGCGCCAGGGTGGCCTTTCGCCAGGTCGGCGGCGTGGGCGGCAATTTTATAGGCGATCAACCCTTGTTTGACGTCGTTTTTGTTCGGTAGCCCCAGATGCTCTTTCGGGGTGACGTAGCACAGCATGGCGCAGCCGAACCAGCCGATCATCGCCGCGCCGATGCCGGAGGTGAAGTGGTCGTAACCGGGCGCGATATCGGTGGTGAGCGGGCCTAACGTATAGAACGGCGCCTCGTGGCAGTGTTCCAGCTCTTCGGTCATGTTGCGGCGGATCATCTGCATCGGCACATGGCCGGGGCCTTCGATCATCACCTGCACGTCGTATTCCCAGGCGATTTTGGTCAGTTCGCCCAGCGTGTGCAGTTCGGCGAACTGCGCTTCGTCGTTGGCATCCTGAATGGAACCCGGGCGCAGGCCGTCGCCGAGCGACAGCGCGACGTCATAGGCGGCACAGATTTCGCAGATTTCACGGAAATGCTGGTACAGGAAGTTTTCCTGATGGTGCGACAGGCACCACTTGGCCATAATCGAGCCGCCGCGCGACACAATGCCGGTCAGGCGTTTGGCGGTCATCGGTACGTAGCGCAGCAACACGCCGGCGTGGATGGTGAAGTAATCCACCCCTTGTTCCGCCTGTTCCAGCAAGGTGTCGCGGAACAGTTCCCAGGTCAGGTTTTCCGCGATGCCGTTGACCTTTTCCAGCGCCTGATAGATCGGCACCGTGCCGATCGGCACCGGGCTGTTGCGCAGGATCCACTCGCGGGTTTCATGGATGTAGCGCCCGGTGGACAAGTCCATCACCGTGTCCGCGCCCCAGCGGGTGGCCCACACCAGTTTTTCCACTTCTTCTTCGATAGACGAGGTCACGGCGGAGTTGCCGATATTGGCATTCACCTTCACCAGAAAATTGCGGCCGATGATCATCGGTTCCGATTCGGGGTGGTTGATGTTGGCGGGGATGATGGCGCGCCCGGCGGCCACTTCCTGACGCACGAATTCCGGCGTGATGTTGTCCGGCAGCAGCGCGCCGAAACTGTGGCCCGGATGCTGCTGGCGCAGCACCTCGCCGCGCACGCGCTCGCGCCCCATGTTTTCACGGATGGCGATGAATTCCATCTCCGGCGTGATGATGCCCTGACGGGCGTAGTGCAACTGGGTAACGCGGCGACCGGCTTTGGCGCGCTTAGGCTGCGGCAGATGTTCAAAACGCAGATGGTCGAGGCCGATATCCGCCAGCCGTTGTTGGGTAAAGCCGGAGCTGGCTTTCGGTAAGGCTTCGGTGTCGTCGCGCCCGGCAATCCAGTCGGCGCGCAATTTGCCAAGCCCGCGGTGTACGTCCGGGGTGGTGGCCGGGTCGCCATACGGACCGGCGGTGTCATACACCGGCACCGCTTCGTTGGCTTCATAGCGCGGATTGTCGCGGCTGCCGCCCACCAGCGTCGGGCTAAGCTGGATTTCCCGCATCGGCACGCGGATGTCCGGCTGTGAACCGGTCAGATAAATGCGCTGCGAGTTGGGAAAGGTCGACCCGCGCAGCGTGTCGATAAACTGCTGGGCGGCGGCGCGTTGTTCGCGACGGCCGGAGGATTTCTTTTCTCCGGAAACATTCTGTTCTGTAGACTGGGTTGGTTCTGTAGACATAGCAAGTTCCTGTTCATTAAAAGGAAAAATTGCTTGTCTGGAGCTCGGAGGGAGTAATGGCTGGATGCTGGCCCGCTGGCAACGGCAATTATGTGATGCCGGGTCTTGCGGCTGCGGCGGCAACGTGAACGTTGCGCCCAGGGCTGGCAATGTGATTACTCTTGTTCCCTTCGCAGGTATTAACCTGATCAGGTTCCGCGGATCCCGAATTAACGGTCTCAGCCCACGCGCCATACGGCGTGTTGGGCACTCCGACAAGATATCGCCCCTTCACGGGGCGAACTAAAACTCTGACACTCTATGCGCTGTGACTATGTGTCGTCAATGATCGAACATCAGTCGGATCAGGCTGTCTTCCAGGGTGAAGCGCATTGCCAATGCTTCACCCACGCCGGATAATGTCTGGCGAAATTCCTGACTGTCGACGGGCTCGATGAAAAACGCCAGATGGCTGTCGTAAATATCCATGATTTGCTGGGTGTTGCTGCGCAGCGCGACATCAAAGTGCGACGCCTGCGTCAGCTTTCGGTCGTTGCGCATGATGTTTTCCTGCAACATGCGTTCGTAGACATGAAAATGACCGACAGACAGATAGTCGACCAGATGATGGCAAAATTCATCCAGCGTCCGTGCTTCCGGTATTTTCCCTGTCTGAATGCTGAGCAGGTGGTAATAGGCCAACAAAAGATGTTTGCGGGCCTGCAACCACTGATCGATCAAGGCGTAATTGCCACCAACGTTCTCCGTCAGACGTTGTAACTGTTTCAGCATGGTTGACTCCGGGTATCGATAGGATGATGACAGTTAGTCGTGTCATTATTTATAACCATAGTCGTAAAACGCCAATCTGGTAATAAGCGGGGCAATAAAAGAGATGGAAGTGACGCTGAAGGGTGAAGAACGCGGATGGTGGGTGGTGTATCACCGCCATCAGATCTGGCTGCCTCAGGGCGAATTGCCGCAGGGAACGGCGGCGCAGTGGCAGTTGCAGCAGCAGTCCGCCCGCCAGGTTGGCGAGTGGCAGGGGGAACCGGTATGGCTGGTGCTGCAGGATAAGACCAGCGACATGGGTTCGGTGCGCCAACTGCTGGATCAGGATGCCGGGTTGTTCCAACTGGCGGGCCGCGCGGTGCAGCTGGCGGAATTCTATCGTTCGCACCGGTTTTGCGGTTACTGCGGCCATGAGATGTCGGTCAGCACCACAGAATTGGCCTGCCTGTGCGCGCACTGCAAAGAGCGTTACTACCCGCAGATTGCCCCCTGCGTGATTGTGGCGATTCGCCGCGACGACAAGATTCTGCTGGCGCAGCACCTGCGCCACAAAGGCAACATGTACACAACGCTGGCCGGCTTTGTGGAAGTGGGGGAAACCCTGGAACAGGCGGTAGCGCGGGAAGTGATGGAAGAGAGCAATATCCGCGTCAGGAACCTGCGTTACGTCAGTTCCCAGCCCTGGCCGTTCCCGCATTCGCTGATGATGGCGTTTATGGCCGATTACGACGGGGGCGAGGTGAAAGCTGACCCGTCCGAACTGCGGGATGCCGACTGGTTCCGTTATGATCGCTTGCCGGAATTGCCGCCGCCGGGTACGGTAGCCCGGCGTCTGATTGAAGACACGGTAGTGCTGTGCCGCGAGGCCGATCGCTGATCGGTCGTCGCCAGCGACAATCATGCCTGCAAGCAGGCGTTACAAGGAAAAGACCATGACTGATCTGAAAAACGATCGCTATTTGCGTGCGCTGTTGCGTCAGCCTGTGGATGTGACCCCGGTATGGATGATGCGTCAGGCGGGGCGTTACCTGCCGGAATACCGCGCGACTCGCTCGCAAGCCGGTGATTTCATGTCGCTGTGCAAGAATGCCGAGCTGGCCTGCGAAGTGACGTTACAGCCGCTGCGACGCTACAACCTTGATGCGGCCATTCTGTTTTCCGATATTCTCACCATACCCGACGCTATGGGGCTGGGGCTGTATTTTGAAGCCGGCGAAGGGCCGCGCTTTACCTCGCCGGTCACCTGTCATGCCGACGTGGAAAAACTACCGGTGCCGGACCCGGAACTGGAGCTCGGCTACGTAATGAACGCGGTGCGGACGATTCGCCGCAATCTGGCGGGCGCGGTGCCGTTGATCGGTTTTTCCGGCAGTCCGTGGACGCTGGCGACCTATATGGTGGAAGGCGGCAGCAGCAAAGCCTTCACCGTAATCAAGAAGATGATGTTTACCGAGCCGCGCACGCTGCATCTGTTGCTGGACAAGCTGGCGGACAGCGTGACGCTCTACCTTAACGCCCAGATTCGGGCCGGCGCGCAGGCGGTGATGATTTTCGACACCTGGGGCGGGGCGCTGAGCGGGGCTGATTACCGTGAATTCTCGCTGCATTATATGCACAAGATTGTCGACGGCCTGCTGCGTGAAAACGACGGCCGCCGGGTGCCGGTGACGCTGTTCACCAAAGGCGGCGGTCAGTGGCTGGAGGCGATGGCGGATACCGGCTGCGACGCGCTGGGGCTGGATTGGACCACCGATATTGCCGACGCGCGCCGTCGCGTCGGCGATCGGGTGGCGTTGCAGGGCAATATGGACCCGTCGATGCTGTATGCGCCGCCTGCCCGTATCGAACAGGAAGTCGCTACCATTCTGGCCGGATTCGGCACCGGTAATGGCCATGTGTTTAACCTGGGGCACGGCATTCATCAGGACGTACCGCCAGAGCATGCCGGCGCGTTCGTCGAGGCGGTACACCGCTTATCCGCGCCGTATCATCAGGACCTCGCCTGATGGATATGCAGGCGCTGCGCGAAGAACAACGTGACAAAGCCGTTCAGGTGATTCGTCATGACGATGTGCCTTTTGAGCAGCCGACGCTGATCGCCGGCGCCGATGTCGGTTTCGAGCAGGACGGCGCGGTAACCCGCGCTGCGCTGGCCGTGCTGACCTATCCGTCGCTGCAACTGGTGGAATACCAGATTGCGCGTATTCCGACTATCATGCCTTATATCCCCGGTTTCCTGTCGTTCCGCGAGTACCCGGCTCTGCTGGCGGCGTGGGAACAGTTGCAGCACCGGCCGGATTTGCTGTTTGTCGACGGGCACGGCGTGTCTCATCCCCGTCGTCTGGGCGTCGCCAGCCATTTCGGCTTGCTGGTCAACGTGCCGACCATCGGCGTCGCCAAACGGCGCCTGTGCGGGCAGTTTGCGCCGCTGGCGGACGCGGTGGGCAGTCGTCAGCCGTTGCTGGACCGGGATGAGCAGCTCGGCTGGGTATGGCGCAGCAAGGCCCGTTGCAATCCGCTGTTTGTCTCCACCGGTCACCGTGTCGGTATGGACAGCGCGCTGCAGTGGGTGATGCGTTGCATGAACGGCTATCGCCTGCCGGAACCTACCCGCTGGGCGGATGCGGTGGCGTCCAACCGTCCGGCGTTTCAACGCTGGCAACGTCAGGCCGGCCTGTAGGATAATGCCGGGCAGGAAACTTTAGGAATTCAGGTATATGGCGGTGCGGCGCTTTTCGTTACACTGCCGCCCATTATTATTGAGATGAACAATGTTACGTAACCCCATTCATTTGCGTCTGGAAAAGCTGGCAAGTTGGCAGCATGTCACCTTTATGGCCTGTCTTTGTGAACGTATGTACCCCAACTATCATGAGTTTTGTCAGCAAACGGGTTTTGGGGATGCGCAGCTTTACCGGCGCATGCTGGATCTGGTGTGGGAAACGCTGGTGGTCAAAGATGCCAAGGTCAATTTCGACAGTCAGTTGGAAAAGCTGGAAGATGCGATTCCTGCCGCAGACGATTACGACATTTATGGCGTATACCCGGCCATTGACGCTTGCGTTGCTCTGAGCGAGCTGTTGCATTCGCGTTTGAGCGGTGAAACGCTGGAACACGCGGTCGCTATCAGCGAAACTTCGATCCGTACTGTGGCGATGCTGGAGATGACGCAGGCGGGGCGGGAAATGACCGATGAAGAACTGAAGGTTGTGCCTGCCGTCGAAGAAGAATGGGACATCCAGTGGGAGATTTTCCGCCTGCTGGCCGACTGCGAAGAACGCGACGTCGAGCTGATAAAAGGCCTGCGCGCCGACCTGCGCGAGGCAGGAATTAGTAACATTGGGATAAATTTGTATCAATAACGCGATAAAACGTGATTTAAGGCCTGAAATGGCCTGTCTTTAGGCTTCACATCCGCACCCTGTCTGGTCTACATTTGGGGGGCGTAATAAAAGTGGCTGTCGGTGCGTGTATGCAGGAGAGTGCTACTACCCCCTAAATAATTCGAGTTGCAGGAAGGCGGCGACGCAGCGAATCCCCGTGAGCTTACTTGAGTAAGTGAATGAGGTGAGCGAGGAAAGCCAACGCACCTGTGGCTCGAAGTATGACGGGAGATGGCATATCCGTCGCACTCGATGCTTAGCAAGCGATAAACACACTGTAAGGATAACTTATGAATAAGACTCAACTGATTGATGTAATTGCTGACAAAGCTGACCTTTCCAAGACCCAGGCTAAAGCTGCCCTGGAAGCTACTCTGGCAGCGATCACGGAGTCTCTGAAAGAAGGTGATGCAGTACAATTAGTTGGTTTTGGCACTTTCAAAGTCAATCATCGTAACGAGCGCACTGGCCGCAACCCGCAGACTGGTAAAGAAATCAAAATTGCTGCCGCTAACGTGCCTGCGTTTGTGTCCGGTAAGGCATTGAAAGACGCTGTCAAATAAGCGCATGCTGATACAAGGTTTAAGCAGAGGGGCGATTTCGCCCCTTTTGCTTTTTTGCAGACGGCACATCCGCTTTGCCGCGCCGGCGCTGGTGTGTTGGCTGAGCGCCTGTAGTTCCTTGACGCCGCCGCCCGCCGTGTATGCCAGCGGCTACCTGGCTGATAGCGGCGTGGTGCGGTTGTGGCGTAAAGACGACGCGCAGCAGCATCTCACCACACTGGTGACAGCTCTCAGTCCGCTATCAGGAAAAGAAGCCCGGATTACCCGCTACCGCTTCCAGCAGGGCGCTTTGCGTGAGGTCCTGCAGACCAATTCTGCGTCGGCGCGGGAAGAGGTCAGGCTGCGTTTTGATCAGGCGGGAACCGTCAGTTACATGCAGCGCCAGTTGCCGGACCGGCGTGAGTCGTTGTCGGAAGACGAGATTGCGCTGTTCCAGTTCGATGCCCGGCGCTTGCTGGAACTGAGCGATTCTCTGCGCGCCGGCAAGGTATCGCTGATGCAGGGGCGCTGGAATGCAGGGCAGGTAACCACGTGCGACGGAAAAACGGTACGCCCGGAGCTGGACCGCTCTTCGCTGGCCTGGATCGCACAGCAAGCCGAACGCGCCGCCGCACCGCTTAGCATTGCCTGGCTGACGTCACCGGAAGGCACGCAGTTGTTGCAGGCGGCAGAGACGGATTTCTGTCGTTGGGAACCCACAGCCGAGGCGTGGTAGTCAGGGAAGAGAAGCGGTAAAACAAGAAAGGAGGGGCCAGCCCGTCAGGCATGACCCCTTGTTGAGATCTGCGCGCTATCGTCAGGCTTGCTGCTCGCGTGCGATGGCGCGATAGCCGATGTCGCTGCGACAGAAGCAGCCTTCCCAACTGATCGGCTTAGCCAGCTCGTAGGCGCGTTGCTGCGCTTCGGCTACGCTGTGGCCCAGCGCCGTCACGCACAATACGCGCCCGCCGTTGGTCACCACGTCGTCGCCATTCAGTTTGGTGCCGGCATGGAACACCTTGCCATCGGCCGCATCTTGCGTCGGCAGGCCCGAAATCACGTCGCCGTTACGGTAATCGGCCGGATAGCCGCCTGCCGCCAGCACCACGCCCAATGACGGGCGAGCATCCCAGTCAGAGGTCTTCTCATCCAGTTTGCCGTCGCAAGCCGCCAGACACAGCTCCACCAGATCGGATTTCAGGCGCAGCATGATCGGCTGGGTTTCCGGATCGCCGAAACGGCAGTTGAATTCGATCACCTTCGGCTGACCGTCCGGGGAAATCATCAGGCCCGCGTACAGGAAGCCGGTGTAGACATTACCTTCGGCCGCCATGCCGCGCACGGTTGGCCAAATAATCTGGTCCATTACCCGCTGGTGAACCTCATCCGTCACTACCGGTGCAGGTGAGTAAGCGCCCATGCCGCCGGTGTTCGGGCCGGTATCTTTGTCGCCAACGCGTTTGTGATCCTGGCTGGTTGCCATCGGCAGCACGTGCTCGCCATCCACCATCACGATAAAGCTGGCCTCTTCGCCGTCCAGAAAATCTTCGACCACGATACGGTGACCGGCATCGCCAAACGCATTGCCTGCCAGCATGTCGGTGGCCGCATTTTCCGCTTCTTCCAGCGTCATGGCGACAATCACGCCCTTACCGGCGGCCAGACCGTCCGCCTTGATGACGATAGGCGCGCCCTTGCGGCGGATATAAGCCAGCGCCGGTTCGATGTCGGTGAAATTCTGGTATTCCGCCGTTGGGATGTGCTGGCGAGCCAGGAAGTCCTTGGTAAAGGCTTTGGAACCTTCCAACTGAGCGGCCGCCTGCGTTGGGCCGAAAATATTCAGACCGGCGGCGCGGAAGGCGTCAACCACGCCAATTACCAGCGGCGCTTCCGGGCCGACGATAGTCAGGCCGATGGCATTCTGGCGAGCGAAATCCAGCAGCGCCGGGATGTCGGTCGCGGCGATATTCACGTTCTCCAGCGTCGGTTCCAGCGCAGTGCCGGCATTACCCGGCGCAACGTAAACCTTGTCAGCCAGTGGAGACTGGGCTGCTTTCCAGGCCAGCGCGTGCTCGCGGCCGCCATTACCAATAATCAAGATATTCATCGTCATAACTCCGGATTAGTGACGGAAGTGGCGCATGTCGGTAAACAGCATCGCGATGCCGTGTTCGTTGGCTGCCGCGATGACTTCATCATCGCGAATGGAGCCGCCCGGCTGAATCACGCAGGTAATGCCTACGGCCGCCGCTGCATCGATACCATCACGGAACGGGAAGAATGCGTCGGACGCCATGACGGAACCTTTGACTTCCAGACCTTCGTCACCAGCCTTGATACCGGCGATTTTGGCCGAGTAAACACGGCTCATCTGACCGGCGCCGATGCCGATGGTCATATTGTCGCGTGCGTAAACAATGGCGTTGGATTTAACGAATTTCGCCACTTTCCAGCAGAACAACGCATCGCGCAGTTCGGCTTCAGTCGGCTGACGCTCGGTGACCACGCGCAACTGGGCGGCTTCTACCATGCCGAGATCGCGATCCTGCACCAGCAGGCCGCCGTTGACGCGTTTGAAATCCAGCCCCGGCGTACGCTGTTGCCACTGACCGCAGGTCAGCACGCGTACGTTTTGCTTGGCGGCGGTGACTTTCAGCGCGGCTTCGCTGGCGGAAGGAGCAATGATCACTTCAACAAACTGACGGCTGATGATGGCTTGCGCGGTGGCTTCGTCGAGTTCGCGGTTAAAAGCGATGATGCCGCCGAACGCCGATGTCGGGTCGGTTTTGTAGGCGCGCTCATAGGCGTCCAGAATCGAACCGCCAATTGCCACGCCGCAGGGGTTGGCGTGTTTGATGATTACGCAGGCCGGCTCGGCAAATTCTTTCACGCACTCCAGCGCGGCGTCGGTATCGGCGATGTTGTTGTAGGAAAGCGCTTTGCCCTGCAACTGCTGAGCGGTGGCCACCGATGCTTCAGCGACTTTCTCTTCTATATAGAAGGCGGCCTGCTGGTGGCTGTTCTCGCCATAACGCATATCCTGTTTTTTGATGAAGTTCAAGTTCAGCGTGCGCGGGAAACGGCCGGAAGGCTGGGTGGTATCGCCGTGATAGGCCGGAACCTTACTGCCAAAGTAGTTGGCGATCATGCTGTCGTAAGCGGCGGTGTGTTCGAATGCCTTGATTGCCAGATCAAAACGGGTTTCGTAAGTCAGAGAACCTTCGTTGGCGTCCATCTCGGTGATGATGGCTGTGTAGTCGCTGCTTTTAACCACGATAGCCACGTCGTTGTGGTTCTTGGCCGCGGAGCGCACCATGGTCGGGCCGCCGATATCGATATTTTCTACCGCGTCTTCCAGCGTGCAGTCGGCTTTGGCGACGGTCTGGGCGAACGGATAGAGATTCACGACCACCATGTCGATCGGCTGGATATGGTGTTGAGTCATGATGGCGTCATCCTGACCGCGGCGACCCAGAATGCCGCCATGCACTTTGGGATGCAGGGTTTTGACGCGTCCATCCATCATTTCCGGAAAACCGGTGTAATCCGAGACTTCTGTCACCGGCAGGCCGGCGTCGGCCAGCAAGCGTGCAGTGCCGCCAGTGGAGAGCAGCTCAATGCCTCGTTGTGACAGCGCCTGGGCGAATTCGACGATACCGGCTTTGTCAGACACGCTGAGCAAAGCACGACGGATAGGACGACGTTGTTGCATGATGGTTTGATCCCCTGACTTAGGTTCTTACTTTAAAGAGCGTTACGTGAATAGTGGCGGTCACATAAAGAAAAATACGGATTGAGTCACCGATATTCAGCTAACGCGCTCACGGATACGCGTCATTCATCAGGGGGGGAATTGTAGCGAAAACGTTTGCGTGATGCTCGCCAAATTTCAAAAAATGCCTGAGTTGTGGATAACTCTGTGCAAAATAAGGTATAAGCGGCACTTTTGCTGTGGAATGCAGCGAACGCGCGATTTAATCAAAAATACCGGTTGCGGCCTGCGAGGAACTCCCTATAATGCGCATCCACTGACACGGCAACGGCGATGAGTCAACGCGGTGTGAGGCGGAGAAAGCGAGAAAAAAGTCGTTGACTCTGAATGAGGAAAGCGTAGTATACGCCACCTCGCGACAGCAGGCTGTAAGCCGGTCGCACTGCTCTTTAACAATCAATCAGACAATCTGTGTGGGCACTCGCAGGACGCTTCACTAAAAAATTATGTGAAAAGTCTTGAAGAGTGACAACAGTTAATTCATACGAACTAACAGTAAATTCTTTGAGCACGTTTTCTTCGGAAAACACATCAAACTTTAAATTGAAGAGTTTGATCATGGCTCAGATTGAACGCTGGCGGCAGGCCTAACACATGCAAGTCGAGCGGCAGCGGGGGGAAGCTTGCTTCCCCGCCGGCGAGCGGCGGACGGGTGAGTAATGTCTGGGGATCTGCCTGATGGAGGGGGATAACTACTGGAAACGGTAGCTAATACCGCATAACGTCGCAAGACCAAAGTGGGGGACCTTCGGGCCTCACGCCATCGGATGAACCCAGATGGGATTAGCTAGTAGGTGGGGTAACGGCTCACCTAGGCGACGATCCCTAGCTGGTCTGAGAGGATGACCAGCCACACTGGAACTGAGACACGGTCCAGACTCCTACGGGAGGCAGCAGTGGGGAATATTGCACAATGGGGGAAACCCTGATGCAGCCATGCCGCGTGTGTGAAGAAGGCCTTCGGGTTGTAAAGCACTTTCAGCGGGGAGGAAGGCGGTAAGGTTAATAACCTTACCGATTGACGTTACCCGCAGAAGAAGCACCGGCTAACTCCGTGCCAGCAGCCGCGGTAATACGGAGGGTGCAAGCGTTAATCGGAATGACTGGGCGTAAAGCGCACGCAGGCGGTCTGTTAAGTTGGATGTGAAATCCCCGGGCTTAACCTGGGAACTGCATTCAAAACTGACAGGCTAGAGTCTCGTAGAGGGGGGTAGAATTCCAGGTGTAGCGGTGAAATGCGTAGAGATCTGGAGGAATACCGGTGGCGAAGGCGGCCCCCTGGACGAAGACTGACGCTCAGGTGCGAAAGCGTGGGGAGCAAACAGGATTAGATACCCTGGTAGTCCACGCTGTAAACGATGTCGATTTGGAGGTTGTGCCCTTGAGGCGTGGCTTCCGGAGCTAACGCGTTAAATCGACCGCCTGGGGAGTACGGCCGCAAGGTTAAAACTCAAATGAATTGACGGGGGCCCGCACAAGCGGTGGAGCATGTGGTTTAATTCGATGCAACGCGAAGAACCTTACCTACTCTTGACATCCAGCGAAGACTGCAGAGATGCGGTCGTGCCTTCGGGAACGCTGAGACAGGTGCTGCATGGCTGTCGTCAGCTCGTGTTGTGAAATGTTGGGTTAAGTCCCGCAACGAGCGCAACCCTTATCCTCTGTTGCCAGCACTACGGGTGGGAACTCAGGGGAGACTGCCGGTGATAAACCGGAGGAAGGTGGGGATGACGTCAAGTCATCATGGCCCTTACGAGTAGGGCTACACACGTGCTACAATGGCGTATACAAAGAGAAGCGACCTCGCGAGAGCAAGCGGACCTCATAAAGTACGTCGTAGTCCGGATTGGAGTCTGCAACTCGACTCCATGAAGTCGGAATCGCTAGTAATCGTAGATCAGAATGCTACGGTGAATACGTTCCCGGGCCTTGTACACACCGCCCGTCACACCATGGGAGTGGGTTGCAAAAGAAGTAGGTAGCTTAACCTTCGGGAGGGCGCTTACCACTTTGTGATTCATGACTGGGGTGAAGTCGTAACAAGGTAACCGTAGGGGAACCTGCGGTTGGATCACCTCCTTACCGAGTTGAAGCGCCTGCGTGGTGTCCACACAGATTGTCTGATGATAAGAAAGAGTCAAAAGCGTCTTGCGAAGCTGACAAGTGATGTCCCCTTCGTCTAGAGGCCCAGGACACCGCCCTTTCACGGCGGTAACAGGGGTTCGAATCCCCTAGGGGACGCCAATATGACTGACAGTGGGTGAAAGGCACGGTCGACGTTAACCTAAAACTGATTAGCGATAGTCAGGTTTATGTTATCTGCTCTTTAACAATCCGGAACAAGCTGAAAATTTGAAACGACGGCATATGAGTGTGAATTCGTATGTTGTTCGAGTCTCTCAAAATACTTGCATCCCGAGACACTTTCGGGTTGTGAGGTTAAGCGACTAAGCGTACACGGTGGATGCCTAGGCAGTCAGAGGCGATGAAGGGCGTGCTAATCTGCGAAAAGCGTCGGCAAGGTGATATGAACCGTTATACCCGACGATACCCGAATGGGGAAACCCAGTGTGATTCGTCACACTATCATTAACTGAATCCATAGGTTAATGAGGCGAACCGGGGGAACTGAAACATCTCAGTACCCCGAGGAAAAGAAATCAACCGAGATTCCCCCAGTAGCGGCGAGCGAACGGGGAGGAGCCCAGAACCTGAATCGGCTTGTGTGTCAGTGGAAGCGTCTGGAAAGTCGCACGATACAGGGTGAAAGTCCCGTACACGAAGATGCACAGGCCGTGAGTTCGATGAGTAGGGCGGGACACGTGGTATCCTGTCTGAACATGGGGGGACCATCCTCCAAGGCTAAATACTCCTGACTGACCGATAGTGAACCAGTACCGTGAGGGAAAGGCGAAAAGAACCCCGGCGAGGGGAGTGAAATAGAACCTGAAACCGTGTACGTACAAGCAGTGGGAGCACCTTTTGGGTGTGACTGCGTACCTTTTGTATAATGGGTCAGCGACTTATATTCTGTAGCAAGGTTAACCGCATAGGGGAGCCGCAGGGAAACCGAGTCTTAACTGGGCGTTAAGTTGCAGGGTATAGACCCGAAACCCGGTGATCTAGCCATGGGCAGGTTGAAGGTTGGGTAACACTAACTGGAGGACCGAACCGACTAATGTTGAAAAATTAGCGGATGACTTGTGGCTGGGGGTGAAAGGCCAATCAAACCGGGAGATAGCTGGTTCTCCCCGAAAGCTATTTAGGTAGCGCCTCGTGAATTCATCTCCGGGGGTAGAGCACTGTTTCGGCTAGGGGGCCATCCCGGCTTACCAACCCGATGCAAACTGCGAATACCGGAGAATGTTATCACGGGAGACACACGGCGGGTGCTAACGTCCGTCGTGAAGAGGGAAACAACCCAGACCGCCAGCTAAGGTCCCAAAGTCATGGTTAAGTGGGAAACGATGTGGGAAGGCCCAGACAGCCAGGATGTTGGCTTAGAAGCAGCCATCATTTAAAGAAAGCGTAATAGCTCACTGGTCGAGTCGGCCTGCGCGGAAGATGTAACGGGGCTAAAACCATGCACCGAAGCTGCGGCAGCGACGCTTAGGCGTTGTTGGGTAGGGGAGCGTTCTGTAAGCCGTTGAAGGTGGACTGTGAGGTCTGCTGGAGGTATCAGAAGTGCGAATGCTGACATAAGTAACGATAATGCGGGTGAAAAACCCGCACGCCGGAAGACCAAGGGTTCCTGTCCAACGTTAATCGGGGCAGGGTGAGTCGACCCCTAAGGCGAGGCTGAAAAGCGTAGTCGATGGGAAACAGGTTAATATTCCTGTACTTGGTGTTACTGCGAGGGGGGGACGGAGAAGGCTATGTCATCCGGGCGACGGTTGTCCCGGTTTAAGCGTGCAGGTGGGTGGACCAGGTAAATCCGGTCTGCTGTCAACACTGAGGCGTGATGACGAGGTACTACGGTACTGAAGTGACAGATGCCCTGCTTCCAGGAAAAGCCTCTAAGCATCAGGTAACATTGAATCGTACCCCAAACCGACACAGGTGGTCAGGTAGAGAATACTCAGGCGCTTGAGAGAACTCGGGTGAAGGAACTAGGCAAAATGGTGCCGTAACTTCGGGAGAAGGCACGCTGGGCATGGTGAAGTCCCTTGCGGACGGAGCTGAGCCCAGTCGCAGATACCAGCTGGCTGCAACTGTTTAATAAAAACACAGCACTGTGCAAACACGAAAGTGGACGTATACGGTGTGACGCCTGCCCGGTGCCGGAAGGTTAATTGATGGGGTTATCCGTAAGGAGAAGCTCTTGATCGAAGCCCCGGTAAACGGCGGCCGTAACTATAACGGTCCTAAGGTAGCGAAATTCCTTGTCGGGTAAGTTCCGACCTGCACGAATGGCGTAATGATGGCCAGGCTGTCTCCACCCGAGACTCAGTGAAATTGAACTCGCTGTGAAGATGCAGTGTACCCGCGGCAAGACGGAAAGACCCCGTGAACCTTTACTATAGCTTGACACTGAACCTTGAGCCTTGATGTGTAGGATAGGTGGGAGGCTTTGAAGTGTGGACGCCAGTCTGCATGGAGCCAACCTTGAAATACCACCCTTTAATGTTTGATGTTCTAACGTGGACCCGTGAACCGGGTTGCGGACAGTGTCTGGTGGGTAGTTTGACTGGGGCGGTCTCCTCCCAAAGAGTAACGGAGGAGCACGAAGGTTAGCTAATCCTGGTCGGACATCAGGAGGTTAGTGCAAAGGCATAAGCTAGCTTGACTGCGAGAGTGACGGCTCGAGCAGGTGCGAAAGCAGGTCTTAGTGATCCGGTGGTTCTGAATGGAAGGGCCATCGCTCAACGGATAAAAGGTACTCCGGGGATAACAGGCTGATACCGCCCAAGAGTTCATATCGACGGCGGTGTTTGGCACCTCGATGTCGGCTCATCACATCCTGGGGCTGAAGTAGGTCCCAAGGGTATGGCTGTTCGCCATTTAAAGTGGTACGCGAGCTGGGTTTAGAACGTCGTGAGACAGTTCGGTCCCTATCTGCCGTGGGCGCTGGAAGATTGAGGGGGGTTGCTCCTAGTACGAGAGGACCGGAGTGAACGCACCACTGGTGTTCGGGTTGTGATGCCAATTGCATTGCCCGGTAGCTAAGTGCGGAAGAGATAACCGCTGAAAGCATCTAAGCGGGAAACTTGCCCCGAGATGAGTCTTCCCTGGGCCCTTGAGGCCCCTGAAGGGACGTTCGAGACGAGGACGTTGATAGGCTGGGTGTGTAAGCGTAGCGATACGTTGAGCTAACCAGTACTAATGACCCGAGAGGCTTAACCTTACAACACCGAAGGTGTTTTGGTGAGAGAGACGAGAAAGAATTTGGCTTGTTCGACGGATGGATTCTGATGGTTGTGCGGCGCATGAGTGTGGGCATAACGGTTGGAATGAAAAGAATTTGCCTGGCGGCGAGAGCGCGGTGGTCCCACCTGACCCCATGCCGAACTCAGAAGTGAAACGCCGTAGCGCCGATGGTAGTGTGGGGTCTCCCCATGCGAGAGTAGGGAACTGCCAGGCATCACATAAGAAACCCCCGGTTATGCCGGGGGTTTTTTGCTTTGGGGGTGCGGTGGCAGAACCGAGTGCCAGGGCGGAGATGGCCGGCGGCCCGGTCTCCCGGCGTTACGCGATGCTTCCTCGGTGTACCCTGTCCCTTTTTGTGCCTGCCGGCAGATAAAACATCCCTCAATACGCGCTCAGTCTCCGGTTGTCCCGGTTCGCCTTCGCAGCCAGTCACGGATAAACGCGGCGATCTGTACCGGCTGGTTGAGATCCAGACAGGGCAGGGCAAGCGTTAAGGCGGAGTCGCTGGCCACGGCCAGCCTGTCGGCATCGATCAGCGTGGCGATATCACGCCCAGACTCGTGACGGTAAAGCAGGATTTTATCGATCGGTTCGCTTCTGCCTGTTGATTCCAATGTGTGGTATTCAGGGCATGAAAAAGCCCGCTACGGTGAGCGGGCCTGAGAGATGTTGGGTGTGATTAATGCAGTATCTGAGCCAGGAACGTTTGTGTACGTTCTGAGCGCGGGCTGCTGAAGAAGATATCCGGCGGCGCCTGTTCGACGATCTCACCCTGATCCATAAAGATCACCCGGTTGGCTACAGTACGGGCGAAGCCCATTTCATGGGTCACGCACAACATGGTCATGCCGTCTTCCGCCAGACCCAGCATGGTATCCAGTACTTCTTTCACCATCTCCGGATCCAGCGCCGATGTCGGTTCGTCAAACAGCATGATTTTCGGCTTCATGCACAGTGAGCGGGCAATCGCGACACGCTGTTGCTGGCCGCCGGAAAGCTGCCCGGGGTATTTATGGGCATGCGCGGCGATGCGCACTCGTTCCAGATAGTGCATCGCCAGCTCTTCCGCTTCTTTTTTCGGCATATTGCGAACCCAGCTCGGCGCCAGCGTACAGTTTTGCAGAACCGTCAGATGCGGGAACAGGTTGAAATGCTGGAACACCATGCCCACTTCTGTTCTGATTTTCTCAATGTTGCGGCTATCGTGGTTAAGTTCGATGCCGTCTACCACGATACGTCCCTGCTGATGTTCTTCCAGATGGTTGATACAGCGGATGGTCGTTGATTTACCGGAGCCTGACGGTCCGCACAGAACAATACGTTCCCCTTGTTTGACCTGCAGGTTGATATTTTTCAGTACGTGGAACTGCCCATACCACTTATTCACGTTTTCCAGCGTGATCATGTAGTCGGAAGATGGTGTTAACGTGTCCTGGTTCATGGGTAACCTCAATGAGACTTGCGTCCGGTATCAAAACGTTTTTCTAAGTGCTGGCTATAACGCGACATGCTGAAACAGAAGATCCAATAGAGGATGGCGGCAAATACGTAGCCTTCCGTGGACATTCCCAGCCAGGCCGGATCAACGGTCGCTTGCTGAATGCTGCTGAACAGGTCGAACAGGCCGATGATGATCACCAGGCTGGTGTCTTTGAACAGCGCGATGATGGTGTTGACCAGACCGGGTATCACCATCTTCAGCGCCTGAGGCAGAATCACCAACCCCTGCATACGCCAGTAGCCGAGCGCCAGAGATTGGGCCGCTTCATATTGCCCTTTGGGCAGCGCCTGCAGACCGCCGCGGACCACTTCCGCCACATAGGCGGACTGAAACAGAATCACCCCGACCAGCGCGCGCAGCAGTTTGTCGATGTTGGTGCCTTCCGTCAGAAACAGCGGCAGCATGACGGAGGACATGAACAGTACGGTAATCAGCGGTACGCCGCGCCAGAACTCGATAAAGATGACGCAGAGCGCCCGCAGTACCGGCATGTTGGAGCGACGTCCCAATGCCAGCAGGATTCCCAGCGGCAAGGCGCCGGCAATGCCGATAGCCGCGATGATGATGGTCAACGTCAGGCCGCCCCACTGGCGGGTTTCCACCCGAGTCAGGCCGCCAAAACCACCGAACAGCAACCACCAGGCGATTAGCGGATAGACCACGCACCAGATGGCGATGTAACGACCGCGGCGCGGCAGGTTGCGCCAGAACATCGGCAGGATGCTGATCAGCGCCAGTACCAGTGCGAAATTGATGCGCCAGAGCTCTTCCCGTGGGTAAAGCCCGTACATGAACTGCTCGAAACGGGCATGGATAAACACCCAACAGGCGCCGTCACTGGTGCAATCCGCGCGGGTGGATCCGATCCAGTTGGCCTTGAGAATGGCCCAGTTCAGCAGCGGCGGGATCAGAGTCCAGAGCAGCCACAGACAGGCCAGCGTCAACACACTGTTGGTGATGCTGGAGAACAGGTTCCGTCGCGCCCAGACGATGGCGCGGTTAATGGGCGTCGGGTTGGATGGTGTGTGTGTAATCATGGTCATCCTATTCCTTTAACGCTCAATTAAGGCGATTTTCCGGTTATAGATGTTCATCAGTAACGAGATCAGCAGGCTGATAATCAGGTAGACCGACATGGTGATGGCGATGGTTTCGATGGCCTGGCCGGTCTGGTTCAGCACGGTGCCGGCGAACAGCGACACCATGTCCGGATAACCGATGGCGGCAGCCAACGACGAGTTTTTCACCACGTTCAGATATTGGCTGGTCAATGGCGGAATAATCACGCGCAGCGCCTGCGGCAGAATAACCTTACGCAGGGTGACCGGTTTGGGAAGGCCCAGCGACAACGCCGCTTCGTGTTGCCCATAAGAGACGGACTGGATCCCGGAGCGGATGATCTCGGCGATAAAGGAGGATGTATACACCGACAATGCCAGCGCCAGCGCCGCCAGTTCAGGAATCAGCACCAGCCCGCCGCTGAAGTTGAATCCTTTCAGTACCGGGAAATCCCAATGCAGCGCCCGGCCGAAAATCAGATGCGATAAGCCCAGCAACACTACGAGCATCGCCAGCGGAATCGGCCAGGACCTGCGTTGCTGACCGGTAAGGGCATGGTAGCGCTTATTGCGGCGGAAAATCATGGCGGCGACGACCAGCGTAATGATCAGCGCCAGTATCGAAGGAAGCGCCCCCGGGCCAAATTCGGCGGCCGGAATATACAATCCGCGGTTGCTCAGGAAAAAGGTATCGAGCGCGTTGACCGCCTGACGCGGGCCCGGCAGGTTGCGCAGTACCGCGAAATACCAGAAGAAAATCTGCAGCAGCGGCGGAATATTGCGGAATGTCTCGATATAGATAGTGGACAGTTTACGCAACAGCCAGTTGTCGGACAGACGAGCCAGGCCGACGATAAACCCCAGCAGCGAGGCGCAGACAATACAAATAGCCGAGACCAGCAGCGTATTCAGCAGACCGACGACAAAGACGCGGGCATAAGTATCGCCTTGTTCATAGTCAATCAGGTGCTGAACAATACCAAAGCCGGCGCTATTGTTCAGAAAGGCAAAACCTGACGTAATCCCGCGCTGCGCCAGATTGGTTACCGTGTTGTGCAGCAGATAACCGACGGTAACCACGACGATGACGACCGCCAGGATTTGATACAACCAGGCGCGCACCGCTGGATTAGTCAGTGATAAATCACCTTTCACGGTTGGGCGTTGCAGCATGTTGGAGCCTCAGTGACAGATAAAGCAAGGGCACGGCTGGTTCGCAGCACGTGCCCGGTTTTACATCAGGAATCAGCGAACGGCAGGGGCGTACTGGATGCCGCCTTTGTTCCACAGTTCGTTCAGGCCACGTTTGATTTTCAGCTCACTGCCCTGACCCACGTTGCGCTCAAACACTTCGCCGTAGTTGCCCACTTGTTTGACGATTTTGTAGGCCCAGTCGGCCGGCAGTTTCAGGTCTTTGCCGTAGTTGCCTTCTTTGCCCAGCAGGTGCGACATGTCCGGGGTGGTCGGTTTGGCGGCCATCTGGTCGACGTTCTGAGAGGTAATGCCCATCTCTTCGGCATTCAGCATGGCGAACAGCGTCCAGCGGACAATCGCGTACCAGTCTTCGTCACCGCGGCGTACTACCGGTCCCAGCGGTTCTTTGGAGATCACTTCCGGCAGTACTACGAAGTCGGCCGGTTTGCCCAGTTTGATGCGCAGGGCGTACAGCTGAGACTGGTCGGAAGCCAGCGTATCGCAGCGGCCGGAATCCAGCGCTTTGGCGCTTTCGTCAGAGCGGTCGAAGGTCACCGGGGTGTATTTCATGTTGTGGGTTTTGAAGTAGTCGGCCACGTTCAGCTCGGTGTCGGTGCCGGCCTGGATACAAACGGTTGCGCCGTCCAGCTCTTTAGCGCTTTTCAGTCCGGCTTTGTTATGGGTCAGGAAGCCGATACCGTCGTAGTAGGTTACGCCGGTGAACAGCAGGCCCATGCCGCCGTCACGGGAGGAAGTCCAGGTGGTATTGCGGGACAGCAAATCCACTTCGCCGGACTGCAGGGCGGTGAAGCGCTCTTTGGCGGTCAGCGGGGTGAATTTGACTTTATTGGCATCGCCAAAAATGGCCGCAGCGACACCGCGGCAGACGTCAACGTCGATACCGGAGTATTTGCCGTTGGCATCGGCATACGAGAAACCAGGAAGTCCATCACTGATACCGCACTGCACGAACCCTTTCTTTTGAATCGCATCCAGAGTTGCGCCTGCGTGTGCCTGGTTGATGAAGGCAAACAGTGAAGCGCTGGCGACCAGCGTGGACATAATCACTTTCTTCATAATCATCGTATGTGCCTAATGTAATAGTAATGTGCTGTTGTGTTTTGGCGCAGTCATGGCTGCACCTGCTCTGTCTGTCGGCGTTGTGCCCCGGATTCGGGAGCCGTCGTTATCAGAAAGCAAAAACAATGCCAGCTTGTAATCATCGTGCTACGGGCAAGAAACTAAATCGTATCAGTGGTACGCCGTGATAAATCAGAGGTATGGGGGGATAAAGGAAAGGCATAGGATGCACCAAAATGGAGGAAGCAGGCTGTGCTCGATCCATTTTGGTGCAACTTACGTAAAAACCGGGAATTAATACGTTGAGGCTGCCTCAAGGAGGGCAACTGCCAGCGGCGGCGCTATCTGTTTTAGTGCAGCGCGTTCCGGCTGAAACAGGGTGCCGACAAAGAACGGGTGATCGGTGAGTTCGACCGCGCGAATATCGCCGTTGTCATCCACGCCAGACACCCGGACGCCGGCGGCGGTGAACGCATCCCGAAACGCTTCGTTGATGCCGTAGCGGCAGCGATAGCCTTCGGTGATCGCGTCGCGGCCGTAAGCGCGGCCGATGCGTGAGTCGGGCGACAGACGAATATCGCCCTGTTTTTCCACCATCTCGCATTGTAATGGAGCAATCACCGCCCGGCCTTCCTGAGTGACTTCCGCATTGTTGGCGTCATGCCAGCCCAACACATGACGGGCGTATTCCAGCAGGGCGTACTGGCAGCCTCCGCAGGTGCCCAGAAAAGGGAGCTGTGTTTCGCGGGCAAACCGAATGGCCTGCAGGATATTGTCGTCGTGGCGGTACGGGCTGGCGGGTACGCACCAGACGGCGTCGAAGGCGTCGAGCTGAGCCGCGGGCGACAACTGTTCGCTGTCTATCCATTGGTACTGAAGGTTGAGATTAAGCTGGCGGGCGGCGAGGTCGAGAGCGGGCGGGATGGCCTGATGGGCGGTGACGGCAGGGTTGTAGTCACCTATCAGCGCGATTCTGACAGTCTGTTTCATGACATTCTCCGGCTGGTAAAACAGAAGGCTACGGTAAATCGGAGGTAATGTCGAGGTGGTCAGTCTGATTGTGAGAGAGGGGAAAGGCAGGCCAGACGGCCTGCCTGCCGGTTATCAATGCACGATGTGGCGCTGGTAGTATTTTTCCAGCCAGGTCTGCAGTTTGCTCAGCACGGTGCTGAACAGCAGGTAGATTAATGCGGCTTCGACATAGAGAATCAGCGGCTCGTAGGTCACCGACACGATACGCTGCGCCGCCAGAAACATTTCCGGCACCGTGATTACGGCGGCCAGCGACGTGTCCTTGACCAGCGAAATAAAGGTATTCGCCAGCGGCGGCAGCGATACGAATACCGACTGCGGCACGATCACCCAGCGGATGGCCTGTGCGCCGCTCATGCCGAGCGAATAGGCGGCGTTCCACTGCCCCCGCGGTACGGACAGAATGGCGCCGCGCACGATTTCCGAGCTGTAAGCGCCGACGTTAAGGCTGAAGCCGATCAGGGCCGCCGGGAATGCATCCAGCGTGATGCCGGCGTTGGGCAAGCCATAAAAAATCAGGAACAGCTGGACCAGCAGCGGCGTACCGCGAATCACCCACACATAAAAGTCGCAAATTCGCTTGAGCGATTTCGGGCCGTACAGGCGCAGCAAGGCGACCAGCACACCGATCATCAAACCGAGGATAAAGGAAAGAATCGCGAGAGGAACGGTAAATGTCAGCCCAGCGGAAAGCAGACTCCAGAAGGAGTCTGCCATGAGTTGTAGCCATGATGGCATCTAAAATAACTCCGATATCAATGCATTATTTGGAAACGTCTTGTCCAAAGTATCGCACAGAAATCGTCTTATAGGTGCCGTCCGCTTTGATTTGATCCAGCGCGTTGTTCAGCGCATCCACCAGTTGCGGCTGGTTTTTACGTACCAGAATGGCGGACGGGTCGCCGCTTTCAGCGGTGGCAACCACTTTCACATTGGCGTCCGGCTTGTGTTTTTTGAAGTCCAGGAACGACAGGTTATCGTTCAGGGTGGCTTCGGCGCGACCGCTCAGCACCAGTTCCAGCGACTGGTTGAAGCCGTCGGTCGGCACGATTTCCGCACCGTAGCTGGTCGCCAGCTTGGAGTAGTTGCTGGTCAGGCTCTGGGCGGATTTGTGGCCTTTCAGATCGTTGAACGATTTGATGCTGGTGTTATCGCCACGTACGATCAGCACCGATTTGGCGTCGATATACGGCTTGGAGAAATCGTATTTCGCCTGACGCTCTTTGGTTACGCCCACCTGGTTAATAACGGCGTCGTAGCGTTTGGCGTCCACGCCGGCAATCAGCCCGTCCCAGCGGCCTTCGACGAACTCCGCTTTTACGCCCAGTTTTTCCGCCACGGCACGGCCGACATCCACATCGAAACCTACCAGTTTGCCGGAGGCATCATGGTAGGTGTAAGGCGCGTACGTGCCTTCGGTACCGAATTTAATCACACCCGCGGCCTTGATGGCGCTGAGATCGTCCTGAGCCTGTGCCAGCGCGCTGGTAACCAGTAAAGCGCCGGTAAGTAATGCTAAGCGAGATTTTTTCATCATAGTTCCTGCCAGGTATGGCTATTGCCGTTGTAAGTCAGAAATGCTGCGAATTTACGTGATGTCATGATGTTTGCCAAGTACATAAAGACATGGCTTATATCTGCTATGAATATAGTGAGCGCCGGTGTTTTTTACCACTGAGGGCCGCGGGTTAGCATCGCGGGAAGGCGTGATATACGGTGGTAACAATCGGTTGCCAGACTTGTACTTTCCCGCCGTAGTCTGTTGCCTGAGGAGGAGTTATGAAGCTCAGACTTGCCAGCTATAACGTTGAAAACCTGTTTCACCGCACCGCTATTCTCAACCTGCCCGACCCGCAGCAAAGCAGTGAGTTACTGGAGAAAGTACGCCAGTTGCAAACGCTGCTGGATGCCGATAAGTATGACGATGCCCTGAAAGACCGAATCTTTACCCTGACCAGCAATCTCCAACCCTACATTGACCTTCGCGTCGACGGCGGCTCGCTCGGCAGTTGGAAAAGCGAGGCGGGCAAGACCGGATTCCGGATTAACAAGAGTTGCCAGGGGCGAGGCGACTGGCTGGGCGAGCTGATTTTTCGCGCCGAAGCGTTCGGCGATCAACAGCGAAAAAATACCGGGCTGGTCATCAAGGCGCTGAATGCCGATATCCTGTGTGCGGCGGAAGTGGAAAACATGGCGGTGTTGCGTGATTTCAACCGGCAAATTCTGGCGGATCAGGCGTTCGCTCAGTATGTCTTGATCGACAGCCCGAACGATCCGCGCGGCATCGATGTCGCCTGCCTGACGCGTCATCGTATTATCCAGTTGCGTACCCATATTTTTGACGCCGGCGAGTCGTTTATCCCGCTGTTCAGCCGCGATTGTCTGGAGGTGACGATAGATGTCGGCCTGTCGAGGCCGGTGCATGTGCTGTGTAATCACTTCAAAAGCCAGAACGGCCGTAACGATGACGAACGCGAACGCGCGGCCAAACGGCGGCGCGCGCAGGCGGAGCGGGTTGCCGACATTGTCCGGGGGTACAATCTGCAGCAGGAGTATGTGGTGGTGATGGGCGACCTGAACGAGGATGTCGCCAATCCCTGGCATAGCCTGGCGCCGCTGTTTTCCGTGCCGGATTTGCACCCGGCGATCGATCCTTCCCTGCCGGAAACGGCGCGTTATACCTATTACTTTTCTGGCGGTAAGGCCGGGGAACGGCTGAACCAACTGGACTATATTTTCATTTCCACGCCGTTGCATCAGGCGAAGGTCACCTGCGGCATTGAACGGCGCGGTATCTATAACATTGACAAGATCACCGCCAAAGAAGGCGCGGAACCGGTGAAGCCGTTCCCGACCGTCACCTCCTGGGATACCGCGGCGTCGGATCATGCTGCCGTGTGGGTCGAGCTGGATATCTCCTGAATTCGTCCGGCATGGGGTGGCGACAGTGAGGAGATTGCACCGTTGTGAACGGGGCGGGTTATCCGCCTCGTTTTCGGATCATCCGCCTCGTCTTAATGTGCCTCTCGGCGCAGGAAGAAAGGCGCGGCAGCGGAGTCTGCCTGTGAACTCATGATTCCTATTCATAAGTACAAGCATTTTCTATCTATAGTCTTCACCCCGGCGGCTGCTTAAATTATCGACCATCAAGACAATGATGGAGAAGAGATGATGTCACAGCGAATCTGGCTGATTACCGGGGTCAGCACCGGCTTTGGTCGTGAACTGACGCAGCAACTGTTGGCAAAGGGCGACCGCGTGGTGGGCACGGTAAGACATCCGGCCAGCGCGCAGCCCCTTATAGATCAATGGCCGCAGACGTTCCGCCCGGAAATACTGGATGTCACGGATACCGCAGCGATAACCGGTGTGGTCGAGCGGACATTCAAACAGTTCGGCCGTATCGACGTGGCGATCAGCAACGCCGGTTATGGGCTGTTTGGCGCGGCGGAGGAACTTTCCGATCGTCAGATCGAGCAGATGATCGCCACCAATCTGCTGGGGTCCATTCAATTTATCCGCAGCGTGATTCCCATCATGCGCCAGCAGGGCGGAGGGCGCATTATCCAGATCTCGTCCTATGGCGGGCAGGTGGCCTTCCCCGGCAATTCTCTCTATCACGCCACCAAATGGGGGATTGAAGGCTTTGTCGAGTCGGTCGCGCAGGAAGTCGCGCCCTTTGGCATTGGCATGACGCTGGTTGAACCCGGCGGCGCCCGCACCGAATTCCGCTACGGCAGCGCGCAGGTCGCCACATTGACGCCGGTTTATGACGCGACGCCCGCCCATGCTTTTTTGCGTATGCTTGATCCTGCGAATGGGCTGGCGCCGGGCGATCCGGTCAGAATGGCGGCGCGCATTATCGAAAGCGTTGATCAACAACCGGCGCCGTTGCGCATGGTGCTGGGTTCTCAGGCGTTGCAAGGCACGATCGACGTACTGCGCAAACGGCTGCAGGATTTTGAACAGCAGGTCGATTTGGCCGTGTCCACCGACTTCCCGCCGGGAGCGTAATGCATTATCGATTGCCTTTTACCGCAGGGCGCGTGCGCCACGCGCATCCGTAATCAGCCGCGATAGCGCAGCGCGTCGATAAACAGTGAAAAGGCGGCTGTGTGCTGCTTACGGCTGGGATAGTACAGGTAATAGCCGGGAAACGGTTCGCACCATGACTCCAGTACCTGAATAAGACGCCCTTCTGCGACCGCTTGCCGAATGGTGTCTTCCGGAACGTAAGCCAGCCCCAAACCGGACAGCGCGGCGTCGATACGGTGCTGCAGGTTGTTGAATGTCAGCTGGCCGTCGACCCGGACGCGGATTTCGCGCCCGTCTCTGGAAAACTCCCAGGCGAACAATCCCCCTAATGTTGGAAGACGCATGTTGATGCAACTGTGTTGCTGTAGCGACTGTGGGGTTTCGGGCACGGTGTGACGGGCGAAATACGCCGGCGAACCGACTACCGCCATGCGCATATCCGGGCCGATGCGAACAGCCACCATGTCTTTGGCGACCTGCTCGCCCAGCCGGACTCCGGCGTCAAAACGCTCGTTAACGATGTCCGTCAGCGCGTTGTCGACGGTAATTTCCAGATGGATATCCGGGTACTGGCTGAGGAACGGTTTCAATACCGGCCAGAGGACAAAATTCACCGCATGTTCGCCGGCCGTCAAACGGATATTGCCCGCCGGTTTGTCGCGCATTTCTCCCAGATCTTCCAGCGCGTATTCGAGTTCACTGAGCGATGGCGAAATATTCCCGAGCAGGCGCTCGCCGGCTTCGGTCAATGACACGCTGCGCGTGGTACGCGTCAGCAGGCGGATGCCTAACCGTTCTTCCAGGCTGCGCATGGCATGGCTTAGCGCCGACTGGGATATGCCCAGCTTCGCTGCGGCGCGGGTGAAGCTCTTTTCCTGCGCGACCATGCGAAACGAAATGAGATCGCTGAAGTTTTCTTTAATCAATTGATTTGCCTCCTGTGGCGCAGCGCGCGTGTCGTCGCCTGACACTATACTGAATAAATATATGAATTTAACTCATAGCTCCATGCGGATTTCCCTGTCTAGTCGCCGGTTATCAGGCGCGATACGTTTTCATCAGCGATTGAGCTTGGGCGGACGTGGCGTTTAAGGCGAAAGCGGCGTTTCAGACGAGAACGGCGTGGTTGACGACGGCAACGCCTTGTCGGGCGCGACGTCGATATTGGCTGGCGCCAACCATACTGATAGCGACGTATGGCGCACAGCCTTGATGCCATGCCCCCCGTCGCCCTGTTGATGTTAACGCCGGCAATCTGGCCGGGAGTAGAGGAAAAAATGAAGATTATTCGTAATGGCTCACAGCCTTCCCGGCAAGGCCCGGAAGCATGGTTTACCGGTCAGGTGCGCATTGACGCGCCGTTTCAGGCGACTGAACCCGCCCGCGTGGGCGGTGCGACCGTGACGTTTGAGCCCGGCGCACGCACCGCCTGGCACTCCCATCCGCTGGGGCAAACGTTGATTGTCACTCACGGGCAGGGCTGGGTTCAGGAATGGGGACAGGCGGTTCAGGCAATCAATCCGGGAGATATCGTATGGATCCCCGAAGGGGTCAAGCACTGGCACGGCGCGGCGGCGGAAACGGCGATGACGCACATTGCGATTGCCGAGTCGCTTGACGGCAGCGTGGTGGAATGGATGGAGCACGTCAGTGATGAGCAATACCCGAAATAACCTGGGGGATCACGAGAAGGCAGATATTTTGACTGAGAACCAAGGTAATAAGGTGGTGGTGATTGCCGGAGCCAGCAGCGGGCTTGGCGAAGCGCTGGCTCGCCATCTGGCCGCGCAGGGCGCCCGGTTGGTATTGGGCGCACGCCGGTTAGATCGGTTACAGGCGCTTGCCCGCTCGCTGGGGCTGCCGGAGGCTGCGGTAGTCGGCACCGATGTGACCCGTCCGGAGCAGGTTCAGGCGCTGGTCGACCGTGCCGTTGCACTGTACGGCCGCATCGACGTGATGGTCAACAACGCCGGGTTAATGCCGCATTCCCTGCTGGAACGGCGCCGGATTGAGGACTGGGACGCCATGATCGATGTCAATCTGAAAGGCGTGCTGTACGGCATCGCCGCCGCGCTTCCTTATATGAAGCAGCAACAGAGCGGGCACATCATTAATACTTCTTCGGTGGCCGGACACAAAGTCCGCCCCGGCAGCGCGGTTTATGCGGCCACCAAGACCGCGGTCCGGGTGATTTCGGAAGGGCTGCGTCAGGAGGTCAAACCCTACAATATTCGCACCACCGTTATCTCGCCCGGCGCGGTGGAAAGCGAACTGGTGCAAAGTATTACCGATCCTGACATGGCAGCGGGCGTCAAGTCGTTCTATGACGACTATGCTATTTCTGCAGAGTCGTTCGCCCGGGTCGTGGCCTTCGCCATCCGCCAGCCTGAAGACGTGGATATTAACGAAATTCTGTTCCGTCCGACCCGGCAGGAATTGTAATCACGCTTTGAATAAGGCAAGGAGTCAACTATGACCATGAAAGTACTGGGTTATGCTGCGCAGTCGTCAACCGCGCCGTTAGCGCCGTTTCACTTCACCCGCCGTACGCCGCGCCCTGATGATGTGGTGGTGGAGGTGCTCTATTGCGGCGTTTGCCACTCCGATCTGCATCAGGCGCGCAATGACTGGGGCTTTAGCCACTACCCGCTGGTTCCCGGCCATGAAATCATCGGGCGTGTGACCGCCGTTGGCGCCGGCGTCACCAAATTCAAACCTGACGATCTGGTGGGCATCGGCTGCATGGTGGATTCGTGTCGTGAATGCCAGCCCTGTAAGCAGGGCCTGGAACAATACTGCGATGAAGGAAACGTGCAGACCTATAACGGGGTCGACCGTCATGATCACCAGCCGACCTATGGCGGCTATTCTCAGCAAATCGTCGCCTCGCAGGATTTTGTGCTGCGGATTCCCGCATCGATGGACCTGAAATCGGCGGCGCCGCTGCTGTGCGCCGGGATTACCACCTGGTCGCCGCTGCGTCACTGGAACGTAGGTAAAGGCAGCAAAGTGGCGGTGGTTGGATTGGGCGGTCTGGGTCATATGGCGATCAAACTGGCTCACGCTCTCGGCGCGGAAGTGACGCTATTCACTCGTTCTCCCGGCAAAGAGGCCGACGCCCGGCGTTTAGGCGCCGATCGTGTTGTGCTTTCTACTTCGGCATCGCAGATGGAAACCGTCAAAGGGCAGTTTGAGCTGATTATCGATACCGTACCCTACGAACATGATATCAACCCTTACATGCCGACGTTGACGGTAGACGGCACCCTGGTGTTTGTGGGCCTGCTGGGCGATATCAACCCGATGCTCAGTACCGTTTCGATGATTCTGGGGCGGCGCTCGGTGGCGGGTTCCTGCATTGGCGGGATTGCCGAGACGCAGGAAATGCTCGACTTCTGCGGCGAGCATGGCATCACGTCCGACGTGGAAATGATCGATATTCAGAACATCAACGCGGCCTATGAACGTATGTTGAAAAGCGACGTGAAATACCGGTTTGTCATCGATATGGCATCGCTGGCATAAGCTTCCGGCACGCTGGTTCAGGACAGTCTGATTAAGCGGAAAACGCGAAGGTGAGATGGTGAAACTGTGACACGGTAATAAGTAAAAAGGCGCGATTCCTATCCGGTATCGCGCCTTTTGTATTCAGTGGATGACTGATGGTTATCAGTTCATGCCGTATTTTTTCAGTTTCTTACGCAGCGTGCCGCGGTTGATACCCATCATCAGAGCAGCGCGGGTCTGGTTGCCGCGGGTGTACTGCATCACCATGTCCAACAGCGGCTGTTCTACTTCAGCCAGTACCAGCTCATACAGGTCATTCACGTCCTGACCATTCAGTTGAGCGAAATAGTTCTTCAGTGCCTGTTTAACCGAGTCGCGCAGGGGTTTTTGGGTTACCTGAGCCTGAGAGTTTACAGTGGAAACGGTCAGTACGTCAGAATTCACGCGTTGTTCGAACATAGTTCTGTCAGCTCTTTTTCTGTTTACGCAAGATTTTCAAAATATGCCTTCAACGCCTCCAGCTGTTCGCTGGCGTCCTCTATGGCGTTGAATGTGCGCCTAAACTGGTCGTTTGGGGCGTGCTCCTGGAGATACCAGGACACGTGCTTACGCGCTATACGAAATCCCTTGCCTGGACCATAAAAGTCGTGCAATTCCCGTATATGCCCGATCAACAAGCGCTTGACCTCTGCCAGTGGCAGCGGGGGCAGCAGCTCCCCTGTGTCCAGATAATGCTGGATTTCCCGAAAGATCCAGGGTCTTCCCTGAGCGGCTCGTCCTATCATCAGGGCGTCTGCCCCGGTGTAATCAAGAACCGCTCTGGCTTTGCGCGGGTCAGTAATGTCGCCATTCGCAATGATGGGAATGGAGACGCTCTGCTTAACTGTCCGAATACTGTCGTATTCCGCTTCGCCATTGAACAGACACGCGCGCGTGCGTCCATGAACGGTTAGCGCCTGAATACCACAGTCTTCAGCCAATTTGGCAATCTCTGCACAGTTACGGTGCTCTGGCGCCCAGCCGGTGCGGATTTTCAGTGTTACCGGTACGTCTACCGCTTTCACTACCGCAGTCAGGATCTGTTTGACCAGTTCCGGATACTGCAACAACGCCGATCCGGCCATCTTGCGGTTGACCTTCTTGGCCGGGCATCCCATGTTGATGTCGATTACCTGCGCGCCGTTCTCCGCATTGATTCTGGCGGCCGTCGCCATCTCGTCCGGATCGCCGCCGGCGATCTGCACCGCCCGGATACCGGGCTCATCGCTGTGTACCATGCGCAGTCGCGACTTGTCCGAAAGCCACACTTCCGGATTGGAAGAAAGCATTTCGGAGACCGTCATTCCAGCGCCCATCGCGTGACAGAGTGCCCGGAACGGGCGATCGCTTACGCCCGCCATCGGGGCGGCAATCAAACGATTGGGAAGCTGAAATTGTCCAATGCGCATAGACAAAGAGTGACCATACTGTGCCTGCAAGGGCGCGTATATTACGCATTTTTTACGCGATAGGAAAGGCCAAACTTTGAGCAATTGAGCGGAACAGATCAAGGAAATGCCGCATTGCTTCCACGCTGTTTTTATTTTTCCTTTATTTACAGAATGTTATTTTCATGTCGCTGATTTTGTAAACAGGCTGGGGAAATAAAACATCTGCCTGAATATGCTGTTTCACCGCATAGAAACAGTGATTGATGGCAGCGGCAGTACATTTGTCCAGCGAAATGTCCACAGGAGACGCCTGCCGGAACCGCGATGTTCCGGCAGGCAATCGCAACAGGTCAGACCGGTTTACGAACGCCGGTAATGCGGCACCACTCTTCTTTTTCCGCCACTGGGTCGAGCTGGAATCGGTCTTCATAGGCTTCCGCCACGCTTTGCGCTTGCGAAGCCAGAATTCCGGACAGGCCGAGGTGGCCGCCGCTCTTGGGCAGTACGCCGATCAGCGGCGCCAGTTCACGCAGCGGGCCGGCCAGAATGTTGGCGACCACCACGTCGGCGGACAGGTCTTTTGGCTGATCCTTCGGCAGATACAGCTCCAGACGCTCGGACACGCCGTTACGCTGTGCGTTGTCGCGGCTGGCCTGAATCGCCTGCGGATCGATATCGATACCGATGGCGTGGGCGGCGCCGAGTTTCAGCGCGGCAATCGCCAGAATGCCGGAACCGCAGCCGAAATCGATGATGGTCTTGCCGTCCAGATCCAACCCGTCGAGCCATTGCAGACATAGCGAGGTGGTGGGATGGGTGCCGGTGCCAAACGCCAGGCCGGGGTCCAGCATCACGTTGACCGCGTTCGGGTCCGGCACGTCGCGCCAGCTCGGGCAAATCCACAGCCGCTTGCCGAACTGCATCGGGTGGAAGTTTTCCATCCATTCCCGCTCCCAGTCCTTGTCTTCCAACTGTTCGATTTTGTGCCGAAAACCGGCGCCAAGCAGCGGTTCCTGCTCCAGCATGGCGACGACCTCGGCCATGTCGGTTTCGGCGTCGTACAGACCGATGACGTCGGTATCGCCCCATAAACGGGTTTCACCCGGCAGCGGTTCGAACACCGGCGTGTCATGGGTGTCCTGAAACGTGACCGAGACGGCGCCGCTTTCAGACAGCGCGTCGCCCAGTTGTTCCGCGTGTGCGCCGGACGTATTGATTTTCAGTTGAATCCACGGCATAGCAGCCTCTGACCTCAAAGTGATGAAGATGCGGCAACCGCAGGCGCGGGCTGGCGCCCAAAGCGGTTACCCAGAATAAACGCCACCAGGCTTAACAGCAGCGATGGCACGATCGGATGAAAACCGGCCAGCTGGATGTTGAAGCTGGCGAGCAGGGTGTAGCTGGCTGCGCCGCTGAACATTGAACACAGCGCGCCGGAGGCGTTGGCGCGTTCCCAGTACAGGCCCAGCACCAGCGGCCACAGGAACACCGCTTCCAGTCCGCCGAACGCCAGCAGGTTCAGCCAGATGATCATTTCCGGCGGCCGCCATGACGCCAGCAATACCAGCAGGCCGAGCAGCAAGGTGGTGAAACTGGACAGATGGCGGATATAACGCTCGTTGCTGATCTTCTGAGGATAGACGCTCAGGTAAAGATCTTTCACGATCGTCGCGGAAGCCTGCAGCAAATGGGCGTTAATGTTCGACATGATGGCGGCGGTCGGCGCAGCCAGAAAGATCCCGGCGGCCAGCGGCGGCAGCACGGTCAGCATTAGCTCCGGCAGCACCTGATCGGGAATCGTCAGGTTGGGCAGGATAGCGCGTCCCAGCGCGCCGGCCAGATGCATACCCAGCATCAGTACGCTGATGACGAGGGTGCCGATCAGGATGCCGCGGTGCAGCGCCTTGCTGTCGCGGTAGGAAATGCAGCGCACGGCGGTGTTGGGCAGGCCGATGACGCCGAAACACACCAGCACCCAGAACGACGCCATGAACGGCGCGGACAGGATCTGGTTGCTGCCGTGCGGATCGACCAGCGCCGGGTTGATCTGCGCCAGTTTGCCGACGGCGGCCGGCAAACCGCCCGCTGCGTAGATCACGCCTGCCAGCAACAGCAGGGTGCCGATCAGCATCACAATCCCCTGCAACGCGTCGTTCAGCACGCTGGCGCGAAAGCCGCCGAACGCGGTGTAGAGCGCGATGGTAATGCCGAAAATCAGCAGCCCGATGTTATAAGGCACGTGCGCTACCGTCTCCAGCAGCCGGGCGCCGCCGATAAACTGTACCGCCATCGCGCCGATAAACGCCACCAGCAGGCTCAGGCTGGCGAACCAGACCAGCAAACGGCTGCCGTAGCGGGCGTATAGCATGTCATTGAGGGTGATGGCGTTGTAACGGCGCGCCAGAATCGCGAACTTCTTGCCGAGGATGCTTAGCGACAACAGCATGGTCGGCACCTGAATCATCGACAGCAGTACCCAGCCCAGCCCGTATTTGTAAGCCGCGCCAGGGCCGCCGATGAACGAACTGGCGCTGACATAGGTACCGATCAGCGTCATCGCCAGTACGAAGCCGCCCATCGAGCGGTTGCCGATAAAGTATTCGGTGAGAAAGTTGCCCTGCTGGCGACGCCGCCAGGCATATATCGACAGGCCGAACACCAGCAGCAGATAAGCAATCAGCGGCAGGATGACATCACTTTGCATCGTGATCCTCCAGTGAAACATCGCGGAACACCACGCGCACCATCAGCCAACACAGGCCGATAAACAGCAACGGCAACGCCAGACAGGCCAGTTCGAACCAGTGCGGCAGGCCAGTCAGGCCGGGACGGTTGTCGGGCAGATAGGCAAAGAGCACCCAGGCTACTAGATAAGCCAGCGTCAGTATCAGTGACCAGCGGGCTTCGCGGTGGGCCTGGAGAAAGCGTTTATCCATGATTTCCCCTTAATCCGGCAGGAATCAGTGTATAGGTGACACAAAACAGGGGATTTTACGGCATGCCAGCCAATTGCCCAGCGAAAAATCGATGCATCGAGCCAGAAAGAGGCGGGCGGCGCGGAAATAAAAGCGGGCCGGCATGGCCGGCCCGTTTCATCGGTGCGGGAGATTACTGCAGGCCGAGTTTCTTTTCCAGATAGTGGATGTTGGTGCCACCATGCTGGAAGTTTTCGTCGGACATGATGCGCATCTGCAATTCCACATTGGTCTTGATGCCATCAATGATCAGTTCCGCCAGTGCGTTCTTCATACGGGAAATAGCGATGTCGCGGCTTTCACCGTAGGTGATCAGCTTGCCGATCATGGAATCGTAGTGCGGCGGCACGGTGTAGCCCGCGTAAATGTGCGATTCCCAGCGCACGCCAAAACCACCCGGCGCGTGGAAGCGGGTGATCTTGCCAGGGCTCGGCAGGAAGGTGTTCGGGTCTTCCGCGTTGATACGGCATTCCACCGCATGGCCGCGCACCTGCACTTCGCTCTGCTTGATGGACAACGGCTGACCAGCGGCGATGCGCAGCTGTTCTTTGATCAGGTCGACGCCGGTAATCATTTCCGTCACCGGGTGTTCTACCTGAATACGGGTGTTCATCTCGATAAAGTAGAACTCGCCGTTTTCGAACAGGAACTCAAACGTACCGGCGCCACGGTAGCCGATGTCCACACAGGCTTTGGCGCAGCGATCGCCGATATAGCGACGCAGATCGGCGGTGATGCCCGGCGCCGGCGCTTCTTCGACCACTTTCTGGTGGCGGCGCTGCATGGAGCAGTCGCGCTCAGCCAGATAGATGGCGTTGCCCTGGCCGTCTGCCAATACCTGGATCTCCACGTGACGCGGATTTTCCAGATATTTTTCCATGTAGACCATGTCGTTGTTGAACGCCGCTTTTGCTTCCGCGCGGGTCATGGCGATGGATTGCTCCAGCTCTTTCTCGCTGCGTACCACACGCATACCGCGACCGCCGCCGCCGCCGGAGGCTTTGATAATGACCGGATAACCGATGCGCTTACCGATAGCGCGGTTCTTATCCATGTCGTCGCCCAACGGGCCGTCAGAGCCCGGCACACAGGGAACACCGGCTTTTTTCATGGCGCTGATGGCGGACACTTTGTCGCCCATCAGGCGAATGGTGTCGGCGCGCGGACCGATGAAAATGAAGCCGGAGCGCTCAACCTGCTCGGCGAAGTCGGCGTTTTCGGACAGGAAACCGTAACCGGGGTGGATCGCCACCGCGCCGGTGATTTCCGCCGCAGAAATGATCGCCGGAATATTCAGGTAGCTTTTCGCAGACTGCGCCGGGCCGATGCACACGGTTTCGTCCGCCAGCAATACGTGTTTCAGGTCGCGGTCCGCTGTGGAGTGCACGGCGACGGTTTTGATGCCCAGTTCTTTACAGGCACGCAAAATGCGCAGAGCAATCTCACCGCGGTTGGCGATGACAATTTTATCTAGCATGGTAAGCCTCGTTATTCGATGACAACCAGTGGCTCGTCAAATTCAACCGGCTGGCCGCTTTCAACCAGAATGGCTTTCACCACGCCTGCTTTGTCCGCTTCGATCTGGTTCATCATTTTCATTGCTTCAACGATGCACAGGGTATCGCCCACTTTTACCTGCTGGCCGACTTCCACGAAGGCTTTGGCGTCCGGGCTCGGCGTACGGTAGAAGGTGCCGACCATCGGCGAGCGCACGACGTGACCGCTGATGGCGGCCGGCGCGGCTTCTGCAGCGGCGGCGGGCGCAGCAACCGGGGCGGCGGCCGGAGCGACCTGCGGCATCGGTGCGTAGGCCTGTTGCATAATGGGGTAGCTACCCGGCGCCGGAGCGCGACTGATGCGTACTGACTCTTCGCCTTCGGAGATTTCCAGTTCGGCGATGCCGGATTCTTCAACCAGTTCGATCAGCTTCTTGATTTTACGAATATCCATGAATGTGGTTCCGTACTCTTGTTTATTGGAAACGGTTAATTGGACGTTGACAGGCGTTTGACCGCCGTCTGTAAACCATAATGGTATCCGTCTGCCCCCAGACCGCAGATCACCCCGGCCGACACGTCGGACAGGTAGGAGTGATGGCGGAAGGGTTCACGCGCGTACACGTTGGTCAGATGGATCTCGATAAACGGGATGGCGACCGCCAGCAGGGCATCCCGCAGCGCCACACTGGTGTGGGTAAAGGCTGCCGGGTTAATCAGAATGAAATCGGTGTTTCCTCTGGCCTGATGGATACGGTCAATCAGCTCATGTTCCGCATTCGACTGCAGGTGGGAAAGCTGCACGTTTAGCGCTGCCGCATCCTGCTCCAGTCGGCTCACAATCTCCGCCAGCGTCGTATGGCCGTATTTGTCCGGCTCACGGGTGCCCAGCAGATTCAGGTTTGGACCGTTAAGGAGCAAAATGTGAAACTTGTCTGCCATTGTGCTGCTATCTCCCTCGATTGGCTCAGTGGCGCACAACATAACGCGAAGCTATCCGTTTGTCACCCTTTGCCGGGCGAAAATATCCGTTTTCACCCGCAAGGTTTGAACATTATAGCCATATCGTAGCAGTTGGCAGCGAAATACTGGTCTTATCTCCGGAGTTGCCACGTCGTCATTGACAAATTTTTACGAAATTTCACGGAGAACGCCGCCTGATTTACGCCGATATTCGCGATTAACGACGCCACTGACGCAATTTCTTGTAGCGAAAAAGCAGCAAGATGACGGCAACTGACGCGTAAATGATTGGCAATGGCGACAGCGATTTGACCGACCAAAGATAATGAACCGGGGCGAGGATCGCGACCAGATAAATGAGATTATGCAGCTTTTGCCAGCGAGCTCCCAGTTTTCGCTGCGCCGATTGGGTGGAGGTCGCCGTCAGCGCCAGCAGGATTAGCCAGCTCGCCATACCGAGCGTCAGGTAAGGTCGCAGGAAAATCTCTTTTCCCAACAGATCGAGATGATTGGCCCCCAACTCCAGCAAGGTGTAGCTAAGCAGGTGCAGGCTGGCCCAGGCAAAACACCACAGCCCCAGCAGGCGGCGACAACGGATCAGCAATGGCTGTTTGCCGTAGCGCGCCAGCGGCGTCACCATCAGCGTCGCCAGCAGCAGTTTAAGCGCCATTCGGCCGGTAAAATGCTGGATATCTTTTGCCGGATCGGCGCTGAACGCGCCCTGATTGACGGCGAATACCAGCCATGCCAGCGGCAGGAACGCCGCCAGATGCAGCACCACTTTCAGGGCTGTGATGTGTCGGGCGGTTAAACGCATGCGGACGTTTTCCTGTGCATTGAGCATTCCTGTGAGTCCCGGGCCATATGGAGTAAACCCTGCGGCGATCAGTAATTCGCCCGTAAATCCAGCCCCTGATACAGCGAGGCGACCTGGTCGGCATAACCGTTGAACAGCAGCGTCGGCTGGCGCTGAACGTTCAACAATCCGCCGGAGCCGATCACCCGTTCGCTGGCCTGTGACCAGCGCGGATGGTCGACGTTCGGATTGACGTTGGCGTAAAACCCGTACTCGTTGGGCGCGGACAGGTTCCAGGTGGACGGCGGTTGCTGTCGGGTCAGCCGGATATGCACGATGGATTTGATGTTCTTGAAGCCGTATTTCCACGGCGTAACCAGCCGTATCGGCGCGCCGTTTTGCGGCGGCAGCGTTTTGCCGTATACGCCGACCGCCAGCAACGTCAGCGGGTGCATGGCTTCGTCCAGGCGTAACCCTTCGACGTAGGGATAGTCCAGGCCGCCGCCCACGAAACTGTCTTTCTGACCGGGCATCTGCGCTGGGTCATAGAGCGTCTGAAAGGCGACATAACGGGCGTCGCTGGTTGGTTCGGCCAGTTTTATCAATTGCGACAGTTCAACGCCGACCCACGGGATCACCATCGACCAGGCTTCGACGCAGCGAAAACGGTAGATGCGTTCTTCCAGCGCGAAACGGCGACGAATGTCGTCGATATCCAGCGTCATGGGTTTGGCGACTTCGCCGTCAATCCGGACTTTCCAGCCCTCGGTCTTGAGACCGCCCGCGTTGGCGGCAGGGTCGGCCTTGTCCAGACCGAATTCGTAGAAGTTGTTGTAGCCGGTTACTTTGTCTTCCGGCGTTAACGCCAGATCCGGGCGCCACTGCGGCGGCTGACTGAACGTCAGCGGCTTACCGGGCGGGGCGACAGGCGCCTGCTTGCCCTGGAACCAGTTGAGCAGGTCGGCGCGCGCGCCGGACGACAGGCTCAGCGTGGCGGCGGTAAGACCCAGCGCCTTGAGGACGGTTCGGCGTTGGTGGAACAGGGATTCCGGCGTCACATCGGCGTCGGTCAGTTTGCGATGTCTGGGCATGGTGAACTCCCGCTTTTGATTATTGATGTCTGGCTGGGGGATTCGGGTTAAATGCTCGCCCTGAACGTGATGGCGATGTGGTCAGTATGCGGTGAAATAATGTGCCGGGGAAACGTTCTTTTTTTACCGGGTGTTACATTATACCGGATGTTGCATTATACCGGATGTTGCATTATACCGGATGTTACATTCTGCTGGGTGTTCCAGTTGTTCATTCTGGCGGTTGTTGCAAAAGGAGAAGAGGACAGGCCGTTGCCGGCCCGTCCTGAAACAGGGCTAATCCGCAGCGCCGACGCGCACCAGCGTACGGCCGGTAACCCGGTTTTCCAGCAGTGCAGCGGCGGTGGCGGGAACCTGCTCCAGCGTAATTTCCTGCGTAACCTGTTCATAGAAGGACGCCGGCAGCAGCGTGGCCAGACGACGCCAGGCTTCCTGACGCCGCGCGCGTGGCGTCATCACCGAGTCGACCCCTTGCAGGCGCACATTGCGCAGAATAAACGGCATCACCGTGGCGGGCAGCGATACGCCGCCCGCCAGCCCGCATGCCGCGACGGTCGCGCCGTAATGCATTTGGGTCAGCAGCGTCGCCAGCACCTGATCGCCCACCGTGTCGATGGCGCCTGCCCAGCGTTGTTTTTCCAGCGGACGACCGGCAGTGGCGAACTCCTTGCGATCCAACACCTGATGAGCGCCAAGTTGCTGCAGATAGGCGCTGTTGTCCGTCCGGCCGCTGATCGCCGTAACCTGATAACCCAGCGCGTGCAACAGCGCGACGGCGGTACTGCCGACGCCGCCGCTGGCGCCGCTGACCACCACCTCGCCGCTCGCCGGGGTCACCCCGCCTTCTTCCAGCGCCATGACGCACAGCATGGCGGTGAAACCGGCGGTGCCGAGGATCATCGCCTGACGCGGCGTGAGTCCCTGCGGCAACGGCACCAGCCAGTCGGCCCGCACCCGCGCCTGTTCCGCCAGCCCGCCCCAGTGATTTTCTCCCACGCCCCATCCGGTCAGTACTACGGGCTGCCCGGCCTGGAAGTCGGGATGGTCGCTGTGGTGAACGGTTCCGGCAAAATCGATACCCGGCACCATCGGGAATTGACGAATGATCTTCCCTTTACCGGTGATAGCCAGCGCATCCTTATAGTTGATGCCGGACCAGTCGACGTCGACGGTGACATCGCCATCAGGTAATTGTGACGGTTCAATGGTGCTGACATCGGCCAAAGTCAGACCGTCTTGTTGCCTGAGCACTAAAGCGCGCATAAAAATCCTCCTTATCGGGGACAAAAATAGAGGTAAATCATTTAAGGACTATATTTGTAACGGGTAGTATGCGAACTGATAAATCGCAAAGAACACACAAAGTATCTCATGAAAGCACTTTTCAATTCTTTGATACGGAGTTAGGCGCAGGGATGGGGTTGACTGCCAGAATATCGATATTGATGACGATGCTAACGACATTGGCCGTAGTGCTAATGTTGGCCAGCAGCATTTTCAGTTTTGTGTGTTATAGCCAGCAACGGATGGAGCACCAGCTCAGGGCGGTGGCGGCGAGTATTGATCAGGCGCTGCTGGTGCAGCCGCCCGGCAGTATCCAGTTCTGGTTGCCGGCGGTGATGAAAGCGGCCGGAATCGTGGAGCTGGAGATTCGCGACGGTCACGAAAGCCTCTATTTATTACGTTTGCCGGAAATGTTGTCTGACGGCGAGGATCGGGCGCTGCTCTATCGTCACACCCGTTTATCGCTGCTGCACCATACTGACGTGCGGGTAAACGTAACCTACGTCGACCCGCTGTTCGGCATACCGCGTTATCTCAAATCCGCCTTGTCCATCGTGCTGGTGATTTTGCTGATCGCGGTGACCGTGTTTCATGGCGTGCGCTGGCTACGACGTCAAATGGCCGGACAGGAACAGTTGGAGAAGCGAGCCCGACGCATTCTGGCGGGCGAGCGCGACACCGTGATGCACGGTTCGGTACACGAATGGCCGGCGACGGCCAGCGGCGCGCTGGACCAGTTGCTGCTGGATCTGGCGGAAGCGCGCGAAGCGCGCAGTCGGGTGGATACGCTGATCCGCTCGTTCGCGGCGCAGGATGCGCAAACCGGCCTGAATAACCGGCTGTTTTTTGAAAATCAGCTCGCCACGCAACTGGAAGATCCGGAAGACGTCGGCACGCACGGCGTGGTGATGATGATCCGCCTGCCGGATTTTGACACCCTGCAGGAAACGCACGGCTACGGCGGCGTGCTCGAAGAGTATCGCAATACCCTGATCAACCTGCTGTCCACGTTTGTCTTACGCTACCCCTCCGCGCTGCTGGCGCGTTACTACCACAGTGATTTTACGGTGCTGTTGCCGCACCGCACCCTGAAAGAAGCGGACAGCATCGCCAGCCAACTGGTGAAAGCGATCGATATTCTGCCGGTTACGCCGCTGATCGATCGGGAAGACATTTTGCACATCGGCATCAGCGCCTATCACGGCGGGCAGACCACCGAACAGGTGATGGAAAGCGTGGAAGATGCCACCCGCAACGCCGTATTGCAGGGCGGCAACGGCTGGTGCGTTTATGACCGGCGGGTGCCGGAAAAAGGCCGCGGCAGCGTGAAGTGGCGCACGCTGCTGGAACATACCCTGTTGCGCGGCGGGCCGCGTTTGTATCAGAAACCGGCGATTACCCGCGACGGCGAGTTGCATCACCGGGAAATGTTTAGCCGAATTTATGATGGCACCCAGGAATTGCTGGAGGCGGAGTACATGCCGCTGGTGCGTCAGCTTGGCCTGACTTCCGGTTATGACCGTCAGTTGATCAACCGGGTGATTGCCCTGACGGTCAGTTGGCAGGATTCGGTACTGGCTTTACCGATTACGGTGGATTCGCTGTTGCAGCGGCCGTTCCTGCGCTGGCTGCGCGAAACGTTGCTCCAGTGTCCGAAAAGGCAGCGCGAGCGATTATTGTTTGAACTTGCTGAAGCGGATGTGTGTCAATATATCGGCCGTTTGCGACCGATACTTGCCATGATCACCGGTCTGGGCTGCCGGCTGGCGGTGACGCAGGCCGGGCTGACGCTGGTCAGCACCGCCTATATCAAGTCGCTGAGGGTGGAGGTGATCAAGCTGCACCCGGGGCTGGTGCGCAGCCTGGATAAGCGACCGGAGAACCAGCTGTTCGTCAGTAGTCTGACCGAGGCCTGTAAGGGGACGCACGCCCAGGTGTTCGCCGCCGGCGTGCGTACGCGCGAAGAGTGGCAGACGTTGCTGGATAAAGGCGTTTGCGGCGGTCAGGGCGATCTGTTCGCCGCTTCCGAGCCCGTCGGCAACACGCTGAAAAAATATTCACCGCGCACGTATGTTTGATGTCAAAATCCGAACAAATTAGCGTAGAATATCGGCGCCATAGCGTAGCTGACCGGTTTGCTGAACGGGGCGGCGCGCACGAAAATGTTAGATTTTATGTCGGTGGTTCGCGCAATTTTCGGGGACAGCTCGCGACAATCCCAGCCGCTGCCAGAAGGATCGCTGTTCTGCAGGCATTTATTATCATGGCAATTTGCGCAAACATCATTTTTTCACCGTAGCAGAGCCGGTTAGCGCCTTGTCGCTGTTGCGTGTGGTTGGTACAGTAAGCGGATTTCATTTCCGCCCCCAGCTTGCAGGATTATCCTTTAGTTATGTTTAAGAAATTTCGTGGCATGTTTTCCAACGACTTGTCCATCGACCTGGGTACCGCCAATACCCTGATTTACGTAAAAGGACAAGGCATTGTACTGAATGAGCCTTCCGTGGTGGCTATTCGCCAGGATCGTGCCGGTTCCCCGAAAAGCGTGGCCGCCGTCGGTCACGAGGCCAAACAGATGTTGGGCCGTACGCCGGGTAATATCGCCGCCATTCGTCCGATGAAGGACGGCGTGATCGCCGACTTCTTCGTCACCGAAAAAATGCTGCAGCACTTCATCAAGCAGGTGCACAGCAACAGCTTCATGCGTCCGAGTCCGCGCGTGCTGGTGTGTGTGCCGGTCGGCGCTACCCAGGTTGAACGCCGTGCGATCCGCGAATCCGCTCAGGGCGCAGGCGCCCGTGAAGTGTTCCTGATCGAAGAGCCGATGGCGGCTGCGATCGGCGCCGGTTTGCCGGTATCCGAAGCGACCGGCTCCATGGTAGTGGATATCGGCGGCGGTACCACGGAAGTGGCGGTGATCTCCCTGAACGGCGTGGTGTACTCCTCCTCGGTACGTATCGGCGGCGACCGTTTCGACGAAGCCATCATCAACTATGTTCGTCGTAACTACGGCTCCCTGATTGGTGAAGCGACCGCTGAGCGTATCAAACACGAAATCGGTTCCGCCTATCCGGGCGACGAAGTGCGCGAAATCGAAGTGCGCGGTCGTAATCTGGCTGAGGGCGTGCCGCGCGGTTTCAACCTCAACTCCAATGAAATCCTGGAAGCGCTGCAGGAACCGCTGACCGGTATCGTCAGCGCCGTGATGGTCGCACTGGAGCAGTGCCCGCCGGAACTGGCGTCCGATATTTCTGAACGCGGCATGGTATTGACCGGCGGCGGCGCGCTGTTGCGCAACCTCGATCGCCTGCTGATGGAAGAAACCGGCATTCCGGTCGTGGTGGCGGAAGATCCGCTGACCTGCGTAGCGCGTGGCGGTGGTAAGGCGTTGGAAATGATCGACATGCATGGCGGCGATTTGTTCAGCGAAGAATAATCCGGCCAGAACAAAGAAGGGGGACCGATCGCATGGATGAAAGCCTGCCGTATTCATCCCGCGTGGTAGCCCCCTTTTTTATTGTCGAGGAATACGCAATTTTATGAAGCCGATTTTTAGCCGGGGCCCTTCCCTGCAACTGCGCCTTTTTCTTGCAGTTATTACCGCAATTGTCATTATTTTTGCTGACAGTCGGCTCGGTACGTTTGTCAAAATCAGAACGTACATGGATACCGCCGTCAGCCCGTTCTATTTTCTGGCGAATGGCCCGCGCGCCATGCTGGATAACCTGTCCGCCAATCTGACCTCCCGTGAACAGCTGGAGCGGGAAAATACCGCCCTGCGTCAGGAACTGCTGCTGAAAAACAGCGATCTGCTGCTGCTGGGGCAATTTCGTCAGGAGAACGCCCGTCTGCGCGAACTGCTGGGGTCGCCGCTGCGTCAGGAAGAGCAGAAGATGGTCACGCAGGTGCTGTCCTCCGGTTCCGATCCCTATAGCGATCAGGTGGTGATCGACAAAGGCAACGTCAATGGCGTGTATGAAGGGCAACCGGTCATCAGCGATAAAGGCGTGGTCGGCCAGGTTGTCGCGGTGGGGCAGTTTACCAGCCGCGTGCTGTTGATTTGCGATGCGTCTCATGCGCTGCCGATTCAGGTGCTGCGCAACGACATCCGCGTTATCGCCGCCGGCAACGGCTGCACCGAGGATTTACAACTGGAACATCTGCCCAACAATACCGATATTCGGGTCGGCGATGTGCTGGTCACCTCCGGTCTGGGCGGGCGTTTCCCGGAAGGGTATCCGGTGGCGGTGGTGTCGTCCGTGAAAGTGGACACCCAGCGCGCTTACACCGTTATTCAGGCGCGTCCTACCGCTGAGCTGCAACGTCTGCGTTATCTGTTGCTGATGTGGGGCGTCGACAGCAATTCCCGCACCGCGCTGCCGCCGGACGACGTGCACCGGGTAGCGAACGAGCGCCTGATGCAGATGATGCCGCACGTGCTGCCGTCGCCAGAGGAAATGGGGCCGCCTGCGCCGTCATCAAACACACCGGCGGCTGACTTTGTCGGCCCGCCCGCGCCGCCTGCTAAAACGGCGCCGGCCAAAACCAATAATGCGGCGCCGTCTAAACCGGCTAACGCCACATCGACCCGGCATACCACGACGCCAGCCGCCAATCCGGCTGCGCCGTCGCAGCAAAGGACCACGCCCGCGCCTGGCGCGTCGGGAGGTAACCAATGACGGGAGGTAACCCATGAATAGTTACCGCCGGCACGGGCACTGGATCATCTGGCTCTCTTTTCTGGTGGCAATGGTGCTGCAGATCATGCCCTGGCCGGATGACCTCTACATGTATCGCCCTTCCTGGTTGACGCTGATCCTGATTTATTGGGTGATGGCGTTGCCGCACCGGGTCAATGTCGGCACCGGGTTTGTGCTGGGGATGATCACCGACCTGATCCTCGGCTCCACGTTGGGAGTACGGGCGCTGGGGCTGAGCATCATCGCTTATCTGGTGGCGTTCAAATTCCAGTTGTTCCGCAACATGGCGCTGTGGCAGCAGGCGCTGATCGTCATGCTGTTGTCGCTGGTGCTGGATTTACTGGTGTTCTGGGCGGAGTTCCTGGTGATCAATGTCTCTTTACGGCCGGAAATTTTCTGGAATAGTGTCGTCGACGGCATATTGTGGCCGTGGCTGTTCCTGCTGATGCGCAAGATTCGCCGCCAGTTTGCCGTTCAATAACAAGCAAATGATAAGAGGAAAGAGATGACCGATCTGTATCTGGCGTCCGCGTCGCCTCGTCGCCGCGAACTGCTGACGTTGCTGGACCTCTCGTTCGATATTTTGAAGATCGATGTCGCCGAGCAACGCCAGCCGGATGAAACGCCGGAACAGTATGTCAGCCGTCTGGCGTGCGACAAAGCCGCCGCCGGCGTGGCGACGGCGCCGGTGGATTTGCCGGTGCTGGGCGCCGATACCATTGTGGTGCTGAACGGTCAGGTGCTGGAAAAACCCCGCGATGAAGAAGATGCCGCCCGCATCCTGCGCGCGTTGTCCGGCCAGCGTCATCAGGTGATGACCGCGCTGGCGCTGGCGGACCGTCGTGAGAGCGTGTCGGCGCGGGTCGTGACCGAGGTGCAATTCCGCACGCTGTCCGACGACGAAATTACGCAATATATCGCCAGCGGCGAGCCGATGGATAAAGCCGGCGCTTACGGCATTCAGGGAAAGGGCGGATGTTTCGTTAAATCGATTTTCGGGAGCTATCACGCCGTGGTAGGGTTGCCATTGGTGGAAACTCTTGAATTGTTCACACATTTTTCTGCACGGCGTAAAGAACGAGGAACCCATGACCGCTGAGTTGCTGGTAAACATTACCCCTTCAGAGACGCGTGTCGCTTATATCGACGGCGGTATTTTGCAGGAAATCCATATCGAGCGGGAAGCCCGGCGTGGAATTGTCGGCAATATCTACAAAGGCCGGGTCAGCCGTGTGCTGCCGGGCATGCAGGCGGCGTTCGTCGATATCGGGCTGGATAAAGCGGCGTTTCTGCACGCGTCCGATATCATGCCGCATACCGAGTGCGTGGCTGGCGACGAGCAGAAAAATTTCCATGTGCGCGACATCGCCGAACTGGTGCGTCAGGGGCAGGACCTGATGGTCCAGGTGGTGAAAGACCCGCTCGGCACCAAGGGCGCGCGCCTGACTACCGATATTACGCTGCCGTCGCGTTATCTGGTGTTCATGCCGGGCGCGTCGCACGTCGGGGTATCTCAGCGTATTGAAAGCGAAGCCGAGCGCGAGCGCCTGAAAAAGACGGTGGCCGATTACTGCGACGAGCAGGGCGGCTTTATCATCCGTACCGCCGCCGAGGGCGTGGGCGAAGAAGAGCTGGCGCAAGATGCCGCCTTTCTCAAGCGCTTGTGGACCAAGGTGATGGAACGCAAAAAGCGCAACCAGACCAAATGCAAACTGTATGGCGAGCTGGCGCTGGCCCATCGCATCCTGCGTGATTTCGCCGGCGCGTCGCTGGATCGCATCCGTGTTGATTCAAAGCTGACCTACGACTCGCTGCTGGAATTCACCGCCGAATACATCCCGGAAATGACCAGCAAGCTGGAGCATTACAGCGGCAAACAGCCGATTTTCGACCTGTACGACGTGGAAAACGAGATTCAGCGGGCGCTGGATCGCAAGGTAGAACTGAAATCCGGCGGCTACCTGATTATCGACCAGACGGAAGCGATGACCACCATCGACATCAACACCGGCGCGTTTGTCGGTCACCGCAATCTGGACGAAACCATTTTCAATACCAATATCGAAGCGACGCAGGCGATTGCCCGTCAGCTGCGGCTGCGTAATCTGGGCGGGATCATCATCATCGATTTCATCGACATGGGGAATGAGGATCACCGCCGTCGCGTGCTGCATTCGCTGGAGCAGGCGCTAAGCAAGGATCGGGTCAAAACCGGCATCAGCGGCTTCTCTCAATTGGGACTGGTGGAGATGACGCGCAAGCGCACCCGTGAGAGCATAGAACATGTGTTGTGTAGCGAGTGTCCTACCTGTCACGGCCGCGGGTCGGTAAAAACCGTGGAAACCGTGTGCTATGAAATCATGCGCGAAATCGTGCGTGTACACCATGCTTATGATTCCGACCGCTTCCTGGTTTACGCCTCGCCGGCGGTGGGCGAAGCATTGAAAAGCGACGAGTCGCATGCACTGGCGGAAGTGGAGATTTTCGTCGGCAAACAGGTCAAGGTTCAGATCGAACCCCTGTACAGCCAGGAACAGTTTGATGTGGTCATGATGTAAGGCCATGCCGCCCGCCGCCAAGACCGGCTGGCGGGTTTTTCTCTGTTAAGGTTTTCGCTCGTCGCCGGTGACGAACAACGAGGAGACATGTGTGAGGCGACTGGCCGGCATAAAACGATTGCCCGGAATAGCAGCAGCCACGGGGGCCATTCTGATTGTACTGGTCGCGCTGCTGGTCAGCGGCCTGAGAATGGTGCTGCCGACGCTGGATACTTTCCGGCCACAGGTCGTGGCCTGGGCGCAGTCCGTCACCGGTTTGCCGATGGAGGTGGAGAGCCTCAGCGGCAGTTGGGAAACCTTCGGCCCCACGCTGGATATCACTAATCTACGTATTCATCATCCGGATGCCGAGTGGCAATCGGAACGCATTTCGGTAGCGCTGGATGTCTGGCAGTCGCTGCTGCATCTGAAGTGGAAATTCCGCGATCTCACGTTTTATCACCTGCAAGTAGACATCAAAACGCCGATCGATCCCGATCGACAGCGCGCCCGCACCTGGGAACCGGATCAACTTGGCTCGCTGTTCCTGCGACAGTTCGATCATTTCGATCTGCGCAATAGCCGCATTCGTTTCCTGACCCCGGCGGGTACCCAGGCCGAACTGCAAATTCCCCAACTGACCTGGCTGAACGGTAAAAACCGGCACCGGGCGGAAGGGCAAATTAGCCTGTCCAGCCTTAACGGCCCGCACGGCATGGTGCAGCTGCGCATGGATTTGCGCGACGAGCAGGGCTGGCTGAATAACGGCGTGGTCTATCTGCAGGCCGACAACATCGACATGAAACCGTGGCTGGGCCGCTGGATTCGCAACAACACCGGGCTGGAGAGCGCCAATTTCAGCCTCGCCGCCTGGTTGCAGGTGCGGGAAGGCGACATATACGGCGGCGATCTGTTGCTCAGTCAGGGCGATGCCAGCTGGCGCGACGGCACCACGCTGCACCGGCTGGGCATTAACGGCATGACGCTGCACGCCAGCCGCTACCAGAACGGCTGGCAGTTGGATGTGCCGGCGCTGAACCTGTCCACCGATGGCGTCGACTGGCCGAAAGGGCAACTGTCCGCCCTGTGGCTGCCGTCGGATACGCAGTTGCTGGGGCCGGACCGCCCGGCCGAGTTACGCATCCGCGGTCGTCATCTGGCGCTGGATCGTCTGGGGCCGTTGCTGCCGCTGTTAAGCACCACCACGCCGGAACTGAAAACCCGCTGGCAGGCACTGCAACCGGAGGGACAACTGACCACGCTGGCGCTGGATATCCCCTTGCAGCAACCCGAACAGACCCGCTTTCAGGCGAGCTGGCAGGATGTCGGCTGGAAAAACTGGCGACTGCTGCCGGGTGCCAATCATGTTTCCGGCGAGGCGGCAGGCAGTCTGGCGCGCGGGCGGGTGCGGGTGAATCTGGCGCAGAGTACCTTGCCGTATCAGGACATGTTCCGCGCACCGCTGGATATCCGGCAGGCGGACGCCACGCTGGACTGGCGCAACGATCCTCAGGGCTGGGAGCTGTGGGGACAAGGGCTGGATGTTCGCTCCCGTTCGTTGTGGGCCAACGGTGATTTCCGCTATCGCCATCCCGCGCAGGGAGAACCACGGCTGGATATTCTGGCCGGGATTCGGCTCGGCGATGCCGCCGATGCCTGGCGCTATTATCCCGAGCCGTTTATGGGCAAGGATCTGGTGAATTACCTGACCGGCGCCATCAAATCGGGTCAGGTGGATAACGCCACGCTGGTGTTCGCCGGCAATCCGGCGCAGTTCCCGTTCGAGCATCAGGAAGGGCAATTCCAGGTCTGGGTGCCGCTGGAAAAATCGCGTTTCGAGTTCCAGCCCGGCTGGCCCGCGCTGGACAATCTGAATATTACCCTGAATTTCCTTAACAACGGCCTGTGGATGTCGGCGCCGCATGTGATGCTGGGCGAGGCCGAAGGGCGCAACATCAATGCGGTGATCCCGGACTACAGCAAGGAAAAGCTGCTGATTGACGGCGACATCAGCGGAAGCGGTAAGAAAGTGAGCGATTACTTCGCGCAGACGCCGATGAAACCCACGCTGGGCAGCGCGCTGACGCAGCTCCAGATTGGCGGAGACGTGCAGGGCAACCTGCATCTCGACATCCCGCTCAATGGCGGGCTGGTGAAGGCCAGCGGCGACGTAGCGCTCAACAATAACCATCTGTTTATCAAGCCGCTGGACGTGTCGCTCCAGTCGGTCAGCGGGACGTTCCATTACGATAACGGCAACCTCTCCAGCCAGACGCTACAGGCGCGCTGGCTCGAACAACCGCTGACCTTCAACTTTTCGACTCAGGAACAGGAAAAGGCGTTTCTGGTCAATGTCGGATTGCAGGGAAGCTGGGCGGTGTCCCGTTTGCCGGGGCTGCCCAAACCGGTAACGACGGCGCTGAATGGCAATGCCGGCTGGCAGAGCGCGGTACAGGTAACGCTGCCGCATCAGGGGCCATCCAGTTATGACGTGACGGTTCAGGGCGATCTTAAGGAAGTGAGCAGTCGCTTACCTTCTCCGCTGAATAAAGCCGGAGGAACGGCGCTGGGGCTGCAGGTCAGTGCCAAAGGGGACGTTCGCGGTTTCTCGCTCACCGGTTCATTGGGAAAAAACCAGTCTTTCAACAGTCAGTGGCTGCTTAAAGATAACCAAGTCATGCTGACGCGAGCCGCCTGGCAGGAAGGGGTGAAACCCCCGCCGCTGCCGGATGATTCGTCGCTGACGCTGGCGTTGCCGCCGCTGGACGGCGAGCGCTGGCTGGCGCTGCTGCCCGGCGTGCGCAACGCCGTTACGGCGCAGGCCGGAGCCAGCCGCTTTCAGTGGCCGGAGCGGGTGACGCTGACCACGCCGGAACTGAAAATACTCGGTCAGCAATGGCATGACCTGATGTTTACCAGCCGCAGCCAGAACGGCGGCAGCGAAATTACCGCCGCCGGCAGAGAAATCGACGGTCGCCTGCTGATCCCAGCTTCCGGGCTGTGGCGCGGCGATGTGCGCTATCTTTATTATAATCCGCAGTGGCAAGGGGACGATGCGACCAACCCGGCGGCGCTGGCGGAGAAAAAATCGCCGCTCAACGATCCCAGCATTCGCTTTGAAGACTGGCCGGCGCTGCAGTTTGAATGCCGTGAATGCTGGCTGATGGGGCAAAACGTCGGGCAGATGAAAGGCACGCTGCAACCGGAACCCAACAAGCTGGTGCTGGCTAACGGGCTGGTCGACAACGGTAAGGCCAGGCTGACGCTGGACGGCAGCTGGCAGGAAAGCGGCGAAGGCACCCGCACCGCGATCAAAGGGCAATTGTCCGGCGGCAGCCTGAGCGACAACGCCGACTGGCTGGGGCTGGCGACGCCGTTGCGCGCCGGCGCGTTCAAGATCGACTACGACCTATACTGGCACGGTTCGCCGTGGGCGCCGCATATTCCGAGCCTGAGCGGGATCCTGAAAACCGATATCGGCAAAGGCGAAATCGTCAACGTCGGCACCGGCCAGGCCGGGCAATTATTACGGCTGGTGAGTTTCGATGCGCTGCTGCGTAAGCTACAGTTTGATTTCAGCGACACCTTCGGCAAAGGCTTTTACTTTGACTCGGTTCGCAGCACGGCGTGGATAAAAGACGGGGTGCTGCACACCGATAATCTGCTGGTGGACGGCCTTGAGGCGGATATCGCCATGAAAGGCGACATCGACCTGGTGAAGCGCGAACTGTCGATGGAAGCGGTGGTGGCGCCGGAGATTTCCGCCACCGTCGGCGTGGCGACCGCCTTTGCGGTCAACCCGGTAATCGGGGCGGCGGTGTTTGCCGCCAGCAAGGTGCTGGCGCCGCTGTGGAGTAAAATTTCCCTGATTCGTTACCACATTTCCGGTAGTGTGGATCAACCAAAGATTCAGGAAGTAGTGCGTGAACCGCAAAAAGCCAAGGCCGCCGAGGCGGCGGGCCAGTAACTGCGGTCTGGTTATCTGATGACATTGACAATAAGAGTGACATTCTATGAGTCTGACATTTGTCAGTGAGCAATTACTCACGGCCAATAAACTGAGCCATCAGGATTTACAGTCTATTTTAGGCACGTTGAGTGAACGGCGTATCGACTACGCCGACCTGTATTTTCAGTCAAGCTACCATGAGTCCTGGGTGCTGGAAGATCGCATCATCAAGGACGGTTCTTATCATATCGATCAGGGCGTGGGGATCCGGGCCATTAACGGCGAGAAGACCGGTTTTGCCTACGCAGACCAGATTACGCTCAACGCGCTGCAGCAAAGCGCGCAGGCCGCGCGCAGCATTGTGCGTGAGCAGGGCAACGGCGCGGTTAAAACGCTGGGCGAAGTGCCGCATCGCGGCCTGTACCCGCAGGCCAATCCGCTGGACAGCCTGACTCGTGAAGAGAAGATCGCGCTGTTGCAACGGGTTGACGCCACCGCCCGCGCGGCGGATGCGCGCGTGCAGGAAGTCACCGCCAGCCTGACCGGCGTGTATGAGCTGATTCTGGTGGCCGCCACCGACGGCACTCTGGCGGCGGACGTGCGCCCGCTGGTGCGGTTGTCCGTCAGCGTGCTGGTGGAAGAAAACGGCCGTCGTGAACGCGGCTCCAGCGGCGGCGGCGCGCGTACCGGCTACGACTATTTCTGGCAGCAGGCGGATGGCGAAGTGCGGGCGGAAGCCTGGGCCAAAGAGGCGGTGCGCATGGCGCTGGTCAATTTGTCCGCCGTGGCGGCGCCGGCTGGGTCGATGCCGGTGGTGCTGGGCTCAGGCTGGCCGGGCGTGCTGTTGCACGAGGCGGTCGGGCACGGTCTGGAAGGCGACTTCAACCGTCGCGGCACTTCGGTGTTCAGCGGTCAGGTCGGCAAGCTGGTAGCATCCGAGCTGTGTACGGTGGTGGATGACGGTACACTGGAAGGGCGCCGCGGTTCGCTGGCGATGGATGACGAAGGCGTGCCCGGCCAGTACAACGTGCTGATTGAGAACGGCATTCTCAAAGGTTACATGCAGGACAAACTGAACGCCCGTCTGATGGGCGTCGCGCCGACCGGCAACGGCCGCCGCGAGTCATACGCCCATCTGCCGATGCCGCGTATGACCAACACCTACATGCTGGCGGGCAAATCCACTCCGGAAGAGATCATCGCCAGCGTGGATTACGGTCTGTACGCGCCGAACTTTGGCGGCGGTCAGGTGGATATCACCTCCGGCAAGTTCGTGTTCTCCACGTCCGAGGCGTACCTGATCGAGAACGGCCGCGTCACCAAACCGGTGAAAGGCGCGACGCTGATTGGCTCCGGCATTGAAGCCATGCAGCAGATTTCGATGGTCGGCAACGATCTGACGCTGGATAGAGGCGTCGGGGTGTGCGGCAAAGAAGGGCAAAGCTTGCCGGTCGGCGTCGGTCAGCCGACTCTGAAGCTCGACAACATTACGGTAGGCGGCACCGCCTAAGCGTTGATACGTTGGTTGTTAAATCAGGCCGCCGATGCGGCCTGATTTATTTCTGCGGCGGCTCGCTCTGCGGGTGTTCCTGCCGGTATCCCTGATAAATCAGCGCCACCTTGTTGAAATACTCGGTCAGGTAATTAATGCACACCTGCACCTTCAGCGGCAGATTGTCGCGGCGGGTGTAGAGCGCGTACACCGGGCGCGGGTCCGAATGATAACGCGGGAATAGGATCTCTATTTCGCCGCGTTTGATCTCTTCAAATACCCACATTAACGGCATATAGGCGATGCCGGCGCCGTTTTTCAGCCAGCGAATCAGCGTGACCGGGTCGTTGGTGACGAAGCGTCCTTGCGGCGTCAGCCGGGTGGTGATGCCTTCCGGCGCTATCAGCTCAAATTCGCTGTCCGGGCGGACGCTGTACTCCAGCCAGGATACGTTGCTCACGTCGGCGGGTTTTTCCGGCGTGCCGTGCTGCGCCAGATAGCTTCTGGCGGCGCAGACCACCATCGGCATGGAGCCGAGACGGGTGCTGTACAGGCTGGAGTCCTGCAGCGCGCCGACCCGGATGACGATGTCCAATCCGTCGGCAATCAGGTCCGGCGCCGGAATGCCGCACACCAGATTGACCGACAGCCCTGGGTACTCCTTCAGCATGTCGGTGGTCATATTCGCCAGCACGTTTTGCGCCATGGTGGAGGAGCTGCCGATGCGCAGCGTACCGATCGGGGTGTTGTTGAACGCATATAACTGCTCATGCACTTCCTGCGCTTCGTGCAACATGCGGCGGCAGCCGTGGTAGTAGATCCTGCCGGCTTCCGTCAGCCCGATGCTGCGGGTGCTGCGGTTGAGCAGTTTCACCTGCAGTTCATCTTCCAGCCGGGTAACCGTCTGGCTGACGGCAGATACGCTCATTTCCAGCTGACGGGCGGCGGCGGTGAACGAGCCGAACTCCACTACTCTGGCGAAGACCGACATGCTCTTTAATCGTTCCATTGTTAATCCTGGCTTAAAAGTGATTTAGATCACACTGCGTAGATAACATAATAATAACGTTTCATAATATAGCCTGTTTGACCACGAAGAGCGGTCCTGATTACTCGTCTTTGCTGCCGTGGTCGTTCTGAAGGGTTTAAAACGCTGATTTAACGCCGCAAGCGATCTGCATTAAATCAGCGCCCGCCATCGTGATTATTCAGTTAAAGCTGTGTCTTTCACCCGCTGGCAGCGATGCCGACGGGAATGGGTGTTTACCTCATCTTCCCCGACCCCGACACATACGGTTGCTGATGCGAGCGACGGGCGGCGTGATGGTGAAAAAAAGGAAAAGAGGATGAATTCACTCCCGGTCATGGTGCTGTTCGGCCTGTCGTTCCCGCCGGTGTTTTTTGTGCTGCTGGTGACGCTGGCGCTGTTTTTTATCTGTATCCGACTGCTGCATCCCACGGGCATTTACGACCGGGTCTGGCACCCGGCTCTGTTTAATACCGCGTTGTTTGTCTGCCTGTTCTATCTGCTGTTTCGTTTCGGTCTTTGAGGTTGTTGTGAAAGCATCTGTTGTGAAAGTGATGATCAAAAAATTCAGCCGCATGGCCATCACGCTAGTGCTGGTGTTGCTGGCCGCGGTGGCGCTGGTGCGCGTGTGGTCGTTTTACACCGAATCTCCCTGGACCCGCGACGCTCGTTTCAGCGCCGATGTGGTGGCGATCGCCCCCGATGTCAGCGGCCTGCTGACCGATGTGAAAGTGCAGGATAACCAGCCGGTGAAGCAGGGCGATGTGCTGTTCGTGATTGATCAGCCGCGTTACCAGCAGGCGCTGGAGCAGGCGCAGGCGGACGTGGCCTACTATCAGGCGCTGGCTGATGAGAAAAAGCGGGAGTCGGCGCGCCGCCAGCGTCTCGGCGTGCAGGCGATGTCGCGTGAAGAGATTGAACAGTCCGGCAATGCGCTGCAAACCACGCTGCATCAGCTGGCAAAGGCGCAGGCGGAGCTGGAACTGGCGAAGCTCGATCTGGCGCGTACGGTGGTGCGAGCCCCGGCCGATGGCTGGATAACCAACCTGCACGTGCACGCTGGCGAATACATTACCCGCGGCTCCACCGCGGTGGCGCTGGTGAAAAAGGATTCGTTCTATCTGCTGGCCTACATGGAAGAAACCAAACTGGCGGGCGTGCGCCCCGGCTATCGGGTGGAAATCACCCCGCTGGGCAGCAATCAGATTCTGTTCGGCGCGGTGGATAGCATCGCCGCCGGAGTAACCAACAGCAGCAGTTCCGCCGACACCAAAGGGCTGGCGACGGTGGATTCCAATCTGGAATGGGTACGGCTGGCACAGCGGGTGCCGGTCAGGATTCGTCTCGATCAGCAATGGGGCGACCTGTATCCGGCCGGGACCACCGCCACGGTGGTAGTGACCGGCGAGCATACCCGCAACACCAAGTCGATGTCGCCGTTATTGCAACTGCTGCATCGTCTGCGCGAGTTTGGCTAAGCGAGCGCCTATGATGAACAGTCCCGCGTTTTTGCGCCTGCGGTTTGCCTTCAAACTCAGCACGGCTATCGTGCTGTCGCTGGTGCTGGGGTTTCATCTGCAACTGGAAACTCCGCGCTGGGCGGCGCTGACCGCCGCGATTGTAGCGGCCGGTCCGGCTTTCGCCGCCGGCGGCGATCCGTTCTCCGGCGCCATTCGTCACCGCGGTATGCTCAGGGTGATCGGCACCTTTATCGGTTGTATCGGCGCGCTGGTTATTATCATCGCCACGGTGCGGGCACCGGTGGTGATGCTGATGCTGTGCTGCCTGTGGGCGGGCGTCTGCGTCTGGATTTCGTCGCTGGTAAAAGTAGAGAACGCCTATGTGTTTGCGCTGGCGGGCTACACGACGTTGATCATCATCGTTACCAGCCAGAGCGCGCCGCTGCGTATTCCGCAATTCGCCGTTGAACGTTGCAGTGAAATCGTGCTGGGGATTGTCTGCGCCATTTTGGCCGACCTGTTGTTTTCACCCCGTTCTATCAAACAGGATATCGACCGGGCGGTGGATGAACTGCTGGTGGGGCAATATCAATTGCTGCAACGCTGCGTGAATGGCATGTCGAAAGAGGAGCTGGACGCCGCGTGGAACGGACTGGTGCGTAAAACACACGCCATCAACGGTATGCGCAGCGTGCTGATGATGGAGTCATCCCGCTGGCAGGGGGCTAGCCGCCGGATAAAAACGCTGTTGACCCAATCCTGGATCATGATTACCCAGGCGTGCGAAACCCGATTGACGCTGCAGGACCACCCCGATGCCGTTAAAGGGGCGATCGCCATGATGCTGGAACAACCGGCGGATACGCCGGCGGACGTGCAGCGACGTTTGCGACAGTTTCGTCATCTGGCTGCCGCGCATAGCCGCAGCCTGCCGCCGACGCTGGTGAGCTGGCTGTCGGCGGCGGCCCGCTACCAACTGCTGTCGAAAGGCGTAAAAACCAATGTGCGCATCAGTCAGAGCGAAGCGGCGTTGCTGGATGCCGACGTGCCGGTGAAGGCCAGCTCGGCGGAAACGCATCACGCCATGATCAACGGCATACGCACCGCTGTCGCCACCGGCCTGGGGTGTTTGTTCTGGTTGTGGACCGGTTGGACATCGGGCAGTTCATGTATGGTGATCATCGCGGTGGTGACCTCGCTGGCGATGCGGCTGCCTAATCCATTGATGGCGGCCAAGGACTTTCTGATTGGTTCTCTGGTGGCGCTGCCGCTGGGGGCGTTGATGTTCATGCTGGTGTTGCCGTCCACCCAGCAAAGCCTGCTGTTGTTGTGCCTGAGTCTGGGCGGTATGGCGTTTGTGATCGGCATTGAGGTGCAGAAGCGGCGGCTGGGATCGTTGGGTACGCTGGCCAGCACCATCAACATCCTGGTACTCAGCAATCCGATGAAGTTCAACCTGTCCCAGTTCCTTGATAACGCTATCGGGCAGATTATTGGTTGTTTTCTGGCGTTGATCGTTATTCTGCTGATTCGGGATAATACCCGCGACCGCACCGAGCGCACGCTACTTAACCGGTTTGTGTTCGGCGCGGTGTCGGCGCTGTCGACCCGTCCGGCACGGCGGCAGGAGAACCACCTGCCCGCGTTGTATCAGCACCTGTTTTTGCTGCTGAACCTGTTTCCGGGGGAAATCGGCAAATACCGGCTGGCGCTGTCGCTGATCATGATGCATCAGCGCCTGCGGACGCTGGAGTTGCCGGTCAGCCCCAGCCTGTCCGCTTTTCACCGCCAGATGCGGGCGACGGCGGAACAAGTGATTGCCGCTACCCGCGACCGCAGTCACCATTTTTCCCGGCTGTTGGCGCAGATGGATGAATATCAGCACCTGTTGCGCGACCATCAGGTATCGGATGACGCAATTAATGCGGTCGGCCGCCTGACGGCGCTGCTGCACCGTCATAAACACGCGCTCGGCGATTAAGCCGGGAAGCGATTACAGCGGGTGATACCCCTGCCACTGCGGCGGCGATACGCGACCGGTCAGGTTGGCGGTCAGGTGGATATGCCAGCGGTCCAGCAGGGTTAGCGGCAGGCAGTCGTCCACATCGCGCAGATCGTCCTTGTGCTGCTGGAACACCTCGGTCAGCAACACCGCTTTGGCGCGTTGTTTGGCCTGTTCCGCATCCGGCGCCACGAACAGCCCGAACTGATGCACTTCCGCCGGGTCGTGCGGCAGATATCCGCCCATATTGATGAACCAGAGTTTTTCCCGCCCATGAAACGGCTGACGGCTGAGCGTGATATCATAGCCGTCCGCCCACTGACAGGGGGTGTAGCTATCGACGTGGACCTGGCTTTTATCGCCGAACCAGCTGGCTTTCAGCAGGGGAAATCCGTCTTCTGGGCGTTCCACTGCGGCGAACTGGACGTCATGCAGTTCGATGTTGGCGCCCTGGGCGCGCCCGCCCACGTAATACAGAAATAGCGTTGTCATGTGGGATCAGTCTCTTAGGGTTGTGGTCTGCCATTTCGTTGTGTTTTAAATTACATAACGAAAGCGTTACCTTAACCGCTTGTTAGATAAATTGACATCAACGGAAGACAGAATAATGACTTTGCATCTTTGGCTGGTTTACCTCGGTGTGATCGCCGTGCTGATTGCCGTACCGGGTCCGTCGGCTTTGCTCAGTATGGCGCATGGCCTGCGGTACGGGCAACGGCGCGCGCTGGCGACCATTCTGGGCGGCGCGACCGGCTCGCTGGTGCTGATGACGGCGTCCGCGCTGGGGCTGGGCGCGATTCTGGCGGCGTCGGCGACGGCGTTTCTGGCGCTGAAAGTGGTGGGCGCGCTCTACCTGATCTGGCTCGGCATTTCCGCCTGGCGGACACGGGAAAGCACCCTGACGCCGTCAACTGAGGTGGATGAAGCGGCGCCGGGCGCGCTGGGTCTCTATCGTCACGGCTTTATGGTGGGGGTCAGCAATCCCAAAGACATCCTGTTCTTTGCCGCCCTGTTTCCCAATTTTATCGATACCAGCGCGCCGCAAGCCATGCAGTTCGCGCTGCTGGCGCTCACCTGGGTAGTGCTGGATTTCAGCATCATGTTTACTTACGCCTGCATGGGCCACCGGGTATCGGCGCTGTTTGCCCATCCGCGCCGCCTGCGGTTGTTCAACCGCGCCACCGGCACCCTGTTCATTTTCGCCGGCTCCGCGCTGGTGGCGTCAACCAAATAAAAAATAGGCACCGTAAGGTGCCTGCCTGACATTACTCGGCTTCCGCCAGTTCGCGCAGATACTGGAAAATCTGCCGGGCCGACTTGGACGGCTTGTTGGCGGCTTTTTCTTTCTGGGCGTTACGCACCAGCGAGCGCAGCTGCTGGCGATCGGCCTGCGGATAAAGTGCGAGGATGTCTGGAATCGCGCCGTCGCCTTCAGTCACCAACCGGTCGCGCAACTGCTCCAGTTTGTGGAACAGCGACACCTGCTGGTTGTGGCGGTTGCGCAGCTTGTCCAGCGCGGTCTGGATTGGCTCCGGGTCGCGGGCGCGCAGCATCTTGCCAATCAGCTGCAACTGACGGCGGCGGCCTTCCTTGGTGATGCGCTGCGCCAGTTCAATCGCGGCACGCAGGTCTTCATCCAGCGGGATGCGCTCCAGCGCGTTCTTACCCAGCTCAACCAGCTCGGTGCCCAGCGCTTTCAGGGCTTCAGCATCGCGTTTGATTTCGCTTTTGCTGACCCAAATTATCTCTTCGTCTTCATCGTCCTGGCTGGCGTCCGGGACGTCATCCTGCCAGTCTTCGGGATGTTTGTTCATCGTGGCTCCCCAATAAAAGAGGCTGATCCTATCAGGTTATGGGCTTTGTGCGAAATTGTCCGCCGATCCTGTTAGACTCAATCACAGGCTACCTCATTTTACGTCTGAGGTAAGGTGACGAATAGCAGGCGGACAGCATTCGTTGCATCATGGATTATCTGAATGTTTTCTCACTCATTATGGCAAATCGATGACAATAATCACTCAGGTTGCAGAACAGCGTAAAGTGCTGGAACAGGCGGTATCGCAGGCGCTGGAATTGGCCCGTGCCGGTTCTGATGCGGCGGAAGTTGCCGTCACGAAAACAACGGGGATCAGCGTCAGCTCCCGGTATGGTGAAGTTGAAAACGTCGAATTCAATAGTGACGGTGCGCTCGGTATTACCGTCTACTATCAACAGCGCAAGGGCAGCGCGTCGTCCACCGATATGAGCCCGGACGCCATTGCCCGCACGGTGCAGGCGGCGCTGGATATTGCCCGTTACACCTCGGTTGACCCATGCTCTGGCCCGGCGGATAAGGATCTGCTGGCGTTTGAGGCGCCGGATCTGGACTTGTTCCACCCGGCGGAGCTGGACGCCGATCGCGGCATCGAACTGGCCGCCGCCGCTGAACAGGCGGCGCTGAAAGCCGACAAACGCATTACCAATACCGAAGGCGGCAGTTTCAACAGCCACTATGGCATCAAGGTGTTCGGCAACAGCCACGGTATGCTGCAAAGCTACTGCTCCAGCCGCCACTCCATGTCGGTCAGCGTGATTGCCGAGCACAACGGCGAGATGGAGCGCGATTACGCCTACACCATCGGCCGCGCGCTGGGCGATCTGAGCTCGCCGGCGTGGGTTGGGGAAGAGTGCGCCCGCCGTACGCTGGCGCGCCTGTCGCCGCGTAAACTGGCCACCATGGAAGCGCCGGTGATGTTCTCCGCCGAAGTGGCGACCGGGTTGTTCGGTCATCTGGTCGGCGCCATCAGCGGCAGCAGCGTCTACCGTAAATCCACCTTCCTGCTGGATAGCCTCGGCAAACAGATTCTGCCGGAATGGCTGACCATTCAGGAACTGCCGCATTTGCGTAAAGGGCTGGCGTCCACCCCGTTCGACAGCGAAGGCGTTCGCACCGAGCAGCGCGATATCGTCAAAGACGGCGTATTGCAAACCTGGCTGTTGACCACGTATGCCGGTCGTAAACTGGGCATGAAGAGCACCGGCCATGCCGGCGGGATTCATAACTGGCGTATTGCCGGGCGCGGGCTGGATTTTGACGGCATGCTGAAGGAAATGGGCACCGGCTTGCTGGTCACCAGCCTGATGGGGCAAGGCGTGAGCGCGGTAACCGGGGATTATTCCCGCGGCGCGGCCGGATTCTGGGTGGAGAACGGCGAAATTCAGTATCCGGTGAGCGAAATCACCATCGCCGGCAACCTGAAAGATATGCTGCGCAACATGGTGACCATCGGTGATGATATCGAAACGCGCAGCAACATCCAGTGCGGCTCGGTCTTGTTGCCGTCGATGAAGATTGCCGGGGTATAAGTTTTATTTTCAATGACATTGACTGCCCGGATCTTCAGGGCAGTCGCATGTCGCCGTTATCAGCGGTGGTATTCACCCGCCGCTTCCGGCTGGTAGAGCAGTTCCATCACTTCAATCCGCGTTTCTTCGCCATTCGGCAACGGCCAGGCAATGCTGTTGCCGACGTGCATGCCGAGCAGTGCGGCGCCCAGCGGCGCCATGACCGAAATCTGCTCCCGGCTGTCTTTAAGGCTGGCCGGATAGACCAGCGTGCGGATATGTTCTTCCGTCGTGAGCAGGTCGCGGAACCGAACCCGGCTGTTCATGGTGACTACATCAGCCGGAATCTCGACCGGCTGGACGATATCCGCCCGATCCAGTTCTTCGCTCAGGGCCTGAGCCACCTCTGTATCGGCAAAAGCGGGTTGCTCCAGCAGCGCATCCAGGCGTTCGGCATCCAGCTCGCTAATCGTCAGGTGCGGTTTATCCATATGTCTCTCCAGTTTTTGCAATAGCAGATAACAACACCCCCGCCGCGAAGGGCAGGGGCATAAGTTAATCTGATGGTAGCAGGGATGTCGAGAACTTACCGCATAAAAACTCGCCGCATAAAAGCCGACTACAGAAAAACCTACCACATAAAAACTGACCGCAGAAAAAGGAAGCGCGCGGGATCACGAGGCGACTTGCGTCAGCAGGAGCCGCCCCGGCAGATTAATCCTCGTCAAACCCGGCTTCAAACAGCTGAATGACCGCCGCCAGCGCCTGTTCTTCATCCGGGCCGGTGACTTCCACTTCGATATGGCGCCCTTTGGCCGAATCCAGCATCAGCATGGCGATGACGCTGCTGGCGTCGGCTTCGGTGCCGCTTTCGTTGCGTAGCAACACCGCGGCGTCAAAGCTTTGCACCAACTCGAACAGTTTCATGGCCGGGCGGGCGTGCATCCCCAGACGGTTTGTCACTTCAACGGTTTGCCTGACGGTCATGATTTGCGTTTTTCCAGCGTACGGTGGCGTGACTGCACGTTTTTGCCACGGGAGCGAAAGTAATCCGCCAGTTGCTCGGCGATGTAGACCGAGCGGTGTTTCCCGCCGGTACAACCGATCGCGACGGTAAGATAGCTGCGGTTGTTGGTTTCCAGCATCGGCAGCCACAGTTCCAGGTAGCTGCGGGTCTGGTAGATGAAGTTGTGGACTTCGGTGTGCCTGTCGAGAAACGCGGCCACCGGTTTATCCAGACCCGTCATCGGGCGCAGTTTCGGGTCCCAGTGCGGGTTAGGCAGGAAACGCACGTCAAACACGTAATCCGCATCAATCGGGATGCCGTGCTTGTAGCCGAATGACTCGAATACCATAGTCAGCTCGCGCTCGCGTTTACCCAGTAAACGGGTACGCAGCATTTCCGCCAGCTCGTGCACCGACATCTCCGAGGTATCGATGATCAGATCGGCGCGCGAGCGCAGCGGCTCCAGCAGATCGTTTTCTTCATCGATAGCGCTTTCCAGCGACAGGTTTTTGCTGGAGAGCGGATGCAGGCGGCGGGTGTCGCTGTAACGCCGAATCAGCGTATTGCGATCGGCGTCCAAAAACAGCAGTTGGGGAGAGAAGCTCTGGGGCAGGCGGGTCAGGGCATGTTCCAGCACTTCCGGCGTTTCCGGCAGGTTGCGCACGTCAATGCTGACCGCCGCGGAGATATTCCGTTCCGCCAGCGTGTGCGCCAGCTCGGGCAACAACACCACCGGCAGGTTATCCACACAATAGAAACCCATGTCTTCCAGCGCGCGCAGGGCTACGGATTTCCCCGAACCTGAACGACCACTGACAATCATCAGCACCATCTGACGACTCCCCCCTGGCAGCGGGATGGTGAATGTCCACCGCCACAGTTAGCTAACTTCGTTTTCCCGGCCGGGCCGGCATCCTGTCAGGCTCGCGCCTGCTGTTACGTGCGTTGTGGATAGCAACCGAAACCGGCGCCGCCAGCCGTCAGGGCTGGTCGGACAGATCCGCTTCCGTCATGATCTGATACAGCTCTTCATCGCTTTGAGCGGCGCGCAGCCGCTTACACACGGTTTTATCCGCCAGCCGTTTGGCGACGAGCGACAAAGTATGTAAATGGGTTTTACATTGTTCAGTGGGAACCAGCAAGGCAAAAAGCAGATCGACCGGCTGGTTGTCGATGGCGTCAAAAGCGATCGGCTGCTCCAACTGGATAAAGACGCCGACCGCGCCCAGCGTATTCTCGTCTTCCAGCTTGCCGTGCGGAATGGCGATGCCATTGCCGATACCGGTGCTGCCCATGCGTTCCCGGGTCAGAATCGCTTCAAACACCATCTGCGGCGGCAGGTTGAGCTGTCTGGCGGCCAGTTCACTGATGATTTCCAGTGCGCGCTTTTTGCTCTGACAGTGGACGGCGCTACGCGTGCACTCCTTACGGAGAACGGCGCTAAGTTGCATAACGGGCTCGTTGTTCATGATACGTTCACTTAACGACACTGTTGCCTTCGGTTACCGGCCCGCCATCATACAGCAGGCCGGTTGCTGTCCCTGCACCTGAAACGGCAAAATCAGTGCTGTTTCAGTTTATCCTTATGTTTGTTTAACTGTCTTGCCAGCTTGTCGATCAACAGATCGATGGCGGCATACATATCATCCGCTTCCGATGTGGCATGCAGCTCACCTCCGTTGACGTGGATGGTGGCATCCGCAATGTGCAGGATCTTTTCCACTTTCAATACCACGTACACCTGATTGATACGATCAAAGTATTGCTCAAGTTTGGCGAATTTTAAGGTCACGAATTCGCGCAGAGCATCCGTAATTTCGACGTGGTGTCCGGTAATGTTAAGCTGCATATCGTCTTCCTTCTCATGTAGGGGTCAAACCAGCTGTTTACGCTGGTTTGACGGCGGGATAGATAAAGACTCTCGATACTTGGCGACAGTACGGCGGGCCACAATGATTCCCTGTTCGGAAAGCAGTGTGGTCAGCTTGCTGTCGCTCAGCGGTTTAGCGGGGTTTTCCGCTGCAATGAGTTTCCTGACCAGCGCGCGGATAGCGGTGGATGACGCCTCGCCTCCGCTGTCGGTGTTGACGTGGCTGGAAAAGAAATACTTCAGCTCAAAAATACCGCGCGGACTGTGCAGAAATTTCTGGGTCGTTACGCGGGAAATGGTGGACTCGTGCATGTCCACGGCCTGGGCGATATCCGCCAGCACCATGGGTTTCATGAATTCTTCGCCGTGTTCGAAGAACGCCTGCTGCTGTTCCACAATACAGCGGGTCACCTTCAACAGGGTATCGTTACGGCTTTCCAGGCTCTTGATGAGCCAGCGGGCTTCCTGCAGATGACTGCGGATGAACTGGCCGTCGCTGTCGTTGCGCGCGCTGCTGCCGAGCGCGGCGTACTGCTGGTTGATCTGCAGCCGCGGCACGCTGTCGGTGTTGAGTTCCACCGTCCAGTGGCCTTGCATCTTGCGCACCAGCACATCCGGAATGACATACTCGGATTCGCCGGTGTTGATCGACTGCCCTGGGCGCGGATCCAGCGACTGGATTAACGCCAGCGCTTCTTTCAGCACCTCCTCCTTGAGACGGCTGGTACGAATCAGGGTGCGGAAGTCATGGTTGGCGAGCAGGTCGAGGTATTCGCTGACGATGAGCCTGGCTTCGGCCAGACGGGGAATGTCATTGTCGAACTGCGATAGCTGCACCAGCAGGCATTCGCGCAAATCGCGGGCGGCTACGCCGACAGGGTCAAAACGCTGTACGCGCTTGAGCACCGCTTCCACTTCTTCCATCGTCACATCGTCATTACCGATGCTGTCGCGGATATCGTCCAGCGACACGGTCAGATAGCCGGTATTGTCCACCGCGTCCACGATAGACGTGGCGATGGCGGAATCGGTGTCGGAAAACGGCGTCAGTTCCACCTGCCACATCAGGTAATCCTGTAGCGTCTGGGTGGTTTCGCCCTGATAGACAGGCAGCTCTTCGTCGCGGTAGTCAGTACTGGTGCCGGACGGCGTGCCGGCGGTGTAGATTTCATCCCAGGCGGCGTCGAGCGGCAGCTCGTCGGGCATCTCCTTCTGCTCCAGCGCCTCGCGGGTATCCAGCGTTTCGCTGTCGCTGCTTTCCTGGGTTTCCACTTCGTCATGAATATCGGCTTGCTCCAGCAACGGGTTGCTTTCCAGCGCCTGTTGGATTTCCTGCTGGAGTTCAAGCGTGGACAACTGCAGCAGGCGGATGGCCTGCTGTAACTGCGGTGTCATAGCCAGTTGCTGGCTGAGCCTGAGTTGCAAACCTTGCTTCATAACGCGCGCTAACTTCCTTTTTGAATGATCAACCTAAAACATGACGTTATCAGAGTCGGAAGCCTTCGCCCAGATAGACTCGTTTTACCTGCTCATTCGCCAGTATATCCATCGGTGAGCCGTGGGCAATAAGCTGGCCCTGACTAACGATATAAGCGCGTTCACAGACATCGAGCGTTTCGCGAACGTTATGGTCGGTAATCAACACGCCCAGCCCGCTATCGCGCAGATGCTCAATGATTTTCTTGATATCGATGACCGAAATCGGGTCTACCCCTGCAAAGGGTTCGTCCAGCAGGATGAATTTGGGGTTAGCGGCCAGCGCCCGGGCGATTTCCACCCGGCGGCGCTCGCCACCGGACAGCGATTGTCCCAAACTATCGCGCAGGTGAACAATATGAAACTCTTCCATCAGTTCGTTGGCGCGATCCTGCTGCTGTTCACGGGTCAGATCTTTTCTGATTTCCAGCACCGCCATCAGGTTGTCGTAGACGCTCAGACGCCGGAAAATCGAGGCTTCCTGCGGCAGGTAACCGATGCCGCGGCGGGCGCGATCGTGCAGCGGCAGCAGGCTGATGTCCTCATCGTCGATCACGATGCGGCCTTCGTCGCGCGGGACGATACCGACAACCATATAAAAGGTGGTGGTCTTGCCGGCCCCGTTGGGCCCGAGCAGCCCGACGATTTCGCCTGAATTCACATTCAGGCTGACGTTTTCCACCACTTTGCGGCCTTTATACGCCTTGGCCAGATTTTCGGCGATTAGTGTTGCCATGGGTTAGCGCGTTACTCACTGTTGTTTGGTGGGCTTGCCGGTGTTGCCGCTGGGCTTGGCGCCGTTCTGGGTGCCTTTGTCCTGCAACTGCGTCGGGACCAGCACGGTGGTGACTCGTTTGCCTTTGTCGCTGAACGCTTCCATCTGCTGCTGTTGCACCAGATAGGTGATGCGGTCGCCCTTAACGTTGCTGTCCAGCTGTTCCAGATAGGCGTCGCCGGTCAGAATAACCAGCTGCTTGTCCATTTCGTAACGCATCTTCTGAGAATGGCCTTTGACCGGCTTGCCGTTGTCCTGCATCTGATAAAAGGTGGCCGGGTTGCCGTAGCCTTCGATCACTTCATGGCCCTGTTGGCCGTTAGGACGGGTGACCACGACCTTGTCGGCCTGCGCTTTTATCGATCCCTGCGTGACGATAACGTTGCCGGTGAACGTCACCACGTTGCCCTGCATGTCCAACGCCTGCTGATCGGAGGTGATGTGGATGGGTTGATCGGTGTCGCCGGTCAGCGCCAGTGCCGGAATACTGACGGCAAAAAGCGAGCTGGCGATCAGGATGCTGTGTAAGACATTAATTTTTTGGTTGGATTTCATAATAGGATTTTACCTTATCGATCAGCTCAGCGGTTTTGCTGCGCAGATTTCCGCGCATTTTCAATCCGTTAGAAGTAAAGTTGACACCGTACAGGGTGACTTCGTCATCCGACGTCACGTCCTGCGTAACCAGATTTATCTGCGCATTATCCGTTTTAATCCGCTCCAGTTGCGAGTCGTTGGTCAGGCTGTTGACTTCGACATGACCGTACAGATACAGCATGCGATCTTTCGTCAGTTTGGCGCGATCGGCCCGTACCGACCAGGTGGCGACGGCTTGTTCATTGAACATGGTCGCCACCGGCTGGGTAAACCAGCTTACCTGGTCGGCGTTGTAGTGCTCCGCTTTTTCGGCCACCAGCTTGTAGCTCAGCTTTCCGGTCGGGTCATACACCACGGTAATGTTTTTCTGCATGGTATAGGCCGGATCGTTATTCTGCACTTCCGTCGGCCCGTTTCCCGCACGCTGGTTTGTCAGATTTAACCCGATCAGCACCAACGCAATCAATGCCAGCAACAGCGTTAGCCAGCGTTTTGTTTTACTCATATCGACAGCCCTTTGGCGAAATCCAGTTTACCCTGCGCCAGCAAAATAAGATCGCAAATCTCTCTGACCGCGCCGCGGCCGCCGGCAATGCGCGTCACATAGTGCGCGTTGGGCAGCAGCAACGGATGGGCGTCGGCTACCGCGACGCTCAGCCCTGTCTCGGCCATCACCGGCCAGTCGATCAGATCATCGCCGATGTAGGCAACCTGGCTGGCGGTGAGCGACAGTGTATCCAACAGCTCGCGGAAGGCCAAAAGCTTATCCGATTGTCCCTGATAAAGATGGCGGATACCCAGCGTCTGGCAGCGGTCGACCAGCAGCTGCGACGAACGGCCGGTGATAATCGCCACGTCGATGTCGGACGTCAGCAGGCAGCGAATACCGTAGCCGTCGCGTACGTTGAAGGCTTTGAGTTCTTCGCCCTGATTTCCCATGTAGATCAGGCCGTCGGAAAGTACCCCGTCGACATCGCAGATTAACAGACGTATATCACGGGCGCGTTGCATCACCTGGGTATCGACAGGCCCGTAACAGGTATCGGTTTGCGGCCGGATTTCACTCATTCACACATATCCTTGGTTTTTCATTCTGCGTTGTACGCACGTCGCCGGTTCACACCACGCCGGCGCGCAGCATATCGTGCATGTGGACGATCCCCAGCAGGCGGTCGTCCTCCGCCACCAGCAGCGAGGTGATATGGCGGGATTGCATCAGGTTCAGCGCATCCACCGCCAGCGTTTGCGGTGTAACCCGGATACCGCCGCGGGTCATCACATCGGCGATGCCGGCGCTGTTCAGGTCGATATTCATGTCGAACACCCGGCGCAGGTCACCGTCGGTAAAGATGCCTTCGATACGATCGTCGGGGCCGCAAATCACCGTCATCCCCAGATTCTTGCGGGTTATCTCCAGCAGCGCGTCACGCAGCGATGCGTCGCGGCTGACGCGGGGGATCTCGTCGCCAGTGTGCATGATATCGTTGATCCGCAACAGAAGTTTGCGGCCAAGTGCGCCGCCGGGGTGCGACAACGCGAAATCTTCGGCGGTAAAGCCGCGCGCCTGCAACAGCGCGACGGCCAGCGCATCGCCCATCACCAGCGTGGCGGTGGTGCTGGAGGTCGGCGCCAGACCCAGCGGGCAGGCTTCCTGCGATACGTGGACGCAAAGATGGATGTCCGCCGCTTTGGCCATGGTGCTTTCCGGATTGCCGGTCATGCAGATCAGGCACACTTGCAGGCGCTTCAACACCGGGATGAGCGCCAGGATTTCATGGGACTCGCCGGAGTTGGAAATGGCGATTACGATATCCTGCGCGGTAATCATGCCCAAATCGCCGTGACTGGCTTCGCCGGGGTGGACGAAAAATGCGGGCGTGCCGGTGCTGGCGAAGGTGGCCGCCATCTTGCAGCCGATATGCCCCGACTTACCCATGCCCATCACCACTACCTTGCCGTGGCAGTAAAACATTTTCTCGCAGGCACGCGAAAAATTGTCGTCAATGTATTGATCCAACTGCGCGAGGCTGTCGCGTTCGATGGACAGGACCTGCCGACCGGCGGTCTGGAAATCGAAACCAGGTTGTAGTTCGAAATGTGACATGTAAAACATCCTGCGTTGCCAATGCTCTGGCTATGAGAACAAGAACAGCACCGAAAGGTACGCGATGAACGCACACAACAGCAATGCGCCCGCGCCCTGACCGATGCGCCGTTTCTGGCGGAGACAGAGAACCGTCAGGAGCGCGCTGACCCCCAGCATCACCCAGTAGTCGCGCGCAAACGCGAGCGGGTTTACCGCACCGGGGGACAACAGGGCGGGCACGCCCAGCACTATCACGATATTAAAGATATTTGAACCAATCAGGTTGCCGAGCGCGATGTCGTCTTCTTTTTTTAGGGTGCCGACGATCGCGGTCGCCAATTCCGGCAGACTGGTGCCGACGGCCAGCACCGTCAGCCCGATGGTCAGTTCGCTGATATTAAAGTAATTGGCGATGACCGTGGCGTTATCGATCACAATCCGCGCCGACATCGGCAGAATAATCAGGCCGATCAGCAGCCATAACAGCGCCACGGTCTGGTTGTTCTCTCTGGGCAGTTCGGCCATCTGCTCACGGGTCAGGCTGTCGTCGCCGCGGTTCTGGGCGGCGTGCGCCATACGCAGCATCAGCACGATACAACCAGCGGCGGCCAGCAACAGAATCACGCCATCCAGGCGGCTCAGGAAGCTGTCGTGCAGCAGGACGCCGCACAGCAGCGTCACCACCAGCATGGGCGGCAGTTCCTGACGCAGCAGTGTGGAATGAAAGGTCAATGGGCGGATCAGGACGGCGCTGCCGAGGATCAGCAGAATATTGGCGATGTTCGACCCCAATACATTGCCGACCGCCATATCGGTCTGATGGTTGAGCGCGGCGGTCACGGATACCATCAGTTCGGGCAGCGAAGTGCCCATTCCTACAATCGTCATGCCGATAATCATCGGCGGTACGCCAAATGTGCGGGCCAGTACGGCAGCGCCATACACCAGACGGTCGGCGCCATAAACCAGTAATACTAAACCAACAATTAACAGTACTGTCGCAAAAAGCATGCAGCGTCCTTTATTCAGGTATAATCACCGGTTTATTGGCGAACAAACCAGTATTTCTGGACGAATAATAAGCAAAACCGCCATTTTTCCTCGTTAGCGCTAATTCTGACTGCGCAGGGCGAAAAAGTAAAACCAATGGCAATTTTGGTCACGAACCGGTGTCCTGATTCTGTAACAGTGAAGGGCCAGCGTAACACCCCGGAAGACGGTTGTCGGGGCTGTGCGGCGCAAAAATGTGAAAACGGGCGGCTGCCATCGGCGGGCCGTTGAGGAAAGAGACCATGAACCACGAAAATCTGGTAGAAATTCGCGGGCTCAGTTTCCGGCGGGGCAACAGGCCGATTTTTTCGGATGTCTCGCTGAACGTGCCAAAACAAAAGATCACGGCCATCATGGGGCCGTCCGGCATCGGTAAAACCACGCTGCTGCGTCTGATTGGCGGACAACTGCAACCGGACAGCGGCGAAATCTGGTTCGACGGGGAAAATATTCCGATTCTTTCCCGTTCCCGTCTGTATGAGACCCGTAAGAAAATGAGCATGCTGTTTCAGTCCGGTGCGCTGTTTACCGATCTGAACGTGTTCGACAATGTCGCCTGGCCGCTGCGCGAACATACGCAACTGCCCGAGCCGCTGCTGCACAGTACGGTGATGATGAAGCTGGAAGCGGTTGGGCTACGCGGCGCGGCGGAACTGATGCCGTCGGAGCTGTCGGGAGGAATGGCGCGGCGGGCGGCGCTGGCGCGCGCCATTGCGCTCGACCCGCAGCTGATCATGTTCGATGAGCCGTTCGTCGGCCAGGACCCGATTACCATGGGCGTGCTGGTGAAGCTGATCGACGAGTTGAACCATGCGCTTGGCGTGACCTGCATCGTGGTGTCCCACGATGTGCCGGAAGTGCTGAGTATTGCCGATTATGCTTACATCATCGCCGACCAACGCGTGGTGGCGGAAGGTTCGCCGGCTGAATTGCAGCAGAATGGCGATCCGCGCGTGAGGCAGTTTCTGGATGGCATTGCCGATGGCCCGGTGCCGTTCCGCTATCCGGCAGGCGATTATCAGCGTGGGCTGTTAGGCTTGGGGAGTAAGTAATTCATGCTAGTACAGGCATTAGCGTCGCTGGGACGCGTTGGCATTCAGGTCTGCGCCGCTTTCGGGCGTGCCGGGCTGATGCTGTTCAATGCGCTGGTCGGAAAGCCGGAGCTGGTCAAACAGTGGCCGCTGCTGCGCAAACAGCTGTATAGCGTCGGCGTGCAGTCGCTGCTGATCATCATGGTATCCGGCGTATTCATCGGTATGGTGCTGGGGTTGCAGGGGTATCTGGTCCTGACTACCTACAGCGCCGAAGCCAGTCTGGGCATGATGGTGGCGCTGTCGTTGCTGCGCGAGCTGGGGCCGGTGGTGACCGCGTTGCTGTTCGCCGGACGCGCCGGTTCCGCTCTGACGGCGGAAATCGGGCTGATGAAGGCCACCGAGCAGTTATCCAGTATGGAGATGATGGCGGTGGACCCGTTGCGCCGCGTGGTGGCTCCGCGATTCTGGGCCGGGGTAATCACCATGCCGCTGCTGACGGTGATTTTTGTCGCCGTCGGTATCTGGGGCGGCGCGCTGGTCGGCGTGGACTGGAAAGGCATCGACAACGGCTTTTTCTGGTCGGCGATGCAAAACGCGGTGGAGTGGCAGAAAGACTTGCTTAACTGCGCTCTCAAGAGCCTGGTGTTTGCCATTACCGTTACCTGGATTGCGCTGTTCAACGGTTATGACGCGATTCCGACGTCAGAAGGCATCAGCCGCGCGACGACCCGCACCGTGGTGCATTCGTCGCTGGCGGTACTGGGATTGGATTTTGTGCTGACAGCACTGATGTTTGGGAAATGAGTCGATGCAAACAAAGAAACATGAAATTTGGGTTGGCGTATTCATGCTGATTGCGCTGTGCGCCATAGTCTTTTTATGTCTGAAAGTCGCTGACCTGAAATCGCTGGGGCAACAACAGACCTACCGTTTGTACGCGACCTTCGACAATATCGGCGGTCTCAAAGCGCGTTCCCCGGTGAAAATCGGCGGAGTGGTGATTGGCCGGGTGGCGGATATCTCGCTGGACACCAAGACGTATCTGCCGCGGGTGGCGATGGATATCGATAAGCGCTACGACCACATTCCGGATACCAGCTCGCTGGCGATTCGTACTTCCGGCCTGCTGGGAGAACAGTATCTGGCGCTGAACATGGGTTTTGAAGACGAGGATATGGGCACGTCGATTCTGAAAGACGGCGGCACCGTCCAGGACACCAAGTCGGCCATGGTCCTGGAAGACCTTATCGGTCAATTCCTATATAAGAGCGGCGGCAACAATACTGACAATGCCAGCCAGAATAATGCCGGTCAGGACACGGTTACCCCAAATAATGCGAATCAGAGCCATGCTCAACCGGCACCAACCAAACCGGCGGAGAAAAGTGGCGAGGCGGCAACCCCTGAATCTGGCGCAAAACCAGCCCAACAGCCTTGAGAGGACACAGCATGTTGAAACGTTTATTGATGGTTGCTCTGTTGGTGGTAGCCCCGTTTGTCAGCGCTGCTGACCAGACCAACCCTTACAGCCTGATGCGCGACGCGGCGCAGAAAACCTTCGACCGCCTCAAAAATGAACAGCCGCGCATTAAGCAGGACCCCAACTATCTGCGTACCGTGGTGCGTGAAGAACTGCTGCCGTATGTGCAGGTGAAATACGCCGGCGCATTGGTGCTGGGTCAGTATTACAAGAACGCCACGCCGGATCAGCGCGAGGCTTATTTCAAGGCGTTTGAGGCTTATCTGGAACAGGCATATGGTCAGGCGCTGGCGTCTTATCACGGTCAGACCTACGAGATCGCGTCGGAGCAGCCGGTGGGCAACGCCGAGATCGTTTCCATTCGCGTGACCATCATCGATAACGGCGGCCGCCCGCCGATTCGTCTGGATTTCCAGTGGCGCAAGAACACCAAAACCGGTTACTGGCAGGCGTATGACATGATCGCCGAAGGGGTGAGCATGATTACCACCAAGCAGAACGAGTGGGCGTCCACGCTGCGTCAGAACGGGGTCGACGGCCTGACTAAGCAGTTGCAGGCCGCGGCTCAGCAGCCGATTTCGCTGGGTCAGAAAAATGGCTGACGCGCTGCGCTGGCGACAGGAGGACGGCGCCCTGCGTCTGGAAGGCGATCTGGACCGGAATACGCTGTTGCCGCTGTGGCGGCAGCGCGAGGCACTGCTGAACGACAGCAGCGTGCTGGATGTCGGTCAGGTGGCGCGGGTGGATTCTTCCGGGCTTGCCCTGCTGGTGCATTTTTATCATCAGCAGGAACAGCGGGGGAAACCGCTGGCGATTATCGGCGCCAGCGACCGGCTTCGTACCCTGATTCAGTTATATAACCTGAGTGAAATCATTCCCGTTCAGCCAGCCGACTGAACCTTGCATTCCGGTTAGCATCGATCCCCCTTGTCGCGTGTGCGCAAGGGGGATTTCTTTTGTTTAAGATAGCGACAGATTCATCTAAGATACCACCCTGTTTATCATCCCCCTGACGTAGAATCGAGAGCAATGGAAAACAACGAAATTAAAGACGTGCTGATGAGCGCGCTGGCGCTGCAGGAAGTGCATGTTTCCGGTGACGGCAGCCACTTCCAGGTCATTGTGATAGGTGAGTTGTTCAAGGGTATGAGCCGCGTAAAACAGCAGCAGGCGGTCTACGCGCCGCTGATGGAATATATCGCGGATAATCGCATTCATGCGTTGTCGATCAAGGCCTACACCCCTGAAGAATGGCAGCGCGACCGCAAACTGAGCGGTCTGTAATTCAGCGGCCGCCCGGCCGTGCTATTGAGTCTGAACATTGAGAAATCGTCACTATGGATAAATTTCGTGTGCAGGGTCCAACCCGGCTCGCTGGTGAAGTCACCATTTCCGGCGCTAAAAACGCAGCTCTGCCCATTCTGTTTGCCGCATTGCTGGCTGAAGAGCCGGTAGAAATCCAGAACGTTCCCAAGCTGCGTGATATCGACACCACCATGAAGCTGTTGAGCCAACTGGGCGCGCGCGTCGAGCGCAACGGTTCCGTGCATGTGGATGCGAGCACGGTTAACGTGTTCTGTGCACCCTATGACCTGGTGAAAACCATGCGCGCGTCAATTTGGGCGCTGGGCCCGCTGGTGGCGCGCTTTGGTCAGGGGCAGGTGTCGTTGCCGGGAGGCTGCGCCATCGGCGCTCGTCCGGTTGATTTGCACATCAATGGCCTGGAACAGCTGGGCGCGCACATCACGCTGGAAGAAGGGTATGTGAAGGCCACGGTCGAAGGTCGACTGAAAGGCGCACACATCGTGATGGACAAGGTCAGCGTCGGCGCGACTGTCACCATCATGAGCGCCGCTACGCTGGCGGTGGGCAAAACCATCATTGAAAACGCCGCGCGTGAGCCGGAAATCGTCGATACCGCCAATTTCCTCAATACGCTGGGCGCCAAAATCAGCGGCGCGGGTAGCGACAAAATCGTCATTGAAGGCGTGGAGCGTCTGGGCGGCGGGGTCTATCGCGTGCTGCCGGACCGCATTGAGACCGGTACTTTCCTGGTGGCGGCCGCGGTGTCAGGCGGTAAGGTCATGTGCCGCCACACTCGCCCGGATACGCTGGATGCGGTGTTGTCCAAACTGCGCGAAGCGGGTGCTGATATCGAAATCGGCGAAGACTGGATCAGCCTGGACATGCATGGTCGCCGGCCGAAAGCGGTCAACGTGCGTACCGCTCCGCATCCGGGATTCCCGACCGATATGCAGGCGCAGTTCAGCCTGCTGAATCTGGTGGCGGAAGGTACCGGCGTCATCACTGAAACCATCTTCGAAAATCGCTTCATGCATATCCCCGAACTGATTCGTATGGGCGCGCAGGCGGAAATCGAGAGCAACACGGTGATTTGTCATGGCGTTGAGCACCTGTCCGGTGCGCAGGTAATGGCGACCGACCTGCGTGCGTCAGCCAGTCTGGTACTGGCGGGATGTATCGCGGAAGGCACCACGCTGGTGGATCGTATTTATCATATCGATCGCGGCTACGAACGCATTGAAGACAAATTACGCGCGTTGGGCGCCAACATTGAACGTGTAAGCGCTAACGACTAATCGTTCCTGCCGGGCGGCCTGTTCGTCGCCCGGCATTTTCCCTAGGGTTTGGCTTAGTCGCTGGGATATTCCTGGATAGTCATATCAAGCTTTATTTCCTGATTATCACGTAAAATGGCCACCGGAATGACTGAACCGGGGCGAATTTCCGCCACCTGATCCATAGTTTCTATCACCGAACGCGCCGGTTTACTGTTGACCTCCAGCAGCAGGTCGCCCTCTTTGATGCCAGCCTTATCCGCCGGGCCGCCGGAATCAACCTTATTGACGATGATACCCTGTAGCCGCTCCAGACCGGTTACCTGATTGCCTAGTCGCTCGCGCTGCGCGCCACTGATACCGATATAACCACGAATCACCCGTCCATCGCGGATCAGCTTGTTCATGATCTTGGTCGCCAGTGCGGTAGGTATGGCAAAACCGATGCCTTCCGGCGTACCGCCATCGTTGCTTTTATCAAATGATAGCGTGTTGATGCCGACCAGCTCGCCAAGCGTGTTAACCAGCGCGCCGCCGGAATTGCCGCGGTTGATGGAGGCGTCGGTTTGCAGAAAATTCTGCCGGCCGGAGGAGCTAAGTCCTACCCGGCCGGTAGCGCTGACAATCCCCTGTGTCACCGTCTGGCCGAGGTTGTAGGGGTTGCCGATGGCCATCACCACATCGCCGACGTGGAACACCCGTTTCGGATTGATGGGGATTTCCGGCAGATTTGCACCTTCAATTTTCAGTACCGCCAGATCAGTCAGGCTGTCTGAGCCCACCAACAGCGCTTCAAAGATGCGGCCATCCTGCAGCGTGACCACAATTTGTTCAGCATTGCTGATCACATGCTTGTTGGTGAGGATGTACCCTTTGTTGTTCATGATCACGCCGGAGCCCAGCGTACGGATATTCAGCTCGTTTTGGGCGCTCGGGTCGTTGGCCTGATTGTATACGTTCACCACGGCTGGCGCGGCGCGGCGCACTCCCTGATAATAGCTGACCGGGGTTTCCTGGCTGTCGCCGCCGCCGGATTTGAGCAATCCCTGATTGGAACGCAATGCCGGGATTGCCAGCAGCAGGATGCCGGCCACGATGACACCGAACAGCGCCGAACGTAACAGTTTGGTTAGCATGAGCGTTTTGGGTGCATAAAGAAGGTTGGATCGCAGAATATCAGAGAAGAATGGACACCGCATCGCGCGGCGTCCATTTTTTCATGGCTTAACGCAGCAACAGATAGATACTCTCGTCGCCGCGGACAATATTCAGGGCCAGCACTGAAGGCTTGGCTTCCAGAATTTTGCGCAATTGGGTGATGTTTTCCACGCGTTCGCGGTTCACGCCGACAATAATGTCGCCTTTTTGCAGACCGACTTTGGCAGCGGCGCTGTCTTTAGCCACATTATCGATCGCCACGCCTTTGTTGCCGTCCTTCAACTGCCCGTTGTTGAGGGTCGCGCCTTGCAGGGCCGGAGACAGGGTGTCGGCATTGGTGGTGACGTTGGCGCTGTTATCCAGTACGACTGCGACTTCCTGCTGCTTGCCGTCGCGCAGCAGGCCGATACGTACAGTTTTGCCCGGCGCGGTGGTGCCGATCTTGGCGCGCAGTTCGGCGAAGCTGCTGATGGATTTGCCATCCAGCGATACCAGTACGTCGCCCGCTTTGATGCCGGCCTTGGCGGCGGCGGACTTAGGAATGACCTCGCTGACGAAGGCGCCGCGCTGTGCGTCCACCTTGAACGCTTTGGCGATTTCAGAGGTCATCTCGCTGCCCTTGATACCCAGCAGGCCGCGTTTCACTTCGCCGAATTCCACCAACTGCTGCGTCAGATTCTGCGCCATGTTGCTCGGAATGGCGAAACCGATGCCGACGTTACCGCCGCTCGGCGCCAGAATCGCGGTGTTGATGCCGATCAGTTCGCCGCGTAGGTTAACCAGCGCGCCGCCGGAGTTACCGCGGTTGATGGAGGCATCGGTCTGGATAAAGTTTTCCAGCCCTTCCAGATTCAGGCCGCTGCGACCCAGCGCGGAAATGATGCCGGACGTCGCGGTCTGACCGAGTCCGAATGGGTTGCCGACGGCAACGGCGAAGTCACCGACGCGCAGCTGATCGGAGTCGGCCATTTTGACCTCGGTGAGATTCTTGGCGTCATTCAACTGCAACAGGGCGATATCGGTCTGCTCGTCGCGGCCGATCAGTTTGGCGTCGTATTCACGGCCGTCATTCAGCTGCACCTGAATTTTATCGGCGTTGTTGACGACGTGGTTATTGGTCAGCACGTAGCCTTTTTCGGCATTGATGATGACGCCGGAACCCAGCCCTTCAAACGGGCGAGAGTTCTGTTTTTCAGAAGGCGTATTGGGACCGAAGAAGAATTTAAACTCTTCCGGGATACGCTGGCGCTGTACCTGCGTGCCTTCCACGTGGACGCTCACTACGGCGGGCAGCACCTTTTCCAGCATCGGCGCCAGGCTGGGCAGAGCCTGACCTTCTACAACCGCAGGCAATGCGGCATTGGCCGGGGGCAGCGAAGACAACGACAGTCCAATACCGAGTGCCAGTGCGCTATATAACAACGATGTTTTTTTCATTGATTGTTAACTCTCTCACGACCTGCCTATGAATAAAACAATGATATATAAACTCAAACTTGCGGTGAAGACTCAGACCCAGGGCAGTGTGTAAAGTTCACTGATATTTCGTCAGCAGAATGTAACGGCCATCGGTGCGGGGGAAGATAATAGCGGCCGACGGTAGGGTCGTACCCTGACGACAAACGTCGTGCCGTCAGGGTGAATACAATCGGAAAGAACGGTAAAAATAACCGGTTACTTGCCGATCGGGCGTGTACCGCGCAGCAGGCCGGAAGCGCTGCCCGAGTAGTCGCGGGGCGGCATGTCCACCGGCGCCTGATCGTTGTCCGACTCGGCTTCGGTCAGGCGATAGCGGAACGGGTTATCCTGCATCGGGACATCCGGCAGCAGGCTGTTGGAGCTTTTCGCCATGTGCTGATAAAGCTGGCGGTAATCGCGCGCCATGTTGTCGAGCAGTTCCGCGCTGCTGGCAAAGTGACTGACCAGTTCCTGACGATATTCTTCCAGCTCGGTTTTGTTTTTCTCCAGTTCGTTTTGCAGTACCTGCTGCTGGCGCAGTTTACGGTTGCCGAACCGCATCGCGACAGCGCCAATGATGACACCGATAACAAATCCAATCAGCGCAGACTCCCAGGTCATAAAACGACTCCTATTTTGACTTCGTTGTCCCGTAGGGTTTTTTCACTTAATAATAGTCACTATAACCGCTAACCTCGCCGGAGTGGAGCCCCTGTGTCTGGTCTGACCGGGAACACAGGCGCCGCGAAGCGGTAACGCCCACGATCGCGGGCTGAACCGGCGTTAACGCACGATAAAATACAACGAAATTTTTCTCAGGGATTTTGCGCTATGCAGAGAACAACCCCTTTGGCACTTTACCAGCAGGCTTTGGCGGCACAGACCTACCAGCCGGATGAAGTGCAGCATCAGACGGTCATCCGCCTGAACGCCATTCATCAGACGCTGACGGAACAGGTGTGGGCGCCCGCGGAAAGCAGCGCGCCGGGACTGATGGCAAAATGGCGAGCCTGGATCGGGCACAAGGAAAAATCGCCGTCGCCGGTACAAGGGCTGTATATGTGGGGCGGCGTGGGGCGGGGTAAGACCTGGCTGATGGACCTGTTTTTTCACAGTTTGCCTTCGGAACGCAAGCTGCGTCTGCACTTTCACCGTTTCATGCTGCGCGTGCATGAAGAGCTGAATCAGTTGCAGGGACAGGAAAATCCGCTGGAAAAGGTGGCCGACGGGTTTAAGGCGCAAACCGACATTCTGTGCTTCGACGAGTTCTTCGTCTCCGATATTACCGACGCCATGCTGCTGGCGGAACTGCTGCGGGCGCTGTTCTCCAGGGGCATTGCGCTGGTGGCGACCTCCAATATTCCGCCGGATGAACTGTACCGCAACGGGTTGCAGCGCGCGCGTTTCCTGCCGGCTATCGAGTTGATCAAGCAGCATTGCGCTGTATTGAATGTGGATGCCGGCATCGATTACCGGCTGCGCACCCTGACTCAGGCGCACCTGTATCTGACCCCGAACAATGCGGATACCGACGCAGAGATGCAGGCGATGTTCCGCCGCCTGTCCGGGCGTGATTTCAGTCAGCCCGGTCCGGTGCTGGAGATTAATCATCGACCGCTGGCGACGCTGAGCGCCGGCGACGGGGTGCTGGCGGTGGATTTCGCCACTCTGTGCCTTGAGGCGCGCAGCCAGAATGACTACATCGCGCTATCGCGGCTGTACCACACCGTGCTGTTGCACCATGTTCCGGTGATGGAAGTTAAAGATGAAAACGCTGCCCGCCGCTTTCTGGCGCTGGTGGACGAGTTTTACGAACGCCGGGTGAAGCTGATCATGTCTGCGCAGGCGACGATGTTCGAGATTTATCAGGGCGAACATCTGAAGTTTGAATACCAGCGCTGCCTGTCGCGTTTGCAGGAAATGCAGAGCGAAGAGTACCTGCGTCAGCCCCACCTGCCGTGATTGTCGCTTGCCGCCGGGAAATGACGGCGGCAAGACGCTTTTAGCGCATGACGGTTTATACCAGATAACGCCGGAACCAGGCGATGGTCCTGTTCCATGCCAGGTCGGCGGCGGCTTTGTCGTACCGCGGCGTGGAATCGTTATGGAAGCCGTGATTGGTGCCGGGGTAGACGTAGGCTTCGTAGGTTTTATTGGCGGCTTTTAACGCGGATTCATACGCCGGCCAGCCGGCATTGATGTTGTCGTCGCGCTCTGCGTAGTGCAACAGCAACGGCGCCTTGATGCGGGCGACGTCTTCCGGTTTGGGTTGACGTCCGTAGAACGGCACGGCAGCGGCCAACTCCGGATAGGCCACGGCCGCCGCGTTGGATACGCCGCCGCCGTAGCAAAATCCGGTGATGCCGACTTTGCCGGTCGCGTCTTTATGCTTCATCAGAAATTCGACTGCGGCAAAGAAATCATTCATCAGTTTGGTCGGGTCGATCTGCTGCTGGAGTTCCCGCCCTTTGTCGTCGTTGCCCGGGTAGCCGCCGACTGAGCTCAGGCCGTCCGGCGCCAGCGCGATAAATCCTTCTTTGGCCAAACGCCGCGCCACATCCTCGATATACGGGTTAAGACCCCGATTTTCATGCACCACCACCACGGCGGGAACCGGGCCGCTGGTTTTGGCCGGGCGCACAAGATAGCCGCGTACGCTGCCGTGACCGTTAGGGGAAGGGTAGGTGATGTATTCCGGGATGATCGCCGGGTCGGTGAATTCCACCTGCTGCGCCAGCGCATAGTTCGGGCTCATCAGGGATAGAATGGTCATGGCGGTCAGGCCGCCCGCGGCATACCTGGCGGCGCGCTCCAGAAACTCGCGCTTGGTCAGTTTGCCGTGCGCGTAATAGTCATAAAGCTCAAGCAATTCCGGTTGAAAATCTTTTGCTGTAAGGCGCGTCATCTCACTCTTCCTCCGCTGATGTTGTTCCAAATCAATGTAGCAAAAAGAAAAGCGGGCCGGAGTGGATGCACCATATGCCAGCAGGGGGGATGTTGCGGTGAGGTATGAAAACCGTTACTTATCAAATCATTATCGTGATGCAACGCGGCGGTGATGTTCGGTTGCTTGCGCCGCCTCCACAATGCTTACCATGCTTTACTTTTCGTGGATGCGGTTTTGCTCCGACGCGGTTACGCCGGCTCAAATCTTTCGCCATTTGGTTGAGAAAAAAGTCGATCTTTGGAATCGACTTCTCTATAATCTTGCGACCCCACGTTACAACAAAGTTTTTTCCCGAAACTTTAATCGCGCTGGCAATAGCTATTCGAAGGGGTAGGTTTGCTGGACTAGATAGCCGTGTGAACCTCAAAACACTATATTTATGAAGCGTTTGGGTGTTCACCAACGTGTAACTTAAATTGGGTAAGCTTTTAATGAAAACTTTTACAGCTAAACCAGAAACCGTAAAACGCGACTGGTACGTTGTTGATGCGAGCGGTAAAACTCTTGGCCGTCTGGCTACTGAACTGGCTCGTCGTCTGCGCGGTAAGCACAAAGCGGAATACACTCCGCACGTTGATACCGGTGACTACATCATCGTTCTGAACGCAGAAAAAGTTGCTGTAACCGGCAACAAACGTTCTGACAAGATGTACTACCACCACACCGGCCACATCGGTGGTATCAAAGAAGCGACCTTTGAAGAGATGATTGCCCGCCGTCCTGAGCGCGTAATTGAAATCGCGGTTAAAGGCATGCTGCCGAAGGGCCCGCTGGGTCGTGCTATGTACCGTAAACTGAAAGTTTACGCTGGTAACGAGCACAATCACGCGGCACAGCAACCGCAAGTTCTGGACATTTAATCGGGATTACAGGCAATGGCTGAAAATCAATACTACGGCACTGGTCGCCGCAAAAGCTCCGCCGCTCGCGTATTTATCAAACCGGGTAGCGGCAACATCGTCATCAACCAGCGTACTCTGGAACAGTACTTCGGCCGCGAAACTGCTCGCATGGTCGTTCGCCAGCCGCTGGAACTGGTCGACATGGTTGGTAAACTGGATCTGTACATCACCGTTAAAGGTGGTGGTATCTCCGGTCAGGCCGGTGCTATCCGTCATGGTATCACCCGCGCTCTGATGGAATACGACGAATCTCTGCGTTCTGAATTGCGTAAAGCTGGCTTCGTTACTCGTGACGCTCGTCAGGTTGAACGTAAAAAAGTTGGTCTGCGCAAAGCACGTCGTCGTCCGCAGTTCTCCAAACGTTAATTTCTGGCTGCCTGGCAGCGAAATCAACGCAGAAAAACCCGGTGCCTGTCACCGGGTTTTTTTTCGACCTGTATCGTTCATGGAAAAAATCTGCTTTGATTACCGTGGGTTAGTCATGAAAATACGCTTATCCCCCCACAAAACAAACAGAATCTGATACACTATTCGCCGGTTTTGTGCCTGTTCGCCAGCAAGTGATTTTAACAGAACGACGGATGTCGTCCGCTTTCCCCGCGGGGAAGTCCAAACGCGGCAAGGCCAGCAGGATCCTATTCGATCGGTTGTTCGCCGTATTTTTTCGATAACTTGGAGGTTTTCATGGCTGTCGCTGCCAACAAACGTTCGGTGATGACGCTGTTTTCCGGTCCGTCCGACATTTTTAGCCATCAGGTCCGCATCGTACTGGCCGAGAAAGGGGTGAGTGTCGAGATTGAACAGGTGGACATGGATAATCTGCCGCAGGACCTTATCGACCTCAATCCTTACGGTTCCGTACCGACGCTGGTTGACCGTGAGCTGACGTTGTATGAATCACGTATCATCATGGAATATCTGGATGAGCGTTTCCCTCATCCGCCGTTGATGCCGGTCTATCCGGTGGCGCGCGGCAACAGTCGCCTGATGATGCACCGGATTGAGCAGGATTGGTATTCGTTGATGAAAACCGTCCTGAATGGCAATGCACAGGATGCGGAGGCCGCGCGCAAGCAACTTCGTGAAGAGCTGCTGGCTATCGCCCCGGTTTTCAACGAAGCCCCGTATTTCATGAGTGAAGAATTCAGTCTGGTGGATTGCTATCTGGCACCGCTGCTGTGGCGTCTGCCGCTGCTGGGGATTGAATTGAGCGGTTCCGGCGCCAAGGAACTGAAAGGCTACATGACGCGTGTGTTCGAACGCGATGCCTTCCTCGCTTCCCTGACTGAAGCCGAGCGCGAAATCCGGTTGCAATCCAGAGGGTAATGGCATGACGTTGTCTCAGCTCTCTCCGCGCCGCCCGTATTTATTACGGGCCTTTTATGACTGGTTGCTGGACAACCAGCTGACGCCGCATCTGGTGGTGGATGTGACCGTTCCCGGCGTGCAGGTGCCGATGGAGTTTGCACGCGACGGGCAAATTGTCCTGAATATTGCGCCGCGTGCGGTGGGAAATCTCGAACTGGCTGACGACAGCGTACGTTTCAACGCGCGTTTTGGTGGTGTTCCCCGGCAGGTGTTTGTTCCGATGGCGTCGGTTATGGCGATTTATGCCCGGGAAAATGGCGCGGGCACCATGTTTGAGCCGGAGCCAGCCTACGAAATCGTCGAAGAGTTTGGCGAGCAGCCTCAAACCGAAGATGAGTCCAAACCGACGCTGATATCGGTGGTGGACAACGAATCTCCCTCTTCGCAGAACGAGCAGCCGGATGACGAGCCGCCGCAGCCGCCGCGAGGCGGCAGACCTTCCCTGCGCGTGGTCAAATAATCGCGATTGATAAAAAAGGCACAGTAATGTGCCTTTTTTATTGGTTGGAAGAAAAGCAGCAACAGTAACGTACTTTGCTGTTTATCAACGGGTTTATCCATTGTCAGTGTCGTGTCTAATCGAAGGAGAATGTGATGAAAACCAGTCAAGGCCGCTGTTTATGCGGTGCGGTAACCATAACGGTCCCTGAGTCATGTACGCACGATGTTTACGTCTGCCATTGCGGTATGTGCCAGAAGTGGGGCGGCGGGCCGTTGATGGCGATTGAATCTCAGCATGATGTGGTGATTGAAGGGAAAGAGCATATCGGTTTTTATCGCTCTTCCGACTGGGCAGAGCGCGCGTTCTGCCGTACATGCGGGACTCATCTGTTTTATCGGTTGTTTGAACCGGAGATCTATTCGCTTTCGGCGGGGCTATTTTCAGACGGACAAAAACGATTGGTTTCGCAAATCTATATTGATAATAAGCCTGATTATTACGACTTTGCGCAGCAAACCCCAATGATGACCGAACAGGATGTTATTGATTTACATAAAGCGTAATATCCGCTCGATCGCCAGCAAGAAAAAAGCAAAAGGCGGCCTGAGCCGCCTTTGAGATATCCTGAAAGCAATTACACTTCCAGATAGTTCATGATGCCGTCAGCCGCTTTGCGGCCTTCGGCGATCGCCGTGACCACCAGGTCGGAGCCACGCACCGCATCGCCGCCGGCGAAGATTTTCGGGTTTGAGGTCTGGAAAGCGCTGTCGCTCTGCTCCGGCGCGATGATGCGACCCTGTGCATCCAGATCCACACCGTGCTCCGCCAGCCATGCCATCTTGTGCGGACGGAAACCGAACGCCATGATGACAGCATCCGCTTCCAGCACATGCTCAGACCCTTCCACCGCTTCCGGACGACGGCGGCCATTGGCATCCGGCGCACCCAGTTCAGTACGAATCACGCGTACGCCGCACACTTTACCCGCGCCGTTGATTTCGATGCTCAGCGGCTGCAGGTTGAAGCGGAATTCCACGCCTTCTTCACGCGCATTTTTCACTTCGCGTTTGGAGCCCGGCATGTTCTCTTCATCACGGCGGTAGGCACAGGTTACGTGCGTCGCGCCCTGACGAATCGAGGTGCGCAGGCAGTCCATCGCCGTATCGCCGCCGCCCAGCACTACGACGCGCTTGCCCTGCATCGACGTGTAAGGTTCCTGTTCGCCGGTTGCGAAGCCCATCAGCTGCTTGGTGTTGGCAATCAGGAACGGCAGCGCATCGTATACGCCCGGCGCGTCTTCATTTTCCAGCCCGCCGCGCATCGACTGATAGGTGCCGACGCCCAGGAAGACGGCGTCATATTCCGTCAGCAGGTCGCTCAACTGAATGTCTTTGCCGACTTCGGTGTTAAGCTGGAATTCGATACCCATCTCGGTGAAGATTTCGCGGCGTTTGGTCATCACCTCTTTTTCCAGCTTGAAAGCAGGAATACCGAAGGTCAGCAAACCACCGATTTCCGGGTGGCGGTCATAAACCACCGCCTTCACGCCGTTACGGGTCAGCACGTCGGCGCAGGCCAGCCCGGCAGGGCCGGCACCGATAATAGCCACGCGCTTGCCGGTCGGCTGTACCGACGACACGTCCGGACGCCAGCCCATCTCGATCGCTTTATCGTTGATGTAGCGCTCGATGTTGCCGATGGTGACGGCGCCGAATTCGTCGTTCAGGGTGCAAGACCCTTCGCACAGGCGATCCTGCGGGCAAACGCGGCCGCACACTTCCGGCAGGCTATTGGTCTGGTGAGACAGCTCCGCCGCTTCAATGATCCGGCCTTCGTTGGCCAGTTTCAGCCAGTTCGGGATGTAGTTGTGAACCGGACATTTCCATTCGCAGTAAGGGTTGCCGCAGGCCAGGCAGCGATCTGCCTGCGCCTTGGACTGGCTTTCCGAGAACGGCTCGTAAATTTCAACAAACTCGATTTTACGAATCTTCAGCGGTTTCTTGGGCGGATCAACGCGCTGTAAGTCGATAAACTGATAAACATTCTGACTCATGATGACCTCTTACTGCGCCTGTACCCGCAGCTCCGCTGCGGAACGACTACGATGACCCAACAACGCTTTCACATCACTTGATTTCGGCTTTACCAGCGCAAATTTCGATGCCCAGACCGGCCAGTTGGCGAGGATTTCCTCACCGCGTTGCGAGCCGGTGTGCTGGACGTGCTCGGTAATCAGCCCGCGCAGATGCTCTTCATGAATCGCCAGATTTTCCACATCAAGCACTTCAACCAGTTCCGGGTTGACGCGTTTGCGGAATTCGCCGTCCTCATCCAGCACGTAGGCGAAGCCGCCGGTCATGCCTGCGCCGAAGTTGACGCCGGTACGACCCAGGATGCAGACGATACCGCCGGTCATGTATTCGCAGCCGTTATCGCCGATGCCTTCCACCACGGTGATGGCGCCGGAGTTACGTACCGCGAAACGCTCGCCGGCACGCCCAGCGGCGAACAGCTTACCGCCGGTCGCGCCGTACAGGCAGGTGTTGCCGATGATGCTGGCCTCGTGGCTGCGGAAGGCCGAGCCGACCGGCGGACGTACGGAGATAATGCCGCCAGCCATGCCTTTGCCCACGTAGTCGTTGGCGTCGCCGGTCAGGGCCAGCTCAACGCCGCCGGCGTTCCACACGCCGAAGCTCTGGCCGGCTGTACCGGTGAAATGTGCTTTGATCGGATCGCTCGCCAGCCCCTGATCGCCGTGTTTTTCCGCGATCACGCCGGACAAGGTCGCGCCGACGGAGCGGTCAGTGTTACGGATGTCAAAGTAGAGCGTTTTGCTCTGTCTGGCGTCGACATGCGCCTGAGCCTGCGCGATCAGTTCTTTGTTCAGCAGGCCCTTGTCAAACGACGGGTTACCTTCGGTGCAGTACAGCGCTTTGCCGGGTTGCGGCGTCACGGTGTGCAGCAACGGCGACAGGTCCAGCTTGTTCTGCTTGGCGGTAATACCGTCCAGTTCGACCAGCAGATCGGTGCGGCCGATCAGGTCCACCAGACGGCTGATGCCCAGTTCCGCCATCAGCTCGCGGGTTTCGCGGGCGATGAAGGTGAAGTAGTTCACCACACGCTCCGGCAGACCGTGATAGTGGTCGCGGCGCAGCTTGTCATCCTGCGTCGCCACGCCGGTGGCGCAGTTGTTCAGGTGGCAGATACGCAGGTATTTACAACCCAGCGCCACCATCGGTCCGGTGCCGAAGCCAAAGCTTTCCGCTCCCAGAATCGCCGCTTTCACGATGTCCAGACCGGTTTTCAGGCCGCCGTCAACCTGCAGGCGGATTTTGTGACGCAGGCCGTTGGCGACCAGCGCCTGCTGGGTTTCCACCAGACCCAGTTCCCACGGGCAACCGGCGTATTTCACCGAGGACAGCGGGCTGGCGCCGGTGCCGCCGTCGTAACCGGCGATGGTAATCAGGTCGGCATAGGCTTTCGCCACACCGGTAGCGATGGTGCCGACGCCCGGCTCGGAAACCAGCTTGACCGAAATCATCGCCTTCGGGTTGACCTGTTTCAGGTCGAAAATCAGCTGCGCCAGGTCTTCGATCGAATAAATATCATGGTGCGGCGGCGGCGAAATCAGGGTCACGCCCGGTACGGAGTAACGCAGGCGCGCGATGTACGGCGTGACTTTGTCGCCCGGCAACTGGCCGCCTTCACCCGGTTTGGCGCCCTGCGCCACCTTGATTTGGATAACGTCGGCGTTGACCAGATAGGCCGGGGTGACGCCAAAACGACCGGAAGCCACCTGCTTGATACGCGATACTTTATTGGTGCCGTAACGCGCTGGGTCTTCGCCGCCTTCGCCGGAGTTGGAGAAACCACCCAGGCTGTTCATGGCTTCCGCCAGCGACTCATGCGCTTCGGGGCTCAGCGCGCCGATGGACATGGCGGCGGTATCGAAGCGTTTGAACAGTTCAGAATCCGGCTCGACCTGCTCCAGCGGGATAGCCGCGCCTTCCTGCGGCTGCAACGCCAGCAGGTCGCGCAGCATGGACGCCGGGCGCTCGTTCACCAGTTTGGCGTACTGCTGGTAATCGTGGTAGTCGCCGCTGTGCACCGCGGTTTGCAGCGTTTTCACCACATCCGGGTTGTAAGCGTGGTACTCGCCGCCGTAGACAAATTTGAGCAAGCCGCCCTGATCGAGCTTCTGGCGCTTGAGCCAGGCGCGTTTGGACAGATTTTGCAGATCCTGCTCGAAGTCGCTGAAGTTGGCGCCGCCGATGCGGCTCACCACGCCCTGGAAGCAGCGGGACGCCACATCGTTGTGCAGACCGACCGCTTCGAACAGTTTCGAACAGCGGTAGGAGGCGATGGTGGAGATCCCCATCTTGGACATGATCTTGTACAGGCCCTTGTTGATGCCGTTGCGGTAATTCTGCATCACGGTACGGTACGGTTTGTCGATGGTGTGGTTATCCACCAGACGGGCCAGCGCTTCATAGGCCAGATACGGGTAAATCGCGGTAGCGCCGAAGCCGAGCAGCACGGCGAAATGGTGCGGATCGCGGGCACTGGCGGTTTCAACGATGATGTTGGCATCGCAGCGCAGGCTCTTTTCCACCAGACGAGCCTGAATCGCGCCCACCGCCATCGGCGCCGGCACCGGCAGGCGATCCTGCGCGATGCCGCGGTCGGTCAGCACCAGCAATACTGCTCCGGCGCGCACCTTGTATTCCGCTTCGTCGCACAGTTTTTCAACCGTGTCCTGCAATGAACGCTGTTTCGGATCGAAGGTGATATCGATCTTCTCGGCGCGATAGTGCTCGGGATCCTGATTGATCAACTGAATGAAGTCGGAGTAGAGCAGGATCGGCGATTTGAAGCTCAGACGGTGAGCCTGACCTTCCGCCTCGCAGAAGACGTTCATTTCACGACCGATACAGGTGGCGAGCGACATCACGTGTGCTTCGCGCAGCGGGTCGATCGGCGGGTTGGTTACCTGCGCGAATTGCTGGCGGAAATAATCGTAAATGATGCGCGGACGGCTCGACAGCACGGCGAACGGCGTGTCGTCGCCCATGGAGCCGGTCGCTTCCTGACCGTTTTCCCCCAGCACGCGAATAACCTGATCCAGCTCTTCGTTACTGTAGCCGAACTGCTTCTGGTAGGTTTCCAGCAGCGCGTCGTCAAGCTCCCGGCTGCCGACCTGATCGTCCGGCAGCTCTTCGAACGGCACCAGACGCTTGACGTTTTTCTCCATCCACTCTTTATACGGATGGCGGCTTTTCAGGTCATCGTCGGTTTCGGTCGAATGCAGGATACGGCCGGTACGGGTGTCGATCACCATCAGTTCGCCCGGACCGACGCGGCCTTTTTCCACCACTTCGTCAGGCTGGTAATCCCAGATGCCCACTTCGGAGGCGCAGGTGATCAACTTATCTTTGGTGATGACATAGCGCGCCGGACGCAGACCGTTACGGTCGAGGTTACAGGCCGCGTAGCGCCCGTCGGACAGTACCAGACCGGCCGGACCGTCCCACGGCTCCATGTGCATGGAGTTAAAGTCAAAGAAGGCGCGCAGCTCCGGGTCCATATTCGGGTTGTTCTGCCAGGCCGGCGGCACCAGCAGACGCATGGCGCGCACGATGTCCATCCCGCCCGCCAGGAATAGCTCCAGCATATTGTCCAGCGACATGGAGTCTGAACCGCTTTCGTCCACGAACGGCGCGGCGTCCAGCAGATCGGGAATCAGCGGGGTCTTGAATTTGTAGGCGCGGGCGCGAGCCCACTGGCGGTTGCCGGTGATGGTGTTGATTTCGCCGTTGTGCGCCAGATAGCGGAACGGCTGCGCCAGACGCCAGCGCGGCACGGTATTGGTGGAGAAACGCTGGTGGAACAGGCAGATGGCCGATTCCAGACGCAGGTCCGCCAGATCCAGATAGAACCGCGGCAGGTCCGCGGGCATGCACAGACCTTTATAGATATTCACCAGATTGGAGAGGCTGCACACATAGAAATCTTTATCCTGCACGCGCTTCTCGATACGGCGGCGCGCCATGAACAGGCGGCGTTCCATATCACGCGGACGCCAGCCGGCCGGGGCGTTGACAAAAATCTGTTCGATGCGCGGCAGAGAAGAGAGCGCGATCTCACCCAGCACGTCCGGGTTGGTCGGCACTTCGCGCCAGCCGAGTACGGACAGGGTTTCATTCTGCAGTTCTTCTTCGACAATTCGACGGGTGGCCCGAGCCTTTTCTTCATCCCGGCTGAGGAACAGCATGCCGACCGCGTAATTGTTGGCCAGACGCCAGTTGTGTTCTTCGGCGACCAGGCGGAAGAAACGATCGGGTTTCTGAAGTAATAAGCCGCAACCGTCGCCGGTCTTGCCGTCGGCAAGGATCGCGCCACGGTGCTGCATGCGGGCCAGGGCGTGAATCGCCGTCCGCACGACTTTATGGCTCGGTTCACCTTCTATATGGGCGATCAATCCGAAACCACAGTTGTCTCTTTCATGGGATGCATCGTACAACATATCTCAGTGAACCTCCCCAGGCTCTGTATGACTTCCTCATCGCCAATGCCACCACCAGAATGCGGGCGCTTATTAAATGGCGTGTTAACCGCGCGCTAACCGCGAGCGACCCCTTCACTGCGCCAATTTGACATCAGTGGTGTGCGCCGCTCTCTTTTATCTGGCCTCTCGTAAGGTCTCACAAGTGGTGTGCTTGCTTGATGAGGGAGTCTTCTTCTTACTGCATAAATATGACGAGACGTTGACTCGTCGGGAAAGCTTCCAGCGGATTCCCAAATTAGCGAGAAACCCTGTTCAGGTCAAATCTCCATAGCGGGTAAGCACTTTAGGGATAATATTTACTTATGTTTATGAAATAAAAGGATTTAATTAATAAAAATAAGACGTTGGCAAGGTGGGGGTATTGGTCTAACTGTGAGCTGTATCACTATGCTAACGGCGGGTTTTTATCGCTGCATGCTACGATAATGTGACTTACTGGCATCTTATTCTGTCTGGTGCGAGTTTTTTAACTTATGACACTGTTTTTCATTTTACGGTCATCTTTTAATGGAATGAACCCCGCAGATAAGAAAAATTAATCAAGAAAGATGTGATTTTATTTTCAATAAAAACGAATAAACATGCAGTTATATAAACCGGAGCGTATTGATCGGGGTCATCGCCGTTAATAAGCGTTAAAGGTAGGCTGATTTTTTGTGAAATGAAGAATCAGAATATGCAATTGCAAAAATTAATCAATATGTTTGGTGGCGAGCTTCAGCGTCGTTATGGAGAAAAAATCCATAAATTGACGCTGCACGGGGGATTTAGCTGTCCGAACCGCGATGGCACGTTGGGACGCGGCGGTTGCACCTTCTGCAATGTGGCGTCGTTCGCCGACGAGCAGATGCAGCAGCGCAGCATCGCCGAGCAACTGGCTGCGCAGGCCGGCAAGGTCAATCGCGCCCGCCGCTATCTGGCCTATTTTCAGGCTTATACCAGCACGTATGCCGAGGTGCAGGTGCTGGCGTCCATGTACCGGCAGGCGCTGACGCAGGCTGATATGGTGGGGTTGTGCGTGGGCACCCGGCCGGACTGTGTGCCGGATACGGTGCTGGACCTGCTGGCTGACTATCACGAACAAGGCTATGAAGTCTGGCTGGAGCTGGGGCTGCAAAGCGCCCATGACCGAACGTTGCGGCGCATCAATCGCGGGCATGATTTCGCCTGTTACCGGCAGACCGCACAGCGCGCGCGCGCCAGAGGGCTCAACGTGTGCAGCCACCTGATTGTCGGCTTGCCCGGCGAGAGCGACGAGCATTGCCTGTCGACGCTGCAGCAGGTGGTGGAAGCCGGCGTGGACGGCATCAAGCTGCATCCGTTGCACATTGTGACCGGCAGCGTAATGGCGAAAGCCTGGGGAGCCGGTCGGCTACCGGAACTGTCGCTGGCGCGTTATGTGTCGATTGCCGGCGAAATGATTCGTCACACCCCGCCCGGAATTGTCTATCACCGTATTTCCGCCAGCGCCCGGCGGCCGACGCTGCTGGCGCCGCTGTGGTGCGAAAATCGCTGGACCGGCATGGTCGGCGTTCACGACTACCTGCAACAGCATGGCGCGCAAGGTTCCGCGCTGGGGCAGCCGTTTCATTACTCAACAAACTAACCTCCGCGGCGGCTCGCAAATTGACCGCTCATTTACCGCGCACGCGATTTTTTTACGGTATGATTTGCGGGTTTATGATTAAGGAACACCGCTATGAGGCAAATCAGGCTGTTGGCGCAGTACTACGTTGATTTAATGGTTAAACTGGGGCTGGTTCGTTTTTCCCTGCTGCTGGCGTCAGCGCTGGTTTTACTGGCGCTGGTGGTGCAGATGGCGGTGACGCTGCTGCTCACCGGCAAGGTGGAAAACATCGACGTGGTGCGCTCTATCTTTTTCGGCTTACTGATCACGCCCTGGGCGGTTTATTTCCTGTCCGTGGTGGTGGAGCAACTTGAAGAGTCGCGTCAGCGGCTGTCGCGGCTGGTGGCTAAGCTGGAAGAGATGCGCCAGCGCGATCAGGAACTGAACGAACAGTTGCAGGGCAATATCGCCCAGCTCAATCAGGAAATCAGCGATCGCATCAAGGCGGAGGAAGCCCGCCTGCTGATGGTCTCCAAACTGCGTGAGGAGATGGCGCGCCGCGAGCAGGCGCAGGTTGAGCTGGAGCAGCAATCGGCGCTGTTGCGTTCTTTCCTCGACGCTTCGCCGGACCTGGTTTACTACCGCAATGAGAACAAAGAATTTTCCGGCTGCAACCGGGCGATGGAATTGCTGCTTGGCAAAAGCCAGAAGCAGCTGATCGGCCTGACGCCGAAAGATGTTTATCCGCCCGATATTGCCGAAAAAGTCATGGAAACGGATGAAAAGGTGTTTCGCCACAACGTCTCATTGACCTATGAGCAGTGGCTGGTCTATCCGGATGGCCGCAAAGCCTGTTTCGAGTTGCGTAAGGTGCCGTTTTACGACCGCATGGGTAAGCGACACGGCCTGATGGGGTTTGGACGCGATATTACCGAGCGTAAGCGCTACCAGGACGCGTTAGAGAACGCCAGCAGGGAAAAGACTACCTTCATCTCTACGATCAGCCACGAGCTTCGTACGCCGCTTAATGGCATTGTCGGCCTGAGTCGTATCCTGCTCGACACCCATTTGGACGCAGAACAGCAAAAATACCTGAAAACCATCCACGTCAGCGCCATCACGCTCGGCAATATTTTCAACGACATCATCGAAATGGACAAGCAGGAGCGGCGCAAGGTCCAACTGGATAACCAGCCGGTGGATTTCGTCGGCTTTGTGGTGGATCTGGAAAATCTGGGCGGACTGCTGGCCCAGCCTAAGGGGCTACAGCTGGAGATGGAACTGCATCAGCCGCTGCCGAAAACCATCGTCACCGACGGTACCCGGTTGCGTCAGATTCTGTGGAATCTGCTCAGCAACGCCGTGAAATTCACGCGTGAGGGCCGGGTGGTGGTACGGGTCTGGCATGAGCAGGGCGACCGGCTGCGTTTTGAGGTGGAGGATTCCGGCATGGGGATCCCGGCCGACGAGCTGGAGAAAATCTTCTCCATGTACTACCAGGTCAAGGATCAACACGGCGGCAAACCGGCTACCGGCACCGGCATCGGGCTGGCGGTTTCCAAGCGTCTGGCGCAAAGCATGGGCGGCGATATTCAGGTGAGCAGCGAACTGGGCAAGGGCTCCTGCTTTGCGCTGACGGTGACGGCGCCGGTGGTGCGTAATGACGAGTCTGACGAAGACGAACAGGATGAACTGCCGCTGCCGGCGTTGCATGTGCTGCTGGTGGAAGATATCGAACTGAACGTGGTGGTGGCGCGCTCGGTACTGGAAAAACTGGGCAGCAGCGTCGAAGTGGCGATGACCGGCCAGGCGGCGCTGGATATGTTCGATCCGGATGAATTTGATTTGGTGCTGCTGGATATCCAGTTGCCGGACATGACCGGCCTGGATGTGGCGCGTCGGCTGCGTGAGCGTTATGCCGGGCAGTCGATGCCGCCGCTGGTCGCCCTGACGGCGAATGTGCTTAAAGATAAAAAAGAGTACCTGGACGCCGGCATGGATGACGTGCTGAGTAAGCCGCTGGCGGTGCCGGCGCTGACGGCGGTAATCCAGCAATACTGGGATCATCATGCGCAGCCGGAACCGGAAGCCGCAGAGGTGGACGCCGGGTCGCTGCAGGACCGTTTGCTGGATATCCCGATGCTGGAGCAGTACCTGACGCTGGTAGGGCCGAAACTGATTCATCAGAGCCTGGCGATGTTCGAGCAGATGATGCCCGGCTATCTGGCGATTCTTGATTCCAACATGACCGCCCGCGACCAGAAAGGCATTGCGGAAGAAGGGCACAAAATCAAAGGCGCGGCGGGCTCGGTTGGGCTCAAGCATCTGCAACAGGTTGCGCAACAGATTCAGACCACGACATTACCGGCATGGTGGGACAACGTTCAGGAGTGGATTGACGAGTTGAAACACGACTGGCAGCAGGATGTGCAGGTATTGAAAGACTGGGTTTCAGAGGCTGAAAAAAAATGACCCCGACCGAGGCCGGGGTGCGCGAATTATGTGCCAACACCAGGGAAAGCGGTACACCTGCGTTCAATCTCAGATGTTGTTGGTACGCAAGCGTTTTTGAAATCCCATCTTCTGGCAACACACACCATAGCAAATATGGCGTCGTTTGTTACAAGAATCATTAAAATGTGTGATGTAGATTAGTGTTTGTCAATCAAAAAATCAATTAGTTGATGTAATGAAATGAGGCATGAGTGATGAAAAAAGTTGGTGTCGTACTCAGCGGATGTGGAGTTTATGATGGTTCAGAGATTCACGAAGTTGTCTTGACTCTGCTTGCAATCGATCGTGCCGGCGCTGAAGCTGTCTGCTTTGCTCCGGACAAAGAACAGCTGCATGTGATTAATCATCTGACCGGTGAGGTTACCGGTGAGAAACGCAATGTTTTAGCGGAATCTGCGCGTATTGCCCGTGGGAAAATCCAGCCATTATCCAGCGCGGATCCCCAACAGCTTGATGCGCTGATTGTCCCCGGCGGATTCGGTGCCGCAAAAAATTTGAGCGATTTTGCCACCCGCGGGGCCGACTGTGAGATTGATAACGAACTGAAAATACTTACTCGTGAAATTCATAAGAAAAATAAACCAATAGGGTTTATTTGCATCGCCCCTGCCATGTTACCGAAACTGCTTAATACCTCTGTGCAGCTTACAATTGGTAACGATGAGGGGACTGCGCAGGCGATAGCAGCGATGGGTGGCGTGCATGTGAAGTGTCCGGTAAATGACATCGTCGTTGACGTTACACACAAGGTGGTGACGACTCCGGCTTACATGCTGGCGAACTCGATTGGTGAAGCCGCCAGTGGAATTGAGAAACTGGTGGCGCGTGTTTTGGAACTGGCTGAATGAGGTCAGCAGGCCTATTCGGGAAAGGCCGATTAGGACGAATAGCCGCGTGTATCCGGCGTTGGGTGTTGCGCATCTTCTTTGGTGTCGTTGCGTTGTGGGTAGCGGCGATCCTGTTGTTTGCATTTCTGCCCGTACCCTTTTCCGCCGTGATGATCGATCGTCAGCTCAGCGCCTGGCTGAGCGGCGACTTCGCGTATGTGGCCCATTCGGACTGGGTGTCGATGGATGAGATCGCCGCAGTGGCGCCATTGGCGGTCATTGCGGCGGAAGATCAGAAATTTCCCCAGCATTGGGGGTTTGATTTCGACGCGATTTCAGCGGCGCTCAAACATAACGAGCGACATGAGAATCGTATTCGCGGCGCATCCACGCTGTCGCAGCAGACGGTAAAAAACCTGCTGCTGTGGGACGGGCGCAGCTGGTTGCGTAAAGGTCTGGAGGCCGGCCTGACGGCGGCGGTTGAGCTGGTCTGGACTAAACGTCGTATTCTGACGGTTTACCTGAATATTGCCGAGTTTGGACCCGGAATTTTTGGCATAGAGGCCGCATCGCGTCAGTTCTTCAATAAACCGGCGAGCCGGCTGACGGCATCGGAAGCGGCGATGCTGGCGGCGGTGTTGCCGAATCCTATCCGCTATCGCGCCAGTAAACCGTCCGGCTACGTCATGCGGCGTCAGCAGTGGATTTTGCGTCAGATGAACCAAATCGGCGGAGAAAATTTTCTGGAAGCGAACCGGCTTTATTAACAAACCTGATTGACTGATAGATTTTTTCCAATGAGCGGCTTCCATTTCCCGTGGCTGTATGGGAAATCATGACCGCATGAACAGGGGGAAATAATGCGGTATGGCATAGTTTTTCTTATGATGCTTTCGCTGTGGGGCCTGGGGGCATCTGCCGAGGCGGCCAGTGCTAAAAACGACAATTCTGCTTATGTATTTTTACAGGCAGACAAACTTGCCCAGGTAAAACAGCAGCTACGCAGCCAGACCGCGCCACCACAGATGCAGCTTGCTTATCAGCAGCTGTTGCGGGCGGCGGATAGCGCTATGAAAAAACCTGACCTATCGGTTACTCAAAAACTTTCAATGCCGCCCGGCGGCAACCGTCATGATTATTTGAGTTTGGCGGCTTACTGGTGGCCTGATCCGCAGCAGAAAGACGGCTTACCCTGGATTCGACATGACGGCAAGGTGAACCCGGCGACCAAGGGCGAGGAGACGGATGCTATCCGTCTGGCGACGTTTACCGATCGGGTGCGTGTGCTGGCGCTGGCCTGGTATTTCTCGGACCGTCCCGAATATGCCGGCAAAGCCATCGCCATGATTCGCACCTGGTTTATCACTCCTGAAACGCGTATGAACCCTAACCTGAATTATGCGCAGGCCATTCCGGGCAGAAACGACGGGCGGGGCGCAGGCGTGCTTGACGGCCGTTTCTTCGCCACCCGTATCGTGGATGCGCTGGTCATGTTGCGACAGGCGCCGGGATGGGGGGCCAGTGACGAGCAGCAGATGCGGCAGTGGATGACGGACTACCTGCACTGGTTGCTGACCAGCCATAACGGCAAACAGGAGGCCTCGGCAAAGAATAATCATGGCAGCTGGTATACGGTGCAGGTGGCGGGTATCGCCGCCTATCTGGGCCAGCCTGAAACGGTGAAGGCGATGGCGGCATTGCAGCGCCAGAAGCTCGACCATCAGCTGGCGGCGGATGGTTCGCAACCAGAGGAACTGGCGCGTACCCGGTCGTTCCATTACAGCGGCTTCAATCTGCAGGCTGTCAGCCTGATGGCGACCGTGGCAGGGAAGTACGGCGATAACCTGTGGCAGTATCGTACCCCCAAAGGCAGCAGCCTGTTGTCGGCTCTGGACTTCATGGCTCCGTATCTGGATGAATCCAGACCCTGGCCTTATAAAACCATGGGGCGAGAGAGCAGCCCGCTGATTCCGCTAATGCTGCAGGCCGAGCAGGCTATCGGTTCTCCCCGTTATCATGCGGCTATCAGGCAGGCGGGGTTCACGCCGTTGCTGACCGGGGCGTCGCAGGGGAAAAAAGATACTGAGGTCAGCGTTGATGCCCGCCGCAGCATCTGGTTGCTGTCGCCGCCAGCGACCACAGGAAATACGCCAACGCCATGATTAACGGGGGAAGCGAGTAGAGTGGCAGGCGCCTGCGGCCACCTACCGGATTGGTCAGTCTGGCGGCCCGTGATGGGCCGCCGTATGGAGACAGCGATTAGTCGAGGTAGCTGAACGCGGTCGTCACGTGTTTGACGCTGCCGACCTTGCTGGCGATCTGGGCCGCTGACGTTGCTTCACGGCGCGTCACCAGACCCAACAGGAAGACTTCGCCGTTTTCGGTGGTGACCTTCACGTTGGAGGATTTCACGGTGTCGCTGGTCAGCAACTGAGAACGCACTTTGGTGGTGATCCAGGTATCCATGGACGCGGTGCCCAGCGAAATCGGCGTGCCTTTGCGGATTTCGTTATACACTTCGGTCGTGCCTTCCACACCCATGGCGATCTGCTTGGCACGGCTAGCCAGCTCGGTCGAAGGAGCCTGACCGGTTAACAGCACTTTGCCCTGATAGGCGGTTGCGGAGATCCGCGCTTCTTTGCTTAATTGCGTGTCCTTACTCAGCGCGTTGGATACCCTGACTTCCAGCGTGCCGTCGTCGACCTGCGTGCCGACAGTCCGTGGATCGGTCGCGGATTTGGTCGCAACCGCCGCGCTGCCAATCGCGACAGCGCCAATACAGCCCTGTAGCATCAGACAGGCAGACAGCACGGCAATGCAAGAGTAGATCCTCATGGAGTGCTCCTTAATCGTTCTGGTGTGGGAAAAGTGTGTTATCAATCAAATCGCACAAACAGTTGACGGTCAGCATATGCATTTCCTGAATGCGGGCGCTGCGGTGTGACGGGATGCGAATTTCCACATCCTGCTGGCCCAGCAAACCCGCCAGCTCACCGCCATCATAGCCGGTCAGGGCCACAATGGTCATGTCCCGCGTGACGGCGGCTTCCACCGCTTTGACGATATCACGGCTGTTGCCGCGCGTGGATATCGCCAGCAGTACGTCACCCGCCTGACCCAGCGCCCGCACCTGCTTGGCGTAGACTTCTTCATGCAGGCGATCGTTGGCGATAGCCGTTAAGACCACGTTATCGGCATTAAGTGCAATCGCCGGCAGACTGGGCCGCTCGGTTTCAAAACGATTAATCATACTGGCGGCAAAATGCTGTGCGTTGGCGGCAGATGTACCGTTACCACAGCACAGGATTTTGTTGCCATTGAGCAGCGACTGCACCATCGCCAGAGCGGCGCGCGAAATGGCGTCCGGTAGCGCTTCTGCAGCGGCGATTTGGGTTTGAATGCTTTCCGTGAAACAGACTTTAATTCTCTCCAGCACGTTCTGTTAACCTGTTTTGAAGTTGAAAATCATGATGTTACTCAGACTGCCCAAACGCGTTGGGCAACCATTCCACCTGCGGGCCGGTTACGGCCAGTACGTCAAAGCGACAATCGGTGGAATCGAGACTAGCGCCCTGACGGGACAGCCATACCGCTGCGGCGCGCAGCAACGATTGCTGTTTTTGCCGGGTAACACTGGCCGCCGCGCCGCCAAAGTCGCTGTTGCGGCGATAACGAACCTCGACAAATACCCAGGTGCCGCCATCGCGCATAATCAGGTCCAGTTCACCGCCGCGCACCGTCACGTTGGCGGCCACAAACATCAGCCCGGCGCGTTCGAGATAGCGTCGGGCCAGTTGTTCGTAGCGACCGCCGGTGATGCGCCGGTTCAGGAGGCGGGCACCAGTTGTCCCTGACGGAACTGCAGCCAGGTGAGTTTACGGTTGACGACGCAATCCGGCGAGGTGCTAAGCACACCGGTCGCTCCGGACAGCGAATTCCCCGGCTGGTGCAATTGCGCAAAGTTGCTGGCAAGCTTCCAGGCATCCATCCCCATGGCAAACAGCCGCACCAGCGAGTAATCGTTGCGGAACTGCGTGCTGACTTGCTGCATCAGCGCCGGGCTGGCGCCAGTCAACAGCGGAATATCGCTGAACTGCAGCCCTTCCATTTCAAACCGGAAATCCGGCCCCAGACCGGCCTGATAGCTACGTGAGCTGGCGTAGAGCGCCGGGCGCAGCGCGCCTTTGTTGCGCATGTCGATCATCGGTTTGAGCAGCGTCAGTTCATCCGGCGTGGCGATGATATAAACCGCATCCACGTTGCCGTCACTGGTAACGGTGGCGATCGGCGGCGCCTGATTCGGGATGGTCAACCCGCCAACCGTGGTGGAGGACTGTGGAGCGGAAGCCGCTGTGATAACCGGTTGGCCGTTGAGCGGAATACCTGCGCCGCTGTTGAGCGCCTGTTTCAGGTCATACACGCCGCCGGTGCGCTGCTGCAATACCACGCCGCCTGCCTGCTGTTGCCAGGACTTGGCGAAAGCGGCCACCACCCTGTCGCCCAGATTGCCGCGCGGCGCCAGAATCAACGGATGCTGCTTACCCTGCTTGTGAATGAATTGCGCCGCGTCGACGGCTTCATCTTCCGGCGACAGAGCGAAATAGCAGATGTTCGGATTGGGCTGGATGTGTTCCGGCTGGTTCAGCGCCAGCACATTCAGGGACGGGTTGAGTCCCGGTAGCTGTTCCACCTCGTTTTTGAGCAGCGGACCGACGATGGTGGTGGCGCCGTCTTTCTGCGCCTGAGCAATCACGTTTGCCAATGCCTGATTGGAGGTGTCGTAGACTTTCACCGGAATGCTGCTGACCGCTGTCGGCGCAATCGCCGGAACGGCGGTTGCCGTTGCAACAGGCGCTGAGACAGCCGCTGTGGCGGACAGTGACGGGGTATTCGCATCTGTCGATGGCGTAGGCGCAGCCGTGCCGGTCGCCTCGGCAGGCGCGGCTGATTGCGCTACCTGCGGCGGCATCGCCAGCGTTGCCTGCCCGCTTCTGGCGGCGCTAAACCCTTGCTGAATAGCATTGGCGAATACCTGCGCCTGCCCGTTCAGCGGCAACAGCAGCGCGATGGCGTTACTGCCGGCGGGGGCGCTCTCTCCCGGTTGCGTAGCCGCGGCGGGCGGCGTGCCGCCCAGCTGCGACGGCAGTTGTTTGGCTGCCGGGTGACGTGGATAACGTCTCTTCCAGTCTTCTATCGCAGCCTGCAGGTCAGAGGGAACCTGAGCTTTGGTCTGCCAGAGATTCAGCAGGTCGAGCCAGCCTTGCAGGGTATTTTCGTCGACATTGATCACCATCGATCCGAGATCCTGCTGGGTGAGGCGGGTTAATGCCGCCCAGGTCTGATCGATGTTGCGCTGATGGGCGTCGCCCTGCAACAACGGCTCCTGCCCAATGTAGGCGCGGATCAGCGTCAACGACGGGCGATCCTGAGCGGCTTTGATTTGCGTCTGGTAGTAACGTTCCTGTTGCTGGGGCGACAGCGACTTCACATCCAACTGGGCCAGCGTGCTGTTGGCGGCGTTCAGGTCGTTCTGCGCGACCGCCAGTTCGGCGGTCAGCAGGCGCTGTTCCTGACGCTGCTTGTCGCTCAATTGCGACGGCAAGGCGTTCAACTGACCGTTGGCCTGCGGGAGTTTGCCTTCCTGAATCAGGGCATGAATCGCAAGTAATTGCCAGCCAGCCTTGCTATCATCACCACTTTGCTGCATCTGCTGCAGGTAGTAATCGGAAGACGCACCGGCTTTGCCCTCTACGTGCTGCTGGGTCGCAGTGTCTTGCGGGGCCTGGCTGGGACAGCCGGCGAGAAACAGTGCCGCCAGCATGACAGGAACCAGACGGCCTGCATGGGTACGGACAGAATTTAACGGAAGCATACTGTATCCAGTGATGTTTTAACGATGCTCAATATTAAATCGGCAAACCGGATGAAACAATGAATCAAGACCAACAAGCACAGATTTCCGCCTCCACGCTTTACATTGTTCCCACGCCTATCGGCAATCTGGCGGATATTACTCAGCGGGCGTTGGCGGTGTTGCAACAGGTTGATCTTATTGCAGCAGAAGATACCCGTCATACCGGTTTATTGTTACAACATTTCGCGATTAATGCGCGCCTGTTCGCACTCCATGACCACAATGAACAGCAAAAGGCAGAGCAATTGCTGGCGCGGTTGCAACAAGGCATGAGCATTGCGCTGGTGTCGGATGCCGGCACGCCGCTGATTAATGATCCCGGCTATCATCTGGTGCGTCGCTGTCGTGAAGCCGGAGTGCGCGTGGTGCCGCTGCCGGGGCCGTGCGCGGCGATTACCGCGTTGTCCGCCGCCGGCTTGCCGTCGGATCGCTTTTGCTATGAAGGGTTTCTGCCCGCCAAGACCAAAGCGCGTAAGGATACGCTGCGCGACCTGCTGGAAGAGCCGCGCACCCTGATTTTCTACGAATCAACCCATCGGCTGCTGGATAGCCTGCAGGACATGGTCGAGGTCTGGGGGCCTAAGCGTTACGTCGTGCTGGCGCGTGAGCTGACCAAAACCTGGGAGTCGCTGTACGGCGCGCCGGTGGCGGAACTGCTGGCGTGGGTGCAGGAAGATGAAAACCGCCGCAAAGGCGAGATGGTGTTGATCGTGGAAGGTCACCAGCCCGACGAAGAGGCGCTGTCTGCGGCGGCGTTGCGTACGCTGCAACTGTTGCGGGCGGAGCTGCCGCTGAAGAAGGCGGCGGCGCTGACGGCGGAGATTCATGGCGTGAAGAAGAACGCCCTTTACCGTTACGGACTGGAGCAGGAAGACGGTCACGCATAATCGAGATGACAAGCCGGCCGATTTGCCCTATTATCCGCGCCGAAGTTGACCAGACAGTCGCCGCTTCGTCGTCGTTCCCTTCGGGGAAGACGGGCGGAGGGGAGGAAAGTCCGGGCTCCATAGGGCAGGGTGCCAGGTAACGCCTGGGAGGCGAAAGCCTACGACCAGTGCAACAGAGAGCAAACCGCCGATGGCCTGCGTAAGCGGGATCAGGTAAGGGTGAAAGGGTGCGGTAAGAGCGCACCGCGCGGCTGGCAACAGTCCGTGGCACGGTAAACTCCACCCGGAGCAAGGCCAAATAGGGGTTCACATGGTACGGCCCGTACTGAACCCGGGTAGGCTGCTTGAGCCAGTGCGCGAGCGCTGGCCTAGATGAATGGCTGTCCACGACAGAACCCGGCTTATCGGTCAACTTCACTCTTTTCAAAAACAATACGTTGGTGTGTCTCGGGGACTTCACAGCGAAGTGAGGCACACCAACGGTTGTCTCTTCCCGACTATCCCCGATGTGGCAGGTACGATTGCCTGTGTGTTCTATTTTCTCTGGTTTTTCCTTCCGGACGTGCGTTATTTGTGTCCCGGTTTGATGCGTGTAGTGTCAGACGAGTCTATTCATGGGGGATCAATTGACTTGCGGGTGCTGGCTGCGGTGATACATTGAAACAAATGACACGAGGAGCCGACTATGCTGAATAAAGATACGAAACTTTGCATTTCTCTCTCAGGCCGCCCAAGTAATATTGGTACACGATTCCATAACTACCTTTATCAAAAGCTTGATCTCGACTTTATATATAAAGCGTTTACCACCAATGATATTGAGCATGCGGTGAAAGGGGTTCGGGCATTGGGAATCCGCGGCTGTTCGGTATCCATGCCTTTTAAAGAGAGTTGCATTCCTTTTATTGATACGCTGTCGGATTCAGCCAAAGCGATAGATTCTGTTAATACCATCGTCAATGAGAATGGTCATTTGACCGCGTACAATACCGATTATATTGCGGTTAAAGATCTGATTGAGAAAAACCTCAAAGATAAAACCATGCATGTGCTGATAAAAGGCAGTGGCGGTATGGCTAAAGCGGTTGTGGCAGCATTCCGTGATAGTGATTTTCGTCAGGTGACTATTCTGGCGAGAAATGAAGTAAATGGGCTTTCTCTGGCGAATAAATATGGTTTTCAGTGGTGCCGGGATGCTTCAGGTATAAAGGCGGATATTCTGGTGAATGTCACGCCTGTTGGCATGGCTGGCGGGGAAGAACAAAATCAACTGGCATTTACCGAAGAACAAGTGCTCATCGCCAGTCATATTTTTGATGTTGTGGCCTTTCCGGTGGAAACGCCATTAATCCAGCTGGCCAGAAAATTAAATAAACCGGTTATTAACGGTGCTCAGGTCATCGCGTTGCAGGCACTGGAGCAATTTGCCCTGTATACCGGTGTTCGGCCTGATGAGGCGTTAATGCAGGAAGCCTCGGCGTATTCTCGCTCCTGACGAACTTGCCGTGTCTCCCGTTATCGGCCGGTTAAGCGTATAAGATCGGCTATCGTCAAATTTATTGACAATCATCATCATGGGAATCCGACTGTATCGATGAAACAGTAGAGGTAAAGTAATCCCCATCGGTACTTGTTACCCTCACTGTTACTAAGGATATCGCTATGAGCACTTCCCGGATGCCAGCATTATTTCTGGGCCACGGTAGCCCGATGAATGCGCTGGATGAAAATGACTACACGCTGGCCTGGCGTAAACTGGGAGAAACCCTGCCGCGTCCGAAGGCGATCGTAGTGGTATCCGCACACTGGTATACCCGCGGCACCGCGGTTACCGCGATGGATAAACCGCGTACCATCCATGATTTCGGCGGCTTCCCGCAGGCGTTGTTTGATACCCAGTACCCGGCGCCCGGCGCTCCGGACGTGGCTAAACGGGTGCAGGACGTTCTGGCTCCGGTGTCGGTGTATGCGGATCATCAGGAGTGGGGGCTGGATCACGGCACCTGGGGCGTGTTGATCAAGGTTTATCCAGAGGCGGATATCCCGGTGGTGCAACTGAGCGTCGACGGCACCAAGCCGCCCGCCTACCACTATGAGCTGGGTCGTAAGCTGGCTGCGTTGCGTGACGAAGGCATCATGATCGTCGCCAGCGGCAACGTGGTGCACAACCTGCGGATGATCAAGTGGAACGGCGATGGCGCGCCCTATGGCTGGGCGACGTCGTTTAACGATTTTGTTCGCAGTAATCTGGCCTGGCAGGGCGACGCGGCGGAGCACCCGTTGGTGAACTTCATGCAACACAATGACGCGGCGCTGTCCAACCCGACGCCGGACCATTTCCTGCCGCTGTTGTACGTACTCGGCAGTTGGGATGGTCAGGAACCGGTATCTACGCCGACGGACGGCATTGTGATGGGGTCGCTCAGCATGATGTCGGTACAGGTCGGATAATACCCTGACCGTTATGGCCGCTAAAAACACACATCGCCCGAAAGGACGATGTGTGCATCAAGATGTGTTGGCGTTAATCCAGAATGATATGCGGATAGAAGCGGGATAAGTCCTGGGTAATCAATTCCCGGTCTTCCCGCAGTCCGATACCGCAAGGGATATCGCCCACCAGCCAGCTGCCGATCAGCGTGTAGCTGTCATTGAATCTGGGCAATGGGTGGAATTGCTGCACGATGGAGCCTTCCCCACCGTAGGGGCCGTCCACGGCGGCGACCTGCTTGCCCTGCTGATAAATCTGTATGTTGGCGCCTTCGCGGGAAAACAGCGGCTTGACCACGTAGTCGCTCATTGCCGGCGGGTTGTCTTCGGTGAAATAGGCCGGCAGCAGGTTGGGGTGGTTGGGGAACATCTGCCACAGCATTGGCAAGAGCGCCTTGTTGGACACCACGCTTTTCCAGCCCGGTTCCAGCCAACGCACACCAGCGTCCGCCAGTTTGGTGGAGAAAGTCTCGCGCAGCATGAATTCCCACGGGTAGAGTTTGAACAGGTTGCCGATGGTGTTGTCCTGTAGATCGGTGAATTGCCCGCGATCTCCCAGGCCTATTTCATCAATGTACAGGAACTGGCTCGGAACGCCGGCTTCCTGCGCGCAATCCTGCAGGTATTGCACCGTACCGCGATCTTCCTCGGTATCCCGGCAGCAGGTGAAATGCATATTGCCGAAACCGTGATGGGTACGCAGATATTCAAAGCGTTCGATCAGCTTTTCCTGCAGGCTGTTGTACTGGTCCGCGTGCTGCGGCAGGCGGCCGGCATTGACCTGATCTTCCAGCCAGATCCACTGAAAAAACGCCGACTCGTACAACGACGTCGGGGTATCGGCGTTGTTTTCCAGCAACCTGGCCGGGCTCTTGCCGTCATAAGCCAAATCCAGCCGCGCATAAAGCGCCGGCTGGCGCGACAGCCACGAACTGCGCACGAAGTCCCAGGTGTGGCGGGGAATGCGGAATTTGGTCAGCAGCGCTTCGCTGTTGACCACCTTATCGACCACCTGCAGGCACATCTGGTTCAGCTCGGCGGTCGTCTCTTCCAGCTCTTCAATTTGCGCCAGCGTAAACTGATAGTAGGCGTCTTCACACCAGTAGGGCTCGCCATACATGGTGTGAAACTGAAAACCATACTCGGCCGCTTTTTCCTGCCAGGTCGGGCGTTCGTGAATCGCAATACGTTTCATAGCGGGTGACCTTATCCCCCGAAGGAGCGGCGAATCGGGGCCGCATTGCTGGTTTGACGGGTGCTGCCGCCGCTGGCGGATGTGCTGCCCGTCGTGCTTGTCGCGGAGCGATCTCTTTCCTGATTGCCGGCCATGTTGGCGGCAGGCGCACTGTTGAGTTTGTTAACCGAATCGCCAAAGCCGCCGCGGGTGGTGGTGATGCTGGACGGCGCGACGCTAGAGGTCGGTTTGGGCGTCATCGCGTCTTTAGGAACGGTAATGGGGCGTCCGGTGGCGGAACCATAGCTTTTGCCGCTGGCGTCCACATAGCTACCGTTAGCCGGGCTATTGGGGGTACGCGGGCTGAACACCGGCTGCTGCGCAAAATTGTTGCCGCCCATCAGTTTGCCCATCATGAAACCGGCCATCAACGGCATCCAGAAACTGCCGCTCTGCTGCGGCGCGGCGCTGGCCGTCGTGTTGGTCGCCGACGTAGTGCCGGTCGCCGAGCTTTGCGTACACTGACTTTCGCCGAAGGCCGCCACGCATTCTTCACGAGTGGCGTATTTGGGCGCGGTTCTTTCCGCTTCTTTCAAGGCGTTGTTATAGGTGGCGGCGCACTGGTCCTTCATGGCCGGATTGGCGCGGGAACAGTCGTCCGCGTTTTGGTAGAGCGATACGGTTTCGTCGGTTTTCTCGCAACCGGAGAGAACAAACACGGCGCCGACAGCCAGCGCGATCGGTGCGATACGGTAACCCCAGCGCTTGCGAAAACGCGCGTGGTTGATGTTTGACGTTCTTTTCATTGTTGATCCCAGAACAAAGTTGATCCCAGAGCAAAAGGGCATCGTGCCCATCATTTACATGTATTAAAACGGGTTTAAGAATAGGAGAAGGGTGAACAGCTTGTAAAGCGCCGGTGTACAAGGCATAGCCTGTCTGAATGCGGCGGACGAAAAGCGCAGGGGAGCCCGTCCGGGTTCCCCTGCGAAATATCAGGGCTTGGCCTTGGCGGCGGTTTTTGCTGCCGTTGGCGTGGTTGCCGGCGCCGGCGCATCGTCGCCGATGGCGGCGGACGTCGATACCGGTTTGCCCAGCATGGCGTTCAGGTTGCGCAGGTCCTCTTCGTTCAACGTACCGAGCGCTTGCTTGAGGTTCAACTGGTTGATCAGGTAGTCATAACGAGCGCCGGACAACTGCTGCTTGGCGTTGTACAGCGTGGTGGTGGCGTCCAGCACATCGACGATGGTGCGGGTGCCGACCTGATAGCCGGCTTCCATTGCGTCCAACGAGCTCTGCGCCGAGATCACCGCCTGTTTGTAAGCGTTAACGCTGCTGATGGAGGCAGAGATGTTGTTATGCGCGGAGCGCAGCGTCTGAATTACCGAGCGGTGCGCGCTTTCCATGCTTTCGCTGGATGCTACAAAGCTGTGTTGCGCCTGTTTCACTCTGGATGAGGTGCCGCCGCCGCTGTAGATCGGCAGGGAGAAGCTCAGCCCGACCTGATTCTGGCCCACATAGGTGTTGTTGAAATTGTCGCCTACCGCGCGAGAACCGGAGTAATCGGTGTTGGTAACGCCGGTGGACGCGGTCAGGTTAAGCGTCGGCAGGTGGCCGCTTTCCGCTGAACGAATCTGCTCGCGAGCCAGGTCCTGGCTCAGACGGGCCGACAACAGGCTGAGGTTGCGGTTTTCCGCTTCTTTCAGCAGGCCGTTCACCGCGTCGGGTTTCTGCGGGCTGAAGCGATCGATATTCAGTCCCGCCAGTTGCGGATAGAACTGACCGGTCACCTGGCGCAGGGTTTCCATCGCGTTGTCCAGATTGTTGCGCGCGGTCACTTCGCTTGCCAGCACGCTGTCATATTGGGCGCGGGCGTTCTGCACGTCGGTGATGGCGACCAGGCCGACGTTGAAACGTTGGGTGGTCTGGTCCAGTTCGCGGTAAATCGATTGTTTCTGGGCACTGACGTAAGACAGCGAGTCAATAGCGCGCAGCACGCTGAAATAAGCGGTCGCGGTATTGAGCAGCAGCGTCTGCTGGGATGTCTGGTAGCTGACGTCCTGAATGCCGGCCTGTTTTTCCTGCAGCGTCAGAGCGCGCCACAGCGACATATTAAAGATGGACTGGGTCAACTGCAGCGAGGCGCTGGTCGCATTGCTGTTAATGTCTCTGCGGTCGCGGTACCCGCTGCTGTAGGTGTAGTCCGCGCCCAAACCCAGTTGCGGCAGCAGGGACGAACGGGCTTCATTAATTTTCTCAAAAGCCGCGTCTCGGTTGGCGGCAGCGCTGCGTAAATCCGGATTGGTCGTTTTGGCCTGCTGGTAAACCTGTAACAAGTCTTCGGCCTGACTTACGGCGCTAAAGCCGCCCAGACCCAGGCTGATGAGAAGTGGGAGCAGTTTCTTCATTTGCATTCCTTGTTGTGCAGCAAAGTTTCTTGGTTGCGCCATCTGGAGACGATATACCTGTCGATTCTATCAGAATCGACCAATCGAATTAGGTGGCTGAATGTGCCATCTTTTCCTTGCGGTTATCCCAAAAGCCTATTTTACTTGGCGGCTTGTGGCTGGGCACAATGCCCGGCAGCATGCCAGAGGCTGCCCCGGCAGGATCGTCGTTTCCGGGTGTCGCAAAGGCATTGCGTTAATACCGGGAACGCCTCATTCTTGCTGGTAGACTTTCCGCACCTGATTATCCGTATCGGGCTGGCACGATTGCATGATGAATATTGCACAAAACGGTGAACGCCTGTCCACGTTTTCGCCACACAAAAGTGGCTTGCCTGCCGTGTTGTTCACAGGAGTTGAGTTTATGGCGTCCTCAGATACGCATCCCGGTACTTTTACTAAACCCGGTACTTTTACCAAAGATGATGTAGAAATTATTGCACGCGAAACGCTCTACAAGGGTTTTTTTTCGCTGCAGCGCTATCGCTTTCGCCACCGCCTGTTCAACGGCGGCATGAGCGGCGAAGTCAGTCGGGAAATTCTGGAACGCGGCCATGCCGTGGTGTTGTTGCCCTATGACCCGGTGCGCGATGAAGTGGTGTTGATCGAACAGATTCGCATCGCCGCCTACGACACCAGCACGTCGCCGTGGTTGTTCGAACTGGTGGCCGGTATGATCGAGCCGGGCGAAAGCCTGGAAGAGGTTGCCCGCCGCGAAGCGCAGGAAGAAGCGGGGCTGGTGGTGAAGCGTTGCCGTCCGGCGCTCAGCTATCTGGCAAGCCCCGGCGGCACCAGCGAACGGCTGGCCATCTGGGTCGGCGAGGTGGACGCCGGCGCCGCCAGCGGCATTCACGGGCTGACCGAGGAAAACGAGGACATCCGCGTGCATGTGGTCAGCCGCGAACAAAGCTATCAATGGGTGGAACAGGGGATTATTGACAACGCCGCCTCTGTCATTGCCTTGCAATGGTTGGCATTGCACCATGAGACATTAAAAAAAGACTGGGTGGACGGATAATGAAGCGCTATGTCCCGGATTTCCCGGAAATGATGCGGCTAAACGAAATCAACTTCGCGCAGCTACGCCGCTTGCTTCCCCGTAATGAAGAGGTGGGCGCGGCGGTGGTTTATCAGGTCCATAACGCCAGCTACCGTTTAACGATTCTGGAGTCTACGCGGTATACCGCGCTGGTGGAGATCCAGCAGATTGCGCCGTCGGTCAGTTACTGGAGCCTGCCGACGCTGGTGGTGCGGCTGTATTACGATGCGATGGTTGCGGAAGTGTGTTCCAGTCAGCAGATCTTCCGCTTTAAGGCACGTTATGATTATCCGAACAAGAAGTTACATCAACGTGACGAAAAGCATCAGATTAATCAGTTTCTTGCCGATTGGCTAAGATATTGCCTGGCGTGTGGTTCAATGTCGGTTCCTGTTTGTTAGATATACCCGTGATACTTCAGATTGCAGGTGCGTTGGCCGCGTTTACCCGATTCGTTTTCGGGTCTGGCTCCTCTGGGGTCGCTGTCGGCAGCGTTCAAGTCGGCGACGTCGATTTGTCATTCACCCCGCGTGTCGCCTGCTGCAACGCGAATTATTGAGGGTATAGATCGATTTGTTAGGCAGATTGCAAAGACCCAAGGACACTATTTGGAAAGCCTGTTGACACTTCCTGTGGCGCGTGGGGCCAGAATCAGGATTTTACAAATAACAGATACCCACCTTTTTGCCGGCGAGCGGGGAACGCTGCTCGGCGTTGATACTTACCGCAGCTATCAGGCGGTGCTGGACGCCATCGCCGCCCAGCAATGCGATTTCGATCTGATTACCGCCACAGGGGATTTGGCGCAGGATCATACGCAGGAAGCCTACACGCGTTTCGCCGATGGTATCCGCCGCTTCAAGGCGCCTTGCGTCTGGTTGCCCGGCAACCACGACTTTCAGCCCGCGATGGTGGATGTGCTGGCCCGATCGGGAATCGCGCCTTCCAAACACGTGTTGCTGGGCGAACACTGGCAGGTGATTCTGCTGGACAGTCAGGTGTTCGGCGTGCCGCACGGCGAGTTGAGCGAGTACCAACTGGAGTGGCTGGAGCGCAGCCTGCAAAGCCAGCCGGAACGCCATACGCTGTTGATGCTGCACCATCATCCGCTGCCGTCGGGCTGTACCTGGTTGGATCAGCACAGCCTGCGCAATGCCCACAGCCTGAACGCGCTGCTGGTCCGTTTCCCGCGCGTGCGCACCGTATTGTGCGGCCATATTCATCAGGAAATGGATCTGGACTGGAACGGTCGCCGCCTGCTGGCGACGCCATCGACCTGCGTGCAATTCAAGCCGCACTGCACCAGCTTCACCATTGATAATGTCGCGCCCGGCTGGCGCTATCTGGAATTGTTGCCGGATGGCGGGGTTGAAACCCGGGTGTGTCGCCTTGAAGGGAATGAATTTCTGCCAGATATGGATTCGGACGGTTACTGATGCCCACCCTGCTTTATCTTCACGGTTTCAACAGCTCGCCTCTGTCGGCGAAAGCCACGGCGTTGCAGCAGTGGCTGGCGCAGCATCACCCTCACATTGAGATGCTGGTGCCGCAGTTGCCGCCCTACCCGGCGGACGCGGCGGAACGGGTGGAGCAACTGGTTATGGAGCGCGCCGGGCGGCCGCTCGGTCTGGTCGGGTCGTCGATGGGCGGTTATTACGCCACCTGGCTGTCGCAGCGTTTTCGCCTGCCGGCGGTGGTGGTCAACCCCGCGGTGCGGCCTTATGAACTGCTGCTTGATTTCCTGGGGGATCAGCAGAACCCCTACACCGGCGAGCAATATGTGTTAGAGTCACGGCACATTTACGATCTCAAGGTGATGCAGGTCGAGCCGCTGGAATCTCCGGATTTGCTGTGGTGTCTGCTGCAAACCGGGGATGAGGTGCTGGACTATCGTCAGGCGGTGGCCTATTACACCGCTTGCCGTCAGACGGTGGAGTCCGGCGGTAATCACGCGTTTGTGGGTTTTGAACATTACTTTGCGCCGATTATCGATTTCCTCGGATTGACGGCGGACTGACTCATCCCGGCGCGGCCGCGGTGAGCGGTCGGCGCCCATCATCACTCGTATCCCGTCTGTCAGGCTGGTTAACGCGCTTTTACGGCGTTTTCACCCTGATAATCGACGCTTGGCGTTGTGCCTGCGCCACGTATAATCGCGGGATACCGTCTGACTTTCAAACAACGACAACATTCATTCTAACCATGACGCAATCAAGTTATAACGCTGATGCGATTGAAGTCCTCAGCGGGCTGGAGCCGGTGCGCCGCCGTCCGGGGATGTACACCGATACCACCCGTCCCAATCATTTGGGACAAGAGGTTATTGATAACAGCGTCGATGAGGCGCTGGCTGGTCACGCCCGTCGCATCGATGTGATTCTGCACCCCGATCAGTCGCTGGAAGTGATTGACGACGGGCGCGGGATGCCGGTGGATATCCACCCGGAAGAGGGCGTCCCCGCCGTCGAGCTGATCCTGTGCCGGCTGCACGCCGGGGGCAAGTTCTCCAACAAAAACTACCAGTTTTCCGGTGGCCTGCACGGGGTGGGGATTTCCGTGGTCAACGCGCTCTCCACCCGGGTGGAGGTCACGGTGCGCCGCGACGGTCAGGTCTACGACATCGCTTTTGAAAACGGCGACAAAGTACAGGATCTGACGGTGACCGGCACCTGCGGGCGCCGCAACACCGGCACCCGGGTGCATTTCTGGCCGGATGCGTCATTCTTCGACAGCCCGCGCTTTTCCGTGTTGTCCCTGACGCATCTGCTGAAAGCTAAAGCGGTGCTGTGTCCGGGGGTGGAAATCGTCTTCAAAGACGGCGTAAACGACACCGAACAGCGCTGGTGCTATCAGGGCGGTCTTAGCGATTACCTGTGCGAAGCGGTCAACGGCCTGCCGACGCTGCCGGAAAAACCGTTTATCGGCACCATTCCCGGCGACACCGAAGCGGTGGAATGGGCGCTGCTGTGGCTGCCGGAAGGCGGCGAGCTGCTGACAGAAAGCTACGTCAACCTGATTCCGACTTTACAGGGCGGCACCCATGTCAACGGGCTGCGGCAAGGGCTGCTGGACGCAATGCGCGAGTTCTGCGAATTCCGCAATATACTGCCGCGCGGCGTCAAGCTCAGCGCCGAAGACATCTGGGAGCGCTGCGCCTATGTGCTGTCGCTGAAGATGCAGGATCCGCAGTTCGCTGGCCAGACCAAAGAGCGACTGTCGTCGCGCCAGTCGGCGGCGTTTGTCTCCGGCGTGGTGAAAGACGCGTTCAGTCTGTGGCTGAACCAGAACGTGCAGGCGGCGGAGCAACTGGCGGAGATGGCGATATCCAGCGCCCAGCGTCGTATGCGCGCCGCCAAGAAAGTAGTGCGTAAGAAACTGACCAGCGGACCGGCGCTGCCCGGCAAACTGGCCGACTGCACCTCGCAGGATCTGAACAAGACCGAACTGTTCCTGGTGGAAGGGGACTCGGCGGGCGGCTCCGCCAAGCAGGCGCGCGACCGCGAGTACCAGGCGATCATGCCGCTTAAGGGCAAGATCCTCAACACCTGGGAAGTGTCGTCCGACGAAGTGCTGGCGTCGCAGGAAGTGCATGATATTTCGGTGGCGATCGGCATCGATCCGGACAGCGACGATCTGAGCCAACTGCGTTACGGCAAGGTCTGTATTCTGGCGGATGCGGATTCGGACGGGCTGCACATCGCCACGCTGCTGTGCGCGTTGTTCGTGCGCCATTTCCGTGCGCTGGTGCAAGGCGGCCATGTCTACGTCGCCATGCCGCCGCTGTACCGTATCGACCTCGGCAAAGAGGTTTATTACGCGCTGGATGAAGAAGAGAAAGCCGGCATTCTGGAACAGCTCAAACGCAAGAAAGGCAAGCCCAATGTCCAGCGCTTTAAAGGGCTGGGGGAAATGAACCCGATGCAGTTGCGCGAAACCACGCTGGACCCTAATACCCGCCGTCTGGTGCAGCTCACTATTAATGAGCAAGACATTGAACAGACGCTGGCGACCATGGACATGCTGCTGGCGAAAAAACGCGCCGAAGACCGCCGTAACTGGCTGCAGGAGAAGGGCGACAAGGCTGAACTTGACGTCTGACGCCTGGGTACGATGAAAGTTACGCTGGAAGAGATGCAGGCATTCGTAGTGGTGGTGGACAGCGGGTCCGTCACCGCCGCGGCCGCGCAACTGGGGCAGACCACGTCCGGGATCAGCCGGGCGCTGGGCCGCCTGGAAAGTAAGCTCGGCATGACGCTGTTGCACCGCACCACCCGCCGTCTGGCGTTGTCGGAAGAAGGGCAGATATTCCTGCAACATGCGCGGGAGGTGTTGCAGACGGTGGAACTGGCGGAGGAGCAGATTGCGCTGCGTCGCAGGAAGCCCAGCGGGCGGTTGCGCATCAACGCCGCCGCTTCGTTCATGCAGCATGTAATCGTGCCGCTGATCCCGGAGTTTCGTCGTCGTTATCCCTGTATTTCGCTGGAGCTGAATACCGATGACGTGATTATCGATTTGCTGGAACAGCATACCGATGTCGCGATTCGTATCGGCGAGCTGCGTGATTCCAGCATCCATGCCCGGCCGCTGGGCGCCACCCGGCTGCGGATTCTGGCAAGCCCCGCTTACCTGAACCGTCACGGTACGCCGCTCGGCGTGGAGGCGCTGGCCGGCCACACCTTGCTGGGGTTTACCCAGTCCGAGTCGCTCAATCTCTGGCCGTTACGCAGCGCCTTTGGCGATTATTACCCGATCGTGCCGACGATTGCGGCGTCCAACGGTGAAATGTTGCGTCAACTGGCGTTGCGGGGAGAAGGTATTGTCAGGCTGTCGGATTTCATGACCCGCGATGATGTGGCGGCCGGTCGGCTGGTGCAGATTCTGACCGACGATACGCTGGAGATGCGCCTGCCGGTTAATGCGGTGTTCTACCGCAATACCGCGCTGGCCAGCCGGATTGTCAGTTTTCTGGATTTCCTGAGCGAAAAAGTGGCGCAGCACCCGCTCTAGTCGTAAAGCGGATACTGCGCCGAGGGTAAATCGGTGAGGGTAAATTAAGGCGACGTGGCCGGAATCAGGCGAAAACCTGATCAAGGTGCGCGCGATAGCGGGCGATGTCCTGTTCCACGTCCGGCTGCTTGATGACGTCGTTGCAGATGAACGTAGGCAGCGACGACAGGCCGATGAACTGATTGGCCTTGTGGAACGGCAGGTAGACGCCATCCACGCCGACGCCGTGGAAGAACTGATCGGGGTCGGTAAAGGCTTCGAGCGGCGCGTTCCAGGTCAGCGACAGCAGGTAGTGTTTGCCCTGCAGCAGTCCGCCGGAACCGTATTTCTTGCTGGCATCCGCGCGGGTGCGGCCGTCGCTGGCGTACAGGGCGCCATGTCCGGCGGTGAACACGTCGTCGATGTATTTTTTCAGGATCCAGGGTGCGCCCATCCACCAGCCCGGCATCTGGTAAATGACGGCGTCGGCCCACAGGAAATTCTGTACTTCCTGCTCAATGTCATAACCGTCATCGACGGTGGTGATGCGGACGTGGCGGCCTTTGTCGCGCAGGAAAGAGGCGGCGACATCCGTCAGGGTTCGGTTGAGTTCGCCTTTGGAATGACCGAAGGATTTTCCGGCGTTGATGATGAGTACGTTATGCATGGCTGATGACCTCGGGTGGCATAAATGGGCATGTGCTGTAGGCCAGTCTATCCGTCGAGTTAACGAAGAAAAATGTGCCGTGGCGCACAACACTGTTGCCGAATCGTCAATAATCGTCGGTTTTGAGCCGGAGCAAGGCGTCGCGGCAGCGGGATGCAGTGAAGAGAGACACAACTTGCGGTACTATCCGGGCAGCTTCTGCCACCGCGTGGCTCATCGCGTAAAATAAGCGAGTTTTTTTGAACATGGCAAAACGCCACGGTTTAAGGATTATCAATGAGTGACATGACTCATGACGGCGCAGAGCGTCTTGCGCTGCACACGTTTACCGAGAACGCCTATCTCAACTACTCCATGTACGTCATCATGGACCGGGCGTTACCTTTTATTGGCGACGGCCTCAAGCCGGTTCAGCGCCGTATCGTATACGCGATGTCTGAACTGGGGCTGAGCGCCAGCGCCAAATTCAAGAAGTCCGCCCGTACGGTGGGCGACGTGCTGGGTAAATACCACCCGCACGGCGACAGCGCCTGCTACGAGGCGATGGTGCTGATGGCGCAACCCTTCTCCTACCGCTACCCGCTGGTGGACGGTCAGGGCAACTGGGGTGCGCCGGATGATCCCAAATCGTTCGCCGCCATGCGTTATACCGAATCCCGTTTGTCGAAGTATGCCGAAGTGCTGCTTGGCGAATTGGGGCAAGGGACGGTGGATTACGTACCGAACTTTGACGGCACGCTGCAGGAGCCGAAGATGCTGCCTGCCCGTCTGCCCAACATCCTGCTCAACGGCACCACCGGTATAGCGGTCGGCATGGCCACCGATATTCCGCCGCATAACGTGCGTGAAGTGGCGGCGGCGGTGATGGCGCTGATCGATGAGCCGGATACCTCGATGGACGTGTTGCTGCGCCACGTGCAGGGGCCGGATTTCCCCACCGAGGCGGAAATCATCACCCCGCGCGACGAAATCCGCAAAATGTACGAAAGCGGCCGCGGCTCGGTGCGCATGCGGGCGATCTGGAAAAAAGAAACGATAAAAGATGACGACAATAAGAAGAAGGTAGAAGTTGTCATTACCGCACTGCCGCATCAGGTCTCCGGTGCCAAAGTGCTGGAGCAAATTGCCAGCCAGATGCGGTCGAAAAAGCTGCCGATGATCGATGATCTGCGTGATGAATCCGATCACGAGAACCCGACCCGTCTGGTATTGCAAATGCCCTATTCCAGTCGTGTTGATGCCGATCAGGTGATGAACCACCTGTTCGCCACTACCGATCTGGAAAAAAGCTACCGCATCAACATGAATATGATCGGTCTGGATGGTCGCCCCGGCGTGAAAGGGCTGCGGGAAATCCTGACCGAGTGGCTGGCGTACCGCCGCGACACCGTGCGCCGCCGCCTCAATTTCCGGCTGGATAAGGTGCTCAAGCGCCTGCATATTCTGGAAGGTTTGCTGATTGCGTTCCTGAATATCGATGAAGTCATTCATATCATCCGCAACGAAGACGAACCGAAGCCGGTGCTGATGGCAAAGTTCGGCCTGAGCGACACCCAGGCCGAAGCCATCCTGGAACTGAAACTGCGTCATCTGGCCAAGCTGGAAGAGATGAAGATCCGCGGCGAGCAGGACGATTTGGCGAAAGAACGCGATCAGATCCAGGCGCTGCTGGCGTCCGAGCGCAAAATGAACACCCTACTGAAGAAAGAGATTCAGGAAGACGCCAAAGCCTACGGCGATGAACGCCGTTCGCCGCTGCATGAGCGCGTCGAAGCCAAAGCCATGAGCGAGCATGACCTGTCGCCGTCCGAACCGGTGACCATCGTGCTGTCGGAAATGGGCTGGGTGCGCAGCGCTAAGGGGCACGATATCGACCCGTCCGGCCTGAGTTATAAGGCCGGCGACGCTTACCGTGCCGCCGCCCGCGGCAAGAGCAACCAGCCGGTGGTGTTCATGGACTCCACCGGGCGCAGCTATGCGCTGGATCCGCTCACGCTGCCGTCGGCGCGCGGTCAGGGCGAGCCGCTGACCGGTAAGCTGACGCTGCCGCCGGGCGCCAGCATCGAGCAGGTGCTGATGGCGGCGGACAATCAGCGGTTGCTGTTGGCTTCCGACGCCGGTTACGGCTTTATCTGCACCTTTGCCGATCTGGTGGCCCGCAACCGGGTGGGGAAAACGGTGCTGACCCTGCCGGACAATGCGCGCGTGCTGCCGCCGCTGGAGCTTCAACGCGACGATGATCTGCTGCTGACCGTGACAGCGGCCGGCCGCATGTTGCTGTTCCCGGTGTCCGACCTGCCGGAGCTGTCCAAAGGCAAGGGCAACAAGATCGTCTCGATCCCGGCGGCGCACCTGGCCAGCGGCGACGATCGGATCTTGTGGCTGATGGCGATCGCGCCGCAATCCACCATCACGCTGCATGCTGGCAAACGTAAGTACTCGCTGCGTCCGGAAGAACTGCAGAAGTATCAGGCCAGCCGGGGCTGCAAAGGCACGCAACTGCCGCGCGGTCTGCAGCGAGTCGATCGCATCGAGGTTGACGCGCCTGCCGGTATCGCAAGCGCCGGCAGCAGCGAAGAATAGTCCTTCCTGTGGAAGCTGGCGGCCCGTCGCTGTGTGCGGCGGGCCGTAAACGGGACGTCTTTTTTTTCGATAGGCGCCGATGCCGATGGCATTTCCCGTCGGGATTCCCTTTTCGTCTTTCCCTGTACGTCCGATAGCCGCTTTGGGGTGGACAATGCGATCTGCTGCGGCAAGGTTCGCCGTGTGTTTTATCGCGAAGCCGCTATACTAGCGGCGGCTGTTGGCTAATGAGGTTGCTATGTTATTCATTCTCCGGTTTTTGGTGGTGATCGTCTGTTCTGTGGTGATCTGTCTGGCAGGGTTGGTTTACTGCTTGTTTACCCCGAAAGATCCCCGCCATGTTTCCCGGTTCGGTCGCCTGTTCGGGCGCTTGTCGGTGGTGTTTGGCCTCAAGGTGGAAATCCGTTATCCGCAGGCGTCCCACTTTGACGGTAATTGTATCTATATCGCCAATCATCAGAACAACTATGACATGGTGACGGCGGCAAACGTGGTGATGCCGGGCACCGTGACGGTGGGCAAGAAGAGTCTGGTGTGGATCCCGTTTTTCGGCCCGTTGTACTGGCTCACCGGCAATCTGTTGATTGACCGGGATAACCGCGCCAAAGCGCACGGCACTATCTCGCAGGTAGTGAAGCATATTAAAGAGCGCAACATTTCGGTGTGGATGTTTCCGGAAGGCACCCGCAGCCGTGGGCGCGGCCTGCTGCCGTTCAAAACCGGCGCGTTTCATGCCGCGATTGCCGCCGGCGTGCCGGTGGTGCCGATCTGCGTGTCCACCACTCATAAAAAAGTGAAGCTGAACCGCTGGAACAACGGCCATGTGATCGTCGAGGTGCTGCCGCCGGTCGACTGCAGCGCTTACGGTAAAGAACAGGTCCGCGAACTGGCCGCTTATTGCCATGAACTGATGGCGGCGAAAATCGCACAGCTGGACGCCGAAGTCGCGCAGCGCGAAGCGGCGGAAAAACGCTAAGTCAGCGCGAGGATGCGCGGCGTGACCTTACGGGCGGAATATCGGCCCGGGATGGAGTAAAGGATTGAATAGGTTTTCGGAGTCATTATGTCATTGAGTCGGCGTCAGTTTCTTCAGGCCTCGGGCATTGCGCTGTGCGCGGGTGCAATGCCGCTGACGGCCAGAGCCGATGGCGGGCAAAACCCGCTGCCCGTTCCCCCTTTGCTGGAGTCCCGCCGCGGGCAGCCGGTCTTTCTGACCATGCAACAGGCGCAGTGGTCCTTCTCCGGCGAGCGAAAAAATCCGGTATGGGGGTTTAACGGCCGCTATCTCGGCCCGACGGTGCGGGTGTTCAGCAATGATGACGTCAAGCTGATTTACAGCAACCGCCTTAATGAACCGGTGTCGATGACCGTCAGCGGCCTGCAGGTGCCGGGTTCGCTGATGGGCGGCGCCGGCCGCATGATTCAGCCGAATATGGATTGGTCGCCGGTATTGCCGGTTCGTCAGGCGGCGGCTACCTGCTGGTATCACGCCAATACGCCCAACCGCATGGCGCCGCACGTCTATAACGGGCTGGCAGGCCTGTGGCTGGTGGAAGACAACCTCAGCAAGTCGCTGCCTATCCCGAATCATTACGGCGTAGATGATTTCCCGCTGATTATTCAGGACAAACGGCTGGATAACTTTGGCGCGCCGCTGTACAACCCGCCCGGCAGCGGCGGTTTTATGGGGGATACGCTGCTGGTGAACGGCGCGCGGAGCCCGTATGTGGAAGTCTCCCGCGGCTGGGTGCGTCTGCGTCTGCTCAACGCTTCCAACGCCCGTCGCTACGTGATGCGCATGAGCGACGGCCGGCCGCTGCACCTGATCGCCAACGATCAGGGTTTTCTGCCTGCGCCGATGGCGTTGAATCAGGTTTCGCTGGCGCCCGGCGAGCGCCGCGAAGTGCTGGTTGATATGTCCCAGGGCAACGAGGCGACGCTGACCGCCGGCGAATCCGCCAGCATCATGCAGCGGCTGCGCGGATTGTTCGAACCCTCCACTATTTTGGTGTCATCGGCGATTCTGACCCTGCGGCCCACCGGCCTGCTGCCGCTGGTGACCAACACCCTGCCGATGCGCCTGCTGGCCGACAATATCATCGACGGCGCGGTCAGCCGGACGCGAGAATTCCGCCTCGGCGACAGCCTGCCGGGCATCAACGGTGCCATGTGGGACATGAATCGTGTGGATGTGCAAACGCAGGTCGGGCGCTATGAGCGCTGGATTGTGCATGCCGATCAGCCGCAGCCGTTCCACGTTCAGGGCGCGATGTTTCTGGTGCGCAGCGTGAACGGCGGCCTGACGCCGCCGGAGGACAGTGGCTGGAAAGACACGGTGTGGGTGGAAAATGACGTGGAACTGCTGGTGTATTTCGGCCAGTTCTCCACGCCGCAGTTCCCGTTCCTGTATTACAGCCACACGCTGGAAATGGCCGATCGCGGCTCCACGGCTCAATTGGTAGTTCAGCCCTGATGGGCGTTTAGTCGCGCAGCCCTGATAAGCGTCGCCCGCGCGTCAGGCGCGGGCGCGATGTTAGTCTTGGCAATGCTAGTCTTTACGCGGCGCATCGGTGCGCGGCTGATCCGGGTCCGGTCCCAGCCGTTTGCCGCAGTCGAGCGTCGCCACCTCGCTTAACTCTTCTTTCTCCAGCCTGAAGTCAAATACCTCGAAGTTTTCCCGAATACGCGCTGGGGTAACGGATTTGGGGATCACCACCAGACCGCTGTCCAGATGCCAGCGGATCACGATTTGCGCCGGCGTCTTGCCGTATTTTTTCGCCAGCGCGTGAATCACCGGATGGTCGAATACGCCTTCTCCGCCCTGCGCCAGCGGGCTCCAGGATTCGGTCTGAATGTGGTGGGTGGTGTTCCAGGTGTGCAGCATGCGCTGCTGGAACAGCGGGTGCAGCTCTATCTGATTGATGACCGGCATCACGCCGGTTTCTTCTTTCAGGCGCTGCAGGTGGTGCGGGTTGAAATTGCAGACGCCGACGCTTTTCGCCAGCCCCTGTTCCTTGAGATTAAGCAATCCGCGCCAGGCTTCGACGTAGGTGTTCTGCTCCGGCAACGGCCAGTGGATCAGATACAGGTCGACGTACTCCAGCTGCAGTTTGCGCAGGCTTTCCTCTAGCGCCTGACGCGGATGCGCCTGATCGCTGTTCCACAGTTTGGTGGTGATGAAAATATCGCTGCGCGGGATATTGGTTTCCTGTAATGCTTTGCCAACACCCGTTTCGTTCTTGTAAATGGCGGCGGTATCGATGGCGCGATAACCGATGTTCAGGGCTTCGGTAACGGCAGCGGCAGCCTGTTCGTTGCTGGCCTGCCAGACGCCAAGCCCTAGCTGGGGCATGATATTGCCGTCAGCCAGTTTAACCAGAGGTTGCATCGTCATGTCATTCTCCTTGTTATGCGCTTTCTACGCCCGACGCTTGAGGGAGCCAGACGTTATGGCGGTGATGTGGCGATGAGACAAAGACGCCGCCCGAACGGCGGCGTCTGAATGCCGGTTTTCACATCAGGCGGTGCCCGGCGGCATGCCCTAAGTGTAGTCGAAAGTCAGCCTGCCGCGGTTAGCGGGCGGCTTCGTACACGCGGCGGCTGATGTCCAGCGTGATGTCGTGGTGCTCGCCCAGCGCGGTCATGCCGTGCTCTTCAAGCTTCGCCACCATCGCCGGAATGGAGCTGCCGTCCAACTGGTAGTCGGACAGGCGGGTCGGTACGCCCATCTGTTCGAAGAAGGCGCGGGTGGCGGCGATAGCCGCATCAATGCGCTGGTCTTCGGTGCCGTCGCGCAGGTTCCAGACGCGTTCTGCGTATTGCAGCAGTTTTTCACGTTTCTGGACGCGGCGCTCATTGAGCATCGCCGGCAGCACGATAGCCAGCGTCTGGGCGTGGTCCAGCCCATGCATGGCGGTGATTTCATGGCCCAGCATGTGGGTCGACCAGTCTTGCGGCACGCCGGCGCCGATCAGGCCGTTAAGCGCCATGGTGGCGCTCCACATCACGTTGGCGCGTACGTCGTAGTTCTGTTGCTCTTGCAACGCGCGCGGACCTTCTTCGACCAGCGTCAGCAGCAGCCCTTCGGCGAAGCGGTCCTGTACTTTGGCGTTAGCCGGGTAGGTCAGGTACTGTTCGACGGTATGGACAAAGGCATCCACCACGCCGTTGGCGATCTGGCGCTCAGGCAAGGTGTACGTGACTACCGGGTCAAGCACGGCGAAGCGCGGGCACACCAGCGGATTCATGAACGCCTGTTTGTCGCCGCTGCTCTTGCGGGTGATGACCGCGCCGCTGTTGGATTCGGAGCCCGTCGCCGGCAGGGTCAGCACCACGCCCAGCGGAATGGCGGTTTCGACCTGTGCGCCCCAGGTTTGCAGGATGTGCCACGGATCTTCTGCTGCGCTGTAGTGTGCCGCCGCGGCGATGAACTTGGTGCCATCCGCCACTGAACCGCCGCCCACGGCCAGCAGGAAGTCGATTTTTTCCTTACGGACAATCTCAACCGCCTTCATCAGCGTTTCGTAGGTCGGGTTCGGTTCAATACCGGAAAACTCCAGTACGTTATGGCCTTTCAGCGCGTTGATCACCTGGTCGAACACGCCGTTTTTCTTGATGCTGCCGCCGCCGTAGGTGATCAGGATACGGGCGTCCGTCGGGATTTGATCGGCCAGACTGGCGATTTGCCCTTCGCCGAACAGGATTTTGGTCGGGGTATGGAGAGTAAAATTCTGCATGGTTATAAATCCCTTGTAAGGTTACTGGTCCAGTTTGAAGCCTTGCTGTAACAGCGCAGGCAGGACATGGGGGTAATAGACGTATTGATAGTAGCTGGCGGTATTGCTGCCCCAGGCTTCGCCATCGCTGCGTCCTGTTTGCTTCCAGTGGTTAATCAGGGTGTTGTTATATTGTTCGATCGCTGCTGCCAGAGGTTCGGTGCGGTAAACCTCGTCGTGGCGGAACGTATTCAGCGGCAGGCGCGGTTTCTGGTACGCCGGTTGGTCTACATAGCCTAGCGCCAATCCAACGACCGGGAATGTCAGCGGCGGCAGTTCCAGCAGGTCGATCATACCCTGTGGATTACGGCGCACGCCGCCGATTGGCACAATACCGAGGCCAAAGGCGTGGGCGGCGGTGATCAGAGTACCCAGCGCGATGCCGACATCGGTGGAGCCGGAAACGATGCTCTCGACGCTCTCGTTGGCGTGCTGTTCTTTGCCGCTCATGGCAATGCCGGCCGCGGTTTTGTGCATGTCCAGAACCAGTGTCAGGAAGACCGGAGCCTGGGCGATCCAGGGCTGTCCTCCCGCCAGTTCGGCGATGCGGGCGCGCCGGGCCGGGTCACGGGTTACTACGATGGAAACCTGCTGCGAATTCACCGACGTCGGCGCCAGACGCGCGGCCTCGATAATGGTGGATAGCACCTCTTCCGGAATCGGTTTGTCCAGATAGCTGCGCTCGCTGCGATGATGAGTGAGTAACTCAATGGTTTGATTCATGGGGATTCCTTGTCATGCACGGCCGAGCCATTACGTGATGGCTGGTGGAACGGCGTACATTAATGTGGATTTTATTCTCGGCTTCTCCCGGTGTTCCGGCAATGCTCATTTCTCGCTATGTATTGCCTGTTTCTGCAAAGCTTAGGAGAAAAGGGTGATTCTATCGCACATATATGTCACTTTATTTCCGTTGTCAGTAAGAGATGAATATATGCAAAGTCCTAGCCCACGCCAGCGTTTGGTCAATCTGGCGATGCTGCACACCGCCGGCAATGGCGTCAGTCAGACCCCGATTCCGCAGGTCAAGGTGATTTACATCGACCGCCACGGCGCGCGGGCGCCGGTGCTGTACGACCCTCGTATCGTGATCGTTTTTCAGGGTCACAAGGTGGGGTATCTGGGAGACAAGGTCTTCCAGTATGACCCGGACAACTACCTGCTGATGACGGTGCCGCTGCCGTTCGAGTGCGAAAGTTTCGCCAGCCCGGAAAATCCGCTGGTCGGCATTTCCATCCGGGTGGATATCCCGATTCTGCAAGATCTGTTGATCGAGATGGGGGATGACGGCTGCGGCGAGAAACGACGTGCCGATAGCGCCGGCATCAACAGCGTGCCGCTTAACGAGGCCATCCTGTGTGCGACGGAGCGATTGCTGGAGGCGATGGCGAACACCCGCGACGCCAGGGTGCTGGGGCCGTGGATTGTGCGTGAAATTCTCTACCATGTGCTGTGCGGACCCTGCGGCGATTCGTTACAGGCGCTGATGAACCGCTACAGCCATTTCAGCCAGATTGCCCGCGCGCTGCGCTATATCGAAAACCATTACGCGGACAACCTGAGCGTGGAGCGGCTGGCAATGGAAGTGAACATGAGCGTGTCGGCGTTTCACCATAACTTTAAGGCGGTGACCAACACCTCGCCCGTGCAGTACCTGAAGTCCTACCGGCTGCACAAGGCGCGTTTGTTGATGGTGCATGACGGGCTGAAAGCCAATGCGGCCTCCATGCAGGTGGGGTACGAAAGTTCTTCGCAGTTCAGCCGGGAATTCAAGCGCTTCTTTGGCGTTACGCCAGGCGATGAAGTCGCCAGACTGCGTTCGGGGTCAGGGGTGGTGGAGAGCAGTTGAACCGCGCATGAACCGCATATCGATTATCCGGCGGCGCGTGTTTGCTCCGCCGGTAATTGTATTTCTCAGGCCATCGCCCGTTTTTTACGCCACAACACCAGCAGCATCCCCACCAGCCCGCTGAACAACAACACCAGCGGCAGAATGCACAGCGCGGTCATGACCTGATCTTCATAGCGTTTGACCAGCGGAATCTGGCTGAGAGCGTAGCCCAGCGTGACGATACCGGTGACCCACAGAAAACCGCTCAACCAGTTGAAAATCTGAAAGCGGGTGCTGCTCAGTCCGGACACCCCGGCAATGGTCGGCAACAAGGTCCGCACGAACGCCAGAAAACGACCAATCAGCAGCGCTGCCAGCCCATGCTGGTGGAACAGGTTGTGGGTGCGTTGATGATAGTGAGCCGGCAACTGATGCAGCCATTTCTTCACCAGCCGGGTATCGCCCAGCCAGCGCCCTTGCAGGTAACTCAGCCAGCAGCCGAGGCTGGCGGCCACGGTCAACAGCACCATAGTGGGAATAAAGCTCATCACGCCTTTGGCGATCATGGCGCCGGTCAGCAGCAACAGGCTGTCGCCGGGCAGAAAGGAGGCGGGCAGCAAACCGTTTTCCAGAAACAGGGTGGTGAAAAGCACGCCATAAATGACCCATACCACACGTGGATCGGCCAGCGCGCTGAAGTCTTGTTGCCACAGCGCCTGAATAATTTCATGAACAACACTCATATCGCATCCTGTCTGGTTTGCTATAACCCCTGAAGCCGCGTAAATACGCCGCACTAAGAGCCTATCCCAATAGGGCTATTTTACTTGCCATTTTGGACCTGGGCAGTGCTCGAACTCCTCACGTACTACGTGTACGCTCCGGGTTCTGCGCGCTGTCCGCGTCCAAACTGGCTGCGCCAATGACGCCTATTGGGATAGGCTCTAAGCCTGAAAAGACGAGCATCAGGATAGGGTAAAAAAGGTAAACGTATTATCATCATTGTTACTGTTCATCATATACGCTTTGCCTCACTTACCACAGCGGCATCAGGGGGCCGGAGGGATAGTGGCGTCACATTTCCCGCAATCTCCTGAAGCCGGTTTCCAAATCGGCGATCAAATCGTCGCAATCTTCCAGGCCGATGTGCAGCCGTACCAGCGTACCGGTAAAGTCGACGCCGCCTGCCGGGCGAATCGCCGCCAGTTCTTCCGGCTGATTAGCCAGAATCAGCGATTCGAAACCGCCCCAGGAATAGGCCATGCGGAAGTGGCTAAAATGGTCGAGATAATGGGCCAGTTGCTCGCGGTTTAGCTTCTCTTTCAGCACGAATGAGAACAGGCCGTTGGCGCCGCTGAAATCCCGCACGAAGAATTCATGCCCTTTGCAACCGGGCAGCGCCGGGTGGTTGACCGTCGCCACTTCCGGGCGTTCCGCCAGCCAGCGCGCCACGCGCAAGCCGTTTTCCTGATGCTGCTGCAACCTGACGCCGAGCGTCCGCAGCCCGCGGCTGGCCATGTAGGCGCTGTCGGCGTCGGCCATTTGCCCCATCAGGTAGGACTGCTCGCGCAGTTGATCCCAGCAGCGCGCGTTGGCGACGGCGGTGCCAATCATGACATCGGAGTGACCAGTGATGTATTTGGTGCCGGACTGAATCGAAATATCTACGCCAAGATCAAGCGGCCGGAACAGCACGCCGGCCGCCCAGGTGTTGTCGATCATGATGACGATATCCGGGTTAACGCGGCGCACGGCGGCGACAATCGCCGGAACGTCCTGTACTTCCATGGTGATGGAACCGGGAGATTCCAGAAACACGACCCGGGTATTGGGTTGGATTAGACTGGCGATGTCGCCGCCGATCATCGGATCGAAAAAGGTGGTGCTGATGTTCATTTTGTTCAGCACTTTGTTACAAAAATCCTGCGTCGGTTCATAGGCGGAACCCGTGACCAACAGGTGATCGCCCGCCGAGATAAACGATACGATGGCGTTGGCGGTGGCCGCGGCGCCGCAGGGGTAAAGCGCACAGCCCGCGCCGCCTTCCAGTTCGGTCATGGCGTCCTGAAAAGCGAAGTGGGTCAGGGTGCCGCGGCGACCGTAAAACAGCGCGCCTTTGGCGCGGTTGATGGTAGCGTGTTTCTTGTCCTGCACGCTGTCGAATACCAGCGAAGAGGCGCGCTGAATCACCGGGTTTACCGCCCCCTGGGTCACTCTTTTGCTGCGCCCGGCGGCCACCAGCGCGGTGGCGATTTTTTTACTCGTCATACGGCATCACCTGTAGCTCAAACATTCCTTGCGTCTATTCCCGTACGTTATCACGGCTGGGATGACAGGGGGGCGGCTTTTCTTATCAAGATGAATATGTCGTTGATGCGATGCAGCGAATGTGCCGGGAAACGGCGCGTTAGAGGTAAAGCGTGCAGCAAAATGCGTAAATAATAATGAGAACGACTATCAATTAATTCTGGGTTTGGTATCATTTTCGCCAGATTAAAGTGGCATGAAAATGATTGGTGGAGGCACAGCGTGTATACGGCTGACAAGAATATTAACCAACGGGGATCATCAGTCTGGCGTAAGTCCGGCCGTGTGTTCGGGGGCTTTACTCATCGTCTGATGGCGTTCGCGTTGCTGGGCATGGCAGGCGGCGCATTGGCCGCGCCGACGTCGGCGCCGATCGCGACCGGCACGGCAGCGGCGACGGTTGCTCCGTCCGCGCCGCCGGGAGCCGTCAGCAGCCTGATGAGCACGGATCTGTCCGTCTGGGGAATGTATCAGCACGCTGACGTGGTGGTAAAAACGGTGATGATCGGCCTGTTGCTGGCATCCGTGGTTACCTGGGCGATCTTCTTCGGCAAGAGCGCCAGCCTGATGAGCGCCAAAAAGCGCATCCGTCGAGAGTATCAGGCGTTGGACGATGCCCGCTCGCTGGATGACGCGTCGGATATCGCCGGCGTGTTCAAGCCGGGCAGCGTTTCGCTGCAACTGCTGGCGGATGCCCGCAATGAGCAGGAGCTGTCCGAACGTTCCGACGACAATAACGGCATCAAAGAGCGCACCGCGTTTCGTTTTGAACGCCGGGTGGCGGCTACCGGGCGTCAGATGGGGCGCGGCACCGGTTATCTGGCGACGGTGGGCGCTATCGCGCCGTTTATCGGTCTGTTCGGTACCGTCTGGGGCATCATGAACAGCTTTATCGGCATCGCCCAGTCGCAGACCACCAATCTGGCGGTGGTGGCGCCGGGTATCGCCGAAGCGCTGCTGGCGACGGCCGTCGGTCTGGTCGCGGCGATTCCGGCGGTGGTGATCTATAACGTGTTCGCGCGCTGGACGGCCAGCTACAAGGCGATAGTAGGCGATGTGGCCGCGCAGATTCTGCTGTTGCAGAGCCGCGATCTGGATATTGCAGCCAGTACCGGCAACGCCTCTTCTTCACCGGCGCAGAAACTGCGGGTAGGGTAAGTCGATGGCGATGCATCTGAACGACGGGCAGAGTGAAAACGGTGAAATGCATGACATCAACGTGACGCCGTTTATCGACGTTATGCTGGTGCTGCTGATCATCTTCATGGTGGCGGCGCCGCTGGCGACGGTGGATGTGCGGGTCAACCTGCCGGCCTCCAGCGCCACGCCGCAGCCGCGCCCGGAAAAACCGGTGTTCCTGACGGTGAAGGCCGATAAACAGCTCTATCTGGGCGACGATGCGATCACCGAAGCGACGCTGGCTCAGGCGCTGGAAGCCAAAACCCTGGGCAATAAAGACACCACCATTTTCTTTCAGGCAGACAAGAGTGTGGATTATGAAACCCTGATGCGGGTGATGGATTCGCTGCGTGAGTCGGGCTATCTCAAAATTGGCCTGATGGGCGCGGAGAAAGCACGCTGAGTCGCGGTTTGCTGCCTGCACTGAACCACCGCTCCGGCGGTGGTTTTTTTATGGGCGTCTGGTTTTTTGCACGCTGCCGCGAATAAACCGAGAGAGCTGGCGGCGCCTGACGGATTCTTGCGGCTTTCAACTATTGTTCAATCACGATTATTCCAAGACGCTCCATCAACGTATTTATCTGATAATTATCTAACTTCACGCCTTCGAGGTTTGTCGAGCGCACATCAAGCTCCCCCAATTCTGAGTTGATTAAATCGCATTGCGTAAAGTCGGCGGAACGCCAGTCAAAAGAAGTAAACTCTCCCCCTGATAAATCGGAGCCGACAAAGCTGGCGCCGTTGACATTCGCGCCCGTCCAGCGGTTTTCCCAAAGCTCACACTTTTCCAGTATGACGCCCGACAGGTTGGCGTAACTTAAATTTGATTTCGTGATGTAGGCGCTGCAAAACCATGTGCGGGCGGTAATCCTGTTCATGAAGCTGGCGTCCCGGAAGTCAGCGCCCTGCGCCCGGCAGTCGCGTATTTCAATGCCCAGAGCCTTCACCGAGCGGAAATTGCACAGCGACAAATCACAGTTTTTAAAGCTGGCGTCTTTCAATGTCGCTCTATAAAAATTACAGCCCATTTGGCTTTCTTGATCGAAAAACTGGCAGTCCAAAAACTGAGTATCAGTTAAATCGCAGCCGGCAAAGTCGCAATTATGGAATTTACAGTTTTCGACGCGCTGATGGGTGAAGCGATCCGCACTAAACTTTTGCTCTTCAAAGGTCTGGGCATTCATTATCATACCTGTAAATATAACCAGTTGTCGGTTATCTTACCGGTCGCCAGCCTCGCAAGCTACTTTTTGTCGCGCTTCTCTTTTTGTCACGCTATCTCTTCAGTGAGGTCTTCCAGATGCATCGCCTTCAGGCGCGGGAGTCCGGGTGACGCCAGTGCAGGCGGGTCGGCACATACACGCGGCTTTCCTGCAACGGCTGCCCTTCAATCAGCGCGTTGATCATCCCGAAGCTGTTGCGCGCCAGCGTCTCGCAATCCTGCGCCACGGTATCGATCTTCATCGGCAGGCAATCAAACAGGTAGTGATCGTCAAAACTGCACAGCCGCATGTCGCAGTCCATCAGGTTGTGCTGGTTCAGGTAGCGCAGCACCCCTTCCAGCAGGCCGCAGGCGGCGGTAAACAGCGCCCTGGGCGGGCGGCCGAGGCGGGCGCACAGTTGGGCGAACATCTCGTAACCGGCGCTGGAATGATAGTTGCCGTGGATAATCCATTCCGGGCGGCACTCGACGCCGGCGCGCTCCAGCCCGAGCTGAAAACCGGCCAATCGATCGCGGGTGGGGGAAATGCGCGGCTGACCGCCGATGAAATAGAATTCGTCCGGATGCTGACGGGCGATGTTTTCCACCAGCGTGGCGGTCGATTCCACCGCCTCGGAGACCACCATCGGCAGGTCGGACTCGCCGATCACCCGGTCGAACTGCAATACCGGCAACTGCTGGTTAATCTTCTGGTATTCGACATCGCTCAGCATGCTGGACGCGACGATCAGGCCATCCACCTGACGCTGAATCAAGCTGTTGACCGCCATCATTTCCTGGCTGGCGTTCTCATCGGTACAGGCAATCAGCAATTGCAACCCGGCTTCCCGACACAGGCACTCCAGTTCGCGGGAGATCACCGCAAAACCGTAGTTGGTCATTTCCGGCACCACCAGCCCCAGCGTGTTGCTGCGGCTGGAGCGCAAAGAGCGGGCGTGGATGCTGGGTTGATAGCGTTGCTGCTGCGCCAGCGCCAGCACCCGGTCACGGGTTTCGTCCGAAACGCGGAACTCTTTGCTGCGGCCATTGAGAACCAGACTGGCGGTGGATTTGGATACTCCCGCCAGTCGTGCGATGTCGCTGATTGTGACGCGTTTGGTCTGTTTCACCGTGGTATCTTTAGAGAACAATGTGCCTTTAATGGCATGAAAAGGAACCTTATTCTATCACGCACGGTGCCAACAGCCAGTGTTGCAACGTGATGCGACCCGAGCCGCTGAAGCTGACCATGGCGTCGCTGGTGGGGAAATAGCGTGATGACATCACCGCCTGCCCGTGGTTGATAAAAATTTCCACGCTGGAGCGGTCGCACAGAATCTGCAAGTGGTGCAGCGGGCCGTCATGCCAGTAACGGTGTTCCGGCTCGTTGGTGCGGCGATTGCGACGGCTCAGGGTCAGGCGTTCGCCGTCCCAGCACAGCACCATCACCCCGGCGAAGTTGATCTGAAATTCACCCTGTGTGTCCAGCATGAGTTCCGCGCTGCTGGCGGGCAGCGCGGGCGCGTAGTTAGCGACGCCCTGCCACAGATGTTCCAGATGACGCAGGCTTTGCAGCTCGCGCGCCGGTTGCTGATAAACCCGATCATCGCGCAGCGTCAGTTCGCGCGGGCAGGTCATGGTATGGATCCAGCCGTGCGTGATTGTCGGTTGAAAGAATTCGTCCTGATCCGGCACGCCCATCCAGCCGAACAGCAGACGGCGGCCATCTTCGCTCTGCGTGGTTTGCGGTGCGTAAAATTCGAAGCCCAGATCCAGTTCGTGGAACGCCTGATGGGGGAAACTGCCGTTGTCGTAGTCGAGCGAACCGATGAAATAACCGGACTGATGGGTATTCAGGTAGCGCTCTTCTTCGGCTGGCAGCCCTTGCGGACAGCAGATCAACACCTCATGGTTTTCTAGTGCGAACAGGTCCGGGCATTCCCACATGTAACCGAAATCGCCCAGCCCGTTGAGGCGGGAGCCGGCGATTTCACCCAGAGAATGCCATTGCAGCAGGTCGGATGACCGATACAGCAGCACTTTGCCCTGTAAATCCACATCCTGTGCGCCCAGCACCATGTACCAGTTGTCCTGATGACGCCAGACCTTCGGGTCGCGGACGTGGCCGGTGTACCCTTCCGGCAATGACAGCACCGGGCCGACCTTGTCGAATTCGCCGTCGTCGTTGGCGCGCGCCAGGCACTGATACGCGGTGCGTGAGCCGTCGTCGTATTTCACGTTGCCGGTATAAATCAGCGCCAGAGCGTCGTTGTCCACCACGGCGGAGCCAGAGTAGCAGCCGTGGCTTTCATAGCTTTCTGATGGCACCAGCGCCACCGGTTCGTGACGCCAGTGCACCAGATCGGCGGAGCTCCAGTGCCCCCAGAACTTGGCGCCGTGGGCGCAGGCCTGCGGATTCCACTGATAAAACAGATGGTAACGCCCCTTATGCTGCACGAAGCCATTCGGATCGTTCAGCAGCCCGACCAGCGGCGACAGGTGCCACTGCGGACGATGCGGGTCATAGGTTTGCCGTGACGGTCCGGACATCAGGGCGTAGGCCATGCGTTTTAACAGATGGATTTCCTTCATTATGCGTTGTCCGTTTTGTATTTCAGCAACAGAGAGATCAGGAAGGCTGCGCCAAAGGCGATCAACATGCCAATCAGATAATTCAGGATTGAGCCTGCCTGTACGATGGCAAGGCCCGGAATGCCGGTCAGCCCGACCGCCGTCATGTTGACGTGGTTGGCGACGACCCAGGCGCCGCCCAGCGCGCCGCCCGCCAGCCCGGCCAGAAACGGTTTGATGAAGCGCAGGTTAATCCCGAAGATCGCCGCTTCGGTAATGCCGAGCAGACAGGAAAGCGACGACGGCACGGCGATGGCTCTGATTTTAGCGTCGCGGGTTTTGAAGTACACCGCCAGACAGGCGCCGCCCTGCGCTACGTTAGCCATCGCCCAGATCGGCAGCAGGAAGTTGACGCCGATGGACGGGTTACCCAGCAGCCCGGCTTCAATAGCATGGAAGCTGTGGTGCACGCCGGTGATGACGATAGCCGAATAAAGCCCGCCGAACAGCAGCCCGGCCAGCCAGCCGGCGTGGGCAATCAGGGTGCTCAGCACTAAGGAAATGCCGTCGCCCAGCATACGGCCCGCCGGGCCAATCACCAGCATGGCGACGAAGCCGGAAATGATCACGGTCAGGAACGGCGTCACGATGATATCCAGCGCGTTCGGCACCACCTTGCGCAGGCGCTTTTCCACCAGACTCATGAACCAGACCGCCAGCAATACCGGGAACACGGTGCCCTGATAGCCGATCATGGCGAATTCCAGACCGAACAGGTGCATGGTCTTGAAACCGCCGGCTACGCCCCAGGCGTTGGTCAGCGCCGGGTGGGTGAGGATGCCGCCCAGCGTCGCGCCCAGATAAGGGTTGCCGCCGAATTCACGCGCGGCGGTAAAGCCGATCAGAATCGGCAGAATGATGAAAGCGGCGGAGCTGAACATATCCAGCATCACGAAAATGGCGCTGCCGGCGTCGACCCAGCCGTAGGTCTTGATCATGCCGAGCAGGCCCATCAGCAGGCCGGAGGCGACAATCGCCGGGATAATCGGCACGAAAATGTTCGACAGCAAGCGCGCCAGCCGTTGCAGCGGGTTGAGCTTTTGCGCCGCCAGCGTGGCGGTTTCGGCGGTGCTGGTTTCGCTGATGCCGGCGGCCTTGATGAACTCGGCGTAGACCTTGTTCACCAGCCCGGAGCCAAAAATGATCTGCATCTGGCCGGCATTCTGGAAACACCCTTTGACGCCCTCGACGCTTTCGATGGCGGTTTTATCGGCCAGGCTGTCATCGTTGAGCACCAGCCGCAGGCGGGTGGCGCAGTGCGCGGCGCTGGCGATATTTTCCCTGCCGCCCAGCAAGGGAATCAGGGATGCCGCAGTGGCATGAATATCCATAGTATTCCTCTTTTATCAATAACAGGTGTGCGGTCACCCGTCACCGGTAGCATAAGCCTTGCCGGTGACGGCCGCGTTAACCGTTAAAACCAGGTTTCCATCTGGACGCCGAAGGTCCATTCGCCGCCGGCTTTGAAGCCGGTGGAGCCGAAGGCGTCGTCGCTGGCGTAGTTATCCAGCCGCTTGTCCCAATCCATGTAACTGGCGAAGACGCGCAGTTCCGGACGGCTTAATAAATTGGAGATATCGCCCACTTTGAACGTCGGGGCGAAAGTCAGCTTGTAGAACCCGCCGCTTACCTGATTACGCGATAAGTATCCCTGAGGATCCAGATTCATATATTGATAGCTGCCTTCATAGGCCAGTGCGAAGTTTTCGGTGATTTCCTGAATAAAGCGCGCATTAAATGTCACCCAGCGATAGTCATCCCCCTGAACGTAACGATCTTTGCTGCTTTGCGCCAGAATCGCCGGGGCGAAGCTCCAGGTTTTATTCAGCGCGGTAGTGCCGTAGGTCGCCAGGCGCCAGGTACTGGCATTCTGGGTCAGGTTGCCGTCGGAACCGATGGATTTAACTTCGCCGCCGAGGCCGTGGCCGTACAGCAGCGCCACTTTGGACGTCCCGTCGCGCAGGCCGTAGAAGCTGTCGCCGTGCCAGGCGGCCAGCGCGTGATAACCGCTGTCGCCGGCATTGGTGTTGGTGACGTTGTTGGCGTTGTTGCGCCCGGTATTTTCTTTTATGTCGTTGTTGCGGGCGCGCAGGCCGCTCAGCATGAACTGGAACGGGCCGACGAAGTTATTGCTGGTGACGATGTAGTTCTGGATCTCATTGTCCAGCGTGGTGATCTCGCCGAGGCTGCGGCCGTACAGGGAGAAGTTGGTTTTCCAGCCATCCACCGGTTTCACGTCGTAGATACCGCCGCCGGTTCCTGCCAGGAACACCACGTCGGAGTCGATCCAGTGGATGTCGAAGTTGTCGCGGTCAAAACGCTTACCTGCCCACAGCGTGGTGTCCTTGAAGGCGCCGGTGAACGTCGGCAGCGAGCCCAACTCCACAAACGCTTCGCGCACGTTCAGGTCGCTGGTGCTGGCGGTCCAGTCGTTATAGCTGCGCTGGCCGTCCGCCATCATCACTTTGAAACGGGTGGTGGCGCCGTTATCCAGTTTGGTGCGGTGTTCCAGCTTCAGTTCCAGGTAGGTGTCGTCTTCGTTGCCCAGACGGCCGACATGGCCGCCGGTTTCACCGGCCGGCGTCATACTGGGGCCGATGTTCGCCTTCGAACTGGTGACGGAATCGTGGATAGCCAGGCCGGAACGGGCATAACCGTGGAACTCAAAGCCATCGGCGATACTGCGCTTGCTGGCCAGCGAGTCGGTTTTCAGCGCTACCTGCTGGGTCTGCTGTTCGTTTTGCGTGGCGCGCGCCGCGACCTGTTGGGTTTGCTGCGCCACTTGCTGGGTGGTTTGTTCCACCTGCTGGGTTTTCTGCTCGACCTGCGCAGTGCGAGCCGCCAGTTGTTTAGCTTGTTTTTCGGCGGCGTCGGCGCGGGCTTCCGCTTGCTTCGCGCGTTGCTCCGCCTGCAACAGACGCTGCTCCAGCGCGTTCAGACGCGCTTCAATGCTATCAGAAGGGGCTGCCAGCGCCTGAGAGGTACAGAGTGCGAGTCCCACGGCGGCGGCAAGATAACCTGGCTTTATCATGTTGGGTTTTCCCTTGGATGGTCAGATGGTTTTTTTGTTTTGCTAAATTGCTAAACCGGTTATGCAGCGAAAGCTAAATGGGGCCGAAGGGGTTGGCAAGGAATTTTGTTTTCTTGCTGTGCTAACTGTGATCATGACAACAAAACCCGCTCCCGACGGTGCAATGCGGTCGTCGGGAACAGGCTCTGAAAGGCTATAGCGAGGCGGTGAGTTGATGGGCGAACGGCAGCGCCGTCATCGCGCCTTTGGCGGTGGTCGCCAGCGCGCCGCAGCGCTGCGCCTGCGTGAGTACGGTATGCCAGTCGTCAATCTGGTACAGGCTATCGTAGCCGGCCAGTGCGGCGAGCATGCCGGCGACAAAGGCGTCGCCCGCGCCGGTGGTGTCGACCGGGGTGACGCGGTGCGCCAGGAAATGGCGCAACTGGTGGCCGTCATGCAGCCAGACGCCGTCGCCGCCCTGAGTAATCAGCAACCGCTTGATGGGGTATCGGGCCATCAGGTTGGCGCTGCCCTGACGAATGTCCTCGCTGCCGCTGAGAAACCGGAATTCCTCTTCCGACAGTTTCACTACGTCCGCCAGCGCCAGCACTTGATCCAGACAGGTTCTCAACTCCTGCTCGCTGTGCCACAGGTCGGCGCGGATATTCGGGTCAAAACTGACCCATCCTTGGGCGGCGCGAATCCGCGTTATCGCTTCCAGCGCCGTGCTGCGCGACGGTTCACGCGACAGGGCGATGGAGCACAGGTGCAGCCATTCGCTGCGCTGAAACGCCGGCAGGTCGGACGGTTGCAGGAACAGATCGGCGCTGGGGCGCACCATAAACGTGAAGGTGCGCTCACCCTGGGCATCCAGACTCACCACCACGGTGGAGGTGCGGTGTTCCGCATCCGGTTGCATGTGACGGACATCCACCTGCTCGCGGGCCAGTACGTCGCGCAGGAAGTGACCGAACGCGTCCTCGCCGACGCGGCCAATAAAGCCGCTGTGTCCGCCCAATCGGGCGACGCCCACGGCGACGTTGGCGGGCGCGCCCCCCGGACATTTCAGATAGCGCTCCTCGCCTTCCGGAATGAGGTCGACCACCGCATCGCCCATTACCCATACTTTGTGAGACATAATTACACTCTTTATCGGGGATAGTTAAACTGTTGGCTAAAATAGAAGAAACGGTTTAGCTAATCAACTCGTTGATCGGCGAGGGGCATGAAAAGCTCATCAGGAACGCGGTTTATGGTTGTGGTGTATACCCTAAGCAGTTTGAAACCGCCGTCACGCGTGTTTCATTCTCTCGTTTAGCGTCTCGATGATGAAGGCGTTGACAGAGGTTCCCTGCTCGGCAGCAGCTTGATTCAAACGTTCCCCGAACGACTCAGGGTAGCGTAACGTAAATGTTTTAATCCTTTCCTGGCGGACGTATGGCTCAATGCCCGCTGCGCTGCAGTCATCCAGATACTCGCGCAGTGAGATTTCACCTTCTTTTTTCAGCCCCTGAATGCTGTCCGACACAAAATCACAATAGCCGGTCAGACCCAGAAACTTGCCACGAAATGCGCCAAGTTCCGGCACATAACTGATAACAGCCAGTTGTCCGGCTATCTCAATGGTGTTTGGCGTGGATGGTTTGCTCATGGCTTCACTCCTATGCTTTCAAGCCAGTCGCGCAGGTTGGCTACTGCGCCTTTATCAGTGACTCGATATCGGCCCATTTGATGCCTGACTGGACGGGCGATTTAAACACCTGTTCAAGCGTACTTTTTTGCCTCTTCCGTAGTGATGAAACCTGCGCTTTCATTCCCTCGCCTCACGACGTCACTTCCTGAAGTCATTATCAAAACCACCATAAGTGAAGTTAAGTCATGAAGTCATGTATTATATGGACGCCTCTCATTCTCTAACTGATTTTGTGGGTATCCAGCCCGCGGGGAGAGGCTCAGGGATGAGCGGAGTAGTGTAGTAAAGCCGACGCACCTGCAACTTGAAGAATGATTGTATAGCGGCGTAATCCGGGGAAGTCGCTAATGGCAGCTGGTTGAATTTATGACAATAAAAAAGCCGGAACTGCGGTCATAGAAAATAATTATCTCGCCGGAATGCGAAATAATTTCCAATAATTATTATTGGGATAACGTTATATTTATTCTCAAATGCTATTCATCGGCTAATGAATGTCACATATGTGATAAGTCGCTTTTTTATTTATAAAAATTATCTTGTCACCGCCTATTTGTTTTCCATACTTAATAAATAGTCACGTGTTTTTAGTGGTGAGGTAAGCCGATGCCCGAGGCAGTCCATTCGGAACTGTTGTCTGAGTCCTATTTTCGTTACTGGGGAAAAGCCCGAACGTTTTCCAATAACGAAAACGGCGCGCCTTATCATTTATTGCCTTATCACTGTCTGGATGTGGCGGCCTGTGGCTATTGGCTGGTGAAAAATAACCGTTTTCATGTCCGTGACCATTTGCAGGCGTTGGGACTGGATGAAGAGTGCGCCGCGTTATGGCTGGCCTGGTTTCTGGCCTGGCACGATATCGGCAAGTTCGCCCGTGGTTTTCAACAGCTCTACCAGAACCCTGCCGCGCCGCTGGTGCGTGGGGCGGGGCAGGCTTATTCAATGCGCCATGACTCGCTGGGGTTGTGGTTGTGGCGTTTTAAGCTGCATGACAACTGGCGGGAGCAAACGGACTGGCTGCCCGCCACATCCCGACCGGAAAAACTGCATTACGCGATGGATGTATGGCTGCGGCTGGTATGCGGCCATCATGGACAGCCGCCGCGGGAAGAGGGCAACGGCGCGCTGGCTTTCCACCCTGACGATATTCTGGCCGCACAGGCTTATCTGGCCGATCTGCACGCCGTGTTTCCTGAACTAACGGCATTTCCCGATAGTTTTAGCGACAAAAACTGGCGGGTGTTGTTGCAACAGAAAAGCTGGCCGCTGGCAGGCAGCGTGGTACTGGCGGACTGGCTTGGCTCATCGCAGGACGATTTCCCCTATCGGGCGGAGCCGACGCTGACGCTGGCGCAATACTGGCGGCAATGCGCGTTGCCGCAGGCCGAGCGGTCGGTGTCTCGCCTGCCGGCCGCCGCTGTGGCTGCGCCGTTTACGGGAATGCGCAACCTCTTTCCCTTTATCACCCGGCCGACGCCGTTGCAGCAGCAGGCGATGGCGGTCGAGATTGACGCGCCTGGCCCGCAGCTGTTTGTACTGGAGGATGTCACCGGGGCGGGCAAAACCGAAGCCGCGCTGGCGCTGGCGCACCGGCTGATGAGCGCCGGTCGCGGCGACGGGCTGTATGTCGGCCTGCCGACGATGGCGACCGCCAACGCCATGTACCGGCGGTTGGCGAAGGCGTATCGCGCCTTGTTTGACGAACGAGTGGCGCCATCGCTGATGCTGGCGCACGGCGCGCGCGACATGGTGACGGATTTCCGCCTGTCGCTATGGGGGCCAGCGCAGGCGGGGCAGATGCGGTACGGGCCGGATAATGAAGACAGCGCCAGCGCCGCCTGCAATCAGTGGTTTGCCGACTCGCGCAAGAAAGCGCTGCTGGCGGATGTCGGCGTCGGTACGCTCGATCAGGCGCTGATGGCGGTGATGGCGTTTCGCCACCAGTCGCTGCGGTTGTTAGGGCTGGGCGGAAAAATTCTGCTGCTGGATGAGGTGCACGCCTACGACGCTTATACCGGCCGTCTGCTGGAAAGCCTGCTGACCTTCCACGCCGGTCAGGGCGGCAGCGCGATTATTCTTACCGCCACGCTGGCGGCGTCTCAGCGGGAGCGGCTGGTGCAGGCGTTCTGTCGGGGGATGCAGCAACCGCCCGGCCGTCTGGCGGAGCAGGCCGGATACCCGTGGTTTACCCAGGTGAGCGCGCAGGCGCTGCGGGAGTGGCCGGTGGAAACCCGCGCCGAGGTCCGGCGCACGGTGACGGTTGACTGGCTGTCTCGCCGGTCGGAAGCCATCGCGTTGATTCGTCAGGCGGTGGCCGCCGGGCAGTGCGTCTGCTGGATTCGCAACACGGTGGATGAGGCGATTGACGCCTGGCGGCAGTTGCGCCAGTGCAGCGAGATAACAGCGGACGATGTGCTGCTGTTCCACAGCCGGTTTGCGTTTTGCGACCGCATGGTGATTGAAGACACGGCGGTTGAGCGCTTCGGCAAGCACAGCACAGGCGCACAGCGGCGCGGCAAGGTGCTGATCGCCACCCAGGTGGTGGAACAGTCGCTGGATATTGATGTGGATGTGATGATAAGCGATCTGGCGCCGGTGGATTTGCTGATCCAGCGCGCCGGGCGCCTGCAACGTCATATCCGCCGGGCAGATGGTCGTTGTAAACAGCTGGACGACGCTGCGCCGCAGCAGGATGACCGCGCCCCGCCGGTGCTGTGGGTTCTGGCGCCGCAATGGCAGCCCGAGGCCGGTCCTGACTGGCTGGGAGTGGAACTGAGCGGTACCGGCGCGGTGTATCAGCATCATGCGGTGCTGTGGCGCACGCAGGCGATGCTGCGAGAATGCGGCGCGCTGCGCATGCCGGAAGAGGCGCGTTTGCTGATAGACAGCGTTTATGAACAACGCATACCGGCACCGGCGGCGCTGGAGGAGCGCGGCTATCAGGCTGAAGGGAAAAGTTTGGGCGATCGTACCATCGCGTCGCAGTCGTCACTGGCATTTGAGCTGGGGTATTGCGCCGCCGCCGGTCAGCGCGGCTGGCGCGATGACGCCGAACTGTTCACCCGCTCAGGCGAGACATCGCAGGATGTCTATCTGGCATGGCGGGCGGACAGCGACGACGCTTTACCTCAGCCCTATGCCGGTGAGGGGGAATTTGGCTGGGAGAAAAGCCGCCTGTCGGTGCGCCAGCACTGGTGGCAACAGCACGAAAAACAGTGGCCGACCTTACAGGGCGACGCGCTGGAGCGCTTCCGGCAACAACTGCACCGCCCCGGCGCCGAAGTGCTGTTGCTGGCGCTGGGCGAAGCGGCGGCGTTTTATAGCGAGCGACAGGGGTTAACCCCGGTGGCCGATAGCCAGATCACATGTTGAAGAAGCAAGTTCGCGATGGCTGGGGTATCAGGGGAAACACAGGGGGGAGGTTCCCGGAGGGACACCTCACCCCTGTGGTCGCCCCGACAGTCTCGATGCCGAGAGGTGTCTGGAGCGTTTATCCCCGCTGGCGCGGGGAACGTAGCTGAATACATTGATGTACCCGGTTCATCCCCGATTGCCCGGGGAAGGAAGTTACTTTAGCAATAGAGACTATGAGAAAAAATTAAACTTTGTGAAAGTGTAGATAAAAATATAGTTGAATAAATTGATGCACCCTTCTGTTTTTGTTTTTTATGAGGTAAAGTCTGTGCAGGTGATGAGTTGACCCATTAATGGTGAACCGTTACCGAAGTCGCGGGGCACACAGAAATGGGTCGAGTGGCATTGATCATAATAATTGTGCGTCCTGCTTTAGACAACCTTTGTTCAGGAATTGCACATGTTTCCAATACCGATATCTATAACAATTAATATCCATGTCTACCGCTCTGGCGGTAAAAACATGGAAAACACAACTGTTTGCTCTACACCAAAAACCACCGGGAAACATCGGTGCCACTGGCGCGAACTCTGGCCGCGCCGGGGCAGAAAACAATAACAGGAATCATGACGACCTCACGGATGAGGCCTTACTGAAGAGGTAGGTTCATGTTTTCACTGATTGACACACCCTGGTTACCCGTAGTGGGCGCGGACGGACACCGCACCCACATTTCTCCACGGCAATTGGCCGACGACCGGATTATCGATCTGGCGTGTCCACGACCCGATTTTCAGGGCGCGGCCTGGCAGCTGCTGATCGGCCTGTTGCAAACCGCGTACGCTCCCTCGGATGAGGAAGACTGGGAGGACATCTGGCGCGACGGGCTGGGCGACGGCTGGGTGCGCGCGCTCGACACGCTGGCGCCGGCGCTCAATTTCGGTGCCGACAAGCCCTCGTTTATGCAGGACTTTTCCCCACTGGATGCCGATGACAGCCCGATTTCCGGTTTGCTGATCGATGCGCCGGGCGGCAATACCCTCAAGCTCAATAAAGACCACTTCGTCAAGCGAGGCACGGTGAACGCCATCTGCCCGCACTGCGCTGCGCTGGCGCTGTACACGCTGCAAACCAACGCGCCGTCGGGCGGGGTGGGGCACCGGGTCGGCGTGCGCGGCGGCGGGCCGATCACCACCCTGCTGATGCCTTACGACGCGCAAAACCCGGTGCCGCTGTGGCGCAAGCTGTGGGCCAACGTCACGCCCGGCGAGCGCGGCGACTGCGTGGCGGCGGTGTTCCCCTGGCTGGCGGCCACCCGCACCAGCGAAGGCGATAAAGACAAGGTGACGCCGGAAAACACGCATCGGTTGCAGGCGTTCTGGGGTATGCCGCGTCGCATTGAACTGGATTTCGGCCACACCGAGGCCGGGCATTGCGACCTGTGCGGCGATAAGTCGGAGCAACTGCTGACGCACTACCGCACCAAAAACTACGGCGTACAGTACGAACACTGGCAGCACCCGCTGACGCCGTATCGCCTGTCGAACAAAGACGGCATGTTGCTGTCGGTAAAAGGTCAGCCGGGCGGGTTGTCGTACCGCGACTGGCTGGGGCTGGTGATCGGCACGCAGGATGCGCTCAGCCAGACATTGCCCGCCCGCGTGGTGAGCCTCAACCAGCAACGGGCGCCGTTGCTGCACAAGGTCGGGCTGTGGTGCTTCGGCTACGACATGGACAACATGAAGGCGCGCTGCTGGTACGAACACCATGTGCCGGTGTGGAAAGAGATCCCCCCGGCGGTGCACGACTACCTGCCGCTGGGCTTGCAGATGGCTCACGAGGCTCAGCAACTGCTGCGCCAGTCGGTGAAGGCGGCCTGGTTCCGTCGGCCGAAAGAGGTGGGCGGCGATTTCAGTATTATCGATGTGTCGTTCTGGCAGGAAACCGAACAGTTTTTCCGCCAGCTTTACCGCTCCATCGCCAGCGGCAAGTGCGCCATCAGCGCGCTGAAAGCCTGGCAGAACCAGCTCTATTTATACCTGCTCGGCACCTTTGACCGGTTGACGTTCGGCAACCCGGACCAACTGGGCGACCTGACGCAGGCGGTGAAAGCACGCAGCGACATGGTGAAGCTGTTCTACGGTCAGAAATCGATGAAGCAGTTTAAACAAATGCAACCTCAGGAGGAGGCGGTGAATGGGTAATACCGCAACGCTGCTGGTGATAGACGCGCCGGCGGCGGCGAAAATCAGTGCCTGGTTTTACGCATTACAGAACCGGCATAACGACAACTACAACGGGCGGGCGGATCGGGCGGCGTTGCGGCGCGCCGCCGCCCCTTATGGCGCGCTGACCTGTCCAGGATTTCAACGGATTGCGCGGATACTGGCGTCGCAAATCGGCGATAAGGAACATCGCCTGCTGGCGGTGGCGATATTCGCGGCGGTGGCGGTTCATGCGGACGAGCATAACGGCAAGAAAAGTTTCGCCGCGCAACTGGGGGAAAAGGTCACTGCCGGCAGCGACCGGCGCTACCTGTCCGAACTGCGCTTTGAACGCCTGCTGAGGGCGCAGACGCCGGAGGAACTGTGCCGCCTGCTGATCCGCGCCGTCACGATTCGCGGCAGCGACGGGGTCAATCTGCCGTCGCTGGCCGACGGCATTCTGCTGTGGATGGACGAATGGTACGACCGACAGCACAACCTACCGGCACAACCCAATCCGTTAAAACGCAACGCAGTGCGCTGGGCTTGCGAATACAACCAGACGTCGCTGGATCCCGCGCCGGACGATACGCCATCAGCCCATACCGCCAACGAACCGACCGGAAATCACCCGACCGACAACAAGGAACCGGCATGACCACCTTTATTCAACTGCATTTTTTGACCGCTTACGCACCAGCCAACCTGAACCGGGACGACACCGGCCGCCCGAAAACCGCCATCGTCGGCGGGGTAGAGCGGCTGCGGGTGTCGTCACAAAGTCTCAAACGCGCCTGGCGCACCTCCGAGGTGTTTGAAACCGCCTTGGGCGAGCACATAGGCAAACGTACCCGCCAATTGGGGCGAGTGGTGTATAAGGCGCTTACCGACGGCGGCGTGGCGACCAAAACCGCGGAGGAAGCCGCGAAGAAAATTGCCGGGCAGTTCGGCAAGCTGAAAAAAGAAGAGAAAAACAGCCCCGACCCGCTGGAGAAGTTCGACATCGAACAACTGGCGCACGTCAGCGTGCCGGAGCGGGCGCGGGTGGATCAACTGGTGGATGCGCTGATTGCCGAATCCCGCGAACCCAACAGCGAAGAGCTGAAACTGCTGCGCAAAGAGGTGGCGAGCGTCGATATCGCGCTGTTCGGCCGTATGCTGGCGTCCAGCCCGGAATTTAACGTGGAGGCCGCCTGTCAGGTGGCGCACGCGCTGGGCGTCAGCGCGGTGACGGTAGAAGACGATTTCTTCACCGCGGTGGATGACCTCAACACCGGCGAGGACAACAGCGGCTCCGGCCATATGGGCGAGCAAGGCTTTGCCTCGGCGCTGTTCTATCAATATATCTGCATCGACCGCGACCGGCTGCGGGAAAACCTCGGCGGTGACGAGGTGCTGGTGCAGCGCACGCTGCGGGCGCTGGGGGAAACCGCGCTCACCGTGTCGCCCACCGGCAAGCAGAACAGTTTCGCCTCCCGCGCGTATGCCTCTTACGTGTTGGCGGAACGTGGCTCGGCGCAGCCGCGCGCGCTGTCGGTGGCGTTTTTCAAACCGGTGCGCAGCGCCGAACCGCTGGAAACGGCGATTAGCGCGCTGAAAAACCAGCAGGAGAAGTTCAATCGCGCCTACGGCGCCGACGGCATGACCGACTATGTGCTGGATGTGGAAGCCGGAGCCGGCAGCCTGCCGCAACTGTTGGATTTCATCAGCCAGTGAGGGCGGCATGACTGAGTATCTGGTGTTTCAGCTTTACGCGCCGCTGGCGTCCTGGGGGGAACCGGCGGTGGGCGAGGTGCGCCATACCTCGCCGGTGCCCAGCCGTTCCGCGCTGCTGGGGCTGCTGGCGGCGGCGCTCGGCATCCGGCGCGACGACGAAGAACGGCTGACGCAATTCAACGCCCACTACCGCTTCGCGGTCAGGCCGCTTTCCCGCCGGGAGGGCTGGCTGCGTGACTACCATACCGTGCAAATGCCGCGTGAAGAACGCAAGCGGGTGCGCCACACCCGTCGCGATGAGCTGTGTTCAGACCCGGCGCAAGGGCTGGAAACGCTGCTGACCGCCCGCGAATACCGCTGCGACGCCTACTACCACGTGGCGGTGAGCGCCACCGACGGCGCGCCGGTCACGCTCGCGCACCTGGCCGACGCGCTGCGCACGCCGGTGTTCCCGCTGTATCTCGGCCGCAAAAGCTGCCCGCTGGCGTTGCCGATGGCGCCGCACCTGTTCAGCGGCTCGCTCCCTGAGGTATGGCAACAGGTTGATGGGTCGCCGTTGTTAAACGACCCGGATCTGCAGTTCATCAATCAGCCGGACGGCACCTGCTACTGGGAAGCGGGTGAGGATGTGGCGGCGGACGGGGTGATGCAGGTGTTGCGCGGCGATCAGCCCGCCAGCCGTCGGCGTTGGCAATTTACCACGCGGGTACAGTATCGCGGCGTGCTGAAAGGAGGTCAGTGATGTTCTTTTCCCGGGTGACGCTGCAACCGGCGGCGCTGCCATCGGTGATGGCGGACAAGTGGCAGACCTCGCCGGTCTACGCCAGCCATCAGTGGTTGTGGCAACTGTTCCCGCAGGAAGCGCAACGCGGTTTTCTGTTTCGGCAGGACGACCATGCGACGCTTAGCCGCTATTACCTGCTCTCGGCCTGCGCGCCCCGGCAGGATCACAACCTGTTTGTGGTGGAAACCAAACCCTGGCAGCCACAGCTGAGCGTCGGGATGCAACTGGCGTTTTCCCTGCGCGCCAATCCGGTGGTGACGCGCCAACGGCAGCGGAGTGATGTGCTGATGGACGCCAAATACCACGCCAAAGCGCAAGGGGCGGACAAGGCGGAGATCTGGCCGCGCCAGCAACAGGCCGCCGCTGACTGGCTGGCGCGTCAGGGCGAGCGCTGCGGGTTTGAGGTGAACGCCTGTCGCGTTGACGGTTATCAGCGTCATCGGCTGTATAAACCGCAGCAGACCGCGCCGGTCAGCTTCAGTTCGGTGGATTTCGACGGCCTGTTGCGTATCACCGACGCCGGGCGTTTTGCCCAGGCGGTCAGTCAGGGGCTGGGCAAAAGCCGGTCGCTGGGGTGTGGGCTGCTGCTGTTGCGACGCGCCTGAACGGGAGGGTGAATGTCGTTTGTTCCGCTTAACCCGCTGCCGCTAAAAGACCGTACCTCGATGATCTTCCTGCAATACGGGCAGATTGACGTTATTGACGGCGCTTTTGTGCTGATCGACAAAAACGGTGTGCGCACCCATATCCCGGTCGGCTCGGTGGCCTGCATTATGCTGGAGCCGGGCACCCGCGTTTCCCACGCGGCGGCAAAGCTGGCGGCTACCGTCGGCACGTTGCTGGTGTGGGTGGGCGAGGCCGGGGTGCGGCTGTACGCCGCCGGGCAGCCGGGCGGCGCGCGTTCCGACCGGTTGCTGTATCAGGCGAAGCTGGCGCTGGATGAAGAATTGCGGCTGAAAGTAGTCAGACGCATGTTTGAGCTGCGTTTTGGCGAACCGGCGCCGAGTCGACGCTCGGTGGATCAACTGCGCGGCATTGAAGGCGCGCGGGTACGCCAGACCTACAGCCTGCTGGCGAAGCAGTACGGCGTGAAATGGCAGGGCCGCCGCTACGACCCGAAAGATTGGGAACGCGGCGACACGGTCAACCAGTGCATCAGCGCCGCCACCGCCTGCCTGTACGGCATTACCGAGGCGGCGGTACTGGCGGCAGGCTACGCGCCCGCCATCGGTTTTGTCCACAGCGGCAAGCCGTTATCGTTTGTCTACGATATCGCCGACATCATCAAGTTCGAGGGCGTGGTGCCTAAAGCGTTCGAGATTGCCGCCCGTAATCCGCTGGAACCGGATCGCGACGTGCGGGTGGCGTGTCGCGATATTTTCCGCAGCCAGCAGACGCTGGCCAAACTGATTCCGCTGATTGAAGACGTGCTGGCCGCCGGCGAGATCGCGCCGCCACAGGCACCGCCGGACGCGCAACCGCCGGCCATTCCCGAGCCGACGCCGTTTGGCGACGCCGGTCACCGGGGGCATGGCGGATGAGTATGCTGGTGGTGGTCACCGAGAATGTGCCGCCGCGCCTGCGCGGTCGGCTGGCGGTCTGGCTGCTGGAAGTGCGCGCCGGCGTATATGTGGGCGACACCTCGCGTCGGGTGCGGGAGATGATCTGGCAACAGGTGGTGGAACTGGCGGAGCAGGGCAACGTGGTGATGGCCTGGGCCACCAATACCGAATCCGGTTTCGAGTTCCAGACCTTCGGTGAAAACCGCCGGATGCCGGTGGACCTCGACGGACTGCGGTTAGTCTCATTTCACCCTGTTGAAAATCAATAGGTTAATGTTCTTTAACAACCGGGTAAAATCGGTGGAATTTTCCTGCCTTTAAAATGCCTTATAAAACAGGTATATACTTTTAGAGTGTTCCCCGCGAGAGCGGGGATAAACCGTGAGGTATACCCGTCAGCCAGTTGGCGTTGCCGTGTTCCCCGCGAGAGCGGGGATAAACCGCGTTGTCATGAATCTCTGGTGGTATTCGTCACGTGTTCCCCGCGAGAGCGGGGATAAACCGGGCAGACCCGCCAGCTGGCAGGACTCCGGGATGTGTTCCCCGCGAGAGCGGGGATAAACCGAGCTGCCGGAATTACAGCCGGACGGACACGGCGTGTTCCCCGCGAGAGCGGGGATAAACCGCTAACCAGCGCATCAAACTGGTTCTGCGTCAGGTGTTCCCCGCGAGAGCGGGGATAAACCGCGGTTTACCTGTTGCCGTACAGATACCGCTGTGTGTTCCCCGCGCCAGCGGGGATAAACCGCATACGTTGATTCGGTTATTACCGGGGCTGTAGTGTTCCCCGCGCCAGCGGGGATAAACCGTACGCCAAATACAATCCAGAGTACCAGCATGCGTGTTCCCCGCGCCAGCGGGGATAAACCGTATGCTAGGTAGCTGGTACTCATGGCAATGAACGTGTTCCCCGCGCCAGCGGGGATAAACCGGGCCTTGCTGCGTACGCCCTCACCGAGGCTGTGTGTTCCCCGCGCCAGCGGGGATAAACCGTGCGCTAGACACAGCACAGTAGCGGTACAGCGGTGTTCCCCGCGCCAGCGGGGATAAACCGAGCGACCGCGCAGGCCGTAGCCACCTCTGCCCGTGTTCCCCGCGCCAGCGGGGATAAACCGCCTTCTTTTGAACAACGCACGCATCAATCCTAGTGTTCCCCGCGCCAGCGGGGATAAACCGCTCATCGCGGCCGACCAGGCTCGTCTGAAAACGTGTTCCCCGCGCCAGCGGGGATAAACCGCTGACCGGTATCAAGACGGAAAATCAGGAAAAGTGTTCCCCGCGCCAGCGGGGATAAACCGGATTACGAACGGCACTTATTCCGAGCGGGTAAGTGTTCCCCGCGCCAGCGGGGATAAACCGGATGCAGCAAGACAGATATATATTTCTTCCGAGTGTTCCCCGCGCCAGCGGGGATAAACCGCTACTCCTGGCGAACTTCCTCTTCCTGTAACAGTGTTCCCCGCGCCAGCGGGGATAAACCGCGTAACATCCTGACCAGCACCTTTATCCCTCAGTGTTCCCCGCGCCAGCGGGGATAAACCGAGATTCACGAGCTTAACGGCAAAACTTACCTGCGTGTTCCCCGCGCCAGCGGGGATAAACCGGTTGATGCCATCATTGCAGAAAACGTGTCGCTGTGTTCCCCGCGCCAGCGGGGATAAACCGCACGTCAACAACGGGTTGTCTGTTCCACCGATGTGTTCCCCGCGCCAGCGGGGATAAACCGACCGGGGCGCGGTGCGTTCAGTTTCTCAGCATGTGTTCCCCGCGCCAGCGGGGATAAACCGCGGGCGGCCTCTTTGCGCATCAGCTCAATGATGTGTTCCCCGCGCCAGCGGGGATAACCCGTTGATTAAGATAGCCTGATCGGCGGCCGGTTACGAAAAGCCACTACCCAGGTTTGGGTTAAAACGCGTGCCAGTCGTCCTCGCTGCCTGATGCCTTGCCCGAGGATGCCGCCGGTTTTAACGCCAGTGTTTTCGCGGCGGGTGGGGCTGAAAGCCGGGGTTTGTTGCCGGGTGCGCTATAAGCGCGGGGGCTGGTTTCTTCCTGATGGAAGATGCTGACCACCTGTTTTAACTGTTCGGCCTGCTGTTGCAAGGCTTGCGTGGCGGTGTTGCCTTCTCTGACCAGCGAGGCATTTTGCAAGGTGGTTTGCTCCATCTTATTGATCGCCATATTCACCTGTTCGATGCCAAGCGACTGCTCCTGACTGGCGACGCTGATTTCCCCCACCAACTCGCTCACTTTGCGCACGCCATCCACAATCCCCTGAATTGAGGCGCCGGCTTTTTCCACCAGTTGGTTCCCGGCGTCCACCGTTTGTACCGAATGACCGATAAGCTCTTTGATTTCTCTGGCGGCCGAGGCGCTGCGTTGCGCCAGGCTGCGCACTTCGCTTGCCACCACCGCAAACCCCCGGCCTTGCTCGCCGGCGCGAGCCGCTTCAACCGCTGCATTGAGCGCCAGGATATTGGTCTGAAACGCGATGCTGTCGATGACGCCGATGATATCGACGATTTTTTTGGAAGAGCTATCGATAGCGCCCATGGTTTGCACCACTTCGCTGACCAGTTGCCCGCCGGATTGCGCCTGAATGGCGGTATCTTGCGCCAACTGGCTGGCTTGTCTGGCGTTATCGGCATTGTGCCGAACGGTCGAGGTGAGCTGTTCGATCGAGGACGCTGTTTCTTGCAGCGCGCCGGACTGCTCTTCGGTACGATTCGAGAGGTCCAGGTTGCCCGCCGAGAGCTGCGACGATGCGCCGGCGATGGCTTCCGCCCCTTCGCGCACCTCTCCGACCACCGTCCGTAACTGGGCGATCATGGCTTTTAGCGCGAATTGCAACTGCGCCAGTTCATCGCGGCCTTGCGGGGAGATCTCTGCGGTGAGATCGCCTTTGGCGACGGCATGCGTTATCAGTACCGCTTTTTGCAGCGGGCGCACAATGCTGCGGGTCAGCATCCAGGCGAGCAGCGAACCGATGACGGTAATCAACACCCCCAGCCCGCCGAGAAAGAAATAGCTGTTACTGGCGCGTTCGGCAATGTCCATCCGCATCCGGTCAATGCTGGTGCGCTGGTAGTCGCGCAAGATGTTCATGCTTTTTTGGTACTCGATGGCGATAGGCTGCAATCTTTGTTCAAAGAATTGCTTGGCCTGTTCCGAGTTTCCCGCTGACTTGGCGGCGAAAATGTCATCCCGCGCTTTGATGTACGCCTGACGGTTGGTGTTTAAGTTATCCAGCAGGGCCTTTTCTTCACTCGAAGACACCAGCGCGGTAAATTGCGCCGCACGCTCATTGTTCTCTTTGGTGGCGTTGGCGTTATCCGCCGCGAACACCTGCGCCAGTGAGGCATCACTGCTGCGCGCGGTGGCGGTGGCCCGCTGTATGCCGGCGGCGAGAGCCGCTCCCCAGTCCGCCACCAGCCGTTCTTTGCGCAGCGGTATTTGCATAATCTGCTCCGCGTTTTGGCTAATCTGGCGGAGTTGATAGATGCCGCTGGCAAGCATGGTTAACGAAAATGCGATAAGTATCCCAAACCCGATGGATAGCCGAATACCAATGTTGTAGTTTTTCATTTTTACTCCTGGGTTTCTCTGTCGCTGTTTGTCAGATTTTCTTATGTTCGACGTAACGGATATGCTCAGTGATTTGTATAGCAGATATTCTCAGGTGTGCAGCAGGCTCGCCGGATTTGTGTTGACTCTTTTTCCCCACGGAGGTCCTGAGGGATCCCCATAAAATCAGCGCTAATAAACCAACACCATACTCCAGTAGGTGTTGGCGAGGTGGTTAAGAACGGTGCTCAGCACCGTTCGTCTTAACATTAGCGGAGAGTGTCGCAGGACATTCTCCGCTAATTTTTCATCACTTCACGTGGCTTAAACTCGTCTGTGCTGCTGAAAATAAGCCAGGGTTCTTTGGCTGCTGAGCGCCCCCGTGACGACCCTACCGCCGAGGTGTTCCTCGCGCCAGCGGGGATAAACCATGCACCTCTGCGGTTGCTTGTCGAACTCGGCGTTGTTTCGTTTATTTCGTTTGTTGTGCTTTTCGTTTATTTCGTATAGTCTGATTGCAACCGTTACGGTTATCACTAGACCTCAAACTGAAAATGGAATACCCAAAATGACAAACTCAATTCTTGATAGCCTGAGCCTTCCGGCACCGGGGGAGATTGAGGCGGCTGTTCGTGGACAAAGGGAGCTTGCTGCCTATCTCTCCACAAAGATGGAAACACAAAAAATCTCGATTCAGGATGCAGATAACAACACTCGTCAGGTCGAATTACCGACGTCGGCACTGACATTATTGATGTCGATTTTAGGCGAGCTGGCTGTGGGTAACGCGGTTCAGGTTGTTCCTGTTCATGCTGAATTAACGACACAGGAGGCAGCCAACATTCTGAATGTTTCACGCCCTCACATGGTGAAGCTTCTGGAGGATGGGAAACTACCTTTTCATAAAACCGGTCGCCACCGCCGTGTGCTTTTCGCTGACCTGATGGACTATAAACACCAGAGGGATAATGAAAGCAGTAGAGCAATGCAGGCGTTGGCAGATCATGGCCAAGAGCTTGGATTGTACTGATGAATCAGGCTATTCCTGATGCGATGATTACTGGGTTTGAAGCGCTCATTCCAGGCATCACGCTCCCTGATCCTGATGATCAGCATGTGGTTGCAGCCGCCATTCGCAGTAACGCTGAAATCATCGTTACGTTTAACCTGAAAGATTTTCCCCATCCCGAGATCGATAACTTTGGCATTGAAGCGCTACACCCGGATGATTTCATCACAGACCTGCTCGATTTGAATCAGGCGCTTGTGTTATCCGCAGTAAGCAGGCAGCGTCACAGCATGAGAAAACCGCCTAAATCGGTTGATGAGTATCTTGATGCGTTACTCCGGCAGAGCTTACCGCAAACAGTAAAAGAATTGAGTAAATTCCACGCCCTGATTTAGTCTGCTTGGTGACCATAGCGGACAATCCAACCCACCGCCAACATCACCAAAATTTCCCTTTCTGTGAAGACGTTATCCGTTTTTTCTATCAATCTCGGGCAAAATATCGGCGCAACAGGTCTGTATTTTGCCCGGGAAGTGGCATTATGTGCAGTTCGTGATAACAGGGACTGATGCTATCCGGTCAGGCAAGGATTAACGACGTTCTACCGGGAGAGGGGCCGTGGAGGCAGAGAATACCCTGGGAGTTATTTCCCGCTATCTGAAGAAATTGCATGTGCTGACGCTGTGTGTCAGCGACGATGACGATTTATGGTGTGCTAACTGCTTTTATGTGTTTGATGATGAACAGATCGCCTTTTATCTGATGACGGAGCCGGATACGAGGCATGGCGAGATTATGCGGCGATGCCCACAGGTGGCGGGCACGGTCAATGGTCAGCCGAAGAGCGTGCTGCTGATTAAAGGCGTGCAGTTTCTGGGCGAGATCAGCCGATTGAGCGGCGATGAAGAAGCGCAGGCGCGCAGTCGCTATAACGTTCGCTTTCCGATTGCCCGCAGCAGCGGCGCGCCGGTCTGGAAGCTGTCGATCAATGAAATGAAAATGACCGATAACGCGCTGGGGTTTGGAAAAAAGCACCTTTGGCGTCGTGATACGGTGACGGAACCGATGTAACCGACGTCGGTTTTCCGTGTGCCGGTTTTCCATATATGTGCCGTTTTCATCTAACGGTATCCGCGTGGAGCGATGCCTGCGCCACGCGGTGTGTCTGTACCCGCCGCCGGCTCAGCGCAGATGGTGAATCACCTGATTGCGGCTGCCGCGCCATATCAGCGTCAAATCCCGCTGTTCCTGCACGAACCGGCCGTCCACCAGCACGTTGATCAGATCCACTATGTCGCGCTGTTCCGGCGTCAGTTCATCCAGCTGATAACCGGTCCACATCCAGATATTCTTACCGGGGCATTCGTCATGCACCCGTTTCACCAGCCGCAGGATATCGGGCACGTTTTGCGGGTGCAGCGGGTCGCCGCCCGACAGCGACAGTCCCTGCAACGGTACGTCGGTGTTTTGCAGATCGGCGATGATGCGATCTTCCATTTCCTGCGTGAAAGGGTGCCCGGAGTTCACTCGCCAGGTGCTCTGGTTATAGCAGCCGGCGCACTGGTGCTCGCAGCCTGCCACAAACAGCGTACAGCGCGTTCCCGGACCGTTGACCACATCCACCGGGTAGTATTGATGGTAGTTCATAGCGATTACCGTCCAAAAGGCCGCCCACCGGGCGGCATCAGCCTAACGCCGCAGTCGTGCATGAGGCCGCGCGCCCAGAAGGAGCGCGGCGCAGACTGTCAGCCCAGTTGTCCGCTGGCAAGGTGTTTTACCCGGCGTTTGACCTCTTCCTGCTTGCCGGCGTTGAACGGACGCGCATCCGGGCTACCCAGGTAGCCGCACACCCGCCGCGTCACCGAGACGCGCGAGGAGTCGTGGTTACCGCACTGCGGGCAGGTAAAGCCTTTGCTGGTGCAGTCGAACTCGCCGGTAAAGCCGCACTCGTAGCACTCGTCGATAGGCGTGTTGGTGCCGTAATAAGGGACTCGGGTGTAGCTGTAGTCCCATACGTCTTCCAGCGCCCTGAGGTTGTGCTGCAGGTTGGGATACTCGCCGTAACAGATAAAACCGCCATTCGCCAGCGGCGGATAAGGGGCCTCAAAATCGATCTTCTGGTACGGATTGACCTTTTTCTCCACGTCGAGATGGAAGCTGTTGGTGTAGTAACCTTTGTCGGTGACGCCGGCCACTACGCCGAATTCAGCGGTATCCAGACGGCAGAAGCGGTCGCACAGGTTTTCGCTTGGCGTACTGTACAGGCTGAAACCATAACCGGTCTCTTCCTTCCAGCTTTCGGTCGCGGCCTTCAAACGGGCGATAATCGCCACCGCTTTCTGCCGCAGGGTTTCATCATCGAACACATGAACCTGATTGCCGAACAGGGCGTTGATGGTCTCATGCACCCCGATATAACCCAGCGAAATGGAAGCGCGGCCGTTCTTGAAAATCTCGGCGATATTGTCGTCCGCCTTCAGGCGTACTCCGCATGCCCCTTCCATATAAAGTATAGGCGCTACACGGGCTTTTACATTTTCCAGCCGCGCGATACGCGTCATCAGCGCCTTTTTCGCCAGCAGCAGCCGCTGGTCCAGCAATTGCCAGAAGCGGGCTTCGTCGCCGTGGGCTTCCAGCGCGATGCGCGGCAGGTTCAGGCTGATGACGCCCAGGTTGTTGCGGCCGTCGTGGATCTGTTCGCCGTTTTCTTCGTATATCCCCAGGAAACTGCGGCAGCCCATCGGCGTCTTGAACGAGCCGGTGACTTCCACCACCTGGTCGTAATTGAGAATATCCGGGTACATGCGCTTGCTGGCGCACTCCAGAGCCAGTTGCTTGATGTCGTAATTCGCGTCGCCCGGTTTGTGGTTAACGCCGTCACGGATGGCGAACACCAGTTTCGGGAACACCGCCGTCTTGTGGTTTTTACCCAGTCCGGCGATACGGTTGCGCAGGATCGACTGCTGAATCAGCCGCGATTGCCAACTGGTGCCAAGCCCAAAACCGAAGGTGACGAACGGCGTCTGGCCGTTGGCGGTGTGCAGGGTGTTGACTTCGTACTCCAGCGACTGGAAAGCGTCGTAGCACTCTTTCTCGGTACGGCTGAGCGCGTAGCCTTCGGCGTCCGGAATCTGCCATTCGCGCGCCACGGCGCAGTGCTTCTCGTGGCTGGCGGTGACGAACGGCGCCAGAATTTCATCGATACGGTTGATGGTGGTGCCGCCGTAGATATGGCTGGCGACCTGCGCGATGATCTGCGCGGTGACCGCGGTGGCGGTGGAGATGGACTTGGGCGGCTCGATTTCCGCGTTGCCCATCTTGAAACCCTGCGTCAGCATGCCGTTGAGGTCGATCAGCATGCAGTTGAACATGGGGAAGAACGGCGAGTAGTCGAGGTCGTGGTAATGGATCTCGCCGCGTTCGTGAGCCAGCACCACGTCGCGCGGCAGGATGTGCTGTTTGGCGTAATGTTTGGCGACAATCCCCGCCAGCAGGTCGCGCTGGGTAGGGATGACCTTGCTGTCCTTGTTGGCGTTTTCGTTGAGCAGGGCGACGTTGCTTTGCTCCACCAGTCCGCGGATTTCCTGATTCAACCGCCCCTGACGCTCACGAGCCACATCGCGATCGTGGCGGTATTCGATATAGGTACGCGCCAGTTGCTTGTACTTGCCGGACATCAGCAGGTTTTCCACCACGTTTTGAATCTCGCGAATGTCAACGCGCGCTTTTCCCTGCACCTGCTGAGCGACGGCGCCGGCGACGGTGGCACAGTAGTCCGCATCATCCACGCCGGCAGCTTTTGCCGCTTTGATGACTGCGTCATTGATTCGGTTTTCGTCAAAAGGTACCTGACATCCGTCCCGTTTAATCACTACTGGTTTCATGTTGTTCCTCGGTGTTCTTCCTTTGTTGATGTTATCCACAGGCGGAAGCCGCGGCTGACAACGGATGCGGAGGCTGTGGATGTTCTTGTGGATAAACACAATATGTAGGTTCTTGTAAAAGGATAGACACTATATATTGAATTCGCCTGGGAGGGGACCCGGTTTTATTGCGCCGAAATTGACCTGGCTCAAGGAAATTCCGGCATCGTAGATAAATCAGTCTTGTACAAATAACGCACAAAAGTGACCGGCCGTGATGCAGCCCCGTCATCACTGGCCTGACGACAGTCTGTGCTTTTTGGCTATCAAGGCATCTAGACATCCATATAGGGTTTTTTGTATGGTGGCGGGAAATTTTTTTACGCGATAAGGAAAGACGATGGCAGACAACGTTCTGATTCTGGACGGGGGAATGGGGCGTGAACTGGCACGCATCGGCGCGCCTTTTCGCCAGCCGGAGTGGTCGGCGTTGGCGCTGATGGAGTCGCCGCAGCATGTGCGGCAGGTGCATGACAGCTTTATTGCCGCCGGCGCGCAGGTGATTACCACCAATAGCTACGCCGTGGTGCCTTTCCATATCAGCGAGGCGGTGTTCAACGCGCGCGGTCAGGCGCTGGCGGCGCTGGCCGGGCAACTGGCCCGTCAGGCGGCGGATGCCGCTGCGCATTCGGTGCGCGTCGCCGGTTCGCTGCCGCCGGTGCTGGGTTCTTATCGTCCGGATCTGTTCGACGCCGCCGCGGCGACGCCGATTCTGAAAACGCTCATCGACGCCCTGAATCCCTACGTGGATGTGTGGCTGGCGGAAACCCAGAGTTCGCTGGCGGAGGTGACGCTGGTGCGCGAGCTGCTGGCGAGCGATCCGCGCGAGCTGTGGCTGTCGTTTACGTTGCAGGATGAACTGGATGCCGACGGCCACGCCCGCCTGCGTTCCGGCGAAACCGTGACGGACGCGGCGCAAACGGCTGCCCGCCTGCACGCCGCCAATGTGCTGTTTAACTGTAGTCGGCCGGAAGTGATGGCGCCGGCGGTGGCGCAGGCGAGCGTGGTGCTGCAAGCGCAGCCCGCCAATATCGGCGTGGGCGTGTATGCCAACGCCTTCGAGCCGGAAGATAACCAGCGCGGTGCTAACGAAGGGCTGAGCCGTTTACGTACCGACACGCACCCGGAAGGTTACCTGCAATGGGCGCAGGAATGGGTGGCGCAGGGGGCGTCGCTGGTCGGCGGCTGTTGCGGCATCGGCCCGGAGCACATCGCCCGTCTGGCGCAGGCATTTCACCGTCAGTCCTGATGGCGGCGAAAAATATAACGATATGTCCCCTAAATAATTCGAGCTACAGGAAAGCCAACGCACCTGCAACTTGAAGTATGACGGGGATAATAATCATCCGTATTCATAATGGATGAACACTCACGAAGGGAACACAACATGAATCGTCGTCATTTTATCAAGAGCGCCTGCGCCCTGTCTGTCGCCGCGGCCGCTACCGGCTGGCCGTTGAGCGCCGCCTGGGGGGCGGAAGGCGGTGAACAACCGAAAAAGGGCGGTCACCTGATTGTCGGCGTGGACAACGCCTCCAGCACCGACCGCCTCGACCCGGCGTTCTGGTTCGAGACTTATATGTACTTCGTGGGTTCCCAACTGTTCAACAACCTGCTGGAACTGGACGAAAAAGGCGAACTGGCGCCATCGCTGGCCGAATCCTGGGACAGCAAAGACGGCGGCCGCACCTGGGTGCTGCACATCCGCAAAGGCGTGCAGTTCCACGATGGCCGTGCGCTCGGCGCCAAAGACGTGATCTACTCGCTCAACCATCACCGCGGCGAGAAATCCAGTTCGTCGGTGAAAGGCTATCTGGACCCGGTGATGGCGATGGACGCCACCGGCAGTCACGAAGTGACTATCCGCCTGAGTGAGCCGAACGTGGAATTCGTCGCGCTGCTGAGCGACGTGCACTTTGCCATTACCCCGGAAAACGAGAGCTTCGACAAGGGCATCGGCACCGGCGCCTTTATGCTGGAGAGCTTCCAGCCGGGCGTGCGCACGCTGGTGAAACGTAACCCGAATCACTGGAACAGCGAACGCGGCCACGTCGACTCGGTCGAAACGCTGGCGATGAACGACTCCACCGCCCGCGTGGCGGCGCTGGTGAGCGGCTCGGCGCACATCATTAACCGCGTTAACCCGCGCATCGTCGGCCGTATCCAGAACATGCCGACCCTGCAACTGCTGCGCTCGCGCGACAGCCAGATTTTCACTTTCCCCGGCCTCGGCAATGTGGCGCCGTTCAACACCGAAGACGGCCGGCTGGCGCTGAAATACGCCATCGATCGCCAGCAGATCATCGACACCGTGCTGGGCGGCTACGCCAGCGTAGCCAACGACAACCCGATTTTCCCGTCCAACCGTTATTTCGCCAAAGACATTCCCCAGCGTCCGTACGATCCGGAAAAAGCCAAATGGCACTGGCAGAAAGCCGGCTTCAGCGGCCCGCTGACGCTGTCGGTCGCCGATGCCGGTTTCCCCGGCGCGGTGGACGCCGGCCAGCTGTATCAGGCGTCTGCGCAGAAAGCCGGTATTCCGCTGAATGTGGAGCGCGTGCCGGACGACGCTTTCTGGGACAATGTGTGGATGAAAAAACCGTTCGTCTCCTCCAACTGGTCGGTGCGTCCGACCGCCGATGCACTGCTGTCGCTGGTGTTCACCAGTCAGGCGCCGTGGAACGAGTCCGCCTGGAAAGACGCCGGCTTCGACCAACTGGTGCAGGCGGCGCGCGGTGAAGTGAACGAAGAAAAGCGTCGTCAGATCTACCACGACATTCAGGTGATGTTGGTGGACAAGGGCAGCGAAATCATCCCGCTATACGCTGACGCGCTCGATGCCTGCAGCAATAAGGTGAAAGGGCTGACCGCCATTCCGGGCTTCCCGCTGAGCGGCAACCGCGCGGCGGAAAAAGTGTGGCTGGCCTGAGGCGGGTAACGTGACGATTCTTCACCGATGGACCGATCTTTACCGATGGACCGAGCGCTACCCGCTGCTGACGCTGATTCTGCGGCGTCTGCTGGCGGGCGTAGCGATGATCGCGGTGGTATCGGCGCTGATTTTCGCCGGTATCCAACTGTTGCCGGGCAACGCCGCCACCGCCATTCTGGGGCAGACGGCGACGCCGGAAGCGGTGCGGGCGCTGAACGCCCAACTGGGGTTGGATCAGCCGGCGGTTTCGCGCTATCTCGGCTGGCTGTGGGGCGTGCTGGGCGGCGATTTCGGCCACAGCTTCACCAGCCGTCAGAGCATTGCGCCGGTGCTGGCCTGGCGGCTGGAAAACACGCTGTTTCTGGCCGGGTGCACGGCGGTGATTGCGGTGCCGCTGGCGCTGCTGATCGGCTTTCTGTCGGTGCGTTATCAGGGCAGTTGGCTGGACAGGCTACTGAACCTGTTTACCCGCGTCGCGGTGGCGCTGCCGGAGTTTTTCTCCGGCTACCTGCTGATTCTGATTTTTTCCATCACCCTGTTCTGGCTGCCGAGCAACAGCAGCGTCAACGATGGTATGCCGCTCGGCGCGCATCTGACCGCCATCGCGCTGCCGTGCCTGACGCTGGTGCTGGCGGTGCTGGGGCACATGAGCAACATGACCCGCGCGGCGTTGATCGGCGCTCAAAACGCGGCCTATGTCGACACGGCGTTGCTGAAAGGGATGTCGCCTTCCGCTATCCTGCTGCGCCACGTGCTGCCCAACGCCTGGGGGCCGATCATCAACGTTATCGTGCTCAATCTGGCGTATCTGATGGTGGGGGTAGTGATCGTCGAAAGCGTGTTTGTTTACCCAGGGCTGGGGCAGTACATGGTCGACAGCATCAGCAAGCGCGACATGCCGGTGATTCAGGGCTGCGCGCTGGTGCTGGCGACGATTTACATCCTGCTTAATCTGCTGGCGGACGTGGTATCGCTGATGGCGAATCCGCGTTTGCGCCATGCCCGGCGGTAATACCGTCAACCGAATGGATATCTGTACATGCCTGCTGTGAAACCTTCCGTGGCGTTCGGCCTGCTGGGGCTGGGCCTGTTTATTGGGGTGGCGCTGTTTGCGCCCTGGATTGCGCCTTACCCGGCCGACAAGGTGGTCGGCGGCGCCTGGCTGGGGCCGATGCCGCAGGTCTGGCTCGGCACCGACAATATCGGGCGCGATCTGTTCTCCCGTTTAGTCTGGGGTACCCGCACTTCGCTGGCGGTGACCGCGCTGGCGGCCGCATTGGCGTTTGTGCTGGGCGCCGGGCTGGGGTTTCTGGCCGGGGTGTGCGGCGGCTGGGTCGACCAACTGATTTCCCGCGTTAACGACGTGCTGATGGCGATCCCGACGCTGATTCTGGCGTTGGTGGTATTGGCGATGCTGCCGAAAAGCACGCTGATCATCATTCTGGTGCTGGGCGTGCTGGAGGCCACCCGCGTGCTGCGCGTTTCGCGTGCGCTGGCGGTGGATATCGCCACGCAGGAGTTCATCGAAGCGGCGCGCATGCGCGGCGAGTCGATGGGCTGGATTCTGTGGCGCGAAATTTTGCCGAACGCGCGCAACACGCTGGTGGCGGAGTTCGCGCTGCGCTTCATCTTCATCCTGCTGTTTCTGTCGGCGCTGTCGTTTCTGGGGCTGGGGATCCAGCCGCCGACCGCCGACTGGGGCGGGCTGGCGCGCGACAACAAAGACGGCATTCTGTTTGGCGTGTGGGCGGCGCTGGTGCCGGGGGCGGCTATCGCCCTGCTGGCGGTGTCGCTCAATGTGGTGGCCGACTGGCTGCTGAGCCGCGATGGGCGTAACTGGCGCGGAGGCCGTCATGAGTGAGTTGCTGCGGGTTGAACATCTGCGCGTCACGGCGGGCGGTCGGGCGCTGGTGCAGGACATCAGCTTTACCCTCAATAAAGGCGAAGTGCTGGGGCTGATTGGCGAGTCCGGCGCGGGCAAGTCCACCATCGGCCAGGCGATTCTCGGCCACTGCCGTCACGGCATGCGTATCGACAGCGGGCATATCTGGTTTCAGAACGGCGATAACAACAGCGACCTGGCGGCGTTATCGGAGCGGCAGTTACGGCGGGTGCGCGGCGCGCGCATCGCGTATGTGGCGCAGTCGGCCAGCGCGTCGTTCAACCCGGCGCAGCGCATCGGCGAGCAGGTGATTGAAACGGCGGTACGCCACGGCGTGCTGTCGCGTCAGCAGGCCATCGCGCGGGCGATCGAACTGTTTGCACAGTTGTCGCTGCCGGAACCGCAGATCTTTTTCCAGCGCTACCCGCATCAGGTGTCCGGCGGACAGTTGCAGCGAGCGATGATCGCGATGGCGATGTGCGCCGGCCCCGATCTGATTATTTTTGACGAACCGACCACCGCGCTGGACGTCACCACCCAGCTCGGGGTGCTCAACGCCATCGATGATATTATCCGCCTGACCGGCGTGGCCGCGCTGTATATCAGTCACGATCTGGCGGTGGTGGCGCAAATCAGCCACCGCATCATGGTGCTGCGTCACGGCCGTCAGGTGGAAACCGGCGACACCGCGCCATTGCTGGAAAACCCAGCCGAAGCGTACACCCGCGCGCTGCTACAGGCGCGCGGCGAGCCGAAAACGCCGCAACCGGCGACCGGCGACGTCCTGCTGGATATCCGCCATCTTGATGCCCGTTACCAGCAACAGCCGGTATTGCAGGACGTGTCGCTGCAACTGGCGCGCGGACGCACACTGGCGGTGATCGGCGAATCCGGCTCCGGCAAATCGACGCTTGGGCGTACCCTGTGCGGGCTGCTGGCTCCGGCGGGCGGTGAGATTCGACTGAATGGCGACGCCTTGCCGCCGCGACTGGCGCAGCGCAGTCGCGCCCAGTTGCAAGCTGTCCAGATGATTCACCAGCACCCGGATACCGCGCTCAACCCGCGTCTGCCGATCGGCGTGCAGATTGAGCGGGCGATGGTGTGCCTGACCCAACTGGACGCCGCGACGCGACGTTCGCGTGTGAACGACCTGCTGCATCAGGTCGGATTGCCGCCGGAGATGGCGCAGCGTTATCCCACCGCGCTGTCCGGCGGTCAAAAACAGCGGGTATGTATCGCCCGCGCGCTGGCGGCGCAGCCGTCGCTTATCGTCTGCGACGAACCGACATCGGCGTTGGACCCGCTGGTGGCGCGCGACGTGCTCTCGCTACTGCGCCAGATCCAGCAGGAAACCGGCGTCGCCTACCTGTTCATCACCCACGATTTACACGTGGTGCGGGAAGTGGCCGATACCGTGGCGGTGCTGCGCCAGGGGCGCATTGTCCGGCAAGGGCCGGTGGCGCAAGCGCTGTCACCGCCGCTGGACGACTACACGCAGCAACTGCTGCTGGCGGTGCCGGAAATGCGCTGCGGCTGGCTGCGGGAAGTGATGGATAAGGGGCTATGATTAGCTGTGATTATCAGGTTCTGTTTGCCTTGCGCGCTATATGTTGAAGGATATACTTGGGGGGATCTTTACATGGACTTTATGATGATCTAAGTGAACAAGGAGTATTTTTATGTCACATCTGATTTATTTAACGCTAGAGGGAAACCAGCAAGGATTAATTTCTTCTGGTTGTTCAACCTTTGACTCTATTGGAAATAGATATCAAAGTGGGCATGAGGACCAGATACAAGTATTAGGCTTAAGTCACTCTATAACCAGAGATGATAATATTGCTCATCATCCTATACAACTAATTAAACCGATAGATAAGTCATCACCATTACTTGGTATGTCTATTACTTCTAATGAGAAACTCACTGCTAATTTCTTTTTTTATAGAACGACTCTGCTGGGCAATTAGAGATTTTCTATGAGCTGAAGCTAATAGATGCCAGAGTTGTGGATGTATCCTCCTTCTATCCTCACTCCATTAATAGTAATGAAACTCTGCCATATGAAGTGATTAGATTGAAGTACAAGTCAATAGAGTGGTCACATAAAACAGCAGGGACGTCAGGGTATAGTATATGGAATGATGATTGTGAATGATATTTCATGGGCTCAATCCTGATTTTTTATAATTAATAAAGGATTTATATAGAGGGGAAGGGAATGGATATCAAAGAAGGCCTATTTACCTTCAATGCTGAGGGTGATGACATTCCTAATAGTCTCTATTTTTCAAGAAAGATCCATTGGCCTGGTAATCTGTCTATTTGCAAGGACATAGCATCTGGAGTGACGATAGGAAGAGGATTCGAAGAACTCAAACTGAGTCATATTATCACCTGATGAGTGCAGGTATTCCACAAGATAAGGCAATTATGATCTCAGAAGGAGCAGGAATGCATGGATGTGAAGCATCAGCGTTTGTTATGCAAAACAGAGATAAAGTTGGTGAAATAACGCATTCTCAGCAAGCTAATCTTTTTAAACTATCATTTTCTATGTATATTACAAGAGCTAAAGGCTTTTATAATAAGTATAAAAACTCTAATGCCGTCTCTTGGGAAGATATGAATAGCAGAATGAAAGATATATTTATTGACATGATTTATCAAGGTGCGATGAGAGTTAGATATATCTCTTCTTTTGAGAGAAATGATCCTGAAGATGTTATTCTGCTTATAAAGAAAACACCCAGTTTGGCTGCTTATGATAAAAGCAGAAAAAGAATCATCTATTTAAAGGAGGGGCAATGAAATTTATAATTTTTGTTGTTTTATTTTTATCATTCTCATCTCAGGCAAAAGACATTCAATCCTGTTATGACAAAAAAGTGACGGCGTATATTCAGAGTTGCATGGAGGCTTTAGCTCATGATGAGAATAAAAAATACCATGATGAATATGATAGTTTCATCAAAAGTATTCGTCGTGAAGATTTAGCTAATTATAATGATTTTATTGAATCGACTAATAGTGCTAAAGTTTTTTGGGAAAAATATATTGCCAGTGAGTGCCAGGCTGAAGGGTTGTTAAACATCAAAGACTCTCCAGCTTACGCTATCGCTTATAATGAGTGCATGATTAAAGCTTACAGAATCAGAGTGACTTTTTATAAAAATTATCCATTCTGATTTTTTAATGCAATGTATCTATACCCTAAATAATTTGAGTTGCAGGAAAACCAACGCACCTGTCACTCAAATTGTTTAGGGTCGAGGGCAATCTTTGAATACTCCTCGACGACAACGCACACCTTATCCCTGCGCCGGAAACGGCGGCAGTTGCCGAAAGGTATTCAATAGGCCTTCCGACCAGGCTTTGCGGATGGCGACGAAGTAAGGGTCGCTTTCGGTGATGCGGTGCTGTTCGCTGGCATCGAAGCTGCCGGTGCGATAAATCATCACGTCCAGCGGCAGGCCGACCGATAGGTTGCTGCGCAGCGTGGAGTCGATGGAAATCAGCGCGCAGCACATCGCCTGTTCCAGCGAGGTGTCCGCCGTCAGTACCCGGTCGATAATCGGTTTGCCGTACTTGCTTTCGCCGATCTGAAAGTAGGGGGTATCGACGGTGGCTTCGATAAAATTGCCTTCCGGATAGATGTGGAACAGCCGCGGCGTTTCGTCGCCAATCTGACCGCCCAGCAGTAGGTTGCAGCCGAAATTGGTGCTGCTGCCGTTTTGCTGGGCCTGGCTGTCGCGGTGAATGACCTCGCGCACGGTTTCGCCCACCAGCGTGGCGGCGTCGTACAGCGTGCTGACCTGCATCAGGTTCGGCGTGTGCTGGTCCTGAATGCGGGCGTTCAGCAGGCTGATGATGCTCTGGGTGGTGGCGAGATTGCCGGCGGACTGTAGCACCAGCACCCGTTCGCCTTCCTGACGGAACACATGGAGCTTTCTGAAGGTTGCGATGTGGTCGACCCCCGCGTTGGTGCGGGAGTCGGAAGCGAAAACCAGACCGTCAGACAGACGCATGGCCACACAGTAGGTCATACAACACCTTTTGAGTTAAACAGTGCTCACTATTGCTGTTGTTGCACCTGCTGCTGTCGCTCAAACAGGCTCACTTCAGCCTCGGAAAACATCTCTTCACAACCACCGCCGAGGCGGCTGCCGCGCACCGGGCAGGCATCCAGATAATCCATCCCCACCGCCAGCCGCAAGTGCTGATTGAGCCGGCGAGTATTGTTGGTGATATCAAAACTGTGCCAGCGCTCGTTCAGCCAGGCTTCGGCCCAGGCGTGCATCGCCACGTGCTCGGTATCCCGGCTGTAGACGTAGCCGCTGACGTAGCGCGCCGGAATGCGCAGGCTGCGACAGCAGGCCAGGAATACGTGGGTGTGATCCTGACACACCCCTTTGCCTTTGGCAAAAGCCGCCGCCGCGGTATCGTGCACCCGGGTGGCGCCGGGAGTATACGGCATTTTCAGCCGCAGTTCCGCCATCAGCGTTTCCAGGCTGCCCGCCGGATCGGCCTCGCGGTAATAGCGCCGGGCAAACTCGCGGATCGGCTCGTCCGCCTCGGTCAGCTCGGTGCCGCGCAGGAACACCAGCGGCGACAGCGACTCGCTGCTCTCCTCGGGCTGCTCTTCTCCATTATCGGCGATTTCCACCACACCCTGAGCGTGGATCAGAATGTCGTGATGAGGATGGTCCAGCGTCAGCACGTGCATCAGGTTGCCGTAGGCGTCGGTGGTGGCGACCGCCGAGGCCGGCAGCGTCAGCTTCCAGTCGCGGATGCGCTGGCGGGCGGAACTCTGCGGCGTGAGCCGCAGGTACTGGGTGCTGAACTTCACTTCTTCATCGTAACGGTAGTGGGTCAGGTGATTGATGGTGAGTTTCATAGCGCCTCCAGATAGGTATGACGGATGCTGTCAGCCAGTCCATTGATTTTAATGAGGAAACGACTGAGGTAATGTTGCAGGTCGTCAGCCAGTACGTCGTCGATCGAGCCGAAGCGCAGCTCCACGTGCAGCAGGTGGGCCAGCCGCTGCGGGATGCGCGCCCGCTCGCTGCCGATCATCTCCAGCTGTTGCACCAGATCGCCCACGCAGGCGTGCAGCGAGCGCGGCACGTCGTTGCGCAGCACCAGCAATTCGGTGACGGTTTCCCGGCTGATGGGTTGGCGATAAATACTGTGGTACGCCTCGCGGGCGCTCACCGCGCGCAGCAGGGTGTCGAGCCGGTAGTATTCTCGCACCGGGTCCGGGTCGTTGTTGAGCTGCTGATCCTTGACCGCCAGCAATTGCGCGGTAGCGAACGCCCGTTCGATCAGGGTGCCTATGCGAATAAAACACTGGGCGTCGTTGCGCAGCAGGGTGCCGAACATGGCGCCGCGAAACAGGTGCGCACGCTCTTTCACCCAGTCGAAAAAGGCGTCGATGCCGATCTTGTCCACCCCGGACTGCCGCAGATTACGGATATCGATGCGGGTGGTGTTGATGCATTCCCACACTTCGGACGACAGACTGCCGCGCACCGCGTGGGCGTTATTCCACGCCATTTCGATGCAACTGTAGATGCTGCTGGGGTTGTGGCTGTCCAGCGCAAAGAAGTTCAGCAGGTTGTTCATGGTGAAGCGGGCGTAGCGCTGCTGAAACAGCTCGTGAGTAAACGTCAGGTTGAGCGGCAGCGACAGGTCATGCTGCTGCTGGTTGTGACGCGGCATCATCGACAGCTTGTAGGTGACGTCCAGCACGCGGGCAAAACTCTCCGCCCGTTCCAGATAACGGGCCATCCAGTACAGTTCGCTGGCGGTACGGCTTAGCATGATTCGTCCTCCTCCATCACCCAGGTGTCCTTGGTGCCGCCTCCTTGCGAGGAGTTCACCACCAGCGAGCCTTCGGTCAGCGCCACGCGGGTCAGCCCGCCGGGCACCAGCCGGATCTCCTCGCCGTACAGCACGAACGGGCGCAGGTCGATGTGGCGCGGCGCCAGTCCTTCCTCGACAAACGTCGGGCAGGTGGAGAGCGCCAGCGTGTCCTGAGCAATATAGTTGCCGGGGTTAGCCAGCAATCGCTGACGGAAATCCTCGATTTGCTGGCGGGTGGATTTGGGGCCGACCAGCATGCCGTAGCCGCCCGCGCCGTGAACCTCTTTCACTACCATGCTGTCCAGATGAGCCAGCACGTAGCTGAGATCGTCGGGCTTGCGGCACTGCCAGGTGGGAATATTGCCGAGAATCGGCTCTTCGGACAGGTAAAAGCGGATCATCTCCGGCACGTAAGGGTAGATGGATTTGTCGTCCGCCACGCCGGTGCCGATGGCGTTCGCCAGCACCACGCCGCCGGCGCGGTACACCGACAGCAGCCCCGGCACGCCGAGCATCGAATCGGCGCGGAACGCCAGCGGGTCAAGAAAGGCGTCGTCGATGCGGCGGTAGATCACATCCACCCGGCACGGGCCTTCGGTGGTGCGCATATACACCGCGCCTTCTTTGACAAACAGATCGGCGCTTTCCACCAGTTCCACCCCCATTTGCTGGGCGAGGAAACTGTGCTCGAAATAGGCGCTGTTGAAGCGGCCGGGCGTCATTACCACCACCGTCGGGTCGTCGACGTGGGTACTTTCCCGCAGCGTCTGCAACAGGTAGCTGGGGTAACGCTCCACCGGCGCGATGTGCTGGCTGGCGAACAGGTCCGGGTAGAGCCGCATCATCATCTTGCGGTTTTCCAGCATATACGACACGCCGGATGGCGTGCGCAGATTGTCTTCCAGCACGTAATAGTGGCCGTCGCTGTTGCGCACCATGTCGATGCCGGTGATGTGGGCGTAGATATTGTTGTGCAAGTCGACGCCCTGCATGCACGGCTGATACTGCTCGTTGGCGAGCACCTGTTCGCGGGGCACGATGCCGGCGTTGAGAATGTGTTGCTGATGGTAGATGTCGTAGAGGAAAGCATTGAGGGCTTTGACGCGCTGGCGGATGCCAAGGTCAAGCATGCGCCATTCATGGGCCGGAATGATGCGCGGCACGCTGTCAAAAGGAATCAGGCGCTCGGTACCGCCTTCTTCGCCATACACGTTAAAGGTAATCCCCACCCGGTGGAACAGCAGTTCCGCCTGTTCTTTCTTCTGGCGGATAGCGTGCTGGTCGGTCTGTTGCAACCATTGCCAGTAGGCGTCGTAGTGCTGGCGTTGCCCGCCTTCTGCGCTGAGCATCTCATCGTAGTAAGGCGCGGTCGGAAGCGTCATTTTTATCATTGTCGTCCCCTGCATTCCGCTTGATGGAAGATACTGAGAAAAATGCAGAAAACATGCCAGCGTGGTAAATGAGGTGCTTATTGCTGGCGGCGGGGGAAAACTGCACTTCGCTGGTGCAAATGACGACGAACGGTGCGCTATGGCGGGGTGATGCAGCGAAAATAACGAGAGAGAATGGTGCGATAGCGGAGGCGGGCGCACCTATTTGGGTAAGCACCATTAATATTGGATAGATGCTTTGATGCGACAAAATGTTGCGTGTTGCGATTTAATGTCCTAGTATCTTAATACGCTATAGCAAATGCCTGCGGCTACAGTGAACACTACGAACACTACGAATTCATATAGGTATCAACAGTATGGCTATCAGCATTCGATTGGATGAAGATTTTGTCACCGAAGTAAAGGTGTATGCAGAAGCATCCAGCCGTAGTGTGCCCAAGCAGATAGAACACTGGGCCAGAATCGGCAGGATTGCTGAGGATAATCCCGATCTGACATACGAATTTATTATGGAAACTTTGCTCGCCCGAAGCGAAGCAGAGAATGGTAAGGTTTCTCGTTATGTCCGAAGAACAAAACCGAGCAGAGATTGAGGTTTATCAGACCAACCGGTTTGAAAAAGCATTGGACAAATTGCCGCAGCAGTTCAGATCCGTTGTTGAAGATGAGATTGATTTGATTGTTGAAAACCCTGAACTGGGTGAGCTCAAGAAAGGCGACTTGAGTTATTTAAGAGTTCATAAGTTCAAGCTGAACAACCAGTTAATATTGCTGGGATACAGTTGGAACCAGAACCAGCTTATCATCCACCTGTTAAGTTTGGGTTCTCATGAGAACTTTTATCAGGAACAGAAAAGGATGAGAAAGTCAGATTTAAAACTCATCAGGTAAATGAAACCCCGGTACTAACCGGGGTTCGTCATTTAACAATAACTCTATTCGCAATCTGTCGTTATTGCAGAGATGCCGGTTGGTTTTTAACCCCGAACCGCGATAGCTTCGATCTCGATTTTCACATCTTTCGGCAGGCGGGCCACTTCCACGCAGGAGCGAGCCGGGAACGGCGCGTTGTGCTCGGTGAAGAAGGCTTCGTACGCAGCGTTAACCGTGGCGAAGTCGTTCAGATCTTTCACGAACACCGTGGTTTTGACGATGTTGCCCACTTTCAGACCGGCCGCTTCCACGATGGCTTTCACGTTTTCCAGCGACTGACGGGCCTGTGCGGTGACGTCGTCCGGCACCAGACCGGTTTTCGGATCCACCGGGATCTGACCGGAGGTGATGATCATGCTGCCCAGGTCAACACCCTGAACATAAGGGCCGATGGCGGCCGGAGCCTGTTCCGTACTGATAATGCGTGACATGTTTTCTCCTGATTATGTCTGAAATGATGCGACTTCCGCATTATTCCAAAAAGCCTGCCGTCAGGCCAATACCGCAATCCGATAGGCGGCGTTTTCCTGACGGCAACCGCGTATCAGTGGCTGTTCAGCACCGCCTGACGTTCAAACTCTTTCTCGCAGTATTTGCATTTCAGTTGCACGTCGTCGCCGCGCTGTTTCACGCCGAAGGAGGAGTTGACCGGCTCGCTGCGGCTGATGCAGTTGCTGTTGGGGCAGGTCAGTACGCCTTCGATGTGCGACGGCAATTGCGGGTGCAGCTTGCGCACCACTTCGTAATTGTCGATCTGGTTAACGGTGGCCTGCGGCGCGTACATCGCCAGCTGGTTGGCCTGTTCTTCGGTCAGGAAGATGTTTTCGATCTTGATCAGATCCTTGCGGCCCAGATGGTTGGACGGCAGGTTCAGGCCGATGGTGATGCGCTGGTCGGTGGCGGTCAGTTTGAACAGTGTCAGTAACTTGAAGCCCACCTGCGCCGGAATATGGTCGATCACGGTGCCGCGTTTGATGGCTTCTACCTGCAATTTGTTGTCGTGAGTCATGCTGTATGCTCCTCTCTCACAGAACCAGTTCGCTGTTCAGAACCAGCGCCAGCAGAGCCTGGCGCGCGTAAATACCGTTGCCCGCCTGCTGGAAGTAGTAGGCGTAAGGGGTGCTGTCCACGTCGGTGGTGATTTCATCGATGCGCGGCAGCGGGTGCAATACTTTCAGATTGTCGCGGGCGCTGCTGAGGTCGGCGGCGCGCAGGATAAACTGCGACTTGATATTGATGTACTCCGACGGGTCCAGCCGTTCTTTCTGCACGCGAGTCATGTACAGAATGTCCAGTTGCGGCGCCACTTCCTCAATGCTGGTGTGCAGGCTGTAGGGGATATCTTTCTCTTTCAGCATATTGAGGATGTAATCCGGCATCGCCAGCGCGTCCGGGGAGATGAAGTAGAAGCGGTTGCCGTCGAACTTGGCCAGCGCCTGAGTCAGCGAGTGTACGGTGCGGCCGTACTTCAGGTCGCCGACCATGGCGATATTGATGTTGTTCAGACGGCCCTGGGTTTCCTGAATGGTGAACAGGTCCAGCAGCGTCTGGGACGGGTGCTGGTTGGCGCCGTCGCCAGCGTTGAACACCGGTACGCCGCCGGAGAACTCGGTCGCCAGTCGCGCCGCGCCTTCCTGCGGGTGGCGCATCACGATGGCGTCCACATAGTTGCTGATGACCGAAATGGTGTCCGCCAGGGTTTCGCCTTTCTTGCCGAGCGAGGTGTTGTTGCTGTCGGCAAACCCGACCACCGACGCGCCCAGCCGGTGAATGGCGGTTTCAAACGACAGGCGGGTACGGGTGGAGGCTTCAAAGAAACAGCTGGCAATCACTTTGTGCTTCAGCAGTTCCGGCTGCGGACGGGCTTTCAGGCTGGCCGCCACCTTGAGCGTCAGTTCCAGATCGTCCCGGCTGAGATCGTTGATTGAGATGATGTGTCTTTTATATAGCGGATTGACCATTTGGCTATGCTCCCCTCGGTTAGGCCCGGTAAACAAACGGTATGACTGGCGGCGACAGGCAAAAAAAAGCCCCTCAACGAGGGGCTTTTTTTACGAATCTGTCAGGCAACGGAAGGAAAAACGCTGTCATGCCGCCAACAGGCAGTTGCGGTTCGGCACTCACAAAAACAGCAGCGTCAGACATGTTCCCTCCCGGCAAATTGTCCGGAATTATACGCGCCGAAGAGGTGAATTCAAGCAGAAAAACGCTGTCTTTTCGCGATAGGCAATCGGTTGCGGTTGATTGTTTCACAGTAAGAAGAAACGCATCGTTCGGATCACTTTTTTACTATCGCTGGCTGGCGGCCCGATACCGACAGGAGTATAAGGAATCAAAACGTTGTTTCAGTTTATTTATTTAAGGAGCGATCATGATTACCGGTAATGTCGACCATCTGGAGCTGGTTCCCTATCTGCCCATTAAACTGCGCGAGGCAATTGAGTATGTGAAGCAGCATATCAACGCCGATACTCCGCTGGGTAAGCACGATATCGACGGCAATAAGGTGTTTGTGCTGGTGTCGAACGACAGCACGGATCTGTTTGAGAAACGCCGCGCCGAGTATCACGCCAAATACCTGGATATCCAGATTGTGCTGAACGGCACCGAAGGCATGACCTTCAGTAACCTGCCGGCGGGCAAACCGGACGTGGACTGGCTGGCGGACAAGGACATCGCGTTCCTGCCGGCCGGCGAACAGGAAAAACAGTTTGTGCTGCATAAAGGCGACTTCGTGGTGTTCTTCCCCGGTGAAGTGCACAAACCGTTGTGCGCGGTCGGCGCCCCGGCCCACGTGCGCAAGGCGGTGGTGAAGATCGACGCCTCGCTGGTGCTGTAATCTGCTATTCATGACAAAAGGCGCAGCAGCGCCTTTTGTATTTTGACCGGCCTCGTTTTTTCTCCTGATATCCCTTCTGTTAACAGCGTATCTGATGTGATCCCGCCCGTAAAACCGACGTAAGGCTTTATGAAACCGGTTGCAGTAATCATGGCTTTCATGCAGTCTGAAACCGGTTTCAGTTGTAGCCGATCAACGAAGTGGTTACCGAATATCAACGTGAGGTAGCGCCATGTCAGGGATTCGAGATTACGCGAAATTAGCGCAAAGCATTCTGCAGGAAGTGGGTGGTCAACCGAATATTGTCGATTTTTCCCGCTGCGCCACCCGGCTACGCCTGATACTGGCGCAAACGCCTGATAACGCGAAAGCGCGCGTTCAGAGCCTGCCCGGCGTGATTGCGGTGGTGGAGAGCGCTGGTCAGTTTCAGGTTGTCATCGGCGTGCATGTGGCGGAAGTGTATAGCCAGATGGCGGCGTTGCTCGGCGAAGGCGCAAAGCGCGGCGAAGAGCCCCGTCGGCGCGTACTGGATACGGTGATCGCCACCATGTCGGCGGTGTTCGCGCCGATTGTGTATATTCTGGCGGCGGCAGGGATACTGCAGGGCATACTGATCGTTATTCAGCAGTTCTCCGCCGGTTTTACGCTGACCGGCACCTATCGTGTGCTCAATTTCATGTCCTGGACGCCGTTTGCCTTTCTGCCGGTGTTTATCGCCCTGACGGCTTCCCGTCATTTTCGCTGTAATACCTATATCGCGGTGCTGTGCTGCTGCGCGCTGATCAACCCGGAATGGACGGCGATGGCGGGGAAAATCGCCGCCGGCGAGTCGATCACTCTGTTGGGGCTGCCGCTGGCGAAGACGGTGTATACCGCGTCGGTGTTGCCGCCGCTGTTTCTGGTGTGGGTGCTGGCGTGGGTGGAGCGCCGGGTGGAAAAGCGATTGCCGGATATCGTCAGCGCGCTGTTTACCCCGTTGATCTGCTTTGTGATTGTGGTGCCGCTGACGCTGCTGTTGATCGGCCCGGCCAGTACCTGGGTCGCCACCGGGATCGCCGCCGGCTACAACGCGTTGTTCAATGCTTTCCCGGCGCTGGCGGCCGCGATTATTGGCGGCGTGTGGCAGATCATTGTGATCTTCGGCGTGCACTGGGGCATCACGCCGGTAGTGGTCGCCAACTTTGATCTGAACGGTTACGACTCGTTTCAGGCGTTCCAGACCGTCGCCGTGGTCGCCCAGATGGCGGCCGCTTTCGGCTGTTTTTTGAAAACGCGCAACCGTGAACTGAAAGCGCGTTCGATGTCGGCGGGGGTGACGGCGATTTTCGGCATCACCGAACCGGCTATTTACGGGGTGACGCTGCGCTACAAGAAACCCTTTATCTGCGGCTGCATCGGCGGTGCGGTGGGGGCGGTCGTCGCCAGCCTGTTCGGATCGCTGTATTACGCCTATGCCGCATTGCCGGGCGTGCTGACGGTGATCAACGCCATCAGCCCGTCCGCACCGATGTCGTTTATCGGCGAGCTGGCCGGCTGCGGCGTGGCAATCGTGTTGACTATCGGGTTGGTGATGGTGGTGGGGTTTGACGATCCGGTGGAGGAAACGGCCGCGGCGCCAGCGGAGGCGGCGTCGACCCGGACCAGCGCATCGGTTTGATATGACTGTGAATATTGAGTGCCTTGCCGTCGGCGTATGACGGCATTTAAAGAGGAGGTGGAGAGTATGAGTCAATTACCCGCAGGGTTCTTATGGGGGGGCGCGGTGGCTGCGCATCAGCTGGAAGGCGGCTGGAATGAAGGCGGCAAGGGCGTCAGCGTGGTGGATGTGCTGACCGCCGGCGCGCACGGCAAACTGCGGCGCATTACCGACGGCGTGATTCCCGGCGAGTCCTACCCGAACCATGAGGCAATCGACTTTTATCATCGTTATAAGGACGATATCGCGCTGTTTGCGGAAATGGGCTTCAAATGTTTTCGCACCAGCATCGCCTGGACGCGTATTTTCCCCAACGGCGACGAAACGGAGCCGTGCGAAGCAGGGCTGAAGTTTTACGACGACCTGATCGACGAACTGCTCAAACACGGTATCGAGCCGGTGCTGACTCTCAGTCATTTCGAGATGCCGCTGCATCTGGTGCAGCAGTACGACGGCTGGATGAGCCGCAAGACGTTGGACTGCTTCGTGCATTTCGCCGCCACGGTGATCGAACGTTATCAGCACAAAGTGAAGTACTGGATGACCTTCAACGAGATCAACAACCAGAAGAACGTGTCGGCCGAGATTTTCGGCTGGATGTGTTCCGGGGTGAAGTTCCCGCAGAAGGAAAAACCGGAAGAAGCGATGTATCAGGCGGTGCATCATCAGTTCGTCGCCAGCGCGCTGGTGGTGAAAACCGCGCATGACATCAACCCGGATATAAAAGTGGGTTGCATGTGCTCGTTTGTGCCGTACTACCCGTATTCCTGCCATCCGGAAGACGTGATGCTGGCGGCGCGTTCGATGCATGACCGTTTCTACTTCTCCGATGTGCACGTGCGCGGCCACTATCCGGCCTATGCGAAACGCGAGTGGGCGCTCAAGGGCTACCACATCCATATGGAGCCGGAGGACGAGCGGATTCTGCAGGAAGGTAAGGCGGACTACATCGGCTTTAGCTATTACATGTCGAACGTGGTGAAACACGATGTGCAGAACGATATTGACGCCAGCATGGACGGCAGTTCCGAACATTCGATTGCCAACCCGCACCTGAAAGCCAGCGACTGGGGCTGGCAGATCGATCCGACCGGGCTGCGCTATGCGCTGGTGACGTTGTATGAACGTTATGAAGTGCCGCTGTTTATCGTGGAAAACGGGCTGGGCGCCGTCGATAAGCCGGACGCGAGCGGCGTGTGTCAGGATGACTACCGTATCGATTATCTGCGTTCCCATATTGAAGCCATGAAGGCGGCGGTGTGGGAAGATGGCGTCGACCTGATGGGTTATACGCCGTGGGGCTGCATCGATCTGGTGTCGTTCACGACGGGTGAAATGGCGAAGCGTTACGGTTTCATCCACGTCGACAAGCATGACGACGGCACCGGGACGTTAAAACGTACGCCGAAGAAATCCTTCCACTGGTATCAGCGGGTGATTACCTCGAACGGCGAAGAACTGTAAGCCGGGCCGGAAGCGCCGGGATTTGTGACTGGGCCGATAACGTTGGTTTATCCGGCCCATACGCTGAGCCAAATCACCTGTGGATTTGGCTCATATTCTCGCTACTTAAATCTCGACGCTCTGGCTCAGTGTCGCCACCATCACCGCTTTGATGGTGTGCATGCGGTTTTCCGCCTGATCGAACACAATGCTGTGGGCGGATTCAAACACATCGTTGGTGACTTCCATACCGTTGTGCAGGCCGTATTGCTCCGCCATCTGTTTGCCGAGCGTAGTCTGGTCGTCGTGAAACGCCGGCAGGCAGTGGAGGAATTTCACCTGCGGGTTGCCGGTAGCGGCGATCATCGCGGCGTTAACCTGATACGGCCGCAGCAGGTCGATACGCTGCTGCCACACTTCTTTCGGTTCCCCCATCGAAACCCACACATCGGTATAGATGAAGTCCACACCGTTCACCCCGGCCGCCACGTCTTCTGTCAGCGTAATCGAACCGCCGGTTTTGGCTGCCGCCGCCTGACACTCCGCCACCAGACCGGCATCCGGCCAGCAGGCTTTCGGGGCGATTAATCGCAGATCCAGCCCGGTGATGGCGGCGGCTTCCAGCATGCTGTTGCCCATATTGTTGCGGGTGTCGCCCACGTAGGCCAGCTTCATGCCCGACAGCGATTTACCCGGCAGGTGCTCCTGCATGGTCAGCAGGTCCGCCAGTAACTGGGTCGGGTGAAATTCGTTGGTCAGGCCGTTCCAGACCGGCACGCCGGAAAACTCGGCCAGCGTTTCCACCAACTCCTGACCGTAACCGCGGTACTGGATGCCGTCGTACATGCGGCCCAGCACCCGGGCGGTGTCTTTCATTGATTCTTTATGACCGATCTGGCTGCCGCTGGGGCCGAGGTAGGTGACTTGCGCGCCCTGATCGTATGCAGCAACTTCGAAAGAGCAACGAGTGCGGGTCGAATCTTTTTCGAAGATGAGTGCGATGTTTTTACCTTGCAGGTAGCGGGCTTCGGCGCCGTTTTTCTTATTGGTTTTGAGCGTGGCGGCGAGAGCCAGAAGGCTGCTGATTTCAGCCGGCGTGAAATCCATCAGCCGTAAAAAATGGCGTTTGTAGAACGGGTTCATCGTTGTCTTCTCCATGTGGCTCAACACTGAAGGTTGAATTAAAATTCACTTTATATGTGTAAATATTCAAATTCAAGTGCCGCGTTCAAACTTTATGGTGGAGAGAGAGGCTAGCCTGTGGGAAAATAACCCTATCTTTGCCGCTTTTATGAGGACTGAGACATGGCAAACCGCGAACTGCTGGAAGAACAACGTGAAGAGACCCGTCTGATCATTGAGGAATTGCTGGAGGACGGCAGCGATCCCGATGCGCTCTACACCATCGAACACCATTTCTCCGCCGAGAAGTTTGAAGATCTGGAAAAAGTGGCGGTGGATGCGTTCAAACTGGGTTACGAAGTTACCGACGCCGAAGAAATGGAAATGGAAGACGGCGTGGTGCTGATGTGCTGCGATGCTATCAGCGAGGTGGCGTTGAGCGCCGAGCTGATCGATCAGCAGGTGGAACAACTGCTGTCGCTGGCCGAGCGTCATGGCGTCAACTACGACGGCTGGGGCACCTATTTCGAAGACCCGGACGGCGAGGATGAAGACGAATTCGGGGAAGACGAAGACTTTTACGATGAGGATGACGACGGCAAACGTCACTGATTCTCGTGTTCTCTATCGCCCGGCACCCGCCGGGCGATGTGTTTTCTACGCAGCGCAATGACGGCGCCTGCGCCCTTACAGCGTTTTCAGCATTCTGACTTCACAGTCCACATGACCTGTGTTGCCCATGGCATGCGGGATATGCTCGAAGCCGAGTCTTTCATACAGGTGGATGGCGCTGGTCAGGTGCGCGGTGGTTTCCAGATAGCAGCGGCGAAACCCCTGCTCGCGGCCAAACGTCAGCGCCAGTTCCGCCAGTTGCCGGGCAATGCCCTGGCCGCGCGCCAGCGGCAGAAAATACATTTTTTGCAATTCACAAATATCCGGCTCGCCGCCGGACAGCGGGGCCAGACCGCCGCCGCCCACCACTTCGCCGTTGCATTCCACCACCCAGTAAGCGCTGGCGGGGCGACAGTAGAGTTCGAACAACCGGTCCAGATCCGGGTCGGACACGGTATATCCCTTGTCGGCCGTCAGGCCGAATTCAGCGGAAACCCGGCGTATCACGCTGGCAATCGCCGCGTTATCCGCGGCCGTAATCGGGCGGGTCAGCAGTGGTGTGGACGCTGAAGTTGTCATGTTGCTCACTCTTGTCGGCAGAATCCTGTCAGGTCGAAAACGGCGGTAATCGGCTGGCGTTTCCCGATGATACGTACCGTCGTTTACACGTATCACCGATTATACGTACCGACGCGCCGGCTCAAAACCCTGTTATTGATAAAGGCGCGTAACAAAAAGCGCAACAGCGGATTAGCGCAGCGGTAATCGCCCGACAATGATGTGGATCCCGCGTTAAACATACAGCTGAATAATCCGTTCCCATTGCGTCTCATTCTGAACATATCTTGATCTGTTTTCTCATTTATGAGATTTTTTATCAAAATTGATATTTCAGGAGACGCGATGGAACCTTCCATTTCTGAAACCGATCGTCTTTCCGAAACCGATCGTCGCTTGGCCGGGCGGCTGGCGGGGCTGCGACGTGAACGCGGCTGGTCGCTGGACGAACTGGCGCAGAACAGCGGCATCAGCCGCGCAACCTTATCCCGGCTGGAACGTATGGAGTCCAGCCCGACGGCGGCGTTGCTGGGCCGCCTGTGTGCGGTGTATGGCTGTACCCTATCGTGCCTGCTGGCCGAGGTGGAAACTCAGTTGCCGCAGAAGCTGAGCGAAGCGCAACAACCGGTATGGATTGACCCGGAAACCGGGTTTGTCCGGCGCAGTATTTCTCCCCCTTCCGCCGGGTTTCGCGCCGAAGTGATCCACGGCGAGCTGCCGGCCGGCGTGCTTATCGATTACGCCGTGCCGCCGCTGGCGGGCCTGGAACATCATCTGTATGTGCTCGATGGCCAACTGGTTATGACGCTGGAAGGCGTGGCGCACACGCTTGGCCCGCGGGACAGCCTGCGCTATCGCCTGTATGGCGCGTCCGGTTTCCATAATCCCGGTCCGGGTCCGGTTCGCTACCTGATTGCTATCTGCGCCCCCTGATCTTTTTTTGCAACGGAGCTGATGATAATGACAAACACATCCCCACGTGATCCGCTGGTGATCCGCAACGATGACTTGACCGGCGAGGCCACGCGAGCGCTGGTGGCCCTGCATCTGACTGGAATGCACGATAATTCGCCGCCGGAGCAGGTATTTGCGCTGGACTTGTCCGGTTTACAGGCACCGGACGTCACGTTCTGGAGCGTCTGGCGCGGCGAGCAGATCGCCGGTATCGGCGCGCTGAAAATGCTGCCGGACGGCAGCGGAGAACTGAAATCGATGCGCACCCATCCGCAGTGTTTGCGTCAGGGCGTGGCCGCGTGTCTGCTGGCCCATATTCTGGCCGAAGCGCGTCGGCGCGGCTTGTGTCGCCTGAGTCTGGAAACCGGCAGCGGTCCGGCATTTGAACCGGCGCTGGCGCTGTATCGTAAACAGGGTTTCGTGAATGGCGAGGCGTTCGCTGAGTATACAGCCAGCGAATTCAATCAGTTCCTGCATCTGCCACTGTAAATGACGGCTTGGTTCATCTCTTTGCCGCTGCGCACAGGCGACAATATCGGCAACCGGAGGGTAACGGCGGGCGTCCTTTGCGGTTAGCGGCGTATGCCTGAACAGAATCGGGACACGGATTATTTCATGAGTATTGTTCAGGACTAAATTATATGCCGCGATAACTAAAATTGGCGGCATATAATTATTTTTTCAATCATTAGTCTGCGAGCATTATTGGGATATTTTACAGGAAATATTAACATCAGGGTCCCCCGCCTATGATTACGGAAGAGTTGTTCTATGGTTAATCGCTTGTTGTCTGGACTGGCTGGTCTGGTTTTTCTGTTTGTTTTATCCCCTTTTTCGACTGCACAAACGCTACAACCACAAGAAGGAAATTGGGCCGCGCCTGAATTCCGATTCCATACCGGAGAAACCGTCAACAATCTCCGTATTCATTATTACACGTTGGGCGACAGTAAAAAGCCGGCCGTATTATTGCTGCACGGCACTAATCAGCCGATCATCGCCTTATTGGCCGCCGGTTTTGGCGGTGAATTATTTGGTCCCGGCCAGCCGCTGGACGTCAGCAAATATTTCATCATCATTCCTGAAAGCATCGGTTCCGGAAAATCCGCCAAGCCGTCCGACGGCCTGCGTACTAAATTCCCACAATATAACTACGATGACATGGTGCTGGCGCAATATCGCCTGCTGACCGAAGGTCTTGGCATTAAGCATCTGCGTCTGGTGATGGGATATTCGATGGGCGGTATGCATACCTGGATGTGGGGCGAAAAATACCCGGACATGATGGATGCGCTGGTGCCGATGGCGTCGCAGCCGAACGAACTCTCGGGCCGCAACTGGATGCTACGCCGCATGCTGATTGAGACCATCAAGCGCGATCCGGCGTGGAAAAACGGCGATTACACTAGCCAGCCGCCGTCGTTGCAGACCGCCAACATCATGTTCAGCATCGCCACCACGGGCGGTACGCTGGCCTACCAGAGCAAAGCGCCGACCCGCGCGCAGGCGGACAAACTGGTGGACGAGCGTCTGGCCGCGCCGGTAACCAGCGACGCCAACGACTTTATTTATATCTGGAATTCCTCGGCGGATTATAACGCCTCGCCGGAATTAAGCCGCATCAAGGCGCCGCTGCTGGTGATCAATTCCGCCGACGATGAGCGTAATCCGGTTGAAACAGGAATACTGGAAAGTGAACTGAAAAAAGTGAAACGCGCCGAGCTGTTTTTGATCCCGGCAAGTAAAGAAACCAGCGGACACGCCACCATGATGTCGGCGAAGTTTTACAAAAATAAGCTGGGTGAATTCCTGGCGGCGGTTCCGCCACATAATAAATAACGGAAATTGAAAACACTGGGCCGGCGACTACTACACAATGATGTCTATACAATAACGCCGGCCTTTTCCTTTCATGATATTTCCTTTTCATTTTTGTTGCGGTTTACGTGTGAGCTGAAGCTCATGGTTTTCATTACCAAACAACAGGGACAATTATGTTTCGTAAGATAAAGATCCGCACAACGCTCAGTATTATGGTGTTCTCTCTGGCGGTGCTGTCATTGATTGTGGGCATCCTGGGGCTGGTAGCCGTCCAGTCGGGTAATAAATCTTTTGCGCATGTGGATAATGTGGTGCTGCCGGGGCTGGTGGCGCTGAATGAAAGCTCGGAATTGTTATTGCGCGCCCGTCTGGATTTACGGTTGTACGAGTCGCTGATGAGCAACGGAGATAAGGATGCCGCCACGGTGGCGCTCAAGCGCGCCAGAGGCAAAATCGATGACGCCGGCAAGAAGTGGCAGGAGTATCTGACGTATCCGCAGTTCGAACAGGAAAAGGCCATTTCTTCCGATATGGCGACCAAACGCGACACCCTGATGAATGAATTCATCAACCCGGCGTTTATCGCGTTGGAAGCCGGTAATCTGGATGAGTATCGCCAGCGGGCGGGTAAATCCACTTCGCTGTACGCCAATTTTGACGGCGCGGCGAAAAAGCTGGTGCAGTACAAACGTCAGAGCATTGATGAGGCGTACAGTGATTCTAATGCGCGCGTTAGCCGTATGCAGGTCATTCTGACCGTGGTGATTGTGTGCGCGCTGGTGCTGGCGGCGTTGGCCTGGTCGATTCTGACCAATCTGGTGGTAAAACCGCTCAATCAGGCGATTACCGTGTTTGACCGGATTGCCGAAGGCGACCTGCGCGCGAAAATTGAGATTCGCGGCAATAATGAAATCGCCCAGCTGTTTGGCGCGGTACAGCATATGCGCGATGGGCTGGAAGATATGGTGCTTGCGGTGCGTAACGGCACCGACGCCATCAGCGTCGGCGTCGAGGAGATCGCGTCCGGCAACATCGATCTGTCCAGTCGTACTGAGCAGCAGGCCGCATCGCTGGATGAAACCGCCGCCAGTATGGAACAGATTCTGGCGACGGTGAGCAATAACGAAGACAACACCCGCAAGGCCAACGATCTGGCGAAGAAAGCGTCGGATTCCGCATCCCGCGGCGGCGATGTGGTGACGGAAGTGGTGGATACCATGCGTTCTATCCAGCAGAGTTCGTCCCGCATTTCCGACATCGTGGGCGTCATCGACGGCATCGCTTTCCAGACCAACCTGCTGGCGCTGAACGCGGCGGTGGAAGCGGCGCGGGCGGGCGAGCAGGGCAAAGGGTTCGCGGTGGTGGCGTCCGAAGTGCGCACGCTGGCGCAGCGCAGCGCCACGGCCGCCAAAGAGATCGGCAACATGATCGATAACTCGCTGAGCCGTATCGAAAAAGGCGCCGGGCTGGTGGAAGTGGCCGGCAAGACGATGGATGAGATCCTGTCGGATGTCCGCAAGGTGGTGGATATCATGGGCGAAATCATGCTGTCTTCCGGCGAGCAGAGCCGGGGCATTTCGCAGATCAATATCGCCATCAGCCAGATGGACGGGGTGACCCAGCAGAACGCCAGCCTGGTGGCGGAAGTGGCGACCGCCGCCAGTTCGCTGCAGGCGCAGGTGACGCATCTGCAACAGTCGATCGCCAGCTTCCGTCTCGACAATGAGACGCAGCCGGTGCTGGGCGGCAGCCTCAATGCGCAGCCGCGCGTGGCGTTGGTCGGCGCGCAGTAACCCACGCCGGATATAAAGTAGAATCACATCAATGAAAAAGCCCCGCGATGAAAAGCGGGGCTTTTTACTGTCAGCGTTAAACTCCACTGGGGAGAGGCTGATTATTGAATCAATCAAGACCGACGCCGCGTTTATCTGCGCCGGCCAATGACCTGATTACAGCGCGGCGATGGTGGCCTGTTGTTCCAGCAGCTTGGCTTTGGCGACCGCGTAACCGTCGCGTTTTTCGCGCTCTTTGGCGACAACCGCTTCCGGCGCGCGCGCGACAAAACCCTCGTTGGACAGCTTGCTGTCGATGCGGCTGATTTCCAGTTCGAGCTTCGCCACTTCTTTTGCCAGACGATCCAGCTCGGCCACTTTGTCGATCAGACCCGCCATCGGGATCAGCAACTCGGCGCCATCCACCAGTTTGGTAACGGATACCGGGCCTTTGTCGCCAGCCGGCAGCAGCGTGATGCTCTCCAGACGCGCCAGCGTCTGAATAAAGCCGAGGTTGTCCTGTACGCGGCGGGCGGCATCGGCGGAGGCATCACGCAGCAGCAGCGTCAGCGGCTTGCTGGGCGCGATGTTCATTTCGGCACGGATGTTGCGCACCGCGACGATCGCCTGTTTGATCCACTCCAGATCGTTGAACGCCTGCTCGTCGTCCAGCGCAGCGTCAAAGGCCGGGAACGGCTGCAGCATAATGGTGTCGGCAGTCACGCCTTTCAGCACTTTCACCCGTTGCCAGATGGTTTCGGTAATGAACGGGATGATCGGGTGCGCCAGACGCAGCAGCGCTTCCAGCACGGTGACCAGCGTATGGCGGGTGCCGCGCAGTTCGGCTTCGCTGCCGCCGGTCATCACCGGTTTGGTCAGTTCCAGATACCAGTCGCAGAACTGGTTCCAGGTGAACTCGTACAGCACGTTGGCGGCCAAGTCGAAACGGTAGCCGTCCAGCGCTTCGCGGTAGGTTTTCACCGTGCGGTTGAATTCCGCCAGAATCCAGCGGTCTGCCAGCGACAGTACTTTCTCCCCACCATTGAAACCGCAATCTTGTTCTTCGGTATTCATCAGTACGAAGCGGCTGGCGTTCCACAGCTTGTTGCAGAAGTTGCGGTAACCTTCCAGACGTTTCATGTCCCAGTTGATGTCGCGGCCGGTGGAAGCCAGCGCCGCCAGCGTAAAGCGCAGCGCATCGGTGCCGTGCGGCTCGATGCCGTTCGGGAACTGTTTTTCGGTGCGCTTGCGGATTTTTTCCGCCAACTGCGGCTGCATCATGTTGCCGGTGCGTTTTTCCAGCAACGCTTCCAGCGAAATACCGTCCACCATATCCAGCGGGTCAATCACGTTGCCCTTGGATTTGGACATCTTCTGGCCTTCCTCGTCGCGGATCAGGCCGGTCATGTACACGGTGTGGAACGGCACCTGCGGCTTGCCGTCTTCATCCTTGATGAAGTGCATGGTCAGCATGATCATGCGGGCAATCCAGAAGAAAATGATGTCGAAGCCGCTGACCATCACGCTGCTCGGATGGAAGGCTTTCAGCTCCGGCGTCTGCTCCGGCCAGCCCAGGGTGGAGAAGGTCCACAGCCCGGAGGAGAACCAGGTGTCCAGCACGTCTTCGTCCTGACGCAGCGCTACATCGGCGCTCAGGTTGTTGTCGCGGCGCACTTCGGCTTCATCGCGGCCGACATACACCTTGCCGTTGTCGTCGTACCACGCCGGGATACGGTGACCCCACCACAGCTGGCGGGAGATACACCAGTCCTGAATATCGCGCATCCAACTGAAGTACATGTTTTCGTACTGTTTCGGCACGAACTGGATACGGCCGTCTTCCACCGCTTCGACGGCCGGCTTAGCCAGCACGCCGGCGCACACGTACCACTGGTCGGTCAGCATCGGTTCGATAACCACGCCGCCGCGGTCGCCGTACGGCACCGTCAGGTCGTGCGCTTTGATTTCTTCCAGCAGGCCCAGTTCGTCAAAGGCGGCCACGACTGCTTTACGGGCGGCAAAACGTTCCAGCCCGCGGAAAGCGTCCGGAATTTCGCTGCTGTAGGCGGTGCTGGCTTCACCGTTGGTGCTGAAGACTTCCGCTTCCTGACGGATATCGCCGTCAAAGGTCAGGATGTTGATCATCGGCAACTGATGACGCTTACCGACTTCGTAGTCGTTGAAATCGTGCGCCGGGGTGATCTTCACGCAGCCGGTGCCTTTTTCCATATCGGCGTGTTCGTCGCCGACGATCGGAATGCGGCGGCCGACCAGCGGCAGGATCAGGAATTTGCCGATCAGATCCTTGTAGCGCGGATCTTCCGGGTTGACCGCCACGCCGGTATCGCCCAGCACGGTTTCCGGACGGGTGGTGGCGACCACCAGATAGTCGTTGCCGTCAGCGGTTTTGGCGCCGTCCGCCAGCGGGTAGCGCAGGTGCCACATTGAGCCTTTGACGTCGCGGTTTTCCACTTCCAGATCGGAAATGGCGGTGCGCAGTTTCGGGTCCCAGTTCACCAGGCGTTTGCCGCGGTAGATCAGGTCTTCTTTATACAGACGGACGAACACTTCCTTCACCGCGTTGGACAAGCCGTCGTCCATGGTGAAACGCTCGCGATCCCAGTCTACCGAGTTGCCCAGACGGCGCATCTGACGGGTAATGGTGCCGCCGGATTCCGCCTTCCACTGCCAGATTTTATCGATGAACGCTTCACGGCCGTAATCGTGGCGGGTTTTGCCCTCTTCGGCGGCGATCTTGCGCTCCACTACCATCTGGGTGGCGATACCGGCGTGGTCGGTCCCGGCCTGCCACAGGGTGTTTTTACCCTGCATGCGCTGGTAGCGGATCATCGTATCCATAATGGTTTGCTGGAAAGCATGACCCATGTGCAGGCTGCCGGTGACGTTGGGCGGCGGGATCATGATGCTGAAGCTTTCCTGGCTGGTGTCGCCGTTGGGCTTGAAGTAGCCCTGTTTTTCCCAGTGCTCGTACAGCGGCTGCTCAATGTCGTGCGGGTTGTATGTCTTTTCCATTATGCTCAAAAAGTCAGTGAGTTGGCGGCGTCGCCGTGGTCAATTGGAAGCCGACGCTGCGATAGGCCTTGTAGCGGTCGCGCGCCAACTGTTTCAGAGATTCTTCGTAAGGGACGAAGTCTATCACTTCATGGAAAGCGGTGGCAAAATCTGCGAACTGCGGCTGCAGGCTGATCAGCACGTCGCGCGGCGCGTTGCCGCGCTTCTGCGGCCATGCCAGTTCCACCGGCGCGCCCTGTCGCGGCCCTTCTCCCGCCAGATTATGCGGCACGAACGCGTGAGGTTCGCGTTGCCACAACGCCTCGTCCAGCCTTAATGCCTGCTGCTCGTCCTCGCAGGCGATCAGCACTCGCTGGCCGGCACGCCAGCGCGCCGCCGCCAGGGAGCAGGCCAGCGCCTCGCAGGCGTTCAGTTCGCCGCTGGGGTGATCGTGATCAATAAGGCTTTCATGATCAATAAGATAGAAGGTCGCGTTTTTCATGGTGCTCCGCATACCGATGAGGGTCACAGACAGAATAACAAATCCCCGCAAGCGCGGGGATCAGGCCGGAAGGGGATGAATGCGCCACCGGCCAGCGGTGGCGATTGCCGATGGTTACTCGGCGTCATTCAACCCGGCGCGGTTCAGCAGGAACTGCGACAGCAGCGCCACCGGGCGGCCGGTCGCGCCTTTAGCTTTACCGGAACGCCAGGCGGTGCCGGCGATATCCAGATGCGCCCAACTGTACTTGCGGGTAAAGCGCGACAGGAAACAGGCGGCGGTGATTGCACCGCCTGGACGGCCGCCGATGTTGGCCATGTCGGCGAAGTTGGAGTCCAGCTGTTCCTGATACTCATCACCCAGCGGCAGGCGCCAGGCGCGGTCGCCCGCTTGTTCCGACGCGCCCAGCAGTTCGTGCGCCAGCGGATTGTGGTTCGACATCAGCCCGGTCAGGTGGTGCCCCAGCGCGATGACGCAGGCGCCGGTCAGGGTGGCGACGTCAATCACCACGTCCGGCTCGAAGCGCTCGACGTAGGTCAGGGTATCGCACAGAACCAGACGGCCTTCGGCGTCGGTATTCAGCACTTCCACCGTCTGGCCGGACATGGTGGTCAGAATGTCGCCGGGGCGATAGGAACGGCCATCGACCATATTTTCGCAACCAGCCAGAATGCCGATGATGTTGAGCGGCAACGCCAGCTCCGCCGCCACGCGCATCACGCCATAAACCGAGGCCGCACCGCACATGTCGTACTTCATTTCGTCCATGCTGTCGGCCGGTTTAATGGAGATGCCGCCGGCGTCAAAGGTCAGGCCCTTGCCTACCAGCACGATCGGTTTGCTGTTGTTGTCCGGGTCGCCCTTGTATTCGATCACCGACATCAGCGATTCGTTCTGCGAGCCCTGTCCTACCGCCAGATAAGCGTTCATACCCAGCTCTTTCATCTGCTGTTCGCCGATGACGCGGGTGGTGACCTGACTGTAGCCGTCGGCCAACTGACGCGCCTGCGAGGCCAGATAGGCGGCGTTGCAGATGTTGGGCGGCATGTTGCCCAGATCCTTGGCCGCCTTGATGCCGGAGGCGATCGCCAGACCGTGCTGGATGGCGCGCTCGCCGGAGGTCAGCTCGCGGCGGGTCGGCACGTTGAACACCATCTTGCGCAACGGGCGACGCAGCTCGACCTTGTTGGTCTTCAGTTGATCAAAGGTATAGAGCGTCTCTTTGGCGGTTTCGACCGCCTGACGCACTTTCCAGTAGGTGTTGCGGCCTTTTACATGCAGTTCGGTCAAAAAGCAGACTGCTTCCATCGAGCCGGTTTCATTGAGGGCGTTGATGGTTTTCTGGATCACCTGCTTGTACTGACGTTCATCAAGCTCGCGCTCTTTGCCGCAGCCAATCAGCAAAATGCGTTCGGAAAGAATATTGGGTACATGGTGCAAAAGCAGGGATTGCCCGACCTTGCCCTCCAGTTCGCCACGGCGAAGTAGCGCGCTGATGTAACCGTCGCTGATTTTATCGAGTTGTTCTGCGATAGGGGACAGCCGACGCGGTTCAAACACGCCGACGACAATGCAGGCACTGCGTTGTTTTTCCGGGCTACCGCTTTTTACGCTGAACTCCATGTACTCTCCTGAATCTTTAAAGACAACGGCGGGATCTACGGCTAGAATGTGACATTCCGTAATATTTTCCCGCCGTTGCGTTAACATAACCTGTGTTAATCTAAACGACGTAGCGAATCTGTGCAGAGGATACTCAGCAGGTTCTGATAAACATCCTACAAACAGGGATGTTTTAATAAAGCTTTAGCTACGAAGGTTGCCACAAATGAGTGTAAATGGCGAGTTAGCGAAAAAACTATCGACTTTCCTGCAAAAATACAAGTTTTCACAGGCGTAATTAAGCGTGATCATCATTCGATATCTGGTACGGGAAACCTTTAAGAGCCAGGTGGCCATTCTGTTTGTCCTGTTGCTGATTTTTTTCTGTCAGAAACTGGTGCGGATATTGGGCGCTGCCGTGGACGGCGACATCCCGACGAATCTGGTTTTGTCCCTGCTGGGGTTGGGCGTGCCTGCGATGGCGCAACTGATTCTGCCGTTGAGTCTGTTCCTCGGGCTGCTGATGACCTTCGGGCGGCTCTATGCTGAAAGCGAAATCACCGTCATGCATGCCTGCGGGCTGAGCAAAGGCGTGTTGCTCAAGGCCGCGCTGCTGCTGTCGCTGCTGACGGGAGCGCTCGCCGCCGCAAACGTGCTGTGGCTGAGCCCCTGGTCGTCGCGCCATCAGGATGAAGTGCTGGCGGAGGCGCGCGCCAACCCGGGCATGGCGTCGCTGGCGGAAGGCCAGTTCCAGCAGACGCAGGACGGCAACTCGGTGTTGTTCGTCGGCAAGGCGAACGGCAGTGATTTTGAGCGGGTGTTCCTGGCGCAATTGCATCCGCGCGAGAACTCCCGACCGTCGGTGGTCGTGGCGGAGAGCGGCACGGTTGCGGCACGCAGCGACGGTTCCCAGGTGGTGACGCTGAACAAGGGCACCCGCTATGAAGGCACGGCGATGCTGCGCGATTTTCGCATTACCGATTTCATCGATTATCAGGCGATTATCGGTTACCAGCCGGTCGCGCTCGATCCGAATAACGTCGATCAGATGGATATGCAAACGCTGTGGCGTTCGTCGGATATCGCCGCCCGAGCCGAGTTTCACTGGCGGTTGACGCTAATTCTGTCGGTGTTGGTGATGGCTATCATGGTGGTGCCGCTGAGCGTGGTTAACCCGCGTCAGGGCCGGGTACTGAGCATGTTGCCCGCCATGTTGCTGTATCTGGTGTTCTTCCTGTTGCAGAGTTCGCTACGTTCCAACGCCGGCAAAGGTAAGCTTGACCCGATGATGTGGATGTGGCTGACCAATCTGGCCTATCTTTCGTTTGCCATCATCCTGAACCTGTGGGACAGCGTGCCGGCGCGTAAAATTCGCGCCAGCCTGAAATCGGGCAATCGTCAGAAAATAAAAGGAGCGGCCTGAGATGTTTCGCGTACTGGACCGCTATATCGGTAAAACCATTTTCAACACCATCATGATGACGTTATTCATGCTGGTGTCGCTCTCCGGCATCATCAAATTTGTCGATCAGTTACGCAAAGTCGGGCAGGGCGGTTACTCGGTGATGGGCGCCGGGCTGTATACTTTGCTCAGCGTGCCGAAAGATATTGAGATTTTCTTCCCGATGGCCGCGTTGCTGGGTGCCCTGCTCGGGCTTGGCACACTGGCGACCCGCAGTGAACTGGTGGTGATGCAGGCTTCCGGCTTTACCCGTTTACAGATTGCCGCCGCGGTGATGAAAACCGCTATTCCGCTGGTGCTGCTGACTATGGCGATTGGTGAATGGCTGGCGCCGGCGGGCGAGCAGATGGCCCGCAATTACCGTTCCCAGATGATGTACGGCGGCTCGATGTTATCAACCCAGGGCGGGTTATGGGCCAAAGACGGCAATGATTTTGTCTACATCCAGCGGGTGGCGGGAGAAAACGAGCTGGCCGGGGTCAATATCTACCACTTCGACAAACAGAGCAAACTGTTATCGATACGCTATGCGTCGTCGGCGGTGTATGAGAACGGCGCCTGGAAACTGTCGCAGGTGGAAGAATCCGACCTGCGCGACAACAAGCAGATTGGCGGCAGCCAGACGGTGAGTGGAGAGTGGAAAACTAACCTGACGCCGGACAAGCTCGGCGTGGTGGCGCTGGATCCGGATGCGTTATCGATCCGCGGTCTGTTCGACTATATCAACTACCTGCACCAGAGCGGCCAGGAAGCGAGCCGCTATCAGCTCAATATGTGGAGTAAGCTGTTTGCCCCGCTGTCGGTGGCGGTGATGATGTTGATGGCGCTGTCATTTATTTTCGGTCCGCTACGCAGCGTGCCGGCTGGTGTGCGTATCATCATCGGCATCAGTTTTGGCTTTATGTTCTACGTGCTGGATCAGATCTTCGGCCCGCTCAGTCTGGTGTACCACATTCCACCGGTGCTGGGCGCTCTGTTGCCGAGTGCGTTGTTCCTGTGTATCAGCATCACGCTGCTGCTGAAACGGCGCTGATTCACCTTTTCCACCAAACGGGCGGGCCTGCGGTTCGCCCGTTTTTTTATCAGACTACTCTGCCATCCACCGATATCGTCCCGACAACGGCGATTTTTTCAGCGCTCGCAACGCCATACGACGGATTGGGGTTGCGCCGGGCCCGCACCACGGTATAATCCACCACGTTTTCCGCAAAGTACTACTTCGTGCCGAAGTGGCGAAATCGGTAGACGCAGTTGATTCAAAATCAACCGTAGAAATACGTGCCGGTTCGAGTCCGGCCTTCGGCACCAAAATTCAAAAATCAAGCCACCTTCGGGTGGCTTTTTTTGTGTCCGCTATCGTCCAGTAACTTCCATATGTAATTGTTAAATAAAAATTTAATCTAATTTTATTGTCTGTGTGGATTGTGCGTTTTTTCCACAATGGTCTTTTTGCATCCGTTGTAATCCAGAAGTTGTTGGGGGCATAATGGGGGGCATCTCCACTTCGATAAGATATGTGCCCCCAAAATGAAGCTCAATGCCCGTCAGGTCGAGACTGCCAAGCCCAAAGAGAAAACCTACAAGATGGCGGATGGGGGCGGCTTATACCTTGAGATTACCCCACGCGGTTCAAAATACTGGCGCATGAAGTATCGGCGTCCAGATGACAAGAAAGAAGATCGGCTGGCTTTTGGTGTTTGGCCGACAGTCACCCTGGCTGAGGCTCGCGCTAAACGTGATGAAGCTAAAAAGCTGCTGGTGCAAGGTATTGACCCAAAGGCTGAACAAAAAGAGGCACAGGCTGAAACTGCGGGGGCGTATACCTTTGAGACTATCGCCCGGCAGTGGCACGCCAGCAACAAGCGCTGGGGCGATTATCACCGCGCACGGGTGATGCGTTATCTTGAACTGTACATTTTTCCGCATATTGGCACGGCAGATATCCGTAAACTCAAAACCAGCCATCTGTTAGCGCCGATAAAAGCGGTGGATGCCAGCGGCAAGCACGATGTAGCACAACGCCTGCAACAGCGTGTTACGGCGATTATGCGCTATGCCGTGCAGAACGATTATATTGACTCTAACCCGGCCAGTGACATGAGCGGGGCATTAACGACGACGAAAGCACGACACTATCCCGCATTGCCGCCGGAACGTCTTCATGAGTTCCTGTCACGGCTTGCTGCTTATCGTGGCCGCCAGATGACACGTATCGCAGTCGAACTCACGTTGCTGACGTTTGTACGTTCCAGCGAACTTCGTTTTGCCCAATGGCGCGAGTTTGATTTTGATAAGGCTTACTGGCGGGTTCCGGCACAGCGAGAAGCGATCAAAGGTGTGCGTTACTCCTATCGTGGCATGAAGATGAAGGAAGAGCACATCGTGCCGCTCAGTCGTCAGGCTGTAGCGCTGCTGGAGCAGTTAAAGGCAATTAGCGGCGACAGCAAATGCCTTTTCCCAGGTGATCATGACCCGGAAAAAGTGATGAGCGAAAACACAGTCAATAACGCGCTGCGAGCGATGGGTTATGACACGCAAACCGAAGTTTGCGGACACGGTTTCAGAACGATGGCGCGAGGCGCGTTAGGGGAATCTGGCCTGTGGAGTGACGACGCGATAGAGCGTCAGCTAAGTCATTCTGAGCGGAATAATGTCCGGGCGGCTTATACTCACACTTCTGAGTATCTGGATGAACGTCGCTTGATGGTGCAGTGGTGGGCGGATTATCTTGATGCTAATAAAATAGCTGAAGTGACACCATTCGATTTTGCGAAATAATTATTATTGCAAGGGCAATATTATCAATCTCGCTATTAATAAAATAACGAGATTGAGTATTTTTAATAGGTGTTAAATATTGACTTTAGTTCATCCCACTCGACTCGGTATTTTAACATGAAGGGGAGTTTTCCTTTGAATTTTTCCATTTTTTCAATGTACTTTTTGAGATTTTTTGCAGATTTACTTCTGCCGTTCAGTAATGTATCACGGTAACTATTGTTTTCCACATTACCTATAGCGCTCGAAATCCATTTAAATGATTCTGAGAACTCATGTTCATTGATGAACTCTATATCAAGTAGGTTCATTTTTTGAATCCATAATAGTGCTGTGATATGTATTATATTTCTTTCGGCAGTTAGGTTTTTGGATGATTTAGCCCATGTAAATGCTGTATTTAACTCTCTTATTCTATTATTTATTTCGGCAATAAGGTTATTGCCTTGATAAATGTTATAATAGGCTTTTGCTTTCTGAACATAAAAATCAGGTTCTTGCCCTTCAATTTCTTGAAGACGGTTGTATAAGTCAATTATAATATCTGCGGCACCTCTATCACCTTCTGTAAAAATATGGTTTAAATTATCAAACTTTCTTATCGAGGTTGCTAGGCTTTTATCTTTTGGATAAGTGTTTTTAAGGAATCTAATTAAGTTATCAACGCACCAATCCTTTCCTTTATTACGATAAAACTCCCTTAATAAAGCAACTACCCAACTTGACGCGTAAGAAGTTATTTTGAAACTAGTGTGATCATATTTCTCTTCATTTTTTATTCTCTCAATTTCAAGATATGGGCTATGCTGGTTAGTAATTCCTTTTGTCTTATTTATATTAAAGCCACCAGTTATTATTTCCTGTCCCGTGATACTGTATTTTGTGGCGATGGTACATAAACAAATATAAAGTTCTTCACTGGCATCTATTCTTTTTAAATAATTATTTTCACCAAGTACTTGATAGACGTTGAATATTTTTTCGAGTAAATACTTTCCTGTGGTAAATGTAGGAAGGCTGACCTTTATAGCCCCCTCGTTGATTTTCAATACCTCATTTTCTGACAGCTTGTTAGATAATGTATATACGACTGTTGAATCGTCAACATCTAAAAAATATTCTTCATCACTATTATTCAGATCAGAACAAAGTAAAATTGATATTTTCTTGTTTTTAAAGAATTTTCTCTGTGCCTTAATCCTCTTGAGTAACTCAGCATCTAAGACATTAGAGTCAAAAAATATTATAGAATTTTCCTGTCCAATTAGTCTGTTTAATGCGTGATTGTTTAGTTTGTTATTTGAACTAACAATGAATATTTTCCTATCTATTATATTGCTAAGTATACTATAACAAAGTAAAGTACGACCAGAAACCCTCGTCCCTTTGATAATTGTGATCTCTTTTTCTTGCAACGATCTTGTAATTTCATCTTCTATTTTTCTTTTTCCATAGAAGTACGGAACTATCAGGCTGTTATACTGTCTTCCATCATTTAGATGTGCTATGCCAGTTAGAAGATATTCTTTATTTTCTATTGGGGATTGTGATAGTTTTTTTATTTTACATCTGAACTCGTTAAGCTCTGGAGAGTTTCTTGAGGATAATTGATAAGCTGAATTTATTAATGAGTATATTTGTTCATATTTCCCTTCATCAAATAATATTATATTGTTAATCCCCATATTTATGAAATCTTGCTCATCAATCTCATCAGGTTTTTCATTTAAAAACATGATGTTTTGTGTCTGTTTTCTTCCAATTTGTGAGTGTTGGGCTACAACAAACGCCAGATCAATCTCATCAGTTAAACTACAGCCAATATAAATAATGTTTTTTTCTTTAAAGTCTAATTGCAATAATTCAAGCATTCTGCGATTTGATTCTAATGATGTGAGATAATCTGATCTCTTAAAAATCAACCTACTAACTTCATGTCTCATTTCATATTGTATGTCTCCATGTATTTTATATAATGTTGGATGATTTTTAGAATCAAATGATAAGTGCTGATCATAAGGTAAGGCTATTTTGTAATCAGAGCAATTTTCAATTGCATCATCTACATTAAGAGTATAAATGTAAGGCCATCTTATATCTCGTATAAATGCTCTTTGAGGTGTATCCAAAGCAGCTCCATCGAAGCTATCTATAAGATATTTTCTTCTCTTTTCTTTGTTAACCCAATCATCATTAAAAAAAAGATCGCTAATTTCGCTGAATTTCTTTGATTTTATTTTTTCTTTTTTTTCATCAGATAATTTTTTTTCTTCAACTATTATTTCAACCATCTTTTTAGCAAATTGTGTGCCTGAAGGGACTTGCTTTCCAGATTTTGTTTGGCATCCAACCGTAAATCCTGAACCAATAATAGGTATGAGGTTGTTATTGGTGAAACAGTTTGCTAATAATTCAACAATCTCTTGGCAATCATGTGAATAATAAGAAATTTTACTCATGGGTTTCCTCTAACTCTAAATAAATTTTATATTACTATTTATTAATATTTTCATGAGACTTGTATCGATATTTTTAGCAGAATAAATTTTTTTTATCAATCGAGATTTCGAGTGATTCATAATCATTTCTTATGAATTGTTTTTACATGGTCTGACTCACTCGTTGGCCTTAAAATGTCTCCGCTGTGCCCTGTTCGCTACGTTAATAGCTATAGAATCAGACTCTCACCCCCTTGAAATCCCACCAAAACTGTCGTAATTTTGTCCACGCAACACCGCTGTCGATGACAGCCACCAATGTTTCCAGTATCAGGATGATACGAGTGACCCGTGAGAAACGCCTTCGGGTGGTCACAACGCCAAAGTCATAGGGAATGGAGCGTGGTCTGAGACTGACGCCTTCGGGCGACCACACCGGTACTGTTACTCTTCCATCGCCTGCAAGGAAGAGAGCGTGATGAAGAAGCGCGGTAAATCTGCCAGCCTTTGGGAGCAGATGTCGTCAGGTAGTTTGAGCGCCGTTACGAGCGTGACGATGAAGGTCAGTTAAACTAAACCATAGCCCATTGGGCCCTAAGTTTTACCCATAACCCGGCTTGCCGGGCGGCGTAAAATGCTTCACTTATACTATACCCAGCCAGAGCGCGGTTTTCCCGTACCGTAGGACACTGGCTTGTAGCTGCAACGTTTATCGTTGTAGTGATTTCACATACTAAGCGACTTAACTGGCGCTTACTCTCGTAAGTTCACGTTAGCGTGCAACTTCGATTTTACTCGTCCCAACGATTGCCGTCTGTACGTGTGAACGTGCGGGTTGTACCGCATGATGCCGTAATGCATCAGGGCTGTATCCGCCTGTCACGCTTTCACCCGGCGTCACTTTTACCGCGCAAGCAGGTGAAAGTGACGCCGCGCACTGACGTCTTTCTCGACTTTACTCATGGCCGTTTGCGCTGCGTGTCAACATTCTGACACCACCGTTTTCGCGCCTCATTGTGTTTAAAAGCATTCTGGATCGATACCGAGGCAGGCGATTTGCCTGGGGGTATGACTGTGTGAACAGCGGTTGCACTGTGTGCATCACCGAACCCCCGATACCTCAACAAAACCCAAGCCCTCAGGCGCACAGGTATCGTTCAGGCAGAGCACCGACTCTGCATAGCAGCCATGCGCCGAAGGGCTGAAGTCGAGATAAGAGCATGACAAAACTCAGTCGTGAAATGAAAACATGGGCGAAACAGGCGGGTGGCAGCCATAAAACGGTTCATGATCGCCTCCGTATTGTTGAGCGTTTGTGCCGTCATTTGCTGGCACTCAACATTCAGGTGCGCAGCGTACAGCACGTTAAAGCCCGGCATATCGAAAGCTATGTGTCGGCCCGCCGCTCTCAGGGCATGGCTTTGCGCACGCTGCATAACGAGATGTCCGCCTTGCGCAGCGTGCTGCGTCTGGCAGGCCGGGGCAAACTGGTGGATGACCCCCGCCTGAGCAATCAGGCGCTGGGGCTGGGTGGTGCCAGCCGGGCAGGCACTAAATATGCCATCCCGGATGCGCTCTATCAGTCCGTGCTGGAGTCCGCCCGCCGGGAAGATGCCGGTCTGGCCTGTGCGCTCCAGCTTGCCCGGTTGCTGGGGTTGCGTTCGCAGGAAGCGGTGCAGTGTTGCGCCTCGCTCAAGCGCTGGGAGCAGCAACTGACCCGGCAGGCTGACCGGCTCACTGTCGTGTTTGGCACCAAAGGCGGGCGACCGCGTGAAACCCGTGTGCTGGACAGCGCAGCGGTACTTGCTGCTGTGCGTGAGGCACTCGTCATCGCCGACAACCGCAACGGTAAACTCATCGATAAGCCGGATTTGAAAACCGCCATGAATTTCTGGCGTGCCCGTACTACCCGCCTTGGCCTGACCGGCCAACACTCCCCCCACAGTCTGCGTTATGCCTGGGCGCAGGATGCCATGCGTTTCTACCTTGCCGACGGGTTTAGCCGTCAGGAGGCACGGGCGCTGGTGTCGATGGATTTGGGTCATGGCGATGGCCGTGGCCGTTATGTTGAACGTGTCTACACCCGTCAGGAGGAGGCGTAATGATGTCCAGTCTCACTCTGTTGCGTTTGCCCGATGTGATGAAAAAAACCAGCCTCAAAAAATCCTGGATCTATTACCTGATCGATCGTGGCGAGTTCCCCCAGCCGGTGAAGCTGGGCGCACGTTCTGTCGCCTGGGTGGAGAGTGAAATCAACGACTGGATTGCCGAGCGTATCCGTCAGCGGGCGGAGGGGCGAAAATGAGTCATTCAGCTTTTCTTCTGGCGGGCAAATTGGGCTATACTGCGCGGGCTACGGCAAAATCCGTAGCCGGAATTGGCGTTCCGACGATTACCACGGTGTCTAAAAAACACGTACATCATGTTGCGTGTTTTTTTATAGACAGTGCTTGCGCACACCTGTCAATGGTGGCTCAGGCGGGGGCTCCGAAAGGAGCGCCGGAGCCCGTGGTAGCCGGTTACGCCAACCCCGTCTGGGCTACCACCCACGGGATTGGCGTCTCAGGTGGTGGCTGTTTTCTGCTTACCACGGAGGCTGCCTTATGGCTACGACCCTTAGCTATTCCTGCCTGCAATCTTTCACCTCTCTTGTGGAGGTGCGCTATGTATAACCCCACACCGTTGTTACTGGAAGAGATCGCCGATCACTGCCGGGTGCTGGCCTACGCCATCATTGAGCTAGAAAACCCCGTTGCCAAAGAGCTGCTGATGTTCATCTTATGGGAGCGACTTAACCTGCTGAATGACGCGCTGGATGCGGAGGGGCCGGACAATGAGTAAGTTTGTCTCGGAAAGTGTTGCACAATCCCGCCACCGCTGGCCGTCGATTCTGGCGGCATTAGATATCTACTTTCCTGCCGGGGGCCAGCATGGCCCTTGCCCTGTCTGCGGTGGAAAAGATCGCTTCCGCTTTGATGATAAGCGTGGGCGTGGCACCTGGTTCTGCAATCATTGCGGCCACGGTGATGGTCTGGATCTGGTCGCCCGCGTCAGGCGGTGTGACATTGCAGAAGCGGCCAGAATGGTGACGGCACTGGCGTCATCAGCCAGTGAAACACCGCCCGCCAGAGAAAAGGCGGTTGATCCCCGCCCGCTGGCGGAGCGCATCAAGGCGCTGATGGCTGCCGCGAGCACCGGGGAAAGCCCGTATCTGAAAGCCAGAGGGCTGATGACACCGGCGATGCGGCTGACTGCCGCACAGGCGATGACCATCGGGCGTGTCCGGTTTGGTGAAGGATCGCTACTGTTGCCGATGTTCCGCACCTCCGGTGAACTGGCGGGCGCGCAACTGATCACGCCCGGCGGTGAAAAGCGGTTGTATCCCGGCACGCAATTGAAAGGGGCGTTTATTCCGGTCAACCACGGCCCGGAGCCGTCGAAGCTGATTATTACCGAAGGGTATGCCACCGCACTCACCCTGCAACAGTGCTCGTCATGCCATGTGGTGGCGGTATCGGCCAATAACCTGCTGAACGTGGCGCAGGCATTCAGAGCGCGTTATCCCCATTGCTGTCTGATTCTGGCCGGGGATAACGATATTCACTCGGATGGCGCGGCCAACACCGGCAAGCTGATGGCGGAGAAAGCAGCGCTGGCCGTTGACGGCTGGGTATCCCTGCCGCCGACCGATACCGCCTGTGACTGGGATGATTTTCGCCAGCGGCACGGCATGGAAGCCACCAAAGCCGCGTTCCGGCGTCAGCTTACCCGGCCTGCCGTTATCAGCCCGGCCCCATTGCCTGACGCCGGGCAATCTCCCGTTGCGGTCTTCTCTTCCGCCCTGCCTCTGCGTAAAGGCTCGGAAGGGTTTGATACCCGGCAGGATTACCTGATCAAGGGCTACCTGCCGAGCGGCGCAGTTGCCAGTGCTTACGGTGCCAGCGGGTCGTATAAATCCTTTCTGGCTGTTTCCTGGGCGTGCCATATCGCCACCGGAAAGCCGTGGGCCAACCGACCGGTCACACAGGGTGCGGTGATTTATGTGGTAGGCGAAGGCGGGATCGGCGTACCGCGCCGCATTCGGGCGTGGGAGGAAACGCTGAACGACCGTAGCCCGATTGATGCACTCTATCGCGTTGACTGCCCGGTATTCCCGGCCAGTCCCGACAGCGTGGAGCAGGTGATCAAGGCCGCCCATGACGTGCAGGCCGCCACCGGGATGGCGGTACGGCTGATCATTCTGGATACACTGGCCCGCTGCTTTGGCGGTTCGGATGAAAACGCCGCTAAAGACATGGGGGCGTTTATTCAGGGGTGCGACTACATCAAGGCGGCCACGCAGGCCACGGTACTGATTATTCATCACTCCGGCAAAGATCAGGACAAAGGCGCTCGCGGCTCCAGTGCCTTCCGGGCTGCGCTGGATGTGGAGTTTAATGTGCGCCGCGAGGCCGACGGGCAGGCGCTGATCCTGACCTGTACCAAGATGAAGGACGCCGAAGAGCCGCCACGCCGGGCCTACGACCTGACGGCGGTGAATCTGTACGTGGACGATGACGGCGAGCCGGTCACGTCGCTGGTTCTGCGGGATGAAGGCCGGGAAGTCCGCGATGACCCGACCGACGCTGACCCGGCGCTCAGTGGGATCACCCGGCTGACGGATAACCATGTAGTGCTGTGGGAAGCGATCCGCTCGCGCACGGCCAGTGGCGACGGCTGCACCCGCGCACTGGTGCGTGACGATATGCGGGCGATGGGGTTTGATGTCTCCAAAAAGTTTACCCGCTGGCTGGATAAACTCGTCAGGGATGACCTGATCGCACTGGATGGTGAAAACATCGTGCCATTATCAAAACGCAGTAACGTGGGGGAATAAACGGGGGAAATGTGGGGGGCACCGGGTATCAGGCTATGGTATCCGGCGGCTTCCCCCACTTCCCGGATGCCTATATACCCTAAGTGGGGGAGAATAATTAACTTACTGTATATCAATGATTTGTTGTTTTCCTGCCGTTATCCAGTGGGGGAAATGCATTACGCGGTAAAGTGGGGGAAAGATGGGGCATCAGCACAGAAAACCGCTTTACCAGCATGAACGCTATTTACCCCTTTCCTGCCTGATGCGACGTTTTCTGTCAATCAATGTACCCGTTTCATCAAAATAGCGGCTGGGCCAGATTTCAGCGGGATGTTTGTCCAGCGCGGTGGCAACCAGCCATTCCCCCTTCGGCCAGGGACGTACCAGCACATTCGCCAGTGTGGAAGAACTAAGTCCCGCAGAACGGGATAGCGCGGCCAGCGTGGTGCCTTTCTTGCGTAAGCCAGCGATGATATCCGCCTGATGCCAGTCGTTATACGTAGTCATACCTTCTTCCTTATTTATTAAGATGTCAGGTAACCATACGTACTAATTCTTCCGCATTTACTAAGAGTTACTTAGTGGTATGAAAGCCGGTTTGTCTCGTGAGCACAGCGCTTAGGCATTCTTGCCGGGATAGACGAAGCGAAGGCCAGCGCTTGCATGAATCAGTATGAGCGCGGCATTCACACGCCGGATTTTGAGCTGGCGTGCCGACGGGCTGCTGTACTGCATGTTCCGGCCTGTTATTTTTATACGGTAGAAGATGATTTGGCAGAAATGATCCTGTCGTTTTACGACACGAAGGAAAATCCATCTTCATAGTGCCACGGAGCGCCCGCCCCCTCCCAAAAAAGGGGGCGGGCGCGGTGCCAGACGCTATCATGATTGGCTGACCATAAGATCTGGTCGCGACTAATAACGTTAATTAATTGACCTTCGACTAATACTGATGGGAAATGACGCCATTTATTTTAAATCAGCATGCTTAAATGTTTGCTCGCCAGCCTGGCTATTTGTCATTTTTAGCACGCGATTCTCTTCCGTATAAGTGATTAAGGCATCATTCGGGTTATCTCGCCAACGGCCTATGTAGTTAGGTTCTGAATCACTTCCAGCGCTTCGCCATAGCACCCGTGACCCTTCTATCATCTTGCACTGATATTTCCACAGGCTATTATCACTTGGCCTGTGATATTGCAAATTAACGAGATCCCCATTCACTTTTGTTTTCATTATTTTGGGTTCTTTTGCGAACTCCATTGATATGGCCGCTTTACAGATTTCAACATTCGAGAAAGGAGCTGAAAAAGCGGGAATAGCCATTAATGAGGTACTTAAAATCAGAGAGAACTTAATTAAATGCTTCATAAACCCTCTTTATTTTGATAAAAATTTATTACCATAACGATAATAATAAGGTGTGTTCCTGTATTTCTGACGCGACAAAACCCCAGTATTGGTAGAACGCTTTTGCCTCATCAGATAACGCATGTACCAATAACGCTTTGTTGCCTACCTGCTGCGCTACATTGCGGGAGCGGAGTACCGCATCTTTCAGGAGCCCGGCACCGATCCCCATGCGTTGATAACGTTCATCAACGGCTAATCGGCCAAGTACCAGAACAGGAATGGGGTCAGGCATATTGCGCCGGAATGCGCCCGGCGCAACCTGACGCTGGATGCTACCCGACGCGAGGGCATAGAACCCCACCACACGCTGTGTACCGGCTTCACACACCACGAAGGTGCGTGAAGCGCCCAGTGTCTGATTTTTTAACGCCTTGCGTTTCAGCCATTCATTCAATGACGGCTCTGAACAATGAAAATCCACAACCGCATGTTGAGGCAGCAATAATTCAGGTGCCGTTATTCCCACGGAGATTTCCTGTTCAGTAATGCATTCACACGCGGATTATCTGTGACAGGTGATTCCAACACCTGAATGAAAGCATCATATTGTTCATCATTGACCAGAAACAGCCGTTGATCCAACAACACATCCTCAGCCTCACGGCAGGCAGCATCAAGGATAAACTCTGTTCTTGATTTCGACAGCAATTTAGCAGCGACATCAATCAGCTCCCGCTGTGATGCTTTAGCACGAATATTAATCGGCATTTCTTTTGTCTCTGTTCGCATCGTGACCTCTCTGTGTAGCGAATAGCTATACATCCAGTATAGTGAACGGTACAGAAAATAGCCATACGCCATTTATGAACAACATTTTCGTCATCGCGGGGTTGGGTTAGGATCTGTTGCCCGGAATCGAACCGGAACGGATAAGAATTAATCTTATTGAGAAAATGACGTGATATAGCTCATTGATGACCCTGACCCAAAATCCTGCTCCATTCAGAAACAGAATTCCGGCATGATAATGACGCCCTGAACGGAGGTTGTGCCGATGAAAAAGTCGCGATTCACCGAAGAACAGATTGTGTTTGCCCTGAAGCAGGCTGAATTGGGTACGCCGGTGCCGGAAGTCTGCCGCAAGCTGGGGATTTCCGATGCCACTTTTTATACGTGGCGTAAAAAATACGGTGGGATTTCACCGTCAGAACTCAAGCATATGCGACAGCTTGAAGAAGAAAACCTGCGGTTGAAGAAGCTGGTTGCCGATCTGAGCCTCGATAAAGCGATGTTGCAGGATGTCCTCGCAAAAAAGAGCTGACGCTGGCACGTCTGCGCGAATGGGTCAGGGATTTACAAGCGCGCTACGGTGCCAGTGAGAGACAGGTCTGTTTGGCATTGCGGATCAGTCGTAGTTCGTTTCGATACCGTTCTGTTGCCGCTGATGACAGTGCGCTGCGCCTGCGCATTCGTGAGATCACCGAAACCCGGGTGCATTACGGCTACCGACGGGTACATGTGATGCTCAGGCGCGAAGGCTGGCGTGATAATCACAAGCGGATCTACCGTCTTTACAGCCAGCAGGGGCTATCGTTACGTCTCAAGCGGCCACACCGCAACAAATCTGCCCAGCGGCGTCAGCCGCAACCTCAGGGGTTATATCCGAACCCTGTGTGGGGTATGGATTTTGTCTCTGATGCCTTGTTTGACGGACGTCGATTACGCCTGCTGACCGTTATCGATCTCTACACGCGCGAGTGTCTTGGGATCTGTGTGGGACAGAACCTTCGTTCAACAGAGGTCGCTGAGATGCTGAACCATATCGCCAGTCATCGCCAGTCATCGCCCGTTGCCTCAGTGGCTGAAAACCGACAATGGCTCTGAATTTGCAGGAAAAATGCTGGATAAATGGGTTTACGAACGGGGTATCCGCATTGATTTTTCCCGGCCGGGAACACCGACGGACAATGCCACGGTGGAATCCTTCAACGGCAGGTTGCGGCAGGAATGCCTGAACGAGAACGGGTTCATGTCTCTGGAGGATGCACGGTGCAAAATCGAAGCCTGGCGCATACACTATAATCAGAGACGTCCCCATTCTGCGCTGGGTTGGATGACGCCATCCGAATTTGCTCAAAAATCTGTCGGTTGCCAGAATATGCAGCCATCCTGAAGTCGAGAATTTCTGATTATGGGTGGATCAGATTCGGGGTCAGGGTCATTGAAAACATGGGCTAAAAATGAAGTGGGGGCATAAAAGGGGGCACCTAAATTAGATTGTTGAGTATTAAATATTATTATTCAATTAATTACATCATTTTGCGTGTCCGGCCTTCGCACCAAAATTCAAAAATCAAGCCACCTTTGGGTGGCTTTTTTTGTGCCCGTTATCGTCTATTAATGTTCATATTTGACTATTAAATAAACTTTTAATCTTATTTTTTCCGCCCCACGATTTGAATAACGTTGAAATATTCTCCGGCCCCGGCCTCCATGATGGGAACCATCATTTCCTGAGCAAGCGTGCATTCCATAAAGTCATCCCACGCCTGCCGGCATGAATCCATTTCGCGCAGCATGGTAATTTCTATGCCGGATTCTTTTTCCCATAACGCTTTCCACCAGTGACAGGAATAAAAATACCAGTCTGGTGTCCAGAAAGGTTTGACCACCTCTGGCAAGTTGCCTTCTGAGTAGTCCTGTATAAAACCGGGGACGGCAACCGCTATCAGCCCGCCTTTTTTCACAAAAGGCAGCAGTTTCGCCAGCATGCCGTCGTTGCTGCCAAAGTACTGCCAGGCGTCCACGCTGATGATCATGTCAAAGTATTCATCAACAAAGGGGATCTCCTTCGTTACGTCTACCCGCAGGGGAAAAATTTTAGAATCAACCCCCAGACTGGTGAACCGCTGTGCGTTTTCGGTCGGGGGGATCCATGAATCGGCGGCAAACACCGTCACGTCGTACTTTTCCGCCAGCAGGATGGACGAAATTCCTTTCCCGCAACCAAGGTCAAGGATACGCATGCCCGGCGAAATGGGGAGCATATTGGCCATTTCTTCCGTAATGCGCATGGCATTCGGCCCCATCATCGTGTCCAGCAAAAAAGCTTTGTCATAGCTATCGGTAAACGGGGTATTAATAGGCATATTCATCATCTGTACCTTAACGGTTGTCCGGTTGGGCGCGAACGGTGCTCAGCCCGGTGGTGTTGATGCGGTACGGCTGACCATTGACGGATTTGATCAGTTTTTTGGTTTTAAGTTTTTTGAAGACGGCCAGCGTGCAGTCGCTGAGTCGCAGTCCTTCACGGCTATAACATTCAACGGAAGTGATGTGCCCAGAAGCATCGCGCACGTGCGCAATACAACCGCCTTTAGCGAGAACGTGTAAGGTACGTTGTTCCTGACGGGATAAATTCATACTGGAAACCTGTTAATCATCATGTGCTAAAACGAGCCAACACCCGCAGGTGTTTGCGTAAAGTTTAAGCGCAGCGATAACCAGTCCGGCCTGAGAAGGTCGGAAAGCTGATTATCTGATGATTACATTCTCCAGCATCAAAGCCTCGGTACGAGTTGAAAGGTCATTACGCTGTTAAGGCTAGCACACTTGGATTTTTTAAAAATGCTCCCGCAGTAGAAATGTGATTTCTAATAATGTTATCCAGTGCGGTGTAAAGTCCCGTCCGTCAGGACGGGAATATAAGACGCGGTTTTTGGACCAGATAGCCGCTATATCATTCGTCATACTGCAACCGCCACTGCTGGTTTTATTACTCACTGTGTTCAATGAATGCGACATCGCTCAACTCATCCAGACTCCGGCATCTATCGCCGTATGCCGTCAACGGCTGTCAGGCCATGCTGGTGAACTTAAATAACGTAGAGCGGTATTAATTCACCCGCATGTGGCACCACTCGTGTGTGGCGTTCCGCCTGTTCGCAGATTTCCAGCAGCGCCGGGATTAGGTGCGCGGCGGCATTCAGGCTGGCGCCCAACTGGTAGCGCTGTTCGGGTTCGATGTCGGCGCCGTTTTGCAACCGGTCGCCGAGTTCGTTAAGCCCGTGGCACAGCCCGGCAACGGATTCAGCGGCGATAGCGCCAAGGTCACACAGTTGAATCTCATCAAGCTGATGGAACGGCAGGCTGGCGATCAGGTCGCGGAAAATGTTGATGCTGCTGTCAGTGGGTGTGGCGTGGGTGTCTGTCATGGTTAAGTCTTCCATTGCTAGATAGTTATGTCATCACGCCTTCAGGTTCCAAACTAAAGGTGTGACCCAGACAGGGTTGGAACACCGGATCTAGCGACCGGCCAACCTTACGGTTGCCCTGCCTGAGCCACGGATAATGAGTGTGCACGCAGCCCCTGAAAAAACAAAGCGTTTTCCAGTTCTAGATATTCGGGGTTCCACGCCCGGCTGCGGATGTTGCCGCAGCACAGACACTCTATGCCAGCGGCCAACCGGGTGAAAGAGGCTGGATGAATTTACAGTGGTGTTGCGATGCGTTTTGGAATGCGCCTCGCAAAATGGATCGCAATCTCGTTGCTGACAGAGCGTGATATATGGGGAGGCCGTGTGGTGTGACTCTGCATAATTTCAGTTTCTACTTTTTTTCAGGTAATTAAAAATATCTGACGGAAAGCGTGGCGTAGTTAGTCGGATCTTTTCGTAATAAATTGGATCACTTAATGGACTATCCCATTGTACGATGTCCTTTTTATCGATAGGGAAACACGGCGTTGCGGCATTTTTGAAGGCCTCACTTTTTTTATGATTTTCTTCAGGGTTATTTGGACTAAATTTCATATTTTCAATTCTTGATTCATTAATTGATGTTGGGCAAATTAATTTAATGCTACCAAAATAAAAAACGGTAACTCCAGTAATAAAAAAGCGATCTGTAATGTCCACGTAATAACGTGTGTTCCACTGTTTTCCAGAAAACATACTATGTGGGTAAGTATTTTCCTTTATTGAAAATTGGTGTTCCCGCCAGTCAGCAATCCCAGCTAAATGCATGGTTGCATTAGTGAGCATAATTGGTATCGTTGGGATTAAAGAGGTTAATGTGATCAAGCTAATGATTGAGAGTGTAAATGTTAATATGGTTCTTTTGACAATGTTGCTTTTAATATTGGATATAAACTGTATGCCAGGAAGAAATGAAATTGTTGAAAAGGCAATGAAAAGCATTAGAATGAATAGAAGCTGAAGAAATTCACTGGTTTGTTTTTGGAACGTAACTTGAGAAAGGAATAAAGAAAATGGGATTATCTGTACAAGTGATGGAATCATGATGTAAGCGCACCCGTTTTAGTTCCACACACTTTTTGAGATTTCCGGTTCCTCGGCCATCAGCCGGTATTCTTCCGGCGTCAGGTTATTCAGGGATTCATGAGGCCGCTCGCTGTTGTATTCCGTCAGCCAGCGCTCTGTGATTTCCCTCGCTTCATTCAGTGTTCTGAACAGGTAAAAATCCAGTATTTCTGTCCGGTACGTTCGGTTAAAACGTTCGATAAAGGCATTCTGCGTTGGTTTTCCCGGTTGAATAAATTCCAGCATCACGCCATGCTCTTCAGCCCACTGCGCCAAAGTCAGCGAGATTAGCTCCGGGCCATTGTCCATCCGCAGTTTCAGCGGATAACCACGGTTTGCCACGATCCTGTCCAGTACTCTGACCACCCGCTGCGCCGGGATATTCAGATCGATTTCTATTGCGAGAGCCTCGCGGTTAAAATCATCCACTACATTGAAGGTCCGAAAGCGTCTGCCGCAGACCAGCGCATCATGCATAAAATCCACTGACCAGCTCTGATTCAGGTGTTCCGGCGTCGCCAATGGTGCTGGATCACGCACGGGCAAACGTTGCTTTCCTTTACGACGAAAATTCAGTTTCAGTAAGCAATAAATACGATGAACGCGTTTGTGATTCCATGCATGCCCCTGCCTGCGTAGCTTCTGGAACAACTTCTTGAAGCCGTATCGCGGATAGCGTTCCGCCATGTCGGTCAGTGCCTGAATGACCGGCTCATCACGCCGGGTGTCAGGCTGATAAAAATAGACCGTCCTGCTCAACGATAACGTCCTGCATGCCTGGCGGATGCTCATCGTAAACTGCGCGGTCAGATAACTGACGAGCTCACGCTTTATCGCTGGTTTTAAAGCTTTTTTTCAATAACATCTTTGAGTGCCCGGCACTCCAGACTGAGATCGGCAAACATCTGTTTCAGTCGCCGGTTTTCGTCCTCCAGATCTTTCATCTTTTTGATATCAGAGGCTTCCATTCCGCCAAACTTCGCTTTCCAGTTAATGGGATGGACTACCTCCTCCCCCTGCGGTTAACTGTACGAAATATGCTCAACAGGAGAGTCACCATGAATATCGTATTTCTGGGTATTGATCTGGCTAAAAATGTTTTCCAGCTTTGCGGATTAAACCAGGCTGGCAAACCGGTTTATACAAAACGTACCGGCCGAAAAGAATTACTCCAGACGGTGGCAAATATTCCTGCCTGTCTGATTGGTATCGAAGCGTCAACAGGGGCATTTTACTGGCAACGCGAGTTTGAAAAACTGGGACATAAAGTAAAAGTCATCAGCCCACAGTATGTAAAACCTTTTGTTCGCGGGCAAAAAAATGACGGTAATGATGCACAGGCGATAGCTGTGGCCCTTATGCAACCCACGATGCAGTTTGTTCCGCCTAAAAGTCCCGAACAGCAGGATATTCAGGCTCTGCACCGTGCAAGACAACGTATTGTCAATCATCGTACTGCAACCGTCTGTCAAATCAGAGGACTGCTGCTTGACCGGGGAATAACAATCGGTGCAGCGGTCTCAAGAGTTCGTCATGCAGTTCCGCTGATCCTTGAAGATGCAGAAAATGGTCTCAGTACCAGAATGCGCAGGACGATTGCAGAACTCTATGATCTCTTTAACGATCTTGGTCGTCGCATAAACTTTTTTGATAAAGAAATAGAGGCTGTGTTCAGGCAATCTGAAGCCTGCCAGCGCATTGCCAAAGTTAAAGGTATTGGTCCTAAAACGGCAACGGCTGTTGTTGCCGCTATTGGCAAAGGAACTGAATTTAAAAATGGTCGTCACTTCGCCGCGTGGCTTGGTCTGGTTCCCCGGCAACACTCAAGTGGTGACAGGCAAGTTCTCATGAATATGACGAAAAAAGGCGACAAGCATCTGCGGACTCTTTTTATTCATGGTGCCCGCGCTGTCGTCAGGGTTGCCACGAATAAGAATGATAGCTGTCTGCATCAGTGGGTTAATCAGTTGAGGGAACGGCGAGGGTTTAATAAAACGACCGTGGCGGTAGCTAACAAGAACGCGAGAATAATCTGGTCGATGCTGAGAAATGATACAGAATATCAGGCAGCCGGAAGTTAATTCCCAGCCAGAAAAGTTGCAGTGTACTGAGAAATGGTGACAGGTTGCACCTGCACAATCGGAACCTGATTTTTATACTGGCCTCAGAGGCCGTCCAGTTGTTGAGGCGATCGTGTGCGGATTACCCATTTGGGCACAGGTTTTCCTGATGCCGGATAGATGTAAGCAACAACCCAAAACCAGAATCAGTGCTTGCAAAACGGAGGTAGTCCATAGATGTAGTACGAAGCCTCGGATATTCCCGCTTCGCGGCAGACGTCTTTGACGGTACGTCCGGCTTCAACGGACTTCAAAACGGCGATGATCTGGTGCTCGGTAAATCGGGCTTTGCGCATAGCGATCTCCTCAACGGGACATAATCAGTATGTCGGAAGATCTCTAAAAGTGAATGGTTCGGTTTAGCGGGATACTTACAAATCTGCTTTTTAACATTTTTAATGAAATGTTAAAATCACTTAATAATAAAAATCTAGCAATCTAACAATGCTACGTTTTTACATTGGCATTACATTTGCGTATAAAATTATCAATCTTTTATTACAAGTGATAGATAATCTTCCTTACTTAAATGCAAATTCGTAATGCTGTATATAGCTGCCATAGCGATTCACTTGTGCAACGACATACATACCATTCATTCCTTGCCTGCGTTTTTCACCGAGTTTGAGCTGTTCTTTGGATGAACATAGTTCCAGCCAGCGCCCGGTGTGTTGTTCTTTTATCCAGATGCCAGCTTCGCAGCGGTGCTTGCCATTCGTAGGGCCGGGGAAAGAAACCTTATAATCGGTGATGTAATCAATAACCTTTTCCGGGTAGAGATAGACGTGAACTTCAAACACATTAATAGCCGATGCATATCCAAAAGCCGCGCTGAGCATAAAATAGAAGATCCATTGTTTGATTTTCTCGAACATCCTTTTGGCTGGGTTAAAGATACTGACTGCAAATGTAATACTGATGCCTGTTATTGCCGCAACCGTTAATGCTATGCCTTGTTTCGGTAATCCTGATACCAGAATAGTATGGTCGGCAATATTGGAGGACCATAATAAATAATATCCGAGAGATAGAGCGGAAATATTGGCAGCCAACAGGCACAGCGTGCGTATGGAAAAAACGAGATGGATAACATCTTTTATCGTCAATTCACGTATGGATTTCATCATGAGGAATACTGGCTATGTCGTTATGGTAACTATTGTGTGTACTGATAGATGTGTGTACCGACAGAGAGGCTGAAGCGTACTGGTATTTTTTTATGTGTGCAATAATTTATGTCTTGTTTGCTGTGATAGCCGAGTTATTTACCCTCCATTTCCTGCTATTGCAGTGTGGCTATGCCTACCGAAATCCCCATTCCTCCCCCATTTTTCCCCATTTACCACCAGAGGGATTTTCCCGTGCTGAATTATGGTGTGAAGACATTCATCTGTCGGGAGAAACACCATGAAAGGCTACCATTTGAAAGAACAACATCGCCGGAAATCCTGGGTGCGTGATACCAACACCGATGCGGAAGCGGCATCGCTTAATTATCTGCCCGAATTGTTGAGTGCGCTGGGGCTGGCGATGCCGGTGCCGCCGTCGGTGATTACCCGCGACATTGAGGGTGAAACCTTTTTCGATATTCTCTACCGGTGTGATTTCAACGCCCGGCAAAACATCCACCAGATTGAGAAGATCTTCTCCGTGAAAGAAGAGTTTACGCCGGAGTGGGTGCCCGGCGCCGATCTGGCGCTGCCGGTGATCGCGCAGGAAGACCACGTATTGCCAGACAAACATTACCTGCTGCTGGGGCTGGATTTGTTTGGCGCCGTTGAGCAAGGGGATATCTGCATCTCGCCGCAGGGTTGGAGCGACAATCATCTGACCGGTAAAGACATGTCGGCGAGCGATTTTCTGGAGCTAAAACCCCAGCCGGCCTGCCTCTACGCAGGGGTATTGCATGGACATGACGGTCAACCGCTGTCACCGTCGCAACTGTTAGGCTGGCTTGAGCGGATGCGGCAGGCGCACGGTCATCCGTCCTCGACGGTGGTGGTGCTGGCGCCGGTGGCGGAATCGTACGGTTTTTCCGGCTGGTTCGGTCTGTATCAGCGCAAAGGCGTTGCGGGGAGCGCGTTGCAGTGGCAAAGCCTGTCAGCGCTGGTGAAAGACGTTAATTTCTGGGAAGCGATGAAGGAAACCGGGCTGGCGCATAATGTGTATGTTAGCGGTATGGGCGCCAATACGGCATATCGCGGCGCGTAGTATCGTTGCATTCTTCATGTCTTTTATCGGGGTGGTGTGTGGTGCGCCGCTCCGTCTTCTGATGTTGTTCTTCCTCGTTGTTCTCTCAAACCGGTCAAATCCACAGAAACGGTCACATTCGGGCAGGTTAATTTATTGCTACATTTATTAGCGTGCTTATGTTAAGGCGCGATGATGGCCGTTAAAACGGCACTTTTTTGTGATATTCATCACCTTTTAATCTGCCGGTGATGCAAATTTCATTTTTATTTTCCACCAGGATCACTGAATGCAGCCCCGTCATTTTCCTGCCCCCGGTCTTTTGCCCAGGGCACATTTTGTGTTCCCGCTATCCATTACCTTTATTCCCACAGGAGGTCGCCATGTTGCCGATTGAGCGTCAACAGCGCATTGTCGAGCAATTAACCGTGCATGGTCGTGTATTGGTTTCAGAGCTGGTGAGGTTATGCCAGGTGTCGCAGGAAACCATCCGGCGGGATTTATCGCTGCTGGAAAAGAAAGGCGTGTTATTACGCAGTCACGGCGGCGCGGTTATCGCGCAGCGCAGCCAGGGAAATATTCCGAATATAACAAGCGGCCACAGTGAACAGGAAGCCACATTTCGTCAGCGCATGAATGAAAATGTGTCGCAGAAAATGCAAATGGCTAAACGTGCGCTGGATTTTATCAGCCCCGGCGATTGTATTTTACTGGACAGCAGCACCACCTGTTGGTTTCTGGCGCGGCAATTACCAGATATTGAATTAACGGTATTAACCAATTCATTGCGTACGGTGCAAACGCTGGCGCCGAAAGGCAATATTCGCACCATTTGTCTGGGCGGGGAATATTCCGATCGCTATGAAGATTTTAGCGGCGTGGTGGCGGAACAGCCGTTAAAGGAGTTTTTAATTAATAAGATTTTCTTTTCCTGTAGCAGTCTGGGCAATGACGGTTATTTACGCGAGGGAAATGAAAATAGCGCCCATTTAAAACAACAAATGCTGCTGGCGTCGGAAAGAAAATATTTATTAATGGACGCCAGTAAATTTTCTCATCCGTCATTCGCCCGTATTTGTCATTACCGCGATGTGGATTTTCTGATTACCGACAGTTTGAAAGATAAAGCGCTTCAACAGGAACTGGCATGGAATGGCGTCAATATTATCGATTGCTCGCAACGGCCGTCCGCCATGCAGTTAATTAATAACTCGATCGGAGAAGCATAATGAAAAGAACCTTACTCGCCTGTACCCTGCTGGCGCTGTTCGCCGCTTCTGCCCACGCCGCCGATAAGCTGCGCATGGGGGTGGTGGTGAAAATCGGCGGCATTCCGTGGTTCAACGCCATGGAAGCCGGCATCAAGAGCGAAGCGGCCAAACGCGGCATCGATGCCTGGCAGGTGGGGCCGACCTCGGCGGACCCGGCGCTTCAGGTGCGCGCCATCGAAGATCTGATCGCCCAGAAGGTGGATATCATCGGCGTGGTGCCGAACGACCCGAAGGTGCTGGAACCGGTGCTGAAACGCGCGCAGGAAGCGGGCATCAAGGTGCTGGTGCATGAGTCGCCGGGGCAGCAATACGCCGATTGGGATTTTGAACTGGTGGACGCCAAAACCCACGGCGAGAACCACATGAAAGCGCTGGCGGACTGCATGAAAGGCGAGGGCAAATACGCCGCTTACGTCGGCAGCCTGACGGTGCCGCTGCACAACGCCTGGGTTGATTCCGCCGTGGCGTGGCAGAAAGCCCATTACCCGAAGATGCAACTGGTGGCGGACAAGTTCGGCGTCGGCGAATCGCTGGATGACTCCATCCGCACCACCAACGAACTGATGTCCAAATACCCCGACCTGAAAGGCATCATCGCCTTTGGTTCACAGGGGCCGATCGGCGCCGGGCGGGCGGTGATGGCGCGCAACAAGATTGACCAGATCTGCGTTATCGGTTCGTTCAGCCCCGGTCAGGGCCAGTCGCTGGTCAACCGCGGCGCCATCAAGGGCGGCTATATCTGGAACCCGATGACGGCGGGCGAGGTATTCGTGCGGCTGGCGGACATGATCCAGAAGAAGGAAGCCATCACCGACGGCATGACCATCGACGGCCTGGGCAAGGTGAAGGTGGATAGCCAGACCCACACCATCCTCGGCAACACCACCGAGAGCCTGGATAAAACCAACCTGCCGAAACTGGTCAAAATGGGGCTGTAAGCGATGAACACGGCCGAACCACAGACGCTGATTGCGCTGGATAACCTGTCGAAGACCTTTGGCGGCAACCGGGCGCTGAGCGATATCTCGCTGTCGCTGATGGCGGGAGAAGTGCACTGTCTGGCCGGCACCAACGGCTGTGGCAAAAGTACCTTGATCAAGGTGATCGCCGGGGTGCATGCCCCAGACAGCGGCAGCCGTATCCGGCTGGGGGAGGGCGACACGATCGCCCGTCTCACCGCCCGGCAGGCGCGCGATTTTGGCGTTCAGGTGATCTATCAGGATCTGTCGCTGTTTCCTAACCTGAGCGTGGCGGAGAATATCGCCTTCGAGCACAACCTGAACGGGCTGTTCGGCTGGTATAGCGCCCGCCGGGTACGGGACACCGCGCAGCGCATCATCAGCGAGTTGCAGTTTGACTTGCAACTGGATGCAAAGGTAGCGGCGCTGTCCATTGCGCAGCGTCAGCAGGTGGCGATCTGCCGGGCGTTGGTAGCGGACGCGCGGCTGGTGATCATGGACGAGCCGACCGCCTCGCTCACCCGCACCGAAGTTAATCAACTGCTGCGCACCGTGCGTTACCTGAAGGACAAAAACATCTGCGTGGTGTTCGTCAGCCACCGGCTGGACGAGGTGCTGGAGATATCCGATCGGGTGACGGTGATCCGCGATGGTCGCAAGGTCGGCACCTGGCCTGCCAGCGAGATGGACGGCGCCCGGCTGACCGAACTGATGACCGGCCTGAAGCTCGACTACCAACTGAAAACGCCCACCGGCGATCCGGATCGCGTGTTGCTGGAGGTGGAACGGCTGAGCCGCGCCGGGCAGTACCACGATGTCAGTTTCCGGCTGCATCAGGGCGAAGTGCTGGGGCTGTGCGGCCTGCTTGGCTCCGGGCGCACCGAACTGGCGCTGTCGCTGTTCGGTATGACCCAACCCGACGGCGGCAAAATCTGGCTCGACAGCAAACCGGTACGCTTTCGCAACCATGAAGACGCCATCAAATCCGGTATCGGCTATGTATCGGAAGACCGACTAACGCTGGGGCTGATCCAACAGCAGTCGGTGGCGGACAACATGGTGCTGACCATCCTCGATCAACTGCGCAACCGCTTCCACCTGATTGACGAATACCGCAAGAACACGCTGATCCTGCGTTGGATCCAGCAACTGGGCGTGCGGGTGGCGGATCCGGATCAGGCGATCTCCACGCTGTCCGGCGGCAACCAACAGAAGATCGTGCTGGCGAAATGGGTACTGACCCAACCGCGGATCCTGATCCTCGACTCGCCTACCGTCGGGGTGGACGTGGGCGCCAAGGCCAGCATCTATCAGTTGATCCACCAACTGGCCCGCGAGGGGCTGGCCATCATCCTGATTTCCGATGAAGTGCCGGAGGTCTACTACAACTGCGACCGGGTACTGCATTTTCAGGACGGCACTATCCACGCCGAATACCGGCCGCACGACATCGCGCAGCAGCAACTGGCGGAGGTGATCAATGCCTGACGTATCCTGGTTGAAACCGCAGTCGAGTCAGGGCTGGCTGGCCTGGGTGCTGTTGTGTTTCGTGGTGTTTTTCTCGCTCGCCAGCGACCAGTTCCTGACGTTGCAGAATCTGCTCGACCTGGCGGATACCTACGCCGTCACCGGTATTTTCGCGCTGGGGCTGTTCGTGGTGCTGGTGACCGGCGGCATCGACATTTCGTTCGCGGCGGTGGCCTCGGTGACGCAGTACCTGATCGCCTCGCTGTTCGTACGCGCCGGCATCGACAATCCGCTGCTCGGCATCGGGCTGGCGGTGCTGTGCGGCGCGCTGTTCGGCATGATCAACGCGGTGCTGATCTATTCGCTGCGCATCGTGTCGATCATCATCACTATCAGTATGCAGTCGCTGCTGTTCGGGCTGCTGATGTGGCTCACCAACGGCCACAGCCTGTATAGCCTGCCGGAGTGGTGGGTGACATTGCGTAGCGTGCTGCCGTTTAGCGTCAATGGTCAGAGTTATCAGCTTGGCCTGCCGCTGACGCTGATGCTGGCGATCGCGCTGTTCACCTGGATCCTGCTCAACAAAACCCACCTTGGCCGCCAGCTGTACGCCACCGGCGGCGATCAGGAGTCGGCGCGGCGCATCGGCATTCGCGTCGGGCTGATCCACCTGCTGGCTTACGGCTATCTCGGCGTGATGGCGGCGGTTGGCGGGCTGGTGCAGGTCTACCGCGTCGGCGAAGTGGTGCCGAACGCGCTGGTGGGCGGCGAACTGGATGTGCTGGCCGCCACCGTGCTGGGCGGCGCCAGCCTGATGGGCGGCAAAGGCACCGTCACCGGTACGCTGATGGGCGTATTTCTGATCGCCATCCTCAAAAACGGCCTCAACCTGATTGGCGTCTCCAGCTACTTCATGAACATCGTCATCGGCGCGGTGATCATGCTGGCGATAACCGTTACCCACTACAAGAAACGGAAGGAAACCGATGTCAGTTTTACCTGAACGACAGGCGTATTCCGCCATGAACCCCGTTACCCGGTTACGCGCCGCTGTCCGTCTGGCGGGCGGCGCGCATCCCGGTCTGTTGCTGCTGATCGCCATCGCTGTCGCCGCCTTTACGCTGGCGCTGCCGGGGCGCTTTTTCACCGGCTCGACCTTCATGAGCATGGCGTTCCAGTTGCCGGAACTGGGGCTGTTCACGCTGGCGATGTTCGTCGCCATCCTGAGCGGCGGCCTGAATCTGTGCATCATCGCCACCGCCAACCTTACCAGCCTGTTTATCGCCTGGGTGCTGCTGAATTATCTGCCGTCCGGCGCAGGCACCGCGCTGCAACTGCTGTGGCTCGGCATCGGCGTGCTGGGGGCGGTGGCGATTGCGGTGCTGATCGGCGGCGTCACCGGGTTGATGGTGACCAAAGTGGGCGCGCACCCGATTCTGGTGACGCTCGCCACCATGATGACGGTCAACGGCATCGGCATCTGGCTGACGCGCGGCGCGGCGGTGAGCGGTATGCCGGAGGTGGTGCGCACGCTCGGTTCCGGCACCCTGCTCGGCGTGCCGCTGCCGCTCTACCTGTTTCTGCTGGCGGCCGCGGCGATGGCGCTGTTCCTCGGCAAAACCCGCGCCGGCAAGTGCATCTATATGGGCGGCAGCAACATCAACGCCACCTGGTTCAGCGGCATCAACACCCACCGCATGCTGGTGCTGGTGTACGTCATCTCCAGCTTGCTGTGCGTGCTGGCCGGGCTGGTGATGATGGCGCGCTTTAACTCGGCGCGCATCGGCTACGGCGATTCCTACCTGCTGCTGACGGTGCTGGCGATCATTCTCGGCGGCGCTGACCCCAACGGCGGTTTCGGCCGCGTCACCGGCGTGGTGCTGGCGCTGGTGGCGCTACAGATCCTCTCCACCGGTTTCAACCTGCTGAACATCAGCCAGCACTTCAGCCTGGCGATGTGGGGCGCGGTGCTGATCGTGGTGCTGTCGCTCAAGTTCTTCAAAAACCAGTACATCCATTACCGGGCCGTGCGCCGCAGCGTGCGGCTGGCCCGCCAGTCACCGTTAAACGATAAAAAGGACGTCTGATGCGTACTCAACTCTCCCCCTCGCTGATGTGCATGAATCTCATGGAGATTAAGCAGCAACTGGCGGTGCTGGACACCCGGGCCGATTTTCTGCACGTGGACATCATGGATGGGCACTACGTCAAGAACATCACCCTGTCGCCGTTTTTCATCGAGCAGATTCGGCCGTTTACCCGCGTGGCTATCGACGTGCATCTGATGGTGGAAGCGCCGACCGATTTTATCGACGCGGTGGCGAAGGCCGGGGCGGACGTCATCTGCCCGCACGCCGAAACCATCAACCGCGACGCGTTCCGGGTCATCAACCAGATCCGCGCGCTGAATCGCCGGGTCGGCGTGGTGCTCAACCCGGCGACGCCGGTGTCGTTCATTCGTCACTACATTCACCTGCTGGACAAGATCACGGTGATGACGGTGGATCCTGGTTACGCCGGCCAGCCGTTTATTCCGGAAATGGTGAACAAGATCGCGGAACTGCGCGATCTGAAAGCGCGGCACGGCCACCGCTATCTAATCGAGGTGGACGGCTCCTGCAACCAGCGCACTTACGGCACGCTGCTGGCGGCGGGCGCCGAGGTGCTGATCGTCGGCACCTCCGGTCTGTTCGGCCTGCACGATCGGCTGGAGCAGGCGTGGGACCTGATGCAAAGGCACATCGCGCAGGCGAAGGGCGCGCTAAGCGAGTCCGCGTGATGACCGGCTGGTTGGGGGTGGATATCGGCGGCACCAGCACCCGGTTGCTGGTGATGGACGCGCAGCGTCGCTGGTCAGGGTTTCACAAAGTGCCTACCGCCAGCTGGGCGCGTCAGCCGGACGCGCTCGGCGCGCTGGCCGGGGTGCTGCGTCCGGCGCTGGCGGCGGCTGAATGCGCCATCGGCGGCGTAATGCTGGGGCTGCCGGGTATCCTCAGCCACGACCGCCAGCAGGTGGTGTCGCTGCCGTTTATCCCCGCGCTGGATGATCAACCGGTGGCGCGCCAACTGGCGGAGCGGGTGGGCGTGCCGGTGGCGATGGACAAAGACGTCAACCACCTGATGCTGTGGGATCTGCTGCAACTGGAACGCCTGCCGCAGCATGCGGTGGGGGTGTACCTCGGCACCGGCATGGGCAACAGCCTGTGGCTCAACGGCCAGTTTTACCACGGCCGGCACGGCGGTTCCGGCGAACTGGGGCACATTCCGTGGCCGGACAATCCGCTGGCCTGCCCGTGCGGCAACGAAGGCTGCGTAGAGACTATCGCCAGCGGTCACTGGCTGAGTCAGTGGGCGCAGGCGCACTGCCCGGAACTGCCGCTTTCAGCGCTGTTTTCAGCGCAGCGTGACCACCCGGATCTGCGCGCGTTCATCGACCGGCTGGCGAAAACCATCGCGGCGGAAATGAATATTCTGGACCCGGAATACCTGATTCTGGGCGGCGGGGTGCTGGCGATGGCGGACTTCCCGCTCGAACAGCTTCAGTCGCTGCTGGTGCGCCATCTGCGCCCGCCGGTGACCCGGCGCGGGCTGAAACTGGTCGTCAGCGCCGCCACCGATCACACCGGATGCCGCGGCGCCTGTCTGGCGGCGGAACGTTATTTCGGGAGATAACGTGATGTGGGGCGATGACATATTTGGGGAGAGCAGGTATGAAAGGTAAGGTGTGCGTGTTTGGCTCGTTCAATCTGGATATCGTCTCGCACATGCAGCGCTTTCCGGCGCCCGGCGAGTCGTTGATTGCCCAGCACAGTATGATGGGGCCGGGCGGCAAGGGCGCCAATCAGGCGATGGCGGCGATGCGGGCCGGGGCGCGGGTGCACTATATCGGCAAGGTCGGGCGGGATGATTTCGGCTCCTACGCCCGTCGCCATCTGGAACACAGCGGTTTTGACGCCATCACCCTGTTCACCTGCAAGGAAAAACCGACCGGCAACGCGCTGATTTATGTGGCGGGCGACGACGCCGAGAACATGATTTCGGTCTACCCCGGCGCCAATCTCACCGTCACCGCCGTCGAAGTCGCCCGCTGTCGGCCGACGGTGGCGGCGGCAGACATCCTTTTGATGCAACTGGAAAATAATCTGAGCGCCATTCAGCGCATGATGGACACCGCCCGCGAGGCGGGCACCTACGTCATCGTCAACCCGGCGCCGTGGCAGAAGGTCAGCAACGCTTTTCTGCGTCACGTCGATCTGCTCACCCCCAACAGCACCGAAGTAGCTCAGCTCACCGGCGTCGCCGTCAGTGACTGGGACAGCGCCCAACGCGCCGCCGAGGTGCTACACGACAAGGGCGTGGCGAAATTGCTGATTACGCTGGGCACGCAGGGCGCGCTGCTGTCCACCGGCGACAGTCTGGCGCGTATTCCGGTATTCCCGGCGCAACCGAAAGACACCACCGGCGCGGGCGATGCCTTCAACGGCGCGCTGGCGGCCCGGCTGGCGGCGGGGGAAGCGCTGGCCGAGGCGGCGCTGTTCGCCTCCGCCTACGCGGCGGTGTGCGTTGAACGGGAAGGCGCAGCCAACGCCATGCCGCTCTACGCCGATGCGCTGGCGCGCCTGCAAGCCTGGCCGGCGCTGGCAATCGAGTGGCTGCGCGGCGGAGCGACCGCGTCGGATAGCGTTATTGCTGATACAGAAAACGACACAGCTGAAACGCCATAAAAATCATGTAGCAGCCGATCAGGCTATCGATGATGCGCCAGGTTAGCGGGTTGGCGAAATAGCGCGAGCAGGCGGCGGCTGTGTAGCCGATGGTGTAGAACCAGATCAACGACGCGCTGATGGAGCCGGCCAGATAAAACAGTTTCAGGTCGGGGGCGATGCCGGAGGAAATGCCGCCGATGATTGCCACCGTGTCCAGATAGACATGCGGATTCAGCAGGCTGACCGCCAGACAGGCGCCGATCACCGTGCGCCGGCGGCGCAGGCCGTCGCCCTGCGTGGTGAGCGTCAGCTGATTGTTGCCGCGCCAGGCGCTTTTCAGCGCGTTATAACCGTACCACAGCAGAAACAGCACCCCGGCCAGCGTCAGCGCGGTGATCGCCGGTTTGCTGTCGTTGATGATTTTGCCAAGACCCAGCACGCCGAGCGTCATCAGCGCCATATCGCATAAAAAGCACACCGAACTGACCCAGAACACGTGCTCCCGGCGCATCCCCTGACGCAACACGAACGAATTCTGCGCGCCGATCGCGACGATCAAACCGGCACTGGTCATAAAACCGGTGATAAAAACAGGCATTGGCATGGTTTCTCTTTAATCCCGAATGAATCAATAACGTGAGGAATGAGGCCGGGGCGGGCATTATTCCCCGCGTCCGGCGCTCGGCGTGCATCATTGATAAATTACGGCGCTAAGGCCAATGAATAGATTTAATCGGCAATCAGGCAGGCTAATGCTTTAAAAAGATATTATCCCGATGGTGCTGAATATGTGCGAGCTTCGGCGCATGTTTCTCTTCGTTGGGGAGATGCAGCGGCTTGCCTTCATATTGTTCGAACTGGCTTTGAATAATATCGCTTTTCAATACCTTGATACGCGGCGAGATCAATAACTCCAGATGATCGTTAAACCCGATCAACCCTTGGTCAAAGGCTTTGTCGTGCAGTGCGGACAGGCAGAGCCCATTGCTGGGGTCCAGACGATGTTCGGCGATGTCTTTCCACGGGCGAATATGACTGGCAATCAATAAGATCGGTTCTTCCAGCCCGGTAATACAGCAGCGTTCGTTGTACGCATTCAACACCCGCTTGCGAAACTGTTGCTGGCCGACGCGTACTTTGGTGGCGGTCAGGCGCTCGTGGCCGTAATAATCGGGCGCATCTTCTTCCTGCGCTTGCGGCAGTGTTTCATCCGGTGCCGTCAGCGCGGCGATCGCTTGCTGGCATTGCTGGTCGAAAGCTTCCGGGTCTTGCTCCAATTCCTGCCAGAGTTCCCGGTCGGCTTTGGAAGCCTGGCTTAATCCGGTACGCCCAGAGTTGATGATTACCGGGTCCAGACTGGCGATATTCACCAGCTTCATCGCTAACGCGGAAGGGGTTCTGCCAATCAGCTTGGCGTAGTGGATAATCTCGGGATTGCGGGAGTGGAGCTTGCCGAACGGTAATTGGCTGTACAACGTAAACGCAACCAATAATTGGTCACGCGTCCAGAGCGTGGAGGCTGCCATGCGTTTTCCTGCGAGTTAGCGTATCGCGTTAATCGATGCGTTAACTATGCCAGGCGAGGTCGGAAAAATCATGCGCTTCGTCAACGAGATGAAGCACGAATTGCCGGGCGCATCAATTGCACCCTCCAGCTAAACCCAGTAGGGTAACGGGTACGAAAAACGTGCGGCGGCGGCCTGCCGCGCACTCCACGCCTTTCATCTTCGGACATTATTTTGAACGCTGCTGTTACCTCTCAGAGCGCGGGATCCGCCGTCGACGGATTACCGATGCCGGCGCGTATCGGCGCCATTTTCGCTATTGCCTTCGGCATCGCTATGGCGGTGCTGGACGGGGCGCTGGTCAACGTGGCGCTGCCTACCATCGCCGCGGATTTCAACACCAGCCCGGCGTCGTCGATCTGGATCGTCAACGCCTATCAGCTGGCGATCACCATGACGTTGCTGTCGCTGTCGTCGCTTGGCGATATCGTCGGTTATCGCCGCGTCTATCTGGTGGGACTGGTGCTGTTTACGCTGATGTCGGTGGTGTGCTCGCTGGCGGATTCGCTGCCGACGCTGACGCTGGCGCGCATTCTGCAAGGGCTGGCGGCCGCGGCGCTGATGAGCGTCAACACCGCGTTGATCCGGCTGATTTACCCCAAAGTCCGGCTCGGGCGCGGCATGGCGATCAACTCGCTGGTGGTGGCGGTGTCCACCGCCGCCGGGCCGACCGTTGCAGCGGGAATTCTGGGCGTGGCGTCGTGGCAGTGGCTGTTCGCCATCAACGTGCCGTTCGGTATTGTGGCGCTGCTGCTGGGCTGGCGTTTCCTGCCGCGTAACGACGGGGTGAGGGCGCAGCGCTTCGACACCCCGAGCGCGTTGCTGAACGCGCTGACTTTCGGGCTGTTTTTCATTGCGCTGGGCGGATTCGCTCACGGTCAAAATCTGTGGCTGGTGCTGGGCGAACTGGCGCTGACGCTGCTGGTGGGCGGCTATTTCTTCCGGCGGCAACTGAATCAGTCGTACCCGCTGCTGCCGGTGGACTTGCTGCGCATCCCGGTGTTTGCGTTGTCGATGGGCACGTCGATCGGTTCGTTCTGCGCCCAGATGCTGGCGATGGTGTCGCTGCCGTTCTATTTCCAGAGCGCGCTGGGGATGAATGAAATCGAAACCGGCCTGCTGCTCACCCCCTGGCCGCTGGCGATCATGGCGACGGCGCCGCTGGCGGGGCGCTGGCTTGAGCGCGTTAACGCCGGGGTATTGTGCACCATCGGGCTGTCGTTGTTCGCGCTGGGATTGTTCTCGCTGGCCTGGCTGCCGGCTTCGCCGGGCTATCTGGATATCTGCCTGCGGATGGTGCTGTGCGGCATCGGTTTCGGGCTGTTCCAGTCGCCGAACAATCACACCATCATCAGCGCGGCGCCCCGTCATCGCAGCGGCGGCGCCAGCGGTATGCTGGGCACGGCCCGGCTGGTGGGGCAGACCGCCGGCGCGGCGCTGGTGGCGCTGATGTTCAACCTGTTCGGCGCGCAAGGCACCCATGCATCGCTGATCGCCGCCGGTATATTCGCCGCGCTGGCCGCCGTGGTCAGCGGTCAGCGGATTTCGCGTCTGGCTTCGTCCTGAGGTGTGTCAACGGCAGGTAAATGCGCCAATAGGTGACGGATGCAACCGCTGGTGGCAGGGAAAGGATGATTTGATCCATTCCCTGCCTTTTCTTAGCGATATACCAGCTGTAATAGCATGGTCACCAGATCGGTTTGGATATACGCGTTGTGGTCAGGATATTCCCTTCGCTTAGCGGTTTCATTATCAATCACGCTGGCGTCAGTATGTATATTCCACATTTTTCCCCTGGCAGGTAGCGGGTTGGGCTGTGCGGCCGTATCAAAATCTTCTCTTAATCCAGGGCAGAGGGGGGAGTTATTGAGCGCCGCTTTTGCCTGCTCCGTTAATGGATAGCGGGTTAACAGCACGCATTGGGTTAGCGGTGGGCGTTTGTTCAACCGTGGCTTGGCTCCATAAGTCAGAACGCTGAAGTGATAGGGCTCAGCTGTGGTCCAGACGGGTTGAATGGCGCTGAACAATTTTTCCCACGGCGCGCATTGAGACGGCGTATTTTTATCCGGTGAACAAAACTGCACGCCGAGCTGGTGCGTGATGCGCTCCGTCGTATGACCTAAGGTTTTTATATTGGAGAACCCCCAGGGAGCGAGGTATCCCATTCTATGAGCCCAGGGATAATAGACTTTGGTCGCGGTGTCTTCCTTTGAAGTCAGGTTGAGCCATATTGGGTAGTCAGGCTGCGATGAGAGCTGATCCGGGCGATAGGCATCGTCGAACGTGGTGGAATCGACGGCGGCGTTAATCGTGACCAGTAACGTATTATCGCCGAGGGTCTGAGCGTTATGGACCAGACCCGGCAAAAATGCGCGTGCGATCATTCGACCGCCAAGCGAATGTCCCATGACAATCATATGATTGTCGGCGTTGGCTTTACGCATGGTGTCGGCCAGTTCTGTCAAATCCTGCTTTAAACCCCGGCCGTGATGATTGATAGCCGCTCCCCGGCTGCCGATGACGTCGGCAACGTTAGCCCGGTTACCAATCGTTTGAAAATTAAATGCCCCTTTGTATATCTCACCTTGCCAGCCGACATAAATACCCAGCACCTCAACATCTTTTTTGCCAAGCTGTTGCAGCCCGCCGACATAGCGAGCCAGCAGATTATCGAACTGGATAAGATTACTGTCTTTCGGGGCGGCATTATGGTGCCAGCCATGAATATAAACGGCGATCAGTATATTTTTTCCGCTATCGACCTTTTGTTGAATATATCCCTTAATTGCCTTGAGTTGTTGCGGGTCTCTGAGAGAACCATCCACTGCGTTGTATTCAAGGTAGCTCTTTTGGAAGGCGGTCATGGTACGTGTGTTGGTAATGATATTATCAGGGCATTTAGCATTCCTGTTGTTGGTGTCTATAGTGCAATACTTTGTTTGAATAAAATTGGTCAACTCCTCTTTGGTACACACGCCGCTTTTACATACGTGTTGCCATTGTTTATCCGGGATTGTATTAACACAACCGGCTAACAGCAGACAAGAGGTAATAAACATGAATAGTAACGAGCGGTATTGAGTGGTAGTCAGCATAGTCGTCTTCCTCACCTGCAATGAATTAATATGAATGGAAAACAATGAAATAATTTCTGCGTTTATTAATGTGTTATTTTTTGTGCCGCTGAGATCTCCTGTTGTCGGGGTTTTTAAATTTAGACTATATGCTTTTTGTTTTTTATCCATTGGCGTGAGGTATGATTACTTCCATCAAAACAGAGTTTGTTTTTTTATTTATTTTTCATAATGTTTAGATTGAACGTTGGCTTTAATGTTGATATGTCTTTGGGGGGTGAGAAGTGAGGCGTTAGCGGGAGTTTTGTAAATGCATTTGATTTTAAATGATTTTTTTAGTTTTAATTTTATTGGTGAGGTTAATATAAATTAACCATCAGCGAGTTATTTTTATTCCTGATTTTTATATGCGCTGTTTTGCTTTCCTTTCCTTCTCTCGTAACGCTGTTTTCGCAAAACAAGAAATAACCTCCCCTTATCGATAATCACGCAAATGGTGCAGGCTGGTGGGTTTTTGCACTGAAATAGTACCCGGCGTTGTCAATGCGGCGTCGGCAGCGGCTTGCCGCGTAATCAATACCATTCATTTTTATTATTGTCTGGACAAATGAATCCAGCTGTTATCGGTGGTTTCTCTTTTTGAGAAAGTGTGTGTCGAAAATCGGTAACGGTAATAATCCTTATCTGGCGCTGCTCTTGCAACGTAACGGACGAATGTTTTTGTTGGTGACCATTTTTATTCGTCCTTTATTGTGGTGGAGAACAGCATGGCTCGTAATCTGGCAAGACATATCCGTCAATATGCATTAACCGCGTTACTGGCAGGTTTTGCCTGCGCCAGTTATGCCGGCAAACAAAATGACACGCTGGTTTACGCCTCCGACAGCGAGGTGGAAAACGTCAGCCCGTACCACAATAACATGCGCGAAGGGGTGATTCTGGCGCATCTCGCCTGGGATACGCTGATCTATCGCGATCCGAAAACCGGGGAATATAAAGGCGAACTGGCGACCGACTGGAAATGGGAGTCGCCGACGGTGTTGCTGCTGCATCTGCGTAAAGGCGTGACTTTCCATAATGGCGATGCCTTTAGCGCCGATGATGTGGTGTATACCTTTCAGAGTATCGCCGGGCCGAATACCGCCTCGGTGATCCCGCAAAGCGTCGATTGGATCGACCATGTGGAAAAAGTCGATGACTACAGCGTGCGTCTGCATCTGAAAAAACCGTTCCCGGCGGCGCTGGAATACCTCTCCGGCCCGACGCCGATTTACCCCGCCAAATATTTCCAGCAGGTGAAGCTGGAGGGCTTTAGCAAAGCGCCTGTCGGCACCGGCCCGTACAAAATCGTCAAGGTGACGCCGGGGCAGGGTGTGTCGATGGTGAAAAACCCGGACTATTTCAAAGACAGTCCGATCGGGCAGCCGAAAATCGGCAAGCTGCAGTTTGTGGTGATCCGCGACCCGGAAGCACGCGTAGCCCAGTTGATGACCGGCCAGGTGGACTGGATCTGGCGCGTGGCGTCGGATCAGGTGGAATCGCTGTCCGCCATGCCGAACATTGCGGTGAAAAGCGGCGAAACCATGCGCGTCGGCTTTCTGGAACTGAACACTAACGCCAGCGGCCCGGAAGGCGCGCCGTTCAAAGACGTGCGCGTGCGTCAGGCCATCAATTACGCCGTCAACCGCCAGGCGATGGTGGATAATCTGGTGCGCGGCGGCAGCAAACCGGTGTATTCCGCCTGCTTTCGCACCCAGACCGCCTGCGACGCCAGCCAGGTGATCCAATACCCCTACGACCCGGCCAAAGCCAAACAACTGCTGGCGGAGGCGGGCTACGCCAACGGCTTCGACACCGATCTGTGGGCCTACCGCGAGCGTGATTACGCCGAAGCGATTATCGGCGATCTGCGCAAGGTCGGCATCCGCGCCCGTCTGCACTTCGTGCAATACCCGGTGATGGCCAACGCGCTGGCGTCCGGTCAGGCGCCGCTGGCGTTCAGCACCTGGGGTTCCTTCTCCATCAACGACGCCACTGCGTTCGTTACCCCCTATTTCGGCGGTAAAGGCAGCGATATCTGGAAAGACCCTAGAGTCATCGCCGAACTGGCGAAAGCGGATGAAGTGGTGGACCCGCAGCAGCGCAGCGCGCTGTACGCCGCACTGCTGGGCCGTATTTCGTCGCAGGCGTATATGGCGCCGCTGTTCTCCTATTCCACCCATTACGCCTTTACGTCCGATCTGAACTTCCAGGACTGGCCGGACGAACTGCCGCGCTTCGCCGAAGCGAGCTGGAAGTAACCGCCGTCGGGGAACCGGCCGCGCTTGAGTTGTAAGGAGTTCGCTTATGGTGAAGTACATTTTTCATCGGTTACTGGTGGCGCTGGCGGTGCTGTTCACCGTGGCGGCGGTCAGCTTTTCGCTGCTGCACCTGTCCGGCGATCTGGCGACCGCCATCGCCGGGCCGGACGCCACCGCGGAAACCATCGCCCAGATCCGGGTGCAGAACGGGCTGGATAAGCCGCTGCTGAGCCAGTTTTCCAGCTGGATGTGGTCGGCGATGCATCTGGATTTCGGCCGCTCGTTCTACTTTGAAAACACGGTGATGGAGCTGGTCGGCCAGCGGATGCCGGTCACCCTCAAGCTGGGCGGCGTATCGCTGCTGCTGGCGCTGACGGTGGCGATCCCGCTCGGGGTGCTGGCGGCGGTGTTCCGCGACACCTGGGTCGATCGCCTTGCCATGCTGGTGTCGGTGCTCGGTCAGGCGATGCCTAATTTCTGGTTCGCGCTGGTGCTGATTCTTATCTTCGCCGTCGGGCTGAAATGGCTGCCGGTGGCGGGCAACGCCAGCTGGCAGAACTTCGTGCTGCCGGCGGTGGCGCTCGGCTACTACGCCATGCCGTCGCTGATGCGCCTGACCCGCTCCGGCATGCTGGACGTGCTCGGCTCCGATTACATCCGTACCGCGCGCGCCAAAGGGTTGAGCGCCTTTAAGGTGGTGGTCAAACACGGCCTGCGCAACGCCATTATTCCGGTAGTGGCGCTGGCGACGGTGGAACTGGGGTTCATGCTCGGCGGCTCGGTGGTGATCGAATCGGTGTTTTCGTTGCAGGGGCTGGGGCAACTGGCGTGGGACTCCATCTCGCGTAACGACTTTCCGGTAGTACAGGCCATCGTATTGATTATCGCCGTGTTTTATATCGGGCTGACGTTTCTGGCGGATGTGCTTAACGCCGCGCTGGATCCACGACTGCGCAGCAAATAAGGAGCCGTGATGAAAACTGCAATGGCACGACTGGCCGTGATGATGAAAACCGCTCCGCAGCCGGGCCTGCTGCCGGAACCTGGGCCGTGGCGGCGCTGGCAGCGCAAGGTGCTGGGTCACCACGGCATGACGCTGGGGCTGGTGATTCTGGGGGCGATCGTGCTGCTGGCGGTGCTGGCGCCGTTCATCAGCCCGCACGACCCTTACGCGCAGGAGGTCAGCCGCCGGTTGATCCCGCCGGTGTGGCATGAAAAGGGCAGTTGGGAACATTGGCTCGGCACCGACAAGCTGGGGCGGGATTACTTAAGCCGCCTGCTGTACGGCGCGCGGGTGTCGCTGACCATCGGGCTGGTGTCGGTCATGCTGGCGGGCACCATCGGCATTGCGCTCGGGGTGCTGGCGGGCTATTTCGGCGGCCGGGTGGACGCGGCGGTGAGCTATTTCCTCACCGTGCGCCTGTCGATGCCGGTGATTCTGGTGGCGCTGGCGCTGGCCTCGCTGGTGGGCGGTTCGGTCAAGGTGGTGATCATGCTGCTGGGCCTGCTGCTGTGGGACCGCTTTCTGATCGTCTCCCGCTCGGTGACGCGCCAGTTGCGCGAGGCGGAATTTATCGCCGCCGCCCGCACGCTCGGCGCCTCGTCGCTGTTCATCATGCTGCGCGAGATTCTGCCCAACCTGCTGGGGCCGCTCACCGTGGTGGCGACGCTGGAGATCGCCCACGCCATTTTGCTGGAGGCGACGCTGTCGTTCCTCGGCCTCGGGGTACAGCCGCCGATGCCGTCCTGGGGACTGATGGTGGCGGAAGGCAAAGCCTACATGTTCTTCCAACCGTGGGTGATTGTGATTCCAGGCGTGGTGCTGGCGCTGCTGGTGCTGAGCATCAATCTGGTGGGTGACGGCCTGCGCGATATTACCGCGCTGGACGGGCGTGCGTAACTAAGAGCCTATTGGGATAGGCGCTAAGGAGGTCGCTATGCATTCTGCTGTTAAGACAAACCCGTCGGCCAGTCGCTCGGACGAGGTGGTGCTGGAAGTGAAGAACCTGCGGGTCGATCTGACGACGCCGCGCGGCACGTTGCACGCGGTGCGCGGCATCGATTTTTCGGTACGGCGCGGCGAAATGCTGTGCCTGGTGGGGGAGTCGGGCTGCGGCAAGTCGATGACCTCGCTGGCGCTGATGGACCTGCTGCCGCGCAACGCGGTGCGCACCGCCGATACGCTGCGTTTTCGGGATACCGACCTGCTGTCGCTGCGCCCGCGTGAACGGACGGCGCTGCGCGGCAACCAGATGGCGATGATCTTTCAGGAGCCGATGACCTCGCTCAACCCGTCGTTCACGCTGGGGGACCAACTGTGCGAAACCCTGCTGGCGCACCGCAAGGTCTCTAAAGCCGAGGCGCGCGAACGGGCGGTGTACCTGATGGATCGCGTCGGCATCCCGATGGCGGCGGAGCGGCTGCGGCAGTACCCGCATCAGCTCTCCGGCGGCCTGCGCCAGCGCATCATGATCGCCATGGCGCTGATGTGCGGCCCGGAACTGATCATCGCCGACGAACCGACGACTGCGCTGGACGTCACCATTCAGGCGCAGATCCTGCGGATGCTGCGTGAACTGCAACAGGAGTTCGGCACCGCGGTTATCTTCATTACTCACGATCTGGGCGTGGTGGCGCGCATCGCCGACCGGGTGGCGGTGATGTACGCCGGGCAGGTGGTGGAAACCGCGCCGGTGATGGAGCTGTTTCATCAGCCGTGTCACCCCTATACCCGCGGGCTGCTGGAATGCATTCCGGTAGCCGGGCGCACCGTGCCGGGTGAGCCGCTACACGCCATTCCCGGCGTGGTGCCGAGCCTGATCGGCCCGCAGCACGGCTGCGCGTTTCGCAACCGTTGCAGCCAGTGCCGCGATCGCTGCGCGCAGGAAACGCCCTACGTGCCGGTGACTGAGCAGCACGCGGTGCGCTGTGTCGATGCGCTGATGACGGAGGAGCCGGTATGAGCCAGATGGCGGAAGAACGCGGTCGCCCGCTGCCGCACATCCCAGGCAACGACGACATCGCGCTGGAACTGTGCGCGTTAAGCCGGGTGTTTCGCCTTAATCGCGGGCTGTTCTCACGGCCCGGCGAGATCCGCGCGGTGGACAATGTATCGCTGCGCATTCGCCGGGGCGAGACGCTGGGGCTGGTGGGCGAGTCCGGCTGCGGCAAGAGCACGCTGGCGAAAATGCTGCTCGGCCTGCTGCCGCCGACCTCCGGCAACGTGTTGATCGAAGGGCGCGAGATCGACGCCGGCGATCGCCGCGAGCTGGCGTCGCGCATCCAGCCGATCTTTCAGGATCCTTATTCCTCGCTCAATCCGCGCCGCACGGTGGCGGATATCGTAGAGGTGGCGCTGCGGCTGCACGACATCGGCACGCCGGCGGAGCGCAAACAACGGGTGCGCGAGATGCTGGACGTGGTCGGGATGCCGGAACGTACCCACGGCCAGTATCCCGGGCAGCTCTCCGGCGGTCAGCGCCAGCGGGTGGCGATCGCCCGTGCGCTGATCCTGCAGCCGGAGATTCTGATTTGCGACGAGCCGACTTCCGCGCTGGATGTGTCGGTGCAGGCGCAGATCCTCAACCTGCTGCTGACGCTGAAAAAAGAGTTCGGTCTGACCTACCTGTTCATCAGCCACAACCTGTCGGTGGTGGAACATCTGGTGGATCACGTGGCGGTGATGAGCAAAGGCACGATTGTGGAGCAGGGCACCCGCGAGCAGGTATTCGGCGCGCCGCAGCATCCTTATACCCGCGCGCTGCTGGCGTCGGTACTGACGCCGGAGCCGGGGCTGGGCATTCCGGATATTGGGGCGGCGTAAGCCGCAAAGCCGGTATGGCGTGAACAAAAAAGGACAGATGATGACACGTGAAGAGATGATGCAGGCCGCGGCGGCGTATTTCGAATCCGGCGCATTTCGCGACACTCTGGCGCGCCGGGTGGCCTGCCAGACCGAAAGTCAGAACGCGGATCGCGCGCCGGCGCTGATGGCCTACCTGACCGACGAGATGATTCCGTTACTGCAGGAAATGGGGTTCGAGTGCCGGATTGTTCCCAACCCAGTGGCGGACCGTGGGCCATTCCTGCTGGCGCGGCGCATTGAACCGGACGCGGCGCTGACGGTGCTGAGCTACGGTCACGGCGATGTGGTGATGGGGGACGCGTCGCGCTGGCGCAGCGGGCTGTCGCCGTGGGAACTGACGCCGGACGGCAACCACTGGTACGGGCGCGGCACTGCCGACAACAAAGGCCAGCACACCATCAATCTGGCGGCGCTGGCGCTGGTGCTGGAGGCGCGCGGCGGCCGGCTGGGCTACAACGTGAAGCTGATTCTGGAAATGGGCGAAGAGTGCGGTTCTCCCGGCCTGGAGGCGGTGTGCCAGCAATACCGCGACTGGCTGGCGGCGGATCTGTTTATCGCCTCGGACGGCCCGCGCGTATCCGCCGACCGGCCGACGTTATTTCTCGGTTCGCGCGGGGTGTTCAACTTCGGCCTGCAACTGACGCTGCGCGACGGCGCGCACCATTCCGGCAACTGGGGCGGGTTGTTAAGCAATCCCGGTATCCGGCTGGCGCACGCCATCGGCTGTCTGGTGGACGCCAACGGCCGTATTCTGGTGCTGGAATTACTGCCGCCGCCGCTGTCGGCGTCGATCCGCAGCGCGTTATCGGATCTGGCTCTTGGCGGCGCGCCGGGCGACCCGGCTATCGATCCGCACTGGGGCGAGCCGGGGTTGAACGCGGCGGAAAAGGTGTACGGCTGGAACACGCTGGATGTGCTGGCGTTCGTTACCGGCAATCCGGACAAACCGGAACACGCCATTCCGCCCAGCGCCCGCGCGCAATGCCATATGCGCTACGTGCCGGGCAGCGATGTCGATAATTTTGCCGTGCATATTCGCCGCCGTCTTGATGCCTGCGGGTTCGAGGATGTGGCGATCGTCAAACCGGATAACTGTTTCGAAGCCACCCGCATCGACCCGGACGACCTCTGGGTGCGCTGGGGCGTGGATTCTATCGAACGCTCGGTCGGCAAGCAGGCGGCGGTGCTGCCCAACTTCGGCGGCGGCCTGCCCAACGCCTGCTTCCTGCGCACGCTCGGCCTGCCGACGTTGTGGGTGCCGCACTCCTATCCCGCCTGCTCCCAGCACGCTCCCAACGAGCACCTGCTGGCGGACGTGGCGCGCGAAGCGCTGCAAATCATGACCGGCCTATTTTGGGATCTGGCGGAAGAGGGCAGCAAGGTGAAGCAGTTAAGAGATCAACAGGTAATGTCGTAAGTTCGCAGATGTCACTCATATCTTGATACTAGCGTGTTGTCTTCTGGCGTAAAAAATTTTGCTGAGGGATAAGTGGCCGTAGGGTGAGCCGCATGGACGCGGCGAAAGCTCGTGCCGCGCCGGGAGCGCGTCACGAGCGGCCCGTTAAGCGGCCGCGTATTCCGAAGGGACCGCGTTAGCGGCAAAATTTAGCCAGCAGCCCGGGTTCACAGGGAGGCGGCGTTTGAGCCTCCCTGTGTCGGGCGGAGCGGTAGATATTAAAGAGAAAATATGAGGTTAATTCGCCCGAAATCCTCTCGGATTCTGAATGTGATGACATAACGTTTCCGAAAGATTCTATCTCTCGGAGATAATCCATGCACAATAGCGAAATTCGTTACTTCATGGCGGTGGTGAATACCGGCTCCATCAGCGCCGCCAGTCAGCAGCTGTTTGTGGCGGTGTCCGCCATCAGCCGGCAGATCCAGCGGCTGGAAACCCGGCTGGGTATGCCGCTGTTTGAGCGCAGCACCCGCGGCATGATATTGAACGACGCCGGGCACATTCTGGCGAATCATGTGCGGCGCAGTATGGCCGACATGGAACTGGCGATGGCGGAAATCGAAGGCATGAAGTCGGCGCGCCAGACTACCCTGCGGGTGGTGTGCACCGATGGTCTGGCGCTCAACCTACTGCCGGCCCTCATGTCGCGCTTTCGCGAACAGCACCCGCGCGTCAATTTTTACCTGACGGTCGGCAGCGCCCGGCAGGTGCCGGAGCTGCTGCGTAACGGCGAATGCGACGTCGCCATCAAGTTCAGTCTGGCGCCGGAGCATGGTGTGGAGGTGTTGGCGTCGTTTCCGGCGCCGGTGCTGGTGTTTATGGCGGCGGACCACCCGCTGGCCAACCGGGATTTCCAACTGGCGGATCTCAACGCCTGGCCGGTGGTGTTGCCGGATCAGTCCGCCACCATTCGGCAACTGTTTGATCTCTCCTGCCGGATGAACAACGTCTTTATCGAACCGGTATTCACCTGTAATCACTTTTCTTCATTGTACGAGTATGTGCGCAACACGCCGGCGGCGGTCAGCGTGTGCAGTCATTTCTCCATTCTGTGCAGCGCCCGGCGCGACGGCCTGACGATGAAGGCGGTCAATCTGGATCAACTGAGCCAGCGCACGCTGCAACTGCAAACCGAAATGGGGAAACCCCGCACCGCCATTCTCAACAGCTTTTTTACCTTCCTGAAGCAGGCGTTGCAGCAATATGACCTGCAATGCCGGCAGGATTTCGGGCTGCCGCTGCGTTGAGCGGCATCGGTTTTAATGCATCAAATTGTGATTTAATTTTATTTCTATTTTTCGTTTTTATTTTTATTTTAAGTTTCATAAAAATATAAATTGGTTAATTTTTTAAAAAAATAATGGTTAAAAACGCAATTTAAATCAAGTTGGTTTTGTGTAGTATCAGGGGTAAGCGATGACGCGGTTTTCCTGCCGGAAAGCGGTCATCTGATGCCTGATTGACCCACGTTAGCCACCGGAGCCTGACTATGAACCTGGAAAAATTTCCGCGTCACCCCTTAACCTTCGGACCGTCGCCGATTACCCCGATGAAACGCCTGAGTGAATACCTGGGCGGTGATGTGGAGATCTACGCCAAGCGTGAAGACTGCAACAGCGGTCTGGCGTTCGGCGGCAACAAGACCCGCAAGCTGGAGTACCTGATTCCGGAAGCGCTGGCGCAAGGCTGCGACACGCTGGTGTCGATTGGCGGCGTGCAGTCGAACCAGACCCGTCAGGTGGCCGCCGTCGCCGCGCATCTGGGCATGAAATGTATTCTGGTACAGGAAAACTGGGTGAATTACGCCGACGCGGTGTACGACCGGGTGGGTAATATCGAGCTGTCGCGCATTATGGGCGCCGACGTGCGTCTCGATCCGGCCGGTTTCGACATCGGCATCCGCGAAAGCTGGAAGCAGGCGATGGACGAAGCGGCGCAGAACGGCGGCAAACCGTTCCCGATCCCGGCCGGCTGCTCCGAGCACCCTTACGGCGGTCTGGGTTTTGTTGGCTTCGCTGAAGAAGTGCGCCAGCAGGAAAAAGAGCTGGGCTTCAAATTTGACTACATCGTGGTGTGCTCGGTAACCGGCAGCACCCAGGCCGGCATGGTGGTAGGGTTTGCCGCCGACGGCCGTTCCCGCAATGTGATCGGCATTGACGCCTCCGCCAAGCCGGAAAAAACCAAGGCGCAGATCCTGCGCATCGCGCAGAACACCGCCGGGCTGGTGGAGCTGGGCCGCGAGATCACTGAAGAAGACGTGGTGCTGGATACCCGCTACGGCGGCCCGGAATACGGCTTGCCGAACGACGGCACGCTGGAAGCGATTCGCCTGTGCGCGCGTCTGGAAGGGGTGCTGACCGACCCGGTGTATGAAGGCAAGTCGATGCACGGCATGATCGACATGGTGCGCAACGGCGAATTCCCGAAAGGCTCCAAAGTGCTCTACGCCCACCTCGGCGGCGCGCCGGCATTGAGCGCTTACAGCTATATTTTCCGCAATGGCTGAGTACCATGCCGGGTATGTTCCGGCGTTGAGACTGTAGACAAACAGTCTCACTATTTTGTTATCGTCGATTTATGCCAGAACGGTGCGTAGTTTCGTGCTTGACGGCATTGGTCATCCCTTGCACCACCACCACACGCACGACAAGGAGAGGCTTGTATCTTGCTCATGTCGTGATTAGCTATCACGACATGAAACAGAGTGAGCTTCGAAGGAGAGCCAGGGCTATAAACCTTGTGGTTGAGTTTAAGCCCTCTGTTTCACCTTTCACGCCAGCATTAACATTGAACGGTTACCCAGAGCACTGACTCTGAATGTACAAGCGGAACGGGCGTGATGGCTTCAGTGAAAGGGGACATCATTATGTATTACGTTGGTATTGATATCAGTAAGCGTTTTGTCGATGTGTGTTTGTTAGCTGATGGCATGAAAGGTAAACGGAAGACGAAAACGTTACCCAATGGCCCCAACGCCGTTCAGGCTTTGGCTGAATGGCTAACGCGACAAAAATGTGACCCGGGTCAGGCCCATATCATCATGGAAGCCACGGGGGTTTATCACGAACACCTCGCTTATGGTCTTCATCAGTCAGGCATTGCCGTATCCGTGATAAACCCTCATCGGTTGCGTGAATTCGCCAGGGGAATGGGGATACTCACGAAGACGGATAAAGTGGATGCCTATGTGCTGGCCTGTTATGGCGGTTTGCGCCAACCGGAGGGCTGGAGCCCGCCTTCGCCAGAAATAAGGAAACTCAAGGCATTACTCCAGCACAGGGATAGTCTGCTGAGTGATAAACAACGCATAGAAAATCGGCTGAGCACGTTAGCATCCACACAGGCCCCGGAAGAGGTTGTGGCGTCGCTGGACTCGATGGTGCGGCATGTAAAGAGTGAACTGGAACGTATTGAGCGACTGATAGAAGACCACATAGACAAGCATCCTGGACTAAAAAACGACCTGAAGCTCCTGAAATCGATTGATGGTGTTGGCGACCAAATCGGCTGGAATATGTTAGCCACCATCCGGAGCGGTCACTTCAGGAGCGCGGAGCAGGTGGCGGCGTATCTGGGGGTTATCCCGGTAGAGCGTCGCTCAGGCACCTCGGTACGAGGCAGAGCCAGGTTGTCGAAAATAGGGCCGCCCGCGATGCGGGCAAAGCTGTATATGGGAGCCATAGCCGCCATCAGTCACAATCGTCATGTAAAAGCGCAATACGAGCGACTTTTGCTGAAAGGCAAGGCGAAGATGTTGGCGGTAGGCGCGGCGATGAGGAAACTGGTCCATCTGTGTTATGGCGTGCTGCATACGCAGCAGCGCTATGACAAGAATTATGGGTTGGTAGTCAGTTGAAATACTTGACTGGCAACACGGTTACTCAACGCCGCCTCTCCTTGACCACTGGCTGGTGGCTAAACTGTGCCGCTGACGCGGTTCCTTCGGCATTCGCCTTCGCTATTCGGACCGCCCGTGACGTGTTTACTCGCCCCATCCCTGGGGCTCGCCCTTCGTGCCAGCGTAAACGCTGTTCAAAAACGTTCCCGACGTTTTTGTCCAACACGGCACGGGCTTGCGCGGCTTCCCTGCCGCGCATCCGGCGAAGTCGTTTGCCTCAGCACAGTTTTTAACGCCGGGAAAACCCTTAATCTGGCACTTATAGAATTTGTCAGCACTGTACGCCGGGAATATCCCGGCGTTATTGTTTTGTGTGCTCGCCTTTAAAACACCAACTGCGTTGTCGACAGCACTTCCCGCAGGCCGATAAAAGAGCGGATCTGACGTACGCCCGGCAGGAACAGTAACTGTTCGGCATGCAGTTTGTTGAAGCTCTGGTTGTCTTTGGTGCGGATCATCAGGATGTAATCGAACTCGCCGGTGACCACGTGGCACTCCATGCAGCCGCTGATTTTCTGCACCGCCGCTTCAAAGTCTTCAAAGCTTTTCGGGGTAGAGCGGTCAAGCACCACGCCGATTAACACCACCATGCCGACATTCAGCGCCTGCGGGTTCAACAGGGCGACATAACCTTTGATCAGCCCTATCTGTTTTAATCGCTCCACCCGGCGCAGGCAGGCCGGGGCGCTGAGCTTGACCTTTTCCGCCAGCGCCACGTTGGAGATGGAGGCGTCGGACTGGAGATAACGCAGGATGGCGAGATCAAAACGGTCAAGATTGAGGCTTTTTTCGTCCGGGCTATCGGCGGCGGCGGTTTTGGTTTTCATGGTGGTTTAATCTCCACTGGAAGTCACATTGACGCAGCAAAATTGCGCATTAGATGAGTATGGCGCAATTTCCTTCAACATAACACCGACTATTTCAGGGCGACGCGCTTGATGGCGGATAAGGGTATGTGCGGACGGCGTAAAACGGCGCGCATGAGGCGCGCCGTCTGAGGGTTATTTCTGTAATCTGGCCTGCTTCAGCGTGGTATATAACCGCGCCTTATCGTGCTCGCTGAGGTTCTTCTGGGTCACGGCGTGCATAAACGCAGCGTGATTCAGCCGGCTCAGGCTGCCGCCCTGTTTGTGCAGGGTATCGGCGAGTTGCTGTAGCAGCACGCCGTTCAGTTTGGCGATTTGGGCGCGCACTTCGTCCAGCGGGCGCGGCTGCCAGTCTTTCTCCGGCACAGCCAACCAGTCGGCGCGGTAGCGATACTGAATCGCCTTGGCGGCATCCATCTGCGCCTGAATGAACGGCGTAACCGAGTCGGCGTCCAGCCCGTACTGCGTCGCCTGCTGTCGGCTGGCTTTCAGTACGTTGTCTTCCTGTTGCAGATCCTCAATCGCCAGATGATGAGCCGCTTTGTAGCCCGCCACATCCTTCATATAGCCGAGGCGTTGGTTAACCAGTGATGCCAGATCGGCGCTTTCCGCTGCCAGCGCACTGGTGCTGATCAGGCAGGCTACCAGACACATTGTCCGTAACATATTGTCTCCAGGTGGTTGAAAGTAAGAAGGCAAAGCCGCCATATCGACCCTGCCGTCGCCACGGACGCCTGCGGCGAACACGGCAATCATCGCGCCACCATCTTAAGTGCATGGCATAGCGTTGTGATCAACGCGGCGATGGCGGATTCGTAACCAGACGTACATGTTGTTTTGCATTCTGTGCGGTGATTACTGGATGTGATTGTATGAATTCGTGTTATCAGCCGATGCGGCTACCCTGATTCCACGCGCGCTGCCGTAGATTATTTCACCCGTAATCGCTGGAGCCGGAAAGGGAAGCGATAGTAGAAGCCGCTTCATTTTTATAAAATTTTCATACTGTTGGACATATATTGATACGTTCCGCCAGCGGGCGTGGCGGAACGCGGCGTCATCCGGAGTGGTCGGGACGGGGCGATGGCAGCGATGTGTCCGCCAGTTTGCGCCGCAGACCGATCAGCAATCCGATGCCGGCCAGCAGCGAGAGCGCGATGGCGATATGCATGAACCAGGTCAGCGGCCAGTCGTAGCGCTCGGACAGAAACAGGAACACACCCATCAGCGGCAGCACCGACTGGTTCAGCATCAGGATCAGCGAGGAAACGCTGGCCAGCCGCTCGTAGGGAATCAGCGTCAGGCGCAGGGTGCGCATGATATTGCCGGTGAAGACCTTACCGACGATGCCCAGCGCGTAGAACGTCAGAAACGGCCCCAGGTGATCGAGCGTGGTGGTCAGCAGCAACGAAGCGACGACAATCAGGCCGAGTCCTGCCGCCAGCAGCGCTTCCCGGCTCAGGCGACTGAGCGCCGCGCCGTAAACCAGCGTGGATAAAAATCCTGCCGCGCCGGCGCAAATATCAATGAAACCAAAATATTTCACTGATAACCCCATCTGATTTTCAATCAGGGCGGCGCCGCCGGACTCCACCAGCCCATCGAACATATTATTTCCGGCCGCCAGTACGATCATCAAAATAATAAATGGATTTCTGATTATCATCAGTAGCGGGAATAATTTTTTTGGCGCTGGGCGAGGCGAGTTGATTTTATTTTCCGGCGCCGGGTCCGGGGTGAAAGAAAACAAGCGAGAGGTGAGGAAATAATAAGCGTTGCATAAATAGAATGTGGCGGCGATATACAAAAGCGTCAAAAAACCGTATTCATACAACAGTATGCCAATCAACGGCCCCAACACCATGCCGAGTAAATCCAGCCGGGTCAGCAGGTTGGCGTCCCGATCGATGTGGCGGCTATGGGCGGCGATCAGCTTTTCCACGGCGGTGAGGGTTTGCGCGTTGCCGATAGACACCCCGGCGCCCAGTAGCCCGCAGGCCAGCGCCAGCGTCAACGGTTGTTCGGCAAAATTCAGCACCAGACAGAGCAGCAGGCAGCCAAACGCCTTGACCGCGTCGGACGCGATAGAAATGGGGCGGACGCCCCAGCGATCAATCAGCGCGCCCAGCGCCGGGATCAGCACAATGCGCGGCAGCCACCATAACGTATAAGACAAACCGGAGTAGGTCAGGCTTTGGGTTTCGGCGTAGACCAGCACCGGAATCAGGAACACCATCAAACCATCGGCGATAAACACCAATGCAAGAAAAAAAAGCAAAACCGGACTCATGGGATAAATACCCCTGACAGCATAACCCTCCATAGCTGCAAGTTGCGGGGACATCGGTTTTCTCCGCCACCCCGGCCGCCTGCTGTTGTAAGCGCCTGGGGATTCACTGCGTCGCCGTCGTCCTGCCACTCGAATTATTTCGGGTATATCAGGTCATGTTTTGTAAATTAAAAAAATGACGTAAGCGGAAACAAAAAATAAACGCTACGGCACCGTATAAGCGCCTCAATATAATAATGTGTCGTCGGGAAAGTAAATGTTTATTTATTGACAAAACCGGGGTAAACATTTTTTGTTTAAAATAATTTTACCGCTTATTATCAATTTTGAAAAATGCGCTGCCCACATCAGTCATGTTGCTGTCATTACTTTTTGGCTATTCTGTGGTGATCTAAATGGATTGGTGCAGGAGAACGGCATGGATTTACTTGGTTTTGAACAGACGCTCAGTCAGTACGTCGCCCGGCATCTGGCGGACTCCGTGGATAGCGCGCACGATCACCACCATCTGGTGCGGGTGGCGAACAGCGCCCGGCACATTCAGCGCACGGAAGGGGGCGACCTGCGGGTAATTATCGCCGCCGCCTGGCTGCATGACATTGTTTTGATCCCGAAAAATCACCCGGATCGCAGCCGGGCTTCGCGCATGGCGGCGGAAGAAGCGGTGCGTATTCTGTCGCTGGATTTCCCCGATTTTCCCTACGCGCTGTACCCGGCGGTGTTTCATGCGGTTGAGGCGCACAGCTTCAGCGCCGGCATTACGGCGGAAACGCTGGAAGCCAAAATTGTGCAGGATGCCGACCGGTTAGATTCGCTCGGCGCGCTGGGGCTGGCGCGGGTGTTCTATGTGGCGGGCATGATGGGGCGGCCGTTGTTTGATCCGCAGGATCTGTTCGCTTGCGATCGCGAGCTGGACGATCGCCTCTACACGCTGGATCACTTCCGCGTCAAACTGATGCGCTTGCCGGAAACCATGAATACGGCGGAAGGCAAACGCATCGCCGAAGCCAATGCATCCTGGCTGGTGGATTTTCTGGCCAAGCTGGCCGGGGAAGTCAATGGCGACCCGACCTTGCTGGATCCGCTGGTTCGCGCGCAATTCAGCGCCTGGCATCCCTGGCTGACCTGACGCGCGCCAGCTAATCCCGAAGCGTCGTACCGGCTGTTGCCGGTACGACGCTTATCTCACACCGGCCACTGCGCCAGCCGGATGCCGCGCGCTGGCGCGTTATCGCGGAAATCCTGCAACACGGCCTGTACATCCGGGTCGATATAGTCCGCGTTGTCGTGTTCCACAATCACCACGCTGTTGGCCGGGATGCGGTTCAGCAGGCCCTGCAGACGCGGGTTGTGGACAAACGTCAGGTTCTGCTGGAAACGCAGCACGAAGTGATCGCTGTAGCGGGTGAGCTGCAGCGCGTTGCGGTGGCTGCCGTAGAAATTGATGAGCAACTGCGTCACCATCCCCAGCGCGATCCCCGCCAGCATGCCCAGCGCGATAATGCCGACGATGGTGGTGATAAACGGTACGAACTGTTGCCAGCCCTGTTTCCACTGTTCGACAAACAGCGACGGCGACGCCAGTTTGTAGCCGGTATAAAGCAGTACCGCCGCCAGGCTGGCCAGTGGAATGGCGTTGAGCAGGTCGGTTAGGTACAGCACGCTCAACAGCAACAGCACGCCATGCAGCAGGATGGAGATTTTACTGCGCGCGCCGGCGTTGACGTTGACCGAACTGCGCACGATCACCGCCGTGATGGGCAGACCGCCGAGAAAGCCGCTCAGAAAATTACCGATCCCCTGGGCGCGCAGTTCCTTGTCCGGCGATGGGGGTGGCGTCTGCGGCTTGATTTTCTTCAATGCTTCCTGGCTCAGCAGGGTTTCCAGGCTGGCGACCAGCGCCAGCGTAACCGCCACCATGTAGACGGCCGGGTTACGCCATGCCAGCCAGTCCGGGCGCAGCAGCTCGTCGGTCATTTCGGTGAAGCCGGCGAATTCCGGCAGTACGATGCGCGGCATGCTGCCGAGGATTTCCGGCATCGCCTGCGCGCCATACAGGGTGAATATCCCGCCGAACAGCACCGCGACCAGCGGCCCTGGCAGCCAGGTCAGATAGCGGTGGTTTTTTACCGCCGAGGTTCCCCACAGCCATTGCAGCAGCAAACCGCCGCCCGCGACGACGATAGCGCCGATAGAGAGCGCCGCGGCCGGGTTTTGCCACAGACTGCTGAACTTGGCTTTGGCGTCCGCCCCCAGCGCCAGCGGGAACTGCTGGATGATCAGCAGCAGACCGATGGCGGCCAGCATGCCGCGGATGACGCTGCCGGGAATCACCGAAATGAAGCGTCCGGCGCGGGCGACCCCCATCAGGAACTGCAACACGCCGGCCAGCATGATCGCCAGCAACAGCGCGGAGAATGAGCCCAGCGTTTCGATAGCGCCGGAAACAATGGTGACCAGCCCGGCGGCCGGGCCGCTGACTGCGAAACGGGATGGGCTGAACAGGGTGACCACCAGCCCGCCGATCAGGCCGGTCAGCAGGCCGACGAATGGCGGCAGACCGCTGGCCTGGGCGATGCCGAGGCACAGCGGCAACGCCACCAGGAAAACCACCAGACCGGCGGGAATATCCTGCCGAAGCGTACTCAGGTTCATGTCGATTCCTCCACGGCGTATTGATGAATAAGCTCTTTCAGATGACCGTTGTGCAGGTCGTAAACGCAGCCATAGACGCCCAGTTCGACGCCGTCGCGCCAGGCTTGCCGCACCGGCGGCGCGTTCACCAGCCGGGCGAACTGCTCCAGCACGTTGGCTTCCACCAGTTGATTCTGACGTTGGGCTGCGTCGTCCGCGCCGTCGTCCGGCAAAGCGATATGGTGGGCCAGCGAGGCGCGCAACGATCGGATGCGGCGGGACAGCGGCGAATCTTCATTCACCAGTGGCATGCCCGGCAGGTTGACCGCCGCCTGCACCCCGCCGCAGCCGTAGTGGCCGCACAGAACAATGCGCGACACTTTCAGGTATTCCAGCGCGTATTGCAGTACGCTCATGAAGTTGTCGTCGTCGTGGCTCACCATGTTGGCGATATTGCGGTGCACGAACAGTTCGCCCGGATCGGATCCGGTGAGCACTTCCGCCGGCACCCGGCTGTCGGAACAGCCGATCCACAGCGAGTGAGGTTTTTGCACCAGCGCGTGCTTCCTGAAATAGTGGGGGTGGCGCTGCCGCCGTTGCAGTGCCCAACTGCGGTTTTTGGCGAGCAAAGGTTTTAGCGTCGTCACAACAGAACTCTCTCTACCAGGTTGAACATAACTCACAATGAGAAGGTGCCTCGCCGGATAATGGCGGGACACGGCCTAATTAACGCGTCGCATATTCACGGCGCGTATTTATCCGATACCGGAACTGTCACATCCGTTCTTATTCGGAATGATTTTTTCTGTTAAATAAGATAATTCCGATCAGTAATTACTGCGGTTTATCTCTGTCATTCTTTATTCAATAAGAAAAAAGAATGACGACATCTGTCAGTTGCTGCTGTGGGGAAATAACGACAGTTCAGGAGGTAATAATATTACCCAGTCCCAGTCAGCATTATTTTTATACCCTTCATACTTCAAGTCGCAGGTACGTTGGCTTTATTACATTACCCGGCCATCCATCTCGGCCATACATGAGCCTCGCTCCTTCGGGGCCGCAGCACGTGGCGTTTAACGCTGCTCAAAGAATATTTATCATTCATCTCAGTCACTTAATCGAGTAAGCTCCTGGGGATTCGCTGCGTCGCCGCCTTTCTGCAACTCGAATTATGTTGGATACGCTCGTTATGCTTTGTTTTATTTAGTTATTTTACGGCGCCGGTCGTCCTGCATCGTGGATCGCCGTCTGGTTTATTCATGGCAAGCGCCAGCCGCCGCAGGCGATAGCAGATAAGCCTGTGGGGATGTCATAAAAAATTAACAGTATGATTTTTATCAAATTATCTTCTAATTTAAGTATCAGGTTTCTCTGTAAAAATCATCGTATGTACAGCGGAAATACGCCGGAGGGAAAGGCATCCTTACCCGTTTTAACACAGCGATTATCACCAGGGTGACAATGTGTTTTTCTGTTGTGTTGTTGTCCTTTTACGTCGTCGTCCTGTCACGGTTTGACTGTCACCCTTATTTTCAACACTGCCTAAATGTATAGCAACAATAATCTGACAATACCAGTCCGATGATAAAATTTATTTTCAATAAATCCACATCAAGAGACGGGTTTTATTTTTAGTTAAGACGGTTAATCCGGAAAGTGAATTGACTTTGGACTGGTTTTGTTCCTGGTGTGTATTATTTTTCTTATCGAATAAATAACGGATAATATGTTTATCTTCTTTTTTGAAGATAAAAAAGGCGACTCGAATTTATTTGGTATTGCGGAAATAGATAATTTTTTCTTTTTCGTTGTAAATGATTGTCAGCTATTGTCGCGCCGCGTAGAAAGTGTCCGTACTACTTAGGCGGCTTTTTTTCTGACGATGTGAAGCAGAGCGGGCTGGGATCACGTCATGTTGCGCTGAATCGTGGTATCGATAGACGCTAATGTTTAGCCAGAGGGAGCGATGCATGGAAACGATGTCGCGCGGTCATGACAAACCCGCGGGGAACCAAAGCCTGCTGCGGGGATTTCTGCTGCTTGAGATTTTAAGCAATTACCCGAACGGGTGCCCGCTGGCGCATTTGGCCGGGCTGGCCCGGCTCAACAAAAGCACCGTGCATCGCCTGTTGCAGGGATTGCAGGCGTGTGGCTACGTCACCCCGGCGCCCGCCGCAGGCAGTTATCGTCTGACCACCAGGTTCATTACGGTTGGGCTGACATCGCTGGCGCCGCCAGAGGTGATCCGGCTGATTACACCGCCGTTGCAGGCGCTGAACGCCGCGACCGGAGAAACCGTCAATTTTTCCCGGCGCGACGGCGATTACTGCATTCTGCTCCACAAGCTGGAGCCCACCACCGGTATGTTGCGCACCCGCGCTTACCTCGGGCAGCAGATGACCTTGTTCAGTTCGGCGATGGGGAAACTGTTTCTGGCTGACGACACCAAAGACGCGCTCTTTTCCTACTGGGGCCGCCATCAACCGCATATCCGCAAGCTAACCCCGTATACCATTACCGATCCGGGACACATGCAGCGAGAGCTGGAAGACGTGCGCCAGCGCAAGGTGGCGTTCGATCGGGAAGAGCACGAAGTCGGGGTGTCCTGCATGGCGGCGCCGGTATTTGATGCGCAGCAGCGCGTGAAATACGCCATTTCGTTATCGCTTTCTTCGGCCAAGCTGCGCCAAATCGATGAGGAAACTCTGTTGACGCCGTTGCGCCAGACCGCTGACGCGCTTTCTCAGGCGCTGAAAACCCTGCCCGACGACATGTAAATAAGCGCGAATCCGTACAGCGGGGCGAGGGGGTAAGAAGGAAGGCAGGAAAACCGGGCCGTCGACGCGACGACCCGGCGGGATGGATCAGTTGAGGCGCAGCGGAGACTGTTGTGCTTCCAGATGGAAGAAGCGCACGGAGTCGCGTAACTGCTCACCCTGTTCCGTCATGGACTGGGCGGCGGTGGCGGCCTGCTCGACCAGCGCGGCGTTCTGCTGGGTCACGCGGTCCATTTGGTCAATGGCGATGCCGATTTCCTTGATCCCCTGATGCTGTTCGTTGGAAGCCATCGAGATTTCCGCCACGATGTCGGTGACCTTGGTGACCGAACTGACGATCTCTTCCATCGCGTGGCTGGCGGTGTCGGCGTGGCGGGAGCCATCGGTGATTTTCTCCACCGTGCCTTCGATCAGCGTTTTGATCTCTTTGGCGGCGTTCGCGCTCTTCTGCGCCAGATTGCGGACTTCCCCGGCAACGACGGCGAACCCTTTGCCTTGCTCACCGGCACGCGCCGCTTCCACCGCGGCGTTGAGCGCCAGGATGTTGGTCTGGAAGGCGATGCCTTCGATCACCGAGATAATGTTGACGATTTTCTGCGAACTGTCGGAAATTTCATGCATACGCTTGAGCATGTCGTCCACCACGTTGCCGCCGTGCACCGCGGTTTGCGACGTCTGACGCGCCAGTTCGCTGGCCTGATGGGCATTATCGGCGTTGCGTTTCACGGTTTCGGTGATCTGCTGCATGTTGGAGGAGGTTTGCACCAGCGACGCCGCCTGTTCCTCGGTACGCTGCGACAGGTCACTGTTGCCCTGAGCGATTTCGCTGGCCGCCAGCGAGATGGATTCGCTGCCGTTCACGATGTTGTGGATGATGTCAGCCAGCTTTTCATTCATGTTCTTCATGGTGGCCAGCAGGCTCTGGGTGTCGCCAGCGCGCAGGTTGATGGCGGTATTGAGGTGCCCGGCGGCGATCTGGTTCATGATCGATACCGCATAGGCCGGCTCGCCGCCAAGCTGACGGGACAGGTTGCGGGCAATCAGCGTGGCGATAACGCCGGTTGCGATCAGCGCCAGCAGTAACAAACCGGACAGAATATAAAGCGCGGTACGATAACCCGTTGCTGCCTCAACGGCGGCCTGATCGCCGCTGGCGATCTCCATTTCCACCAGTTTCGCCAGATCCTTCATCAACTGGGTGCGGTATTTAGCCGAAACCGCGCCGCTGATTTTGCTGGCATCGTCCAGTTTTTCACTGTTGACCGCGTCAATCACTTTGGCGTTGACGTCCACGAAATTCTTGAAATTATCCGTTACCTGGCCGAACAGCGCTTGTTTGTCCTGTGCGTCGTTTTTCACCAGTTTGGCGTAATTGGCCTGGGCGTTCAGAAATACATCCTGATTCTGCAACAGTTCCTTGCGATGGCCCTCTCGCTCGTCGGGCGTTTTGGAAGAGATGTACTGTATCTGCTGCAGACGTAATTCAGACAGGACGCCACGCATTTCCAGCGTATAGCGCACCCCCGGCAGGCGATTGTCGCGGTAGGCGTCGATACGGTCATTATTGGCGCTGAGTTGATAGATGGAAACGGCGCCAATCAGCAACATCATCACGATCAGCACGGAAAAACCGAACAGCAGCTTGGAAAAGACGGTTAATTGCGAGAATTTTTTCATAGTTTTTTTCTTGGCAAGGGAAAGTATCTTTAATAACGGCAGGGTAATTCAAAAATTTATTCCCTTCATAGGGGGGAGTCGTCATTTTGACGAATTGTTTTTTATTTTTTGAATGGTGATTTTGTGATGCCGATTTATGATTTTTTGTTCTTTTTGTGAATATGCCCAACATAATGCAGGTTGCAGGAGCAGCGCGTCACGCTGTGCAAGGCGCGGGCGCGTTGTCCTGCGCCTCAAGTTATTGGGGAGAAAGGGAAGTTTTCTATTTGCGAGACGAATTCATACAAAATAAATAATCGTATGATTCGGCGCTATTAATTTTAGCGGCTGGCGTGCTGACGCGAATTAATCCAGATAAAAAACCGCCTTGAGCTCGGTGCTGACCGGGCTATTATCCGGGTTGGCGGGCATCACCTCTTTCATGTATTTCCACCAGCGCTGGCAGGCGTCGGTTTGCGCGACGGCGTTCCAGCGTTCTTCCGATTCAATTTCCACGTACGCGAACAGTAGGTTGCGCGCCGGGTCGAGGAAGATGTTGTAGTGGTGTGCGCCGTGCGCTTTCAGTTCCGCTTCCAGCTCCGGCCAGATTGGGTTGTGGCGACGCTGATATTCCTCGTGGCAATCCGGAAAGATCGGCATCACAAAGGCTTTTTTCAACATATTCGTCATCCTGTAGACAGTGACAGTGGCCCGCATTCGGCGGGAAACATCCTTGTGTTCCATGCCGGCCGCGCACGACGTCAGGGTTCCGCCTGCTTTTCACCATTACCGGTGAACCCCGACGGCGTTTCTGCCCGCATGGTATCCTGATGGTTATATTCACCCGGCATGACGCCATTTACCCGACATAGCGCCATTTACCCGACACGTAAGGCGGACGCCATCGGCGTGACCCCAAACCGCTCGCCGAGCGCGATCAACTCTTCAGTCGAGATCGTCTGCTTCTTCCCGCCCATCGCGCGCACCTTGACCATCACCTCTGCCGATTTTTCGGCGGTATCGATCAGACCGAAGGCGTCATCCAGCGACGGGCCGGTGCCGAAGATGCCGTGAAACGGCCACAGCACCAGCGAATGGTGTTGCATCTGTTCGGCGGTGGCGCTGCCGATGGCATCGGTGCCCGGCACCATCCACGGAACAATGCCGACGCCGTCCGGGAATACCACCAGACATTCGGTGCTGCCTTCCCACAGCTCGCGGGTAAACGCCGCGCTGTTCAGTTCCAGCATGTAGCTCAGGGCGATCAGGTTGGTGGCGTGGCAGTGCATGATGACCCGATCCCGCCCGTCGCTGAGGTTCATGCGCACGATGTGCGACTGAAAATGCGCCGCCAGCTCCGAGGTCGGCAGGCCGCCGTGGGTCAGCCCCCAGAAGATACGGTAACCGCGGCCATCATCATCCACCTGCAACAGCGCCAGACTGTCGGCCGGGTCCAGTTGGACATTGCGAAAGAACTTGCCGGAGCCGGTGACGATAAACCAGCAGCCTGCCAGTTCCGGCATCGGCTGGGACAGCGCTTCGTGCCGCGGTTGCGGATAAAAGTCGCTTTCGAACGGCGTTACGTCGTCTGTGGTCAGACGCAGGCTGATGTTGCCGCCGTTGCGTTCATCCCAGCCTTTGAGCCACATGTCGCCGGTGGCCTTGATCATTCCCTGTACAAACCAGGAGGTGAGTAGTGATTGCATGGCAAATCCTTAACGTTGACAGAGAACGGTGTTTTCGTAATGACGCACGGACTGCAGCCAGTCGCCGCCGGGCGTGACGTCATGCTGCTGGCAGTAGTGTTCCCACACCGCCTGCCACGGCAGCGATTTCTGCTCTTCCAGCAGCGCCAGCCGGGCGGTGTAGTCGCCGTTTTGTTCCAGCGTACGCAAGGTGTCGGTGGGTTCCAGCAGCGCGCGCAGCAGCGCTTTTTTCATGTTGCGGGTGCCGATAATCCAGGCGGCGATGCGGTTGATGGAAGCATCGAAGAAATCCAGCCCGATATGCACCCGATCGAACAGTCGGTGGCGCACGACTTCGTGGGCGATGGCCTGCGTTTCGTCGTCCAGCAGCACCACGTGGTCGCTGTCCCAGCGCACCGGTCGGCTGACGTGCAGCAACAGGCGCGGTACGAACAGGCTGGCGCTGGAGATTTTGTCGGAAATCACTTCGGTGGGGTGGAAGTGACCGGCGTCCAGACACAGCGCGGTCTGGCGGCTGGTGGCGTAGCCCAGATAAAACTCGCTGGAGCCGACGGTAAAACTTTCCGCCCCCAGCCCGAACAGTTTGCTCTCCACCGCGTCGATATGGTGCGCCGGGTCCAGTTTTTCGGCGAGAACCTCGTCGAGCGACGCCAGCAGCCGCTGACGGAACGCCAGCCGGTCGACGGTCAGGTCCTTCATGCCGTCCGGAATCCAGATATTCATTACCGAAGCGGTGCCCAGTTCCTGGCCGAACCAGGCGGAAATACGGCGGCTGGCCTGACAGTGCTCAATCCAGAAACGGCGCACGTTTTCATCCGGGTGCGACAGGGTAAAACCGTCGCGGCTAAGCGGGTGCGAAAAACAGGTGGGGTTGAAGTCCAGCCCCAGTTGATGTGTTTTGGCCCAGGTTACCCAGTGGCTGAAATGGTGCGGTTCGATGGCGTTGCGCGCCACCGGCGTATCCGATTCCAGATAGATGGCGTGCAGATTCAACCGCTTCGGGCCGGGGATCTGGCGGAACGCCTGCTCCAGATCGGCGCGCAGATCGGCGGCGTTGCGCGCTTTGCCAGGATAGTTGCCGGTGGCCTGAATACCGCCGGTCAGCGCGCCGCTGTCGTGCTCGAAGCCAGCGACGTCGTCGCCCTGCCAGCAGTGGATGGAGACCGGAATCTGATCCAGCTGGCGCAGCGCGGCATCCACATCAATATTCAGTCGGGCGTAACGTTCTCTGGCCAGCCGCCAGGCGGTTTCTATCGCGGTATTCATACGGTAAGCTCCTCGTTAACCTGGCACAGCGCCTGAAAACGGCGCCAGTGACCAGCAAAATCACTATCCTGTCGGGGGATAAACGGTTGCAGCGGGATGTTGTCGGTGAGCAGACGGCGAAAGGCGTCCAGATCCGCCACGTCGCCCTGCGCCATCAGCTGACAGCCGATGTTGCCGAGGGTCGAGGCTTCGGCCGGGCCGGCCAGCACCGGCACCTGACAGACATCGGCGCACAGTTGGTTCAGCAGGCTATTACGACTGCCGCCGCCCACCACATGCAGATGGCGCAGCGGCGCACCGCGTAGCTCACCCAGCGTCAGCAGGCCCTGACGGTAGGACAGCGCCAGGCTGTCCAGAATGCAGCGCGCCAGCGCGGCGGTATTGGCAGGCCGCGGCTGGCCGTGTTCGCGGCAGAGTTCATACAGCGCGTCGCTCATCGACGGCGGATTAATCAGCCGCGCGTCGTTCGGATTGATCAGGCTGACGAAGCCCGGCTGCGCCGCCGCGGCGTCAAGCAGCGCCGGCAGGTCTGCGATCTGCTGTTCCTGACACACCTGCTGCAACAGCCAGAGTCCCATAATATTTTTCAGTACCCGGTAACGGCCGCCGACCCCGCCTTCATTGGTGATATTGGCGGCCAGCGCCGCCGGACCGGTCAACGGTTCACGGCTTTCAATACCGATCAGCGACCAGGTGCCGGAGCTGAGGTAGGCGCTGTCCGCGTCGGTCAGCGGGGTGGCGACCACCGCGCTGGCGGTATCGTGGGTGGCGACCGTCACTACCGGCACGGCGCGGCCGCTGGGTGCTACCCAGTCGCCCACCCGGCGGCCCGGCCGGCGCGGCGCGGCGAGCCAGTTGGGCGGCACGCCCAGATAATCCAGCAGACAGCGGTCCCAGTCGCCGCTATCCAGATTCAGCAACTGGGTGGTGCTGGCGTTGGTGTATTCGCAGGCCATCTGGCCGGTCAGCCGGTAGTGGAAGTAGTCCGGGATCATCAGCAGGTGCGCCACCTGCCCCCAGACGTCCGGATCCTGCTGGCGCAGCGCCCGCAGTTGGTAGAGGGTGTTGAACGGCAGAAACTGGATGCCGGTCTGCCGGTAGAGGCGCTCGCGGCCCAGTTCGGCGATGACTTGCGCCATCTGGCCGTCGGTGCGGTGGTCGCGATAGGCGTAAGACAGGCCCAGACGGTTGCCTTGTCGGTCCAGCGGCACCATGTCTACGCCCCAGCTATCGATACCGATGCTGACGGGGTGAATGCCGCACGCGTCGACGGCTTCAAGCCCGTGGCGAATCTGGCGTTCCAGTTCGTCCAGATCCCACAGATGATGCCCCTGCCAGTGCCGCAGCGGATTGTTGAAACGGTGAATTTCCGCCAGCGTCAACCGCCGGGTTTCGACCTCCAGCGACGCCAACATCACCCGCCCGCTGGATGCGCCGAGATCGACCGCTACGTAATGCTTGACCGCCATTGCCGTTCTCTCCGTTGTCGTTATGGTGTGTTTGTGACTGTGTTCGGCAGTGTAGGAGAGTTGGAACGGCGGCACCTTTGGGTGAGTGCCATCTGAAAAATGGGGTTGGCAAAATGGCAAAGTTGACTGTGAATCGGCTCACAGTTTATGGCGATAGTCAGCTTGTAACCCTGTAATAACGAGTTGTAAACGCTTGTGATCCTGCACACAGTTCAGTGATTTAACCGCCGGATCTTGAAAAAATGACCTCGCGACGGCGATGTCGCGGCGCTATTTTAAGGCGCGGGGGCCTGCCTTCTGACTACTATCCGGACATGCGGATGCGTCGCTGAGGGGAGGAACGCGACATGACACAACTTCATGGCGAAGAGTTTTTTGCTTCACAAGCGGCGACGGTGGCGGTGGAACCTCGCATGCCGCAATGCGCCTTTCCTGAGCATTATCACGACTTCTGGGAAATCGTGCTGGTGGAGCAGGGGGCCGGCGTGCACGTGTTCAACGACCAGCCTTTTGCCCTGTGCAGCGGGGCGGTGTTCTTCGTGCGGGACAACGATCGCCATCTGTTTGAACAGGTGGAGGAACTGCACCTGACCAATGTGCTGTATCGGTCGCCGCGCGGGTTTCGCTTTTTGTCGGACATCGCGCCGTTTCTGCCGTATGGCGCCAATGGCGAGTGGCTGGGGCAGTGGCAGGTGAACGCCGCCGCCCAGCAGCAGGTCAAGCAGTTGATCCTGCAACTGGCGGCGCTGGCGCATCATGATCAGCCGGAGGATATCGCCGCCAGCGAAAGCCTGTTCCTGCAAATTCTGGTGCTGCTGCGGCAAAAGCGTTTCCAGACGCAGGGCGACGGCAGCGAACGGCTGGGCATCCAGGCGTTACTGGGCTGGTTGCAGCACAATTTTTGTGAAGAGGTGGATTGGGAAACGCTGGCGGACCGCTTTTCGCTGTCGTTACGCACGCTACACCGGCAACTGAAGCAGCACACCGGCATGACGCCGCAGCGCTATCTGAACCGGTTGCGGCTGCTGGAGGCCCGGCGTCGGTTGCAGCACAGCGATGACTCCATCACCACCATCGCCCATGATTGCGGCTTTAGCGACAGCAATCATTTTTCCACGCAGTTTCGCAAAGCCTTTTCGCTGGCCCCCAAAACGTTGCGCCATCAGGCGCTGTGTGAGGACTAAGAGCCTATCCCAGTAGGCGTTATAGGGGCGACAGGCTGTGCCATCCCGCGGGTTGAAGTTACGAACGGAAGATTACTTTCTTACCGACAAGAATACGGTCACGGTGGCGGAGCGCAGCCCGCAGCCGGCGTTTCCGTTGCATCATCACGACTTCGACGAGCTGGTGATCGTCTGGCGCGGCAATGGCCTGCACCTGTGGAATGATGTTCCCTACCGTATTACCTGCGGCGACCTGTTCTATGTCACCGCCCGCGACCGTCACAGCTACGAATCGGTGCATGACCTGGAGCTGGACAATATCCTTTATATCCGTGACCGCCTGACGCTGCCCACCGACTGGCAAAACCTGCTGCCGGGCGGCGAGGTGCCGCAGCAACAACGCTACTGGCGGCTGGCGACCCAGAGCATGGATACCTTGCGCGACAAAGTGGAAAATCTGACGCAGGAATGCATGAAATCGGACCCGCTGTCGTTACAGCTCAGCGAAGTGCTGCTGTTGCAGATTGCGTTGCTGGCGCTGCGTTATCGCTACGCGCCGGACAGCACGCAACTGGCCGACGCCCAACAGCTGGACCTGCTGATGAATGCGTTACGCGCCAGCATCGCCCGGCCGTTCCGGCTGGAGGATTTCTGCCGGTTGCACGACATCGGCATGCGCAGCCTGCGCAGTCGCTTCAAACAGCAGACCGGCATGAGCGTTGCGCAGTATCTGCGCCAGTTGCGGCTGTGCCGGGCGATGGAGCTGCTGCGCCACAATCGCCAGACCATCAGCGAAGTGGCGGCCGAATGCGGCTTTGACGACAGCAACTATTTTTCCGTGGTGTTCCATCAGGCGTTCGGCGTCACGCCGAGCGGTTACCGGCAGCGTTTTCAGGTTGGTGGCAAAGCGTGAGGCGATGGGAGGCTATCGTTATTTCGATGACGGCTGACGTGTTGAGCGTGAGGTGTGGTAATAGCGCCAGAGTTTTATGATAAGTAAATAGGCCAGTATTGCTGTGATGAATTCAATAACCATCATTGCCGAAATATAAAGATCTTCAGGATCGCGGATACTGAGAGCATCAGACAGCCTAAACAGCAACGTTACTTGATCTTTGGTCATAGGAACGGGGTAGGTATGAACATAACGTACCGATAAGAAAAATAAAATAATAAATAAAATCGACTTTAGTGCTCTGCGGGTAAATGTGGTCATTAGTGATTATATTTTTATTTTTCTGGTTAACGTTTCATGGATTGATGGTATTTCCATGCTCGCATACCTAACCCGTACAACACCACGGTGATAACCATATTAATCAGCAGTACTGCCAGCAGGTAAAACCACTCCGGATCACGGAACCCCAGACTGTTAGCAACCGTGACGAGCCAGTCGGTCATGTTCCGCGTGAATGTTATCGGGTAGGGATGGATATACCTCAGTGATAGGTAATAAAGGGTGAAAAATAATAGAGTCTTAAACACCCTACGGGAAAATATTGTCATCAGTCACGACCTTAATATTCTTGTTGGCGTTGTCACAACGCGCTGCCTATAGATTAGCACGTCTATCAAAGGTATTTATTGCCGTGGCTGGAGCATTTTATGCTGAAGTGATTTTAGGTTGCCGTTCTGGACGTAATGGGCGCCATCATGCACTACATTTTCATTTTAATTGAAAACGTAACGTACATGATGGCGCGCTGAAATAACGTCAGGCGTAAATATCGTTATTTTGTCGGTTAATCGCTACCGGGGCGACGGTGGAAAGTAATTGCCGGGTGTACGGGTGTTGCGGTTGGTTAAAAATCTGCTCTACGGTGCCGCGTTCCACCACGTCGCCGTCTTTCATGACCGCAATCCGGTGACTCATGTGTTGTACCACCCCCAGATCGTGGGAGATAAACACCATCGACAGTTGCAAGCGTTGCTGCAACGCCACCAGCAGGTCCAGCACCTGCGCCTGAGTGGTGACATCCAGCGCCGATACCGGTTCGTCGCAAATCAGCACATCCGGCTCCGCCGCCAGCGCCTGGGCGATGGAGATGCGCTGGCGCTGCCCGCCGGATAACGATTGTGGTCGTCTGGAGAGCAGCGTCGGCGACAACCCCACCAGTTCCAGCAGCGCAAGAATACGCTGCTGGCGGGCTTGTGGGCTGAGATCGCGCCGTAGGCGCAACGGTTGCTGTAGGATCTGCTCAATGGTGAACTGCGGATCGAACGAACTGAGCGGATCCTGCGTGATGGTTTGAATACGGGCGCGTAACGGGCGGCGTTCTCGTTCGGCCAGCGAGCTCCACGGTTGGCCGGACAGGCGCACTTCACCGCTGTCCGGTTGCTGCAATGCCAGAATCACTTTCCCCAGCGTGGTCTTGCCGGAGCCGGATTCGCCGACAATGCCCAGCGTCTCACCTCGTTCCACCGTCAGCGAAATGTTGTTCACCGCCGTCATACGGCTGCCGTCCGGGCGTTTGAACGAGACGGATACGCCGTCTACCTGCAACGCCAGCCCGTTCTTTTCGCCTGATTCGCCGGCGGAAGAGAGCAGAGTCGACGCCTGCGGGCTAAGCGGGTTTTCTCCCGCCAGCCAGTTGCCGCGGGTGGCGGCGGTCGGGATAGCCGCCAACAGCCTGCGGGTGTAAGGGTGCTGGGGAGCGGACAGCACCTGCCGCGCCGGGCCGCGTTCCACCAGCGTACCTTTCTGCATCACCATCACCTGATCGGCGACCTGCGACACCACCGCCAGATCGTGGGTGATCAGCAGCACGCCGTGTCCGGCCTGCGCTAGCGCGGTGAACAGTTTCAGTACCTGCTGCTGGACGGTGGCATCCAGCGCGGTGGTGGGTTCGTCGGCGATCAATAGTTTTGGCCCGGCGGCCAGCGCCGAGGCGATCAGCGCCCGCTGGCGCAGCCCGCCGGACAGTTCATGCGGGTACTGCGCCGCGCGGTTGGCCGGATCGGGAATACCGACCTGGGCCAGCAACTCAGCGACGCGCGTCGCCACATCATTACGCGACGCCAGTTTATGGGTCAGCAGCGGTTCCGCCACCTCCTGCCCGATGCGCCGTAACGGATCGAGCGACACCAGTGCGTCTTGCAGCACGAAGCCGATCTCCCGGCCGCGCACCTGTTGCCACTGCCGATCGCTGAGTTTTTGCAGGTCGCACCGGCTGCCGTCGTGGCGCACCAGTTCGATAGCGTTGGCCTGAATCTGCGCCCGTTCACCCGCCAGCCCGACCAGCGTTCGGGCGGTGACCGATTTGCCGGAGCCGGATTCGCCCACCAGCGCCAGAATTTCACCCGGATTGACCTGAAACGACAGGTTGCGCACCGATTCCACCGGCCCGTGCGGGCTGGGGAAGGTCACGTTTAATCCATCAACGCGCAGCAACGGCTGCAAAACAGACTGACTCATGCTGCCCCCTTAGCCAAAATGGCCTGCAAACGCCGGCCCAGCAGGGTGATGACGATTACCGACAGCGCAACGACGCTGGCGGGAAACAGGCTGACCCAGGGGGCGATATCCAGGAAGTTGCGGCCGTCGGCCAGCAACGCGCCCCATTCCGCCGTGGGCGGCACCACGCCAAGCCCGAGGAAACTCAGCGCAGAGGCGGACAGCACCGCGTTGCCGACGCCGATGGTCGCCAGAATCAGCAACGGCCGTAATGTGTTGGGAATGATATGGCGCACCACGATGTACAGTGGATGCTCGCCCAGCGCGACGGCGTGTTCCACGTAGCCGGACAGTTTCACCTGCAGCACCTGCGAGCGCACCAGCCGCGCATAGCTGGCGACGCCGGCCAGCCCTACCGCCAGCAGCGTATTTTCCGGGCCGCGCCCCAGCACCGCGATCACCAGCAGCGCCAGCAGCATTTCCGGAAACGCCAGCATGATATCCAGTAGCCGCACCAGTACGCGGCGTACCGGTAACGGCACCAGCGCCGACAAAGTGCCCAGCAGCACGCCGCCGAGGCAGGCGATTAACATCGCGCCGACGCCGATACTCAGCGACAGTGACGTGCCATAGACGACGCGGGTGAACACGTCGCGCCCGAGCGGGTCGGTGCCGAACCAGTGGTCCGCGCTGGGCGGCTGGAGCACCGCCCCCATGTCCATCTCATCCGGCAGGCGGTGGGTGAACAGCGCAGGGAAAAACACCGCCAGCAGTAAAAGCAGTACGGCAGCGGCAGGAAGCAGGGTTGCCGGCGCCAGCCAGGGGCTACGATAGACCGTGCGATAAGGGGTATGCATCAGTGTCAGAGGCTCACGACTGGTTAAAGGTTCACTGCTCATGGGCGTTCGCCTTTTTTCTCAAACGGGGGTCGATAATCAGATACAGCGCATCCACCAGCAGGTTGATGACCACAAACAGCAGGGCGGACAGCATCACCAGCCCCAGCACTAGCGGCATGTCGCGGCTTTCGATGGCGTGCAGGGTAATCTGGCCGATGCCGGCGCGGCCGAACACGGTTTCGGTCAGCACCGAGCCGCTCAGCACGCCCGCCAGCAGGGTGCCGGTCAGGGTGGACGCCGCCAGCGCGCCGTGGCGCAGGCCGTGCCGAACGCGCAGCCAGGTTTCGCTGACGCCGCGGGTGCGCACCGTCAGCGCGAACGGCTGCGATAGCGCCTCTTCCAGCCCGTCGCGCAGCACCTGGCTTAGCAGAGCAGCCAGCGGCAGACTCAAGGTGACGACCGGCAGCACCAGCGATATCAACCCGTCGTTGCCCATTACCGGGAACCATTGCAGACGGAAGCTGAAAACGCTGAGCAACACGATGCCGACCCAGTAGACCGGCGTGCTGAGCAGCGTCAGTTCCAGCCAGGACATCAGCGCCCGCAGCCGGGCATGGCGTCCGGCGGTCAGCAAGGCGTTGAGGATCGACAGCAGCAGCGCCAGCACCAGCGCGCTGAGCGCCAGCTGGACGGTTTCCCGCATGGCGTCGCCGACCAACGCCACTACCGGCTGCCGGTACTGATAGCTGATGCCGAAATCGCCTTGCAACGCTTGTCCGCAGTAGCGCAGGTATTGCATCCACAGCGGCTGATCGAGCCCGAATTGCTTGATCAGCGCTGCCCGGTACGCCTCATCCACCACGTTATCGCCGCCGCTCAGGATCGCCACCGGATCGCCGGGGATCAGCTTGACGGCAATAAACGTCAGCGTGGCTGCGCCCCAGAGCACAGCCACGATGGTGAAGAGTCGCTGGAGAGCCGTGACGGCCAGGTTACGGTTTAATCCAGACATCATAGAAGTTCGGTTTAGCGTTGGTGGCCCAGCTGATGCCCTGTACTTTCTTCGACAGGCCCAGTTGGTAGGCCGGGACGAACAGCGGCACGGCATAAGCCTGGTCGAGCAGTTCGTGCTGGATCTGGCTGTAGAGCTGCTGACGCTCGGCGTCGCCGGCGCCGATGGCTTTTCTCAGCTTGTCATCCAGCGAGTGGGTGCGGCTGAAGTTGTTGCCGTTGGGGGGAATATAGTTGGAATCAAACACGGTACGCAGGATATCCGGCTCGGCGCGCACAAAGTAGTTGGACGCGATGTCGTAGTCGTTATCGTTGGTGCGGCTGATGAAGCCCCCGCTGTCCACCGGATTAAGCTGGACATCGATACCGGCCTGTTTCACCTGGAACTGCACTGCCTGGAACAGGGTGATTTCCGCTGCTTCCGATGAACCGGTGCTGTAGACGAAATGTACGGTCAGGCGTTTGCCGTCTTTGGTGCGGTAGCCTTCGCCGTCTTTGGTTTTCCAGCCTGCGTCATCCAGCAACTGGTTGGCTTTCTTCAGATCAAAACCGCCCAGCGATGCGGCTGACTTGTCGTAATACAGCGTGGAAGGACCAAGAATATTATCCGCGGCTTTCAGGGTGCCGAAGAACGCCACTTTTGTCGCTGACGCGGCATCCACCGCGTGCAGGAAGGCGCGGCGCACGCTGACATCCTGGAATGGGCCTTTGGAGGTGTTGAGGTAAAGCACCCGGTTAACGCCAGGGTTCTCGCGGGCGATCAGTTCCAGACGGTTGTCTTTTTTCAGCGCGGCGGCGTTGGCGGGCGGCACGGCGTCAATCGCCTGCACCTGGCCGCTGCTCAACGCGCCAAGGCGCACTGAGGATTCCGGCAGGTATTTGAATTCGATTTTATCCAGATAGGCCGGACCGGTGTGGGCGGCATAGCCCGGTCCCCAGTGATAATCCGGACGTTTTTTCAGGCGGCTGCCGCTGCCTTTTACGAAGGATTCCAGAATGAACGGACCGGAGCCGACGATGGTGTTACTGGTATTCGGCGTGTTTTTCAGGTACGTCGGCGACTGAATGCCCAAATACGGCAGGCTCAGCCCCTGCAATAGCGCGGCGAACGGGCTCTTATAGCTGATCACCAGCGTGTAGTCGTCCGGCGTGGTAATGCTGTCGATTGGCCCCAGCAGGGATTTGGCGTAGCTGGAGGTGGTTTTCGGGTCGAGAATACGGTCCAGGTTGTATTTTACCGCCGCCGCGTCCAGTTTGGTGCCGTCGCTGAACGTCACGTCCTTACGCAGGTGGAAGGTATAACGGGTGTTGTTGTCGCCGATTTCCCAGCGTTCGGCCAGCCAGGGCGTAAAACGGTTGTCTTCCGCCTGACCAACCAGCGAATCCACCACGTTGCGGGCGACCAGCGCCGCCACGGAATAAGCGGTGATGGATGGATCGATGACCGGGGTATCGCTGCCCAGCCCGATATTCAGCGTGCCGCCTTGCACGGGCGTAACGGTGGCGTCTGCCGCGTGGGCGAAAGGCGATGCGCCCACCGCCAGAGACAGCAGCCCTGCGGTGAGTAAGGAGATCCGTGATGTTTTGCTTGCCGGAGATAATGTCGCCATTCCCTGAGTCCTCGAAATTAGCATAGTAATAAGGAGTGTAGTCTTAACAACCTACTCTAGGGAGTTGCCGGAAGTGTGTAAAAGCATAAAAAATTATTTTTAATTCCCAAAATGATATAAAAACCAGCCGGTTGTCATCGCATGCTTTGTTAGTGATGGTTGTCGTTGCGAACGACAGCATGAGTCTGATCGCATGATAAATAGAAACAAAATAGGGCAACGGCTCCTCCATATCTGTGATAAATAAACGCCGTTTGCCTCACTAAATTGCCGTGATGATTCTTGTTGTTCAGCAGCCAGTCTGGTCGGCTGGCGAATGCTCGCTCTGGGCTATGTACCACAATTAACGCAGATAAAATTGTGGCACGCTATGCGTTTCCCTATATAGCTTCGTACATTAATATTTGGCTCTTTTCATGCTAAAAAGTGGTGTTGTACCTTTTCCATTTGAACGGAGAAATCAGTTTTATCGCTAATATGCAAAGCTGTTAGTTCTTGACGCTATATTCAATAGCGCCAGTCGCGCATTCATATATGGCAAATAGTTGATGAGTTTTCAGAGGGCCAGATACCTGAAACGCCACCAGGTAGGTATCTGATGACACGGATTCGGGGTGTTGAGAAAACTGAATCGTAGGGGCACTGGTTCCAAGATTGGATGGTTGAAGAAGATGCCAGCGTGACATAGGGGGCTGGGAAAGATCTTTTTTTACAGAGGCAATTACTTGCTCGTAAGTGATTTCGTTACATGAAGGCCCGGTAAACCAGATGGCGTATTCATAAGCACTCAGGGCGCCAACAGTCACCAGGAAACACAATGTTATCTTCTTTTTCCATCCCAAGATTCATCTTCCTGATTTGTCATGGCTATATGCTAAGCTATCTGAAAAATATAATTCTATTATATAAATATAAAAAAAAATTTCACTGAAAGGCAGAACATATGAATCTGCCGCCGAGCGGTTTTTTGCCATTCACGATGCGGTTTTATTCTATTGTGATATGTCGTAGATATGTCGCGGTGTTTGGTTGACGATCAACTCTTCCGATAAATCATTTTTTCATCATTTCAGACAGGCCACCCATTCGGATGGCCTTTGATGATGAAGATGATTACTGCGCGTGTTGTGTAGTCAGCGCGTTGTCTTCTGACTGGTGGGTGATGCGGTTACGCAGATCGCGCCGCGCCAGTTCGGCAACCCAGAAGCAGAACATGTGGCCGAAGATTTCTGAGAAGTGCTCGGCGAACGGCTGGTCCCACGGTGCCGGTACGGTACCGAACAGCGGCAGCAGCACCACATGGAAGACGGCCCACAGCACCAGACCGTAAAAAGCGCCTTGCCAGAGCTTGATGCGCGGCCAGAATTCCGCTGCTACGCAATAAAGCACGGTAAAGGTAATCGAGAAGCCGAAATGCATGATGAAACTCATGATCGGCCGCGGATTGCCGTTGAACAGATAGGTCAGATGCGAGAGATCAAACGACATGCCAAGCTGTTGCAATAGCTGCTGAGGCGGGTTGGTAAGATCCCTTTCCGGGGTACGAGGCGGGAAGGGAATTTCCCAGCCGAATTTGGCGATCGCGCAAATGATGCCGGCAATAATGCCAATCATCACCGCCAATATAATTTTTTCCTTAACGGTACGAGCCTGCATGGTATTTCTCCTTGGGAATAAAACAAAAAAAAGAAAAGACGAACAGTGAATAATTCACTCTCCTTTAAATAGTTACGATCGTCTTTGCCGATAGCATACGCCTTTAAATCACGATGTTCGAGTGTTAGTCATCAAGGCTATCTATCTGATGTGTTAATTGTTTTTTCCAATCATGATAGATGTTCTTTTAATGCGACAGATATTAAATGCTGTGGCTTATTGTAATGAAAATGTATTGTGATTTATCTGAGGAATGGATAATTCCGTCGGTAAATATTAATCCGTTATCGAATGTGGCGAAAATAATTGGTGGTGCTTATTTTACTGTTATTATGAAATCTGAATGCTGCGTAACTGCCTGGACATTATTCAGACGAAAATAACATCTGCGCCTGACAAGGATGATCAATGAGAAAAGTGATGTGGCTGGCAATGTTGCTGGTCGTGCCGTTACTGGCGTCCTGTATCCGTTTTTCCAATCCCGCTCCTTATAAAAAGATGCTGCGCGCCCAGTTCGGCGAGCAGTTGCAGTACCTCGATATGACCCGGCTTTCCCCCTCGGAACCGTTTAAATCCTGGCAAGGCGCGTATGCGCTCTACCTGCTCGATCGCAGCGACGACCAGACCTTTATGGTCCGCTTTGCCGAAACCGACGCACCGGCGCAGTTTGTGGCGCGGGTGCAGGCGGAACGGGCAGAGAAGACAGCGTTCGTCAAACGACAGCAGGCGTACCTCGATCGGTTGCTGAAACTGAATCTGACGGGCGATTTTTTCTCGCTGGCAGGTGAGGATTTGCAGGATCGGGATGAGTGGCTGGTGGCTTATTTTGCCGATCTTTCACAGCTTGGTCAGGATCGGTTTTTTATGTCAGACGCCAGTCTGAAAGCGCTGGCGGCCGTGCTGGCGCAGAATCGCGATCCCAAACCGACGATCCGGATTTACGACGCCAGCCTGAAAGACAAGTACGCCGGCGTATTGAAAAAACACTATCACGGCATTAATGAACCGATCGGCGGCGAGCGTTATACCTATCGCATCAGTCTGGCGGATGGCGGCGCTGTCGCTTATGGTATCGATAATACTGTTTCTCCCGCGCCGGGCATTGTCGAAGAAAAAAAGACCCCGCTCTATGATCGCTGCTATCAGGTTATTGCCCGGCAGATTAGCGAAAATTATTTTTATCGCACCTATGGCGTCTATATTTCACCGCTTGGTTTTTATCTGGGCGATTCGGTTATCCGCGAACGTATTCAGGAAAAATTGGGAACCCGGCCTTATTTTTCTTTTTCGCTGCTGGATCAAGTGAACGGTCAGAAGGTGGTGCGAGGCATCGTGGAATATACCGACTGGAAGAACGGCGATGGCAAACAGCAACTGTTTGAATATACCTATTTCTTTGCCGGCGAGCGGGTCGTACTGCGGGATTTGCGGGCCGCGCCATAATGCACGCGGCCTGATATTCTCAGGTTATGCGGCATGGATCAGCCGGCATGATCCAGCCAGTCCGGTAGATCGTTAAGCCCCATCGCCTGACGCACCAGAGTCGGTTTTATGCCCGGCAGCGTGTCCGCCAGTTTCAGGCCGATGTCGCGCAGCAGGCCGCCGACCGGATGGGACGCGGCGAACAGGGTGCGAAAGCCCTGCATACTCGCCAGCATCAGCGCGGCGCTGTGCTTGCGACGCCGTTCGTAGCGCCGCAGATACAGGTGCTGGCCGATGTCTTTGCCCTGCGCTTGCAACCGCTTGAGCTCGGCAATCAGCTCCGCCACGTCCATAAATCCGAGGTTGACGCCCTGGCCGGCCAGCGGATGAATGGTGTGCGCCGCATCGCCCGTCAGCACCAGCCGATGGGCGGCAAAGCTGCGGGCATAGCGCGCGGTGAGCGGGAAGGTTTGACGGTCGCCCTCCAGCTGGCACAGCCCCAGCCGCATATCGAAGGTCATCGCCAACTGCCTGGCGAACTCGTCGGCGGGCAGCTCGCGCAGCTGTTGAGCGCGTTCCGGCGGCAGCGACCAGACAATCGAACAGAGGTGCGGATCGCTCAGCGGCAGAAACGCCAGAATGCCGTCGCCGTGGAACACCTGGCTGGCGATGGCGCCGTGCGGCCGCTCGGTGCGGATGTTGGCGACCAGCGCATGATGGCCGTAATCCCAGAAAGTCAGCGGAATGTCGGCGTGCTGGCGCAGCCAGGAGTGCGCGCCGTCCGCCCCCACCACCAGCCGGGCGGTGAGCATGCTGCCGTCTTCCAGCGTAATGAAGGCTTCGTTTTCGCCCCAGGCGACCTGCCGCAGCGCGGCGGGCGCCAGCAGGGTGATGTCCCGCGACTGGCTTGCCTGCTGCCACAGCGCCCACTGGATGACGTCGTTTTCAATAATGTGGCCGAGACGGGAGAAGCCGAACTCTTCCCCGCAAAAACGGATATTGCCGAAGCTGTCTTTGTCCCAGACATACATTTCGTTGTAAGGACTCAGCCGCTGCGCGGCAATACCCGGCCAGACGTTGAGCTTGCGCAGCAGCGCCTCGCTGGCGGCATTGATGGCGGAGACGCGCAGCGCGTGCGGGCCGTTCGCCAGCGGTTCGGTCGCGGTCTGTTTTTCCAACACGGCGACGCTCAGGCCGCTGCCTTGCAGACCGCAGGCCAGCGCCAGTCCAACCATTCCCCCGCCCGCGATGACCACATCAAATGATTGCATAGAGCATGAATTCCTGTCTGTGTTAACGTTCCACCCAACCCAGCGTACGCCGCGCCAGCACATCCCGCAGCAACGGCAGGCTGTTCATCGCCATCAGCCCCAGATTCCGCCCGACTTCCATCGGGAACAGGTGATTGGAGAAGACGCGTACCAGCCCGTCGGTCAAGGCTACCGTGGTGTGCTGATCCGGCTGGCGGCGGCGCTGATAGCGTTGCAACACCGCCTGACTGCCCGGGTCTTCGCCCTGTTCAACGGCGGCCGTCAGCGTTTCCGCCAGCGTCATCACGTCGCGCAGACCGAGGTTAAATCCTTGCCCGGCGATGGGATGCAGAGTTTGCGCCGCGTTGCCCACCAACGCCAGCCGATGGCTAATATGCTGACTGGCGGTCACCAGCGTCAGCGGATAACTGTGGCGATCGCCGACCTGCGTTATCGCGCCCAGCCGCCAGCCGAAAGCGCGCTGCAACTGCTGGCGAAACTGTGCGTCGCTCCAGTTATCCACTTCGGCCTGTTGTGACAGCGGGTGGCACCACACCAGCGAACTGCGGCCTTTGCTCATCGGCAGCAGCGCCAGCGGGCCGTGCTCGGTGAAGCGCTCATAGGCGCGGCCCTGATGTGCTTCGGCGGTGGCGACGTTGGCGATGATCGCCACCTGTTCATACGGCGCCTGCTGCCACTGAATGCCGGCGTGTTGCGCCAGTTGGGAACGGGAGCCGTCGGCCGCCACCAGCAGTTGCCCGCTGAGGCGGGCGCCGTTGTCCAGCAGCAGCGATGCGCCGTCAGCCTCCCGGTTGACCTCCACCACCGTTGCCGGGCAGTGCAGCCGTACGCCGGGCGCGTTCTGTAGCAGTGAAAACAGCCGCTTGCCGGCGTCATGCAGTTCGACCACGTGGCCCAGCGCCGGCACCCGGTAGTCGCTGGCCTGTAGCCGCACCCGTCCCGCATGCCCCTGATCGCTGACGTGCACGCTGGCGATGGGGGTGGCGACGGGCGCGAGCGCCTGCCAGACGCCGATGGCGTCCAACTGCATGCAGGTGCCCTGCGCCAGCGCGATGGCGCGGGCGTCAAAGCCGGGGTGGTGGTGTTCCTGCGGCGAGCGAGCTTCGATCAGATCCACCGGGATCCGGCCGCCCGACAGGCGGGAGATCGCCAGCGCCAGCGTTGCGCCCGCCATTCCGCCGCCGACAATCATGACGGTCATGAGGCTTGTCCTGCCGCCCTTGCCATTAATGCTTCAATCTCGTCCGGATCTTTCACCACGTCGCCGGTCAGCACTTCATTGCCGTTCTCGGTGATGACGATATCGTCTTCGATACGAATGCCGATGCCGCGATACTCCGGCGGCACATCGGCGTCCGGCGCGATGTACAGACCCGGCTCGACCGTCAGCACCATGCCCGGCTCCAGCGTACGGCCGCGATCGGCGGTGCCGTAGTCGCCGACGTCATGCACATCCATACCCAACCAGTGGCTCAGGCCGTGCATGAAGAACTGGCGGTGCGTCTGCTCGGCGAACAGGGTGTCGACGTCGCCTTGCAGGAGGCCGAGTTTGATCAGGCCGCGCAGCATGATGCGCACCACTTCCTCGTTCACTTCGCGGATGCTGCGGCCCGGCGCGAACATCTCGATAGCGCGCACTTCCGATTCCAGCACGATGTCGTAAATGGCGCGCTGCGCCGGAGTGAATTTGCCGTTGACCGGGAAGGTGCGGGTGATGTCGCCGGCGTAGCCCTGATATTCGCAACCGGCATCGATCAGCACCAGATCGCCGTCGCGCATCTGACATTCATTTTCGGTGTAGTGCAGAATACAGGCGTTTTCGCCGCTGCCGACAATGGTGTTATAGGACGGGTAGCGCGCGCCGTGGCGGTTAAATTCGTGGTGGATTTCCCCTTCCAACTGGTATTCGAACATACCGGGGCGGCATTTCTCCATGGCGCGGGTGTGGGCCAGCGCGCTGATTTCACCGGCGCGGCGCAGGATGTCGATTTCCGCCGGCGATTTAAACAGGCGCATATCGTGCACCCACGGCCGCCAGTCGGTCAGCGTCGCCGGCGCGTGGAAGCCTTTGCGCGTACCGCCGGTGCGCAGGGTTTCCAGCGCGGCGAACACCAGCTTGTCGGCATAGGCGTATTCGCCCTGCGCATGGTAGACCACATCCAGGCCGTTGAGCAGCAGATGCAGCTGTTCGCCGATTTCGCTGAACGGCAGCGCGCGGTCTACGCCCAGCCTGGCGGGGGCCGCTTCCTGGCCGAGGCGACGGCCGAACCAGATTTCAGCGGTGACGTCGCGCACCCGGTTGAACAGCACGCTGTGATGGTGATTCTCGTCGCTTTTGATCAGCAGCAAGGCCGCTTCCGGCTCATTGAAGCCGGTGAAATACCAGAAATCGCTGCTCTGGCGGTAAGGGTAGTCGCTGTCTGCGTTACGTTGCGCTTCCGGCGCGGCAAACAGGATAGCCGCGCTGCCGGGCGCCATCTTGTCCAGCAGGGCCAGACGGCGGCGGAGGTATTCTTGTTGATTCATTACCTGCTCCTGAAAAGGGCATCAAATGCAGAATGTGTGTTAATGCAGTGTCGGTTTTTTTTGCTCCGGCGCAGTGACCACCGGACGGGTAAATTCGTTATGGCACATGATGGCCGCTACCCGTACATACTCGATCACTTCTTCCAGCGACTGCTCCAGTTCATCTTTATCTTCGTCTTCGTCGTAACCGAGCTGGGCGATGTTGCGCAGATCGTCAATCGCTTCTTTCAGCTCGCCCTGCGTTTTGCCAAGGCGGGGCTGGACGACGCCGAGGCCGAGCAGAAAATGGTTGACCCAGCCGGCCAGCGCGTCGGCGCGGTCGAATATGCTGACGTGCTCCAGCGTGTCGTCCGGCAGGAACAGCTGGAACAGAAAGCCGTCGTCCTCCAGCGCGTCGCGGGTAGCCTGATACAGATGTTGCAGCGGCTGGGCCAGCGTCTGCGGAAAGGCCATACCGTCGTTGGTCAGTTCGAACGTCAGCGTTTTCCAGCTATCATCATGGTTGCCGCCGCACAGCATGCCGCTTATCAGTCCGTGCATTTCGGCGGCGGTCAGGGCCACCTGATGCTGTTGCAGTAGCTGGTCGATAGCTTCGTAACCGGGGAGTGTATTCTGTATAGACATGAGCATTCATCGTCGTTGGCAGGTCGTTCGTGTTATGCTACCACCAAGCTCCGCTGCTATACCAGCAAGCTCCGTCGCCAGACCAGATACCCAATAGATTTCAAGCGACAGAAAGGCGGCAAGTGAGCGAATCCCGATGAGCTTACTCAGGTAAGTGATTCGGGTGAGTGAGCGCAGCCAACGCCTCTGCGGCTTGAAGTATGGCGGGTATAAAGGGCTTGTATCTTCTATTGTGGATATATATAGTAGCGCCCGCTTTTTCCCGGCCCCGTCACGGGCCGCGCAGCGGATGTCCCTCATGCGGGCGTGAAACGAAATAAGGCAGGAAGGTGACATGTCTGCACAACCGGTAGATATTCAGATTTTTGGCCGTTCGTTAAGAGTCAATTGTCCGCCAGAACAGCAGGATGCGCTGAATCAGGCTGCGGAGGATCTTAACCAGCGGTTGCAGGACCTCAAGGTTCGTACCCGGGTGACGAACACGGAGCAACTGGTGTTCATCGCGGCGCTCAACGTGTGCCACGAGCTGGCGCAGGAGCGGTTGAAAACCCGCGATTATGCCGCCAATATGGAACAGCGTATTCGCATGTTGCAGCAGACGATTGAACAGGCGTTGCTGGAGCAGGGCCGTATTACCGAGCGTCAGGGCGCGCAATTTGAGTAGCGTGTCTCGTTTTGACAAAAGTACGGTTTTTTGGGGTAACACATCGCTGCCAGACATGATAAGGTAGCCTTGAAAGAACAAAATTTCTCTGAGATGTTCGTCAGCGGGCAAGTCCCCTGAGCCGATATTTCAACCAACAGAATGTAACGATCCGTGGTTGGTGAGCATGCTCGGTTCGACCGAGAAGCCTTAAGACTGCGACGTTGCGTTCACCTTGAACCAAGGGTTCAAGGGTTACAGCCTGCGGCGGCATCTCGGAGATTCCCTCTCGTTTATTCCCCTTTGATTGCATGTTAATTGCATGAAAGTGACTGCGCATGAATCCAGCCAGTGCTTCTTCCGACCTTTCTTCCGTAGCGGCATTACGCCAGCAAATCCGTCAGCAGGTTCGTCAGCGTCGTCGCGCGTTAAATCGTGAACAGCAAGCTGCTTTTGCCGCACAGGCTGCCGAACGGGCGATGGCGCACCCGCGTCTTGGCGACGCCAGTCGGGTGGCGCTGTTTCTGTCGTTTGACGGCGAGCTGGATACCCGGCCGTTGATCGATGCGTTATGGCAGCGACACAAACAGGTTTACCTGCCGGTGCTGCATCCGTTCTGCAACGGGCATCTGCTGTTTTTGCGTTATGCGCCGGATACCGAACTGGTGTGGAACCGGCTGAAGATTCAGGAGCCGCGGCTGGATGTGCGCCAGGTGTTGCCGGTTGAGCAACTGGATGTGCTGCTGACGCCGCTGGTGGCGTTCGACGCTGCCGGGCAGCGGCTTGGCATGGGCGGCGGGTTTTATGACCGCACGCTGCAGCACTGGCGGTCGCGCGGTCCGTATCCCATCGGGCTGGCGCACGATTGTCAGCAGGTGGATGTGCTGCCGGCGGAAAGCTGGGATGTGCCGCTGCCGGAAATTATCACCCCGTCCCGCAGTTGGCGCTGGTGAAAGCGCGGCGGGATTAACTCGCCGCCGGCATCGGCGTTTGCCGGTCGTGTCCCAGCATTTGCTGCACCAGCTCCACGCAGCGCAGAAAGCGGCTGTCGTAGTCTGATTCGGTGACGTGGACGTACGGCACGTTATTTTCCGCCAGCATACTTTTGAGCACGTCCTGAAACGCCTTGCGATCCGCCGCGCTGCCCAGACTGCGCAGGCCGTCCGCCACCCAGGGGGTGTTGTTCTCCAGCAGAATCACCAGATCAAAGCGGTACTCCTCAACCAGCGCCTGTACGAACGGGTGCTCACGGCCTTCGTATTTTTTGCAAAACGCCTGCGTGGTGATGAAGTCGGTGTCGATAAACGCCACTTTGTTGGCATATTTCACGGCGAAATCAATGTACTGGGCCTGGCCGAGCGCGATTTTGTCGTAGTCCGAATACTGTAGCGCCATTTCGTCGCCGCCCAGGTGGGAGAACACGTAATCGCGGCCGTATTCCCAGGCGCTGGTGGTATTGAAAATATTGGCCAGCTTGTTGACCAGCGTGGACTTGCCGCTGGACTCGCCGCCCAAAACCGCCACGGTGCGCACGAAGAACGGTTTCACCTCGGTGGGGATATATTCCCAGTAGCGGAACGGATCCTGACGGATCTGCGCGCCGCTGATGCTCATAAAGGAGCGTTTAGGGTCGATCAGCACGGTTTCGATGCCGAGATGTTCCTTGTACTGCGGCGCGTCCTGCTCTTCGCTGGTGTAGACGTAGCTAGGGTCGATGCCTTTTTCCGACATGAACTGCTTAATGCCGCGGCTCCACACATCCCAGCCGTGCGGATAGGGTTCCATGCCCTGTTCGTTGAAGGCGTGAATGTGGATATTTTTCTGATATTTGAAGGTTTGCAGCAGCCAGCGCAGGCGGTCGCTGACGGTCGGCTGTTGCGACATGGAACTGTGCTCGAACAGCTGGCGGTCGCGCGGCTCGTCGTAGCCCAGAATCACGTGCAGTTCGTCTATCTGGCTGCAGGCGCGCTGAATCAGGTAAATGTGGCCGGTGTGCAGCGGATAAAACTTGCCGAACACCACGCCGATGCTTTTTTGCTGATAAGGAAATTCCAGCCCCAGAAAACGGTGCAGCGACTCCAGCTTCTGGGCGCTGGGGCTTTTGATTTTGGCGTTGAGCAACTGGCTTAAGTAGCCTTTGGTCATACCCGCGGCATCGGCGACCTGTTGCAGGGTACAGCCTTTTTGTCTGATGGCTGTTTTCAGGTAATCGTAGGGAGACATGGTCTGATACTCCGATGTGGCGGATAACGCTCTGCTATATTAACGCGTTACGATGTTAACGCTCTGCCATATTAAGGCTCTGACGAGCAAAGCCTAATGGAAATTACAGATCATCAAGGATCGCCAGCGCGTCCGACAGTTTTTTCACGCCCATCACCTGCATGTTGGCGGGTGGTTTTTTCGGCATGTTGGCAAACGGCACTATGGCGCGTTTAAAGCCGTGTTTGGCGGCTTCGGTGATACGTTCCTGACCGCTCGGCACCGGGCGAATTTCCCCGGCCAGCCCGACTTCGCCGAACACCACCAAATCCTGCGGCAGCGGCCGATCGCGGAAGCTGGACACCAGCGACAGCAGCAGCGCCAGGTCGGCGCTGGTTTCCGTTACCTTGACGCCGCCCACCACGTTGACGAACACGTCCTGATCCGACATTTGCAGCCCGCCGTGACGGTGCAGCACCGCCAGCAAGATCGCCAGCCGGTTCTGTTCCAGCCCGACCGCTACCCGACGCGGATTCGCCATCATCGAGTGATCTACCAGCGCCTGAATTTCCACCAGCAGCGGCCGGGTGCCTTCCCATACCACCATCACCGAACTGCCGGAGGTGATTTCATCGCCCCGGCTCAGGAAGATGGCGGACGGGTTGCTGACTTCCCGCAGCCCTTGTTCGGTCATGGCGAAGACGCCCAGCTCGTTGACGGCGCCGAAGCGGTTTTTGTGGCTGCGCAGGGTGCGGAAACGGGAGTCGGCGTCGCCGTCCAGCAGCACCGAACAGTCGATACAGTGCTCCAGCACTTTCGGGCCGGCCAGCGAGCCGTCTTTGGTGACATGGCCGACCATGATGATGGCGACGCCGCGGGTTTTGGCGAAGCGTGTCAGGTAGGCGGCGGTTTCCCGCACCTGCGCCACGCTGCCGGGAGACGACTGAATGTCCGCCAGATGCATCACCTGAATGGAGTCGATCACCATCAGTTTCGGCTGTTCCTGTTCGGCAATCAGGCAGATCTGCTCGATGCTGGTTTCCGACAGCATATTGATGTGCTGGGCGGGCAGGCCAAGACGGTGAGCGCGCATCGCCACCTGCTGGAGGGATTCCTCGCCGGTGACATACAGGGTCTTCATCTGTTCGGCCAGTTTGCACAGGGTTTGCAGCAACAGGGTACTTTTGCCGGCGCCGGGGTTGCCGCCGATCAGAATGGCGCTGCCGGGTACTACGCCGCCGCCCAGCACCCGGTCGAATTCCAGAAAGCCGGTGGAGAAACGCGGCAGCGCTTCCAGGCTGATGTCCGACAGTTTCTGTACCCGGCTGACGTTGCCGCTGTCCCCGGCGTAACCGGAGAAACGGTCGTTGCGTGACGAGGAGGACGCGGCGGCCAGACGCACCTCGGTGATGGTATTCCAGGCGTGACAGGCGCTGCACTGCCCCTGCCAACGCGGATAGTCGGCCCCGCATTCATTACAGACAAAGGCGCGTTTGACGGCTTTGGCCATGAATTACCTCCTTTTTACTGCTCTTTACTACATCTGCTCTTTACTACATCAGTGCTCTTTACTGCACTGCATCTCGGTATGGCGTGGCTCAGCCTTTTTCATGCCTCAGGCTGCCGCTGAGAATGCATAACACGCCGGTCAAGTCGGCATGGCGGATGCTGACCGCGCTCTGTTCGTTGACCTTGGGTTTGGCGTGGTAGGCGATGCCCAGCCCGGCCGCTTTGATCATCAGCAGGTCGTTGGCGCCGTCGCCGATGGCGACCGTCTGGTGTGGCGGGATCGAAAGCTTTTCCGCCAGCTGACGCAGCGTATCGGCTTTATATTTCGCATCGACGATCGGGCCGACCACGTCGCCGGTCAGTTTGCCGTCGCGCATGCCCATTTCGTTGGCGACCGCCGCCACCAGCCCGAGTTCATCACGCAGGTAGTCGGCGAAATAGGTGAAGCCGCCGGAAGCGATGGCCAGATGCCAGCCCGCGTCCTGCAACTGTTTGACCATGTTTTTCAGACCCGGCATCAGCGGCAGGGCGTCCCGCACCTGACGCAGAATGTTGGCGTCCGCGTCTTTCAGGGTGCCGACGCGCTGGCGCAGGCTGGCGGAGAAATCCAGCTCGCCGCGCATGGCGCGCTCGGTGACCTCGGCCACTTGCTCGCCGGTGCCCGCCAGTTTGGCGATCTCATCGATACATTCGATCTGGATCGCGGTGGAATCCATGTCCATGACCAGCAGACCGGGTGAGCGCAGGCTCGGGGTGTTGTACATTGGCGTCACGTCCAGCCCCAGTTCGTGGGCTACCTTGGTGATGCGCGGCGTCAGGATGCCGGCCAACCGTACCACCTGATAATCATCTACGCTCCAGGCGCTGACGATCACCAGCGGCTCATCCAGACGGCGCTGAATGCGAGATAACAGATATTTGTCGAGCACGTCGCCGTACATCAGCCAGCCGGTATTGCCGGCGCGGTAGTCGAGCGGCATTACCTCGTCGTCACTCAACGACAGCGGTAAATTTGGCCAGCAGTTGATCTCATCGGGCAGATCGCTATAGGTCAAACGGTTCGACATGGGTTAAATATCCTTTCCTGCGGGTAGTGAAGAATTGACGGGGTGGACGGTCACAAATCAACGCAACAAGCTATCCTATCGCCAACGCTTCTGGCAACATGAAAGTATCCAAATCGCGCAGGTATTCCCATGGTTCGGGCCCGGATAAAATTTCGCTTACATCGTACGGCCATTGTGCTGATCTGTCTGGCTCTGCTGGTGGTGTTGCTGCAGGGTGCGTCCTATTTCAGCCTCAGTCATCAAATGGCCCGTTCCGAGCAGGTGGAAGAGCTGGCGCGCACGCTGGTGAAGCAGGTGGCGTTCAGTCTGACGCCGCTGATGGAAAGCAACAGCGACAACAGCGGCAGAATCGGGGAAACGCTGCGACAGCTCACCGACCACAACCGTATTCTGGATGCCGCGTTGTACCAGCAGGACGGCACGCTGGTGGCGCGCGCCGGCGAACAGATTGAGGTGCGCGACCGGCTGGCGCTGGATGGCAGCCGCGCCGGCAGCTACTTCAACCACCAACTGGTGGAGCCGATCAACAGTAAGGACGGGCCGATCGGTTTTCTGCGCATCACGCTGGATACCCACGTGCTGGCGACCGAAGCCCGCCAGGTCGACAACACCACCAACATTCTGCGATTGATGATTCTGATGGCGCTGGCCATCGGCATTATTTTGGCCCGCACCCTGCTGCAGCATCGCCGTTCCCGCTGGCAGCAGTCTCCTTATTTGCTGACGGCCAACGCGTCGGCGCAGGATGATGAACCGGCTAACGACGATGAGCCGTCCACGCAGGATGGCGATCAGACCCGCAAACCCTGAGTTGGGCTGTCGTATCACTGGCGTTTGGTCGCCACCATAAACAGGCGCGGATAGGTCAGCAGGCTGTTGCCGTCCGCCTGAGCCGGGTAGGCCGTTTGCAGGCACAGCTGGTACTGTTGCAGAAAATCCTGCTGTTCCTGCTCGTTCAGTTCCGCCAGAAACGGGCGCAGACCGGTGCCTTTCAACCACTCGATGATTGCCTGCGGCCCGCTCATCACGTGATAGTAGGTGGTGTGCCAGATATCCACGTCGCAGCCGTGACTGACCAACAGATCGTAGTACTGCCCGGTGCTGAGCAACGCCTGCCTGACCTTGTCCACATCACCGAATCGTTCCCACCACGGCCCTTCGGCGGCGATTTTGCGCATCAGTTGATGTGTGGGCTGGCTGAGGGTATCCGGCATTTGCACCGCCAGCACCCCGCCCGGCGTCAGATGTTCGATCAGCGCAGGCAGCAGTTGGTCATGATCCGGCAACCATTGCAGCGAGGCGTTGGCGTAGATGATGTCCTGCGGCGTATCCGGCTGCCAACTGGCGATATCCGCCTCCTGAAACGTGCAGCCCGGCAGACGCTGTCGCGCCTGTTGCAGCATGGCGCTTGAGTTATCCACGCCGGTGACCCGCGCCTGCGGCCAGGCCTGATGCAATAGCTCGGTACTGTTGCCGGGGCCGCAGCCCAAATCGGTGATGGCAATAGGAGCAGGGTGGGAAATGCGGGATAACAGTTCAAGGGCGGGGCGGGTACGTTCGCCGGCAAAGCGCAGGTAAAGCTCGGGGTTCCAGTCTTGCATAGCCATATCCTCTGCAGGTGGGTGCGATGGGTAAAGCCGAGGAGTAGCAGCATAAGAAGTTGTGGCGGCTTTTTCCATCCGCCGTCGGGGAATGCAGCACAATCAGTCCTTGATAATCGGTCCCTGATCATCGGTCCCGGATTGTGCTGCGGGCGCCGGTTACCCCAGCTGTTGCTGGAACTGTTGCCATTGCGCCTGGAACTGGCCGATGGCCGACAGATAGTCGCTTTTGGTGTAAGGGTCGGCGAAGGTTCTGGATACATAATTGCGGAGCTGATCGAACCAGCTATCGACGCTGCCGGATTCGGTCAGCGCAAACACCTTCTTGCGTTCCAGTTGACTGGTCGAGATACCCTCACTGTTTTTCTGCAGCTCACGCTGTGCCGCCTCTGCCCGTTGGGTATCGCCGGTGTCGGTACTGTATTGATATACACTCTCCAGCGTGCCTTTCTCCATCCTGTCGAAAGCGGCGATCCGGTCACTGACGTACTGCGTAATATCCTGACTGGCTTGCTGCTGGTAATTGCTGTCGATGTAGCGGTTTTTCAGCGCTTCCAGCTTGGCTTGTTTGATCGGCAACTCCAGGTTGTCGGTGACGCTGCTCCAGGTGGGCAGTGGGGTATCAGACAAGGCGCTGTGAACGAGATCGAGAAAGTCATCTTTACTGATGCCGCTGTCGGCCTTGAGGTTATTGGCCCAGACGCCGAATACCGCGGATTCGTCGGTCAGAAAACGGTCGGTGAACAGCGGGTGGTTCATATTAACCCCCGGGATCATCACGATTGGCGTACCAACCAGATTGACTGACTGCGTCGGATCGCCGGAATTGCCGGTAGGGATCGCACTGGCTTCTCTGCGATCGCGCAGCTGTTTCGCCAGTTCCTCTTCAAGAGACGTGCCTTGCTGTGCGTACTTGGTGTTTGCCTTGTCGATAAGGTCGCGCAGGTGAGCCCGCGCTTCTTCGGATAGCTCGGTGGCGGCGGAGTCAACCGTGGTTCCATTCCGATCGACAATCTTGGCCGGATTGCCGACTGAGGTGTTGGTGGCTGACGTGGTAAGGCTCTGGGTTTGAGAATTGCTATAACCCGTATTGATAACAGACAAGCTCATACTCTCTCCTTAAATGCAATTAAGCGTTAGCCTGTCTGTTATCGGTAAGTGTAAATTAGATCTTTACAAATGTTTCTAAATGTTATTATCCGCGTGGATCTTAATAGCGTGATGCGTATTACCCCAGACGCTGGCGGAACTGCTGCCATTGGTTCTGCAGCGCATTGATGTTCTGCTGTTCCCAGTCGCTGCCGTAGGACGAGGCCTTCAGGTAATGGCTGAAACTGTCGAACCAGCCGTCCACGTTGCCGCCGCTCGCCAGCGTAAAGATTTGCTGGCGTTTGACCTGCAAATCGCTGGTGCCGGCGTCGTATTTCTGTAGCTGGCTTTGTGCCCACACCGCGCGAGCGGTATCGCCCACTTCGATGCCGATGCGGTATTCGCCTTCCATCAGCGCCTTGCCGATGGTGTCTTCATCGCTGATTTTCTGATTGACGTAGCTGTTGATGGCCGCTTCCGCCTGCTGCTGGTAGCTGCTGTCCAGATACTTGTCTTTGATCGCGGTCAGTTCGGCTTTTTTCACGCTCAGTTGCATGGCGCTGGTGATATTGCTCTGCTGATTGGCGAAGCCGTAGGCCAGCACATCGTGGACCAGCGTCAGGAGGTCTTCCTTGCTGATGCCGCTGTCGGCTTTGATGTTATTGGCCCAGCTGCTAAATGTCAGGCCGTCGCTGGACGTGATGGGGTCGCGAAACAGCAGGTTGTTCAGACTGACGCCGGAGGAGGTGCGCGTAATCACATCGTTGCGCAGGTCGCGAATGGCGAGCGTCAGTTTTTCCTGTTCTTCTTTACTCAGTGTTTCTTTACTCAGTGTTTCATTCAGCGGCGTGGCGCTGCGCCAGCGCGCCAGCGTTTCTTCGGATACTTTGATGCTGGTAGGGAGTTCAATCGTTTTTCCGGTCAGAGGATCGATTTTTACCGGATCGCCGTTGGACGAAGCGCCGGCGGATGGTGCGTTAATCTGGGTCTGAGAACTGCTATAACCCGTATTGTCGACAGACAGGCTCATGCTCTCTCCTTAATTATGATAAGCGTTAACCTGTCTGTTATCGGTAAGTGTAAAACAGATCTTTACAAATGTTTCTGAATGTTATTATCAGGTGGCGGGCCTAATGCGCTGTTTGCGTTATCACCGACTGTGTTTGCGTTATGGTCGATCGTGTTTACGTTATGATTGATTGTGCCGGGCTGGCAAATCGGGGAAAATGGACGGCTTATTTATGTCTGTCGCTACTTATGCCTGTCATTTAAGCCTGTGTGGGGGAAAACGCGTGTAAAAATGCTTAATAGAATCTCTCAGCCATGCGGCTGCGCTTACTGCGTGTGCCGATGGCTTAACTGATTGGCATTATACAGCTTGATGTCTGTATTTTCCGCTTTGCCTGATGCGGCGTGCGATGCGCGTGTCGGGCGGCTAACTATTAAGAAGCCTGAATAACATGTCTCCAAGTGAATACGCACGCGAAGTCTCGAAACGTCGGACATTCGCCATTATCTCTCACCCCGACGCCGGTAAAACCACCATTACGGAAAAGGTGCTGCTGTTCGGACAGGCGATTCAGGTCGCCGGTACGGTGAAAGGACGCGGCTCCAGCCAGCACGCCAAATCCGACTGGATGGAAATGGAAAAGCAGCGTGGTATCTCGATTACCACCTCGGTGATGCAGTTCCCTTACCGTGAATGTCTGGTCAACCTGCTGGATACGCCGGGGCACGAAGACTTTTCCGAAGATACCTACCGTACGCTGACCGCGGTCGACTGCTGCCTGATGGTGATCGACGCCGCCAAGGGCGTTGAGGATCGGACCCGTAAGCTGATGGAAGTTACCCGTCTGCGCGACACGCCGATCCTGACCTTCATGAACAAACTCGACCGCGACATCCGCGACCCGATGGAGCTGCTGGATGAAGTGGAAAGCGAGCTGAACATCGCCTGTGCGCCGATTACCTGGCCGATCGGCTGCGGCAAGCTGTTCAAGGGCGTCTATCACCTCTACAAAGATGAAACCTATCTTTATCAGAGCGGCATGGGCCACACCATTCAGGCCGTGCGCATCGTCAAAGGGCTGGATAATCCGGAACTGGATCAGGCGGTGGGCGAGGATCTGGCCGCGCAGTTGCGCGATGAGCTGGAACTGGTAAAAGGCGCTTCCCACGAGTTTGAACAGGACGCGTTCCTGAACGGCGAATTGACGCCGGTGTTCTTCGGCACCGCGCTGGGCAACTTCGGCGTAGACCATATGCTGGACGGGCTGGTGGCATGGGCGCCTGCGCCGATGCCGCGTAAGACCGACGCGCGCGTGGTCAGCGCCGACGAAGAGAAGTTCAGCGGCTTTGTATTCAAGATTCAGGCCAATATGGACCCGAAACACCGCGACCGCGTGGCGTTCATGCGCGTGGTGTCCGGCCGGTACGATAAAGGCATGAAACTGCGTCAGGTGCGTACCGGCAAAGACGTGGTGATCTCCGACGCGCTGACCTTCATGGCGGGCGACCGCTCCCACGTGGAAGAAGCCTATCCGGGCGACATCATCGGCTTGCACAACCACGGTACGATCCAGATAGGCGATACCTTTACTCAGGGCGAAGAGCTGAAATTCACCGGTATTCCCAACTTTGCGCCGGAACTGTTCCGTCGTATCCGCCTGCGTGACCCGCTCAAGCAGAAACAGCTGTTGAAAGGGCTGGTGCAGCTTTCCGAAGAGGGCGCGGTGCAGGTGTTCCGTCCGCTGATCAACAACGATCTGATCGTGGGTGCGGTTGGGGTGCTGCAGTTTGACGTGGTGGTGGCGCGCCTGAAAACCGAATACAACGTGGAAGCGGTGTACGAGTCGGTGAACGTCTCCACGGCCCGGTGGGTCGAGTGCGGCGACGTGAAGAAATTCGAGGAGTTCAAGCGCAAGAACGAACAGCATCTGGCGCTTGATGGCGGCGACAATCTGGCCTATGTGGCGCCGACCATGGTTAACCTCAACCTGGCGCAGGAACGTTATCCTGACGTACGGTTCCATAAAACCCGCGAGCATTAATCGCCGGTTTACCGCCCACTCCGTCCGGAGTGGGCTGCTTTCTGCTTATTCCTTAACGATCAATCTGTTGTTGCTGCCTTCCCCGCGGTTTTTCCGCCACGGACAAATCTGAAATCACCGCCAGCCGGCCGCTCTGCGCTGGGCTTTTCACTCTCATTGGCTATAGTTAACGGTGTGTTACGTATTTGGTTTATTTAACTGCCATTGGTTTTCGTAGTGGTTTGTTATGTTGATTTTATACTTTTAGTTAACGAGATAATCTGACGAATCATGACGAATCGCTCCGGGCTAATGGGTAAACCTGTTGTGAAACAGGCAATAACGATAAGGAAGGTATCGATGAAAAAGACCAAGATTGCACTTTCGACTAAATTTGCATTTTCGCTGGCGACGGTGGTTCTGGGGACGGTACTGGCGGGCGGTCAGGCGCAGGCTGAGCAGCAAACGCTGGTGCAGCAGGCGCAGCGTATCGCGGATACCGCCGGTAAAAAAATCGATAGTTCCGTACAACAGGCCGCGGGCTTTGTGGATGACAGCACCCTCACCGCCAGGGTGAAAAGCGCGCTGCTGAAAGATGAAACGCTCGACAGCAATGACATTTCCGTTTCCACCCGCGATGGCGTGGTGACGCTCAGCGGTTTTATCAGCAGCCAGCAGATGGCGACCGGCGCGGTGAAAATCGCCGCCCAGACCGAAGGGGTCAAGTCGGTCAGTGATAAATTGCAGGTGAAGGATAACAGCGGCGTGCAGTCGGTCGGCGCGTATGCCGACGACACCCTCACCACCAGCACCATCAAGGCCAAACTGTTGGCGGATGACATTGTTCCTTCCCGTCACGTTAAGGTTGAAACCCACGACGGCGTGGTGCTGCTGACCGGTCAGGTGACGAGTCAGGCGCAGGCCGATCGGGCGGAAGCCATCGCTAAAGCCGTAAGCGGCGTCAAAAGCGTCAAGAACGCGCTGACGGTGAAATCCTGATGCGCTTCGCCGCCGGGAGCACCGGCGGCAGAGCGGCGGCGCGATGCTCGCCGCCGTTATTCCCTTTCTGACTGACTATGGACGCCGCCCGGCATACGCAGCCCGGTTCAGGGGCGTACGTACTGGCGGCGACTCCCTCGCCTGTTCGCTCGCCAGGAGGTCTGATGTTTCGCTGGGGCATTATCTTTTTGATTATTGCGGTCATTGCCGCCGCTTTCGGGTTCGGCGGCCTCGCCGGTACTGCCGCCGCCGCGGCTAAAATCGTCTTTGTGGTGGGGATTATCCTGTTCCTGCTCAGCCTGTTTATGGGGCGACGCCGGCGATAGCTTGAAGCCATACGGTTGTCATATTTTTCCGCCACACTGTCCGTGCTGTTTTTTGTCCGACGTTTGTCCTGTTCTGGGGGTCATCATGATGAATCTGGATGTCGCCATCGGCAGATGGAAGCAGTGGAAAGGGTGTCTGTGGGAACTGTGGGCCGAGTGCTTTGACAGCGACGGCGCCTGGGTGTCGGGAAACCACGGTTTTCTGGCCGGTGTGATGCAGGAATATTACGGAAAAGAGCAGGACAAGGTATCCTCGGAGCATGACCGTTTGCACTGAGGGATAACCGTTGCCCACCCACTCTTTATCCGATGACGCGATGGCGGCCGAGCCCGATCGCGCGCAGGCAGCGAGCGTCGGGTTTATCGATACCCATTGCCATTTTGATTTTCCCCTGTTCGCTGAGGATGACGCGGGCAGCCTGACGCGGGCGGCGCAGGCGGGCGTACACCGCCTGATTGTGCCGGCCGTGGCCGCCGAACATTTTGAACGGGTGCTGGAACTCAGCCAGCGCTGGCCTGCCCTGTACGCCGCGCTGGGGCTGCATCCGCTGTATATCGCCGGGCATCAGGACGCCCATCTGGCCGAACTGGCGTCCCTGCTGGCGCAGCCGCATCCCCGTCTGGTGGCGGTGGGCGAGATCGGCCTGGATCTCTACATGCCGGAACCGCAATTTGAACGGCAGAAAGCGTTTCTGGGCGCGCAGCTTCAGCTGGCGGCCCGGCGCGATCTGCCGGTTATTCTCCATTCCCGTCGTAGTCACGATCAACTGGCGCAAATACTGCGCCGTTACCCGGTTCCCTGTACCGGCGTAGTGCATGGTTTTGCCGGCAGCTACGATCAGGCCATGACGTTTATCCGCCTTGGCTACTACATCGGCGTGGGCGGCACTATTACCTATCCGCGCGCCAACAAGACTCGGCAGGCGATTGCGCGCCTGCCGCTCGACCGGCTGCTGTTGGAAACCGATGCGCCGGATATGCCGGTGTGCGGGTTTCAGGGGCAACCGAATCGCCCGGAGCGTATTACTTCGGTGTTCGAAACGCTGTGCGAATTACGTCCGGAATGGCCGCAGGTCATTGCGGGCGCCATTCTCGCCAATACCCTGCGGCTGTTCCCGGGGTTGCAGTCGCCGGAGCCGCATCAATCCGCCTGATGCCGCCGCCATACTATTGGCGTTTATTGCATTAGTTGCTTTACTTTACGGTATCCTTGGCGACATCGGCGACGGGGTCAATGACTCCCGGTTGTCGATTAAACGGATGCTGGGCTGGGTTTTCTCGCCGCTGGCGGCGGTTGGTGTTTCGCCGGATGCGTTCACGTTCAGTCGGCGATACATCGTCTTATTTACCGGAGGGCCTGCTCGTGGACGGCTCACACCCGGTTGCAGAGTGCAGTGACATGCTTTCTTCATTTATCAAAAATATCGAATGGTTGACTGTCCGTCAGGCCGGGAATGAAACCACTTACCCTGGGCATTGTGCGCGCTGTTATTTCGACCTGTCGGCGTACCGCGATGATCTGTTTTCCCGGGCAGGTATTCCCGTCCCGGCGGAAATCACCCGCTCGGTGCCGAAACGTCGGGCGGAATATCTGGCGGGGCGTTATCTGGCAAAAATGGTGCTGTCCCGGCTGGGGGTGAATGGCTATGTGCTGACCAGCGCGGCCGATCGCTCGCCGCAGTGGCCGGAGCGTATCATCGGATCGCTCAGCCACAACGTCGACAGTGTGCTGTGCGCTGCGCATCAATGCCGCCACGACGCGTCCTGCGTCGGGCTGGATATCGAAACCCGGATGAACGCCGAGCGCGCCAATAACCTGTGGCCCGGCATCGCCGATGAGATTGAGTATGACTGGCTGCACTCCCACAACCCCATCAGTTTCGCCAGTATGCTGACGCTGAGTTTTTCCGCCAAAGAGAGCTTGTACAAGGCGTTGTATCCACAGGTAAAACGTTACTTCGATTTTCTGGATGTCCGCATGGTCGGGCTGGATACCGTACAGCAAACCTTCACGTTGCAGTTGCTGACCGACCTGTCGCCAGATTATCTGGCGGGGCGTCGTTTCTCGGGAACCTACCAATTGCGGGAAAGCGATATCACCACGTTTCTGTTTGACTGAACAGGATGCCATTGACGTCACGACAACAGGGAGCGACGAACATGAAGATGACCGGCAACACGATACTGATTACCGGCGGCGGCTCGGGCATTGGGCTGGGGCTGGCGGCGGCGTTTCACCAGCGCGGCAACCAGGTGATCATCGCCGGACGGCGCGAGGCGACGCTGCGCCAGGCCGCCGCCGCCTTCCCCGGCATGGTCTGGCGGGTGTTGGATCAGCGCGATCCTGAGGCCATCAGCGCCTTTGTCGATCAGCTGACGCGGGATTATCCGGCGCTCAATGTGTTGATCAATAACGCCGGTATTCAGCGGCGTGAAGATCTTACCCAGCCGGATCCGCAACTTATCAACGACACGGTGTCGACCAATTTGCTGGGGCCGTTGTGGCTGACCGGCGCGTTGATACCCCATCTGCTGCGTCAGCCGCACGCGGCAGTGCTGAATGTGACGTCGGAACTGGCGTTTCTGCCGCAGGCGATTACCCCGACTTACTGCGCCAGCAAGGCGGCGCTGCATGCCTATACCGATGCGCTGCGCTGTCAGTTGCGCCAGACGCCGGTGCAGGTCATCGAAATTATTCCGCCCTGGGTGCAGACCGGATTGCAGGGCGAATGGGGCTATGACCCGCGCGCCATGCCGTTGCCGGACTTTATTGATGAAACGCTGGCTTTGCTGTCGCAGCAGCCGGAGGCCGACGAGATCGTGGTGGAACGCGCCCGCGCGTTGCGATTTGCCGAACGGGAAGGCGCTTACGCCGAGCGTTTTCGGGCATTCAATCTTGACCCGGACACAGGCGATTAAAACGTAGTCGGTTAGGGGGATGGCTGACGGCCTCTCTCCCGGTCGGTTATCCGGAGGCAACACGGTATCTGGGGGTAATATTGTGTCCGGATGTAATATTTCATGTTTTCTGATGAGTTACGGTTTGGGCAACCGCCTTAATTTTAATCTGCTATTGCCGGTGTTTTTTCCATATATTTTGTATTGATTTTATTTTATCTTTTAAAATCAGTTATTTGATGTCTATTTATTCATTTCCTTATTCTACGAATGCGGCTTTTCTCCGGTTTTTTTCCCGTTGGACAGATTAATCTCTGACGTTAACACGCCGATAACTAATGTAATGTTTTGTATAAATTCAGCGACCATGTGCCCTCTTAAAGGAAAAAATGATGAATACAACTACTCTGCCTCCTTCGTCGTCCGGTGTGAGTTTCTGGCACAACTGGCGGCTGATGCCGATGTTCAGCTCGATTATCGGCGTTATCCTGATCCTGTTTGCACTGGCGATTGGCTTTTCAGTCCATTTTCTGATGCGCAGCAACAGCTCCCTTAACGACGTGACGGCGGAAATTCAGGTCCGTCTGGGGGTTTCCAACAGTTCCAACCATTTACGTACCGCTCGCCTGATGTTGATTCAGGCCGCCGCCGCCGCCAAAGAGGGCGATAAAGACACCGCCAGCAGCAGTATTCAGCAGGCGGAAGGCCGCCTGAAGCAGTCGGCGGACAGCTTTGCCGCCTACCAGAATCGTGAAGTGAAAACCCCGGCCGATCTGGCGCTGGATGACGCGCTGCAACAGCGCTACAACGACTACGTCAATAATGGCGTCAGGCCGATGCTGGATGCGGTGAAAGCCGGTCGTTACGACGATGTGGTGGCGACCGAATGGAAACAGACCCGTAAGCTCGATCTGGCCTATAACGAGGTATTGCTGAAAGTGGTGGCGATTCGCACCCAGCGGGCGGAAGCGCTCAACAACGAGGCGCAGCAGGAGTCGGTGCTGGGTTACAGCGTGATGGCCGCCAGCTTTGTGGTGGCGGTGCTGGTGTCGCTGTTTACCTACCTGTGTCTGCGCCGGGTGATCATCAAACCGATGCGTTCGCTGGTTGAACGTATTGAACATATCGCCGCGGGCGATCTCACCATGCCGCTGGCGCAGTGGGGACGCGGTGAAATCGGCCAGTTGGGGCACTATCTGCAGAACATGCAGCAGTCGCTGGCACGCACCGTCAGCAATGTACGTCACGGGGTGGAAGCCATTTATCAGGGTATTACCGAAATTTCCGCCGGCAACAGCGATCTCTCTTCCCGCACCGAAGAGCAGGCGTCGGCGCTGGAGCAAACTGCTTCCAGCATGGAAGAGCTGACCTCTACCGTGCGTCATAACGCCGACAACGCCAACCACGCCAGCCAACTGGCCGGCAACGCTTCCGGCAAGGCGCGTCAGGGCGGCGAACTGGTGGAAGGCGTGGTGAAAACCATGGGCAACATCCACCAGAGTTCGAAGAAGATTTCCGAAATCACCAATATCATCAACGGCATCGCTTTCCAGACCAACATTCTGGCGCTTAACGCCGCGGTGGAAGCGGCGCGTGCCGGCGAACAGGGCCGCGGTTTTGCGGTGGTGGCCGGCGAAGTGCGTTCGCTGGCGCAGCGCAGCGCCCAGGCCGCCAAAGAGATCGAAGGGCTGATCACCGAATCCGTGGCGCTGGTGGAAACCGGCTCCGGTCAGGTCAGCCGCGCCGGGGAAACCATGCAGGATATCGTCAACGCCGTTACCAGCGTGACGGATATCATGGCGGAAATTTCGGTGGCGTCGCAGGAGCAGAGCAAAGGCATCGATCAGGTCGGGCAGGCGATTAACTCTATCGATAATGTCACCCAGCAGAACGCCGCGCTGGTGGAGCAGGCTACCGCTGCCGCCACGTCGCTGGCGGAACAGGCCGCCGGGCTGAATGAGGCGGTGTCGGCGTTTCGTATCGACGGCGCGGAACGCCGCCCGGCCATCAGCATCGGGGCCCGTCCGGCTTCTTCGCCGGCGGCGTTGCCCAAAACGCTCCCCGGCGCGAAGAAAGCTAAAAGCAGCAACGACGGCTGGGAAACCTTCTGAGTTACAAAGGTAAAAGCCGTTAACGGGTAGCCTTTGGCTACCCGTTTTCTTTTAGTGAAACGTCGGGCGGCCGGTAAAATGCCCGACCCAGCCGGACGGATTGGTAAAAATGCGAATGGCGGTGAAATCGGGAAACTCGCCGCTATCGAACCAGTGTGGAGTATTGGCGGGCACCCGCAACAGGTCGCCGGCCTGGCAGGTGAGGCGATACACCTGTTCGCCCGCCGGGACGAAAAAGGTGCCGCTGCCGCGGACAAAGAAACGCACTTCATCTTCGCTGTGGGTGTGCTCCTGCAAAAATTTCTCCCGCAGCGCCGCCCGGTCCGGGTGCTCTGGGGTCAGGCTGATGACGTCCGCCGAGGTATAACCCTCGCGCTGACTGAGCCGGTCGATATCCTGACGAAAACGCGCCAGCAACGCGTCGCCGTCAACGTCGGCAGGGGTGTCGCCGGTGTGCCAGCGCTCCAGTTGCAGGCCCGCCGCCGCCAGCAGGGCGGCAATCTGGTCGAATTCGTCGAACTGCTGAGTGGGATATTCGAGGTGAGGACGGTGGAAAATCGCCAGTGTGGTCATGGTGGTTACTCTCAGTAAAAGGGATATGGCGTTAACCTTTCACTCTGCATGGTTAAAAAACAAGATGCTTTATTTATATCTTATTACCAGATCTTTTTTTGATACGAGCGTGTAAAACAGTATTTACCTTTGCTTAACCGCGTGGAAGGGATTAGTGATATCACGCTTTTTGGGGAGCGTTCCCGCGTTTATTCCGGTTGAGGATATTTGGGGCGTTCTCTGGCTGCACCAGCCGCATAATCTATTCTTTTGAGATTTTATTAATATAGGCTGTTATTTATTTTCTATTTTATTATTTATTTTGTATTAATTAAGAATAAAACAGGGAAGCGATATACTTCCCTGCGGCCTGAATATTTATTGCCAGTTCACGATGATTTGCGCCTGCTGGCCGGAAACCGGTATTTTTCCGCCACTTATTACGCGCATGGCAAAGAAGAACGGCAGCGCCGGGCTTTTGCCTTTAAATACTTCGGTTGACATTCTTCTTGTGCGGGAAACATCAACACAATTACTGGTGCTGCCCTGACACAGATAAACATTTAGGCCATCGGGAAAACCTGCCACATTCCAGGTCCAGCTTACGTAGGTAATCGCACCGTTGGCCGGCGGATTGCCCTTAACCGGGACATCAACGGTTTCGAGGAAATTACGAGCGTATACGGTGGGAAGAACCACACTGGAGGTGTAGCTGCCTGCCGCGATGGCCACCTGAGAAAGTGAAGCTGCCAGAAGCGCGCCGCCCAGAGCGAGACGTGTAAAAACTGATTTCCGTTTCATATAAATAACTCTCAATATGAGATAAATTGACCGACAGAAAATAGGTTATGCCTGTCCATGCTGGCTATTTTATGGCTCAACCAGACCATGGAAGAGCGTTTTTTCGGTAGTGTAAATAATACCTGCCGATAAATAGATGGTTATTTTCTGTCGACGAACGCCATTCCCCAGAGGTGAGAACTGGAATGGCCGTCGCTACATTCTAATAATTAGTCATTGATGTCAATTTTATATTTATTAACTGCGTTTTAAATATGAAAATAAAAAGGCGGAAATAATTCTACTGATATTTATTTCTGACGATGGGTAAATAGGACGAAAAATCACCTGAACAATGCCGGCGAAAAAAACAGGTGAACAACACCGCGGCAAGCCGGATGGTCGGGGTGGGGAGGCGGGAAAAATTACACGTGTCGGCGGCGCCTGAGTCGGCGTTCGCATGGCGGTGAGGGCGTTGTCTGTGGATGAACGGCGGGCTATCAATCGTGCTTTAGTGCAACGAGCAGGGCGTGTGTCACCACCTATTTTTCGAGTTCACCCCCCCGGAGTTTATTCTTCAATAAAAAAATAGTTTATTCTTAAATAATAAGCTAGCCGTAGCCTGATGGCGTTTTTCAGCATTATGATCGCTGTGCCCCGTGTATCAGGGACTGCAACAGGGTTGTTGTGATGACGCCGCGAATGCATGACGATAGGCATTGACTCCATTTAAGGAGCGCGAAAATGACACTCACTGAACGAGCCAGGATCTTCGCTACCGCGGCACATGCCGCCTGCGAGCAGAAACGGAAATATACCGGCGAACCCTATATTGTTCACCCGGCGGCGGTGGTCGCCCTGTTGATGCAGATTGACCCATCGCCGGAAATGATTGCCGCCGCCTGGCTGCATGACACGGTGGAAGATACCGGCGTAACGCTGGAACTGGTGGCCGAATTGTTTGGCGCGCCGGTGGCGCGTTATGTGGAAATGCTGACCGATGTGCGCACCCGGCAAGCCGGCGGCGAGCGCATTCACCGCAAAAACGCCAATCTGCTGCACAGCGCGGTCGCCTGCCCGGAGGCGCAGAGCATCAAGCTGTGCGATCTGATTGATAACAGCCGCAGTGTGCTGGAACATGACCCGGTGTTCGCCCGTCCGTACATGGTGGAGATGCGCCGCTTGCTGGCGGTGCTGACGCAGGGCGACCCGAGGCTGTACGACGTCGCGACCCGCCAGTGCGATCACACGATTCTCTCTATTCACCGCGCACAGGGCGATGAAGGTTGGTATCAGCAGTTATGGCAACAGTATGAAGCCCATCTGCCGCTGAGCGTGGTGCTGGCGCGAACGCGGGAACTAGCGTGAGCGTACGGATTGTGCGTGTCGGGGCATTGCCGGACGCGCTGGCGACGCTGATTGCCGAAAGTCAGCGGCAAGGCTTCCGTTTTCTGCAGCGGTTGCGGGAGGAGTTTCAGTCCGGCGCCAATCAATTCCGGCTGCCCGGCGAAGGGCTGGGATATTTACCGGTTAATTATTCCCATATCAGTCATAGTAAGACTCTGGCCGCCGGTCAGAAATCTCAGCCTGCTGAGTCAGAATAACCTCATTGGTCATCAGATTATTTCCCCGCTTTTTATCGATTCACGTGTGCCGAAATATACCCGAAACAGGGCGGAAATAACGCCAGGGTGATTTTTTCAAGACGTTATTTTTATTCTTTGAGGGAATTAATTATTCTCGCCTTATATTGATTTCATTATAACTCATGATGAAATGTGATTCGCTGTCGCCTTTTCCGCCTCCTATGATGAGTGAACGCAATCTGTTCCATTTATCGTCGGCGGCTGGGAGGAAATATGAAGTTATGTCACGGGTCTGATCGGTTGATTGCCGGGGCCATCGCGTCTGACGGCGCTTGCTGTTGTGACGCGGACATGACGTGAGGAACGCCTGATGACGGAGATCCCACGGCACATTATTGAGCAGGCCATCGAATGGCGGCGTGACTTTCATGCTCACCCGGAAATCGGCCTGCGCGAGCACCGCACCTCGGCGCGGGTGGCCGAATTGCTGGAGTCTTTTGGGCTGGACGTGCATCAGGGGATGGCGCAGACCGGCGTCGTTGGGACGCTGCGCCACGGCAACGGGCCGGCTATCGGCCTGCGGGCAGACATGGACGCGCTGCCGATTCAGGAACTGAACGCTTTTTCCCATCGTTCTCGTACCGACGGCCGCATGCACGCCTGCGGACACGATGGCCACACCGCGATGCTGCTGGCGGCAGCGCGCTATCTGAGCGAAACCCGCCGTTTTCGCGGTACGGTGCATTTTGTGTTTCAGCCGGCGGAGGAGAATGCCGGCGGCGGCAAAATGATGGTGCGGGAAGGGTTGTTCGAGCGTTTCCCGATGCAGGCGATCTATGCGCTGCACAACTGGCCGGGTCTGGCGGCGGGCGAGGTGGCGGTTAACCCTGGTCCGATGATGGCTTCGCAGGACAGCTTCCGCATTATCCTGACCGGTGTGGGATGCCATGCCGCGATGCCGGAGCGCGGCACCGATCCGATCGTGGCCGCCGCCCAGCTGATTCTGGCGTTACAGACCATTACCGCCCGCCGGTTGTCGCCGCTGGAACAGGCGGTGATCAGCATCACCCGCATTGAAGGCGGAGAAGCCGTCAACGCTATTCCGGGTCAGGTCACGCTGGCGGGCACGTTGCGTTGCCTGACGGCGGACACGCGTGAGCGGGCGCGGCAGCTGATTGGCGAGTATGTGCAGGCGGTGCCGCAGCCGATGGGGGTACAAAGCGAGTTGCACTGGCGTCCTGGCTATCCGGTAACGCAGAACCAGCCCGACGCGGCCGAGACGGTGCGCGAAGCGGCGATCGCGGCGCTGGGCGCCTCGCGGGTGCACTGGAATCAGCCACCCTCAATGGCGGCGGAAGATTTCTCTTACCTGCTGCAGGCTTGCCCCGGCGCTTATTTCTGGCTGGGCGCGGACGGCGCATCGCCATCGGCTTCGCTGCACAATGCGGAATACGATTTTAACGATGAGATTATCGCCAACGGCGTTCAGGTGTGGGTGGCGCTGGTGGAACGATCGTTGCGTGCAAGCGATGCCGATTTATAACGACGATATAGCCGGCCCGGCGTATTCAGGCGGATAGCGCTTTGCAATACGTGTACGGCGGCTGGCGCTGATAGTCAACGACCGATACTTCTCAACTGGGTGCAGAACGGGCAGTTGCAACCGCTGACCGACGTCGCATCGCAGATCCCCAACTGACCGACTTTCTGGCCGGTAGCGACGTGACCGTTACTGAACGCCGTTTCCACCTGCGCCAGTTTCATGGCGTCATCCGGGTTGACCGGCGCCAGTTTGGCCTGAAACGCCGAAGCGTTGGCTGCTGCAAACGAGAGAAAAACCAGCGACATCCTGAGTTTCATGACAGACCGCCTGTGGGTTGCAAAGCAAATCATGTTGCGAAGGAGTAATGACGGCTTGTTATAACATAACCTTTCTCGCTTCGCATCCCTCGTTCTCGTCCCACAATCGTACAGTTTGTAAGCGTTCATGACGGTTATACCGGCGTATCCGGCGGCAGGTTGGATGGTGTTTTTGGGGTTCTTTTTTAAAACCTCAATGTGTTATGTTATAACATAACATATATAATTCGGGAGGTGCGCTCAAATGTGGCAGGCCATGCCGCCTTTATTGCGGGTAGAACATCTGCGGGTAGGACATCTGGGACATCTGAATGTGGCGCATTCCGCCGGTCAGCCGTTGCTTACCGATATTCATTTTACGGTCGGGAGCGGGGAATGCCTGGCGATTGTCGGCCCCAACGGTAGCGGCAAATCCACGCTGTTGCGCGCTTTGCTGCATGACCCGCCGCCGGCAGGCGGATGTATCTGGCTGGGCGATAAGCCGCTGGCGCAGCTGTCCCGGGCGCAACGAGCACGACGTATCGCGCTGATGAGCCAGCATGACTCCCCCAGCCTGACGTTAACGGTGGAGGAATACGTGTCGCTCGGCTGCCTGCCGCATGCGGATGTGCTGTCGCTGTCGGCACAACAGGCCACGGTGGAACAGGTGCTGGATGAAACCGGCTTGTCGCCATTACGGCAGCGCAGTCTGGCGGCGTTGTCCGGCGGCGAACGCCAACGGGCGTTTCTGGCGCGCGCGCTGGCGCAGCGTCCGGACGTGCTGCTGCTGGACGAGCCGACCAACCATCTGGATCCGCTCGGGCGGGCGGCGTTGCTGGCGCTGGTGCGACAGCGCGGCATCGCCGTAGTGGCGGTATTACACGATCTGTCGCTGGTGGAACCGTTCGCCGACCGGGTGCTGGTGCTGTGCCGGGGCCGGCAAGTGTGTTGGGACGCGCCGTCCCAGGCGCTTGCCAGCGATTGCCTGTATCCGGTGTTTGGCATTCGCAGCTTCACGGTTCCCCATCCGCAAACCGGCCTCCCGTTCCGCTTGTTTGACGTGCCCGCGGGCGCGTGTGCATTCACCACCAGAGGAAGTCTATGAAAATATCATTCGGCGGCGTATCGCCATTCAACGGTTCTGTCGGGCTGATTAGCCTGCTGCTGGGATTCAGCGCCATGACGGCGCAGGCATCGGGGTTTCCGGTTACCGTGCAGAGTTGCGGCAAGCCGCTGACCTTCACCCAGGCGCCGCAGCGCGCCGTCATCAACGATCTCAACATGTCCGAAATGGCGTTCGCGCTGCATCTGCAACCGCAGATCGTCGGCCTGACCGGTATCAGCGGCTGGTACAAGATGACGCCGGAATTCCGCCGGCAAATGGGGGCGATTCCGGAGTTGTCGCCGAAATACCCGTCGCTGGAAACCCTGCTGGGCGCTAACCCGGACTTTTTCTTCGCCGGCTGGAACTACGGCATGAAAGTAGGCGGCGAAGTCACGCCGGACACGCTGGCGAAATACGGCGTCAAAACGCTGGTGCTGAGTGAAAGCTGTATTTTCGAAGACCGCCATCGCCCGCGCGCCAGCATGGATTTGCTGTACGGCGACGTGCTGACGCTGGGGCAAATTTTCGGCCGCGCGGAACAGGCGCAGGCGCTGGTGGATCAGTGGAAGGCGCGGCTGGCGGCGGTGCCTAAACCGCCGTCGGGTCAGGCGCCGCTCAAGGTATTCGTCTATGACTCCGGTGAGGATAAACCCTTTACCAGCGGCGTTTACGCCATGCCGACCGCCATTATCGACGCGGCCGGCGGCCGTAATGTGATGGATGATATGGCGGCGAGCTGGGCCACCACCTCCTGGGAGACGGTGTCGGCGGCGGAGCCGGATCTGATCATTCTGCTGGATTACCAGAACGGCGGCGGCGCGGCGGCCTTGCAGCATTTTCTGGAGTCCCACCCGCTGATGAAACACACCCCGGCGGTGGAACATCGGCGTTACCTGAAGCTGCAATACGCCGAGCTGACGCCGGGGCCGGCCAATATCACCGCGATTGAAAAACTCGCGCACGCGCTTTATCCGGCTGCGGCGCAATGAGGGCGCGCCGCCATTATGCGCTGATCTGCCTGCTGGTATTGGCTCTGCTCCTGGCGATGATGCTGGTCAGCACCGCGGTGGGCGCGATTCGTATTCCGCTGGCGCAGGTGCTGGCGGCGCTGACGCCGAATCACGGCGACGCGCCGGACAGCGTGCGCCGCATCGTCATGGAACTGCGCCTGCCGCGCACTCTGTTGGCCGCCGTCACTGGCGCCGGGCTGGCGATGGTCGGCGCGTTGCTGCAAACCACCACCCGCAACGATCTGGCGGATCCGTTCCTGTTCGGCTTGTCCTCCGGCGCGTCGGCGGGCGCGGTGCTGGTGATTACCCGTTTCGGCGAGTGGTTCGGCGCGTTCACCCTGCCGGCGGCGGCGTTTGGCGGCGGCATTTGTTCGGCGCTGGCGGTGATGGCGCTGTTTTTCCTGCGACAGGGGCGGCAGGCGGAGCACCTGGTGATTTGCGGGTTGGCTATTTCGTTTCTGTTTGGCGCGCTCACCAGCTATCTGGTGTTTTCCGGCGACCAGCGCGCCGCCGGTTCGGTGCTGTTCTGGTCGCTGGGCGGGCTGGGGCTGGCGCGCTGGGAGAATCTGCCGGTGGCGTTGTGCAGCCTGCTATTGCTGCTCGGGTTATTGCTGGCGCGCTGGCGGGCGCTGGATAGCCTGCTGGCCGGGGAACAGACGGCGGCGTCGCTGGGGGTTCACGTCAACCGGTTGCGGGTCGACGTGTTTCTGTGTTGCGCGCTGGCGACGGCATTGCTGGTGTCGCTGACCGGCGTAATCGGGTTTGTCGGGTTGATGGTGCCGCATTTGTGCCGCCCGCTGGCCGGGGCGCGTCACCGGCGGCTGGTGCCGCTGTGCGGCCTGCTGGGGGCGGCGCTGCTGTGCGGCGGCGATACCCTCAGCCGGGTGCTGCTGCCGTCGCAGGAACTGCCGGTGGGGATTGTGACCGCCGGGTTGGGGGGCTGCTTCGTGATTGCCCTGCTGGCAAAACGTTAGGTATTGCTTATCGATTTGATACAGACAACGCATTAGCGACATGCATCACATTTTTGTACCTTACATCTCAAGCCAAACACATTGAACCGATGAGGAAAACGAGATGTCCGTGATCAATACTAAAGTTAAACCGTTTAAAAATCAGGCTTTCAAAGAGGGTCAGTTCATCGAAGTGACCGAGAAAAACATTGAAGGCAAATGGAGCGTGTTCTTCTTCTATCCGGCTGACTTTACGTTTGTCTGCCCGACCGAACTGGGCGACGTAGCGGATTTCTATGATGAATTCCAGAAAATCGGCGTAGACATCTACTCTGTGTCCACCGACACCCACTTTACTCACAAAGCCTGGCACAGCAGCTCCGACACTATCGCCAAAATCAAATACGCGATGATCGGCGACCCGACCTGCCAGCTGACCCGCAACTTCGAAAACCTGCGTGAAGACCAGGGTCTGGCTGACCGCGGCACCTTCATCGTTGACCCGGAAGGCATCATCCAGGCGGTGGAAATCACGGCGGAAGGCATCGGCCGCGACGCGTCCGACCTGCTGCGTAAAGTGAAAGCCGCCCAGTACGTGGCGTCTCACCCGGGTGAAGTGTGCCCGGCCAAATGGAAAGAAGGCGATGCCACGCTGGCGCCGTCTTTGGACCTGGTTGGCAAAATCTAAGTCCGACTCTCCCTCTGATGCTTTTATCGGGTGCGTTGCACCCGATTTTTTACGCCAACGCCAAGGATAATCTATGCTCGACAATAACATGCAGCTCCAGTTGAAAGCCTATCTGGAAAAATTAACCAAACCTGTTGAGTTAGTGGCGACGCTGGACGACTCAGCCAAATCCGCTGAAGTTCGGGAATTGCTGACCGAAATCGCCGGATTGTCCGACAAAGTCAGTTTCTTTGAAAATAACGATCTGCCGGTGCGTAAACCTTCGTTCCTGATAACCAATCCGGGATCGGCCAACGGGCCGCGTTTTGCCGGTGCGCCGATGGGGCATGAGTTTACTTCGCTGGTGCTGGCGTTGTTGCAGACCGGTGGTCACCCGTCGAAAGAAGCGAAAGAGTTACTCGATCAAATTCGCGATCTGGACGGCAAATTCCACTTTGAAACCTATTACTCGCTGACCTGCCACAACTGTCCGGATGTGGTGCAGGCGCTGAATTTAATGTCCGTTCTGAACCCGAACGTCACCCACACCGCGATTGACGGCGGCGTGTTTCAGGATGAGATCAAAGACCGCAATATCATGGGCGTGCCCACGGTATTCCTGAACGGCGAACACTTCAGCCAGGGCCGCATGAGCCTGGGGGAAATCGTCGGCAAGGTAGACACCGGCGCCAACGCCCGCGTGGTCGACAAACTGAATAGCCGCCCGGTGTATGACGTGCTGATCGTCGGCAGCGGCCCGGCGGGCGCGGCAGCCGCCGTATACGCGGCCCGTAAGGGCATCCGCACCGGTCTGGTGGGCGAGCGTTTCGGCGGCCAGATTCTGGATACCGTCGATATCGAAAACTACATTTCGGTGCCGAAGACCGAAGGCGCCAAACTGGCGACCGCGCTGAAAACCCACGTGGACGACTACGATGTCGACGTTATCGATCTGCAAAGCGCGCAGAAACTGATTCCGGCTTCCGAACCGGGCCAACCGCACCAGATTGAAACCGTCTCCGGCGCGGTGCTGAAATCCCGCAGCATCATCATTGCCACCGGCGCGCGCTGGCGCAACATGAACGTGCCGGGCGAAGATCAGTACCGCACCCGCGGCGTGACCTACTGCCCGCACTGCGACGGCCCGCTGTTCAAAGGCAAGCACGTGGCGGTGATCGGCGGCGGCAACTCCGGCGTGGAAGCGGCCATCGACCTGGCGGGCGTGGTGAAACACGTTACCCTGCTGGAGTTCGCGCCGGAGCTGAAAGCGGACTCGGTGTTGCAGGACAAACTGCGTAGCCTGCCGAACGTGGACGTGATCGTGAATGCTCAGACCACCGAAGTGCTGGGCGACGGTCAGAAAGTCACCGGCCTGCAGTACAAAGATCGCGTTACTGACAGCGTTCACAAGCTGGCGCTGGAAGGGATTTTCGTGCAGATCGGCCTGCTGCCCAACACCGGCTGGCTGGAAGGCGCGGTTGACCGCAACCGCATCGGTGAAATCGAAATCGATGCCCGTTGCGAAACCAGCGTGAAAGGCGTGTTTGCGGCGGGCGACTGCACCACCGTGCCTTACAAGCAGATCATTATCGCCACCGGTGAAGGGGCCAAAGCCTCCCTGAGCGCGTTTGATTATTTGATCAGAACCCAGGCTTGATAGGTCCGAACCTTGTTCCATCCTGTGGCCTGACCGGCCGCTTTCGGGCTGTTACCCTCATACATTAACCTGAACTTTCAGGCGACCCGACCCCCTTCAGCATGTCTGAAGGGGTTTTTTTATGGCGTGCTCCAGACCACTACTCTGCGGGCCGCCGCGCTGCGACGTCAAAAATTTCTCCCGAAAATTCGTTATTAACGCCGGTCAGACGGTCAAGGGCACGGTGGTGACCGGCTGACCGACTTTCAACTGGGTATCGAACGCGAACATGTCGTTGAAGACGCAGAATTCCGGCACGCCCAGTTCCAGCACCGGCACCTGTTGCTGCAAATAACGCAGGCACGCCTGCTGGGCTTGCAGATACGCTTGCGATTCCTCTTCCGTCATCCAGCGCACCAGATAGGCCAGCGTGACGTGAAAGCCATAGCTATCGTGGTCCGGCGCGCGGATCGCCAGCCGTTCGGACAGCCGATCTCGCAGGGTGCGCAGCTTGCGTTCCTCGTTGTCGTCCAGCGGCGTCAGGCGTAGCGTGGCGCCGGAGTCCTGTCGGGCGTTGAAATCGGTGATGCGCAGTTTAAACGGCGGCGTGGCCTGCAAATCGAATCCCGCCAGCTTGCGTACCAGATGACTGCTGCAGGCTTGCAGCGGCGCGTCGGTCGGCAGGTCGGCCGGCCAAAATGGCAGTCTGCGTTTGGATTCGGTCACGCCTTCAAACACCGTCATGTGGTAACTGGAGGGCGGGGTGAAGGTCAGGCAGTGGCTGAAATCCTGTTGCCTGAGCGTATCACGCACCGCCGTAAAGGCATCCGACGCGCTGGAACCCAGCGGGATGTGGGAAATAATGGTGTTGCCGGGGAAGCGCCTGACGCTGCCGTCGGGGTTGAATTTACCGCCGATGTCGCGCGGCGTGGGCACCAGGGAACCGGATGGGCGCATGGTGCTGAACGTGTCGTCGGCTCTGGCGTTGGCGAACAACGACATACCGTAAGCCAACAGCGGCAGTTGTAAGACGAAGCGGCGGCGTAACGGGTTCATGATTCCTCCGAGTGGTTGGTGATTGACATACCCTTCATGCTTCAGATGGCAGGAGGGGGCTGTGTGATGCGGCTTGCATCAGCCCGAATTATTGGGGGTATCGACATGTGTTTGCCTAGGTTAGGCGCACTTTGATGACGGGTAAATTTCACGCAGTCATGAAGTTGTAAGCGGATCTTAATCGCGCCGTGCCTGACATGTTGCTGTCATCGGCCGGTGACAGGATGAGTTTTTTGCTTCGTCACGCTTGCTGACGCCATTTCTTCATTGACTTCACCGCACCAGGAAAACCGATTATGCGTCCTCAACCGCCATCGCCGGTGCTCAGCCCGGAACCCCGCCTTGCCAGTGATGTAAAAGCCCACCATATCGAATTGGGGCGCTGGACGGAAGTGGCTGAACGTACCGTGCTCAACCATGTCTCGTTGGGCGATTACAGCTACATCATGAATGACTGCGACCTGATGTTTACCCACATCGGCAAATTTACCTCGATCGCCTCGCATGTGCGGGTCAATCCCAGCAACCACCCGTGGTGGCGGCCGACGCTGCATCATTTCACCTATCGCCCCGGCAAATACCGCCTGAGCGATAACCCGGCGGCGGTGGACGAGGAAATTTTCACCTGGCGTCAGCAGGATAACGTCGTGATCGGCCATGATGTCTGGATCGGCCACGGCGCCATCGTGCTGCCGGGGGTGACCATCGGCAACGGCGCTATCGTCGGCGCAGGCAGCATCGTAACCAAGCCGGTGCCGGCCTGGACGGTGGTGGTCGGTAACCCGGCGCGGGTGCTGCGTCCGCGCTTTGAAGACCCGGCGGTGGCGGAAAAACTGGAGCAACTGCGCTGGTGGGACTGGCCGGACGAGAAAATTCGCGATCATCTACACCTGTTCCAGCAGGATGTGACCACGTTCGTCGACTATTTCTATCGCGACGCGTCGTTCCCGACGCCGTCTGATCAACTGCCGCGATAGGTAGACCACGACCAGGGCGAAATCAGAAACGGCAGGTGGTAATGCCCGACGTCGCCCAGCCGCACGTCAATCTGCGCGCTCACGTACAGCGCTTCCCGGTTGCCGGCGGCAAACCAACGGCCGATATCGGCCGTCAGGCGGTAGTGACCGGCGGGCAGCGGGTCGGGCGTGAAGCTGGCGATGCGGCCGTCATCATTGGTCTGATGCTGCGCTACCGGTTGCCAGCTGTCATGCACGCGTCGCTCCAGCAGAACCAGGATGCCCGTCGCCGGCTGGCCCAGCGCCGTATCCAGAATGTGGGTGCTGAGGGTACTCATTCGCCGATAGTTCCTTCCAGTCTGAGCAGGGTAATCTGGCGCAACTGTTCCAGCGCTTCCGCCGTTTCCTGCTGGGGGGTGTTTTGCAGCCGGCGGTGCAGAATTTGCAGGATTTCTTCGCCGCTGCGGCCTTTGGCGCGAATCAGAAACACCCGGCCAAAGTGGGATTCGTAACGGGCGTTGCCCGCCCGTAATGCGTTGGTCAGCGTGTTATCGTTGGACCGTACCGCCGCCTGTTCCTGACGCGATAGGCCGGCCTCCGGCGTCGGGGCGTGCGCCGGCTCGCCGATACGCGGGTGCGTGCGCAGCGCCTGAGCCAGTTCTTCTTCCTGCCAGCCTTGCGTGGCCTGTAATCCAGCCGCCAGCAACGCCGCGCGGTTGCCGTAGGGACGGCCGGCGGTGACCTGCTTTGCCCAGCCGGGCAGGGTCACGCACGGCGTTATCAGCGCCACCGCTTCGCTGACACTGAGCAGATTAAACTGTTCTAACGTGATCATCGTCGCTCCTTGTTCGGTTGTATTGACGCAATACGGCGCAAATTCCCTGTTGTCACGCCGGTTTCACAGGATAGGATTTTTCTTTTTGCAACCCACTTGCAACTAACATGCCAGCCGTAATTCGACCGACGGCTCGGAAACCGGTGTAGTCTGGCGCATACAACCGGTTCACGGTGGCGCAACGCACTGCACTTTTGTGGTGCATTTGCAGGGTAATCGGTCCGGCGCACCGGAACGGCGTCACGTCGATGAAGGGGAATGCCGCCCGGTTGTCTCTGCATCCAGTTGTTCGATCGCCTGAGTAAAGTGAGTAATCACTAATTGTGCAGCGCGCGACAACTGGCGGCTGGGAGCAACGCACAGCGCCAGGGTCAGCGGCCGCACCGCCTGATGGGTGAAGGGCACGAACGCCAGTGACCCCTCGCGCACTTCGCTATAAACATCCAGCAGACTCAGCACGCCGACTCCCACGCCCTGACGCACCAGCGACTTCATCACCCGCAGGTCGTTGCACACCATGTGTTGCGCCGGGGTCAGGTTATGCCGGTGGTACAGCCCTTCGGTACGCTCATGCACCATCAGCGGTGCGGCGGGTAAGAGTTGCCGGTCCGCTGCCAGCTGGCTGACAGTGAGCGCCCGCTCACTAGCCAGTGGATGGTTAGGGCGCATCACCGCGCCGATGGGAATTTCGGTGAACGCACGCACTTCAATGCCCCGGCTTTCCAGCGGGTCGAGCAGCAGGCCGATATCCACCTCCGCTTCCGCCACCAGCCCGTTAATAATGTGGCTTTCATGGGTGTGAATATCGAAGGTCAGGTGAGGATACTGGCGGCTTACCGTCGCCAGCGCCTGTATCAGCGGCCCGTCGCTTAGTGCGGCGATCATCGCCACCGACACATGACCGCGCCGCAGCCCCTGCAGGTCGTCGAAGCGCTGGCGAGTGAGCGCGTACTCCTTTTTCCAGCGGCACAGGTCGCTGTAGAGCAATTCGCCGGCGGTGGTCAGCCGCAGTCCGGCAGGCAGCCGTTCAAACAGTGGCGTTTCCATCATCGCTTCCGCCAGCAGAATCTGCCGGTTGATGGCGGAACTGGAAACGTGCAGCACCTCGGCCGCCTTGCGCAGGCTGCCGGTGCGGGCGACCGCCATAAAATAGTGGGAAAAGCGGGAAAAGGGGTCCATCGGCTTCACCTGTACGAATTTTTGCAGCGAAGATGTTAAAAATCTATTATGGACTGCAACACTTCCTGTTATCCACAATAACCTCACCTGTTAATTTTCCCGGCCGCCGACGGCATACAAGGTGATGTGATGAAACCCACGCTGACACCCCCTGCACACTGTTCCTTCGAGGTAGAAGATTGGATCCGTCTGGCGCGCTGCTGGCATCCGGTGGCGCTGGCGAGCGACGTCGGCCCCGCGCCGACGCAGGTCACGCTGCTGGATGAGCAACTGGTGGTGTACCGAATCGGTGACGAGATCGTGGCGGCGCGTGACATTTGCCCGCACCGCGGCGTGCCGCTCAGTATGGGATCGCACGATGGCGAGGGCATCGTTTGCCCCTACCACGGGCTGCGTTTCGGCGCCGGTGGGCGCTGCAACCGCGTGCCGGCCAGCCCGGAGCAGCCGATTCCCGCCAAGCTGCATCTGAATACTTTTGCGGCGCGCGAGCAGTATGGGCTGGTGTGGGTGTGCCTGGCGCCGCCGGACGGCATTCTGCCGGAACTGCCGTTCATGCCGCACTGGAATGACGCCGGTTTCCAGCAGATTGTCTGCCCGTCGTTTGATATCGCCGGGTTTGCCGGTCGCCAGATTGAAGGCTTTCTTGATGTAGCCCACTTTGCCTGGGTGCATACCGACACCTTTGCCGACCCGGACAATCAACAGGTTCCCGATTATCAGCCGATGGAAACGCCGTATGGTTTCAGCGTGGACTACGTCAGTTCGGTGTCGAATTTTGCCCGCGGTTCCGCACGGCAGGCGCCGGAAGGGTTCGCCTGGCTGCGCCATTTCGAGATGTTCCTGCCGTTTACCGCCACACTGACCATCCATTTCCCGGATGACGGGCGGCTGGTGATCATGAATGCCGCTTCGCCGGTTTCGGCGCGCAAAACCCGCCTGTTTGTGCCGATCGCCCGTAATTTCGATCTGCACATTCCGGTGGAGGATGTGCATGCCTTCAACCTGCGGGTGTTCGAGGAGGATCGGGCGATGGTGGAAAGCCAGCGACCGGAGCATCTGCCGCTGGACCTGACGCTGGAAGCGCACATTCCGGCGGATCGCAGCTCGATCGCCTATCGTCGCGGCCTGAAAAAGCTGGGGTATGGCGAGTTCTTTCTGGTATGAGCGCGGGAGGAAAGGCGATGGATACACCGGGCCGGATAAACGCTGCGGGCGAGATAAACATTTCGGGCGAGATAAAAACTATCACCGTGGCAAACACTATGACCGTGGTAAACACCATAACCGCGGTAAAAACCATGACCGTGGTGGTCGATGCGCTGTCCCGTCAGGGCGAGGGCAACGTGGCGCTGCGGCTGGTGGCGCCTGATGACCAGCCGTTGCCAGCCTTCGAGGCGGGCGCGCATGTCGATGTGCATCTGCCGGGCGGCGTGGTGCGCCCCTATTCGCTGACGGGCGACCCGGCGGATCGCAGTCACTATCTGTTGTGCGTGCGGCACGATGCGGCGTCGCGCGGCGGTTCCCGTTACGTGCACACCGCGTTGCGGGTCGGGCAGACATTGGCGATCTCCCCGCCGCGCAACGCGTTCGCGCTGGCGCCGGCCTGCGGCTATCTGCTGCTGGCGGGCGGGATCGGCATTACGCCGCTGCTGGCAATGGCGCACGCGCTGGATCAGGCCGGTCAGCCGTTCGAGCTGCATTATTTTGTTCGTCGCCGGTGTGAGCTGGCGTTTCGTGAGCGGCTCAGTCAGGGGTTCCGCCACGGTCACTGTCAGATCTGGTGCGCTGACGAAGGGCATAGCGCGCGCCGTCGCCTGCCGGGCAGCCTGTATGAGGGGGCCGAGGGCCGACGCTTGTATCTGTGCGGCCCGGCCGGGTTCATGACCCATGCAACCAACGAGGCGCTGGCGCATCAGTGGCCAGCGTCCGCCATTCACGCCGAAGCGTTTTGCGCCCCGGCGCAGACTCATGCTGATGACGCCGACGGGCGGACGTTTACCGTCGAACTGGCGTCCTGCGGCCGCACGTTCACCGTGCCGCCGGAGAAAACCATTGCCAGCGTACTGCTGGAGCATGATGTGGCGGTGCCGCTGTCGTGCGAGATGGGAATTTGCGGCGCCTGCCTGACGCCGGTGCGCGACGGCAGGCCGGATCACCGTGACAGCGTGCAGTCGGACGCGGAAAAAAGCGCGCCGCAACAACAGATTGCGCTGTGCTGTTCCCGCAGCCGATCGGCACATCTGGTGATTGAATTGTAGTGGCTGAAGGCAGCGATTGACTGCCGTGGGCGGTGCGTTTACCGCGATCGTAAGGAGAAACGCAAATGAAAGCGCTGGTAATCGGGGCCGGGATTGGCGGGTTGTGCGCGGCGGCGGCGCTGAAAAAAGCCGGCATGGAGTGCGAGGTATTTGAAGCGGTCACCGACATCAAACCGGTGGGCGCGGCCATTTCGGTGTGGCCGAACGGCGTGAAGTGTATGCGATCGCTCGGTATGGGCGACATTCTGGACTGCGGCGGCGGCCCGATGCACGACATGGCCTATCAGGATGGACGACGGGGCGACACGCTGACCCGCTTTAGTTTGCAGCCGCTGGTCGATCAGGTGGGGGAACGCCCTTGTCCGGTGGCGCGCGCCGAATTACAGGGGCAGATGTTGGATCACTGGGGGCGCGACCGGGTTCAGTTCGGCAAGCGTGTTTGTCAGGTGGAGGAACAGGGCGGTATGGTCCGCGCGACCTTTACCGATGGCTCGGCGGCTCATGGCGACCTGCTGATTGCCGCCGACGGCGCCCATTCAGCGGTGCGCCCGTATGTGCTGGGGCATGCGCCGGCACGGCGTTACGCCGGGTACGTCAACTGGAACGGACTGGTGGCGATCGACGAAAGCATCGCGCCGGCCCGCCAGTGGACCACTTTTGTCGGCGAAGGCAAACGGGTGTCGCTGATGCCGGTGGCGAACGGGCGCTTCTATTTCTTCTTTGATGTGCCGTTGCCCGCCGGGCTGGCGGAGGATCGCCACAGCGCTTGTCAGGATCTGCGGCGCTATTTCGACGGCTGGTGCGCGCCGGTGCAACGGTTGATCGCACAGCTTGAACCCGATGCCATCAACCGGATTGAAATCCACGACATGGACCCGGTGGAACGGCTGGCGCGCGGTCGGGTGGCGTTGCTGGGCGACGCCGGGCACAGCACTACGCCGGATATCGGGCAGGGCGGTTGCGCGGCGATGGAGGATGCGGTGGTGCTAGGGCAGGCATTGGCGGCGCATCACCCGATAGAGACGGCGCTGCGGCAGTACGAACGCCAACGCCTCGATCGCGTGCGCGATCTGGTGCTGAAAGCGCGCAAACGCTGTGACCTGACCCACGGTAAGGTGTGGGAACAGACGCAGGCGTGGTATCAGGAACTGCGTCAGGAAACCGGCGATCGCATCATCGCCGGATTACGCGACACGATACAGGGCGGCCCGCTGGGATAGGGTGTATCCCATCCCGGAACGACCCGCCCCGGCGTCGCCGGGTCAGGCGTGCGCGGCGGCCGGCGCCTGACGCAGCAGCCGCAGGCCGTTGCCTACCACCAGCAGGCTGGCGCCGACATCGGCGAACACCGCCATCCACATGGTGCCCATGCCCAGCAGGGTGAGCGTCAGGAACAGCGCTTTGATGCCGAGCGCCAGCACGATGTTCTGGATCAGGATGGCGCGGGTGGCTTTAGAAATGCGCACAAATTCCGGGATCTTGCGCAAATCGTCGTTCATCAGCGCGACATCGGCGGTTTCAATCGCGCTGTCGGTGCCCATCGCCCCCATCGCGAAACCGATATCCGCGCGCGCCAGCGCCGGGGTGTCGTTGATGCCGTCGCCTACCATGCCGGTCACGCCCTGCGCCGACAGCCGTTCAATCTGCGACAGCTTGTCTTCCGGCAACAGGTTGCCGCGCGCTTCATCAATCCCCACGTCGCGGGCGATAGCCTGCGCCACGTGCTGGTTGTCGCCGGTGAGCATCAGGGTTTTTATACCGGCCTGATGCAGCGTGTTGATCGCTTCCTGACTGGAGGGTTTCACCGTGTCGGCCACCGTCATCAGCGCCAGAACCTGTCGCTCGTCGCCGAGGATGATCGCGGTGTTGCCCGCCTGCTCCAGCGCGGTCAGCCGATCGGTAATGCCGGCGGCCGCATCGCCCAGCCACTGTCTGGCCAGCCGCAGGTTGCCGAGAAAATAACGCTGTCCTTCAAGCGATCCGGTGACGCCCTGTCCGGCGACGGCGCTGAAATCAATAACATCAAGCAACGGCGTGCCGGCTTCCTGCGCGGCTCTTGCCACCGCCTGCGATACCGGGTGGTCGGAGCGGCTGGCCAGACTGGCTGCCAGTTGTCGGCAGCGGGCATCGTCAAGATCGGCGACCGCTTCAAAGCCGGTCTGCACCGGTTTGCCGTGGGTCAGGGTGCCGGTCTTGTCCAGCGCCAGCCAGGAGAGGGCGTGGCCTTTTTCCAGAAATACCCCGCCCTTGATGAGAATGCCGCGTCGCGCCGCCGCCGCCAGCCCGCTGACGATGGTCACCGGGGTGGAAATCACCAGCGCGCATGGACAGGCGATCACCAACAGCACCAACGCTTTGTAAGTCCAGTCCAGCCAACTATCGTCAGTAAACAGCGGCGGCAGCACCGCCACCAGCAGCGCGCCGAGAAATACCAGCGGGGTGTAGACGCGGGCGAACTGGTCGACAAACCGCTGCGTCGGCGCTTTGGTTCCCTGCGCCTGTTCCACCGCGTGAATAATCCGCGCCAGCGTGGTATTGGCCGCCGCCGTCGTCACCCGATATTCAAACGAGCCGCTTTCATTGATGGTGCCGGCAAATACGCTGTCGCCGACACGTTTATCCACCGGCAGGCTTTCCCCGGTAATCGGCGCCTGGTTGACGGCGGAGTGGCCGCTGGTGATTTCGCCGTCCAGCGCGATACGCTCGCCGGGCCGCACCCGCACGATGTCGCCCGGCGCGACGGTTTTGGCCTCCACCTCGCGCCAGTCGCCATCCGGCTGCTGTACGGTGGCGGTGTCCGGCGCCAGATTCATCAGCCCGGCGATAGCGTTGCGGGCTCTGTCCAGCGAGCGCGCCTCGATGTGCTCGGCAAGGGTAAACAGCACCATCACCATCGCCGCTTCCGGCCACTGTTGCAGGAACAGTGCGCCGGTTACCGCGATACTCATCAGCGCATTGATGTTCAGGTTGCCGGTGCGAAGGGCAATCCAGCCTTTGCGGTAGGTGGTCAGCCCGCTGGCCGCCACGGCGAGAATCGCCAGCACCGCGGCCCACCATTCGGGCAGCCCGGTCCATTCCACCGCTTCCGCGGCGGCGGCGGCCACCACCGCTAGCCCCAGCGGCCACCAGGACTTTTTCGGCTCCGGCGGCAGGGGCGAACGGTCGTCCCCGGTGCGTACTTCGGGTTCAAAACCTAACGTGCGGATAGCGGCCAGCACCTTATCCAGCGCGTCGTAACGGTGGGTGACGGTCATCACCCGCTGCATCAGGTTGAACTCCAGCGCGCTCACTTCCGGCAGGGTGTCGAGTTTTTTACGCAGCATCGTTTCTTCGGTCGGGCAGTCCATCTGCATGATGCGGATCGGCGTACGCTGCTGGTCGCCGATGCGCTCCGCGCCAGCCAGCGTTGCGGTCGGCTGGGCCGGTGCCGGATGGTCGCAGCAGTGATTGGAGCACGATTGCCCGCTTTGCGGGTTACCCGCGGTTTTTAGCGCGGCCTGACCCAGTCCGGCGTGAGCGTGCGGGTGTGATCGGAACAGGGCCTTGCCCGGTTTTTCCAGCGCGACAGGCTGGAACTGACGCGGAGAAGTGGGTGAATGTTTCTCTGACATGGTTGATTCCTGTTCGGGGTTTTGTTGTAGTAAAAACCCTGTAGCAACTACAGGGTCAAGGGGGAATCACATGAAAATTGGCGATCTGGCGAAAGTGGCCAACACCACACCGGAAACCATTCGTTTTTATGAGAAGAAAGGGCTATTGCCGGAACCGGAGCGAACCGAAGGGAACTACCGCTACTACCATCAGTTTCATGTCGACCGGCTGCGGTTTATCCGCAACTGCCGCTCGCTGGACATGAACCACGATGAAATTCGCGCCCTGATTGCGCTGAGCGAGCAACCGGCCGCCAGTTGCGAGGGGGTGAACGTGTTGCTGAACGAACATCTGGGGCACGTGGAGGCGCGCATTGCGGAGTTGCAGCAACTGAAAGCGCAACTGATGCACATCAGCCAGCGCTGTCAGGTCACGCAGACGGTGGACGGTTGCGGCATCCTGCACGGTTTGTCTGTGCTGGAGCCGGAGGACAGCGGCACCGGTCATACGCATTTGGGGTGAACCTAGCCGCTGCGCGCCGTTGGCCGGGCTACGCCGACTCCCGTTCGATAAGCTGAAAGCCGATGTCGACAATGGCGCCGTTGCGGTCATCACCTGCGATGCTGTCTGCCAGTAAGGTGGCCGCCCGCCGGCCCATTTCCCGTCTGTCGATACCGACCGTGGTGAGCGACGGACGGTTGCTGGCGGCAAAATCCAGATCGCCGAACCCCATCACCGCCAGATCCTGCGGAACACGCAGGCCACGGCTTTCCGCTTCCATGATCGCGCCCTGCGCCAGCGTGTCCGAACTGCAGACGACAATGTCGGGATGACTCTGCGCCAGCAACTGGCTGACCCCATGCCGGCCAAATGCCAGCGTGGCGGGCAGGGGCGCGTCGATGCAGGCTGGCTGGGGCGCGCCGTCGCGGGCCAGTGCGTCGCACAAACCGGTTTTGCGCCTCGCGGCGCGCGGGTCTGCCGTCCAGATCAGACCCGGGCGTTGATACCCTTTCCGGCGGATATACTCGCCGATCGCCAGCCCGACTTTTTCATGAGAAAACCCCACCAACATATCCAGCGGCGTTGGCGTGAGATCCCAGATTTCCACCACTGGAACCGCGGCGTTCAGCATGATTTTCCTGAGCGCCGGCGAGTGATGGATGCCGGTCAGCACCACGCCGTCAGGGCGGCGCGACAGCAGCGTCGCCACCAGTTCCTCCTCGGCCTGTTGCGTGTATCCCGCCACACAAAGCAGCATGTGATAACCGCGCTGCGCCAGCTCGTCGCTGATGGCCTGAATGGTATCGACAAACATGTTGTTATTGATTTGCGGCACCACAACGGCGATCAGTTTGCTGCGCCGGGAGGCCAGCCCGCCCGCCAGCGCGTTCGGAATATACCCGGTGGCGCGCACCGCTTCCTGCACCTTTTCGATGGTTTTGGCGCGCACCAGCGCCGGGGTGTTGAGCGCGCGGCTGACCGTCATGGAAGAGAGCCCCGCCGCCCGGGCGACGTCATCCAGCGTTGGCGCACGCGTTGCGGCGGCATGTCGGGGTGTTTTTTTGGTACTCACAGTGAGCCTGACCCTTGTGTTATTCGGTGGCGTCCGTTTCGTGGATTATTGGTGAAGCCGTGTGCTTTTTCCAGCGCGGCGCGGCGGCACGCGCCCGCACCTGATATTACGCGGCAAGGCTTGGTGTTGGCGCTATCATTTTATTGTGCAACTTGCCATAAATATCCGGATTGTGATCGTTTGTACAAAATAGATTCAATGCAGTGGTGCTTTATCGGTATCTTCGCTATTGATGTTAGCGCAAACATTTTACCTGATGAGGGCCATGCCATGTCGTTAAGCGCAAATTCAGATGCCGTTTCCTATGCCAGCGTTACCGGCGTCAAAACCGCGGCGGAAACCGGCGACCGTATTGAGTGGGTTAAATTGTCGCTGGCGTTGCTGCCGCTGGCGACGCCGGTGAGCGACGCCAAGGTGCTTACCGGGCGCCAGAAGCCCCTGACCGAAGTGGCGATTATCATCGCGGAGATTCGTTCCCGCGATGGGTTTGAAGGGGTCGGGTTCAGTTACTCCAAGCGTGCGGGCGGCCAGGGTATTTATGCGCATGCGAAAGAGATTGCCGATAATCTGCTGGGGGAAGACCCGAACGATATCGATAAAATCTACAGCAAACTGCTGTGGGCCGGCGCCTCGGTGGGGCGCAGCGGCATGGCCGTGCAGGCCATTTCTCCTATCGACATTGCGCTTTGGGACATGAAAGCCAAGCGCGCGGGGCTGCCGCTGGCGAAATTACTGGGCGCGCACCGGGATTCCGTTCAGTGCTACAACACCTCCGGCGGCTTTCTGCATACCCCGCTGGAACAGGTGCTGAAGAACGTGGCTTTCTCGCGGGAGAGCGGCATCGGCGGCATCAAGCTGAAAGTCGGACAGCCCAACACCGCGGAGGATATCCGCCGTCTGACCGCGGTCCGCGAGGCGCTGGGCGATGATTTCCCGTTAATGGTGGATGCCAACCAGCAGTGGGATCGTGAAACCGCGATCCGCATGGGGCGCAAAATGGAGGCTTTCAACCTGATCTGGATTGAAGAGCCGCTGGACGCCTACGATGTGGAAGGCCACGCGCAGCTGGCTGCGGCCCTCGACACACCGATCGCCACCGGGGAAATGCTCACCAGTTTCCGGGAACATGAGCAGTTGATTTTGGGCAACGCCAGCGATTTTGTGCAGCCGGACGCGCCGCGCGTGGGCGGTATTTCGCCGTTCCTGAAAATCATGGATCTGGCGGCGAAACACGGCCGTAAGCTGGCGCCGCATTTTGCGATGGAGGTGCATTTGCATCTGGCCGCCGCCTACCCGCTGGAACCCTGGCTGGAACATTTTGAATGGCTCAACCCGCTGTTTAACGAGCAGCTTGAACTGCGCGACGGACGCATGTGGGTGTCGGATCGTCACGGTCTGGGCTTCACCCTGAGCGAGCAGGCTCGCAAATGGACGCAACTGAGCTGTGAATTCGGCAACTATGCCGGGTAACGTCTGGCCCGGTTGTCAGTGACGTTTGAGATGCCGCCTCGCATTGCCGCTTCGCATAGCGTATAGCACATAGCGTATAGAACATAGCAACCGGGGGGCGGCAGACGAACGAAACGATGCGTATTCCTGCGGTTTTCTTCCCTGATTCGCTGGACAGGGAAGAAAACCGGCGACGGCATCATGAATATCAAGACGAATGTAGCGTTTATCCATCACCTGTATCTGAGCGGCTATACCCCAAATAATTCGAGTGGCGCGTGCAGATTACAGATATGACCAGACCCGAATCATTTTCTGCACCTCCTGGCTACCGCAGCATGATTGGTGAAATTTTATTCTTTATCGATCACGTAAAAATAATTATTAATTATAAATATTATTATATAAATAATAATACAATAAATAATTGCAGTTAAATTACTAACGTGAACATTTATATTTTATAAATTAATAATCATTGTGGAAAATACTGAGATTTTTTGTATTTTAATAAATTTTTTTTGAGATTCTTCTGATTGTTATTTTAAATTTCGTTTAGGTGATATATTATCCGTCTCGGAGAGGCGTCAATAATAAAAACTTAATGGATTATGATTAAAAAGTGTCTAGTAATCAGATAAAGATTTCCTATGGGAATGACTTTTTTGTTATTAAATTGATGGATTTCTTATCAATTAATTTAACATTAATAGTCAGCGCCAGGCTATTTTTAATGGGCGCTTTCGATGATGTCATTATGATTAGTTTGCTATTTTCCACCTCTTTTTTACTTATTGGAGAATATACCGGCTTATATCATAATGGGCTTAAGAATATGCAATTTCGCGGGCAGAGAAAACTGTGGGGTTCCGCATTGTTGTCCGTCATGTTTGTTGAGGTGGTCAGGGAATATGCCGGCACGCTGTATTCGCTAGGGCTATTACATCATCTCGATAACATATATTTTTCCGCGACGCTGTATTGGTATACTCTTTCGTTATGCGGCCTCTATCTCACGCGTTTTATTACGTTTAAATGTACGGCTAAAAAACGGATTCGGATTGCTATTGTGGGCTTAACGCCCGGTGGGTTAGCGGCGGAAAAAGCATTGCTCAAAGAGTATGCCAATATGCAGTTGGAATTGGCTTTCTACGACGATCGCAGCCCATCCCGTTGCGGCTATCTGACTAAGAGCCCGTTTAAAGGCAATGTGAGTGCGCTGGTTGAAGAAGCCAAAGCGGGCAGGGTGGATGAGATTTATATTGCACTGCCGATGATTGCGCTGAAACGCATTCGCTATTTTCTGTCGATGATGTCCGATACTACGGTTGATACCTACATCATTCCTGACCTTTATTCCTACAGCTCATATGTATCGCAGTTTCGTTCCATCAATAACATTCAGACTATCAGTATTTTCAGATCGCCGTTTGATGGTATTGGTTCTTTTATTAAGCGTGTTGAGGATTTAGTGATTGGCGGCGTGATTACGCTGATGATTTCGCCGTTGCTGCTGTTGATTGCGATTGGTATCAAGCTGACGTCGCGTGGACCGGTGTTATTCAAGCAGGATCGCTACGGTCTGAGCGGCAACAAAATCAAAGTGTGGAAATTCCGCTCGATGCACGTGATGGAAAACGCCGGCGTTGTGACGCAGGCGACTAAAAACGATCCGCGCGTTACGCGTTTTGGCGCATTTTTACGCCGTACTTCGCTGGATGAACTGCCGCAATTTTTCAATGTATTGCAAGGCACGATGTCGATTATTGGCCCGCGTCCTCATGCCGTGGTGCATAACGAGCAGTATCGGCAACTGGTCGAAAACTACATGATTCGCCATAAAGTGAAGCCTGGTATTTCAGGATTGGCGCAGGTTAATGGTTATCGTGGCGAAGTGGATACCCTCGATAAAATGGAAAAACGGGTTCACTACGATATTGCCTATATTCAGAGCTGGTCGCTTTGGCTGGATATCAAGATTATCTTTAGAACCATTTTCAAAGGTTTTATCGGTGAAAATGCGTACTAAATTGATCATCGCCGCTGGAATGATTATGCCGCATCCCTCCTGGGCTGATCTGACGCCGAAATCGCATATCGGCATTGCGGGTATTGATTTTCAAAGCCAGGTTGGTCTGGATTATGGGCATGAGAATAACGTGACCTATCAGGCTTATGATCAAGACGCGGTGAGTTCTGATTTTCAGAGCGTCAGGCCGATGATTAAAGCCATTGGCGCGCGTTATCAGGACCAATATCTGTTGATGTATTCCGGTGATTATCGTCGTTACGACCGCGATTCGGCGGATAATTACACCGATCATTTCTTTCGCTTTAATGGCGCATGGCGCTACGGGCTAAAGCATGGGTTAACGCTCAGTCTTGAAGATTCTCTCGGGCACGAGGCGCGCGGGCGTGGTATTTCCGAAGGTTTTCGACCACAACAGTTCAGCGATTTCGGTATTAATTCGCCGCTGAGCAGCGAACTGTTTAACAGCGAATTACGTTACAGCTATGGCGCTCCGAAAGGGCGCGGTAAAGCCGAAGTCGCTCTGCTGTTTAAAAAACTGCGTTTAGGCCACGTGGACGATATTAAAAATACCGATATTGATTTTTATAACTATGTTCGTGGGCAGGAATGGCACGAGAACGGTTTGATCGCCGAATTATCTGACCAATACTCACGGACAACACGCTTTCGCTACCGCTTTATTAACAATCAGCGCCGTTATGAGGTCGATTCGCAAAAAGACAATGATGAGTATTACCTGGAATACGGTATTAAATCGCAGCTTACGGGCAAAACCCGCGTGGATGCGAACGTGGCCTGGCTATATAAGACATTCGATAATAACCCAAACGCCAGGGATTTTAGCGGGGTAAACTGGGATATTCAGGCTGAGTGGAAACCGCTCGAACAATCCGTTTTTACCGTACATACGTCGCAGCATATCAAGGATCCGTCGGAAGTCGGCGGCTATATCATGGCTTCTAAATACGGCATCTCCTATCAGCATTTTTGGCTAGCCGATCGTTTCTCCACCACGTTTGACTATTCATACCTGGCCGAGGGTTACAAGAATTACCCGAAGGATCGCAAAGACAGAAATAGGGTGTTCACCTTCGCTATGAGTTATAACTTCAGGCCCTCGATTAATGTTGAATTAAAGTATCAACTGAATACGCTGCGTTCCAATCAAGATACCGATTCTTTCTTTATTGGCCCTGATGGCGATCGCCAGGTCGTCAGAATGTTGGGCCGCGATAACTCCCTGATTATGTTTACAGCTAAGGTACAGATCTAACGTGAAAATAATAAAACTGTGCATTTTTCTGTGCCTAAGCGTCTGGTTGGCGGGATGCACCTCGTCAAGCCCACAACAGTTGGAAAAAACTGACAATGAAACAACCGGTTATCAGTTAGACGAAGGCGATGCTGTCAATATTCTGGTATACGGCGAGCCGGAGATGACGATGACATTTATGTTGGATAAAAGCGGCGCGATTAACTTCCCCTACATCGGTCAACTGGTGTTGAAAGGGAAAACGCCGGGGCAGGTAGGCGAGGAACTGGCCCATCGCCTGCGCGGTGATTATCTGCAAAACCCGATGGTGACGGTCAGCATCGCCGAGTTCCGGAAATTCTATATCACCGGTGAAGTTGAGAAGCCGAACGGGTATGCCTACGAGCCGGGCTTAACCGTTGAAAAAGCGCTGGCGCTGGCCGGCGGATTTACCGATCGCGCAGACCGCAAGGATGTGAGTCTTCGCCTGTCGAATAGCAATCAACTGATTGAAAATGTTGATGTAAGACGCGCTGTTCACCCAGGCGACACCGTGGTTGTCGGTATGAGCTTTTTCTGACCATGAGTCTATCTATAGTGGAAAATGGCAGAAAATTGGAAAGCACGATCGATTTCTCCAGATTTGCCCAAAAGATCAAACAGAACGGTTGGAAGATCATCCTGGCTGGCCTGATTAGCGCGGTAGTGGCTTACCCGCTGATCAGCATGATCACGCCCAAATATGTTTCGACGGCAACGGTGCTGCTGAAAGCGCAACAGGATAACGTTTCGCCGTTGCCGCAGGTCGATGGCTATGATTCCACCCGCAGCGGCTATTACGAAACCCAGTATGCGTTGATGCAGTCACGTATTGTGCTGGAACAAGCCGTGCGGGACATCAGGCTGGACCAAAACCCCGCGTTTAACGGCGATGCCGACAAAAGCGCGGATAAACGCGCCGATGAGCAACAGCGGGTCGATAACGCGCTGAATGCGATAGTGAAAAACCTCACTATCAACGGCGTTCGCACCACACACCTCGCCACTATCTCCTACGAATCGGCATCGCCTGCGCTTTCGGCCGACATCGCTAACGGCGTGGCGCAGGCGTTTATTGACTATACGGCTAAGCAAAAGCACCTCAAGACGCTGAAAGCCAAGGCGTTGAACCAAAAACAGATGGAAGAGATATGGCAGCAAGTCGTTGAGCAACAGGCTGCAATCGACCAGTTTCTGAAGAAAGAAGGGTTGCTCACGTTCCGTGGCGTGGATGGCTTTGAGACTGAACAGTTGGGGATCGTCACCACTAAGTTGGCGGATGCTACCCAGCGTCGCATCAGGGCGGAAACGAATTACAACAGCGTGCGTTTGAACGCGGGTAAGTCGCTGGAAAACGTGATTTCTCTGCCCGATATTTCTAATCATGCCCAGATTCAGGATTTGCGCATCGCGCTGATTCAGGCCCGGCGCTCTTTATATGATTTACGTAAACGCTATGGGCTGAAACATACCAAAATCCTGGAAGCCGAAGCCCAGGTTCAGGCGATTGAGGAACAGACCCACACCGTGTTATTCGAACTGGAAGCCGGGCTGAATAAGCAGTATCAGGCGGCGTTGAAGGATGAAAAATACTATCAGCAGCTGTTGAATCAACAGAAAGCGGATTTTCAAACGCTGGCGTCTAAACGTGATGAATACAACAACCTGACCACGGCGCTGGATAAAACCAAAGAACTGTATAAGGCGCTCTATCAGCGCACGAAGGAGCAGACGCTCGCGGGTAACTATTTAGAGCCGGACGCGATACTTTATGACCCGGCGGTGCCGGCTGACCATCCGTCGAAGCCCAATAAAGCGATGCTGCTGGTGATGGTTGTCATGCTAACCCTGATTTTCTCCGTGGTTTACTTCATCGTGAGAGCCGCGCTGGATAATTCAATCAACAGCATTAGCCAGATGAAAAAGCGCCTGAATGTGGCGCCGGTGGGTGAAATTCGCACTTTTGCCAATGGAGTGAGGCGCTCGCAGGTGGTGCGTTTGATCACCGAATCGCCGCTGGATGTCGATATTGTCCACAGCATGCGAACCCACATTTTGCTATCGCATCCCTCCTGCCAAACCCTTGCCGTCAGCTCGACAGAGCATGGCGAAGGGCGATCGTTGCTGGCGCATTTGCTGGCGACATCCTTCAGCGCTGATCAAAAAACGCTGCTTATCGATCTGGATTTCTTTAACGACGGCGGGCTGACGCAAGAGTTGGCGCATCCTGCCGCGGTTGGCGTGGCGGAGCTACTGCAAGGTCAATCACCGCTGGATGCCGCGCTGGTGACAATCAATGAACATTTAAGCTTCCTGCCGCGTGGTAATGCCTCGACGTCTTCTTTACTGATGCTGTCGTCCGAGCATTTTGTGACGTTGATGACTGAACTGAAAACGCGCTATCAGCGAATTATCGTTGACGTGGCCGCGGTGAATCAAACGCAGGATATTCAATTGATTAGCCGGGTGATAGACGGGGTGGTTTTTGTGCTGAAAGCCGGCGCGTGGCGTGCGGGCGATGTGCTTAATGCCATTGAGAAAGTGAAGCACCACCGCGCGGTGCTGATTGGCGCGGTAATAAATCGGGTGGCGGATAAGAACCTCGAAACCAAAGAGGGCGTTCGCTCCCTGAATCAACACATGAATGCGCTAATCAACAGTACGGGCCACCTATAAGTTTATTGAAAAGCTGAGTTTATTGAAAAGATGAGTTTATTAAAAAGCGTTTCTACCATTGCGGGGTCGTCGGTGCTTTCACAACTGATTGGCGCGCTGTCTATCTGGCTGATTTCACATAAATACGACATGGCCGAGGTGGGAATCTACGCGCTGAGTTACAGCATCGTGTTGGTGGGAGCGCAAGTCTGTACCTTTGCATCGCAACTGCTGATTCCAAAACAGCCAGACAGTGAACTGGCGCAGAGCGTGGTGTTCAGCGTGCTGCAAAGCCTGCTTACCGCGGTGCCTTACGCGATGCTGACCGCATGGCTGTTCCAGCGAAATGTGTTCTTTCTCTACCTGCTGACACTTGCCTATGCGTGGGTGCTGATCGCGGAGAATTTATCGCTGCGCGAGGGTAACTATCGTTTTCTGGCCTTTCAGCGGCTCGCCGTCTCGGCGGTGGTGGTGCTTTCGGTGGTGTTTACTTCACATACCAGCGCATTTTATTGGTCCTGGGCCTGCGCCATGATTGTGCTTATTAGCGGCTGTATTTTACATTCGTTCAATATTCACACCGTTACGTTCAGAAATTTTAGTCCGCAGCGGAATGTGGCTTTCTTTCATCAGCATGTTCACCATCTCACCCGGGTTGGCAGCGCCGAAGTGCTGGCGATGGTCAATAGTAATTTGCCTGTGATGCTGATTAATTTTTGGTTCTCCGCGTTGACGGCGGGTTATTTCTCGGTGGTGAGCCGCTTTTGTCTGGCTCCGGTGGTGATCATCGGTAATGCGGTGCGTAACTCTATTTTTTCAACGTGGTCCGTCGATTTCAGAAATAAGCGTTTCAACTACGAGGAATTCAAAAAAGTTCGCCTGGTATTATTGATGTCTGGGGTTGTCTGCACGCTGGGGATATTTATTTTCTATCCGCTGGTGATGCACCTGTTTTTTAGCGAAGAGTGGATTAACTCCATTCCAACGTCTCGCTATATGCTACCTTATTTATTCCCTGCGCTGGCGGTGTGTCCGCTGACGGTGATTGAGCTAATATTTGGTTCTCATCGCTATTTCCTGCGTATTCAGTTAGAACAGCTGGCTGTTGTATTAGTCGCTTTTGTGATTGTGCCTTATTTTTATAATCACTATGCCACGTCCATGATTCTGTTTTCCGTGCTGACGTTTGTACGCTATGCGTTTATTTATCTCAAAGTCAATAAACGCGCCAATTTGCTGAAAAGCATGATGATAGCGTCATGATTTTGAATACCGGGCTTTACCTGCAGATTTATGTCGTCATTACGCTGGTATTCTGCGGGCTGACGCAGTATTTCACCGGCCTACTGGCGGTGCTGTGGTTGCCTTTTATTTTGGCTTTAATCATGGTGGGGTTGCTGATTATGCAGACCCGCTACGATGCGTTGCATTTGGATACGCAGGAGTTGGTGGTGCTCACGCTGTATCTCTCTTTTCTGGCGATGGCGGGAGTGTCTACTCTATTGCAGGGCGGAATAACGGTCACGATCGTTGGTTTTAAAAACGAGATTGCCTTGTCGTTGATGATGTTTTGCCTGCTGCTGGGGTTTTGTCGTGAATCACAAATTTACCGCGTGACCCGCAGTTTGTATTGGGTGTTCTACGCGCAGTTTCCTGTCGTGATTTATCAGGTGTTGTTTGTGTTGCCGCGGCGTGTGGCGCTTCGTGGCGAAGATGAAAAATGGGACTCCGTGGTCGGCACGTTTGGCGGCGACCCGATGGGCGGGGGCAATACCGCGGCGATGGGGCTGTTCTGTCTGCTGATTATGCTGCTGAAAGTCTCGGAATTTAAACATGGTTTAACGTCGTTTAAATCCATGGCGGTGCATATCGTTTTGGGGTTTGGCCTATGTATTCTGGGAGAAGTGAAATTCGTGATTCTGGTTTCGCCGTTATTGCTGGCCTGGGTTTGGTTAATGCCGAGCTACATCAAAGGCATGAATAACGTAAACCTGAAAGCGATTTTGCTGATCTTTAGCGGCATGGCGTTACTCATTACCGTCGCGATTACCATTTTGGCCTCGGGTTATTCCTCGGCGTTTGGCGGTGACCCGACGAAAAGTGCGTTAAGCGTATTTATGGATTCGCTGGGCTATATTTTTGATACCAACTACATTATGGAATCAGGTGAGCTTGGCCGTCTTACGACGATATTCTTCTGGCTAAAAAATCACGATATGTGGGGGCTTTCCGGTACGTTATTTGGCTACGGTTTAAATGCGACAAATAGCGGAAGCGCCGTTTCTCCTGGCTTTTTAAATATTATCTACAACCTGATTATCGATTCGACTTCGCTAAGTGTGCTGCTATGGGAAGTGGGCATCGTTGGATCGTTATTTTTTATCGGGTTAATTATTTATATCTTAATTATTGCGCGACCAAAGCCGATGCTGGAGCGTAATGAAGTAGACCAACAGGATCTGCAACTGCTGAGTTTTTCTCCGGCCTTTAATGTTTTTGCGGTTGGGTGCCTGCTGAGTCTGCCTTATAGCCAGATCCTGATGATTATTCCCATGCTGCAATTCCTGTTTTATTTGTCTCTGGGCTCAAGTCTGGTGATTCGCCATTCTGTCTGCCGTTATACCGGAAAATTGTATGAGTGAGAAACCTTTTATTTCAGTGAGTATTAAGACATTTAATGAGGCGGAATGCATCGAGCAAACCATCGACAGTATTCGTCGCCATATTGCGGATTATCCCCATAAAATTATTGTTGCCGATAGCTTATCGACCGATAACACTCAGCAGCTTGCCAGCGCCAAAGGGGTAACCGTGGTGTCGCTGACTGAGCCGTCTGAACGCTGCTGCGGCGTGGGGCATCAGCTTGGCTATCTGTACAGTCAGGGGGATTATCTCCTGCTGATGGACGGCGATATGGTGCTGGAAGATGGCTTTATTGAGCAGGGCATCGCATTTTTAGCGGCGCATCCAGACTACGCCGGCGTAGCTGGAACGGTAGAGATGGATGGCGCGGCGAACTATGAGTTTAAATCGCGCAAACAACGTCTTCATAAAATATATCCGCTGGGCGACTGTGGCCATTTAGGCGGCGGGGGCTTATATCGCCGTTCGGCAATTGAAAAAATAGGCTATCTCACCAACCGTAGCTTACATGGTTATGAGGAGGCGGAATTAGGCATTCGTCTGCGCTATGCCAAATATAAATTACATCGCCTTAACGTACCTTATTTCCGCCACACGTCATACACCATGCCAACATATAAAATGCTGCAATACCGTTGGACGAACGGTTTTCTCTGGGCGCCGGGCGAACTTTTACGCAGTGCATGGGGCATGCCTTATTTCCGCGAGGCGTTACACATCGTTAAAAACGAGGCGATTTTTGCGGTTTATCTGCTGGCGCTGTTGATGAGTTTGTTGACGTTTAACGCCGATATTATTGGCGTGGCGTTGCTGCCGCTACTCGCTTTTATTGCCTTAAAAACGATGAAAAACCGTTCACTGCTGAACGGACTACAAAGCGTGATGAATCTGGCTGTATTTTCTGCCGGATTGGTCAAAGGGTTAACCAGACCCATGCGCGATCCCATGACGCCGCCAGACAGCAAGGTTATTCATGAATAGGCAGGTATGATGAAAGTTTTATTAGTCAATAAATTTTTCTATATCAAGGGCGGCGCGGAAACGGTTTATTTTCAGGAAAGCGATATGCTGAAAAAGGCTGGCGTTGAGGTTATCGCTTTCTCAATGCAGCATGAAAATAACTTCCCGTCAGATTACTCTCCCTATTTTGTTGATAATGTGGATTATCATCAGCGCAGCGGCGTGATCGGAGCAGTTAAAACGGCCGTGAACTTTATTCATAACGCTGAGGCATGTAAGAAGTTGCTGGCGTTATTGCGTAAAGAAAAGCCGGATATTGTTCATTTTCATAATATCTATCATCAGCTCACGCCGTCGTTGATTAAAATTGCCCGTCAGTTTGGGTGTAAAACAGTGTTAACGGCCCATGACTACAAGATTATCTGCCCGTCGTACACCATGTTGCGCGATGGAAAAGTCTGTGACGCCTGTTTAACCGGCTCGGTATTTAACGCCTTTAAATATCGTTGCCAGCAAGGCTCCGCTTCGAAAAGCCTGCTGCTTTCGTTAGAAGGCGCCTGGCAGAATATTGCCAAAAATTATCAGGCGTTGGACGCGATCGTTTCGCCCAGCGAATTTCTACGTAGTCAATTAATTCGCAAGCTGCCGAATTCCCGTATTGACGTGATTGTGAACGGCATTAATGACAGCCTGCCGGTGGAGGATGTTGAAGACGACGGCTATTTTCTTTTTATTGGCCGCCTGAGTCGGGAAAAGGGCGTGGCTACGCTGGCCAGAGCGCATCAGCAAATGCGCAATAAAATTCCGTTAAAAATCGCAGGCAGCGGGCCGCTGTATGACGATCTGGTCGCGCAATTTCCGAATGCGGAATTCCTGGGCTATAAACAGCAGGGCGAAGAACTTAACCAGCTTATTAAATATGCGCGCGCGGTGGTGGTTCCTTCCGAATATTATGAAAACTGTTCAATGTCGGTGCTGGAATCGATGGCGTTCGCCAAACCGGTAGTGGGCGGGCGTATTGGCGGCATTCCCGAACAGATTCGCGATAATGTAGACGGCGTTTTATTCGAACCAGGCAATGTGCAGGCATTAGCCGATGTGCTGGATGACCTGGCGTTGAATCCGCAAAAAGCCAGAGAAATGGGATTGAATGCGCGTCAGCGTCTTAGTGAAAAATATTCATTACGTAAACACACAGAATCTTTATTGGCGCTTTATCAGGAATTATTAAACGATAAATAATATGACTACGAAAATTACCGTTCTGGGAACACGTGGCATTCCAAACGTGTTAGGCGGTGTGGAAACACATTGTCAAAATTTATACCCGACTATTAAACAGCAATTTGATGTGGATATTTGCGTTCTCGCACGTTCACCTTATGTTAATTATAAAGAATCACAGTATCAGGGAGTAACGACTCGCGCTTTATTAGCGCCGAAAAAACGTTCATTAGAAGCAATAGTCCATTCGGTACTGGCGGCATTTATCACCTGCTTTGATCAGTCCACGGTAGTACATGTCCACGCTATTGGCCCAGGGCTGGTGGTGCCGCTTCTGCGTCTGCTGGGTAAAAAAGTGGTTTTTACTCATCATGGCCCGGACTATGACCGCCAGAAGTGGGGGTTCCTGGCAAAGAAAGTGTTGTTGCTGGGTGAAAAGGTGGCCGTGAAATATGCCAATGAAGTGATTGTAATCTCCGAAGTTATTAATAATATGATCAAGCAGAAATATGGACGAAATGATGCTCATCTTATCTATAACGGCGTGAACTTATCTCAGCAATTAACACCGGAAGTTATCAATCAAACGTTGGCGCGTTTTTCTCTTCAGCCACAAAACTATTTGGTTGCGGTTGGCCGTTTTGTGGAAGAAAAAGGTTTGCACGATCTCATCACCGCCTATAAGCAATCAGGTATCACGATGCCATTGGTTTTGGTTGGCGATGCCGATCACCCCACTGCGTATAGTATGCGGTTAAAACAGTTAGCCCATGACACCCCTAATGTGGTCCTGACCGGATTTTTAAAAGGTCATGAACTGCAAACTGTCTTTTCACAGGCTAAACTCTTTGTGATGCCTTCATATCATGAAGGGTTACCCATTGCGCTGCTGGAGGCCATGTCGTTTTCATTGCCTGTCGTGGTTAGCAATATTCCCGCTAATCTGGAGGTGAAATTAGCGCCAGACACCTATTTTAATGTTGGAGACGTGGCGGATTTATCCGAAAAGATTACACAGCGCTCTAAATCGTTTGCTGTTGATTACTCTGAATATTTACAAAGGTATAATTGGAAAAAAATCGCGCAACAAACGATGGCGGTTTATACCTCAGTCAATAGGTCAATGAGTTAATAAATCAATAGGTAAATAGTGAACGAATCGAATCAACGTCCGTTAGTCATTGAACGCTTCTATGAAGCCCTTGATGGGAACATTGACGCAGAACTTACCCTGGAACAACGGCAGGCCGTTGAACAGGCGGTGTTGTCGATCACAGCGGCTTCAATGCACTGGGTCGACGTGCGTAAGAGTTTCCCTTTTTTTAGCCGACGCTATTATTTCGTCTTTTTATTTGGCCAGGATCACCGTAAACGTCCCCGTAAAGAATCAACGCTGTTTTGCATACTGCTGACCGCGTTGATCCTGTTTACCTGCCTGTTCTGTACGCTTGCGGCGCTATTGACGCTGTACATGATTAAGTCTGCCTTGGGTATTGATATTTTCCCACATTTCCACTTAGGGATTTGGGATTGGTGGCTCAGACTGAAGGATCACTGACCTCCGGTTTCTACTGACGTGGAAATAAGGAGTCTTAGATGAATCTTAAAATGATTGCGGTAGGAGGTTTGTTATTTTCTGTAGTGGGTGTGGCTGGAGGCACGATGACGACCGTCACTCCCAAAGGGCTAAATGGCCCGTTAACGAATCCGGGCAATGGCGTTGCCAGTTTTAACAAGGGTAATGGCGCTACGCTATCGCTGGCTGATTATCCCGACACCGGTATTGAATATGATCGCCTGTACTGGAGTGAACTGGAGCCGGTCGAAGGCCAGTATAACTTTCAACTGGTGGATGCCATTTTCGAACTGGCTAGCCAGCATCAACCGGCGATGAACGTGGGGCTGCGCTTTATGGCGCTTGATGAGCCTGCCAGCGGCTCGAAGATTCCTGACTGGTTGATCCAAAAAGGGATCAAGGGCGAGTGGACGCCGGACAAAAAAACCTTTGTGCCGGATCTGGACGATCCGTTGTTTATCGAATATAGCCAGCGTTTGCTTAACGCTTTTGGTCAGCGCTATGACGGTAATTTGAATCTGGCTTATATCGATATTGGGTTGGTGGGGTCATGGGGAGAGTGGCACAACAGTAATTTCCCGACCATTAAGCCGCTGCTTGAGCGTTACACATCAGCCCAGTTAGATAAGTACGTAAAAATGTATTTTGCCGCGTTTCCCAGCTGCCCAAAAATCATGCTGATTAACGGCGGCGACACTCTGGCAAGCGCCGTGAAACAAGGTGCGGGATGGCGCGCCGACTGCTTGGGCGACTGGCATAATTTTTCGACGACGTGGAGTCACATGCAAGATGATTATCCGCAGCGGCTGCAAAACGCGGCGGCGCTTTATCCAAACTTTAGTACGGTGTGGCAACGTGCGCCGGTGAGTCTGGAAATCTGTGGCTATATGTCGGAGTGGCAGAGCGTTCAGCATTATACGCGTGAGCAAGTGCAGGCGACCTTTGACTGGGCGTTGGCACAACACGCCAGCACCATTAATCTGAAATCGCGCAGCGTGCCGACGGAGTATCGGGACATCGTGGATAACGCGCTGACCAAACTCGGCTATCGTTTCCGCCTGGCTTCTTTAACTCATGAGTCCGAATTAGCGCAAGGGCAGAGTCTGATACTAAATAATCAGTGGGTTAATGACGGCGTAGCGCCCATTTATCTGAAATATGATTTGGCCTATCGCGTGGTGAATAATGACAACAGCGCGATGAGTATGGGAAAAACTGCGGATGACATTCGCTCTTGGTTGCCGGGGCAGCATACGTCCGTCTACCAACTGACGATGCCGGAAGCACTGCCAGCCGGGCTGTATAATATTGACGTGGCGATACTGGACACAAAGGGAGTATCGCGAATTAATCTCGCCAACGAGGGCAAACAGGCCGACGGTTGGTATCGGGTTTCCACGGTAACGGTGCACTGAGCACGGAATTAAGAATAGATATTCATATGCTGAACAATATCGGCCATGTATGGCGTGAAGTAAAAACGGCGGGCAGTATTAAAGCCAAACTGGTAATACTGCTGTTTCGCCTTGCTACCCTTTACCAGTCATCAAATGCGCTGCTGAAAATTATCAGCATTCCTTTTGTGATTCTGAATAAAGTGATTAATGAATGGCTGTTTTGTGTGGAAATCCCGCACAGAACCCAAATCGGTTTTGGGCTGAAAATATATCATCCGCACTGCATTGTGGTGAATTCCGACGTCATCATCGGGACGAACTGCACATTACGGCAGGGTGTGACCATTGGCAGCGTGATAAACCGTGAAGGTCAGGTCACTAAAAGTCCGGTGCTGGGCAATCAGGTGGAGCTTGGCGCCAATGCCATTCTGCTTGGCGACATTACATTAGGCGATAACGTAAAAGTTGGCGCCGGAACCGTGGTAACCAAAAGTCTTGCTGCGGATAAAATAGTCGTGGGGTATGGGGTCAGGGAGTTGAATTGAGAGAGTGCTTATTTTTGTGCGGGTGTAATGAGACGGAAGGTTAGCATTCTTACTATCCGATATTCTGAGTGTGATGTGTGGCAATTGCATTGCGCAATAGGTTTGTCAGGATAAGGTTTACCGGGGCGGCATGAAAAGAATGTAAGCCAGCAAGCCTTCTGAAATGCAAAAAAACGCCTTGTGATCTCTTCCCTTTGTTCAGTACCGGCAGCCGGTACTGTAACGGGCTGTTGTCGACGGCTTAACATTTGTCGCGCAGGGCGACGGCTAGGCTGTTATAGTGTGGATAGTATTATTAAAAACAAATATATCAACCAGATACCATGCTATCGTTTAGCCAAGAGTTAAGGTTGCAAAAAAAATATAAAGAGTTACGCTTAATTACAGTGTGTTCGAACTCCTCATTCAATAATTACAAGAAATATAATCATATGAAGAAATTGATTCAAAATTTCTAATTCATGAATAGGGTTTGGGGTTTCCCATTATGCAGAAGTCATAATTATTACAATGTTTGATAAGGCCATTATTCTGAATGCAAAAAGAAATTTTAAATTTAAAGTTTCTATAAATTATCAGTGAGGCGAGAATGCTAATAATGAATAAACTATTTATTTCATCTTGTATCATGATTTTTTCTACATTTATCGGATCAACATATGCAGGCGTAACTGTGGAACAGGCTATTCGAGATGGTTGCTATACTTCTGACCAAGTTCGGGATCTTATCGAAATTGGGGAGAAAAATAAGCCAATGGGTACTGTAACTCTCAATAAGGCTAAAGCCAATTTGACCTCAAGTGAAGACAGAAGCATAACACGAACAAAAGTAACTGCACCTGAAACTTGGGTATATCGTGGTTATGAGGATGCCGATAATTGGCATACTAATGAGTTATTGTACGGGGTAATATACTCCAAAGGTCAAAATGCTCGAGATAAAGCTATAAGAAGGGGCATTTCAGAGAGTGATTTTTGGAGCAAAAATGGCCCTCAACTAGAATTAAAACATCCAGGAACGGATATGTCTCCAAGTGAATCAACCTATTTTATGATGCGTCTTTTGTCAATAAAAACCAGTGACACACCTCCAAGTCAGTTTGTATCTTTTGCATTAAATTATAAACTTGCCTCAGAGTTTGGGGAGGTTGTATACGCACTTCAAGTAAACCCGGATTCTCCAATATTAGGGCTTAGAAACTGCACATTGAATGGCGAGTATCAATTTCAAATTCTCGGAGGAACACGCTTCAATACTTTATATAAAAAGCACCGAGGAAAGGAATGGCAGCGCTATAATAGGGATGCAAATACTTGGCAGTCTGTACCTAAAGGAACTGTGCCTGAATGAAAGGTGTTATATAAACCAAACCAGAAAAGCGAGGAAAAAATGGAACCAATACTTATAATAAAAAAATCTAAAAATAGTGATAAAAATACACTCTACTACAATCATAAGTACGAAGATTTTTACAAAGATCAGACAGCAAATTCTCACCCTCCGGTTTTTTTTGTTGATGAGGCTCCGCCCATTACCAATAATGAAGACCACCCTTCGCTTCCCCAAATTATTTTGAAAAAGATAAAAGTCGGTACGGATTGCATTGTTCGACAAATTAATTCAAATTTTTATCTACAAGAAAGTGAATTTGTAGTTAGTGATTCGTTTAGTTATCTTTTTGAGTCATATATGGCGCATGAACGTGGTACTGTAGTTTTAACTCGAAAAACCAATTTTGGCGAGTTTTATATCATTTTTACAGATATAAAAGTCAAGTATCTACACGATGAGTCAATCGGTGTTACGCTAATTGATATTGTAGATGGAAAGCGTTCGTTATACCCCATACCTCCTAAGACTCCCATAAATCTAGAAGCGCTCTCAACTGCCTATACCCTGACAGAAGTTACTGCCAAGTCTAGTAGCCAAATTTTCTTTGGCTGGTCTGTTCCGGAAAATAACCATGATAAGGTTTGGTGGGCACTGTATCAGGGCGTTATGCCAGCATGGAGTGGACTAAGTGGTTATACCACATGGGATTGGTTATTTCCCAAAGGTACATCACGTCAAGTGGTCGGCTCTGATACTGTAGGCGTAGGCAGAATGTCCAGCGGTGCACTTTATACATTTGCACTTTTTTCCAGCGATTGGAATCTTGCTGATTATAGAACCTTTACGGCTCCATGATATTTCCGCATTAGCTCGTGGGTGAGTGGTGATTAGAGGGCGTTGTTGTATAGGGAATCTAAGGTTTAATGATGTAAGAACCACTACAGCAAGAGCATAATTAACAGTTTTTACTGATTAATAAGCAGCTCTGTCAAGTAATAACCGTGCATTAATTTTGTTGTATCTACATATCCATGGGCAATTAAGCCAGTGAATTAGTTCCCACTAAAAGGTGCAGGCGAACGGGAACGGTCAGCGAGTGTCGAACTGTCTTTGCCTGTGGGTAACTGAATGACCCACAATCTGACCCCAAGTTTTCCAGGCACGAAAGGATAAATCAATACGGTTGGTATGTCGCCGAGATGATTACTGCGTGGAAAAGCAAAAACCCGCCTTGCGGGCGGGTTCTTTAAATTAGTGGTGCCCGGACTCGGACTAACGCCGCAGGCGTTGAACAGCGCGGTTCTCGCGCTGGCCCGTAGGGCGAGCTTCGTAGAAGCGAGTCATCGTGTAAGTATCCCGCTAAACCGAACCATTCACTTTTAGAGATCTTCCGACATACTGATTATGTCCCGTTGAGGAGATCGCTATGCGCAAAGCCCGATTTACCGAGCACCAGATCATCGCCGTTTTGAAGTCCGTTGAAGCCGGACGTACCGTCAAAGACGTCTGCCGCGAAGCGGGAATATCCGAGGCTTCGTACTACATCTATGGACTACCTCCGTTTTGCAAGCACTGATTCTGGTTTTGGGTTGTTGCTTACATCTATCCGGCATCAGGAAAACCTGTGCCCAAATGGGTAATCCGCACACGATCGCCTCAACAACTGGACGGCCTCTGAGGCCAGTATAAAAATCAGGTTCCGATTGTGCAGGTGCAACCTGTCACCATTTCTCAGTACACTGCAACTTTTCTGGCTGGGAATTAACTTCCGGCTGCCTGATATTCTGTATCATTTCTCAGCATCGACCAGATTATTCTCGCGTTCTTGTTAGCTACCGCCACGGTCGTTTTATTAAACCCTCGCCGTTCCCTCAACTGATTAACCCACTGATGCAGACAGCTATCATTCTTATTCGTGGCAACCCTGACGACAGCGCGGGCACCATGAATAAAAAGAGTCCGCAGATGCTTGTCGCCTTTTTTCGTCATATTCATGAGAACTTGCCTGTCACCACTTGAGTGTTGCCGGGGAACCAGACCAAGCCACGCGGCGAAGTGACGACCATTTTTAAATTCAGTTCCTTTGCCAATAGCGGCAACAACAGCCGTTGCCGTTTTAGGACCAATACCTTTAACTTTGGCAATGCGCTGGCAGGCTTCAGATTGCCTGAACACAGCCTCTATTTCTTTATCAAAAAAGTTTATGCGACGACCAAGATCGTTAAAGAGATCATAGAGTTCTGCAATCGTCCTGCGCATTCTGGTACTGAGACCATTTTCTGCATCTTCAAGGATCAGCGGAACTGCATGACGAACTCTTGAGACCGCTGCACCGATTGTTATTCCCCGGTCAAGCAGCAGTCCTCTGATTTGACAGACGGTTGCAGTACGATGATTGACAATACGTTGTCTTGCACGGTGCAGAGCCTGAATATCCTGCTGTTCGGGACTTTTAGGCGGAACAAACTGCATCGTGGGTTGCATAAGGGCCACAGCTATCGCCTGTGCATCATTACCGTCATTTTTTTGCCCGCGAACAAAAGGTTTTACATACTGTGGGCTGATGACTTTTACTTTATGTCCCAGTTTTTCAAACTCGCGTTGCCAGTAAAATGCCCCTGTTGACGCTTCGATACCAATCAGACAGGCAGGAATATTTGCCACCGTCTGGAGTAATTCTTTTCGGCCGGTACGTTTTGTATAAACCGGTTTGCCAGCCTGGTTTAATCCGCAAAGCTGGAAAACATTTTTAGCCAGATCAATACCCAGAAATACGATATTCATGGTGACTCTCCTGTTGAGCATATTTCGTACAGTTAACCGCAGGGGGAGGAGGTAGTCCATCCCATTAACTGGAAAGCGAAGTTTGGCGGAATGGAAGCCTCTGATATCAAAAAGATGAAAGATCTGGAGGACGAAAACCGGCGACTGAAACAGATGTTTGCCGATCTCAGTCTGGAGTGCCGGGCACTCAAAGATGTTATTGAAAAAAAGCTTTAAAACCAGCGATAAAGCGTGAGCTCGTCAGTTATCTGACCGCGCAGTTTACGATGAGCATCCGCCAGGCATGCAGGACGTTATCGTTGAGCAGGACGGTCTATTTTTATCAGCCTGACACCCGGCGTGATGAGCCGGTCATTCAGGCACTGACCGACATGGCGGAACGCTATCCGCGATACGGCTTCAAGAAGTTGTTCCAGAAGCTACGCAGGCAGGGGCATGCATGGAATCACAAACGCGTTCATCGTATTTATTGCTTACTGAAACTGAATTTTCGTCGTAAAGGAAAGCAACGTTTGCCCGTGCGTGATCCAGCACCATTAGCGACGCCGGAACACCTGAATCAGAGCTGGTCAGTGGATTTTATGCATGATGCGCTGGTCTGCGGCAGACGTTTTCGTACGTTTAACGTGGTGGATGATTTTAATCGTGAAGTGCTGGCGATAGAAATTGACCTGAATATACCGGCACAACGCGTTGTTCGGGTGTTGGACAGGATAGTGGCAAACCGAGGGTATCCGCTAAAGATGCGGATGGATAACGGCCCGGAGCTGGTTTCGCTGACGTTGGCACAATGGGCGGAAGAGCATGGTGTAGCACTGGAATTTATTAAACCGGGCAAGCCGACACAGAATGCCTTTATCGAACGCTTTAACCGAACGTACCGAACAGAAATACTGGATTTTTACCTGTTCAGAACACTGAATGAGGTCAGGGAAATCACGGAACGTTGGCTGCATGAATATAACCGTGAACGTCCCCATGAATCCCTGAATAACCTGACGCCGGAAGAATACCGACTGATGGTGGAAAACGCGGAAATATCAAAAAGTGTGTGGAACTAAAACGGGTGCGCTTACAATCGAACGTAGTTCGATGGAGAGTCCGCAAGCTGAAAAGCAAAAAACCAGCCCGTAGGCTGGTTTTTCTGAATTAGTGGTGCCCGGACTCGGAATCGAACCAAGGACACGGGGATTTTCAATCCCCGTGCTGAGATAGTTGTTAAGTAAGCTGCGCGCTCAACCGAGTGTGCAAAATGAAAATTTTACCCGTAACTTCGCCGAAAGGCGGTGAAGGCAAATCTACCGAAACAGCTAATCTGTCTGGTTTTCTTGCTGATGCTGGCTTAAAAACCCTAATGATTGATGGTGACTACTCGCAACCGACATCTAGCAGTCACTATCCTTTAGAATATGAAGCACCCCATGGGCTCTTTGAGTTGCTCATGCAGACTGCGGATCTTAATAGACCAGAAAGTATAATTTCCCGCACCACAATACCTAATCTCGATCTCATCATCTCAAACGATCCTGATGAACTCTTACCTAATGCGATGCTGCACGCTCCAGATGGGCGGATACGCCTCAAGAATATTCTGCAGCACCCTACCTTCCAAAGTTACGACGTTGCCGTCATCGATTCTAAAGGTGCGGGCGGGGTGATGGCTGAGCTCGTGGTTATGGCTGCCACGGAAAGCGTTCTAGGAGTGGTTAAGCCAATTCTTCCAGACGTTCGGGAGTTTATCCGCGGATCAACACGTATGTTGTCACGACTGTCTGCTTTTGAAGTTTATGGGCTACAGATACCAAGCATTAAAATTCTGGTCAATTGCTATGAAGGCACATCTCTTGATGAGAAGACTCTTGAAGAGTTATGCGAAATCATATCTCAGAAGACCTATTCTTATTCTGAAAAGGTCGATATCAAGATGCTTGAAACAATTATCGACCAACTTGAAGTATATAAGTACGGTCACGCTTATAGGCAGCCGGTTCATCGTCTTGAGTATAAAACAGATCGAGTGAGTCCAGCTGCTGCTGTGACCATGCATAAAATTGCTTGCGAGCTGTTCCCATGTTGGAAAGATCGGTTCGATTCCGTGCTACGGAATCAACCTAGAGCAAAGGGGAAACCTAGAGCACAGGGGATGGCCAATGCGTAACAATCACCATCTTCATAAACCTGCGGATAGGCCAGTCCAGGAGGGACTGGCAATATCTCAGTCAGCTCAACAATCAGGCCGGAATCGGGCTTTTTTTCGACCAGACATCCATTCCGGTGAACGGGTCGTCCAGCCTGTCGAGTTGTTTTTCGATGTCATACTGCCTGGGACCCCACTCAGGATCGGCTGCAAATTCCGTCCAGTAATCGGTCAGGGCCAGGCTCATCTCCTGCTCGGACAGCTGTTTCACGGTATCCGGTGTCCACTGGTGCTGTCTGATAAGGGCGAATTCCAATGCCTCCCGGGGAGTACATGCCTGGAATTGTTGATGCCAGTGGTTTTTCAGCCGCAACCACTCTCCGAGCCACAGCAGCCGGTAGGACCTCTGCATCAGTTCTGCGCCCGGGTGTCTGTCGTATTGCTGACCAGCCAGATGGTAAAAATATTCAGAGCGTTGACTAATAAAATCGGAATCAATGTCGGACTCATATTGGCGTTTATTCATATTCCGTTCTCTCAATTCATTGTGGGTATGAAATTACTGGCAGTTCCTTCTGACCGGAGTCGGGAAACTTTGCGGTCAGAAAATGATCTGTCAGTTGGAGGGAGTATATCCCTGCCGATATCGAGTCCGGCTCCCTTTTCAGAAATTTACATGAATGTATTCAATGCTATGAATCTACATGGTTTTAATGTTGATTCAGCGCTGCGTGTTACGCAGGAGGGCGGACGATGAGAACGCTCTATCGCGCTATCTGTTTCTGCACTGACCGTGCTGAGAGTTGCGAAAAACTGGTGTTTTTTGAGGTAGAGCCCTCAGGCTCTCCCGTAAAAAAACTGGTAACGCTCATGATGGAGGTATGGGGCGTGACGGCATCTGCAATCGGTTATTACAACCTCAGCACTGAGGACGAACTGCATCAGCAGTCGATTAGCCGTAATGAAAACAGTGCGCTGACCTACAACACTGTTGAATATGAGCGGCAGCTATTGGAAATAGGTTATTCCCCTAATGGGGAGCGGATTTATCCAGCATTGAGTGACTGGCCAATCATGCTGGTATCCCCTCGTACTCATGATCGACTGGTAAAAGCGCTTCTGAGCCTGGAAAAACGGGAGGCGGTATATGGCTAACCCGGCACCAATAGCGCCCCAGGCTCCACACTCCATCGAAGCGGAGCAATCCGTCCTCGGTTCACTGATGCTGGATAACAACCGGTGGGATGATGTTGTCGAGCGTATTAGCGCGACAGATTTTTATCAACGCGCACATCAGCGGATATTCGCCGAAATGCAACGGCTGGTCGATGCCAGTCAGCCAATTGACCTGATCACCTTGTCGGAGTCGATTGAGAGGCAACCCAATGGTGCAGATGCATTTGCAGCAGTCGGAGGCTTCGCCTATCTGGCGGAGCTGGCGAAGAATACACCCAGTGCAGCCAACATCATTGCCTATGCCGATATCGTCAGGGATCGGAGCCAGGCACGTCAGTTGATCGCGCTGGGGAGAAAAATCACGTCTGACGCATCGTCAACGACATACGGGCGAATAAAAATCAGTGAGATAGCCGAACAGGCCGAACAGGCGCTGTTTGATATCACCGGGCAGCGTGAAACCAACACTGAAATCACCGTTCAGCAAGGTCTGGAAATGTTAGCAGATCGGCTGGAGCGCAATATGACATCCAAAAATGGGATAACAGGTACGCCGACGGGGTTCACTGAACTCGATCAGCAGACCTGTGGTCTGCAGGAGGCTGATTTGATTCTACTGGCGGCACGCCCATCGATGGGGAAAACCGCCTTAGGGCTCTGCATTGCGGGCAATACCATGGAATTAGTACGTGATAAACCTGTCTTCATTTTTAGCCTGGAAATGCCCGGAGAGCAGTTATTGATGCGCATGGCGTCATCACTGGCGCGTGTGAGCATGCAAGCCATGCGGAGCGGGCAGATGAGTGATGAAGACTGGGGCCGTTTCTCGAATGCCGCTCGCATCATGTCGGAATGGAGAAACCGGCTGATCATTGATGATAACAGCGAGCTTACGCCATCGCTGCTGCGTTCACGTCTCCGCCGTCTTATCCGCAAGTATGGTCAGCCAAGCCTGGTCATGGTCGATTACCTGCAGATGATGAAATGTCCTGGAGCCGAGAATCGTACGCAGGAGATAGCCGCCATTTCTCTCGGGCTAAAAAGTTGTGCGAAATCATTCAAGGTCCCGATGCTGGTGTTATCCCAGCTCAATCGTTCTCCCCAAAACCGAGCAGACAAACGGCCAACGCTTGCTGACCTGCGAGATGGTGGCTCGTTAGAACAAGACGCCGACCTGATCACGTTCATCCATAGAGAAGAACTTTACGACGCTAACACGTCTGACAAGGGGTTAGCAGAATTGATCATCGGCAAACAGCGGCAAGGGCCGCTTGGGACCATCAGGCTGGCGTACGAAGCGGAATATACGCGGTTCTGTGAATGGAATCTCGGCTATGGGGAGAAATACAGATGAAAGGCAAAATTGCGTCATTACAACTGGGTAGCGCCATGCTGCAGGGAAGCCGTGAACCATCACAGCAGGTTGCTGCGCTTCCTATAAGTGAAATGCCAATGGTGTTGACGCTGGATCAGATGGCGCCGCACCCGGATAACCCGCGAAAAAGTCGTAATCCGAAGTATGAGGAAATTAAAGAGTCGATCCGCCACCGCGGCCTGGATACGGTCCTGAAGGTCACTCGTGACCCGAACGTACCGGATATCTTTGTATTTAGTGATGGCGGCAACACGCGCTATGAAATCCTGAGCGAACTCTGGGCGGAAACCCGAGATGAACGCTTTTTCCGTCATACGGTCATTTTCAAACCATGGCCGGGGCGGCTTCAGTGCGTCATTGGTCATCTGGCAGAAAACGAAGTTCGCGGCGAACTGACCTTCATTGAAAAGGCGTTTGGTGTCCAGACGGCAAGAGCCCTTTATGAGGAGCAACTTGGCAAATCGGTGTCACTGCGTGAACTGGCCACATTGCTAACCGAGGAGGGACTGCCGATTGATCATTCCAGCATCAGCCGCATGGAAAGCACGTTGACCTATCTGTATCCCCATATGCCTGATTTGCTGGAATCAGGTATGGGCGCTCCACAAATAAGAAGCCTGCTATCACTACGCCATGATGCAGAAAAGGTTTGGTCTGAATACGCACTGAATACGTCACCTGATGTACCCTTTGAGACAGTCTTCGGCGATTGTTGTAAGAAATTTGATTCGCCTGATCACTGGTCACTGGATATGTTCAGAGATGAATTTATCGGCGACCTGATTCGTGCGCTGCCGCATCCGTCACTGAACTACGATCGATGGCTGATGGAGCTAGATCCGAAGGTTCGCAACCAGCGTAAATTGTTTGGCGAAACCGAACCGCTGCCAACATTTCTCAGTGATACCGATTCCAATAAAAGTCATGATGAGGGCAATCAAAGCCCGGAATCGCATGCCATAAAACCGCCAACGCCGATGAGTAACGGTGGTGAAACCCAGCCCTGGCCACAACCTAACCCTACGCGACAGACGGCACCTGATGTTAATCCTACATCAGGCATCAATCATGAACAGGGGCCGGCCTTTACGCCGATGAGCAGTGCGCTTAACGAGATCCGCGTTACTGCTGGAGAGGGCGGCGGGGTACCAGAACATCTGGATGATGACGGTGAGTATGAAACCAACGATCTGAACATGGCCCCTGGGACGCCGTTCCTTCACTCCGGTAGCACTCCGCTAACGAACGACGGCGAGTATGTCGCTCCATTATCCGAACCGCATTCGCCGACGCAGCCTTCAGGCTCAGTTTCATTTGCCAATAGCGGCCTGGAGCCGGTGACCGACATCTGGCAAATCTCGTCGCTGCAGGACGATATTGAGCACCTGCAAGATTGTGCATATCGGTTGGCGTTTGAACTGGCAGACGCAATGGGACATACCAATGAGGTCTATGAAGCGAAAGGCCTGATGGATGCGGGGTATACAACATCGTCTGTGTCAGATACCGCTTTTATTCTTTTCCTAGGGGGACTGGCAGGTCAGCACGGGGAGACGCCTTTTAATATGTTCAGTTTTTGCCTGAATTTTATTGGCTCGACAATGAAAGCTGATCTCCCCGTTCTGCCCGATATCTATGTAGTAAAAACGATGCGATTAATTCGGGTATTACGCCGCTTACGAGAACTTCAGCGTCAGGTTGTATCAGAGCAAACAGAGCAATAAAGGAATGGGGAAATTGAAGTTGAATAGCGGCACTTATTATGAGGTGCTGCTGGATGCATTATCCAGTGCGATACGAGAGAAAGAACGTCAGATTCAGGAATCGTACACCGAAGAGGTAAAAGCACTGGATAAAAACGGGGAGATATTGAGTCAGCATCATTCCTGTTCATTGTTTCTGAAGACAATGAACACCAATCAATTATTGATTTCTGATTTTAAATCTCTGTATGGGTATTTCTTGGAAAAGTATTTTTCTGATGAAAAAAGGAAAAATTGACGATGAGTGAAAATTTACTACAGGCAGCCAATGTCGCTCAGGCGGCAAACAATTTATTAACTCAACTGGTGATGGACCTGAAAAGCGGTTATATCCGGCGTTGTGAGTCTTTGGGATTGAAACAGGAAGAAATGCAGCTGTTGCTCAGCCTGACAATTGAGGACTTGCACTATCTTTCTAACAGCCCCGTTTCCGTGTTGCAGTTCCAGATCCATCATGAAAATTTCGTCCGGCTCATTCAGCATGCGCGACGCGAGCAGTTACGTTCACAACGCATTGATCGTGCATTGTCATTGGGTGGTTCGATTGAGTTGATGCAGCACATGTTTGGCCTGTCCAGTGTTGAAGTGGCTAACCGTCGGCGCATCGCGGGTATTGACGTCCGGCCCGGCAGGGGGGTGGTACTGAGCGAGCAAGAGAGCGAGGAACTGTGGGAACGCTGGCAAAAAGCGGCAGTGTCAGACATCGACAGTGCTGAGGGGCTTGACGTCATGATGCTGGCCGCCGAGCAAATGGATGTGTCATTGACTGCTGTATGGCATGCGGTTAAAGGCTGGAAGACGCTGTCACCTGCATCATCAGCTTTTAAAGAATCACAGAGAAAGGCTGTGTGACTAATAAGGAGCGCACTTATATGAGCCGTTTGCGTGAAATTATTCCGGGATTACATGTTCCGTCCACTGTCCCCAATGTTTATAGCAAAAAAGCCCAAGTCCAGGTCAGGCGTTTCAGGAATGGCGAGCGTAATTATACTCGCTTGAATGATAAGGGGACGCGGTATCTGAAAATTGACGTTGGCCCTTTTTGGCGTTTATTGAGTCGCAATCATGGCTACTCATGGGAACTGATGAATCATGAGCGATATAACAATGAAATACGTAAGTGAGGTAATCAATGGATGTGGAAATTACTGGGATATTGCTGATTGAGGCGATAAATGCAGCACTGGAGAAAAAGAAGGCGGGATCATCTAACGATGTGGTTTCCCTGAATGCTCTCAAGCGCGAAATTGTGCCGAACTATACCTATTTAATTAATATGTCGGCACTGGAATACCCTAACAAGGCCCGACAATAAGATGACTGGTCAGTGTATTTATACTGCATCTTGCTTATCCCGGATGCAGATATAAGCGCATTGATTTTTTTATTAGGTCGGAATGGCTGATAAAAATGAATCAACAACAAGGATAATGATGACATGAATCTGCCGGCTGATAGCCTGATAGCGTATACCGTTGAGAAAATGAATCTGCGGCTGGCTGAACGAATACCCGGCGAGGATGATACCGGGCAGTTGCAACTGCGCAGTGGGCTGCTTTATATGGGGAATGTTCATGATGCGTATCCCCGTCGCTTACTATTAGATACGCGCTTATCCCCGCTCGACAAGATGGCATGGATGATGATCCGCCTTTATGCCCAGCAGAACGATGGGGCAGTCTTTCCGACCTACGATGAATTACAGCTTCAGTTGGCCTCCCCCCATAAAGGCATGGCTTCCAGAGAGACCGTCAGCCGGGTGCTGTTGATGTTACGTATTACTGGTTGGCTCAGCCTGTGCAAACGTGTTCGAGATGAAAAGGGGCGGGTCAGAGGGAACATCTATGCTCAACATGATGAGCCCCTGTCATTCCGCGATGCAGAAATACTGGATCCTGGCTGGTTAGATACAGTCGCGGACGCCTGCCGGAGTAAAAATAAAACCATCAGTCAAACAGCGTGGGAAGTTCTCAACGACATCAGAGAAGACCCAACCATGCGCCATCGCCATAGCCGCATCGCGCTTATCGAAAGTCGCCTTGATGCGGTTCAGACCCCACGGCAAATGGCAGAAAGACAGCGAGTAAAATACCCGGGTTTGGAATCCGAACTCGGGCAAAAAGTACAGAGTTCGGTAGCTAAAAAGCTGAGTTCGGAAGCCGAACTTAGTCATTCATCAGGGGAGAGTGTACCGGGTTCGGAATCCGAACTAATTGGAAATTCAACGAGTTATGACCCAGTTCGGAATCCGAACCGTTACGTACGTAGTTCTTCACACAGTGTGAAAAAAAATACGTACGTACTGCCGGAGCAGTTCATCGGGCAACTCAGCGCTGATGATCGCGATATGCTAACCCAGCAACTGCAAGCACTGCCTGACGAACAAGGGCAGCAGGTCGTATTGGCACTGGACAAGGCGCTGGCAGAACGCAGCATTGTCAACCCTGTAGGCTGGTTGCTGGCCGTGATGAAACGAGCCCGTGGGGGAAAACTGTTTACCCAATCCCCTCGCGCTAACCAGCCTGAACAGCCGGCTGTAGCCCAGACACCGTCCACTGTGCTGGTAAGCCCGCCGCCAACATCCGGGTCAGCCGTGATTTCGTCACCCGAGCATGTTAGGGATGTCCTTGCCCATATCCGGAGGAGTATCTTGGGCTGATTAAAAACTAAGCTCTGTTGACAGTGTCAGTAGTGGCTAAAAAACAATCAATTCGATTTATGTGATACCCGTGGTGAGATATCTGGTAATAGTGGAAACGGGGTGGTTGAAAATTAAGCGCTGTTGGCACTGCCAACAGCGGCTAAAAAACAATCACTAATTTTTGCGCATTCGCAAAACTGGTTTGGAATTGGCTGCGATCTTCTTTGCCCTGAATATTTCTGCTCACACGTCAAAATATTCGACCGGCTATTAAGGAATCGTCAGATGTCTGATACCGAACAAAGAGCAATCGCAGATGGGAAAGGTGTTCCTGTTTCTACTGCGAAAAAACGCAGACAGGAGCAATCTACCGTTAAAAAACGTTCTCGCTCTGGAGCGTTAAAATCATCGTTAACGGTGGAATTACATACACATTATGCGATTCGCCTCTGGGATGGTCGCAGGAATGAAGGCAACACTAGCGTTAGGGCAGAGAAAAAACGGCGCCCGACGATTTTTAGTATGCCTCAGGTTATTGCTGTGGCCGGCGTCGCAAACAAAGACTCTGATGCCGACAATCCGTATGCAGATGCATTATTGGTAAAGCTGGAAAACGCGTTAGAGGTATCAAGCCAGGCAATCAAGACTGATATTGAAGAACTGACTTCTATTCTTGAGTCTATTCCACACTCACTGTCGTTGACGGATGTTCGTTCCGTTTCACCATTGAATATAGGCGTATATAGCCATTCTCCGTTGGGGTATCGCTGTGTCTGGTTGCTGGTTGGTTATGATCAACTGGCGCTAAAGGTCTTTCAGGCGTTTCATTACGGGCTGATTTCCAGGGCACAGCGTGATCGGTACCTGGATAATAATGGTTATGCTGTCAGACAAATCTATTCGTTGGTGCAGAACTACCGGACATTCAGCGTTACACGAAGCGATATTCGTGCGAAAACCCCTCAGGGTATTAACGCGATAAATCGTTTTGGCCACCCCGATCCCGACATTATGTCCGGCAAGGTGCGTTCATCATTCTCTATGCCGTTACGGGCAGGAGGGTGATATGCGACTTTTCCTGTGTGAAAAACCTAGCCAGGCACGCGACATTGCTCGTTTTCTTGGTGTAACACAAAAAGGCCAGGGCTTTCTATCTGGTGGTGGAACCGTCGTTACCTGGGCATTTGGGCACCTTTTAGAGTTGGCACCTCCAGAGGCGTATGGCGAGCAGTATGGATCCTGGAAGATGGATGTTTTGCCCATTTTACCGACCGAATGGAAGATGGTTGTAAAGCATAGTTCTGCTGAGCAGTTTGGGGTTGTTAAACGCTTACTGAAGCAGGCTGCCGAAGTTGTTGTTGCGACTGATGCCGACAGGGAGGGTGAGGTACTGGCGCGTGAATTACTGGATTACTGCCATTATACCGGTGATGTGAAGCGTTTGTGGTTATCGGCCCTGGATGATGCCAGTATCAGTAAAGGGTTGGCCAACCTGCTCCCCGGTGAAAAAACGGTGCGTCTTTATTATTCGGGAATGGGGCGTAGTAAAGCAGACTGGCTTATCGGCATGAACCTGACTCGCCTATATACTTTGAAAGCACAGTCTCAAGGGATTGACGAGCTGCTGTCTATTGGCCGTGTTCAGACGCCAACATTAGCACTTGTTGTCCGGCGTGATCTTGAAATAGAAAATTTTGTTCCAAAGCCTTATTGGTCGGTATTCGCTGATCTATCCAAGGATGGTGTAACGTTCCGAACACAGTGGGTGCCGGCTTCGGGCTATTGCGATGATGAGAAACGGTGTATTCAGCATAATGTTGCTCTGGCTGTAGAACAATTGTGTCGGCAAACTGGATTGGCGTCCGTCATTGATGTTTCTTTGAAAAGGGATAAGACGCCTGCACCACTGTGTTTTAGCTTAAGTGCTCTGCAGCAAGCCTGCTCACGCAAATGGGGGTTATCTGCCAGCCAGGTACTGGAAATAGCTCAGTCGCTGTATGAGGTTCATAAAGCAACGACATATCCCAGAACCGACTGCGGGTACTTGCCTGAATCGATGAAAGGCGAAGTTGATGATGTTTTTTCTGCACTCGTGCAGTCTGATCCTGCATTTATATCGGTCGTGAAACAGGCTAATCGCTCATTCGTTTCGCGGGTATGGAACGATAAGAAGATCAGCGCTCACCACGCCATCATTCCAACACGCCAGCCATTTGATATCACCAGGCTTTCTGATGATGAACTGAATGTATATCAGCTTATTCGGCAGCATTATCTTGCCCAGTTTTTTCCTCTGCATGAGAGTGATGTTACGGACGCAACGTTTAATGTCGGGGGGCAGTTATTCAAGACTCGTGGCCGGGTTAATGTCATCTCAGGCTGGAAAGTGCTTTTTTCCAATGAAAAAGAAGATGATGCAGTACATGATGGTGATGGGAGCGGCATTCTTCCAGCCCTGCAGCAGGGTAACCACTGCCAGGTGGTGGGATGTGAAGTTAAATCACAGCAAACTAAGCCACCCTCTCCATTTACTGACGGTACCTTGGTTGCTGCGATGGAGAATGCTGCCGCTCTGGTTAATGATCCAACGTTGAAAAAGATATTACGTGATAATGCGGGGTTGGGAACGGAGGCGACCAGGGCGGGAATTCTGGATGTGCTCTTTAAGCGCAATTATCTTAAACGGCGAGATAAGTCTATTTACTCAACACAACTGGCAAGAGAGCTTATACAGCAATTGCCTGAGGCGTTAACCAATCCTGGTATGACTGCTCTCTGGGAGCAGGCGTTGGATGATGTTTCGGAAGGCCGAATGTCGCTGGATGCGTTTATGCAGAAGCAAAAAGAATGGACAGTACATCTGGTCGAAAAAGGGCGGCAGCAGAATATAACGCTGACACAACCTGTATCGCCACCGTGTCCTCTGTGCGGTAACCTGATGAGAAAACGAAGAGGGGATAACGGCACATTCTGGGGATGTACCAAGTATCCGCTTTGCAAAGGCGTTGTGAATGATGGACCTAAAGGCAAGTCAGGTAAGAAGGCCAAAAGTAAGAGTAAACCGGCTACCTGACACGCAATATATTTGGTATGTTGGTCACGCTTTGATGCAGTACCCCGCATGCTACGGGGTGATACGACAGTTTTACGGGAACTGAAATATCACCAGCACGACAGATGGCTACCGCACACTCAGTCGATCTGTAAGGCGCATTCCCTCCGTGAAAACCGCGTCGAGAGACAGAGACTTTCTCTCTCCGGAGCTACGATGTAAACCTCAGGGAATTGGTACGTTCCCGTTAGGCGGCACTGGGTAAAACCGGTGCCGTTTTTATTTTTATAGGCGATAAATAATTTAGGTTTGACCGTAAGCCCTATTAGTTAAAAAATGAACACGCTTACTTGTCGTCATTGACGACCACCAATGGTCCATCAGTCTGTGAGGATCGCCTTCGGGTGACTGAATCACCTTTCCAGAGCCTGAAAGGAAAGGGGCGTGATGAAGAAGCGCGGTAAATCTGCCCACCTTTGAGAGCAGATATCACCATGTAGTTTGAACGCCGTTACGAGCGTGGTGATGAAGGTCCGTTTAACGTACCAGACAAGTCAGGATAACAGCTGATCCTGATCCTTGACGGGAAAAACATTTCCCGCCAGGGATGATGTTTTCTCCGTCGAACCTTTTTAACTCCATGGAGAAACACATTATGTCTGCAAATAACAACTCTCAAGCTAGCAATAACGCCCAATCCGGCAAACCAGAATATTTCAATATCCTGATTAGCGGTTTGGGGTATGTCAGCAACATTCGTCAGGTCAATGCGCAGTCGGGAACATTTCTGAGCTGTGTTATTAATGCCCTGAGTGGTCCGGCAGATAAAGCAAACTATGTGCGCTTTGATGTCACGGTGGCCGGTAAGGAAGCGAGTAATCTGATTAGCCGCTGTCAAAAAGCGGTTGATGAAGATAAAAAAGTTCTTATTGGATTCACGTTGAGCAATCTCTCTGCCGAGATTTTTACATTGAAGTCTGGTGATCATGCTGGTGAACAGCGTGTCAGCCAGAAAGCCCGCTTAATCAAGGTTGACTGGATTAAGATAGGCCAGGAAATGGTCTATAAGGCTGAAAAATCTGACTCCGTGCCTCCTCAGAATGGCGCTGCTGCTCCCAAAGAGTATGTGGAAAATTCGTTCTGATAACAGGTACCTATGACACCCCGCTTGCGGGGTGTTTTTCAATGGAAAGGAGAAAGATTATGGCTTCTCGTGGCGTGAACAAAGTGATTTTGATCGGCAATTTGGGACAGGACCCTGAAATTCGTTATATGCCTAACGGTGGCGCTGTCGCTAATTTGACGATGGCCACGTCAGATACCTGGCGTGACAAGCAGACGGGCGAACAGAAAGAGCGTACTGAGTGGCATCGAGTCACCCTGTACGGCAAGTTGGCTGAAATTGCCGGGGAATACCTGAGAAAAGGTGCCCAGGTTTATATTGAAGGTCAATTACGCACCCGTAAGTGGCAGGATCAGTCCGGTCAGGATCGTTATACAACAGAGGTTGTTGTTGATATCAATGGTTCAATGCAGATGCTGGGTAATCGTAGCGGTGCTCAGAATCCTGCAAACAGCTGGGGCCAACCTCAGCAACCAGAAGCTCCATCACACAGTGGTATGCCTCAGAACTCCGCGCCTCAGGCACAGCGTTCTGCAGGGAATGAACCACCGATGGATTTTGACGACGACATACCGTTCGCGGCGCTCGGTTTAAGTATTCCTAACCATGCGCTGTATGCTATTTCCTAAACATATGCGCCAGGATTTTTCTGGCGCTTTAACCTTTCCCAGCGGGAGAATTCCCGCCTGGGGTTCTCCTTATTAACTTTAATTTGGAGAGCTTTTTATGAACACTACTAATATATTTTTGCATACACCTTATGAACCTGGTGTCGCATTGCGTCAGGATGTGTTTAACAAACAATTTGTTGCTGTTGTTAGCGGTCAGATTGAGTATCGTGTGAACAATGAAGAGTTCGCCGATGATTTAGTTTTTCGTGATGCATCTTTTCGGGTGACAGGTGCAACAATCTCAGAAGCTGTTGACCGAGTAACGTCAGAGGTTCATGACCGATTAGAAAATATTAATAAGTTTCATCCCAAGTATATACATATTCATGATCGTTTTGGTCGGCTTGTTCTGTGTGCTGTATATACTAATGGAATTCGATGGACTAAACCGGTTCAGAGTGATGCTGAATCTGCAGATTTGCGTGCCAAATGTGACGAAATAGATCGCGAGGCTGAACTCGAAGCATCGGATGACTATTCTTACGTCGCTGAAAAGCTATGGGAATCTGTCAGAGTCATATTGCTAGCTGATGTCGACCGCCGTTGGCGTCAACATCCGGAAGTTTTGTCAATTCTGTAATTTTACTTCCTGCAGGGAGAACTTCCCTGCAGGGGAGTTCTCCTTGTTATCGTTGGAGAACTTTCAATGCACAATACATCTTTTGATGCACGTAAGCACGGGTCTATTGCCAGTGCACGTGGCCACACACTTGAAAATCGGGTTTTGTTTCAACATAAACCATTTGCGTTCTACTACATCGGAACGTACTACGCTGACGATGGAATAGTCGTATCAACACGTGAGTCATGTGAGCGGTGGTATGTTTCTGATTACCAACCGTTTAACACAGGTGCTCTACATGCTGCTGAAGTAGCGCTGCGTGATGGGACATGGACGCAGACCCATGATGGTACTGTCCTTTGACAGAGCATTTTTTTACTTCTTAAAACGCCGGTTTTCCGGCGTTTTGCTATTTTTGACTAACTTTTTTTTCTCTGACAGACTCAGGGCATCAAGGTGGGTATGCCCGCAGCTCAGGGGAGGATATATGACAATCCGTTATGATAATGACTTTTACGGCTGGACTCAGGAGCAGGCGAGTTTGTTACGCTCTGGCCGTCTGGCTGAGTTAGACGTTCATAACCTGCTGGAGGAAATTGAAGCGATGGGGCGAAGCGAACGACGTGAACTGGAGTCCCGGCTTCAGGTGTTGTTTATGCATCTGCTGAAGTGGGAATACCAGCCGAGCCATCGTGGAAAAAGCTGGCAGTTGACAATAGAGGAACAGCGCCGCAAAGCAACGCGTGTTCTGTCCGAGAACCCGAGCCTCAAGTCCCGGCTCCAGGATATTATCGCTGATGCCTATGGGGATGCGGTGATTGGCGCCGAACGTGAAACCGGCCTGAATCGTGGGTTGTTCCCGGCTAACTGTCCCTGGTCGTTTGAGCAGGCTGTTAATCCCGATTTTTATCCAGAATAAGAACACATAGTCTTTTTTCATGATAACGCCGGTTTTCCGGCGTTTTTTTACGTCTGTAATAAAGGGTTTAACGTTGTCCTGAGTCGGGCTGTCGTCAGAATAACCACCTGATTGAGATTACTCTTAAACGGTGGAGACTGATGGTACGACCAACTTTGCAGCCCATGCTGGCTTGTGCGGCGACATTCCTTGTGGGCTGTGCTCAACAGAACTCGTCTGCTGATTTTTCACGCTATACCTCTTCCACTGCTGCACCGCGTGTAAATGACATTTATCAAAGCCGATCGCCAGAGGTCGTACGGTATGATCGCTATACACTCGTCAATACTCGCCCTACTGACGCACAGCGAGATCCTCTCAATCAGATAGTCGATATCACGATGCCAGCATCAATCGTGAAATCCGTCGGTGACGGGTTTCGTTACTTGTTGCTTGAATCCGGGTATTCCCTCTGTCCATCCAACTCTCCAGTCTTTTCCGAGTTGTTGAGTCGTCCTCTTCCTGCTGTACAACGATCCATCGGTCCGGTTCGTCTCAGCGAAGCGTTGCAAATTGTCGCCGGCCAGGCATGGCGCCTGCGTGTTGACGATGTGAACCGCGAGATTTGTTTCGTACTGAGGGATGAATATCGCTCATTTGCCGTATCCACACCCGTTGTTGCTACCACGGGTACAAAAACCGTTTCGGCGCCCGTGCCTGCAACGGCTGCTGCGACCGCTCAATCACAGCAAAAATTTCTGCTGAAACCGGACTCCCAGCCGCTGCCACCGCTACCCTCGGCTAAGACACTGAGCGCTCAACCCACGGTCGCGGCAGCGTCTTCAACAGCAACAACGGCCGCGTCGGCACCGGTTAAATCATTTGATTTACCGCCATATAACCCGAACCAGAAGATCAGTGCTAACTCTGCATCGAAAGCTGTGCCGAAAGTGTCAGGGGGAACACCTCATGTACCTACCACGGCGTTACCTCCGGCACCGGCGGCACAACCTCAGTCTGCTCGTCCCGCACAAACGCAGACGCCTGTTGCAGCGAGTGTTCAACCCGCTGCTACTCCCCCTGTGCCTGCGAAACTGTCTTCATCACTGGTGCCAGCAGCACAGACAGGACCGACATGGAAAGCTGACGTCGGATCGACATTGAAAGAGACCCTGACCGGCTGGGCTTCAAAAGCGACGTGCAGCAATGGCGGGAACTGGGTGGTCATCTGGCCGGTGTCGCTGGACTACCGCATTGATGCCCCCCTGGTGTTTCACGGCAACTTCGAATCTGTCCTGGTACAGGTTTTTGACCTCTACCGCAAAGCGGAAAAACCGCTGTTTGCCGAGGCCAACCGCATTCAGTGCCTGATTTCCGTGAGTGATACCCCGGCGGGAGGTCATTGAGATGGGGTATGCGCTGCCGGTATTTGTCTTCTGCCTGGTTATCGCGCTGATGGCCGGCGATGCACAGCGCCGCTCGGCTGAACACGTCCGCCTGGCACAGCTGCAGACACAGCCCAGTCAGCTTGCCACCGACATACTGCGCACCGCTGATGCGGTGAATAACTGGCGCCACGGACGCACGGTAGCCGATGGTCCTGTTTCTCCTGTACAGGTCGGCATAGTCCCCGTACCTGACAGCCGTATTCAGACCATGATTCAGGGAGGACGCCTCTGGGTCTGGGTACCCGCCACCGATGGCGTGTTTGCTGCGCTGCGTACGCAGTCCGTGACATCGGCGCTGGCGCTGACGGTCAGTAACGGGCGGTTGCGGATGGCGGATGGCACCGACATGAACCTGCCCCTGCCGTCCGGCGTAATGGATGGCAGCATTGTTTACCTCAATTAACCTCATCAGGGAGCTGCGGATGCCGCGTTTACCTTTCTGCCTGACAGCGCTGGCCGCCGCGTTTGCGCTGTCATCATGTTCGCTGAATGAAATCAGCAAAATGGATAAGGAGGCCACGGGTCAGGCCGATACCGCTCAGCGGGTGCTACAGAGCCGCCAGGCCCTGACACAGCCTACCGTCGTCTGGTCTGATCAACCTTGGGTCAACCTGCGGCCGGTTACGCCGGTCGTGTCCACGCCGGATGAAAAAAACCTGCCTGCCTGTCAGATAACGATTAACCGGCCGGACGGTATCTCACTGCCTGAGCTGGGGCAGCGCATCACCACACTCTGCGGCGTGCGCGTCTCTATCACGCCGGACGCATTTGCCGCACTGAGCAACGTTTCCACCGGATCTGTAGTGACCTCTCAGATGAGCGGTAATCTACCGGCACCGGATGATAACGGCCGGGTCCCTCTGGCACAGATGGGCGCCACGCCTGCGCAGGCTGTCTCCGTTCATCAGTCCCCCTCGCTTATCCGCGGCTTGAAATATCAGGGTGATATCCGCGGATTGCTGGATATGGCGGCCAGCAGCCTGGGGCTGTCATGGCGCAGCGACAGTAATGGTGTGTATTTCTACCAGCAGGATACGCGTACCTTCCAACTCGCTATCCTCAATACGAAGGTGAACAGCAGCGCTTCCATCAACTCTGGTTCCGGCAATCAGCTCGGCAGCGGTGGCGGTACAGCAGGGGGGGCAACCGGCGACATCAGCTCGAATCAGAAGACTGATTACGGCATGAACAGCGATCTGTACGATGATATCCGCAAAACCATCGAGCAGATGCTGACTCCAAAATCTGGACGCTTCTGGCTGTCCGCGGCCTCGGGGACGTTGAGCGTAACCGACACCCCTGATGTTCTGAACCGGATTGGTCGCTACATCGAATATCAGAACAAGGTTCTGAGCCGCCAGGTCCAGCTCAACATCCAGATTGTCAGCGTCACCCAGACGCGTAACGAGCAGATGGGGCTGGACTGGGGGCTGGTCTATAAATCGCTGCAGAATGTGGGTGCCAGCCTGACCGGCTCAATGGCTAATGCCTCCTCATCAGCTGCCAGCGCCGGTATTTCCATTCTCGATACAGCCAGCGGCAACGCTGCTAAATTTTCCGGCTCCAGTCTGCTGATTAAGGCATTGGCCGAGCAGGGCAACGTCAGCATGGCGCTGAATCAGACCAACCCGACCGCCAACCTGACCCCAGTGGCTTATCAACTGTCTAAGCAAAAGGGTATTTTGACCAGCGCGACTTCGACGGCAACCGCCAACGTCGGAGTGACCTCCTCCCAGACGGTTACCACAATTACTACCGGACTGTTCATGACCATGCTGCCGTTTATTCAGGAAAACGGTGACGTGCAATTGCAATTCGCCTTCAGCTATACCAGCCCGCCGCAGATTGAAAGTTTCATCAGCCGTGACGGGAATACCCGAAATGACATGCCAAGCACGTCAACCGAAGGGCTCGCCCGTAAGGTCAACCTGCGTTCCGGCCAGACACTGGTACTGACCGGCTCGGAGCAGCAGAACCTGTCAGCTGATAAACAAGGCACATTCACGCCGGGTAATTTTATCCTGGGCGGCGGTCAGACCGGCACGCGTGGCCGAACCACGCTCGTCATCATGATCACCCCTGTTCTGCTGAGGTAACCATGTCATCACAGAAAAAAACAGCACGTCGCACCGGTATCCGTATCACGCACCACCGGCGTGACTGGATGGCCGGTCTTCACTGGGCGCCGCTGCGGAGCGCATTAATGTCCAGGCTGCGGAGTAAGGCTTCGCCGGACACCCATTGCGTGACTGCCGGCAGAGGAAACGCGTCAATGGCGGGTGTTGTCTCTCCGGGGCGCATGCATCGCCGCCTTTACTCCCTTGCCGTGGCTTTTCAACTGACCGAAGGCGGCAATGCATGGGGCATTTATCGCCTGAGTCGGGATGAAGACCTGTGGGTTTTTTTTGCCACCAGCGGTGGTCAGCTCTCCGTAATGGGCGACGTCACCGGTTCACGAGCGGCCATTGAATTAGCCTCACAGAATTTTCTGCGCTTTAACGATGCGGATGCCTCGAGCCTGCGCTGTACGGCCACGGCAGACGATGACCGCTATGTCATGACACTGACGGACAGGCTAAGTGGTGTGCAGCTGAAGCGCTGCCGCCTGCGTAAACGCCTGACGCCGTTGTCACTCATCTTGCCCGCAGCCGTGATGACGCTGGCGATGGCATCCGGCGCTTACTGGTATGACGCCGTGCAGCAGAAGGCAGAACAGGCGGCTGCGATGGCGGCGTTTCGTGCACGCATGGCGATGACACCTGAAAAGTCGGTGACCCCGGTCCGCGCACCGCACCCGTGGGCCTCACAGCCTCCCGTATCAGTGCTACTCAGCAACTGCTGGCTGACGCGGGAGCCGCTATATGCATCTGTAGCCGGATGGCGTTTTACCGACGGTGAATGTGTTTCTGAAGGTCTGCGTGAGCGCTTCATCGCTACGCCGGGCGCAACTGTTGAAGATTTCGCCCGTCGTGTCAAAGAGTTGTTTGGCCTTTCTGCCGTATTTAACCTCAGTGAAGGGGGTAAAAACGGTGATATTTTCATCCCCTTTCGTAAATACAACGTAGGCGAGTACACCGATGAAGCGCTGCCCGGTGCGGATGCGCAACTGATGCGTTTTATTTCGCACCTGCAGCGCCGCAATCTGGACGTGAAATTTACGGAGGTGAAGCCACCTGCAGTCCCGCCTGGTCAGGAAAAAAACACGCCCGTACAGGACTGGCGGGAATTTACCTTTTCCGTCAGCTCTCGTCTACAGCCTGAGATTCTGATGCAGGATTTTGATGCGACAGGTCTTCGCCTGACCAGCGTGTCCATCACTATGAGCCCGAAGGGGCAGTACTCTTACACCATCAAGGGGAGCATTTATGCGCAGAACTAGTTTAGCTGGCAGGCTTCTCATCTTGCTGGCACTGCTTTACGGAGAAGCTCAGGCTGCCAGTTTTAGCGATACGTTGCCTTCCAACGTTACTCAGGGAGAATTAGAAACCGCTCAGGCGCGCATCCTGATCCTGGAGCAGAAAGTCCAGACCGCCCGTCTGGAACAGCAACTGCGGGAAAGCCAGTCCGGGCAGAGTACCGACCGTAATTATCTGGCGACATCCATGCAACCGTCAGCACCGCTCATGACGCAACCAGTCCCGTCACAAACGGCCGCGACGTCTGTCACGGAGAAGCGTGCTGGCAGTGTGCGCCTGCAGGAGATTTACGGTCGCGGCACACAGCTACGCGCCCGCATCGTACTGCCAGACGGTGGTGTAACCGAGGTGGTGAACGGCGATCAGATCCCCGGCACCTCAAAGCGTGTCACGGAGGTCACGTCCACGCTCGTGCGCCTCAGTGACAATTCCGAACTCTCCTTCTGAGTCTGAACGATGACACCTGATAAAGAGATTATGGATTTTGTGTTTGCCGAACGGCATCCGTCCGGCGGGATGACGCTGCTTATCGACGGTAACCGGCGAAAAGAACCCGCCATACAGCGCTGGGTGATGGATGTCACCCGCGAGTATCCGACGGCAAAAACCGAGTTTGTGACGCTGAGCGAGCTGAACCGTCGGCGCGAGGTGGCAGAGCGTCAGGGGCTGAGTCTGTCTCAGAGCGTTAGCGAAAGTGACCTGAACAGCCGTGATATCAGCGTGTCGCAGGACAGGGTCATCAGCTATATGAGGCTGGGCAACGAGCTCAGTGCATCTGACGTTCATATGGAAATCAGCGCTGACCGTAAGATCAGCATCGTCCAGTTGCGTATCCACGGCGAGCTGGAAGTGGTGGATGAAGTGAAAGATGCTGAGGGGATGACGCTGTCCTCAACTGCCTATCTTTCGATGTGCGACGTGCGCGAACAGTCATTTTTTGCCGGTCGCGAGCAGTCAGGGCGCATCGATGCAAAGTTTGCCCGCCGTGCCGGTCTGTATGGCGCCCGCTATGAACACCGCCCCACGCCCGACGGCCTTATCGTGGTCCTGAGGCTCATTCCCGATGACGGCGATAACGTTCCTTCGCTGCCGCAGCTGGGTTTTCTGCCGGAGCAGATTAAGCTCATCATGCAAATCCTGCGCCTGCCGGAAGGCATGACGCTGCTGACCGGGCCGACCGGTTCCGGGAAGAGCGCCACGCTGCGCGTTTTCAGTGATATCTGGCTGAAACTGACCGGCGGAAAAAAGCGCCTGCTGACGCTGGAGAATCCGCCGGAGGGACGTATTCCGGGGGCTATCCAGACGCCGGTCATGCCTGCAGATAACTCGCCGGAGGCCATCAGCCGTGCCTGGACTAACGCCAATGCCTCCGCGCTGCGTCTCGATCCGGATGCCATTCTGAACGGAGAGATGCGTGACCTGTACTCCCTTATCGCCGCCATTTACGCCAGTGAGACCGGCCACGCTCTGTTCTCCACCCTGCACACCCAGAGCGCCATCGGCGCCCTGCGTCGTATGGAACACTTCGGCGTTGACCGCCATCTTCTGGCGGATGCGTCACTGGTCACTGGCCTGATAGGACAGCGTCTGGTGCCGCTGCTGTGTGAAAAATGCCGTATTCCCTGGCAGGTGAAAGCGCCTGAGCTTGACGGCGAAACCCGCGCGCGCCTGGAAAAATACTGCACGGTCGAAGGGGTGTGCGATACCAGCAAACTCTTCTTCCGTAATCACGAGGGTTGTCCTCTCTGCCAGAAAACGGTTCCGCTGACCGGCCGCATCGTCAGTCGCGGCGTAACAGGTCGCACGGCAATTGCCGAGGTGGTCCGGACGGATGCCCGACTGATGCAGCTCTGGTTGTCTCACGGTCCGGCCGTTGCCCGTCAGTACTGGGTAAACCAGGGCGGTATTACCCGCCGCATGCACCTGCTGCGTTATCTCGCGGAGGGGCGTGTTGATCCGCTGGAAGGCGATCTTATCTGTCCACTGGACGAGGACGACATTATGCAGTGTGAGGTGCCGCATGCCGGTTAAGACACGTTTTTCACCTGAGCGTGATATGTCACTGGCGGAAAAACTGCGGTATCGCCTGGTCAGGGCCACCTTTACAGGCCAGTATCGCCAGCCGTTTTACGAAACCCTGCGCTTTCTGCTGGAAAACCGTAAACCGCTGAAAGAGGCGCTGACCATGATAGGTGAGGTGCATACCGACTTTGGCCAGCGATGGCACCCCTATCATGAGCTGGTACAAGACTGCATTGAGGGCGTGAAAGACAACCGTGAGGGCCGCTCCCTGCAGGATGTGCTTGCCGCCTGGGCCCCTTATGAAGAAGCGGCGCTCATCAGCGCCGGGATGGAGACCGGCAATATTCCCGGTGCGCTGATGCAGGCTGACAAGCTGATCGTCGCTCGCCGGAGCATCCTCGGACAGGTGATCTTCGCCTCAGTATTTCCGGCGGCATTAGCCCTGCTGAGTACGGGGCTGCTACTGACCAACAACCTGGCACTCGTACCCACCTTAAGCAAAATGTCTGACCCGGCACGCTGGACAGGTGCGCTCGGACTGATGAACGGGGTGGCGCAGTGGACCGATAAGTGGGGGGGGACCGCGGCAGGTGCGGCTGTCGGGCTAGTGCTGCTGGCGTTCTGGTCGTTGCCTCGCTGGCGGGGGCGCCTGCGGCGCCTGGCCGATTATCTGTTGCCCTGGTCAGTTTACAAAGATCTGCAGGGTGCGGTTTTCCTGATGAATATCGGTGCACTGCTGGGTGCTGGCGTGCAGGAGCTCAAAGCGCTGCAGATCCTGAACGAATTCGCCCCGCCCTGGCTGCAGGAGCGTATTGATGCGGCGATGGAGTGCATGAGCGAGGGTGATTCGCTGGGCATGGCACTGCGCCAAAGCGGTTACGACTTTCCCAGCAGGGAGGCGGTGAACTACCTCTCGTTGCTGGATAAAGGCAACAGCGCTGCGTCACTTATCTCTAACTATGCTGACCGCTGGCTGGAGCAGGCGCTGGCGCGCGTTGCCCGTCGGGCGAACGTCACAAAGTTCTTTTCTCTTGTTCTGATTATGAGTTTTTTCTTACTCATTCTGCTGATGGTAATGCAGATTCAGGACATGAACACCTTCAACATACATTAAGGAACGACCATGACATCTCAGACATTACCGCATCACCAGCGTCAGCCGGACCGGGGCTGGGGTATTCTTGAGCACGGCAGTATCGCGTTATTTACGGTTATCGTCATTTGCATTGTCGGGGCGCTTGTCTGGAGCCTCTCAGGCAAAAAGTCTGTTGCGGTGGAGACATCAAATATCCAGACCGTTGTGACCAACGCACAGCAGCTCAAGCAGACCCAAGGCGGCTATAACTTTACCAGCGGCACGACCATGACCGGCACGCTTATTCAGCAGGGCGGCGCACCGAAAGCCGGCTGGACGATTCAGGGGACTGCCAGTTCCGGTACGGCGACGATGTGGAACAGCTACGGCGGACAGGTCGTCATGGCGCCGGTGGCATCTAACGGGTTTAACAACGGTTTCTCCGTCACTACGCAGAAAGTGCCGCAAGCAGACTGTATCTCCATTACCACCCAGCTTGGTTCCGGCGGCGCTTTCAGTGCCATCAGCATCAACAGCACCGATTACAGCGATGGTGTGGTGAGCGCTGAAGAGGCAGGCAAGTCCTGTACCGGCGACACCGGCATGACCGGTAACAATACGCTGGTCTTTACCCATAACGGCTGATGACATGCTTCGGCTGCCGATCTTCCTGCTACTCATCCTGCTCTGCCCCCGTGTGGGGGCGTTCTGCTTTGACGCAGCAGGGGCAAAGTACCACATCGATCCACTGCTGATTCAGTCCATTGCCACCGGTGAAAGCAGCCTGCGTCCAGGGATTACGAATGTTAACCGTGATAAAAAAACCGGGCGTGCGCTCAGCACTGATTATGGGCTGATGCAGGTTAACTCCTCACACATCCCGACGCTGATAGCGCAGGGCTATATCCGCAGCCCGCAGGATTTGCTTACACGTCCCTGTCTCAATGTACAGATTGGCACCTGGATTCTGGCGAAGCACTTTCAGGTGTGTGGTATCAGTTGGAACTGCCTGGGCTCTTACAACGCCGGTTTTCGGCAGGATCGCCATGAAACACGCGAGTCCTACGCCAACCGGATTTATGCCATTTACCGGTGCCTTTTACTGAAAGAACGGGGAATAAAACTGTGACGCTGCTGACGCTGAGTATGCCGTGGCCCACGCTTATCATCATTTTTCCACTGGGCCTCTGTCTTTTCAATTTTATGGCGAGCCTGGTTCGCCTACGCCTGATGACATCGGATGATGAAGGCGAATGGTTTGCTGTTTTTTTTAACCCGGTACCTTCCGGGTTCACCTGGCTCTACGCGGCAGTGGCAACCGGCATGATACTTTCCCCTGCACCAGTAACGGAACGGCTGCTGTCGCTGTTATTCAGCCTCTTTCTGTTCAATATGACGCTTACCGATGCGCTGACGGGGCTGCTGCCCCGTGAGATGACGGTGAGTTGCTTGATTGCGGGTCTGACAGCCGCACTCCTGCACCCAGGCTTTACGGGACATATCCTCTCAGCTGTCGCCGCGCTGGGGATATTCGGCGGCTGGCGTTATGTCACAACGAAGATTCATGGCCGCGAGTGTCTGGGGCTAGGTGATGTGTGGCTGGCCGGTGCCATTGCCGCATGGCTTGGTGGCCATCACTGGCTTTATGCCCTGCTGACTGGTGTGGTGCTTTTTGTCCTATGGCAGATATCGGTTAGTCGTAGCAGTGAGGGCGGACCGATGGGTCCCTGGTTGTGTGCCGGTGCGATGTCAGTGACTCTGCTTAAACTTTATCAGCCGCTTATTACATGGTGACGCCTGTGTACTCAACAAAAACAACCGACCGGGGCTGGGCAATCCTCAGCACCGGTGCCGCATTGGTTATCCTGCTACTGGTCAGCGTATGGGGTTATTCGCTCATTAGTGACTGGATGCAGAAACGGATATGGATGAACACCTCCGCGCAGGTATCCCGCTTCACTCAGGCCGTGAAGAGTTATACCGGGCGCTATTACGATACGCTGCTAGCAAGTGCATCGACTACGGTGCCTGTTATCGTGACGCCGGTGATGTTGAAAAACACCGGTTTCCTGGAGCAGGGGTTCAGCGAAACCACCATCGACGGGCAGGGATACCGTGCTGCGGTGATGCGCAATGCCACAAATACCGATCAACTCCAGGCGCTGGTTTACACGCAGGACGGTTCCGCGCTGCCGTTTTTCGCTCTGCGTCAGATATCAATGGATATCACTGCCGGCATGGGGGGATACATCTGGACGTCCGGTATTGCCACCGGCGCTATGGGGAGCTGGACCGTTCCTCTCGCACAGTTCGGTGTCAGCAGCACGCAGGGCCATATTGCCACACTGCTGACTGCGGATGAATTAGGGGCCGCCCGCGGTGAAAATGACCGGCTTTACCGCTTTTCGGTCACCGGCAAACCCGATCTCAACACCATGCATACCAGCATCGATATGGGAAGCAATAACCTCGATAACGTCAACGCCGTCAACGCGCAGACAGGGAATTTCAGTGGTGATGTGAATGCGGCGAACGCGAATGCCAGCGGCGCTGTGACCGCCGGTGGTAATGTTACCAGCAGAAACGGATGGCTGGTTTCACGGGGGAATCTTGGCTGGCTTAACGCCGACCACGGCGGCGGATTTTATATGACAGACAACGATTGGGTTCGGTCTGTGAACGATAAAAATATTTACACAGGAGGGATGATGCTGGGTGGCAGTGTTCGAGCAAATGGCCGATTAAGTTCCGGTGAGGTTCTGCAGTTGGATCAGGTAAATACCGCTGGTGTCGGATGCGGCCCAAACGGCCTGGTCAGCCGTGACGGTTCAGGCGGTATCTTGTCATGCAAAGATGGTGTCTGGACGGCGTCGTCAGGCACGGCTACGAACATCAACGTCTATCAATGCCCGTACAGCATTTGCGACAACAACTCGGCTTCAACATGTGCCGGCCAGTTGAGTACGCAACCGATGTGCCAGTGTCGAGCAAGCGGTGGCCAGGCAGGGTGCAATTATGTCGGTAAGCTGATTGTCGGGCAGTAGAACATGAATATCTGTTTATTGGTTGCGTTTGCTATTGCAGTGTATTGCCCTGTTCACCGTATGATTTGCCTGTTTACATTACGAGGATTCAGGGTTTTTGGCATGAGGCGCCGAGGGAAGTCATATTGGTTTATCCATCTCGCTACATTCTCACGTGTTGGCACTCTCAACAAATCGAAGCTGGATTATTTTAATTCAACGTTTGTATCAGCGCTGGAGTCGGCCGTACAGCGTGGTGACAGGCGTATTGTGTTTCGATCACATCTTGTTCGACCCGGCGCAATACGCCTGGCGGCTGGCACATTGACTCGGCATCACTGTCGGTATCGTGTTGTTCCTGTAGAAATATCTCGCACTGAACGTATTGGTATCTCGCTGCAGATGTTATTGCAGGAATGGCGACGGGTCACAGTATCGAAGCAGGGGATGATGTTTGTTATCGATCGCCAACACTAAATTTTCAAAATGAAAAATGAGTTTCTGATTACATGACTTTACTCTGATCGATACATTAGATCGAACCGATCGAATCGTTTCATTTTACTTGATGAAATATGTCGATTAACTTCGTTCATACATTAGAGCGAATTACATTGAATTGGATTTTAGGAGCGGCAGTAAATGAATCCAACGTATACTGCATTATTATCTCTATTGCGTTCTGGTAATGGCAATATCGTGCCGGATACCAGTGAGGAAAGCAATTCAGGTGGAAGTAGCCAGTTCTCTAGTCAGTTTTCTGTACGAATTAAACCTGAAAGCAAGGCCTTTTTGGATATGTATTCTGAAATACTGGGGCTGTCTAAATCAGCGCTGTATGGAATGATCGTCGAGGGTGTGATATCTGAAGCTCGTGCATCCTCCGCAGATAAAATGAATGGCGTATATGAGCGTTTTTGCTTGTTGATGGATGCTAATCAACTCAGTGTAATTCAGCAGGCGCAATTGTTGGCGCCGTTTGGGATCAGTTCGAGTGCATTATCCAATGCCGAGCGGACGCTTGATCTGCTTAATATGCAAGTACTCCGTCAGCTTGCAGACTGGTTTGGTGTCGATGTTGAGTGGTTGTGCTGTGAGAGCAACTATCCGATCAGCGGCATTCGTCCATTTAATGGTGACGGTGTTGAGTGTGATTCGGAGATCGTCTTTTTTCGGTGCAATGAGTCATATCTAATGTCTGGTGTATTCACCAGAACGTGGCGATTTATTCAGAACGTACCGATTCCATACATTAAAGTTTATATGAAAGGTATTACATCAGATTTGAATTTACAGCATTATCATGCGGTAAACGTTAATAATGGTGGGGTTAAATATTTTTTATTTTCAGAGAAGCAAGTTGAGTCGCTGCTGTTAGGCTCTGTCTTGCCAATCATGATTATTGATAATCCAATAAAAGAATATGCTGATTACAGCGCATTTATTTCAGGCCTTGAATAGTCTCATCTTTTGAAATTTCTTTTTCACACCAGGGGTTCTTTATTCCAGAAAACCAAATGAATGCTGCTCCAATGCCAGGGAATACTCAGAAAATAAATATCAACACAGGAAATAAGTAATGAAACTTTCATTAATAACTCGTAGCTTTATTGTCGCAGGCTTTACTGCTGTTGCTTCGTCATCATATGCAGCAGGCACCTGGTCTGATGCACGTAACGACGCCATGGGTGGTACTGGCGTAGCATCTTCGCACTACAGTTCGGCGGCGTTGGTTAATCCCGCGTTACTGACCAAGTTTAACAGCCATGACCATGTCAGCCTGATCCTGCCTTCTGTTAGCGCCACGGTGTCTAACCCCGATAAGATTGAAGACAAGTTCGATACGGTGAAAAACAGCTGGGACAGCTACAAACAGGCGACTGCGTTCAACACTAATACCACAGCATCTGCCCAGAACCTGAAAAACGCGTTTCAGGACATTTCAGGAAAAGGTGGCTCTGCTGACGCTGCAGTTTCTACTGCGATTGCCGTTCCTAATGCCACGCTGCCGTTCGCCTTTACCGCCAAGGCCTGGGGTGTAGCCAGCGCAAAAGCGACAGTGACGGATAACGATCTGGCTTACCTAGATTCTGTGATTGCCGGTAGAACACCGACGACGGCGGATCTGAACTCACTGACCTCCCGCGCAGATGGCGTCGGTGCCATTGTTACCGAATACGGCATTTCAGCGGCGAAGTCTCTCACGCTGGCCGGAAAAACTGTCTCAGTCGGTATGACGCCCAAACTGCAGCAGGTCTACATCTACAACTACAACGTCGGCATCAATAACTACAGTTCGTCAGACTTTCGCAATGGGGAATTCAAGAATAGCCAGTCAGGTGCCAACGTCGATGTGGGCGTTGCGATGGATTTAACCCCCGACTGGACTGTCGGCCTGGTTGGCCAGAACCTGGTGGCACGGAGTATCGACAGCAAGGAAGTAAACGGCATCAAGCGTACGTTTGAAATCCGTCCTCAAGCGACCGTCGGTACTGCCTGGACGAATGGCACGGTGACGCTTGCCACCGACGTTGACCTGACACCAGCCAGTGGTTTTTCCGGCGAGAAGAAAAACCAGTATGCAAGCCTGGGTGCCGAATTGAATGCCTGGAACTGGGCGCAATTGCGCGCAGGCTACCGTGCAAACCTGAAAGACAGCGACAAGAGCGTGATCACTGCCGGTGTGGGCCTGTCGCCGTTCAGTTTAGTCCATCTTGACCTGACCGGCATGGTGGGTACCAGCAGCAATACCTACGGCGCCGCAGCGAAGTTGAGTTTTACCTTCTAATTCCATTTATAAAGCGCGATGGGAGCTGATTCCCATCGCAATTATGGGAACACGCCGAACTCAGATGAGGGGACTAGCGATGACTGACGCCACCGGAATGACAAAAGAATATGCCCTGGCCCGGATTATTGAACTTAACGATTTTCAAAGAATGATCGGGCTTTCCTGTCACCCGGCACAAGGCCAGTTCGTTGTTACTGGCCCTAACTTTCAGCGAGACGACACGCGTGTTGGATACTGCGTCCAGGTTCGCAAGAAAGTTGGTCAATTTGGATCTGACATGGTTTTCCTGCGCCATGCCAACGGCTCCCTCACTGTCCATGAGAATCAGTGTTATTGCGCAATGAATGCCGAACAGGAGGCGCTGGCTCGTTCTGTCTTTGAAGTGTTGCCAGAAGACGAAGAGCACGAGCAAGGTTACAGCGATTGCCAGAAAGTTCATGAAATTGGATTTGTCATCGAGCATTCAAAATCTTGCGGATGACTGATTTAAGCAGCGATGAATTGAAAGAAATATCTGAATAGTATCCGAGTGGAATAACCGCTGTTATATCTACAAAAGCGGCACCGCCCAGGGCCGAATTTCCCGGTAGTTCCCTCCATATCTGTTTAAATTTTACAGCCTCCATTTTCAGTTGTTTGTCGTCTCAGGTTGGCGGTTTTTGCACAGTATTGGCGAAAACCGTTTAACCAAAGGATGTCAGGTATGACGACTGGACCTTCCTCTTCAGATTCATCAGACGCAAATGTTGTATTGGCCCCTGGATTACAAGAACACCTGGCGGCGTTTTCTGGTCATGAGTCTGATGAAATAACCTTTCCTGAATCTCGGGAGGAAACCTCTGCTGAAACAGCCGCTAAACGTATGGGGATTTTCGGTGGAGAGAAAAGGGAAGGTTCACTACGTGAACCACGAAAACCGCTCGCTCTCTCATGGTTGGTGAAAGCAAGCATTGGGTTCACGCTTTGTGTGCCATGGGTGCTCTGTGGTGTGCTGTTTCTGATTATTCAGCGTCAGAGTACGCAATTAGCTTCGCTGGATGCCGCATTTCGCCACGGCCAGTTGCAACAGTTGCCGGCAGAGGTCCGGGAACTCGATGAGCGCCTCGGTAAATTTCAGAAAGTGTTTGTCTCTGTGCAGGATTTTGATAACTGGCGTCAGTCCCAGCAAGAGTGGAAAAGCTCGCAAGAGAGAATACTCAACCAATATGTTCAAAGTTCTGAAGCGCAGTCGCTGCTCCCGGAGCGCATGAAAATGCTTGAACAGCGTATTGATGGGCTGCAGGGGATAGCTGATACACATGATAAGCGCCTCTCGCAGTTGATATCTGACTGGCAAACCAAATGGGAAAAGCTGTCCCCCCAGGTATCCGCAAAAGCAAACAACGTGACGGGAAACCGCACTGTAAAAAAGTCTCAACGGGTGACTAAACCCGTACCTGCCCCCTTTTCTTTAACCAGCATCGAGCATCGGGGAGGACAGCAATACGCTGTCATTATCCCGAACACGGTGGATGGAAATCGTTGGTCTCAGATACGGATGTTGACGCCGGGAGAGTCTGAAAATGGCTGGACGTTGACCAGTATTGAGGGAAATCAAGCACGATTCCAGGTTAACGGAACGCCTCAGATTCTCACAGTTCGGTAAGGAAAAAGATATGCGTATGAAGTTTGTCGCGATGCTGGTGTTGGCATCGGCATCTAGTCTGGTCAATGCATCCGTAAATACCAGTGTGCGTGTGGAAAATTCGCGTACGCAAACACTCGATCAGGGTTTGTCACGACTCCAGTCATCACAGTGGGGACTGACTGACGATGAGTGGTCGCGTTATCAGGACATGATGCGCGGGAAAACTGGCATCCAGTCACCAGGACTGGATCCGCTGACTGCGCTCGGTATTGACGCTCGTAGTGATGAAGAACGTCGGCAACTGGCGGAAAAGTGGGTCAGAGAAGAATACCAGCGCACCGAGAAGATTTTGAAATTCCAGCGCGAAGTGACCGCTGCCTGGGATCGTCTGTATCCGAATGTTTTACCCGTCAACATGGGGAACGGGAATGCCGGTGGTGTGGCACATGATAATGGTGGTCGTCTGGCCCTGTTTGTTAAATCCTCGGGATGTGGAAATTGTAATTCACGTCTGGCAGCAGTGCTGGCTGATAACCGGCCGGTTGATATCTATCTTGTCGACAGTGATGGTGATGACAACAAGCTACGACAGTGGGCCAGGGAGAGGAGTATCCCTGTTGAGCGCGTTCGTAGTCGCCAGGTAACACTGAACCATGATGGCGGTAGATGGATGCGCTTTGGTAATGGGCTGATGCCGGTATTGCTGCAGCAGGGGGATGATGGATGGCGTATCGTGGCCTTCTGATGCTGCTGGTGTTCTTGCTGCCAACTCATGTTGTCGCTCGACAGCCTGTTCCAGACGGTTATCAGCGAGTGGCGTACTCTCATCAGGTTCCACCTGAGTCTCTCTATGCTGTTGCGTTACAGGAGTCGAGTCGTAAGCTCCCACACGGCTTTCGCCCGTGGCCATGGAGTTTGAATGTAGCCGGGCGGTCATACCAATATGAAACACGTCTTGAAGCCTGGCAGGCTTTGCAGCGCTTTCTGAAAACAACGCCACACAAGAATATCGATATCGGGTTAGGGCAGGTGAACTGGGGGTGGAACGGCTCCCGGTTTGCAAACTCGTGGGATGCGTTCGAACCCTACACTAATTTGAACGTAGCCGCTCGTATTTTGCGTGAATGCTATGAGCGGCAGCCTGGTAGCTGGTTACAGGCGGCGGGATGCTATCACCATCCGTCAGGCGGTCCTGCAGCGGCAAAATACATCGCAAGTGTAAAGCACAAGCTGACCATGATTGAGCCTGGCTCGGGCTCGATTTCTCCTCCTCTTGCTTCTCCCGCTTCTCTGTTTGTCTGGATTGAACCCCGGAGTTCCCGATGAAAATAGCTGTTTCTGTATTGTGCATGACCTTGATAAACCCGCTGCCCACAATAGCTGCATTGAATGTTGTGGCCGATTTGGGCGGGAACGATACCGCCCCGTTTTTTGATGGGATTAATCGGCAGGACAAGGATCTCAATACTACTAAAGTATGGCGGGGTCAGCCAGGAGAGGCGGCTATGTTGCCTGTTTTCACGCCGGAATTAAGTGTAGGCATCGAAACGCATCGGCCCCTGCGACTGCCAGGTATTGGTGCCTTATTTCTGATCGGGGACGATCCTGCGTCCCGCTCATGGCTACAGATGAATGCGGCGCAGATTAAAAAGAAGAACGCTGTTGGTCTGATTGTCAACGTCAGCAGTATGAGTGCAGTGCAGTCACTCAGAGAGTTGGCTCCAGGCATTCAGATGGCACCGGCGTCAGGGAGTGAGCTGGCCCGGCGTTTACACATAACACATTATCCGGTGTTAATCACGGATACCGGACTGGCATCTGAGGTGGTGCCGTGATCCCTACGTTCCCGGTACCAACATCGCTGGCTTTATTGGGGATGGTGATTTTTTTCGGTATTGCATTCGGTATATCAAACAGGTGGCGTGTACGTGAAAAAGCGAGTACCCGGCGTCACCGTCGTTATCGTGCCAGTGCGGAACGGGTACTGACGAAATTGCAAACATTGGCCGGTGATGGGCCGCGGCTGGCGTATTTGCGGCGTGTCAACCCGTATGTCTTTGAGGAACTGCTATTGCTGGCGTTTGAGCGTTACGGGTTACAGGTGATCCGTAACGCTGCATATAGCGGTGATGGCGGCATGGATGGGCAGGTATTTATCCATGGACAGCGTTGGTTGATTCAGGCCAAACGCTACAAAAACGCAATATCACCCCACCACGTTAGCGCATTTTCAAAACTGCTTACAAAGCACCAGTGTAATGGCTTCTTCATTCATACAGGACGGACGGGTGATAAAAGCTGGAAATACGCATCAGGATGGTGCCATGGCAATACCGCACTTTTCATTATCAGTGGGCAACGTTTATTGACGTTATTGGCAGGTAACCCTCACTGGTTGGACAATATTTGGGGTGAAAAATGAGCAATCGTTATGTGGTTGAGGCATTGTTGCGCCCGGCAGTTGAACTGAATACTGCTGCAGTATCTGCTGTTGCCGCGTTTGTCTGTGTTAAAGCGCCCTGGGCTGTGGCCCTGGCACCTTCAGTCAGTTATGTCACTGCCGGCGGTTTTGCCGTATTGGCTGCTGTCCGTACTCGCCAGGGAATGCAGGTTCTTGCATATCGCCGTAACCTGCGCCGCTTGCCACGTTACGTTATGAGTAGCAAGCAAATCCCTGTCAGCCGACGTCGGTTGTTCCTCGGCAAGGGGTTCATGTGGACACAGAAACACACACAGCGGCTGCATGATACGTTGCGACCTGAGGTTGAACGTTACATTCGGCCGTCACAGTTGTATCAGGCAGCACGGCGGCTGGAGAATGTAACAGAGCATCATTTACCCTGGTTGACCCGATTATTGAACGCTGATACGCCGTTGAATCCGGTTCGCCCATTGCCCCCAGTCGGTGGTAAGCCGGTATTGCACGGTATCGAGCCGAATGAAGCCGACGTCACCATGCCATTGGGCGATCGGCCCGGGCACACGATTGTTCTGGGAACCACACGGGTTGGCAAAACCCGACTGGCCGAGTTATTGATCACCCAAGATATCCGCCGCGGCGATGTCACCATCGTATTTGATCCGAAAGGCGATGCGGATTTATTACGCCGGGTCTGGGCTGAGGCGCACCGCGCTGGGCGCGGAGATGCGCTGTATATCTTTCATCTGGGCTGGCCGGAGATTTCTGCCCGCTATAACGCGGTAGGTCGGTTTGGTCGCGTGTCTGAAGTTGCCTCGCGAGTGGCCGGGCAACTGAGCGGCGAGGGTAACAGTGCAGCGTTTAAGGAGTTCGCCTGGCGTTTTGTGAATATTGTAGCCAGAGCATTGGTCGCACTGGGCGAACGGCCAGACTACACACTGATCATGCGCTATGTGAATAACATTGCAGACCTGTATCAACGCTATGCGGAGAAAGTCATTCGTGAGCAATTGCCTGAGCTGCAGCAGCAGATCACAAATAACCTGGGCGTACTCAAGGATGACGATGTACCTCGGAACATGCAGGGGCAGCCAAATGCTGCCGGGATTTGGGCGATAGAGGTGGCGCTAAGTTCAGAAACCGGGAAAAAGCTGTATGACCCTATTTTAGATGGCCTGCGTAGCGCTGTTCGTTATGACCGGACCTACTTCGACAAGATTGTTGCATCGCTGTTGCCGTTGCTGGAAAAGCTGACGACGGGCAAGACGGCGTCACTGTTATCCCCTGATTATCTCGACATGGATGATCCCAGGCCGATTTTTGACTGGGAACAGATTGTCCGTAAACGCGGGGTTGTTTATATCGGCCTTGATGCACTGACCGACAGCGAAGTCGCGTCGGCAGTGGGAAACTCCATGTTTGCTGACCTTGTCAGTGTCGCTGGCCATATCTATAAATACGGTGTGAATGCCGGCCTGCCTGGAAAACAGGATGAGAAAATACCGGTAAACTTGCATTGCGATGAATTCAACGAATTGATGGGTGATGAATTCATTCCACTGATCAATAAAGGGGGCGGTGCCGGTGTCCAAGTGACTGCGTACACGCAAACATCGTCAGACATTGAAGCCCGTATTGGCAACAGTGCGAAAACAGCTCAGGTCATCGGTAACTTCAACACGTTGATCATGCTGCGTGTGCGTGACAACAAGACCGCTGAACTGCTGACGACACAATTGCCTCAGGTTGAAATTTATAGCAAAACCCTGGTGTCAGGTTATTCAGATAGCCCCAATGTTGAAACCGGGCAGGACTTTACTTCAAGTACGCAAGATCGTGTCGGTACAGTGAAGACCCCGTTGATTGAGCCCCCCGATGTCGTCAGCCTGCCCAAAGGCCAGGCGTTCGCACTGCTGGAAGGTGGCCAGCTTTGGAAGATTCGTATGCCGTTGCCGGCTAATGACATTGATGATGCATTGATGCCTGCCAGTCTGCAGGATGTTGCGGAGGCAATGCGGCGGAATTATCACTCCAGTGAAGGATGGTGGAGTGGTAGCGCACTGCCGAATGTCGGAGGTGTTCATGGCACAGCAGAATAAAACCCCGACTCAGCAACCAGCCCCCAAACGTCAGCATGGGCTGTTTTACAATCTGATATGGGGATGGCCATGGAAACTGATTGGCATTGTCATAGCGTCGTTACTGCTGAGTCTGCTGATTGAATACGCTGGAATTGTGTTCCTGTGGCCAGATGAAGGGGCGGCTCACAGCCTGAGGGTGATGAATACTGAACTGGGCTACCTGTCGTCTGGGTTTACACGCAGCTTGTTGCTGTCTGAACCGTCCATTACCGTTGTTCGGTGGATCAATACGGCCTACCAATGGGCGTTTGTGAACAGCGGTTTTATGGATTGGGTGAAGAATCAGTATCAGGTACAGGCACTAAGCGGCAATGAAATGGCGCGAACGCTGAATGCCTGGAGTGGCTGGCTGGCCGGTTATCTGCGGGAGTACTTGCTGGCCACGGTGTACGTCACGGTCATTACCTTGGTCAGGGTTACGATTCTGATGTTGTCGGTGCCGCTGTTTATCATGGTTGTGATTGTTGCGGTGGTTGAAGGCCTGGGGCGTCGGGATCTGCGCCGTTTTGGCGCAGGTTATGAGTCCTCGTTTTTGTATCACCATGCCAAGCGACTGGTGAAGCCGGCATTTTATTTTCCGTGCATGCTTTATTTGTCCTGGCCAACATCAATCTACCCCAATTTTTTGCTGTTGCCCGCCGCGCTATTACTGGGAACGGCGATTACGGTGACGACAGCGTCATTTAAGAAATATATATAATTCCTCCGGTTAATGAGATGGTCACCCCCACCCTGTGGGCAGTACGCTGGCAGGGTGCAATTCTTCAGAGGGTTCCATCATGCAAACCGCGACGCTTATTGGTATCGATCTGGGTAAATATTCCTTTCACGTTCATTGCCAGGATCGGCAAGGTAATGCCTTGCTACGTAAGAAGTTTTCTCGTTCTCAACTTGCCACCTTTCTTGCAACCTACCCGGCCTGTACCGTGGTAATGGAGTCCTGTGCCGGGGCACATTACATGGCTCGAACCGTATCTCAGCTGGGCCATCGGGTTAAGTTGATTGCGCCACAATTTGTCCGGCCGTTTGTCAAAAGTAACAAGAACGATTTTGTTGATGCTGAAGCTATCTGCGAGGCAGCTTCCCGACCTTCTATGCGTTTTGTAACGCCCAGAACAGAAGAGCAGCAGGCCATGTCAGCTCTGCACCGCGTCAGGAGTTCTCTGATACGGGAGCGTGTTAAAACTACCAACCAGATGCATGCTTTCCTGCTGGAATTTGGTATCAGCTTGCCACGCGGCAGTGCAGTGATAAAACGCCTTCCCTCGGTACTGGAGGAAAATGGTATCCCACCTTACCTGGAAAGGCTTCTGGCAAGGCTCCATACGCATTACGGCTATCTTAGTGAGCAAATTAAAGAAATCGATAACGAGCTGAAAACACACCTCAATGAAGATGAAACAGCGCAACGGCTGCTTACTATCCCCGGTGTCGGGCCAGTAACAGCCAGTCTGCTGGCCACACGTCTGGGCGACGGAAAAAATTATGCCAGCAGTCGTGATTTTGCTGCTTCAACAGGACTTGTCCCCAGACAGTACAGCACGGGCGGAAAACCGACATTAATGGGTATCAGCAAGCGAGGGAACAAGGTGTTAAGAAGTTTACTTGTTCAGTGTGCCCGGGCTTTCATGCGACGGCTGGAACATAATTCGGGGCGTCTGGCGGAGTGGGTTAAAAAGCAGCTTGCCAGCCACCATTCGAACGTTGTGGCATGTGCTCTTGCAAACAAACTGGCGCGTATAGCATGGGCCGTTACAGCACATCAGACAGAGTTCAGTAAATAGAAAATACACCTTAAATTGATTTTGTATCAATCAATTAGAAAGTTACTATCTGGTTTTGCGAAGACTGATTATTGATGACATGAACGGCATATCGGCCTGCCGATGAACCTGGCATATCAAATGGCTCTCTGAAGCCGACCTGTTTTTAAGGTTCAGCAGGCGCGGAACTCATCGTGGCGCGAGCAGTTGCTGTTCACCAGACGCCGAATAGATTTAAGCAAGCCTGTCATAAGTCAAAATCAGTGTTGCAAAAAGGGGGGTGACCATAGATTGATATGGCTTGGTTATGTCTTTAACCAAGCCTTTTTAATGAATTTCATTAAGAGAAAATCAGGTTGTCAATATCTGATATGGCATTTAGCGATCCTCTGTGATCGCTCCCGCTTTTAGGTAGGATATATGTGTATCGTGAGTCTTCATTATATGTTATTTTCCAGTGCTTACCTTCTTCCTTTGCGTCAAATCCTAGGTCTTTTAATTGGCTTAATGTGCGTTTATCCATGTTTCTATATCCCGTGAGTGCTCTTTTTAATGCATTTGAATGAGTCTCTTTTTCATTTTTTATTTGATTGTTTTCGATTATTGAAGTGATGATGTGGTAACTTCTGCAGTTGGTTTTTTTATATAATAGTGACTGTTTTAATGATGTTATTATAAAGCCCTTTATTTCATTTTCATAAAAATCAATTTCGTCGCCGATGCTTATTGATATATCTCCTTGGCTAGGGGCTTTAGCTTGTAATATTCTTATTCTATTTTCTAGGTGATTTATTTTTTGGTTGAGTTCATCTATTTTTTCTTTTTGCGCAGTATTGTCTTCTTCGTATAGTTCAATCAGCTCTTGTGTATGTTCTCCTTTTTCCTTCAATGTGTTGATTGATTCTTTTGTCTTTTGATTTTGTATCTCTGACCAACCGCTATTAGAGATTGGTGCCATTGTTGTAGTCGCCTTGAGCACTTCTTCATATATTTCATCCTCGAAATCCTTGGCTGATTTTTCATTTCGTTTATAGAAACTAATACCTTGTCCTTTTGGCCAATATATCCCAACAACACCGCTATAAGCATTTTTAGCATTTGTAGCGCGCTTAACTTTATTGGAGAAGATTTTACTCCCAGGCTCAACTACTACATGAGCTAGGCCACAAACTTTTCTGGCTAAACGCTCAGGTATTATATTATGCGGGTGCTCATTGAAGTAATATTTTGAGCTGACATATATTACTGGTAGTTTATTTTTTGTGTTTCCATTTATAATGTCAGATGCAAACTTAATACTATCGTTGTCGTCTTTAAATCTGAAAGGTTCTATACTAATCGGAAAGAAATCATCGTTCCCTCCAGGGAATTTTTCAATTAAACGCATTACAATAAGAGGTTTTTTTGGTTGTGGGGCTGAGTATGCTGCTTCTTGACTAACAACACTTGACTCTACTTGAACCCATGTTTTTTTTTGGATTAAGTCTTTGTTAACAGATATGTCCGTTATCCATTTGTGTGGGGTGGATATTTTTGAATACCTGAAACAACACATTGTGATATTATTTGATTTATTTTCGTGAATGAGTATCTCTATTTTTTCATTCCCGGATTCAAATGGATTGTACTCCTTTTTATAATCGCAAAATAATTGTGCTGGTATGAATGATGTGTGAGGTGACTCTTGAACCCACGTGAAACATTCATCAAATATATTCTTTAATTGAGCTGTGTTGTCAACGTAAAATCCAGTGGAAAAATACTTCATTATAAAGTCCCCATTTAAATGATGTTTTATATTTCGCTTGATCCCTAATCCCTCAAGAGCTATCTGGCTACAATCTATTAGCCAGCAATTGAATCAGATTCTATCCCTGTAGGCATAACTTGCTTGGCCAGCTTAGACTCAAATATCTTTGCCACATCTAAGCGTACACGAAGTACGTTATGGTGTTGAGCACAGCCCAAGTGTAAGGAGCAAAATTGCAAGCAAGATAGCCGTAATGGAATAGATTCTAATATAGCTCATAATATGAGAATATCTAACCACTTTTATACTGGTTATCTAAATAGTTTCTCGCATTAATGCTCCACTTATCATTGCGCGGTTCAAGAGCTGGCGGGATGTCATCTCTCACAAGTGTAGCGCTATTATGAGAAGCTATTTAGCTCATTTGACATAAAAGTCAAGAGAGTACCCTCCGTGTTAGGATATTATCAGGTTATGCTTGCATAATAGATGAGGTTGTTTGGTTAATTTTCAAAATTACATAAAGGGTTTATCGCTGACCTGATTGTCCTGATTCCCCATGCTATGCACACCGTTAACTTAACTGTGAGGTGTGCATGTTTCCCTCTCTTTCTGCACTTCCTGCTTGCCTGCTTGGGGCGTCATTGCTTCTGTCTATGCCAGCCCAAGCATCAGAAAAGGACGAACTGGCCAGCACACAGCGTCTGCTTGAGCAGGTACAGGCGTCGTTAGAGCGGGCTCGCGTTGCCGCTGCGCAATCAGACCCGGCTGATCGGGCACGCTATCACTTTGATTATCAGCGCATCACGACAGACCTCAACACCATTAAAGCCGGCATTGATATGTATCTGGCACCGTCCCGGGCACAGCCACGCGATGCCGGTACGCTGGTTGGTAATTATCGCCGGGAGCGTCCCTGATGGGGTTATCCGCAGCGCAATCATCCGCCTTTAAAGCCGCGTCCGGCGGTTTTGATCCTCAGGTTCTCAACCTTATTTGCGTCGGATTTGTTCTGGCCGCGCTGTTTTTGTGGGCTGCATGGGCACTGAATGATGTATGGAACGGATGGGCGAATGAAAAGGTACGGAATGCTGCCCTAGGGCGCTTCGCGGTAAAAACCACCATTTTGCTGGTGATGAGCATCTGGATCTTTGCCAGCTAAATTGAATCTTTCCAAGAGGAATAAGGAATCCTGATGTTTAAAAACTTGCTGTCACGTTTAGCGTTCGTCTGGTTCACCATGGGTGTACTGAGCAATACCGCACTGGCGGGGTTGCCGTCAGTCGAAGCACCTCAATCGAGTGGCGGGTCGGGGCTGCTGGGGCAAATAAAGGGCTATTTTCAGGACGGTATTGTCCTGGGGGGATTGTTGGTTGCCGCCATCATGTTCATCAACGTTGCGATCGCTGCAGGTCACACGTTTGTTGATGTGCGTAATGAACGTGCGTCCTGGACCAAATTCGGTTCGATTGTGGTTGTCGGCGCCATTCTGCTTGTCGTGGTCATCTGGCTGCTGGGCAAATCAGCCAGCATCATTCTGTAAGGTGCTTTATGCAGACCATTCGATTTTTACCGGATCGTCTGAACGCTGAACCTGTCGTATTCCGCGGCTTCACTACTCCCGAATTAGGCCTGGCTGCGCTGGTCGGTGTCGGCGCGGGCTTCCTCTGGTCGCTGTTTCTTATTCCCCTTGTCGGCTGGGTCATTATTCCAACCGGCATGTTATTGACTCCGCTGTTGGTCATCGGGTTCGGGGGGCGTTGGATGTCGAGTATCAAGCGAGGCAAACCGGAAAATTACATCTGGCAGCGGCTGGAGGAAAAGAAACGTCACTGGGGGTGGGGAAAAGCCGCACTGATTATCCATTCACAAGGTTGGTCATTACGCCGCAGCCGATCAGTAATCAAGGGGGACTCATGAGCCGTTTTCGGCATGCGATACAAAATCGCGATCAGCACATACTAACGTTGCGTACCGCGTGTGGCGTACTGGTTGTGTTGTTAGTGATAACAATCTGGGGATGGATGCGGGCGCCGGATAAGCTGACTGTTCATACTCCGCCTGATCTGCGCACGGGCAGTACCCGGCCATGGTGGGAGGTGCCCGCACCTACCGTCTACAGCTTTGCCTACTACATTTTCCAGCAACTGAACTCCTGGCCAAAAAACGGTGAACAGGACTATCCCGCCAAAATTTACAGCCTGTCGTCGTATCTGACACCGGCCTGTCAGGATTTTCTGAATGCGGATGCGAAAAAACGCTCATTGAGCAATGAGCTGCTGGATCGTGTTCGTGTTGTCTATGAAATACCAGGGCGGGGTTATAACACCGACAGTGTGGATGTCCTGAGCCGCGATAACTGGGTTGTCCGGCTTGATCTGGTTACCGACGAGTATTATCACACAGAGCCGGTCAAACGCGTTCTGGTTCGTTATCCTCTGAAAGTGGTTCGGTGGGAGGGGGATGCCGAGCGTAATCCCTTTGGCCTGGCGTTGGACTGTTATGACAGCGTTCCCCAGCGGCTGGAGATTTCGCATCAGCCTCAGACTGATAAAAAAGGGGGAACACAGTGAGTCTGAGTCGTCTTCCCTTTACCCCAGGTATCCGCGCTGGAATGATGGCTATCCTGCTGGCTGTATCACTGGGTGTCTCAGCGGATGAACTCATGAAATGGGAGCGCATTCCGCTGCCGATCCCATTAAAAGTGGGGCAGGAACGCGTCGTTTTTGCGGACAAAAATGTGCGAGTGGGTTTCCCAAGGGCATTGGATGGCAAGTTGAGAGTACAGTCGACGGGCGGAGCTGTGTATCTCAAGGCTGACAGTGCCTTTCCACAAACGCGTGTCCAACTGCAGGATATGGAGAGTGGCGAAATCATCCTGCTGGATGTCACTGCCACACCTACTGGCCCAACAGAGCCAGTCCGTATTGTTTATAACGGTGATGTGACCTCCGTTAACAGCAGTACGGCAGCAGATAAAGCGAGTCGTAGTAAATCCACCTCTTCTTCCGCTACGGCGGAAGAGGCCAGCGCGACAAAACCGCAGACGCCACATTACAACGCCCCCCTGCCTGTTGTTCTGACTCGTTATGCCGCGCAGTCACTGTATGGTCCGTTACGGGCTGTGGAGCCAGTGACAGGGATCCACCCCGTAAACCCCCGATTGCCCGCACGAATTACGACCCTTTACCCGTCAGAACCGCTGGAGATTTCAACGCTGGCCGCCTGGGGGGTTGGGACCCGCACAGTCGTAGCCCTACGGGTCCGTAATACCGTCAGCCGGAAAATCGTGCTGGATCCGCGTGTACTGCAAGGGCAGTTCGTTTCAGCAACATTCCAGCATCGATGGGTGGGGCCGACAGGATCGCCGGAAGACACGACAACGTTGTATCTGGTGACAGCCGGGCGACCTGAGCTTGCCTTTGTCGCCGAGCCGACGATCGCTGTCAGCGCCAAACCCGACAAGAGCCGAAAAGGGAGCAAGCATGCAGATTAAATCGAATATGCTGGTCAAGATTATTGTGCCGACTGTCGTGGTGGCCGGTGCCCTGATCGGCGTAAAAAGCTGTCAGTCGACACCCGTGCAAAACAGCGGTGGGCAGACAACGACAACGCTGGGTTTATCTCAGGAAGAGCTCAAAGCGCTGGGCGTCGCGGGTGATACGCCGCAGGATACGTTACGAACGCTAGTCGGCTCATTGAATCAGGTCCGTGGTGAACTGTCTGCGTTGAGTAAACAGAATGAAGAGCTGCGAAAGCAAAACGACCAGCTAACGAAACGCAGCACTGATGTTTCGGGGCAGGTCAATGAAGCGGTTGCAGGCGTGCAGCAGTCGTATGACGCACGGCAAAAACAGTTACAGGATGAGCAGATCCGGCTGCAGAGCAGGTTTCAGGAACTGACGGATAAACTGGCCAATGCGATGAGCAATCCGGGTAGTCATGTCACCGGAGGATACCCACAATCAGGTCAGGGGCAGGGCGATATTCCGCTGGGTCTGGGTCTTGACGGGATGGGAAGTGATGCCGGTGGCACCACGACGCAAGGCGCTGATGGCATGCTGTGGGTCACGCCCAGAGATCAGAAGCCGTCGGATAAGACAACTACTGGCGTCGGCGGTACCCTGTCTGCGCCTCAGTTTCCGACCTCTTTTCTGAGCGACAACGAGCTCACACGCCAGAAGGCCGCCTATGAACAACAGGTAAAAGGGTACTCTGGCGAAAAGGAAAAGGAGCAGGCTGATCCTGTCTACACCTTACCTGAAAACTCCACCCTCATCGGCAGCCGTGCAATGACGGCCTTACTCGGCCGCATTCCTATTAACGGTACGGTCACTGATCCGTACCCGTTCAAAGTATTAATTGGTAAAGACAACCTCACGGCGAATGGCATCGAGCTGCCTGACGTTGAAGGTGCGATTGTCTCCGGCACGGCCAGTGGGGACTGGACGTTGTCGTGTGTCCGGGGGCAGGTGACCAGCATTACGTTTGTCTTTGCCGACGGAACTGTGCGTACGTTACCCCGCGCCGATGCTAATGGCAGCAGCAATGCCGGCAACAGTAGCGGTAATCAAAATACATCCGGTGGGAGTGCCAGCAGCGGTATCGGCTGGATCTCAGATGAAGCCGGGATCCCGTGTATCAGCGGTGAGCGAAAGTCTAATGCCTCCACCTACCTGCCGACCCTATTCGCCTTGTCTGCAGGCTCAGGAGCCGCCAGTGCTCTGAGTCAGAACCAGCAGACGACGCAGACGAACGGCTATGGCGGAGTGACGTCGTCACTGACTGGTGATGCAGGGCAGGCTGTGCTCGGTAAGGCTGTTGCCGGGGGGCTGAGTGAAACGACGGACTGGGTGAAACAACGTTATGGCCAGACCTTCGACGCCATCTATGTGCCCCCTGGTATGCGTCTGGCAGTGCATATTACCCGCCAACTGGCGATCGACTACGAGCAAAAAGGGCGGAAGGTTCGTTATGACAATTTTGTGTTGCCGGCAGACAGTGCCGGTCAGCATGGTCTGGACTGATGCGAGAAGCTGACATGGATAAATTGATGATTATTATGCTGATCCCCCTGCTGTTAGGGGGATGTTCAACTTCGAAAGAGGAGATGTTGCCGGCAGGAGAACATACCATGCTTGAATTGTGGAATGGCGCAGACGGGGAGGGAACTACCCGGAAGGCGGCCCAGGCCAGAGACGCATTACGCCGCCCACTGGATTCACGAGAGACACAAGCGTCGTTACGTGATGATCGCAGTTACAGCCGTACCCAGGAGAGCGAAATCAGTCAGCAGTTTCCCCGGTTGCCGAACCCCGATATGGTGATGTACCTCTTTCCGCATCTTGCTGATGGTAATACGCCAATTCCCGGATATAGCACTGTGTTTCCATTTTACAGCCAGACGCAATATGCGATGCCTGGCGAACGCGTGGAGGCATTGTAATGCTGTTCTCGTTATTTGATCGAAAGCGCCTCAAGAAAGACGCGCCGCTTCGCGAAAAGAAAGAACCCAGGCAGGATATTCCGTTCTCTTCCGGCGAGGGTGTTCCACATCATGTATCCGGGCGTGACGCATTAACGCGTCCAGGGCAGATGACTGTCCTCGATGAGGAGCGGCTGAATCATGCCAACCCATCGATTATCGATTTTCTGCCATGGGTGGAGTACCTGGATCGGGAGCAATGCCTGCTGCTGGATGACGGTATTTCTGTTGGCGCCGTGTTTGAACTGACCCCTGTGGCCACTGAGGGGCGAACAGATGATCGACTGGAGCAGATCCGCGACACTGTTGAAGACGCGATACAGGATAGTTTTGATGAATATGATGAGAATCCGTGGGTTATACAGTTCTATTGCCAGGATGAGGATAATGTTGATGTCTACATAGACCGGCTACGGAGCTACGTTAAACCTCATGCGCAGGGCAGTGCATTCACCGAGGACTGGCTGCAGGAGACTGAACGACATTTACGGGGAATTGCGCGCCCGGACGGGCTGTTTCACGACACATTGATCACCGGACAACCCTGGCGTGGTCAGCAACGTCGTACGCGTATGGTGGTCTATCGATGGATTGGCAATAACCGTGATCCGATGCCACCGGTGGAGATGCTGAACCAGGTGTGCGAACGCGTAACCAGCGCGTTATCGGGTGCCGGCGTAGTGTGTGTTCGGCAGAATGGTCACCAGGTACATGACTGGCTGTTGCGTCACTTCAACCCAGCGCCCGATTGGGTGGATAAACAGGTTTTATATCGACAGGCGGCATATTTTGACAGTCGCGATACGCCGGACGGCATGATGCCGGTGATGAATGATTTTGCTGAAACACTCTGGTTCAATCCGCCACAATCTGACGCCAAAAATGGCGTGTGGTGGTTTGACAATCAGGCCCATTGCGCATTACCGGTCGAGAAGCTGCGTAAGCCGCCTGAACCCGGCGCCGTGACGGGTGAGAAGGTTCGGGGAGAGAAAATCAATGCGTTGATGGACCTCTTCCCGGAGGGAACTATTTTCTGCATGACGATTGTGGTTCAGCCACAAGACAAGCTGGAAGCTGATTTTAACAGTCTGTCCAAGAATGCGGTCGGCGAAAATACCGAGTCCGGGCGTGTGCGTCAGGATGTCAGGACGGTGAAGGAATACCTGGGTAACCGGCATAAGTTGTACCGCGCCGGTCTGACCTTCCTGCTGCGCGCAGACGATCTGAAAACGCTGAATCACAAGCGCGTAGAGCTGACTACGGTACTGCTGGGGGCAGGTCTGCAACCAGTTCGTCCGGAATACGATGTCGGGCCGCTGAATACCTACGTACGTGCATTACCGATGTGTTTTAACCCGGAGATGGATAAAAAACATTGGTATACACGACTGACCTGGGTTCAGCACCTGGCGGGGTTGCTTCCGGTTACCGGGAGGGAGACGGGAACGGGGCATCCTGGTTTTAGCTTCTTCAACCGCGGCGGTGATGTGCTGTCGTTTGACCCGCTCAACAAAAAAGATCGCGGGCAGAATGCGCATATGTTGCTGTTTGGACCGACCGGTGCCGGTAAATCGGCGACACTTTGTGCCCTGTTGTCACAGACAATGGCCATTCATCGTCCGCGCCTGTTTATTGCTGAAGCCGGCAACTCGTTTGGGCTGCTGGCCGATTACTTTGAGCGGCTGGGACTGACCGTCAATAAAGTGAGTATCAAGCCGGGAAATGGCTTGAGTCTGCCGCTGTTCGGTGATGCTCATCAGCTATTGAATAGCGATGTACCATTAACGCTGGATGCTGATGCTTTGCCCGATCTCGATGCTGAAGAAGATGACGAGGAAGGGGATACCGAAAAACGTGACATCCTCGGGGAAATGGAGATATCGGCCAGGATGATGATCACCGGGGGGGATGTCAAAGAAGAGGACGACCTGAAGCGAGCCGATCGCACCATGATCCGTGAGGCATTGTTGATGGGTGCCCGAGCCTCGTACGCCGAGGGGCGGCAGATGCTGCCTTCTGATTTGCAGCGTGCATTGCTGGGGATTTCGGTGGATGTGAACCGAAACCCCCAGCGGCAGGCTAAAGCGGCTGAAATGGCTGAGTCATTGGGGATTTTCACGCTTGAGGGGAGTTTTGAAGCGGAGCTGTTCAACCGGGAAGGACAGTTGTGGCCAGAAGCCGATGTTACGCTGATCGACCTGGGATATTTTGCGCGAGAAGGCTACGAGGCCCAGATGGCGCTGACCATGGTGTCACTGACGAATACCATCAATAACATCGCCGAGCGCGATCAGTATCTCGGGCGGGATATCGTCTTCACCGTCGATGAAGCGCATATCGCCACTGTAAACCCGCTGCTGGCACCGTACATGACCAAAATCGTCAAGATGTGGCGAAAACTGGGGTCCTGGCTGTGGCTGGCGACGCAGAACCTGGAAGACTACCCTGATATCTCCCGCAAGATGTTGAATATGGCCGAGTGGTGGCTGTGTCTTGTCATGCCTAAAAAAGAGGTCGATGACATTAGTCGGTTCAAGTCGCTGACAGATGAGCAGAAGTCGGTGCTGATGTCTGCCAGTAAGCTGGACAAATGCTATACCGAAGGGGTGGTGCTGTCGAAAAACATTCAGGCATTGTTCAGAGCGGTTCCTCCCAGCCTTTACCTGGCTTTGGGAATGACAGAAAAAGAAGAAAAAGTGGAGCGACGTCGTTTGATGAACGAACACAATTGTTCGGAACTGGATGCGGCAATATTGGTCGCGAAGGCGTTAGACAAAGCCAGAGGCCTGGAGAATAAATCAGCATGATGACACTGAAATACCCGACGCCTGCTATTCAGCCGGAGAGCAGTACATTTCCGGTCATTTTTAACCTGTACCCACAGGGTGTGGCAGGGATCTCTCTGCAGAACGATCAGGCCCTTCAGCACCTGCGAGAGGCTATCCGGCAGCGAGTGCCAGGCGAATGCCGTGTTACCTGTCACCCGCATCGGGTCGGTACGCGCAGCAACGTGGCGTTGCATTTTGAAGGCGAACGGGGTGTTGGCCAGTGCGTCGATATTCTGATCACTGTGGCCGGCACAACCAGCTGGCCAGAGTCGGACGAGTACGATCATCCTCGCTGGTATGTATCCGTGCCGGATGCGGTGGATGTTGTGTATCTGGTGTTGTATCTGAAAGAGATGGCAGCGGATAAAATCCCGGGAATCAGCACTGATGCCCAGCGGTTGCTTGATGATGCAGAAAGCCAGCGTCGCAATGCCGCCGCTACGACAGAAAGTCTGCGTCGGAAACTGGCCCGGCTCAAAGATTCGGGTTCGGATACGTCGTCATCAGATTCGGACAGCCACTAATAAGGTAATGATGAAAATGTGCCGATGGGGAGATCGGCACGTTATATCTATAGAGACTTAGATTTTCGGAACGAAAAAATCTTTTACGGTATAATGTATATGTACAGCCAAAGGCTGTACGATTAAAATAAGGAAAATAAAATGGATCCTGAAGTAATTAATAAGCTACTTGCTGATTATGCGGATATTAGCAGTAAGTTAGCTACCTATATTGGTGAACGTGATTATACTGAAGAAGAGCAAGAGATTATGGATGTACTAATACGTATACATACTCAGCTTACTGAATATAGTTCAAGTCATATTTCCTAGCGCAATTAATATGTATAAAGAGATCACGTGTGTGATCTCTTTATGGTTTTATTGATCGTCAGTGACGAAACCATCCAAAATCTGTTGGTCTATGTGAATAGTAAATCGATGCACTATATCCTTCAGCCTGACCACCTCATCGTACGATACCTCGATTAACTCACCACTGGTACGTTTCCCGTTACGATGAACTATATCATGGCGTGTCTTTACCGCACGGTTCAGTTCTGCCATTTCTTTTTGTGGAAACTTCGTAAGAAGAACACTCTCGAACATTTGTTTTGCAATAACAAGATTATGAAATGCAATCCCATCCAGTTCTTCAGTGATGAGTTTGTCTAGTTTATCTAGCTGAATATAGATATTAGAAAGTTTGAAGTTTTGTGAGCTGAAAGGCTTGTAATGCTCAACAAAGCGTACTTTCACTGGTTCACGATTCAGAACTTCACGTTTCATAACATCACCCAGATAGGCTTCCATCGCAGTAATAATGCTGGCATAACACATACGTTGAAGTACTTGGTTTCCCGTGTCTGTGGCGGACAAGTTGGTTATCTGGGTAAGCGAGTTGCAGCAAGTCAGAAAATAGCTTGTCGCACCCTGCTGAATCTCTTCGATGTCTGTAAAGTCATCAGCCCGCTCGCCATAAACCAGTTCAGTAATATCCAGTTCGCAAATTTCCTCATCGTCACTGATTTCCAATATAGCTACCGCAAAAAAATCATTAAGTTGACAAGGGAAGTGCCATTTCGCAGCAATAGAAGTATCAGAAAAATATGGGAGAGATGAAAGCATTACGGAGAGAAGCGGATCTTCCTCAATAGGGTGATCCTGAATGTTGAAGTAGTCCTCAACACTATCTCCTTTGGTTAGTGAAATGGCGCGAGGGATACGTGACAGCCAGTCATCCAATGTGCTGGATGGTAGGACCTTACTGGCACGACTAAGTAAGTGATGGACTAATTCATTGCCCTCACGACGTTCATGAAGTAGAAGGAGTGCAACCTGGATACTCTCGATGAGCAAGGCTAGTGATTCATTAAAATGGCGTTCAAGCGAATCCCGGTCAAATCCGTGCAATGCCAGCCGTCGGCGAAGCTGAGCCGCAGTAGTGCGGTAACCAATAAAATCGCCTTCGGTGTAATGTTCATAATCAAGTGGAGTGTGGGGGATATGGATGTGCCGCACACGGTCTGTAGCTCTGAAATACCATGGGTCATAACTGTTTTGCCATGAATCAACAGTTACGCCACAGATCCTCATGAAGGCCCAGTCGGACATAGTTAGCACTCCCTATCCTATAATTTATTGACATACAAAGGCTATAATTCTTTCAGTGTATCAATAGTGGTGTGTATATGCTTGCTAGCCAGTCACATGCTTTTTAACGTTTATTTTCATGATATAAGAAAGAGTTAATCGCTGTTTATCTTTCGCGCCTGCTGCACCCTGAAGGGTATTTCTTAACCCAAAGGAGCGTGGTGATGAACAGCAAAGTGGCTGCCTTTCTTCTTTTACTCTCGCCTGTGCCGTTATTGGCCAACCCTGTCGTCTATACCGACACACAACACCCCCCCGTTAATCTTTCTCCTGGGACGCGAATCGTCTGGCTGGATGGCCCGGAACACCTACAGAACTCGCTGTTTGGTGACCTGTCGGCATCAATGGAGCAGGCGGCTTCACAGGTACGAACGATGATGCAATCGCCAGACTGGCAGCGGCATGAGCAGGCGCTGCAGGTTGCATACCGTGGTGTTATGCATGCCTGGGAACTCGGCGTCAGTAAATATCCTGCTATTGTTTTTGATGATCGTGATGTGGTTTACGGCACGCTGGATGTCGCCAAAGCGACGGCCTTAAGAGCCAAAGCGACTGAAACTGGGGGCCGCCCATGAAGTGGCGGGTTCGGTTACGACCGATTGCAGCGGGAATGATGCTAATGGCCGCCAGTGAGCCGGCAGCGATCGCAGCGATCAATACGGCACAGATTGTGGCGAGCGCGATATCACCCACTTGCATCAGCTGGCGTATCAGTGGAATTTGTTACTGGCTGTTTTGCACACCATTCGGTTGCCAGGTACGGACCTCTGTCAAAGTAACGCATTTCATTCCAGATGCCGTGGTATCCACCTATATAGCGCCGGGCGGAAATCCTTGGGCGGAGATGTCTCTGGTCAGTCAAGGGGCCGGTGGGTTGGAAAATACGGTGACGAATGCGTTTGCCGGTTTGTCAGCGGGAGGGGGTAACGCCGCTGACATTAAGGACCCTGGACGCCGTAAATCCAATATCAAATTCAAGTATGCCGATGCGATCGGTCATCCATCTGCAGCCATCATCGGTGGCCAGATCCCGGGGTATTCCTGTAACAGTGCCGCCACCCCACTGATGCCGTATTTTCTGAGCACGCTGGATTCTATCGCCTGGCGAACAGGTATCCCTGAATTTCTCTATCCAGAAGCCCTCGTGCCGGGACAGCGCGAGCTGGGGAGTACGACCTCAGGAAATATGTGGGGCAGTATCTATCCCCGGTCTGGATTCGTTCAGCATACCGATGATGACAAGGCATCTGCGATTGTTGCCCAACGTGTGGCCGACATTATCACCCGAACGGGGCAGCCTCATGTCTACCAGGCTTTATCCGGTTCCCGTACAGACGGCTACTGGCCACCTGAACCCGTTACCGAAAACACGAACAACCATAAGTGGCAGCGTCTCTCACCTCAGATGAGTACCTCCTGCGCCATCTTTCCAGATGGTGATCATGTCAGTGCGGAAAATGGCAATGAAGCCTACGCACTTTGGCAACCGTACAGCTGCTGCCAGCGTCGTGGCCAGCGGCTTTTATATACCACGAATTTTTAATGGGGTTGTCCATGAAAGTGAAATCATGTGCCCTGGTCATCAGCCTGCTGATGACGCCAGGAGCATTCGCCGATCTGTTTAATGTCAATCTGCCTCAGGCGAATAACAGCGCCCTGGGTTATGGCGCCGATATGAGCGGCGGTGTGTCAGACAAGCTGTTTTACACGTTGGGTGGCGGCTCAGTTATCTCGCAGCCGGCAACGCGCAGCAGTATGCAGAAACTGGGGGTGGATCTGGGGTGGAGTTCGGACCTGCAGTGCGGGAACTTTGACCTCAGGACCACGGTCGGTAACCAGTTGAATGGTGTTACATCGGGTTTCAAGAACTTAATGGGAGAGGTTATCCAGGGCGCAACGGGAGCCGTGGGCAGTTTACCTGGCGCGGTCATCCAGCGCGCTAACCCGGGGCTGTATGACATGCTGACCAACGGGGTATTGCAGGCGAATATGGCGTTCGATAAAGCGATGTTCAATTGCCAGAACATGACCAAGCGCATGATGGATTTCTCGGACTCAAGCAAATGGACGCAATCAGCCTTAGCGGATGAGTACAAGCAGATGGTGAACAGCGGAAAAGCGGACGGTATCCAGGTCGATAACGATTCGCAAAAGCTTACTGGGAATAATGGTCAGAACTGGATCGGTGGCCAGCGTCGTGGCGGTAAAGGGCAGCCGGCTATCAGGCCAACCCATGACCTGGCCGCAGCTGGCTATAACATGATGACCAGCCAGCCTGTGCTGAGTACCGCCTCGGTCAGTGCCAGTAATTGTAACGGGTCTGTATGCCAGAAGTTCAGTAACCCGGAAGAAGCCGCGAAAGCTGTCGTTCAGGTATTGGGTGATCGGTCGATGCGAACGTGCAAGAACGCCGCCGAATGTACCAGCGGCGATGATGCCCAGCAGCCTGGGACTACACAGGCAGGAACCGGCTTTGCACCAATGCTGGAAGAAGCGACAAAAGCCAATACCGAGCAACTGGTGAAACTGGTGAACGGTAGTGAAAAACCGACGGCGGCCAACCTGGCCAAATTGAAAACGGGGAGCCTGAGTATCACCAGTGGTGTGATTTACGCACTACAGCGTGACCCGGATAACGCCGCCCTGACCGGGCGCCTGGCTAGTGAACTCGCAATGGCAGATACCGTCGAGACGGCATTGCTGATGCGTCGCATGCTGGTAACGGGGATGTCTGAGCCAAACGCTGCTTCACAGGAAGCCGCAGTTGATGAAGGAACGAAGCGTGTCGAAGCGCTCGACCGAGAAATCGCTGCGCTGAAAAACGAGATGGAGCTCAAGCGGGAACTGGCACGTAACTCGGTACTGACAATCATTGAGCGTGAGAATAATCGTGTTGAAGTGAACCCGCAGAAGCAGGTACAGGACAACACAGATACGCGCTTCAATCAAATGTCGTTGCCTGACACACAGAAGTAAGGGAGGCATCGATGGACATTAAACACACCGATATACCACCACTTCAGCGTGTACTCGGGCAGATGCGTCGCGGTGTCCGGCGCACATTACTTATCCTGGCAGTGATCACGGGTACGATGCTGATCGCGCTCCTGATTGCACGTTTAGGGATGTCGCACCCCGATGAATTTCTGGCATTACGGCAATGGATGCAACACACCCGGATGGTATGGCTGGTCTGGCGGCTGGCACTGTATAGCGCGTTAGGCTGGGGACTCTGGAAGGTTTGGCGCGCTTCCGGCTGTAAGCCCGAGTACAGGAAGTCGCTAATACGCATAGCTATTGTGGGAGCTGTGTTTTTGCTGATCTGCGAGTATGCCATTTTTAGTGCGCCGGGAGAGGCATCATGATCACGAACAGCTACCTGGAGTATTTTCTGACACTGCTGGGCTGGGTAATAAATAATGGATTGTGGAACATCCTGATTGGTACCGGGTTGTTTGCGGCGCCACTGGCCTTCAAGATCGTGGGTATCTGGATGCGTGTCAGAGAAGAAGGGGAGGATGAGGGCAACAAAGGCATGTTGTCACTTCCTCGTATAGAGAATGCTATCTACGGCGCATTTATCGTCATGCTGGCCTGCTGTGTACCGTTAATTAATGTCAGCCTGAGCGCGATAGAGTATGACGCTTCCCGCGCTAAAACCTGTGGTACCTGGACGCCAAAGGCACCCGATGAATCCGGATACTCAGGCGTTGTTTCCAGCCTGAACGACCAGACGGCTGCAGTGCCGGTGTGGTGGGCCGTCGTACACAGGTTGTCGAAAGGGATCACGCAGGCCGCAGTGGCGACAATCCCATGCCGACCGGATCTCCGACAGGTACGTTTTGAGGTACAGCATACCAGTATCGATAATCCCGCACTGGCTGAAGAGCTGCAAGACTTCACAAACGACTGTTACGCCCTGGCGTTGTACATGTGGAAACAACAAGATCAGGGGATGACTACCGACAAGGAAGTGTTGCGGGATATCGAGTGGCTGGGGAGCTCGACATTTCGCTCACGTTATTACGGATCGTTGAATTCTAAAATGCCACGCCCCAGCTTCCCCTGGAGCGAATCGAGAGACAGTGGACGACCCAACACTGGCCGGGGCGGTTATCCAACGTGTAACGAGTGGTGGTCTACGGCGGATACCGGTTTGCAGGACAGGGTGGTTAATCAGGCAGACCCAGGGATGTGGCTGCGTTTATCTGCAGCGTTGAAAATGATGGGGAAAAGTACCGCTGATTACAAGGAAGCCGTGATTAGACGCCTAGTCAGTCCGCAAAGTCTCAACATTTCACAGGGCGGACAGGTTTATGCAGGCTACGGTGGTAACGCTGACTTCACCACCATGAATACGGCTACCCGACTAGGCGCCATTGCCGGCAGTGCGTTAGGTAGCCTGGCAGCATTTCCGGCGTTTGATGCGATGCGTCAGGCGCTGCCGATGGTTCAGGCAGTACTGTTGATGGCCATGTACGTATTGCTGCCGTTAATTCTGGCGTTTGGTGTCTATGAGTTCAAAGTGGTAATTACGCTGACGTTTGTAATCTTTGCGCTGAACTTTCTGACGTTCTGGTGGGAACTGGCTCGCTGGTTAGATAGTTGGTTTTTGGAGGCGCTGTACAGCTCAGATACTCATAGCCGATTTAATCTGGCTGGGTTTCAAAACACATCTGATGACATCGTTATGACATTTGTGCTGGGAACCATGTTCATTGTTCTGCCGGCAGTGTGGGTGGGCGCATTGTCATGGGCCGGGATTAACGTCAGCAATGTGCTAGCGGCAGCTATAGATAAAGGCCCGATGGCGGCTCAGCAGGCAGGAGGGCAGGCTGGGAGTGTTGCCGGCAAAGCGATGGGAGCTTTTGAGAGTGGAATTAATGAGGGGTTGAAAAAACCATAAAATGCACAAAGGGAGCTAATCATGCTCCCTTTGAACTTATACACCAGTGTATCCATCATTCCTGCAAGTATTATAATCTTCGACCTTGTCGCCGTAGGGGCATCCGTTGTAGTGCGGGTCATTATATGGATGGTCAAGATCGTACACATCCGAGTTTTCTGGAGATTTAGATACAAACAGATCATCAGAAAATACGTTGTTGTTAGTATTACTGGCATTATCAGTTGTAACGGTGGAGGCGCTTCCAAACATTACTGATGCAAATGCGGCAACAAAGAGCATGATGACAGAAAGAACAATACCACCCAGAAATGCACCGGATAGAAACAACACAATACCCGTAATGACAGGCATGTGACCGACCCACTTGGGAATGTGGTGTCTGGTTGCCCAGTCTACGCACTTTACGTCCCACCGCATCAGATTGCTCTTCGCATTCTTCCAGATGGAGGCAACTTTCAGCCCTCGCTGATAAGCCTTGTTCTGAACCGCGTTTTGCATGGTCATATCCTTATTATCCAAAGCGTTACTTAGTACCAGTATAGCTCAAAATATACCCGGCGCATAAGATGTGTTGATTGTAAAACCAGCAAGTTATCTTAGTATATCCTAAGCATATACATACATCAAAAGTTTGCATATACTTTACATATGTAAGATGCGTAGTACGCGCACAACGGCCCTTCGGCCAGGAGAAAGACATGCGAACTGTATCTGTATTTAAAAATGGCAATAACCGTGCCATCCGTCTGCCTCGTGATCTGGACTTTGAGGGTGTTAACGAGCTGGAGATAGTCCGTGAAGGTGACACGATTATCCTCCGTCCGGTCAAACCCACCTGGAGTTCGTTCCTGCAGGAAGAGAAAGCCGATTCAGACTTTCTGATTGAACGTGAAGATGTTGTCAGTGATGAGGGTCGTTTTGATCTATGAGTAAGACCTACATGCTCGATACCTGTACTTGCTCCTTTATAATGCGTGAACAACCAGAAGCAGTACTGAAGCGACTTGAGCAAGCCGTACTGAGACGTCACCGTATTGTGGTGTCGGCTATTACTTATGCCGAAATGCGGTTCGGAGCAATTGGAAAAAAGGCTTCGCCACGCCATGCGTTGCTGGTTGATGCGTTTTGTGCTCGCCTTGATACTGTGCTGCCATGGGATCGTGCCGCGGTGGATGCCACCACAGACATCAAGGTTACGCTGGCTGCTGTCGGCACACCGATTGGTAACAATGACGCAGCTATTGCCGGGCATGCTATTGCGGCGGACGCCATTTTGGTGACCAATAATGTGAAGGAGTTTGCACGGGTACCGGGACTAAATATTGAAGATTGGTGCTGTTGAAAAATAGCGGAGCCGCTGTGGCAGCCCGGAATGATGTCTACTATTCTTTTCTCGGGACAACCAAACAAGGATAATTAGCGATGTCAAAAAACAGCGGATCTTCAGCATCAAAGGGAAGTAATCAGGGGCAAGGCCGTGGGCCATCGAGCCATCCAGGTTCTGGTGGTAATTGGCCAAGTACAACCGGAAATCCATCTGGCAACAACCGTGGGAATGCCCCTTCAAAAGGGAAGTAATCCCATTCTGATAAAAAGCTGCGTGAGCGGCTTTTTATCAGGTAGAAGAATTATTAATATTTTTCGGTACTACTATTTTTATGGGTGAGAGACATACCTTATGGAAAGAACGCTTGTTATAGACATTCATTTTCCTAGCTGTAAAAGAGAAAACATTACTAGTGAATCTTTTGAAGAAGCACTTCGTGATGAGTTTAAAAACGAAAGCTATGATGTGAAATTTAAATTTACTAGTGCAGACGGTTTTTTTTCTCATGGCCATAGTCATATTGATTATCCGTCGGGAGCGAGTAATGATGAATGTGATAGTATAAATAAAAGAATTATGTCCATCTTTGCTGATTTGACAGGAAATAAATAATGAAGGGGTTGTTTTTATTTCCGGATAAAGCCGCTACGCGGCTTTTCTTCGATTTATTCTGAAAGAATATTATTTTGGGTGGATGTGGGTGTGACTTTGTAATTTTTCAAGATTTTCTATGGGTTTTTTATGGATTTTATTGTTGTAGTTATAGTTGTTTTGATTCTTATATATTGGCTTAAAGGTCCGAAGCCCACGAATTCTAAAAAAGGTAGTGTGGAAAGAACACATTCCGCCCCGAATGGAAGTCAGTATGAATATAGAGATATGTTCATACCTAAAAGAATTGGTCGTGATGATTTGTTCTGGGGTATGGTGAATAATGGGGTGGAAATTAAAAGAAAAGGGTATTTCCTTACAAGAAGTGAATCTGCTTTCTATCATAATCTGAATAAATGGTTTGGCGAGTATTGTTATATCCATTGTCAGGTTTCTTTGGGGCAAATAATATTTGTGCCAAATAAGAGTTATGATGATGAGAGTTATCGACGTTTTTCCGCAATAGTAAACAACATGGCTCTTGACTATGTACTGGTTTCAAAGAAAACGAATAAAGTCGTTTGTGTTATTGAACTCGATGATGAAACACATCAAAGACCTAGCAGGATTGAGAGAGACAATAAATTAAACAAAATTCTGGCACTGTCTAAGATAGGTTTTTTACGTGTTCCTGTTGATGATATTGATATCAAACCAGATATATGGAGAGAAAGAGATTTAGCTAACTCATACACAGAGTAATACGTGTTCACAGTTATCCATATATCCACGGGCAAATAAGCCAGTGAGCCAGCTCCCACCAAAGGGGCTGGCGAACGGGAGCGGTCGGCGAGTGTCGAGCCGACTTTGCCGGTGGGTATGTGGGTAACTGTTTGACGATCTCGAATCACATTGTTAGTATCTCACTGCTGTACTTATCGTCTTGGGACGATCACCAATGATCTGTCAGCCTGTGAGGATCGCCTTCGGGTGGCTGAGTCACTTTTCCAGAGCCTGAAAGGAAAGGGGCGTGATGAAGAAGCGCGGTAAATCTGCCCACCTTTGAGAGCAGATATCACCAGGTAGTTTGAACGCCGTTACGAGCGTGGTGATGAAGGTTAGTTAATCCACTCAAATACTGGTCGGCAGTGCCAGAACCAGTTCGATAGCTTCAGCAGCAGGTTATTACTGTTGTGTGAAGTTTTCATCTTTACGAGCATTTCAGATACGTCTAAAGCAGCGTCCGACCTTTGCACGCACGTATAAGGCCATTTGGTACATTTGGCCGCTTACGGGAGTCGCATTGGAAGGTTAAAGCTGCGCGGCGTCACTTTGCTCACGCGAAGCGATGACAAAGTGACGCGCGCAGCGCACAACGCTTTAACCTGTTCTCGCAAGGCTTTCCGGGACGTTTGACATTCGGACAAACACGTAGTGGATACGTTCGGAATTTGCTGGATGCGATATTTAACCAACGCGTAAACGCACGGGAGACCGTCATGAATACGCCTAACATTTTGAAAATAGGAGAGAATTAACGCGGTATCGATGGCGACGTCAATGAGGATTGACGTCGGGGGTGACCTGGCAACAGGTACAGCATGCGCTGCAGTCAGTTTCCACTGATTTGAGACCCCTCAATACCTCAACATCTTGCATTCCCTGATGCACAGATACCCGTTAAGACGCAGGAAGCGCAAAAGAAACCGTGCCGTCAGGGGAAGATGTCCGCCATTTAGTACGTTCAGTTCAAAACGTACAGCAACGCTCTTTTGGCTTTAAGACGAAAGGGCGACGTCATACGTTTTGTCCAGGGAGAAGTTTATGTCCAGACACGAAAGATTATTGGTTCGCGATTTTGTTACGTTGGCCAGACGGGAGTCAGGTGGTTTTAAAACGATTTCTGACCGCTCAAAGATTGTTGAGCGACTGGCAAGGCGGTTGGCAGATTTGAATATTCAAATACGTTCTGCCGAACAGTTAAAGGTTCGACATATTGAGTTGTATATGCAAAGTCGCCAGGTTGAGAATATTTCAAAACGTACGCTTCAAAATGAAATGTCGGCTATTCGCGCAATATGTCGGGCAGCAGGAAAAACCAAGATGGCTGATCCGGACCATGAACGGCTAAGTAATAAAGCGTTGGGCATTTCAAATGCCAGTCGTGCGGGGACGAAAGTTGCAATATCGGACGAGCGCTATCACACAGCGCTCGCCCTTGTTAAAGAAAAGGATGAGGGCGTTGCCGCAGTCATGCAACTGGCACGTCATTTAGGGTTACGAAATGAAGAAGCTGTTCAGTCTGCAAAATCAATCAAAACGTGGAGACAGGCGTTATTACGGGGAGATGATAAAGTCCGGGTTGTGTTCGGAACAAAAGGTGGAAGGCCGAGAGATACCCGAATCATTGATCGCGATAAACTACTGGCTGCTCTAAATAACGCTATTGATTACGCCGACACGCATAACGGGAAATTGATTGATAAACCATCGCTAAGTCAAGCGATGGATCGATATATTAATGTCATGCGACGAACTGGCGGGCTGGTTAATGAAGAGTCTAATCATGGATTACGATATGCGTATGCACAGGATGCTGAAGCATATTATAAATCGCAGGGATTTAGCGAGAAGGAAGCATATGCATTGACATCAATGGATCTGGGGCATGGCGATGGCCGTGGTGATTATATTAAGCGCGTCTATAGTCAAAAGTTGAATGATGCAGATGCGCTTTGACAACGGATTAATCATTTATTATTTCCGGTCGCAGTCTTGCAGGGCTGCGACCGGTTTTTTTACGATCAGCCTTCTGTATTATTAGTATTCATTACTGAATCTGTGTAAATTTTTTGGGCAATTTCTCGCCCACTGTCAGTCAGAGTATAGGCAAGGTTAAGACTTTTACTCCTGAACTGGTTGAGTAAACCATTTTCATGTAATGTATGGCATGACGTCCTGAAGTGATTAGCGTAAAGAGTCTGGGATTTGTTCTTTTGTGTCATATTAAACAGTGCAGTTACAGGCACGGGAGAGCTTATTCCCTTATACTCTATTCCATATAAGAGTAATAGAATGTTACGTTGGTTTTTTGACAGGCGGATAGGCTTACTCCTTAATCGTATCAGGTACGAATTAATACGATTATCAAGTTTTCCTGACAATATTTAATTCGTATCAGATACGAATAATTTAATAATGTTTTTTCCTTCACTGCGTGTTGAATTAATCGTCGTTTTTACGTATTGTTAGCAGGCTTACTTGTCGTCATTGACGACCACCAATGGTCCATCAGTCTGTGAGGATCGCCTTCGGGTGACTGAATCACCTTTCCAGAGCCTGAAAGGAAAGGGGCGTGATGAAGAAGCGCGGTAAATCTGCCCACCTTTGAGAGCAGATATCACCATGTAGTTTGAACGCCGTTACGAGCGTGGTGATGAAGGTCAGTTCAACTAACTCGAACCCTTAGGGAAGCTGCTTCCCAATGGGGTAGTGGTTTTCCATCTATTTGGGAGTAACCACAATGAGTCATTCTACTGCATACCGTGATGGATACTGGACAGGTCAGTTACTGCTTTCACTGATGAAAAAAGTGAAAACGAAGCGGCATGTCTACAAAGCACTTACCCCCATTCAATGGTCACTCATTTGGTTGAGTGTGATTATTGCTGGCGGCTTTCTGTATTTGTCCCGGATTGGCGGTTTCAAACATAAATCTCAGATTGATGACATGGTGACGGATGTGCCGGTAACGGCATCGACCGAAACGGTCTATCCAGACGATTCTTTCTGATTTCACATACCTGCCACCCGAACGGGGAAGATCTCTTCCCGTCCGGGCGAGATGTTCCCCATTTTCATGAGGAGAACATCATGCTGCTTGTTTTACCGCGTTTCTTTAACGTTACCAGCATAACCGATCGCTTTTCCCTGTTGTCTCTGCGGTTCCGTCAGCAACAAAAGGCGGGATTCATCGGTAACTGGATAATCAATCGTTCCGGTCATATGAGTTTCCGCGCGAGAGTTGTCCAGGCTGATCACGGCTGGCGTTATTGGGTTGAAAGTCGGACTGGGTGGCAAGGTGCTGCCTATGAGTATGACTTTCATATACCACGAGAGGATGTGCTGCTCTGTCGAAATCAGGCGATCGCTGCATCATGCCTGTTGGCAAACCAACTGGCCACAATGCGTTATCGCTTCCAGTGAAACGGAGCTATGCATGATTGTTGCACGTCCATGGTATGACCATGAGCCCGATTTGCTGGCAGGATGTGAGTCGCTGTCGCTTATCGTGAAAGATCTGGATGGGAATATCGTGGGGATATTTCCTCCGCCATCAGGCGGATGGACCCATGATGCACTCGAATCATTTGATTACGATGCGTTAAGTCATGATGCCTGGGATGCGTATCTGGGCAGTGACGCTAACTGGATCGGAAGCTCTGAAGTTTAACCAGAATCACCAGAATCAACCCAGACGGGGATTTTCCCCGATGGGGATAAATCCCTTTTACACCAATGAGGGATTTACCAATGAAATATGATGATTTAGAGCTGACACTTGTTCCTCGTGGCACGAGGGAGTGGGATTACCTGTGGAGTGCACTGGCTAATCATAAAGCAAACCGCAATTTATCTCAGCCGACTGTAGCCGAAAATTTCGGCGAAGCGTGGGAGTATATGGAAACCCAAAGGGAGACATCATGGTTTGGATTGAGAGAACGTTATTTTCATTGTTTTCGCCATCGTATGCATCCGACCTTGGGTCCTATCCGAAAAATCAAAATTCCTGCAAGCAAGGAATTTCAGGCATCAACAGATCTGGTAGTTACCTGGTCACTGAAATCGACCAGTTAGTCAAGCCAAAACGAGCAGAGAAACTTTTCCTAATAGGGTAAAGCTCTCGGCTTTTAAACCTCCCGGAGGATAACTATCCTCCGGGATGGTTATCTCTGGAATTGTGTTAAGGAGATAACCATGTCAACGATGTTTCGTTTTACTTCACTCACACTCCGTCCCGTTTTTGAGCTGCAGAAAGCTCTGAATGGTACACGCAATATTGTTATTCCCGACACACCGTTACGCCTGGTGAAAGTGGGACCAACGGTTTGTCTGCGTGTTGATGACGCGTATCACCACGATGGACAGATAGTCCGTCAGGCCAGTGCAGAGGCAGAGCAGAATGCCGGTGAACCCAATACGGATGATTTTGCCCGGAGTTTCTTTTTTCACCATGCCATTTATGGTCAGGTACTGGATGATCTCTGTGACCTGATCATTACGCTGAATGGCACGTCACAGCATATTGAAACCCGTCGTTTTGAGAAAGTCTGGGTTCCTGTTGCAACATTGCGGCAGGAGACTGAACGTGTGTTCAACCTTGCTCATCAGCATTTTTGTGCGTGCAAGGGGGATGCTGAATTAGCAACATGGCGAATAACGGCGTTACGCGCTCTTGATGAAGTGGTGCGGCTCAGTAGTAAACGTGCAAAAGCTACTGACCTGATACGACATGCGGATGCCATTCGCGCACTGCGTATGCAGATTAGCGATATTACCCCAGAAGGGAAATATCGTCACCGATTTGGTTCCAGGTAACGCAGGATGCTGTTCATGAATGAACTGATATCACAATCCTGCTCGAGTTTTCCCGAACGGGAGCAGCGCATTATTGATATGGCGCTGAAACTGCTTGACCGGCGTATCCGAAAGAAAGGGTATTTTATGGACTCGCCGGAAGGTGTGCGAACGTATCTTCGACTTAACCTTGAACACCTTGAGCGAGAGGTATTCATCGTTATGTTTCTGGATAACCAGCACCGACTGATTGCCAGTGAAACCTTGTTTCTCGGGACAATCAATGCGACCGCAGTGTATCCGCGTGAAGTCGTACGGATGGCGTTGTCATTCAATGCTGCCGCTGTCGTATTGTCTCACAATCATCCGTCAGGCAATGCTGCACCGAGCTCGGCAGACCATGCAATAACGAAAAAATTGGTTACTGCACTGGCTCTGATTGATGTCAAGGTACTTGACCATATTGTTGTTGGTCATGGCGAAATGGTGTCATTTGCCGAGCGTGGCTGGTTATAACGATGTTTCTTCTTTAAACGTACTGTCCCGGGCGGCGCATTTTTCTGCTGGGGGCAGGGCGCGGTCAGGGGCATTTTACCTGACAGGAGAGGCGTTATGTTTTATGACGCAAAATACTGGACTCAGTTGGCATCAGCCCTGTTAGCCCACCATTTTGGATTAACGTTGAACGATACCAATCTGGGAGAGGCCTGCGTGGTTAACGATCAGATTGGAAAAGGCGTCCAGCCGTTTGAAGCGGTCAACGAGCTGGTTGACCGATACGAATTGACTCGATTGAACAAGAATACCTATCAGCCACGTTCGCCGTATCTGACGGCAGCGGATCAACTGATGGCAAGCCTGGATATCGAGAAACAAAATCCGGTAAACAGCGAAGGTTGAATGACCGGTTTGTAACATTAATCACCCACCGGGGGAGCTTTCCCCCTGTGGGGAAGCTCCCTCTTTTTTATTCAAGAGAGAGGAGTTCGACAATGTTTGAATGGTGCGAAAATCGTCTGGATATCACCGGTAAATCCGTTTGCCTGGATGTGTTTCAGCAATGGGTCGTCGGTAATTGCACTCCGCATTATCGCCATGCCATACAGCAGAGTATTCAGCTGTTTTTGGCCGGATGTGCCGGCATACTCAAACCGGTGAAATCGACGGTATATCCGCCGTATCCGGGGCTGATATCACATGGGATTGGCAGTTCATCCACGCAGAATCAGGCATTCGAGCAATGGCTGGGGTTATTGCAAAAGGATGCGGTGCTGAACGATGACACTATCCGTTCGATCGAGCGCATTTATCATCAGTCCGGTATCGGCGCGGTGAAGTGGGAAAATGTCCCACTGGTATCACGCGGGATAATTTCGGACATCCTGGTACGGCAGTACGAACAGTGGTTTGGTCTTGTCGGTATTGATGATATCGATGTGGCCACATGCTGGGAGAGGCTGATGGCGTTTCCGGATTACGCGCAACCCTGTGACATGCTGTTGGTGTTACCAACACGCCTGGCCACCGAGTTGAACGGTAACGGTGAACTGCTGACAGGCATATCAGGTACCTTAAATCTTTATTCACGGCTTTTTGGGATGGAATGGCCGGTGGGACAAAAGGTACGTTATTCCCGGGAGGGAATAAGCAGTTTAACCGTGTTGTTTGATTCACCCCGGTTTTCACCATCAGGGGATCTGATAGCCGTGTTATCCCGGACCTTTGACTGCCTGATACAGCACACGTACATCGAGCCAGGAACCACAGTTCATCGTTATGACAGTTATGACCAGGGAGAGCATGTGGGCAGCGGTACTTTGTTACCTGAGTCCGATGTCCGCCCGGTGTTGTACCTGGTCAATGACGATACGCCGACCGGGCCAACCCCGGCCGGTATGGCTGTGGGGCAGTGAGGTCGCTTATGTCTGGCAAAGTGTCACTGCTTCACTGTCGTGTAGTCAGTACCGGGCATTTGACCGAGGCTGATAATGATCGGCTGCTGGATTTGTCCTGTAATTATCAGGAGTACGGCAGCAGTGAGTGGATACACTTCACGGGTCAGGGATATTTGATACGGCTTTATGCCTGGTCAAAACCGGTCCTGAAGTTGAAAGAGGTGGGGCTGTCAAAAGACGTTCGGCGTTTGATAGTCTCACTGGTAAGACGTGACGCTATCGATATGGTGCATTTTGACTGTGCCGGATCGTTGGTTGAGGGTTTTGCCGTTCACGACTGGTAGTTTTTAACCTGTGGCCACCGGAATACCGGTGGCCATTTTTTTTAACCCAAAGGGGAGCACTCCCCGGCGGGCGTGTTCCCTTTTTTTAATGGGGAATACGTATGCCTTCCTTTATTGATCACCAAAAAGCATTTATTGCCGAGTTCAATGCGACAGCGCGTTACCACTCGCGTTATCAGGTATTCCGCGATTTTGTCAGTTGTGCGGCGGCAGCATTGCACAACCGGGTCTGTATGAATGACAGCCTGGAACAGGCGTATATGGAAACTATCGGGCGGTATGAAAAGGACGATGTCATCCGTTTTTCACATCTGCTTAGCCGAATAATCCTGGGTATGCATGACGCCCCCCGTGATTTTCTTGGCGGTGTCTTTATGCAACTGGAATTCGGCGATAGCTGCATGGGGCAGTTCTTCACACCTTGGGATGTCAGTCGGATGATGGCAAAAATACAGTTGATGGGGGTTGATGCGTTGCTTAAGACAAAGCCTTTTGTGACCTTGAGTGAACCTGCCTGTGGGGCGGGTTGCATGATACTGGCATCGGCAGAAGAGCTTCGGGAACAGGGTTTTGACCCGTCACATCATCTTTGGGTCTCGGCAACGGATATTGACTCACTGGCGGCAGACATGACGTTTGTCCAGTTGTCTCTTGCCGGGATACCCGCCCAGGTGATCACCGGGAACGCGCTGACACGGGATTGCCGACGCGTTCTTTTTACGCCGGCGCATTATTATGGGGGATGGAGCAGGAGGCTCGATTCTTACCAGGATAGTGCGGCTTGATGTTTGACGTTGAACGCCTCTTCGGAGGCGTTTTGCCTTTTAGGTGATTGTTGAGGATTTTTTTTGACAACCTTATTCAGTATAGCTAAGGTTGATTCTAAATTATTAAATGATTCTTATCTATTCGGTTGTCTGTATTGGAAGGAACATTGATATGAGTATCTTTCATGAAAAAACTGAAATTCTTACGTTATACGAATAGTCTTTTCAGTCGATAAAGGTGCAGTGAAGGATATATCGGGGAGCTCTGTGGATAGAGTTTAATATTGGTTGGGGAATGGCTTAAGTAAAGGATAATTATGTTCATTAAATCGATGAGGATAGATAATTTCAAGGGCTATCATGGTGGTAATAATTCAATAGATTTCAATATTCCTGATGGTACCACTGAAGGTAGTGGATTGAATATTTTTGTTGGCGAGAATAACTCTGGTAAGTCTACAATATTTGAAGCCCTCGACTTTATAAAGGATGGGACAAAGAAGGAGGTTAGTGAACTGGTAAATAAATCTAACCCTGATATAAAACCCGATAGTCTGTCTGTTGAAGTTACATATACTGGCGATATAAGCAATGTTGTCAGAGCTCACATTCAGGAAAATAAAATATCTTCTTTTTTGAATCAAATATTTATTAATAATAGCTCCGAGTTCTTTCGTGTAAAAAGAATATGGAAAAAAACTAATGAAGGTGATGTAAAGAAAATACTCTTTTGGAATGAATCTGATCAGGAGTACTCAAATCCAAGTGGTATTGATGCCCCCTTCAAGAAGTTTTATGATAATAATTTTATTTGGGCTGATACCAATCCAAGTGATGAGTCTAAGTTTGGTGCTTCCACAATCTGTGGCTCATTGCTGAAAGATATAGCTCTAGGTCATGTTGAAACAACGGAGTATAAAAATTTTGTCACAAGCTATCATGAGCTGTTTAACAATCAAGGATCTCAGTTAAGAGCAAAAATATCACAAATAGAGAGTCTGGTTCAGCAGGTTTTTTCATCACAATTTGGAGTGGCTAATATCTCTTTTTCCTTTGAGGAACTTCAGATTGAAAATTTTTTCAAAACTGCTGGTGTTATTATCGATGATGGTGTTTCTGTGCCTATGACTGAAAAAGGTCATGGTATGCAAAGGGCTGTAGCTCTTGCTCTTCTGCAGGTTTATGCCGATATTACATCTAATGTCGCTAATGCTCCTGTATCAAAGCCATTTTATTTATTCATAGATGAACCGGAAATTTGCCTGCATCCGTCTGGACAAATAAAATTATTGAATGCACTGATGGCAATATCAAAAAGGAAGCAAGTGTTTATAACAACACATTCACCTTTTATGCTTTCATCTCCAAATTTGAAAAATGCTGGGCTATTCATCTTCAAAAAAAATAATAATATGAATTTTATTTCTAAGGCCAGCGCATCACCTATGTTCCCTTGGAGTCCTTCATGGGGGGAAATTAGTTATAAGGCATATGAGCTACCTACGGTAGATTTGCATAACGAGCTTTATGGGTATTTACAGGAGCAAAGTGGTCAGCACTCACTTCAGAATTTTGAGCAGTGGTTTAATAATAATGGAATTGCTTGCAGTAAGCAGTGGACTCAGGAAGATCAGGGTATTCCACGCAATCCACGGCCAGCCACTTTACAAACGTTTATTCGTAATCATATACATCATCCAGAGAATGTCACTATGCAGTCTCAACGATACACTCAAGCAGAGCTCAAACAATCTATCCAGGAAATGGTAGATTTACTTGCTCGTCTCCCATAATGAGGGTGTATCTTAAATTCTTACTAGTTTTTTAATATGATTGGTTATGATTTGATATCTGACATAAACGCCTCTCTGGAGGCTTTTATGTCAGTTCAATAACCATTCTAGGTCTTCTTTACAGCAAGCATAGATTTGCGCGTCGCTAAGTTGAGCTATCTTCTCGTTCAATGAGTGAACTTCTTCTTTTGAAATATGCAATATTTGAGTTTGCCAGTTATCATGTTGTGCCATTTTTATTGCTAGTTCCGGAGTTATTGGGTAATAAAAACTATTTCCCTGAATGTTTTGATAATCCGGGTCTGCCATTAGGTTAATCACCGGTTGATCAGCTGTGATAAAGTGATTATTAGGTGGTGATATTAACAAATCTAGTTTCATCGGGTTTAGTATGGAAAATAACGTTACCATTTCAAGAACTTGATTTTCGATAAGGTAGGGTACTATTTTTTCTATCTTTAAGTTATTATCAATCTCATAGAGCTGAGCTCTTGCTGTTCTTATGGATATAGAAACCTGTTCTCTAATGAGTGGCTCGGCCAGTTTTTCCATGTTTTTTCCAATGACAGGTTTAGACATTTTGATGAATTCATAAAGTTGAATAAACCTTTTTCTTTGGCTCGTTGTTCTGGCATATTGCATGAACAGAAAGAAAGCGAATTCTATTCGTTGTTTTTCACAGAGAAAAAATTCTAAGTCCTTTTTCTCTAAAGTGGCAAGGTAATGAATCCCCCATGATTCATAAAATCCTTGAATTTCCTCGCCAAACTGTTTCCTGAAATCTGAAAGATTCTGATTCCCCTTGTCTTCTAATTTGCTATTTTTCAGGTTTTTGTTGATGTTTTCTATTTTTATTACGTTTTTTAAGGTGTCAAACAGGGGAAGTTCTTGTTTGGATTTATTATTTGGTTTTGAAAGAAAAGCCAAGGCTATTTTTTCAAGATCGGTTAACTCTTTTAGTTCATAAAAATCTCTTTCGTGTGCTATCCCCATCAATGATGGGTTATGTATGGCTCTGTTTTTTTTAAAGTAACACCATATTTTCCCCTTGGTTTCTTTATTGTCAGTCCAGGAGGATAGGTATTTTCTATATACATGGTGTTGTTTTCTGGTGATCTTCATTCTTATCCTTTCTTATTTTTTATGCGCTAATCCATAAGTTTTACTAAAGACATAATCAGTTTTCTATAGCGTCTGTGTAGGTGTTCCCTGCACAGTGTTCGTATCATTTTTTCTCCTTATGGAATACTGGCATGACATACTCAGACACCCCCGAGCAATCCGCTGTCATTAACTGGAAAGGGCGGCATCTGGTGGTTAATACCTTTGTTGGCACGGGAAAAGCATCAACACTGGTGCTATACACCTAGGCTAATACTGATACGAAGATGCTTTACCTCGCTTATAATCGCGCTGCCCACGATGAAGCTGAGCGAAAATTTCCCTTCAATGTCGAGTGCAAAACGTCACATCAGCTCGCCTGGAAGTTGCAGGACAAATAGGCCCCGGTCATGAGGATGCATCCCCAGATAAGGTTATGTTCAGTGCTGACGCCATAATCTCCCGGTTTTCCTCTGTTCGCCCGTTGCCAAAAAGATCAATCTCCTGCTGCATGGCGATGTCCGCCGCCTCGATCAGCGCACAAACCTTCTGCAGAGCATTCTGCAACTGATGCGGCGATATATCGAGTGGCACGTCCTGTTTGTCCACCCCATTACGGTGGACCAGGTCGTTCCGCCAGTCTGCGATGATACCCAGTGGCTCAATCGGCCAGACGGGTGGAATGTGGAGTACAGCACCGAAATAGCGCTTAATGGTTTTAACGTTATGAAACGTCATGGAAGAAGCAACGTACTTCCGTGCAACGGAACGGAACAGAGAAAGACTCATCTCGCGGGCCGCCTGCTTCTCTTTCTTGTCTACGTTGGCAAAAGGCACAAAATACTCATCAAAAAAACGGCGGAGCGGCCAGTCATGTTCCAGCAGCGCCCTGGCACAGTACATCAGGTAGGCCTCCATGACGGTCACGGCATGCACGACGGCCATCCGGTACACGATCTCCGGCTGCGGATCATCCAGCAAGGCATACAGTTTCCTCAGCTCCTGCATGGCGTGCCGGTAACGTTGCTGAACATCATCCAGGGAGACGACAAACAGGTCATGTTCGTGATCCCACTGTGCCTGCGCAGCCCGTGCATCCTGCTCCCAGAAGTGGAGTTGAGCCGCCTGCTCCCATTCTGCCGAATCCGGCTCCAGGTCCGGGTACTGCTCTGCCATCCACGCCGCTAACCGCGCTTCTTCCAGGGTCATCATGTCGTCTTTTGTCGTGCTCATCACTGGAGTCCTGTTAACAGTAAAATCGCGTTACCCGAAACGGGTGATATCCCCCTGACGTCATCATGAATGGCGTCATAACCACACCAGAAAGAACAGTCAGTCAGCGGCCACGCGCCCGGTATGGCCGCCGTTATTGAAAAAAAACGCCGCCCTGTCAACGCGATCCCGGGTCACGTGCGGGACGTAGCGGACGGTCATGCCTGTTCCTCGTCGTCGTGATCCTCCGGGGCGGTACCGTAGGGGGCACGGGCCACCTCCTCAAGCGTGCCCTGCCACCCGGTAAACCAGCCGCCCGGATCTTCGCCGTTAAGTACCTGCTGCAGCCAGCGGGCCGATGAGCGGCGTGGCGAGTCCTGGAAATAGACGTGGTGATGCTGGCCGATAACCGTCCAGAAATCAAAATCCGGGTGCTCCGGCGTCCAGTCATAAGTGTTGATTGACAGACGTGCACCTGCTGTTTTGAGAAAGAGGAGGAACTTTTTGAGGTTGCCATATCCGCCGCTTCCCATGCCGCTGCCTAGGTAAAAACTCTCCGTGACAACGCCGGATGTGACCCGCTTCGTCTGTATATCCTGACGCAGGATGATCAGGGTGCCGTCATGCCTGCCGCCGGCTATTCTGAGAAATTCAAACGTGTAGTCACTTGTACTGCCGGCAGGAAAGAAAAACTCACTGTACCCCGCAGAGCCCAGGCGGACAAACGGAAAAGGTTGCCCGCTTTCGCCCAGAAGCCAGTCCGCCGAGGCATCAAAATTACGGGCGATCGTATCCGCCAGCGTAAAGGACAGCTCCTGACGTCCTTCCATGATATCCATCAGCACACCCGGCGAGGAATCCAGTTGCCTGCCGAAGCGGACCAGGTCAAATGTGTCCAGCGGTCTGGCTCCGGCAAATTCCCGGAAGTAATTATCCGCCATGAGACGGTTTAACAGCCACTTCAGCCGCTTGCCCGTTTCGCGCTGCCAGCGTTCCCTGTCAGATATCACCGGCTCGGCGTGAATGACGGGCTGATAATACTCCCGGAGGGCAATTCGGATCTCCCCTTCGAGGGAACGTTCATTTTTCATTGCTGACTGCTCAATGCACGCAAACAGCGTCTCGTCAACATTTCTGGCCTGGATCTTCGCCATGATTCTTTCCTTATACAAAACGTATTCAGTGACGGTAAAAAGCGATAACAGTAGACATGAGGACTTACTTGCCTATTAATGATTTAATGTACTCTTAATGATTCATTTTGTATACAATGAAAGGAAGCGACACATGGTAAGCTGTGAAACAGTCACACCATTAAATTACCGGACGCCCGGTGCGGGCGGATCCGTTTTTTTCGGTATGGCAAATTTTCGGAAGTGTAGCACGGTGGTGGCAGCGGCGGACAGGCGCTGTGGCGCGGGTGGGCCGCGGCGACGGGGACGGGGGAAAACACCACATACAGGCCAAACCCTGCTGACGGCGGGGCACATCTGGTGTTTCTGCGTCGCGGGGGGCCGGTGCGGGGGACGCCGATCCGGTTCTGGGGGTTTTCGGATCCGGAATAAGAAGAGTGAACAAATAGCAGGCGGTTGGTCATAAAAACCAACCATTATGGACTAGAAAGAACTTTAGTTATTTATGAGGGCAGCTAATGATGCAATGTAAGTAGGTCAAAAAAATAGCTTGCTAGATTCCAAGTAGGGTGTTAGCGTCTAAATCGACACTGCATCATCAAACACGTCACTTTATGACGCATTGCAGGGGTAAGAGGCCAGTCCGCAAGCTCCGCCAAGATTTTACGGACCGGCCAAACACACAACATCTGACCTAAAGGGTTTATCATATGTCTAATGAAAAAGACACCGTGGATTATACCGTACGCGGTTTTTCCCGCTCCTTCGATCGCACGCTGACTGATCTTTCCATTCTGTGGAACAAACCCAAATCGGTTATTCTGCGGGAAATTGCAGAAGAGCACCTGACCGACCGCATCAAAACGTTTGGCATGCTCAGCAAGCTTGTCAGCGCGCTGGATGAAGTGGTGGCGGGACATGTCGGTGCCGTCGTCAGTGACCATCAGGTTGACAATCATTTCGGCACCCGCTGGAATATGGCGATGCGTGAACTGCTCAATATCCGCAGTGATGAAGAGTTGCAGCGCATAGTGGTCGATAACACCCGCTACCTTACCGTTAGGGCTGACCAGGTAATAAAGGGGTACAAGTGGATCCCCAAAGGAACTGCTCTCTGGTTTGCCCTGTTTGCGGAAATAGCCCTGTCTTCTCCGGATATTGTGCGTCAGGCCTGGGAGAAAATATTCTATTCCGTTTCCGGTGACGCTTACTACCGGTACTACGCTAACGTCAATGAACTGCGTCGGTTGCACCATCTGGATGAAATTTCGGCTGATGCCAGGGATTTCGAACGTGACGGTGAATTCTGTCAGGTTGTCGTCACCAAACCTGCGCACTACCAGTACGGTGCATGGCGGGTTGACATCCGGCTCAGTGAAAAGGCCACGCAGCCTCCGACCGCCTGCCTTCGCTTTCCCACACTCCCGCACCGCCTCTTTCACGCTGAGAAAGAGGGACTGTACACCTGTCAGGCTCTCCTTAATGAAAAGGGATCAGAACCCGGATTCCAGTTTGTGGCCGGCGAATGCCAGTTTGACGTCTACTCAGACGGCAAGTTTGAAGACTTTAATCCCACCTCAATGACGGCCGTCGCAGGCGCGATCGCAGATACTGTCGATGAATATGTCCGCGATAACCTGAAAGACTGAGAGTCTATTTCTAAAAGGCCACATCGTGGCCTTTATTACATTTATTATTTAAGTGCGATTCTTTTTTTTTAATTAATAAGGACGCGTATGTTTTCCACGCTGCAATCCTCTGGCAAAAAACCTGAAGTTTCCTTTGTACGCGATTTTCATTATCTGACTGCGCTAATACAGCACCTCGGCGCGCATGAGCGCTGGAACAGCAGAACCCCCAGAAATATTGCAGACAGCATCGGCATGGATATGGGTGAGATTGAAAGGGTATTGATCAGTTATCCTGCCTTTTTCCGGCGGTCAAGCAACCTCAGCGCTCAGGGCGAACCGCTTTTTATGATCCATCTGCGTTATGCCCGGAGAAAAAAAAATGAAGAAACAGACGCCCGTGAGTCGCCGCCTATCAGCGCCGCAGAAATGGGAATCATGCTGGACCTGGTCACTAAAATGATAGCGGTGGAAGAACAGAATAAAAGGCTCAGCTTCGAGATAAAAAGCAATAACATAAAAATATGGTCAGCCATGGGGCTTGCCTTCCTGTCATCTGTAACCGCAATTGTAACTGCACTGCTTAAATAAGGACGATAAATGAAACTTGAAAGTTTTCGCATACAGAATTTCAGATCTGTCTTTGACAGTGAAGTGATCACCACCGATAAACTTACGGCCATTCTGGGCAGAAATGAAAGCGGGAAGACAAACCTTCTGCTTGCCTTACATAGCCTCAACCCCGCGGAGGGGTTTACCGAGTTAAATACCATCAAGGATTTTCCCCGTAACAGAAAATTGAGCGAATGCACTCCCGACACACCCGTGGTTGATTCCTCCTGGTCATTAACTTCGAATGAACTGGCCGAACTCGTTGCAATATATCCCCGTGCCGAAGGGATTACTTCCGTCGGGATCAGCAGATGCTACAACGGTGAAGCCCGCTACATCAATTTTACAGGATTAAAAGGGTTTTCGTTTGACAGTCAGCAGATTAAAAAAGATGTCAGATCCATTATCGCGCAAGTTGAGGTTTTCTTCGACAAGCCCGAAAACAACACGGAGCAAAATCAGGCCGAACTGAAATTAATAAAAGATATCTGTACTGCTCTGATACCAACTGCTGACAGACCTGTTACCTGGTCAAAACAAGCAACAGGGAAGCCGCAGGAGCTGAGAAAATATCTGACGAAGCATGATATTGAACTTAAAATCGCTTCAGAGGATGCTCTGATTGAAATTGAAGATAAGCTCGATGAAATCAGCGGTGACGGCGCAAAGCAGGCTGCTGCCAGAAAATGGGTGATGTCTAGGCTCCCCGTTTTTGTACTGGTTGATGAATATCCTGAGATCGACGGGCATCACCACATGGCACAGTACGCCCAGCGGAAACAGCAGAACAACCCGACCAAGGCTGATATCAATTTTGAGAAGCTCTGCAAGGTCGCGGGCATTGACGCAGCTGAGCTGATGGCCAAAAGAAATGAGTCTGAGGTCCGTAATCAGCTGGTTAACCGTGCCGGAGCCGTAGTGACCACTGAAATCAGAAGGCTGTGGCAGGACAAGCCCCTGAAAGTCCGGTTTAATGTGGACAGCGACTATTTCGATACTTATGTCTCGGACTCCAACAATTCCTATGACGTTGAGGTTAATCTTGATGAGAGAAGCAGGGGTTTTAAGTGGTTTTTCTCATTTTACATCACCTTTTTTGCCGATACGAAAGGCGGCAAAGCGCAAAACGCAATAATCCTGCTAGATGAGCCGGGACTGTATCTGCATGCCAAATCACAGACTGATTTACTCAACCACCTGACGAATGACTTTGATAACCAGATAATTTTTACCACTCATTCCCCGTTTCTTGTGCCGATCAAAAGCATTTCTGACGTCAAAACGGTTTCCATTGCGGAAGATAAGGGCACAACGGTAACGAACGATCCCAGCGGCGATTCAACAACGTTATTCCCTCTGCAGGCCGCACTGGGGTATGACATCGCTCAGTCGCTTTTCATTGGCTCCCATAACCTGATTGTCGAAGGTATCACTGACTTCTGGTATCTCAGCACAATTTCTGACCTTCTTAACTCAGCTGGAAGAAAAGGTCTGAGCAGCAAAATTACCATCACCCCCGCGGGAGGAGCTCAGCGTGTTTCCTATATGGTATCCCTGCTTTCCTCGCAGAACCTGAATGTGGTGGTCCTGCTGGATGATGAGAAACAGAGCCGGGCAACGTCTGCAGAATTACTGCAACAGGGCATGCTGAACAGGAAAAATGTATTATTTGTTTCGGATGCGCTGGAAGAGCCGCGGGATGAGTGTGACATTGAGGACCTTTTCGACCGAACCACTTTTCTGCAGCTGCTCGGTGAAAGCTACGACCTTGATCCGGCTGATATGACGCTGAATGAAAAAATCCCCCGCATTGTCAAACAGATTGAGCATGCTCTGACTCAGGGAAAATCAAAGTTCATTAAGGCAAAACCCGCGAGAGCTTTTATCAGTAAAATGAAAGATGCCGGTAATATGCTCCTCTCTGATGAAGAGCTGGATCGCTTTGAAAAGCTGTTTGAGTTAATCAACAAACGGATGTCTTTGCGCAGTTAGTGCCTGTCACAGAGGTGAAGATTAAAGCCCTAAACGCAAAAACCCCGGCTTCAGCCGGGGTCAAAATCTGCGGTCTTTGTGAGAGGTCATACACCCGAGGGCCATTGGTTCCTAACACCAACCTGATGCAAAGCCTACAAGCTGCGCATGGTAATCTCAAGTATCGTACTGCAGGCTGAGAAGTCAGCCGGATAAAGAAAAGGAGAAACTATGCCGGACAGCGTAGCTTATCAGCCTGACCTGATGGACAGAATATTCACGCAAAAAAGAATGTTCAGCTATGAACGGGTTTTCGGAAAGTTAACCGACAGGGAACTTGTAGGCATTTATATCTGGAACCAGGCGCTGGGCGGCGAGCTTTATCCGCTGCTGAGTGCAGCAGAAATCACCCTGCGAAAGGTGTAGTAACGTTCAAGGATGATAGCGAACTGGCCAGGGACTATGACTACGGATTGTGCATTGGCTGGCGTTACGACCGCTGGGATCAGTTTTTCTACCAGGCGGCCCTCGGGGCTGTTTACCTGCTGAACCCTCGGAGCGCCTCAAAGGGTACGCTAAAAAGCTCATCTCTTGAGGCGGGTATGGCCGTTCGTTATGCAGAGGAAATGCTGGGTAAATACCTGCCCCATACCGGCCGGGCTTTGGTGGACAGTCCGGTCGGGACAGGCAACATCTTTGATCGTGCCTATCAGGCAGCCCGCAAACTCCCGGATAACCTGCTGCGACAGATCCGTGAAGAGTTTGGTAGCTTCGGTACCATCGATGATCCGGTGCGGTTTGCGGACATGACATCCGACGTCCTCACTCCGGATGAGGCCCACCTGCTCAGTAGTGATTTTCTCCACGGCTGAGGCTCTTCTCTGACCTCAATGCAAAAGGCCTCTCGGGGCCTTTTTTTACCGCTCAGTTAATCAGCGTACGGCGAATGGCGGCCAGACGTAAATGTACCGCCGGACAGAGAGGATATCTCATGGACGCATGCCGGTCGTGTCCGAAGACTGGTTGTTTCTTCTTTGGCCGGGTGCTACGCAGCGGACTGCAGCACCTGGTGGTGTGGTTCAGAAGGGATCGGGTACTTGAGGCTTATACGCGTCATACTCAATATGTTCAGCGCTGTCCAGCTCCAGGAGGAAGATACTGTCATCAAAGTTCAGAAAATGAATCTCCGCGTTTGCCTTTATCCCGTCCATAAATCCAATCTCAAGCGCCGCCGTGTACCGTTCCTGATGGCGATAGGAATCACTGGAGACCTCAACGCCATAGTACGCACGATCTTCTTTATCCCAGACAGCGCCGGAGAAATCTTCGTAATCGTAGGTGGCCGTAACATCAACCTTAAACGTGATGTCGTAAGTAGCGTCATCTTTGCTGACGTCAATCAGCTGAACGTCATCAATGCTGACTGCGGTTATCTCTGTTTCATAGATATCCGGTTCGTACTCTCCGGAAGATACGGGCATGAACTCTGCTCTATTCAGATGTTCTCGTGCCATCCTTATCACGTCATCCTTCAGCTGCTCCAGAATACCATCCGCAAACGTGGACAGTTCCGCCAGCTCGTCATCATTCCTGTTAACCAGGTCTAGCAGCGTATCGATGGCTGGAAGGTGAATATAATTGTCATTAGCCGCCGCGACTGCTGCCATATCCTCATCAGCACTGACGACATATACTTTATGGTGACGAGCCCTCGCCACAGCATCCACTGCGGCCAGGGAAAACGCATCCGGAAACTCCGACTTTTTCGCCTCACGGTGAAACGGTGCGGTGCCGGAAAAATAAGCATCAAAAATGAGTTTCGGATTCACTTCTGCGACAGACACGGATTCGGTTAACCCGTTATCAACTAACGCCCGGAATTTTTCCATAGCCACTCTGAGTACCGCTTCTGAGGTGAGTTCCGGGAAGAGGCCACCTCCCGTAACCTCGTCGGCCACGCATAAAAAGCTCCCTTTTTTACGGAAATTTTTATGTTCCTTAACCGCCGCCTCGGCGTATTTTTTCAGATGTGCTTCTATTTCTGCGCGAACCACATCGGTGATGAGCAGGTGTATTTTTTCTTCTTCGACGAGCTGCTGAAGCCTGGCCAGAACGAAATGACCGAACTGGAGTTTTTTTGTTTCGTATGCAGAGGTGTCAATAAACACGAGTCTTGTCTGTAGTTCCATTCGGAGCTCTGTCCAGCGGTTTTTAAGTCACTATACCAGCCAGAAAAAGACAGATGAAGAATGATGAAGGCAGGTATATGCCGTTTCTGCAGTTGTTAAATAGTGAACGGCAGTAGAGTCCTTTCCGCTTTTGCCGGAATTCGGATCTGTTGTGACAGGAAGCAAAACGTGTTCTTGATGCCGCATTTGATAAAGCTGCGCTCTTGGCGATTGATGCGGTCAAAAAATATCTGGGTTTTTGACTAACTTGCTCAAAAATTCGAACCCTGCATATTGAGTTTATTGTCGCAACCATCCCTTGAAGTTGGCACCGTGATTTTTTTCACTTACGAGGTGCCTTATGTCCTATATGAACACCGATGAGCAGGAGGCCGTCATCCACTGGAAAGGGCGGCATCTGGTGGTTAATGCTTTTGCCGGCACGGGGAAAACATCAACACTGGTGCGATACGCCCAGGCTAATCCTGATACGAAGATGCTATATCTCGCTTACAATCGCGCTGTCCGCGATGAAGCTGAGCGAAAATTCCCCTTCAATGTTGAGTGCAAAACGTCACATCAGCTCGCCTGGATGCAGTTCGGCAAGCATTTCAAAAACAGGCTGACCGGTAATCTACGCATTACCGATATTGCCCGTAAGCTCAATACCCGCCACTGGGCGCTGGCCAGGACAGTGTTATCGGCCTTGAATCACTTTCTGTGCAGTGCATCGGTAGCGCCGGGTTATGAGCACCTTCCAGATGAAGACGAACGCGATGGACTGGATGCTGAAAAGATACTGGGAGCCGTACAGTTTTTGTGGAATGAAATGAGCCGGATGGATTCGACATTTCCCGTAACGCATGACACGTACCTGAAGTTGTTCCAGTTGTCATCACCTGACCTTTCAAAACGATGGGACACCATCCTGTTTGACGAGGCGCAGGATGCTAACCCTGTGACCAGTGCATTGGTATTAGGGCAGAACTGCAATGTGGTTTTGGTTGGTGACCGGCATCAGCAGATTTACCGTTTCCGGGGAGCGGATAATGCCCTGAACGCGCCGGCGCTGGAAAGTGCTGATCGGCTCTGGTTAACCCAAAGTTTTCGCTTTGGTCCTGCCGTAGCTGATATGGCGAATCTACTGCTGCAACGCCAGGGCGAAACACATCCTGTTGTTGGGAATGGCGGCGAGGATATTGTGGCTGATCGGGTGCCAGCTGGTGTTTCGCCTTTTACGGTACTCAGTCGTACGGTTGCCGGCGTGATTGGTTCTGCGCTTCAGGCCAGTTTGCGTGAGAAACGCGTGTATTGGGTGGGCGGTATTGAAGGGTATAAGACGGAAGAGCTGGAGGACCTGTATTGGTTCTCCGTGGATATGCCCGAACGTATGCGTACTCCACGTCTTAGTCGTGAATACCGGGATTTTGACGAATATAAATCTGTCGCCAAAGCGACGAATGATGTGGAAATGAACCAGGCGATTGGTCTACTGGATAAGTATTTTCCGTTGCCACAAAAGCTACAGGTGTTACGGCGTCAGGCAACGACGAAGGAGAACGAGGCCGATGTCGTGGTATCAACTGCGCATCGTAGTAAGGGCCTGGAATGGGATACGGTGATATTGAATGACGATTTTGCCGATATTACCGATCCGTTGCTGTCAGAGGCTGAGCGAACGGACGAGACTAATCTGCTGTATGTGGCCACAACACGAGCCCGAAAGCTGTTGATCAGAAATGAGTTGCTGCAACTGCTGGCTGAACAGGCTGAAGCAGGACATGAAACAGCAAGCAGTCAGATTCAGGTCGTGGAGACGGTGTCCCAGCTGTCGGCTGAATACACTGACGATTCCATGCCGTAATTTTCAAAACACGAAAAGAGTTTCTTCTTGCCTGCGGTAGAGGGTCGCTCAAGACTGTGCCGCTTACAGGCAGGAGGACGTGAATGTTTAATCGACTCAGAACGCTTTTCGCCAGTCAGGATGTACGCTCCGGTGCGATGGGCGTGAAAACTCGTCCCCAATCACCGGGTCCGTCACCATCAGGCTATTACCCGCCTCAGTCACTTGATGCACTGGTATCGCCACCGCCGCGACAGCACTTTCTTCAGCAGCTCAATGAGAATAACGCGTTGCCTGACGCGCTGTACCGGCAGTTGTACCTGGCTCCGCTGTTTTCACTACTGAGTCGTGTGCAGAATGTGCCGGCCACTCGTGAAGGTGAATGGGCTTACGCCGGCGCATTTGGCGACCTGACACTTAAATTTACCACCTACGCAGTCAGGCTTGCCAAAGGCCGGACTCTGCCACCGGGTATTCCGCCCGAAGAGCAAGCCGAACAGGGATTGCTCTGGAATGCGGTGGTGTTCTGGTGTGCGTTGTTTTATCACCTGCCGCTGCTCTGTGAACTGGAGGGCGAACTGGAAGGGGGCGATCGCTGGCTACCGGGATTTACTGTGCCCGGGAAGCCGTTTCGCTTTCGCTACTCAGCCAATATTATCCCGCCGTATCGGACCCAGGGCCGGGTTAACATACTGGCCAGTCAACTGCTGCCGGCTGCCGGGATAGCCTGGTTGTCTGGTATCCCGGATGCGTTCGATTGCCTGGCGCAGCGAATGCAGGGGCAGCCGGCAACCGTGCCACTGATTGATGAGTTGTTGCTGAGTGCTGCAGAAAAAGCTGCAGCACCATCTCTGACCAGGATGACGTCCCCGGTAGAGGTAGTCAGCCAGGTGGCAGCAGTAGTGACACAGACGGTACAGGCTGAACCTCTGGCAACGGCAAGTCTGACATCAGCCTTGTCAGACTCGCCATTACCTGCGGTGGCTAGTGTGGCTCTCTCTGCTGTACCGACACCCCAGCAAACTCCTCTTGATGTGGGCGAACTGGTGTCTGTACTCGGTTCTGCTATATCTCACAACATTGTCCCGGACATGGTGGCGCAGCCAGAGCCGGCAATGGTAGCCCCTGAACAGGATGATACCCAGGCGCTGTTGGGGCTGCTGTCTGGTATGACGGAAACGCCAATACCGGTCATCGAACAGGAAAAACCTCACGACAATCTGTCGGCCGTTCCCCATGCTGAAAAGCCTGACGACATAAACGTAGCATCCGCTGGAACAGAACATCATCAGTATGATGCGGAAAAAAACAGCGAAAACGTGACGGGGGAAAATAATAAGGGAACAGAGTTTCTGGAATGGCTGTCGGCCGGATTGATTAGTGGAGAAATTGATATTAACGAGGACGGTTCCCGCGCCCATTTAGTCGCGGGATTCGTTTTTTTATGTGTGCCGGAAATATTTTATCTGTTTCAAAAGAAAACAGGAAATAAGGTAAAACGTAACGCGTTGCAGTCATCTTTCGAGCGTTTGGGCGTACACCGGGTATCTGAAGGGGAGCGTTTCATTCAGGCAAAAGTGTATAGCACGCCCTCGGGGACCGGGACGTTTCGACATATTCATGGCTATCTGGTCAAAGCATCAACACTGTATCGGGGAAACCGTATTCCTGATGAAAGTCGGTTGTTGATCCTGCCCTGATGTATGGCAATCTGATTGATTAGCAGGCTTATTTTTTGTCTGCGCACAGCAAAGGTGCAGTTTTTGTACTCTGTAAATCGAAGGGAATGTCTATGCCAGATACGTCAATGACCTGGGAAGAACTGCTGGATGAATATTTCTTCTCTCACAATCTTCGACAAGTCACCGAAGACAGTTATGTGAAAGTGGTGAAGGGATTCAGGAAGTATATCGGTGCGGAAGTTTTACCAGACAAAATAACACACCGTGATGTGTTGAAATGGCGAAGACATACCTTAAAGGAACGCAAATTGTCCGCCAATACCTGGAATAACAAAGTGACGCACCTGCGGGCGATATTTAATTTTGGGATAGAGGAAGGTTTAATTGAACAGGATAAAAATCCATTTAATGACGTCGCTGTTCAAAAAGACAAGAAGAAAAAGAAGACACTCACCCGAGAACAGTTGACGAAAATCTACCTGCTGATGCAACGAGTAGAGTCCGAAGAGTCTCATGCTCCCTGGGGACGTCGGTGTGCATTGTATCCAGCCTGGTACTGGCTGACTGTCCTCGATACTCTGCGCTATACCGGGATGAGACAGAATCAACTACTGCACCTCCGATTGCAGGATATCAATCTCGATGAGGGATTCATCGAACTGCGACTGGAGGGAAGCAAGACGCACAGGGAGTGGCGGGTGCCTGTCGTTCGTCAGTTGCGTGTCAGGCTGGCACGGTTACTGGCGCAGGCAAAACTGGCCGGCGCCCGTCCGTTCGACATGTTATTTGATGTCAATCGCTTTGCACCGTCGCGACGCCACCATGACGAGTATCAGTATGATGAAGCCCAGGCATTACAGAGTACACGGTCGTTTTTCCGCCGACTGGCCCGGGACTGTGGATTCGCGGTGACGGCACACCGTTTCCGGCATACGTTGGCCACCGAGCTGATGAAAACGCCGGATCGTAATTTGCAGTTGGTTAAAGATCTACTGGGACACAGTAGTGTCAGTACCACGATGGAATACATTGAATTGAATATGGAAATTGTAGGGAGGACACTGGAGACTGAGCTGGCGTTACACACAGATATTTGCGTGGATAACCAATTACATGACTTGACAGTAATGTAGTTGGCTGTAACTATACACAGCGATCGAGAAAAGGGAATCTGCGGACACAGATTCCCTATCTTGAGGATTCAGTTCTTTGTTAAACAGTGCAGCTTGTTGAATGCTATCTGCGCCGAAAACGATTCTATGACCAAACCCTGCGTTAACCGCCCGTTAAGGATCTCACTCTTAACCAGCGTGCTTTGATGCAAATAAGTGGTGCCCGGACTCGGAATCGAACCAAGGACACGGGGATTTTCAATCCCCTGCTCTACCGACTGAGCTATCCGGGCAACGGGGCGCATTAAACCGGATTCAGGCGGCTTCGTCAACGTGAATTCACCCACTTTTTGACGGTTTGGCTGCTTTTTCGGCGTTTATGCGGTTTTTGCATAAATAAGCAACAGCATATCGCCGATGGGCCTGTCGGACGTGGTTCGCCGGGTGCGAAAGCGTTACGCCAGCGCGCCGTGTTTCCGGCACATTGCCACGCGTAGTACGTCTTCCGCCAGCCGTTTCGCCACGGTCACGTCGGACAACTGGCGTTTTACCAACAACTTGCTCAGGCAGCCCTCCAGAATCAGTTCCAGCTGTAATGCCACCATGTCCGTGTCGTCGGTTTCCAGTTCTTCCAGCAACGCTTTGGTGTAGTGGTACGAGGCTTGTTTCTGTTGTTCCGCAATTTGGTGAATGGGGTGGAGCGGGTCCGGGAACGCGCTGCAGGCGGCGATGAACAGGCAGCCCGGAAAACGATGCTGGCTGACGGCGTCCTGTAACCGTTGGTAGCGTACCAGCAGCTTTTGCTCCGGGCCGAGTTGTTCATCCAACTGCACCTGTTTGCGCCAGATATTCACCTGCTGGCTGTGATAACGCAGGCTGTCGTACAGCAGGGCTTCACGGTCGGGCCAGAAGGGTTGCAGTTCGGCCGGAGAGACGCCCAACTGGTCGGCCAGCATATCCAGCGTTGTGTCGGCGAATCCGCGCCGTTCCAGCAAGGCCAGCGCCTGCTCCAGAACTTCTTCCCGTTGCATCATGCTCCTCCTGCTCATCAATCATCACTAACCAGTGTGGTTTATCTCCGGCATCTTTCAAGTTTATGACCACCTGCCGCGATATAGCTTGATGTTAGCGCGCCAGCGTCTGCAAGTGCGCGCTAAACGCGGCGGCGTCCATGAAGCCGGTTACACGCGAGCCCGGAATTTCCCGGCCGCTGGCGTCGAAAAACAGAATCGTCGGCAGTCCCAGCACCTGTAGGTGCTGCAATAGCGCCCGCTGCGTTTCGTTGTTGGCGGTGACATCCGCCTGCAATCGTTGCATGGCGGACAGCGACTGCTGCACCGCCGTATCGCGGAAGGTGTATTTTTCGAACTCTTTACAGGCCACGCACCAGTCGGCGTACAGGTCGAGCATGGTGATGCGGTTGTCGCTGCGACTCAGCGCCGTGGTCAGGTCATCCAGCGTGTTGGTCGGCGTGAAGTGCAACTGGCTGCCGCTGGTCGGTTCAGCCTGTACCGGCGCGAACACCCAGTCCTGCAACGGCCGGGCCGCCAGCAACGCGCCCAGAAACAGCAGAATCTGCACCATTCGCATGCCGCCGGCGTGACTGCGCAGGCTGAGGGCAAATGCCCAGCCGAAAAACGCCACGCCGAGCAACCCCCACAAGCGCCACTCCCAGACATCGCCCAGCACTCTTCCCAGCAGGAATACCGGCAGCGCCAGAATCACAAACCCGAAACCTTCCTTGACGTGATTCATCCAGGGGCCGCGTTTGGGCAACAGCCGATTGCCGAACAGGGTAATCGCCATCAGCGGCAGCCCCATGCCCAGCGCGTACAGGTACAGCGAGCCGCCGCCGGCCAGCAGGTTGCCGCTCTGGGCGATGTACAACAGCAGCGCGCTGAGCGGCGCGGTGGTGCAGGGCGAGCAAATCAGTCCGGCCAGTGCGCCCATGGCGAAAACCCCGGCAGCGGAGCCGCTTTGCTGGCGATTGCTCCACAGGGTCAGGCGTGTTTGCAGGGATGACGGCAATTGCAGGCTATAGACGCCGAACATCGACAGCGCCAGCGCGACAAACATCACCGACAGCCCAATCAGGACGTAAGGGTGTTGCAACGCCGCCTGAAAACGCAAGCCGGCCGCCGCAACCACCAGGCCGAGCAGGGTGTAGGTCAGCGCCATTCCCTGTACGTACACCATCGTCAGCAACAGCGTACGACCGGCGGACAGCCGTTGCTGGCGGCCGAGAATCAGCCCGGAAATCAGCGGGTACATCGGCAGCACGCAAGGGGTGAAGGCGACGCCAATACCGATGAGCAGCGCCCACAGCGGCGAGAACGGCAACCGCGGGGTATAAGCGCGGTCCGGCTGCGGCGTGACGGCGGTCGGCGTTGCCGGTGTATCGTTGGTGATAGCGCTGGCGATGGCGCTGAGCGGCACCGAACGGGTTTCCGGCGGGTAGCAGAAGCCGGCGTCGGCGCAGCCCTGATAGGTGATGCTGAGCGAGGCGCCGGGCGGCACGTCGCGTAAAGGGACATTGAGCGTCAGCGACTGGCGGTAGATGGCCACCTCGCCGAAAAACTCGTCCCGATGTGGTTCGCCGGGCGGCAGCGTCAGGCCCGGAGGCGCGAGCAGCGCGCTATCCAGCTTGATTTGCTGGCGGTACAGGTAGTAACCGGGGTGGATCTGCCAGTTCAACGTCAGTTGGTTGCCACGCTGGTGAAAATCAAAGGTAAAAGCTTGATCCACCGGCAGGAACTGCGACGTCGCGCTGCGCCCGAAGGGGCTTTGCGCCGACGCCAGAGTATTGAAAAACAGGCTGAGGCACAGAACCGTCAGCGTAAAGATGCGTTGAGCCATGAGAGATAATCGCTGTCGCCACCCTCGACCGGCAGCACCAGTAATTCTGGTGTCTGGTAAGGATGCTGTTGTTTCAGGTGAGTCAGCAGTGCGGACTGATGTTCCCTGTCGCTTTTAAGCAGCAGTTGAAGTTCCGTCTGCTGTTCCAGTTTACCTTCCCAGTGATACAGGGAAGTAGCGCCCGGCAGTATGGTGACGCAGGCGGCCAGACGCGCTTCCAGCGCGGAGTTGGCCAACCGTCGGGCGCAGTCTTCATCGGGTGCGGTGCAGAGTACTACCACCGCGCTGTTGAATTGCGCATTACTGTTGAACTGCGCATTGTTGCCGAATAACGCATCGTCGTTGGGTTTTGACATCGTGACCTCGATAACGGTAACGGTTGACACACTATACCGTGCGGGGTCGGCAATCGTAAGGCCGGATCGACGCTGGAACGCCGATCCGAAAAAACTTTACGATTCGGCGGAACGTTACAGCACCAGGTGACCGATAACGAAGCCGAAGGCGACCGACAGCGAAATCGCCACCACGCCGGGGATCAGAAACGCATGGTTGAACACGTACTTGCCGATACGGGTTGAACCGGTGTCGTCCATTTCCACCGCCGCCAGCAGCGTGGGGTAGGTGGGCAGCACGAACAGCGCCGATACCGCGGCAAACGAGGCAATCGCCGTCACCGGGCTAACGCCCAGCAGCAGCGCGGCCGGCATTAGCGCTTTGGCGGTAGCGGCCTGCGAATAGAGCAGCGTCGCGGCGAAGAACAGCACCACCGCCAGCATCCACGGGTGGCTCTGCAACAGCGTGCCCGCCGTACTCTGAATATCGGCAAGGTGCGCTTTGACGAAGGTATCGCCCAGCCAGGCTACGCCCATTACGCACACGCAGGCGCTCATACCGGACTTGAAGGTGCTGGCGCTGAGGATTTGGGCGGTATCGACGTGGCAGGTCAGGCAGATCAACGTGGCGATGGTCAGCATGAACACCACAATCGCTTCATTGCGCGGCAACACCGGGTTATGGATCAGCCCGACGGTGTCGCTGATGGCGGTAGCGTACAGCACCACGGCGATGATGCCGACAAGAAACAGCCCGACCGAACGTTTGGCGCCCGGTTTCAGCGCCAGTTGGCCGTGACCGCGCAGGGTGACTTCGCCTTTGCGCAGGCGCTCCTGATAAACCTCGTCATCTTTCAGCTCCTTGCCGAGAAAGTTGGTGAACACGGCGGTCAGCATGATGGCGATCAGCGTACTGGGAATGCAGATGCCGAGCAGCGCCAGATAGCTCACGCCTTTCGGTTCCAGCAGACCGGCGACGAAGACCACCGCGGCGGAGATCGGCGAGGCGGTAATGGCGATCTGCGAGGCGACCACTGCGATCGACAGCGGACGGGACGGGCGGATGCCCTGTTCTTTCGCCACCTCGGCGATAACCGGCAGGGTGGAGAACGCGGTGTGGCCGGTGCCAGCCAGCAGTGTCATGAAATAGGTCACCAGCGGCGCGAGAAAGGTGACGTAACGCGGCTGACGGCGCAGCAATTTTTCCGCCAGACTGACCAGATAATCCATGCCGCCTGCTACCTGCATGGCGGCGATAGCGGCGATAACCGCCATGATGATTTCAATCACGTCGAACGGGATCGCGCCCGGTTTGATGTGAAACCCCAGCGTCAGAACCAGTACACCCAGCCCACCGGCAAAACCGATGCCGATGCCGCCGAGTCTGGCGCCCAAATAAATAGCGAGGAGTACGATAAACAGTTCCAGAATAACCATGTTGATGTTCCTTCTGATTTTGTTGTCCGTGACATTGCAAAACGTCTTTCCATATCTTTTTCTTATGGCTGTGGCGACAGCCTGGCCTTTTGCGGCGCGGAAAAAAGTAGCGAATGAATAGTAGTGAATAGAATAAAGGCACGCAGCCCCAGGCGGGACTGACGTGCCTTACAGAACAGACCGCGCGGGATTACGACGCGTCTTGGTCTTCGGTGTAGCGTTTGGCTTTGTAAGCCGGGTGCATCAGGTTTTGCACCGAGAAGATGTCATCCAGCTCGGCTTCGGTCAGCAGACCGCGCTCCAGCACCACTTCACGCACGCTCTTGCCGGTTTCGGCGCAGATCTTGCCGACGATGTCGCCGTTGTGGTGACCGATGAACGGGTTCAGGTACGTCACGATGCCGATGGAATTAAATACGTAGGATTCGCAGACGTCTTTATTGGCGGTGATGCCTTCGACGCATTTTTCCAGCAGGTTGTAGCAGGCGTTGGTCAGAATCTGGGTGGATTCAAACATCGCCTGGCCGATGACCGGCTCCATCACGTTCAACTGCAACTGACCGGCTTCGGCCGCCATGGTAACGCAGGTATCGTTGCCGATGACTTTGAAGCACACCTGATTAACCACCTCCGGCACCACCGGGTTGACCTTGGCGGGCATGATGGAGGAACCGGCCTGCAGTTCCGGCAGGTTGATTTCGTTCAGGCCGGCGCGCGGGCCGGAAGAGAGCAGACGCAGGTCGTTACAGATCTTGGACAGTTTGACCGCCAGACGTTTCAGCGTGCTGTGCACCATCACGTAGGCGCCGCAGTCGGAGGTGGCTTCGATCAGGTCTTCCGCCGGTACGCACGGCAGTTTGCTCACTTCCGCCAGTTTCTGCACCGCCAGTGGCTGGTAGCCTTCCGGGGTGTTCAGACGGGTGCCGATAGCGGTGGCGCCCAGGTTCACTTCCAGCAGCAGTTCCGCGGTGCGCAGCAGGTTTTTGTTCTCTTCTTTCAGCAGCACGTTGAAAGCGTGGAACTCCTGGCCCAGCGACATCGGTACCGCATCCTGCAACTGGGTGCGACCCATTTTCAGGATGTTTTCGAATTCTTTCGCCTTCTGCTCAAAGCCATCGCCCAGTACGGTCACGGCTTCGACCAGTTTCAGAATGCAGTTGTACACCGCGATGCGGAAACCGGTGGGGTAGGCATCGTTGGTGGACTGGCATTTGTTGACGTGGTCATTGGGGTTCAGATACTGATATTCCCCTTTTTTATGGCCCATCAGTTCCAGACCGATGTTGGCCAGCACTTCGTTGGTGTTCATGTTGACGGACGTGCCCGCGCCGCCCTGAAACACGTCGACCGGAAACTGGTCCAGGCATTTGCCGTTGACCAGCACTTCATCGCAGGCTTTGATGATGGTGTCGGCAATCTTGCGCGGTATGGTCTGAAGTTCACGGTTAGCCATGGCCGCGGCTTTTTTGACCATTACCATGCCGCGTACGAATTCCGGGATGTCGCTGATTTTCTGGTTGCTGATATAGAAGTTTTCTATCGCGCGCAGCGTGTGGACGCCGTAATACGCATCAGCCGGAACTTCTCTGGTACCTAACAGATCTTCTTCAATGCGAATGTTATCTGACATGAGAGCCTTCTCTTACTTCTGTCGATTAGAATTTATAGGATGTATCGTCTTACCGTGGAGGACAGCAGCAGAATGTTTAACCACCATGCTCGCTGTTGTTGTTATGATATTCTGTTGTTATGCAGGATTTCCGTTGCCCCGATCACATATGGGCGGTCATCTCTCTCCTACTGTGTGAACTGTGATGAGGGTCATGACCGTGGCGCAGGAATAAACGGATACATCACCATCGTGGTTGAAAAACGGCGTTTGCACTACCATCTCCTGATTAGCGTCCGCCAGTATGGGTAAATGGCGTGTTCGAGTATAAAGTACTGTACCACGCCAACTGGTCGTATCTTCATACCTGTTCGTGATGACAGCATGAGGTAAGGAATATGACCGCGCGCTGTTAAGAGCCTATCCCAATAGGGCTATTTTACTTGCCATTTTGGACCTGGGCAGTGCTCGAAACCCTCACGTACTACGTGTACGCTCCGGGTTCTGCGCGCTGTCCGAGTCCAAACTGGCTGCGCCAATGACGCCGATTGGGATAGGCTCTAAGTCAATATTTCTATCAATGGGTTAAATATCAACCACAGGAGTTTCGGGTGCGCTGGTTACCGCTTTTGCTGATTTTTTTGTTCGTTTACATCGAAATCTCTATTTTTATTCGGGTGGCCGAAGTGCTGGGCGTGGCGCTCACCTTGCTGCTGGTCGTGCTGACGTCCTGTATCGGGATCTCCATGGTGCGTAACCAGGGCGTGAAGAACATCATGCTGATGCAGCAGCGCCTGCAGGCGGGGGAAAGTCCGGCGGCCGAACTGGTTAAAAGCGTATCCTTGATACTGGCCGGTTTCCTGCTGGTGGTGCCGGGATTTTTCACCGACTTTCTCGGCTTGTTGCTGCTGCTGCCGCCAGTGCAGAAGCACCTGACGCTCAAGCTGATGCCGCACCTGCAAATCTGGCGCGGCCGTCCGGGTCCGGGCGGTCACGGCGGGCAGGGCAATGTGTTTGAAGGCGAGTTTCAGCGCAAAGACGAGCACGAGCGGCTGGACAAGTCCGATGACGACCGCCACGACGGCAATCCACCCAACGATTCCTCACCGCGCTGACCCCGGCCGGAAGGGGCGCGGAACGGCGCCGGGCGCAGGCCGGCGGAAAAATTTCACTTAACGCAAAAAAAATTTCTTTTTTCCCTTGAAGCGTCGTGAAACGTCCCCACTTAGTTCACCACAAGGCCGGATGCCAGAGTGCGTCCGGCGTTTAACCTAAACTGATATGGACTTTCTCAAAGGAGAGCTATCAATGAAAATTCGTCCATTGCATGACCGCGTGATCGTCAAGCGCAAAGAAGTCGAGTCAAAATCTGCTGGCGGCATTGTTCTGACCGGTTCTGCAGCGGGTAAATCCACCCGTGGTGAAGTCCTGGCTGTTGGCCATGGCCGTATCCTGGAAAACGGTGAAGTGAAACCGCTGGACGTGAAGGTTGGCGATATCGTCATTTTCAATGATGGCTATGGCGTGAAGACTGAGAAGATCGATAACGAAGAAGTGTTGATCATGTCTGAAAGCGACATTCTGGCGATTGTTGAAGCCTAATCTCACGTAATCATCTGAACGAAACGAATTCAAGGGAAACTACCAATGGCAGCTAAAGACGTAAAATTCGGTAATGACGCTCGGGTAAAAATGTTGCGTGGCGTTAATGTGCTGGCTGATGCAGTGAAAGTAACGCTGGGCCCGAAAGGCCGTAACGTGGTACTGGACAAATCCTTCGGCTCGCCGACCATCACCAAAGACGGCGTGTCCGTTGCACGTGAGATCGAACTGGAAGACAAGTTCGAGAACATGGGCGCCCAGATGGTGAAAGAAGTTGCCTCCAAAGCCAACGATGCGGCAGGCGACGGCACCACCACCGCGACCGTACTGGCTCAGGCTATCGTTAACGAAGGTCTGAAAGCCGTTGCCGCGGGCATGAACCCGATGGATCTGAAACGCGGTATCGACAAAGCCGTTATCGCCGCAGTAGAAGAACTGAAGAAACTGTCTGTACCTTGCGCTGATACCAAAGCCATCGCTCAGGTAGGCACCATCTCCGCCAACTCCGACGAAACCGTGGGCAAGCTGATCGCCGAAGCCATGGAAAAAGTAGGTAAAGAAGGCGTGATCACCGTTGAAGAAGGTTCCGGTCTGCAGGACGAACTGGACGTGGTGGAAGGTATGCAGTTCGACCGCGGTTACCTGTCTCCGTACTTCATCAACAAGCCGGAAACCGGTTCTGTTGAGCTGGAAAGCCCGTTCATTCTGCTGGCTGACAAGAAAATCTCCAACATCCGCGAAATGCTGCCGGTGCTGGAAGCCGTTGCCAAAGCAGGCAAACCGCTGCTGATCATCGCTGAAGACGTGGAAGGCGAAGCGCTGGCGACGCTGGTGGTCAACACCATGCGCGGCATCGTGAAAGTGGCCGCGGTGAAAGCGCCGGGCTTCGGCGACCGTCGTAAAGCCATGCTGCAGGACATCGCTACCCTGACTTCCGGTACCGTGATTTCCGAAGAAATCGGTCTGGAACTGGAAAAAGCCACCCTGGAAGATCTGGGTCAGGCTAAACGCGTGGTTATCAACAAAGATACCACCACCATCATCGATGGCGTGGGCGACGAAGCCGCGATTCAGGGCCGCGTGACCCAGATTCGTCAGCAGATCGAAGAAGCCACTTCCGACTACGATCGTGAAAAACTGCAGGAACGCGTAGCCAAACTGGCAGGCGGCGTTGCCGTTATCAAGGTTGGCGCAGCGACCGAAGTGGAAATGAAAGAGAAGAAAGCCCGCGTTGAAGACGCGCTGCACGCGACCCGTGCCGCCGTTGAAGAAGGCGTGGTTGCTGGTGGCGGCGTGGCGCTGGTGCGCGTAGCGGCATCCATCAGCGCACTGACTGGCGACAACGAAGACCAGAACGTGGGTATCAAAGTTGCGCTGCGCTCTATGGAAGCGCCGCTGCGTCAGATCGTGTCCAACGCCGGTGAAGAACCGTCAGTGGTTGCCAACAACGTGAAAGCGGGCGAAGGCAACTACGGTTACAACGCGGCGACCGAGCAGTACGGCAACATGATCGACATGGGTATCCTGGATCCGACCAAAGTAACCCGTTCTGCGCTGCAGTACGCGGCTTCCGTTGCCGGCCTGATGATCACCACCGAATGTATGGTGACCGAGCTGCCGAAAGGCGACGCGCCTGACTTAGGCGCTGCTGGCGGCATGGGCGGTATGGGTGGTATGGGCGGCATGATGTAATCTGCCGCGCGACCGCAGCAATATTCTTGCTGTGGTGCCTGTCGCACTGTAAAAACTACCCGGCTTCGGCCGGGTAGTTTTTTTTAAGGGCTGCCGGTATGCAGGGTGAGCGCAGGAACGTACCTCATGTGTGATGAGGTTTGGCTACCCGCTAGTTTGCAACAGGGTGTGAGCCGGGCTGATAGATTGTGTAAAAATTACTCAAATCGTTAACAGGCGGTTCAGAGCCTGTTATCAGCGTACGATTCTTCGCTACACTGAGCATCTGCGCTACAATAAGCGCGTTTATACCTTTCATACTTCAAGTTGCAGGTGTGTTGGCTGCGTTCAAATCGGCTTACGCCAATTTGTCGTTCATCCCGGTCACTTACTTATGTAAGCTCTCGGGGATTCATTCGGTTGCCGTGTTACAAGGCGCTAATGAGCCTTGCCCTGAAGGGCCAACGCGTAGCGTTGTTCAACACGCCAGCGTGTTGTCCTGCAACTCGAATTATTTTGGGTAGATTTTATTTATTAAACACCGGGTGGAATGGGATACATGTCTGATAAGGCGTTGGCTAGCCTGCACTCGGTTGAGTGGTGCGCGCCTGAAGATTTACCCGCGTCAGTGGTGGACTGGTTGGTTTACCGCGATTCTATGACGCGTCGTCTGGAACGGCATTGCCTGCGGCTGACCGTGGAGGTTAGCGAAGAGCAGTTTGTGTCGTCGCTGGATATGGCTGGCGAATCGGCGCTGTTGCCGCTGAGTGAACGTTATTGGCTGCGTGAGGTGACGCTGCTGGGTGATGGCAAGCCCTGGTTATTCGGCCGCACGGTAATACCGGAGCAGACGCTGGAGGAGGCCGATATTGACCTGACGCAGATCGGTAACACGCCGCTGGGGCGTTATTTGTTTCTGCAGGGACCGCCGCCGCGCGATGTGATTCAGACCGGCCGAAGCGGGGCGCTGTGGGTGCGGCGTTCACGTTTGCTTTTGTCGGGCAATCCGTTGCTGATCACCGAGCTGTTTTTGCCGGATGCCCCCATTTATTTCCCCGACGCCCATCAGGGCTGAGTGCAGAAGGAGAATCAGGCGTTGGAAAGACTGTTAACGTCAGAACGCTGGGGCGCGTATTGTCGCCTGATGCGTATCGACAACCCGATTGGCACCCTGTTGTTGTTATGGCCGACACTGTGGGCATTGTGGCTGGCAGGGCGAGGAACGCCGGCACCCTGGACGCTGCTGGTGTTCGTGGCGGGCGTGTTCCTGATGCGTGCGGCAGGGTGTGTGATCAATGACTACGCCGACCGCCATTTCGACGGTCATGTTAAACGCACCGCCGCGCGTCCGTTGCCGGCTGGCTTGGTGAGCGAACAATCCGCCAAGGTGCTGTTTGTCGTGCTGGTGTTACTGGCGTTCGGCCTGGTGCTGACCATGAATCCGTTGACCATCTGGTTATCGGTCGCCGCGCTGGCGCTGGCCTGGGTATACCCATTTATGAAGCGCGTCAGCCATCTGCCGCAACTGGTGCTGGGCGCGGCGTTTGGCTGGTCGATCCCGATGGCTTACGCCGCTGTCAGCGAATCATTGCCTGCCACCTGCTGGCTGATGTTTTTTGCCTATATCTGCTGGACCGTCGCTTACGACACCGAATACGCCATGGTGGATCGCGACGATGACCTCAAGATCGGGATAAAATCCACCGCCATTCTGTTTGGCAGTCACGACACCCTGATTATCGGCGTACTGCAACTGATGACGCTGGTGGCGATGCTGGCGCTGGGGCGGATGATGGGGCTGAGTCAGGTTTTTTACTGGTCGGTGCTGGCGGCCGCCGCCTTGTTCGCTTATCAGCAGAAACTGATTGCCGGGCGTGAGCGCGATGACTGTTTTCGGGCGTTCAAAAACAATAACTACGTGGGGATGGTGCTGTTTTTCGGCATCCTGTTCGGTCTGTAACCGTTTTCCTGGTAATAAATGCAGCCCTGCGGAGTCGATCCGCAGGGCTGATTATCACTCGGTTTCTTCTTTTTCGACGATACTGGCGGCAGGTTCGCTATCGTCGCTTTCCTGCGCCAGACTGGCGCTTTCAATCGTCAGCTTCACTTCCGGAGTCAGCAGCTCGCCCAGAATGGCGTAAATCGCCTGGACGTGTTCCAGCACTGCATCGCCGCTGTCACTGACATACCCTTCGTTACGCAACGTGTTGACCAGCGTTGAGAACACCGCCTTGTCGAAAAACTCCGGTGCGTTGATACCGTGCAACACCGAAAGACGCTGCGCCATGCTGCGGCTCTCTTTCTCCAGCGCGCCGCGGCTGATGGTCGGGTTGGCGTTCAGCAACGCCAGGGTAATAGCGTAACGCTGCAGCGTTTCGCGGACACCGGCGGCCAGCAATTGCAGCGCGCGGATACGCGCCGGGTTCAGTTCCAGCCCGCCGTCCTTATTCAGAATCAACTGCTGACGTGCCAGCTCGGACACCAGCGAATCCAGTACAGCGGACAGTTCGGACTTCTTGTAATGCAGGAACAATTCGGCCTGCAGCAGCGGATAAATCAGCGTTATCTGGCGCAGCAGTTCTTCGGTGGTGATCCGGCGATAATGCATTACGATGCTGGCAACCAGTGATGGCAACACCAGCATATGGTGAATGTTATTGCGATAGTACGTCATCAGCACCGCCTGCTCGCGCGGCAGGATAATAATGTCGCCGACGTTGTCCTTTTCCACCTCGAACTTGTCCATACCGAGCGCGTGTTCCAGCAACTCGGCGGCGGTTTTGTTCGGCACGGTGATATCGCTGCTGTAAGGAACGTTACGCAACAACTGCAGATAACACTCCAACTGCTCTTCCATCTGCTCGCGCGTCAGCGCCCGCTGGCGGGAAGCCAACAGCGCGGTGCAGCACAGGTTCATGGCGTTGGCCGCCGCCGCGTTGTTGATGCGCACCATGATGTCGTCGGCGATATCCTGTACGGTCGGCGTCAGCCAGGCCGGACGTTGCGGATCGATAGGATCGATGGCGTCGCGCCACTGCGGCACGCGGTTGTTGAGGTAGGTGGTCAGCGACAGCGGCTCGCCGATGTTAACGTACCCCTGGCCGAGATTACGCAGCTTGCGCAGCCCGCGCACCATCTGCAGGAAGCCTTCTTTTTCCTTGGTGGCGCCGCGCAGCTCTTTGGCGTAGGTGCCCACTTCCATCACGTGTTCGTAGCCGATGTAAATCGGCACCAGCGTGATCGGGCGGGTGCCGCCGCGCAGCATCGCCTGAATGGTCATCGCCAGCGTGCCGGTCTTCGGCTCCAGCAAACGGCCGGTGCGAGAACGGCCGCCTTCGACGAAGTACTCCACCGAATAACCGCGGGTAAACAACTCGCCCAGATACTCGCGGAACAGGGTCGAATAGAGCTTGTTGCCTTTGAAGGTCCGGCGGATGAAAAAGGCGCCGAGACGGCGGAAGATCGGACCGGCCGGCCAGAAGTTAAGGTTGATGCCGGCGGCGATGTGCGGCGGCACCAGCCCCTGATGGTAGAGCACGTAAGAGAGCAGCAGATAGTCCATGTGGCTGCGGTGGCAGGGAACATAGACGATTTCATGCCCGTCCTGCGCCAACTGGCGTACCCGCTCGGCATTGTGCACGTTGATGCCCTGGTACAGACGGTTCCAGGTCCAGCCCAGCACACGGTCGGATAGCCTGACGGCTTCATAGGAGAAGTCGGCGGCAATCTCTTCGAGCAGCGTGATGGCGTTCTGCTGTGCCTTGTCGTGGGAAATCTTCTTGACCCGCGCCTCATCATCAATCGCTTTGGCGATGGCGCGGGAAGACAACAGCTTGTTGAACAACTCCTGACGAACCGGTAAACGCGGGCCGACGGCCGCCAGTCGCAGACGGGAGAAGTGCATACGCGCCACGCGCGCCAGTTTGTGGGCGATGGTCTTGTCGGTGCCGTGCTCGGTCGCCATGTAACGCAGCGAAACGGGAACGGAGAAACGCACAAAGCTGTCGCGACCCAGCCACAGAACGGCGAAGAATTTCTCTATGCCGTTCAGCAACCGCAGATGCGGCGTGTCCTGATTCTGGCCTTCGCGGCCTGGGGAACGGCCGAACATGACCGACACCGGCACCATCTGTATGTCGAGTTCCGGATTGTTGCGATGCAGATCCAGATAGTCGTGAAACAACTTTATCGACTGCTGTTTGGGCACGTAGTAACGGAACAGACGCGGGCCGTCGTTGACAAATACGTGGCTCGGCAAGGTTTTTCCGTCGATCTGCAACGGCTGCAACGGATCGGGCAGATTGAGCTCCAGACATTTGGTGCGCAGAGTCAGCAGATCCGCCTTGGAATTGTAGGGCAGCACATAGAAGATCGGCCGCGCCGGATCCAGACGTTGTTCGTTAACGGGATCCTGTGGGATAACCTTACTCTTTACCAAGAGTTTTAGTGGGAAATTCAGTAGTTTATAGTAGATTCTACGCCAACCTGACATAACAACCAGAAGCCTCTTGTTAGCAATGCGGGCCAAGGATACCAGAAACCCGGCAGGATATCTGTGGTGATGAGACCATGACGACGCGTTAAAATTGCGGCCAATGACAAATTAAAGGTGGAGTAAGCATGAACAAAACAACCGGAATAACCCGCATCATCAAGGCGGCGGGTTATTCGCTACAAGGGTTGAAACAGGCATGGCGGCACGAAGCGGCATTTCGCCAGGAGTCATTACTCACGCTTGCTGCGATTATTATTGCCTGCTGGCTGCCGGTTTCAATGGTGGAACGGCTGTTGTTGATCGGTTCCGTGGTGCTGATCGTGCTGTTTGAGCTGGTCAATAGCGCTATTGAAGCGGTGGTGGATCGGGTCGGCATGGATTACCACGAATTGTCCGGCCGGGCGAAGGACATCGGTTCGGCGGCGGTATTTGTCGCCTGTTTGCTGGCGACCGGAGTATGGGGGGCGATACTGTGGAATCGTTTTGCGTGACGCTTTGCATAATCGCAGAAAAATCCGCGCAATAGCGATATCGCGGTTCCCATCGGCACTTTCCCTGTATATACTCACAGCGAAACTGTATAAACAACCAGGGGGCGGAATGAAAGCGCTAACTACCAGACAACAGCAGGTTTATGATCTGATTCGCGATCATATTTCACAAACCGGTATGCCGCCCACCCGGGCCGAAATCGCCAGTCAGCTTGGCTTCCGTTCGCCGAATGCGGCTGAGGAACATCTCAAGGCGCTGGCGCGTAAAGGCGTTATTGAGATCGTCACCGGCGCTTCCCGCGGTATTCGCCTGCTGATGGAAGAAGAAGATCAGGGATTGCCGTTGATCGGTCGCGTCGCCGCCGGTGAACCGTTGCTGGCGCAACAGCACATCGAATGCCACTATCAGGTCGACCCGGCGATGTTCAAGCCCAGCGCCGATTTCCTGCTGCGGGTCAGCGGGATGTCGATGAAAGATATCGGTATTCTGGACGGCGACCTGCTGGCGGTGCATAAAACGCAGGATGTGCGTAACGGCCAGGTGGTGGTCGCGCGCATTGAAGATGAAGTGACGGTCAAGCGACTGAAAAAGCAGGGCAATGTTGTGCAACTGCTGGCGGAAAACAAAGAGTTCGCTCCAATCGTGGTCGATCTGCGTGAGCAGAATTTCTCGATTGAAGGATTGGCGGTTGGCGTAATCCGCAACAGCGACTGGAGCTAACGCCCCTGCTTTAGTCCGCCTTTGAAGGATGGATGCTGCCGCCCATGCAGGTGTTCAGCTTGTCTGGATGAACGCCTGTACTGCCCGGTACTTTGACCGGGCTGAACGTGATGTATGAATTCAGGGACGCGTGGTGTATTCAGGAAGAATCACTTTATTCAGAACGAATAACTGTCTTTAGAACGAATAGCTGTTTTCAGAAAGAATAGCTGCCTTCAGAACAAATAGCTGCCTTCAGAACGAATAATGTATTCATTAAGAATCATGTATTTAGAAAGAGTAGTGTGAAGCAATGCTTCACACTTAGCGTTTCTTCACCATGATGCTGTGATCATGATTACAGCTGTCCCGATGTTCGCAGGACTCCACCTTCTGGCATTCGCCACACAAGCCGTGGGCTTCCACCACACTGTGACGCAGAGCGAAGCCAGCCTGTTTCGCCAACTGGTGCAGCGTTTCCTCAACGCCTTCCGTCTGACGTTCCGTCACCTGCCCGCAGCGGTCGCATATAAACAATGCCGAAGTATGGCTATGTTCTTCGAAATGATGGCACAGCACATAGCTGTTGGTGGACTCCACCTTGTGGATAAAACCTTGTTCCAGCAGGAAATCCAGCGCGCGATAAACGGTGGGAGGCTTGGCCTGAGGCTCGGAAACGCGAAGCAAATCCAGCAGATCATACGCGCTGATCGCACCGGGTTGCTGGGCCATCAAGCGCAACACTTCCTGACGCTGTGGCGTCAGACGCACATTGCGTTGCTGGCAAAGCTGTTCAGCCTGGGCAACAAGTTTGTCCGGATTGGTTGAATCCATTGCAGTAACCCTGAAGCGAGTGTGAAATCATGGCGGCATCTTACCATGACTGAATAAAAACGCCGAGATGGCTGCCGCAAGGTTGCGCTAGGCCATCTCTCGTCACACTGCATAACTGGCGATTCATTTTCTTCATAGCGGAATCCCTGCCGTGTACCGGCCTGATTCGCGGCGCCGGCACCGCCCTGAAACCTGGTGGTCAGGGCGGAAGGCAACATGCGTGGCGGGACTTTGTACGAGCACGGGTCAGGCTTAGACCACCAGATCGATCAGCAATGCTCGTGTGGCGGTTTCCGCCCGGATGATAAGGCTGTTTTCCTGCTGAACAAACGCGCCGTCGCCGCAGCGCAATACGTTGGGAATCGCAGCGCTATTGCCGTTGATGCTGATCGTGCCGTGAATCGATTGCAGATAGGCGCGGTTGCCGTTTAGCGTCAGGTTGTGCTGCTCGCCGGCCGCCAGATTCAGATGGTGGATCCACACCTGCTGACGCAAATGAAAGGCGCTGGCCGACTCATCCGGCGATGCCAGCAACTGGTAAGGTTGGTCTTTTAGCGCTAACCGCTGCAAACACCGGTTTTCCCGCGTTGGGCAGGCGTCCAGCCACAGTTGCAGCCGGGTCAGCGGCGTGTCGTCGCCGATATTGTGTTCGCTGTAACTAACGTTGGGCTGGGCGGCCAGCAGCAAGGCTTCGCCCGCTTTGGCGCGGGTATGATTACCGTTGCTGTCGCGGTATTCCGCCTCGCCCTGCAACAGGATGTTCAGAATGTCGACGCGCGGATAGGTTCGTGGCTGAAAAGAGGCACCCGGGGCCAGCACTTCCTGATTGAGCACCCGCAGCGAGGCGAAACCCAGTAGATCAGGATCAAAGTAATGACCGAAAGAAAAGGTGTAACGTGCCTGCAACCAGCCATAGTTAGCCTGGCCGCATTGTTCTGCTGCTCTGCTAATGATCATGGTATTCGACCCTGAGAATTATTGATAAAGCGATAGTAATTGTCTGGACGATGGATTGTTAGCCAGTTAATCTGGTCGGTACGTTCAAAAATCCTGAATGAGTGAAGAAATGGCAAAAGAACGGGCATTAACACTAGAAGCTTTAAGGGTCATGGACGCCATCGATCGCCGGGGAAGTTTTGCTGCCGCTGCAGATGAACTGGGGCGAGTCCCGTCCGCTCTGAGTTATACCATGCAGAAACTGGAGGATGAACTGGATGTGGTGCTGTTCGACCGCTCAGGCCATCGCACCAAATTCACTAATGTCGGACGGATGCTGCTGGAGCGGGGACGAATTCTGCTGGAAGCCGCCGACAAACTAACCACGGATGCCGAAGCGCTGGCGCGAGGATGGGAAACCCACCTGACCATCGTGGTGGAAGCGCTGGTGCCGACCGAGCACTTTTTTCCGCTGTTGGACAAGCTATCGCTAAAGGCCAATACCCAGGTGTCATTATTGACCGAAGTGCTGGCCGGGGCGTGGGAACGGCTGGAGCAGGGGCGAGCGGATATCGTTGTCGCGCCGGACATGCACTTTCGTTCGTCTTCAGAGATCAACACCCGCAAACTCTATTTGATGAAAAACGTGTATGTGGCCAGCCCGGACCACCCGATTCACGATGAGCCCGAACCGTTATCGGAAGTGACTCGTGTCAAATACCGGGGTATTGCTATCGCTGATACCGCTCGCGAGCGTCCGGTGTTGACGGTGCAACTGCTGGATAAACAGCCGCGCCTGACCGTGAGTTCGATGGATGACAAGCGCCGGGCGTTGCTGGCCGGGTTGGGGGTGGCGACCATGCCGTATGAGCGGGTGGCGCAGGATATCGCCGAAGGCCGTCTGCGAGTGGTAAGTCCGGAAGATTCCATGGAAGCTCAAATTATCATGGCATGGCGGCGCGACAGTATGGGCGAAGCCAAGGCGTGGTTTTTACGGGAAATTCCGCGCATATTCAACGCGTTTTGATGGCGGCATGAAGGCAAAATACAACGCCGCCGGTTGGCTAAAATCAACCGGCGGCGTTGTTGTGTCTGGAGCGTGTCGGTAAATCGTACGCGCTGTTCACCAGAGATTACGGGTAGCGTTTATCACGGCCGTGCGGCGTATTCAGGTCCATCTCCGGCCCTACGGAGATGATGCCGTGAGGGTTGATGGTGCCGTGACTGCGATAGTAGTGGTGGCGGATATGCGCTATGTCCACGGTGTCGGCTACGCCGGGCAACTGATAGATCTCACGCAGATAACCATACAGGTTCGGGTAATCGCTTATCCGGCGTTTGTCGCATTTGAAATGGGTGTGATAGACCGGATCAAAACGGATCAACGTCGTCCACAAACGAATGTCTGCTTCAGTGAGACGATCGCCGGCCAGATAACGTTGCCGGGCGAGGATGGTTTCCAGTTTGTCCAGGGCGGTAAATACCAGCCCGACGGATTCGTCGTAAGCGGTTTGCGTTGTGGCAAAGCCGGCTTTGTACACGCCGTTGTTAACCTGGTGGTAAATCCACTCGTTCAGCTCGTCGATTTGCCCTCGCAGCGCCAGCGGATAGTAATCACCGGGTATGGCGCCGCAACCGTCGAACGCGCTGTTGAGCATACGGATGATATCCGCGGATTCATTGCTGACGATGGTGTGCTGCTGAGTGTCCCACAGCACGGGAACGGTGACTCGCCCGCTGTAGTCGGCTTTGGCGTGCAGATAAAGCTGATAGAGAAATTCGTGCTGATATAGCGTGTCGCCGGTGGCCTGTGGAAAATCGGTGTCGAAGGTCCAGCCGTGGTCCAGCATCAGCGGGTGCACCACCGAGACATCGATGTGTTGTTCCAGACCTTTGAGTTTTCGCAGTAACAACGTGCGATGAGCCCAGGGGCAGGCCAGCGATACGTACAGATGGTAGCGACCAGCTTCTGCTTTGAAACCGCCGGTGCCCGTCGGGCCGGCTTCGCCGTCGGCGGTGACCCAGTTGCGGAAAAATGTCTGCGGCCGCTTGAAATGTCCGCCGGATGACTGGGTTTCATACCAGGTGTCGTGCCATACGCCGTCAACCAATAATCCCATAGCTGGATCCTCCAGGAATAATGACAATGGCGGTCACAGCATGCTGTCGACCGCCATCAAATGATAGTCAGGCTGTGTTGCTCAACTGATTATTCAGACTGCCATTACCATTTTTTGTTCAGCAGACGGTCGATGCTGAATGCGCCCGGACCGGTGACGAACAGCAGTACATAGCCGCCGGCGATAGACAGGTTTTTCATGAACATCAACTGGTTGGCGCCCTGAGCGAAATCAGTATGGAAAATGAATGCGGTCAGCAGCGTGAAAATTGCGGTGGCGATTGCAGCGGTGCGGGTCAGGAAGCCAAACAGAACCGCCAGACCGCCGCCCAGTTCCAGCAGAATGGTCAATGGCAGCAGTGCGCCCGGAACGCCCATCGCCTGCATATACTGTTGGGTTGCGGCGTAAGATGCGCCCAGTTTGCCGTAACCGGCAACGATAAACAGGATTGGCAGCAGAATACGGGCAACCATCAGCAATGCATTCTCAAAATTTTTCATCGATATTCTCCAGTAGTGTGTTTGCTGCCGGAGCAAAATCGACAAGGGCGCATCCGGCGTGGCTTGTTTAGAACGTTTGTGTAACAGATGGGAAGAATACTAGAGGCGAAAGCGGGCCGGTGCCAGCGAGTAAAATTGTTGTTTTATGTCAGAAAAATTGACCATGCCGGCGACCGATGAACGAAAAAACCGGGAAACGGTATGTATGCCGACCCCGGTGATGATAAAACGTGACGAGGATACATGGTGAACGAACCGTGCGGCGAAAAGATGGAAAACCGGGCTTCACCGCCGTGGCGGTGATTGCACTACGGAGCGTATCAGCTTTAATGCGCTCCAGATGCCGGCGGCCTTGCGTGCCAGGTTCATCAGCCGCCGCGGGTGGCGTATCCCCAGTATGGCGACGATCGGCGGGATCACGACCAGATAGCGGCGTATCCGCGCCAATTTCTGCCAGTAGTCGTCGCAGGGTGCGGTGATTTCCAGCCAACGGTTTTTGTTCGCCGCCAGATCCAGCCGTTGTTGTTGGATCTGACGTAGCAGTTGCTGTTTTTCGGCGGCCAGACGCTGCTGACGATTCATTTTGACTCATCCTCCAGCAGCGAACGATCCGTCGCCAGCTCTTTGCGTGTGTCCCGCAATAGCGTGGAACGGCGCAGGCGTTTTAGCGTCCAGAGCGCGCCGAACAACGCCAGTCCAAACAGGGCGGCGGTGATCCAGCACAATGCCGTCAGGCGCAAGGCCGGATCAATGCTCCAGATAATCAGCACAATCAGGCTCATCAGGCCAAACGCCGTGAACAGCAGGGTCAACCCCACCATCAGCAACAACTGAATCAGCAGGTTTTTTTCCTGCTCCAGTTCCACCACCGCCAGTCTGAGGCGTGTTTCCGCCATACCGACCAGAATGGCGAGAATCCGCTGTACGGTGGAAACGGCGGTGCTGCCGGGGCCCTGGCGTTGCGGTTCTGTCTCCATAAGTTAACGGCGAGCCAGCAACAGACCCAACACCACGCCGACGGCGGCACCGATGCCAACCCCGGTCCAGGGATTTTTATGTACGAAATCATCGGCGCACTGGGTCGCTTCGCGGGCTTGCGCCGTAATCCGTTCGCCGGTGTCATTCAGACGTTCGCGTGACTCTTTGAGGACGGTTTCAGCCTTATCGCGCAGTTTGTCCAGTTCGGCTTTGGACTTATCGCTGGAGGAGCGTAACACCTCTTCCAGTGTGTCTCCCAGAGAACGCAGCTCTGCTCGCAACTGTTCGGTATTGGATTCTTGTGCCATGTGAACACTCCTTTATTTGATGAATCATAGTGTTAACCACTTTCAGTGTTAACTATAGTGCAGATTTTCATCTTTGCTGAAGGAATGACTACGGATAATTCTGATAACCCGCTGTAAAACTGGCGAAATTAGTTCGAAAAGAAGGGAATGACATAACAGGCGGCGCACAGTTCGTGTCCGCAGGGGATCAGCTTCTGATAACCGGCGAAGCGCCGTTGATGCGTTGGGCGATGACAAGGGCGTGCGGCAGCGCGGTGCTCAGTATTTCTCTGGCCGCGCCGCTTTGCTCCGGCGAAGACAGCCGCACGATGATGCTGTCGTTTTCCGGGGTAATGCTCTTGATGGCGATACCCCGTTCGTTAAGCCGCTGGTAAATATAGAAGCCATCCGGCAAAGGCGCGCCCTGATGCAGCGGGGTAATGTGCAGCATCACCTCGTCCGGCAGACGCCGTGACGACATAGAGAGCAGCACGACCAGCGGCAACAGCAGCAGCAACAGACGCCAGGCGGAGGGCTTTCTGAACCTGCGGTTGGTCATCAATCAATTCCTTTTTTCACGTGCCATCATGCGTTTTTTACGCCACAGCACCAGCAGCGACCCTGCCAGCCCGATAAACAGCAAAACCAGCGGCAGCATCATCAGGCAGAACATCAGCTGGTCTTCGTATTTGCGGAATACCGGGGTTTTGCCCAGCGCGAAACCGAGAGAAACCAGAATGATGACCCACAAAAAACCACTCATCCAGTTGAAGAACTGGAAACGGGTGTTATTCAGCCCGGACAGCCCGGCAATGGTCGGCAGCAAGGTTCGGATGAAGGCCAGGAAACGGCCGATCAACAGCGCCGATAACCCATGACGGTGGAACAACTGATGCGCCCGCTGGTGATAGTGTGATGGAAGATGCGACAACCATCCTTGAACGACTCGCGTATTTCCGAGCCATTTTCCCTGCAGATAACTGACCCAGCAGCCAAGACTGGCGGCAGTGGTTAACAGCGCGATGGTGAACGGGTAATTCATGGTGCCTTTGGCTACCAGCACCCCCACCAGAATCAGCAGGCTGTCGCCCGGCAGGAAAGCCGCCGGCAGCAGGCCGTTTTCCAGGAACAAAATCAAAAACAGCAGCAGGTAAATCGTCCAGACCAGTTTGGGATTGGCCAGGACTTCGAAATTCTGGTGCCAGAGAGCATGCAAAAGTTCTTTAACTATATCCATCTGGTGTTCCTGTACTGCGGCGTTGGAGAAACCACGCTGAGAACCTGTGACCCGTCAGCGCTGCCGCCGTTGGCATAGTCCGATGTTCTGAACCATGAACGGGCGCGCTGATGAGCCGGGTACGCAGAGCGGTCATTGCTGTACATCGGGTGGCGTGCTCCTTCACGAGCCTGCACATATACCCTTCATACTTCAAGTGGCTGCCTTCGATCACTCCAGTCGCTTACCGGGCTCCTGGGGAGTCACTCGCTTGCCGCGTTACAAGACTCGTAATGAGCCCTATCCTGAAGGACCAAACGCGTTGCCTTGTTCAACACGCGAGCGTTTCGTCCTGCAACTCGAATTTTGGGGTACAGACTGATGTCATTATCCGTGTGTGGCCGATGGCATGTCCTGTTTACGCTGATAAACGTTGCGATACGGGCAGTTGACCGGCTTGCCGGGGCATACTGGCGCTTTTCAGCGCATTTCCCCACTTGCCATGTTCCTTTCCGGTTATTTTGCCTTTCAGGTCGTTCTGCCAGTAATTAAGCGTAAAAAAAGTACCCTAACTGTAACAAAAGCAGTGCGGGCGAGATAGGAAAATATCACGTTCTGAAAACGTATAACGACCTGTTTATTGGGAAAAGGTTGTGATTGCCGTCATATTTTACACTTGCTGACAGAACTCGACGCTGGATGACTTTTTTGCCCCCGAATGGTGGGGGCAAAATGCAGGAAAGGTATGCAGAAATTCAGGATTTGCCGTTGGTGATGTGATCGAGATGGACGACCGGATTTTCGGCGAACATGTAGCGATCGACATTAAATTCGAAGTCATCGGTAGTGGCGCGGAACAGCATCTGCTTGGTGTTCTCCAGGTGTTGCCACATCGCCAGTTTGGCGGCGTAAGGATCTTTGCGGATCAGCGCCTTAAGAATCTGATCATGCTCTTCGCACCAGCTTTCGATCGACTTGTCGTCGATATGTTCATGCAGCTTGCGCCAGTAAGGGTTGTGGATACGCTGGCTCCACATCTTTTCCACGATGGTGGCCATTGCCGAGTTCTGGGTAGCCAGCGCGACCTGTACGTGGAATTTCAGATCCCACTCCGAATCGCGGAAACGATCTTCCTGACGGGCGTTTTCCTGAATCTCCATCAGTTGGATGATGTCCTGCCGGGTGACCTGAGTGGCGGCGAACTCTGCGATATTGCTTTCTATCAATTGGCGCGCCTGCAGCAGCTCGAACGGCCCGGCGGTAAGAAAATCGGCGTCGCTGCCGTTGGCGGCCAGCAGATGGCGCTGTTGACTGGACATAACGTGAATGCCGGAGCCTTTGCGAACCTCCACGTAACCTTCCACTTCCAGCATGATGATGGCTTCACGTACCACGGTACGGCTGACGTTCATCTCTTCGGAAATATTGCGCTCGGCCGGCAACTTGTCGCCCACCGGATAAACGCCGTTCTCAATGCGTTGTTTCAATTCTGCGGCCAACTGCTGGTAGAGCCGTCTGGATTCTGTCAGTGCCATGATGCCTGCTCTTAAGATAGAGGACGCTCCCTGAGGCAACGTGCGTCACTGCGTCTATCTCGTTATGATGATTTCGTTAATGTAGACTGATATTCAGAGTAGATTTGTTATACCACCTACAGCGGACGGCGACCAACACCCACGTCACAGTTAGCTGTTGTGATAAACCCAGAGGAAAGGATTCATCCGGTATCCCATGATCATGATACCGGATGAATGGCGTGAAGCAGAAATTTGTCTGTTAGTGTTGCTGTGCGGCTTTCAGGTCGGTGCCGTTATTTCCCTCTTCGGAAGCCGGGTGGTTTTTCAGTACCGTCCAGATAACGATCGCGCCCAGCAGGTCGAAGATAGCCAGTACGGCGAACAGCGGGCTAAAGCCGATGGTATCGGCCAGCGCACCTACCACCAGGGCGAACAGGGTGCTGGCGGTCCAGGCGGCCATCCCGGTCAGACCGTTGGCGGTGGCCACTTCGTTACGGCCGAACACGTCGGAAGACAGGGTGATCAGCGCACCGGACAGGGACTGATGGGCAAAGCCGCCGACGCACAGCAGCGCGATAGCGATATACGGGCTGGTGAACAGGCCGATGGTGCCGGGGCCGATCATCAGCAGCGCGCCCAGGGTGACGACCAGTTTGCGGGAAACGATCAGGTTCACCTTGAAGTATTTCTGGAACAACATCGGCATATAACCACCAAGGATACAGCCCAGGTCGGCGAACAGCATCGGCATCCAGGCGAACATGGCGATTTCTTTCAGGTTAAAGCCATAGACTTTGAACATGAACAGCGGGATCCAGGCGTTGAAAGTACCCCAGGCCGGCTCAGCCAGAAAACGCGGCAGCGCGATGCCCCAGAACTGACGGTTGCGCAGAATCTGCCAGGCGGACAGTTTCTTGGCGTTGCCAACCTGATGCTGAGCTTCCTGACCGCTCAGGATGTAGTCGCGCTCTTCCGCGCTGAGTTTTTTCTGATCTTTCGGATGCTTATAGAAGTACAACCAGCCGATTGCCCACACCATGCTCAGCGCACCGGTGATCAGGAACGCCATCTGCCAGCTGTGCGCCATGATAGCCCAGACCACCAGCGGCGGAGCCAGCATGCCGCCGATTGAAGAACCGACGTTGAAGTAACCGACCGCGACGGAGCGCTCTTTGGCCGGGAACCATTCGCTACTGGCTTTCAGGCCGGCGGGAATCATCGCCGCTTCTGCCGCACCGACCGCGCCGCGCGCGATGGCCAGGCCGCCCCAGCTGTTAGCCATCGCGGTGCCGGCGCAGAACAACGCCCACAGGATAGCAAATACGGCATAGCCGACTTTAGTGCCCAGCAAATCCAGTACATAACCGGCGATCGGCTGCATGATGGTGTAGCAGGCTGAATAGGCCGCAATGATATAGGAATATTGCTGGGTGCTGATATGGAGCTGTTCCTGCAGTGTTGGCGCCGCTGCGGCAATTGCGTTACGCGTCAGGTAGCCCAGAACGGTACCGATGGTCACCAGTCCGATCATGTACCAGCGCAAGCCTTTGATCTTGAACATGTTAAATATCTCTCCGAGTTTAATTACCACAGCGGAACCTGTCATCGGTCTGCCGCGATAGGTGTAGACCACGCCGAAAGTGACGGGGCGCAGCTGCGCCCCGGTCAAAGCCTGCGGGAGTTGCCGCCTGACCGGTTGCCCTGCCGCCGGGCACGGCTGGCGGGCTGCGACGGCGATCCCGCCGCGCGCGTTATTGTTTTCCGGCGGGGATATCAACCCTGTTGACAATATTGAGATTGAATCCCCTCATCAGGCAGCGCTACAATAATTTGTCATACCAATTTAAAAGTTGAGTGATATCACAAAACCATTATTTTGATAGGGAATAAAATAACCCGGCCCACAGGAACCGCCGTCTGGCGAGGTGGAAGCGTAAAAATGGTGTGATGGGAAGCGATTTATGCCATTTTTGCGATCATGACCTCACTAATGGTGTCAGTTATCGCAGATAATTGGTGTGATATCTTTGTAAGCGTGACCGCATTTGGTTGGCAAATGTAGTGTGAGGAAGCGAACATGCCCCAGTTTTTAAGTGAAGATTTTTTGTTGGATACTGAGTTTTCCCGTCGGCTGTACCATGAATTCGCAGCGGATCAGCCCATTTTTGATTACCACTGCCATTTGCCGCCTGCGCAGATTGCCGAGAATTACCGCTTTAAAAACCTGTATGACATCTGGCTGAAGGGCGACCATTACAAATGGCGCGCCATGCGCACCAACGGCGTGCCGGAGCGTTTCTGTACCGGCGACGCCAGCGATTGGGAGAAATTCGAAGCCTGGGCCGCCACCGTACCGCATACCATCGGCAACCCGCTGTATCACTGGACGCACCTGGAACTGCGCCGTCCGTTCGGCATCACCGGCACCCTGCTGTCGCCGTCTACCGCCAAAGACATCTGGAACCGCACCAACGCTCTGCTGGAGCGTGACGAGTTCAGCGCGCGCGGCATCATGCAGCAGATGAACGTGAAAATGGTCGGCACCACCGACGATCCAATCGACGATCTGGTGCACCATAAAGCGGTCGCTCAGGATAAAACCTTCTCTATCAAGGTGCTGCCAAGCTGGCGTCCTGACAAGGCATTCAATATCGAACTGGCGACCTTTAACGATTATATGGCGAAGCTCGGTGAAGTGTCCGATACCGACATCCGCCGTTTCAGCGACCTGCAGGCCGCGTTGACCAAGCGTCTGGACCACTTCGCCGCACACGGCTGTAAAGTGTCCGACCATGCGCTGGACGTCGTGCTGTACGCCGACGCGGATGAAGCCACGCTGGATGGCATTCTGGCCCGTCGCCTGTCCGGCGCAACCCTGAGCGAACACGAAGTGGCGCAGTTCAAAACCGCGGTACTGGTGTGGCTGGGCGCCGAATACGCACGCCGCGGCTGGGTGCAGCAGTATCACATCGGCGCACTGCGCAACAACAACCTGCGCCAGTTCAATCTGCTGGGGCCGGATGTGGGCTTCGACTCCATCAACGATCGCCCGCTGGCGCAGGAGCTGTCCTGTCTGCTCAGCAAGCAGAATGAAGAAAACCTGCTGCCGAAAACCATCCTGTACTGCCTGAACCCGCGTGATAACGAAGTGCTGGGCACCATGATCGGCAACTTCCAGGGCGAAGGTATGCCGGGCAAGATGCAGTTCGGTTCCGGCTGGTGGTTCAACGACCAGAAAGACGGCATGCAGCGTCAGATGACGCAGCTGGCGCAACTGGGTCTGCTGAGCCGTTTCGTCGGCATGCTGACCGACAGCCGCAGCTTCCTGTCCTACACCCGTCATGAATACTTCCGCCGCATTCTGTGCCAGATGATCGGCCGCTGGGTGGAAGATGGCGAGGCGCCGGGCGACCTGCCGCTGCTGGGCGAGATGGTGAAAAATATCTGTTTCGATAACGCCAAAAACTATTTCGGCATCGAGTTATAACCAAAATAATTCGAGTTGCAGGAAGGCGGCAACCGAGGGAATCCCTGGGAGCTTACATCAGTAAGTGACCGGGGTGAGTAAGGGCAGCCAACATACCTGCAACTTGAAGTATGACGGGTATATAAGAAAAGGGAGGGCGGGCGCTATCGCGGGCCCGTCTGTCAATGTTGTGATTTCGGGCTGGCGCAGGGTGCTGAATCCGCCGCCCTGACGCTGTCGTGCTGACCTGACGCTGTCGTAATGATCTGACGGTTGTACCGACTGGCGTTTGTCCCGAAGTGTCGTGTTCTGAGGTAGCTTGTTAATGCAAACGCTGAATCGTCGTGATTTTCCTGGCCGTCGTCACCCTGACCGCGTCATCCAATTTGGCGAAGGCAATTTCCTTCGCGCCTTTATTGACTGGCAACTGGATCTGTTGAATGAACATACCGATCTGGATGCCGGCATTGTTGTGGTTCGTCCGATTGATACCGATTTTCCGCCCGCGCTGGATACCCAGGATGGCCTGTACACCACCATCATCCGCGGCCTGAACGAGCAGGGCGAAGCGGTGCGCGAGCCGCGCCTGATCCGCTCCGTTAACCGTGAAATCAATGTTTACCGCCAGTTTGACGAGTATCTGGCGCTGGCGCATGACGCCAACATCCGCTTTGTGTTTTCGAACACGACGGAAGCCGGCATCAGCTACCATGCTGACGATCGCCTGACCGACACGCCGCCGGCCAGCTTCCCGGCCAAACTGACCCGCCTGCTGTTCGAACGTTTTAACCATTTTAACGGCGCCGCCGACAAAGGCTGGGTACTGTTGCCGTGCGAACTGATCGACTACAACGGCGAAAAACTGAAAGAGCTGGTGCTGCGTTACGCGGCGCAGTGGGAGCTGCCGGCGGCGTTCACCGCCTGGCTGAACGAGAGCAACACCTTCTGCTCGACGCTGGTGGACCGTATCGTAACCGGTTACCCGCGCGCCGAAGTGGACGCGCTGCAGCAGGAACTGGGCTATCAGGACACCTTCCTGGATACCGCCGAGTACTTCTACCTGTTTGTGATTCAGGGGCCGCAATGGCTGGCGGAAGAGCTGCGCCTGAACAAGCTGAAACTGAACGTGCGTATTGTCGACGACATCAAGCCGTACAAAGAACGCAAAGTGGCGATCCTTAACGGCGCGCATACCGCGCTGGTGCCGGTAGCGTTCCTGGCCGGCCTGGATACCGTGGGCGAATCTCTGAACGATGCGCAGATCGGCAAGTTTGTCGAAACCACCATCGCCGAGGAGATCGTACCGGTGCTGGATCTGCCGCACGACGAGCTGGTGTCGTTCGCGCAGGCGGTGCTGAGCCGTTTCAGAAACCCGTTCATCCAGCATCAGTTGCTGTCTATCGCCCTGAACGGCATGACCAAATTCCGTACCCGCATTCTGCCGCAGCTGCTGACCTACCGCGAACGCCACGGCGCTTTGCCGAAACGCCTGGCCTTCGCGCTGGCGGCGCTGATCGCTTTTTATCGCGGCGAGCGCAACGGCGACAGCTACCCGCTGCAGGACGACGCTCACTGGCTGGAGCGTTATGAGGTGCTGTGGGGCGGCGTGCGCGCCGGCACCACGTCGCTGGCGCAGGTAGTGAACGCGGTGCTGAGCGATGCGGAGCACTGGGAGCAGGATTTGACGCTGGTGCCCGGTCTGGCGGCGCTGGTCACCGAACAACTGCAGGCTATCGTTGAGCGCGGCATGCGTGACGCGGTGGCGGGTTATTGCTAATCGCATAAGGTTTTATCCATGCAGAGCATCATCAAAATTCATTCGTTGGACAATGTCGCCGTCGCCCTGCGCGATCTGGCGCAGGATGAAACGGTGTCGGTTGGCGATATCTCCCTGGCGTTGCCGCAGCCGGTAGCGCGCGGGCATAAGTTCGCCCTCAGGCCGATTGCGTCCGGCGAGATGATCGTGAAATACGGCCTGCCCATCGGCCACGCGCTGGTCGCCATCGCGCCCGGCGAGCACATCCACTCGCAGAACGCCAAAACCAATCTGAGCGATCTGGACGAGTACCAGTACCAGCCGGAGTTCATCGATCTGCCGGCGCAGCTGGCGGATCGCGAGGTTCAAATCTACCGTCGCAAAAACGGCGACGTCGGGATCCGCAACGAACTGTGGATCCTGCCGACCGTCGGCTGCGTCAACGGCATCGCCCGTCAGATCCAGCAGCGTTTCCTCAAGGAAACCAACGATGCGGAAGGTATCGACGGCGTTTACCTGTTCACTCATCCGTTCGGTTGTTCCCAACTGGGGCAGGACCACGAAAACACCCGCACCATGCTGCAGAACATGGTGCGTCACCCGAACGCGGGGGCGGTGCTGGTCATCGGTCTGGGATGTGAGAACAATCAGGTATCTGCGTTCCGCGATACGCTGGGCGAGTTCGATGCCGATCGCGTCAACTTCATGATCTGTCAGCAGCAGGAAGATGAAGTGGAAGCCGGTCTGGAACGTCTGCACCAGCTGTATCAGGTGATGCGCGACGATCGCCGGGCACCGGGCAAGCTCAGCGAGCTGAAGTTTGGTCTGGAGTGCGGCGGTTCGGACGGCCTGTCCGGCATTACCGCCAACCCGCTGCTGGGGCGTTTCTCGGATTACCTCATCGCCAACGGCGGCACCACCGTGCTGACCGAGGTGCCGGAAATGTTCGGCGCCGAGCGCATCCTGATGAGCCGTTGCCGCGACGAAGCCACATTCGAGAAAACCGTGCACATGGTCAATGATTTCAAACAGTATTTCATTGAACATAACCAGCCGATCTACGAAAACCCGTCGCCGGGCAACAAGGCCGGCGGCATCACCACGCTGGAGGAGAAATCCCTCGGCTGTACCCAGAAAGCGGGGCAGAGCCAGGTGGTGGACGTGCTCAAGTACGGTGAACGCCTGCATACGCCGGGGCTGAACCTGCTGAGCGCGCCGGGTAACGATGCGGTAGCCACCAGCGCGCTGGCAGGCGCCGGCTGTCACATGGTGCTGTTCAGTACCGGTCGCGGTACGCCTTACGGCGGCTTTGTGCCGACGGTGAAACTGGCGACCAACACCGAGCTGGCGCAAAAGAAACCGCACTGGATCGACTTTGACGCCGGGCGTCTGATTCACGGTATGTCGATGGACGAGCTGCTGTCGCAGTTTGTCGATCTGATCGTCGAGATCGCCAACGGCAAGCTGGCGAAAAACGAGATCAACGATTTCCGCGAACTGGCGATCTTTAAAAGCGGTGTGACCTTGTAAAGCGGATCATGACAAACCCGATCGTTATCAATACGGTCGTTGTAAATCTAAACGATTCCAAATAAAATAAAACGGCGTTTCATTATTTGAACGCCGTTTTTTTCGCAATGGCGCTTTTAAGGCAGGGATCATGACATCTTACGTGTTTGCTCAGGCAGTTGGCGTACTGGCCTTTCTGGTCGGTATTACTATGTTTTTCAACCGCAGTGAAAAGAAATTTAAAATTCAGCTTTCCGCCTACAGCGCGGTTATCGCGTGTCACTTCTTTCTGATGGGAGCGAACGCGGCCGGCATGAGCGCCATGCTGAACTCGGGTCGAACCCTGATCACCCTGAAAACCAACAATATCGCGGTGATGTTCGTGTTTATTACGCTGACGCTGGCGCTGGGTTTACCGGGTGTGAAACACCCGATGGAACTGTTGCCGATCATCGGCACCGTGTGCAGCACCTGGGCGCTATTCCGGGCTCATGGATTGGCGATGCGCGGCATTATCTGGTGTTCAACCTCATTATGGGTGATACACAACATCTGGCTGGGGTCGATCGGCGGGTCGCTGATTGAAGCCAGTTTCCTGGTGATGAACGGATACAACATCGTTCGTTTCTGGCGTATGCAGCGTAACGGCATCGACCCGTTCAAGATGGATGAGCACTCGTCTACCAAGAGCGCCTGAGAAAAAGCCCCGCGGCTGCGGGGCTTGCGTTAACAGACGGCGCTATCAGCGGCCGGCGCGGCGATTCACCCAGATGTTGATCAGGATGGTTGTCAGCAGGATCGCGGCCACCACGCTGAGCGAGATGGCGACCGGAATGTGGAACAGATCGATCAGCATCATCTTGATACCGATAAAGACAAGGATCACCGCCAGCCCATATTTCAGCATCGAGAACTTCTGCGCCACCCCGGCCAGCAGGAAGTACATGGCGCGTAGCCCCAGAATGGCGAACAGGTTTGACGTCAGCACGATGAACGGGTCGGTGGTGACGGCGAAAATGGCCGGGATGCTGTCTACCGCGAAGATCACGTCGCTGATTTCCACCATCACCAGCACCAGAAACAGCGGCGTGGCGTACCACAGGCCGTTCTGGCGGATAAAGAAATGCTCGCCTTGCAGGTTGTCGGTCATCCGCAGGTGGCTGCGCAGCCAGCGGACCACCGGTTTATCGCCGATGGCGGTGTCGTCCGCTTTCGCCAGCGCCATTTTGAGGCCGGTGAGCAGCAGGAATGCGCCGAACAGATACAGCAGCCACTGGAACTGGGAGACCAGCCAACTGCCGGCGAACACCATGATGGTACGCAGTACGATCGCCCCCAGCACGCCGTACACCAGCACCCGGCGCTGATACTGGGCGGGGATGGCAAAATAGCTGAACAGCATCAGCCAGACGAACACGTTGTCGACGGCCAGTGCTTTTTCGATCAGATAACCGGTAAAGAACGCCAGCGCCTGAGCATCCGCCACCTCACGGCCCATCGTGCCGGTGAGGTACCACCAGAAACCGGCGTTGAACAGTATTGAGAGTGTGACCCACACCAGCGACCAGACGGCGGCCTGTTTGAAGGTCATGACCGTGGAGCCTTTCTTACCCTGATAAAACAGGTCGATGGCGAGCATGACCACCACAATGATTGCGAAGCTGCCCCACATCAGGGGGGTACCTATAGTTACCATAACAGTATCCCTTAGAACCTATCCCATCCGGGTCGGCTCTGTCGTCAGAAAACAAAACGGCCTGTGTCAGAAGGCACAGGCCGTTTGCTATTAAGCTGCAAATAGACCTCGCCTTCTGGCAAGGTCTCACTTACAACTTAATGCGGAATAGTCATTAAGGTTGCCTGGTAACCGAGTGCTATTGCACTGTAATGACGATTGACCAGCGAAAAGTTACTCCCCTTTGCAACACCAAAGATAGGATAGTTCCTGTACAGGGTCAAACAATTCCGCTGGCGCTTTATCCCGCGAAGGCATCGCTGCAAATGACGTCTACGCTAGTGGATGAATAGGCCGCCGGCGTGACGAACTCTCGGCGATTCGACAGGAAAACCATTTACTGCGACGCCGTTTTAAGGGATAAACAGCGCCAGATTTTGTATTGCAGGAGAGGCCATGAGCCAACTTGATCTGGAAACACATAGCCTGACGCTGGTTCGTTACCCGCAGTCCGATCGCGAGTCACCGTTGCAGGCGTGGGAAGCGGCGGATGAATATCTGCTGCGGGAGTTGGCCGAGATGCCGATCGGGCCCGGTCCCCGGCTGATTTTCAATGATGCGTTCGGGGCGCTGGCCTGCGGCTTGCAGGCGCAGTCGCCCTGCTGCATCAGCGACTCGTACCTGAGCCAACTGGCGACCCGGCATAATCTGTCGCTCAATGGATACGCGCCGGAATCGGTCACCCTGCTGGACAGCCTGGTGCCGCTGCCGGACGCACCGGCGCTGGTGGTGCTGAAAGTACCGAAAACGCTGGCGTTGCTGGAACATCAGCTACGGCAACTGCGTGAAGTGGCGACGCCGCAGACCGTGGTCATCGCTGGCGCTAAAGCGCGGGATATCCATACTTCGACGCTGCAACTGTTCGAGCAGATTCTGGGGCCGACCCGCACCTCGCTGGCCTGGAAAAAGGCCCGGCTGATTCACTGCCAGCCGGAGCCGCGTACTGTTGATGAACAACCGGTGATGACGGTCTGGCCGCTGGACGGCACGGATGATCCTACCCACCACTATCACATTCACAACTACGCCAATGTGTTTGCCCGCGGCGGGCTGGATATCGGCGCCCGTTTTTTCATGCAGCATTTACCGCAGCAACTGGACGGCAAGATTGTCGATCTGGGCTGCGGCAACGGCGTCATTGGCCTGACCGCGCTGGCGCTGAACCCGCAGGCCTACGTCAGCTTTTTCGACGAGTCCTATATGGCGGTGGCCTCCAGTCGGCGCAATGTGGAATACAACCGGCCGCAGGATATGGCGCGCAGCAGTTTTGTGGTGAACCATGCGCTGGCGGGCGTCGGGCAGGACAGCCTGCAAGCGGTGCTGTGCAATCCGCCGTTCCATCAGCAACAGGCGATTACCGATGATATCGCCTGGCAGATGTTCCTTGATGCGCGCCGCTGTCTGGCAGTTGGCGGAGAGTTGCGGATCGTTGGCAATCGCCATCTGGACTACTTCCACAAGCTGAAGCGGCTGTTCGGCAATTGCGAAAACGTCGCCAGCAATGCGAAGTTTGTCGTGCTGCGGGCGGTGAAAACCCGCAGTCGTTAAGCGGTGTAGTCCCGCATGGCATTTGTTGTCGCGCGGGACTGTCATTATAATCCGCAGGTTACGTCAGCGAAGGAACCCCTATGTATATCGAAGAGTTGGAAGCGCGGTTGGACAGCGCGCTGCAGGCGCTGGAAGCCAGCGTCAGCCGACAGCAACAGATCTGGCAGCGCGATTATCAGCATCTTCATTTGCAACTGGCGCAGGCTCGCCAGCGCGAAGCGGATTTGTGCGCAAGAATCAATGAGCTGGTTACCCGGGTCAACATGATGGATGAATCCCCCGAGCGCAATCCGTTGCTGCAGAAGATCAACCTGATCCGCGCCCACCTCGATGCGCTAGCCAACGAAGCCGCTGCGTTTTATCGTTCTCTGCCCTGACGAACGGTCAGGGCCGTTCTATTTTATTCTCGGTATTATCATTTAGGTTGATTATATTTGGTTTTTATTTTTTTCTGGCGGCATTGATATTTTATTTATAATTTAATTATCTTTTTTTCATTCGTATTTTTTATGTTTGTTTTATTTAAAGAAATTATATTGGCCGTTGTGTGGCGGATGAGCCAATACCCAAATAATGAGAGTCATCAATTCCTGTTGTAGGGTGAATATGTCTGAAACATCAGGCGAGAAAAAAAGAGAATCCCTCTCTTTTTATTCATTCATCTATACCCTAAATAATTAGAGTTACAGAAAAGCAGCAACCGAGTGCATCCTCGTGAGCTTATTCTAGTAAGTCACCAGGGTAATCAAACGCAGCCAACGCACCTGTAACTTGAAGTATGGCGGGATATTTCGACAGGAGCATTATTATGGCCTATCCAACTACAGGCACATCCGGTATGGTCGGTTTTGCAAAATCGGGCAGCACCACCGGCGGCACAGGTGGCAGCGTGGTTTCTATTACCAGCCTGAGCGACCTGAAAACCCACGTGGCGGGAACAGATGCGAAAATCCTGGTGATTAACGCCAATATCAGCGCCAGTTCATTAACCAAGGTAACGCTGGGGGCGAATAAATCGATTATTGGTTCTTATAGCAGTAATACGCTGACTAATATTCATTTTCGCAGCGCGTCGAGTTCGAAGAATATTATTTTTCAGAACCTGACGTTTAAACACACCAGCACCATTAAAGGTAATGATGATATTCAGATTTACCTCACGCACGGCAATAAATACTGGCTGGATCATCTCACTTTTCCCGGCCACGATTATACGCTGACCGACGGCGGGCTGGATAAACTGATTTATATCGGAGAAAAAGCCGATTACATCACCATCAGCAATTGCCTGTTCAAAAACCATGAGTACGGATTGATCTTCGGTTATCCGCAGGACGGCAGCAGCAATGGTTCCACCTACGACGGTTACCCGCACCTGACTATTTGCCACTGTTATTTCAGCAATATCTACGTGCGTGCGCCGGGGCTGATGCGTTATGGCTATTACCACGCCTATAACAACTTCATCGACAAATACCAACTGGGGTTCACGCTGGCGCAGAATGCCAAAATTGTGTCCGAATATAACTATTTCGGCACCACCACCAGCAGTAACAAAGGGATGCTGGACGACAAAGGGAGCGGGACATTTACTGATACCGGCAGCACGCCGTCCATTACCAACCAGACCTCTTCGGCCAGCAAGTGGACGCCGTCTTCCAATTACAGCTACAAGCTGAAGACGGTTTCTGAAGCCAAAACCTTTACCCAGAAATACGCCGGGGTACAAAGCAGCAGCCTGACTTTCGGCGGATAAGCGATACTAACGGGCTGGCGACAGCCCGTTTTACTCATTACCTGATAGCTCCATGCCGGGTAGCTCAACACCTGATTGCTCAACCCTTGAACACGCCAGGTCTTAACGCTAAGGTAAGCGCCTCTCGGTCACCCAGGTTCAACCATGATTACCCTCGCTCTTATCGACGATCACCTTATTGTCCGTTCCGGTTTTGCCCAACTGCTGGGGCTTGAGCCCGATATGCAGGTGGTGGGGGAATTCGGCTCCGGGCGCGAGGCGCTCGCCGGGTTGCCGGGGCGAGGCGTGCAGGTTTGCATCTGCGATATTTCGATGCCGGATCTCTCCGGGCTTGAACTGCTCGGTCAACTGCCGAAAGGCATGGCGGTGATTATGCTATCGGTACACGACAGCCCGGCGCTGATAGAACAGGCGCTGAACGCCGGGGCGCGCGGTTTTCTCTCTAAACGCTGTAGCCCGGATGAGCTGATCGCGGCGGTGCGCACCGTCGCGGGCGGCGGCTGTTACCTGACGCCGGATATCGCGCTGAAACTGGCGTCGGGCCGGCGAGATCCGCTGACGCGTCGTGAGCGTCAGGTAGCGGAAAAGCTGGCGCAGGGGATGGCGGTGAAAGCCATTGCCGCCGAACTGGGGTTGTCGCCGAAAACGGTACACGTTCACCGGGCCAACCTGATGGAAAAACTGGGCGTCAGCAACGATGTGGAGTTGGCCCGCCGTATGTTTGATGGTTGGTGATGCGCCCGATTGCTACCTGGCTTATCGCCGCCTTCGCCAGCTGTTTTATCTTCTCCGCCGCGTGGTTTTGCCTGTGGAGCATCAGCCTGCATCTGGTGACGCGCCCGGATCTGGCCGCGCTGCTGTTTCCTTTCGGCCTGCGGCTGGGGCTGATGCTGCAATCGCCGCGCCGTTTCTGGCCGGTGCTGCTGGGCAGCGAGTGGTTGCTTCTGGTCTGGCTGGCGAAGGAAGTGGCGCTGGCGCATTTGCCGCTGCTGTTGACGGGCAGCGTACTGGCGCTGCTGCCGGTGATGCTGGCATCGCGGCGGGCGCGTCAGGATGACTGGCACACGCTGCTGTGGCAGGGCGGCGCGCTGATTGCGGCGGCGCTGCTGCAATCCCTGCCGTGGCTCGGCCGCGGCGAGGACGCGCTCACGGTGTTGCTGCTGACCCTGACCGGCGGACTGACGCTTTCGCCCACCTGTTTGCTTATCTGGCACTATCTGTCCAGTTCTACCTGGCTGCCGCTCGGGCCGTCGCTGGTTTCCCAGCCGGTGAACTGGCGCGGGCGCCATCTGCTCTGGTATTTGCTGCTGTTTGTCGTGAGCCTGTGGCTGCAACTGGGGTTGCCGGCGGAGCTGTCGCGCTTTACCCCGTTCTGTCTGGCGCTGCCGATCATTGCGCTCGCCTGGCACTATGGCTGGCAAGGCGCGCTGATCGCCACGCTGATGAACGCCATTGCGCTGATCGCCAGCCAGACCTGGCATGAACATCCGGTGGATTTGCTGCTGTCGCTGCTGGCTCAGAGTCTGACCGGGCTGCTGCTCGGCGCCGGCATCCAGCGCCTGCGCGAGCTGAACCTGTCGCTGCAAAATCAGCTGGCGCGTAATCGCCGTCTGGCGGAACGATTGCTGGCGACGGAAGAATACGTGCGGCGCGACGTCGCGCGGGAGCTGCACGACGACATCGGCCAGACCATCACCGCGATTCGTACGCAGGCGGGCATTTTGCAACGGCTGGCGCCGGAGAACCGCAACGTGCGGCAGAGCGGCGCGCTCATCGAGCAGTTATCGCTCGGGGTGTATGATTCGGTGCGCCGGCTGATGGGTCGCCTGCGTCCGCGCCAGTTGGACGATCTCACTCTGGAGCAGGCGGTGCGTTCTTTGATGCGCGAGATGGAGCTGGAAGCGAATGGCATCGTCAGCCATCTCGCTTGGCACATTGACGAAGCGTCGCTCGGCGAAGGGCTGCGGGTAACGCTGTTTCGCGTGTGTCAGGAAGGGCTGAATAATATTGTGAAACACGCCAACGCCAGCGCGGTGACGTTGCAGGTCTGGCAGCAGGGCGAGCGACTGACGTTGGTGATCGAGGACGACGGCGGCGGGCTGCCGCCGGGTTCCGGCGCGGAAGGCTTTGGCCTGCTCGGGATGCGCGAGCGCGTCACGGCGCTGGGCGGCACCTTGCAGCTTTCCTGTACTCATGGCACCCGTTTAACCGTCATCCTGCCGCTGCCAGCCAGCGAGGAGTCTTGATGTCCGGCTTTCTGAACATTCGTTTCCTGAATACGCGTTTCCTTAAAATTCCCGCCGGCGCGCCGCCGCTGGCCGACCGTCAGGCCATTGATGAAGCCTACCGTTACTGGCGTCGGCATATCCTGATGACGCTATATCTGGGCTATGCGCTGTTTTACTTCACCCGTAAAAGTTTTAACGCCGCGGTGCCGGAAATCCTCGCCAGCGGGCTGATGGCGCGTACCGATATCGGGATGCTGGCGACGCTGTTTTACGTGACCTACGGGGCGTCGAAATTCCTCTCGGGCATCGTGAGCGACCGTTCCAATGCCCGCTACTTTATGGGCATCGGCCTGCTGGCGACCGGCGTGGTGAATATTCTGTTTGGCTTTTCCTCGTCGCTGTGGGCCTTCGCCGCGTTGTGGATGGCGAACGCCTTTTTTCAGGGCTGGGGCGCGCCGGTGTGCGCCAGGCTGCTCACCAGCTGGTATTCGCGCACCGAGCGCGGCGGCTGGTGGGCGCTGTGGAATACCGCGCATAACGTGGGCGGTGCGTTGATCCCGATGGTGGTGGGAGCGGCGGCGCTGCATTACGGCTGGCGCGCCGGGATGATGATCGCCGGTTCGCTGGCGATCGTCGCCGGGCTGTTTTTATGCTGGCGACTGCGCGACAAGCCGCAGACCCTCGGCCTGCCGAGCGTGGGCGAGTGGCGTCAGGATGCGCTGGAGATCGCCCAGCAGCAGGAGGGCGCCGGGCTGTCGCGTCGGGAAATCCTGCATAAATACGTGTTCACCAATCCGTATATCTGGCTGCTGGCCTGCTGTTATGTGCTGGTGTACGTGGTGCGCGCCGCCATCAACGACTGGGGCAACCTCTACATGTCGGAAACGCTGGGGGTCGATCTGGTGACCGCTAACTCGGCGGTGACCATGTTCGAACTGGGCGGATTTATCGGCGCGCTGGTGGCCGGCTGGGGATCGGACAAGCTGTTTAACGGCAACCGCGGCCCGATGAACCTGATCTTCGCCGCCGGCATTTTACTGTCCGTCGGTTCGCTGTGGCTGATGCCGTTCGCCAGCTACGTGATGCAGGCCGCCTGCTTCTTCACCACCGGTTTCTTCGTCTTCGGCCCGCAAATGCTGATTGGCATGGCGGCCGCCGAATGCTCCCACAAAGACGCCGCCGGCGCCGCCACCGGATTTGTGGGGCTGTTCGCCTATCTTGGCGCGTCGCTGTCCGGCTGGCCGCTGGCGCGCATCATGGATGTGTGGCACTGGAGCGGCTTTTTCGCGGTGATTGCGGTGGCCGCCGGCGTCTCGGCGCTACTGCTGTTGCCTTTCCTGCGTGCCTCGTCGCCGCGCGCCGCGGCCGACATAGCGTGATTCGCTTCACCCTTTTGCGCTGAATCGGCGAAAACCGGGAAAATTTCCTAGTTGAAGCAGGACGTTCCCTCAGGCCCGCATTCGCGGGCTTTTTTACAATTCATTCAAAATAAATCATTCAAAATAAATCACTCAAAACAAATCATTCAAAGCGAATCACCCAAAACGAATTACCCAAAAACAAATCACCTAAAACAAAGCCCATGCGGGCGAGATAAGGCTGCAAGCCGTTTCGTCCTGTAAGAGGAAACATCATGCTCAACTTTTTAACCCAGGTGCGTCAACCGACGCTGGATCTGCCGCTCGATGTGCGGCGTAAAATGTGGTTCAAGCCGTTCATGCAGTCTTATCTGGTGGTGTTCATCGGCTACCTGACCATGTATTTGATCCGTAAGAACTTCAACATCGCGCAGAACGACATGATCAGCACCTACGGGTTGAGCATGACGCAGCTTGGCATGATTGGCCTCGGTTTTTCGATAACCTACGGCGTTGGGAAAACGCTGGTGTCCTATTATGCGGACGGCAAAAACACCAAGCAGTTCCTGCCGTTTATGCTGATCCTGTCCGCCATTTGCATGCTCGGTTTCAGCGCCAGCATGGGGACGGGGTCCGTGAGCCTGTTTTTGATGATCGCGTGTTATGCGCTGAGCGGCTTTTTCCAGAGCACCGGCGGGTCGTGTAGCTACTCCACCATCACCAAGTGGACGCCGCGCCGCAAACGCGGCACCTATCTGGGGCTGTGGAACATTTCTCATAACCTCGGCGGCGCGGGCGCGGCGGGCGTAGCGCTGTTCGGCGCTAACTACCTGTTCGACGGCCATGTAATCGGGATGTTTATCTTCCCGTCGATCATCGCGCTGATTGTCGGCTTCATCGGCCTGCGTTTCGGCAGCGACTCCCCGGAAGCCTACGGCCTGGGGAAAGCCGAAGAGCTGTTTGACGAGGCTATCTCCGAAGAAGACAAGGAGACGGAAGACGGCGCCATGACCAAATGGCAGATCTTCGTCGAGTATGTGTTGAAAAACAAAGTGATCTGGCTGCTGTGCTTCTCCAACATCTTTCTGTATGTGGTGCGCATCGGCATCGACCAGTGGTCCACGGTTTACGCCTATCAGGAACTGAAACTGCCGAAAGCGGTGGCGATTCAGGGCTTTACCCTGTTCGAGGCCGGTGCGCTGGTGGGTACGCTGCTGTGGGGCTGGCTGTCGGATCTCGCCAACGGTCGCCGCGGGTTGGTGGCCTGCATCGCGCTGGCGTTGATCATCGTGACGCTTGGCGTCTATCAGCATGCCAGCAACCAGTATGTTTATCTGTCGTCGCTGTTTGCGCTGGGCTTTTTAGTGTTCGGCCCGCAGTTGCTGATTGGCGTGGCCGCCGTCGGTTTTGTGCCGAAGAAAGCCATCAGCGCCGCCGACGGCATCAAAGGCACCTTCGCCTATCTGATTGGCGACAGCTTCGCCAAGCTGGGGCTGGGCATGATCGCCGACGGCACCCCGATTTTCGGGTTGACCGGCTGGGCGGGCACCTTTGCCGCGCTGGACGCCGCCGCGATCGGCTGTATCTGCCTGATGGCGCTGGTAGCGGTGATGGAAGAGCGCAAAATCCGCCGCGAAAAACGCCTGCGTCAGACGCAAACCGCCTGATGACTCTGCCGCCGGTGCATTGCCGGCGGCGGGTGACGAGCCACGGCGCGGCGGCCTGCCAGCGGCTTTCACCGGTGGGCCAGCACCGTTGCTCTGTTCTTCTGACCGGCCTCTTACGGAATATTTCCGCTTTCTCCACAATTGGCGCAATTGTGAATATCTCCCTTGCAAAGCTTTACCCTAGCCCCCGGTTAACTGAAATTCCCCGGCCTATACTGCATCGCAAAGGTTGACGCATTCCGGTGCGTTAATAATTAAAACCGTAACGTGAAGGAAGGTCTTATGTCTAAGTTAACTGCGATTGTGATTGCCTCTGCGCTGGCGCTGAGTAGCGCCGGGTTCGCCTACGCTCAGGATAATACCCCGCCGGATCAGGGCGCGCGTATGATGAAGCATCATGACGGCGAGCGCGGCATGGAAAAGAACATGATGTTCAAAGGGTTGAATCTGACCGATGAACAGCGCCAGAAAATGCGTGACATCATGGAGAACGCTAAACAGGACCGTGAGCGGCCTTCGGCTGAGGAACGCACTGAATGGCACAGCCTGATTGCCGCCGACAGCTTTGATCAAGCCAAAGCCGAAGCGGTGGCTAACAAAATGGCTGAAACCAGCAAAGCCCATATGCTGAAACGTCTGGAAATCCAGAACAAGATGTACAACGTGCTGACGCCGGAACAGAAAAAGCAGTTCAACGACAACTTTGCCAAACACCTGAAAGAACCGGCGCCGGCAAAAGCGCCGCAATAACCGTCTAGCCTGATATACCCGAAACGCGCCTGCTGGCGCGTTTCGTCTTTATCGCCGCAAGCGCTCATCTTTCTGCGCGGTTTTTCTGCGCCAGCCTGGCCGACCGGCACACCGCTTTTGGCCGATCTCTTGCGTTCAGACAGGTTTTTCCCCATCAGCACTTTTCAATCGCCCGATCTTGCTCTATCAATAGCGCGTCATTGTGATTCAGGGAGTGCGGCTCATGGCGTTTTCCGCCTTAAAATCCATCCTTTTTCTGGCTGTGCTCAGCGTGCTGAGCGCCTGCAAACCGGGGGCGACCGCGGACAGCTCACGTCCGTTTACCACGTTTGAGGGTAAAACGATGGGTACCTTCTATAGCGTGAAGATCAGCGGAGAATTGCCGGAAGACCGGCAACAGTTGCAGCAGGAGATCGACGCCTTGCTGGAACAGGCCAACAACGACATTTCCACCTACCGTAACGACTCGGTGTTGTCCCGTTTTAACCGCGACACCGGTACCGACCCGCAGCCTATCGGCAATGGCATGGCGGATATCATTCTGGCCGCGCAGCGCATCGGCCGGGCGACAGGCGGGGCGATGGATATCACGGTGGGGCCGCTGGTCAACCTGTGGGGATTCGGGCCGCAGAAGCAGCCGGTGGCGATTCCCAGCCAGCAGCAGATTGATGATGCGCGACGGAAAGTGGGGCTGAACCACCTACGCCTGATCAGCAATCATCAGGGCGAATGGTTGCAGAAAGATCTGCCGGGCCTGTATGTGGATCTGTCTACTATGGGCGAGGGTTACGGTGCGGACCTGCTGGCGCAACTGATGACCCGCAAAGGCATCACCAACTATCTGGTGTCGGTGGGCGGCGCGATTTCCAGCCGCGGCGTCAACGGTCAGGGGCAGCCCTGGCGGGTCGCCATTCAGAAGCCTACCGACAAGGAGAATGCCATTCAGGCGGCGGTAGACCTGCAGGGCTACGGCATCAGCACTTCCGGCAGCTATCGCAACTATTTTGAGCAGGACGGCAAACGCTATTCTCATGTCATCGACCCAGCCACCGGTCGGCCGATTACGCATCAGCTGGTTTCCGCCACCGTGATTGCCAGAACCGCGCTGGAGGCGGATGGCTGGGATACCGGGCTGATGGTGCTGGGCACCGAAAAGGCGCTGAAACTGGCGGAACAGCAAGGACTGGCGGTCTATTTGATCACCAAAACCGATAAAGGGTTTGAGGCCGTCATGACGCCGCAGTTCAAGGCGTTTCTGTTGCCGACGCCGTAATCAGACAACGAGCCTGATGCCTCTCATCAGGCTCGGTTAGTGCTGGATAATCCGGCGCCGCGCACGTACAATTCGCCCCGGCTACTTACTTATCAAATTCATATCTCCGCATCCTTCTTTTCAGAAGGCGCCATTTCCCATGTTTGTTAAGTGAGTCGTCATGAGTCATTTTATTCTCAATAATCAGCCTGTTTCGGCTGATGTTATTTCACAGCACCTTTCTCGTATGCACGCGGCCGCCACCGACCGTCCGCTGACAATCCCCGAACGTATTTCCATTCTGAATCGCTGTATTGAATTGCTGAAAGCGCATCAGGATGAGCTGTGCGACGCCTACAGCCAGGATTTCGGCTACCGCGCTCCCGGCAACACGCTGATTTCCGATATTCTCGGCTCGATTGATGCGCTGCGCCACGCGGCGCGCCATCTGGATCAATGGGCGGAGGAAGAGCGGAGAACCTCGCCGTTTCCCGGCACCCGGGTGGTGGTGGAGTACAAACCGCTGGGGGTGATTGGCGTCATGAGTCCGTGGAATTTCCCGCTGGTGCTCACGTTTGGCCCGTTGGCCGGGGTGATCGCCGCCGGCAACCGGGCGATGATTAAGCCCTCCGAACTGGCTGAAAACGGTAGCCGGCTGCTGTGTCGGCTGATTGCGGAACGGTTCGCCGAAGACGAAATCTCGACGTTGCAGGGCGGTGTTGACGCGTCAATACACTTCTCGTCGCTGCCGTTCGACCATCTGGTGTTTACCGGCAGCACCGCTACCGGCAGGCAGGTGATGAAGGCCGCGGCGGAAAACCTCACCCCGGTGACGCTGGAGCTGGGCGGCAAATCGCCGGTCATCGTGTCGCGCGGCAGCGATATCGTACTGGCGGCGCAGCGCATCATGACCGTCAAAACGTTTAATGCCGGGCAAATCTGTATTGCGCCCGACTATGTGCTGGTGCACCGGGATGATCTGCCGGCGTTGGTCGAACAGGCCTGCGTGTTTCTGCGCCAGACCTACGGGGCGTTTATCGAAAACCGCGAATACACATCCGTGGTTAATGCCCGCCAGACCGCACGGCTGAAAGCGCTGCTGGATGACGCGCGTCATCAGGGGGCGACGCTGGTGCGCGCGACGGAGGAGGTAGACGATTTGCCGCGTCGACGTATGGCGCCGACGCTGGTAATCAACCCGCCGCCCACCGCCCGCATTATGCAGGAGGAAATCTTCGGACCGCTGTTGCCGGTGATCGCCTACGACCATATCGAGCAGTGCCTGACGATCATCAACGGGATGGATCGTCCGCTGGCCGCTTACTATTTCGGCGAGAGCCCGCAAGAGATCGCGCAGATCCGGCACCGCACGCTATCCGGCGCGCTGGTGATCAATGACGTGATGAGCCATGTGCTGGTGCATGACATTCCGTTCGGCGGCGTTGGCGCGTCGGGGATAGGGGCTTATCACGGCGATATCGGTTTCAAACGGTTCTCGCACGCGCGGCCGGTGTTTTATCAGAGCGCCGGGGGAGAATCGAATCTGCTGATGCGCGCGCCGTTTGACGAAGCGTCCCGCCGGAGGGTGGCGCAGTTAATCGACGAGGACATGGCCTGAGCGTAATCATTTATATTAGCCGCCATCAGGCGGCTTTTTTATATCGGCCCACTCTCAGGGTGGTAATAAATAACCGGGTTGTCAGATGTAATAGGCTTACAAAAAACAAGGTTAATTATTAAAGGTATTCTGGAGCGAATAATAATGAACCGGTGTTTTATTTATTAAGCGTGATTGGTCATATTTAAGATTGCCCCGGCAGAGGCAGCTGACATCGTTCAACAGCGCATGGTCATGTGGCGTATGAGCAGTCTGGGCTGGCTTTGGTCTGGGTTCATGGCGCGGTAACCTGAAGAATATACCCGTCATACTTCAAGTTGCAGATGCGTTGGCTGCCCTCGCTCACCCCAGTCACTTACTGATGTAAGCTCCAGGGGATTCACTTGGTTGCCGCCTTCCTGCAACTCGAATTATTTAGGGTATAGCACATATATTCGGGGTGCGGCATATTCAGGTAAATAAAGCGTTACTTTATTTTAACCGAATGTGAATGGTTTATTTTTTACTGAATCAGTATTTAAACAACGCTATGACATAATAGTGGAATATTAGTTAATTAACTAATTTGATTATTTATAAACTAAAAAGCCAATCATATTAACGTTATGACATCGGCCCGCTAAGCAAAATAAAAAACAATAAACCGATAACAAATTTAAAGCCTATGAAATATTTGTAATTATGGAGTCACTGACTATGAACATTAACGACCAGGTGTTGAGTCCGTTTATCTTGCCAAATGGCGTCGAGCTTAAAAATCGTCTCCTGATGGCGCCGATGACCACCTGCACCGGCTTTTATGACGGAACCGTCACCAAAGAGCTGGTGGAGTACTATCAGGTGCGTGCCGGCAGCATCGGCGCGGTGATTGTGGAGTGCTGCTTTATCGATGATAAAGGGCTGGCGTTTCCGGGCGCGATTGGCATCGACAACGACGACAAGATCGCCGGACTGGCGAAAGTCGCCTCGGCCATCAAGGAAAAGGGCTCGAAAGCCATTTTGCAGATCTACCACGGCGGGCGCATGGTGGAGCCGAAACTGATTGGCGGCCAGTCGCCGGTCGGGCCGAGCGCCGTTGCCGCGCCGCGCGAAGGGGCGGCCGTTCCGGTCGCGCTGACGGGCGAAGAGGTGGAAGCCATGATCGCCAAATTTGGCGAAGGGGTGCGCCGCGCCATTGAAGCCGGCTTCGACGGCGTGGAAATCCACGGCGCCAATACCTACCTGATTCAGCAGTTTTACTCCCCGAACTCCAACCAGCGCACCGATGAATGGGGCGGCAGCCGCGACAATCGCGCCAGATTCCCGCTCGCCGTGCTGGAAATCACCCACAAGATGGCGCGCCAGTATGCGGATGCGTCCTTCATCATCGGCTATCGCTTCTCGCCGGAGGAAATCGAAGAGCCGGGCATCCGGTTTGACGACACCCTGTACCTGCTGGAAAAACTGGCGGCGCGTGGGCTGGATTACCTGCATTTTTCTATGGGATACACTCTGCGCTCATCCATCGTCGATACCACCGATCCCACCCCGCTGATTGGCAAATATGTCGCCATGCGTTCCGATACGCTGGCTAAGGTGCCGGTAATCGGCGTCGGCGGCGTGGTGAATAAAGCGGATGCCGACGCGGCGCTGGAACACGGTTACGATCTGGTGGCGGTGGGGAAAGCCTGCATTGCCTATCCGGACTGGACCGATCGCCTCATCAATCAACAGAAGCTCGAACTGTTTATCGACAGCACCCAACGTGAAGCCCTGACCATTCCCGAACCGCTGTGGCGCTTCTCGCTGGTGGAAGCGATGATCCGCGACATGAGCTTGTCGGCGAAAAAATTCAAGGCGGGCGTGTTTCAGGAGAAAGTGCAGGACGACGCCGGCGAGCTGGTGATCAACGTCAGCCTGGAAACGGATCGCATCGCCGATGTTACGCTGGAGCCTAATTCGCAGCTGAATACCGATTTCGTCAGCAGCTTTGAGGTTATCCGCTCCCGTATTCTTGACGCCAATAGCCCGCATGTGGATGCGGTCACCGGCGCCACCACCCAGAGCGAAGCGGTGAAAAAAGCGGTGTCCAAGGCGCTGGCTAAGTCCTGTAAAGCGGCGATTATGGCGGAAGGCGGCGACCCGGCGGACATGCAGCGTTATGACGTGGTGGTGATCGGCAGCGGCGGCGCCGGTCTGGCTGCGGCGATTCAGGCTTGCGATGACGGCGCCAACGTGCTGATTGTCGAGAAGATGTCCAGCATCGGCGGCAACACCATCAAGGCGTCCGTGGGTATGAACGCGGCAGGAACTCGTTTCCAGAAAATAAAAGGCATCGTAGACGACAAGGAACGGTTCTACGAGGAGACTCTGAAAGGCGGTAAGTTAAAAAATAATCCCGAATTGCTGAAACGATTCGTGGAAGGTGCGCCGATGGCGATCGAGTGGCTGGCGGAGCGCGGCATCGAACTGAACGACATTACCATTACCGGCGGGATGAGCGTGGATCGCACCCATCGCCCGGCGGATGGTTCGGCGGTAGGCGGCTTCCTGATCAGCGGTCTGGTGAAAAACATCAACAAGCGCAATATCGATGTGATGCTGGAGACGTCGGTTGTCGATATCGTCCATGACGCCGGCGCGATTACCGGTGTACGGGTGCTTAACGAGGACAATGAACAGCTGACCATCGCCACCAAAGGCGTGGTGGTCGCCACCGGCGGGTTCAGCGCCAACCGCGAGATGGTGGTGAAATACCGCCCGGATCTGGACGGCTTCGTCACCACCAACCACCAAGGCGCTACCGGCAGCGGTATTGAGATTCTGGAGAAAGTGGGCGCCGATACCGTCGACCTGGGGGAAATTCAGATCCACCCGACGGTCGAGCAGACCACGTCTTACCTGATCTCCGAATCCATTCGCGGCGGCGGTGCGATTCTGGTGAACCAGCAGGGGCATCGCTTCTTTAACGAGATGGAAACCCGCGACAAGGTGTCGGCGGCAATTATCGGCCTGCCGGAGAAGTATGCCTATATCCTGTTTGACGAGCAGGTGAGGGCGAAGAACAAGGCGGCGGACGAATATCTGTCCCGTGGTTTTGTGGTGAGCGCCGCTTCTCCGCGCGAGCTGGCGGACAAGCTGTCTATCGACTTCCACGCTCTGCTGGCGACGCTGGAACGCTACAACCTGTTTGTCGACAAGCAGCATGATGACGACTTCGGCCGTAAAACCGCGTTGCGCCACCCCATCAATCAGGGGCCGTTCTACGCTATCCGCATCGCGCCCGGCGTGCACCACACCATGGGCGGCGTGGTGATCAACACCGATACCGCGGTGCTGGACAGCAAGAAACGGGTGATCCGGGGCGCCTTCGCCGCCGGTGAAGTGGTGGGCGGCATCCACGGCGGTAATCGCATCGGCGGCAACGCCGTCGCCGATATCATCGTTTTTGGTATTCAGGCGGGCCGTAACGCGGCATCTTACGTGCAGTTATAAGTAAAGGCAGTTGTAAGTAAATGCCGTTGTAAGCAAGAATTGCCTGCGTCAGCGACCGTTGCTGATGCAGGCATTATTCGCTTTTCTTCCAGGACTATCCGCCATGCCGTCAGACGATCGGGTTTACGTCTATTCCACCGTACTCATGGGCTCGCCCATTCTTCTCAAATTGTTTGAACCGAATGAACATCTGGCATCGCAGGTGTTTGGCCGCATTAAACAACTGGAGGATACGTTGACCGTTAACCGGGCTGATTCCGAAGTCATGGACATCAACCGTGCCGCAGGCAAACACCCGGTTGTCGTCAGCCAGCTGCTGTTCAATCTGATTAAGCGCGCCAGAGAGGTCAGCCTGCTGGAGGGCAGTTGCTTCAATTTCACCATCGGGCCGGTGGTGAAACGCTGGAAAATCGGCTTTCAGGGCCACAGCGTGCCGCCCGCCGACGAATTGCGGGCATTACTGGCGCTGACCGACCCTCACCACGTCGTGCTCAATGCGCAGGACTGCTCGGTATGGCTGGAAAAAGCGGGGATGGAAATCGATCTGGGGGCGATCGCGAAAGGGTATATCGCCGATGTCGTCAGGCAATTCCTGTATCAGCACCATGTCTATCATGCGCTGATCAATCTGGGCGGCAACGTGCTGGCGCTTGGCAGACCGCAGAGCGGCGGTCAGGCGGGCTGGTCGGTAGGATTGCAAAAGCCGTTTGGCGACAACGGCGAGCTGATCGGCGTGGTTCACGTGGCGAACAAGTCGGTGGTGACGTCCGGCATTTACGAGCGTTATTTCGAGTGCGATGGCCGCCTTTATCACCATATTCTCGACCCGAAAACCGGTTACCCGCTGGATAACGAACTGCTCAGCGTGACCATCATTTCCGATGCCTCCATCGACGGGGACATCTACACCACCCTGATTTACGGCCTGGGCGTGGAAAAAGGCGTGGCTTACCTGTCCCGGCTACCGCATATCGAAGCCATTTTCGTGACCAAAGACCGGCGGGTGATTCTCTCCTCGCAGCGGCAGTATGCTTTTACGCTGCTGGATACGGGGTACGAGCTGGCTGCGGTGTGATAGCGCGAGAATGCGAAAGTGCGAAAGTGTTACTCTTCGCCCAGCAGCGCTTTTTTGGCTGCGGCGAGAAACTCATCCGACAACGGGTCCCCGGCGGTCGCGCGTGACAACATCAGCGCGCCGGCCAACAAAACCACCTGCGTCAGCGCCTGTTGCCTGCGCTGTTCGTCGTCTTCCGTCTCGGAAAGGGACTCCAGTCTGCCCAGCATGGCTTTCACGCCATTGAGATACACCTCACGTACTGGCTTATCTTCGCTTTCCCGAGCCACATCGCTGGCTAACGCGCTGATCGCGCATCCGTCCTTCACGCCATCGCGGTGGGCGGAAGACAGGTAGTTTTCTACCAGCGTACGCAGGTTGTGTTGATCCGGCTGTTGGCTGAGCGCCTGCCAGCGGGTGCTGGAATCTTCAAGAGCTTTACGGCTGGCGATAGCGGCCAGTTCATCTTTGGAGGCAAAGTGTCCGTAGAAACCACCGTGGGTTAACCCGGCTGCCGCCATCAAATCATTCACGCTGACGCCATTCAGGCCACGTTCACGAAAGAGCTGTGAAGAAACCTGAATAATTTCTTCGCGGTTACGCTCCATCTGCTGTTTTGATACACGGGCCATTGTTTTCTCCTCTCATCGGACGGGCATCATCTTAGGGCATGGAAATACCAGACTCAATAGATGATGCCCTTCATCAATAATGATCAACCGGTTCAGGCGCGCGGCGGTCGTAGACTGGCGATGCGAGCGCTGTCGCCGCCCTGAGCGCGGGGCAGACTGCCGGCGATCTGATCGTGCGGCGTTCCGAGCGAAATGGCGCTGGCGATCTCAAGGCGCGCCATCTGTTCATCGCTTAGCGTCACCTCCAGCGCTGTGAGGGTATCATCCAACTGATTTCGGGTGCGGGAACCCAGAATGGGGATCAGACTGGTGCTGGAATGGGCCGCTTTCTGTCGCAACCAGGCGATGGCAATGTGCAGGGGCTGTCGCTGTTGCTCCTGTGATACGGCGATGACTTCATCCAGCAGCGCGGTATCCTGCTCGATATGCACCAGCCTGCCGCCAAACCCCGTCAGACGCCCTTCATTGCTGTGACGGTATTTTCCGGTCAGCAGACCACCGCCCAACGGCGACCAGAGTGTCGCCGCCAGCCCCAGCGCTTCCGCCATCGGCAGCAGTTCCCGCTCGGCGGTGCGTTGTGCCAGGCTGTATTCCACCTGTATCCCGGCGATACGCGACCAGCCGCGCAGTTCCGCCATCGTATCCGCTCTGGCGATGCGCCAGGCAGGGAAATTGGATAGCCCGGCATACTGAATTTTTCCGGCACGGATCAGATCGTCAAAGGTGCGGACGATCTCTTCAAGCGGGGTTAACTGGTCGTCAAAGTGTGCCCATAGCACATCAATGCGATCGGTTTTCAACCGTTTCAGGCTATTTTCCACCGAGGAAATCATATTGCGGCGGCTGTTGCCGGTCTGCGCGATATCCGGGGTCGGCGCCGCGCCAAGGGTATACTTGGTGGCGACCACGAAGTGATCGCGTTCGGCAGCGATGAACTCCCCTACCAACTGCTCGGACTGGCCGAACTGATAGGCGTCTGCCGTGTCGATGAAATTGCCGCCGGCGTCAGCGTAGCGTTCAAATACCTGTTTCGCTTCTTCTTTTTCTGATCCATAGCCCCATCCGGTGCCAAAATTACCGGTGCCGAGGGCCAGTTCAGAGACGCGTAATCCTGTGTTTCGGCCAAACGTGGTGTATTGCATGCTATCGATCCTTTTATTTAAATGTCGATTGACATCTATTATATATGTCATTCATCATCTATTTGGCAAGTGCGACATCCACCTTCTTCACGCTGACAAAAGGATAAATAAATGAATACCACTCCTGCTGTTCTCATCACTGGTGCGTCATCGGGGATTGGCGCTGTTTATGCCGAACGTTTTGCGCGTCGCGGCCATGATCTGGTGCTGGTTGCCCGCGACCATACGCGGATGGATACGCTGGCTGTTCGCCTGCGTCAGGACTACGGCGTGACGGTTGATGTCCTGCCTGCCGATCTTACCCAACCTGACGAGCTTGCTGCGGTGGAGACGCGACTGCGCGAAGACAGCCATATCGGGATCCTGGTGAATAACGCGGGTATGAATATCGGTGGGAGCTTCCTTGAACAGGCGACGGACGATATCGAGCGGCTTGTCGCGCTCAACACGATGGCGCTGGTGCGGCTTGCCAGCGCGGTTGCACCGCGTCTGGCGACGGCAGGCGGGGGCGCCATCATCAATATTGGCTCTGTAGTCGGTTTGGCGCCGGAGTTCGGGTTGACCGTTTACGGTGCGACCAAGGCGTTTGTGCTGTTTCTTTCTCAGGGACTCAGCCTCGAACTGGCTCCCAGGGGCATCTACGTTCAGGCAGTGCTTCCGGCGGCGACGCGCACAGAGATTTGGGAACGTTCAGGCACCGACATCAATACGCTTCCCGCCGTGATGGAAGTTGAGGAACTGGTGGATGCCGCGCTGGTTGGTTTTGATCGCCGCGAGCCGGTAACTATCCCGCCGCTCCACGAAGCCGGGCAATGGGATGCTTATCAACACGCCCGGCAAGCCATGCTGCCGGGGTTTTCGCAGGCGAATGCCGCCGCACGTTATCGACTGATGCACTCGCCGATACAGAATTGCGTCCGTAGCGCGCCGGTTTTATTTACTCAGGCAACAGACAGCCTGATGACGAAGCAATAGACAAGGTATTTTATGACATCAAATAAACCCATCGCGCTGGTTACCGGCGCCTCATCGGGAATCGGTGAAGCTACAGCGGAACGGCTGGTACAGGCCGGCTATAAGGTATACGGCACCAGCAGACGAGGTGCTCAGGCCGGGCAGCGGCGGTTTGATCTGCTGGCGCTGGATGTGACTTCTGATGAATCGGTCGACGCCGCCGTGAGCGAACTACTCCGGCGGGAAGGGCGTATCGATCTGCTGGTGAACAACGCGGGTTTTGGACTTAGCCCGGCCGGGGCGGAAGAAAGCTCAATCGAACAGGCGCAAGCGGTCTTCGACACCAATTTTCTGGGCGTTGTCCGTATGACCCGCGCCGTGGTGCCCCACATGCGCCAACAGGGCGGCGGCCGCATCATCAACATCGGTTCCATTCTCGGCGTCGTGCCGATGCCTTATGTGGCGCTTTACGCGGCCAGCAAACATGCGGTCGAAGGCTATTCAGAGGCGCTGGATCACGAATTACGCACGCGCGGTATCCGGGTTTCGGTCATTGAGCCTGCGTATACCAAAACGCAGTTCGAGTCCAACAACGTGCCGCCGGATGCGGTGCTGGATGAATACGCCCCGGTACGCCGGGCGCTGGAAAAGGTGGTGAGGCTGGCAATGGCGAGCGCGGATGATCCGGCTGTGGTAGCTGAGGTTGTACTGAAAGCGGCCCGCGCAAAACGTCCGAAACTTCGCTATTCGGCAGGCGCGGCCGCGGCTCGCCTGCGACTGCTGCGCCGATTCGCGCCGGGTTTACTGGACTCGGGTATCCGCAAAAGTTTGCAGCTTGATGCGTAGCTTAGGAACTCAGCATATGACCGTCTTATCACTCAGATTCCGGCCGCTGGCTATCTTGTCGGCGCTGCTGTTCTTTGTGCTCGCCGTCGCCTGGATATCGGTGCCAGCTCTGATGCTGGCCAGTTGGGGCGTTGACTTCAATAGTTCGGCGGGGCTGGTTAGTCGTCGTTCAGCGGCGCTGTATGCCGGAGTTGGCGTCATGTTCTTCCTGGCCAGAAATGTAGCGCCATCGCCAGCCCGCTCATCCCTGATGAAGGGCGTAGTGGTCACTTGCATGATACTTGCAACGCTTGGGGTGGGGGAGTTTGTTGCAGGACACGCCAATAGCGGGATCTTGCTGGCTGCCGTGTTAGAAGTGGTCCTCGCACTGGCTTTTCTTTCCGTCATTCGTACCGATAACCGCAGGCGGGCAGGCCGTTAATAGGTAATCATTCTGGAGAGCAACACTTTATGAAGGCGTTCATTATCGATCGCTATGGCCGCAGAAGCAGCGGACGAATTGGCGAAATGCCTGAGCCGGAGTTACGGGGCGATGACGTCCTGATTCAGGTTCATGCCGCCGGCGTCAATCTGCTTGATGCCAAAATCAGGAACGGCGAATTCAGGCTGATTCTGCCGTATCGTTTGCCGTTGGCGTTGGGAAACGATGTCGCAGGCGTTGTCGTTCGCGTCGGGTCAAAGGTAACGCGATTCAGGCCGGGCGATGAGGTCTACGCACGGCCAGACCAGGAACGTATCGGCGCCTTTGCCGAATTCATCGCCGTCAAAGAGGATTCGCTGGCGCTGAAACCCGGCAACCTCAGCATGGAAGAAGCGGCTTCTATTCCGCTGGTCAGCCTGACGGCCTGGCAGGTGTTGGTTGAAACCGCAAAGTTGAAGAAAGGGCAGAAGGTGCTGATTCATGCCGGCTCCGGCGGCGTGGGCGCCATCGCTATCCAGCTTGCCAAACATCTCGGCGCTTTCGTCGCCACCACCACCGGCACGAGTAACGTCGAATGGGTAAAAGCGCTGGGGGCGGATGTGGTCATTGATTACAGGAAGCAGGATTTTGAAACCGTACTGCATGGCTACGATGTGGTGCTGAACAGTTTGGGCAATGACGTGCTGGAAAAATCGCTGCGGGTGTTGAGACCCGGCGGGCAGCTCATCTCCATCTCCGGCCCGCCCGCACCGGAGTTTGCGACAGAACAGGGGTTGTCATGGGGGCTGAAACAGGTGATGCGTCTCCTGAGTCACCGTATCCGGAAGCAGGCCCGGCAGAAGGGCGTGAGTTATGCGTTTGTCTTTATGCGGGCCAGCGGAGAGCAGCTTGATGAAATTAGCGCTCTCATTGAGTCAGGCATCATCAGGCCGGTGGTGGATCGGGTCTTTCCATTTGATGCAACGGCAGATGCGCTATCTTACGTTGAGACCGGGCGGGCGAAAGGTAAGGTGGTCGTCAGATTGAGATAGTGGTTATCTGTTGGTGAAGGGATGCGTGACGGCTTAGCTGCCCGATGGTCCTGTGTGCTACTTTGGCATTGAATCGCCACGCTAAGCTGCATTAGTAAAAAAGCCACCCGTCAAAGGTGGCTTAATTATATGATTTTTCTGCTGAAATCTGGTGGCCCCTGTTGGGTTTGAACCAACGACCAAGCGATTATGAGTCGCCTGCTCTAACCACTGAGCTAAGGGGCCAATTATACTTCGATTATAGGTAATCCGGCTGGTGGGGTCTATAGTCTGGCGGCCATATGGTTGTTTTATATCCAGTATTCAGCAGATTGTTATTATTAAGAATTCATTGTATTTACCGTGGGGATAGGGCGGTAATCGTGAATAAAGGCAGGGGACCAGAATGTATTGGTCTGGCGTTACGCAGTGAGTAACCACGGATATAAGAAAGAAAACCCCCGGTCGGGACCGGGGGTTGATAGCACCGATTCAATAAAGAATCTTATTAATCGTCCAGGAAGCTACGCAGTACTTCGGAACGGCTCGGGTGACGCAGTTTACGCAGCGCTTTCGCTTCGATCTGACGAATACGCTCGCGGGTTACGTCGAACTGTTTGCCGACTTCTTCCAGCGTATGGTCGGTATTCATGTCGATACCGAAACGCATACGCAGCACTTTGGCTTCGCGGGCGGTCAGGCCGGCCAGCACGTCGTGGGTGGCGGAGCGCAGGCTTTCCGACGTTGCGGAATCCAGCGGCAGTTCCAGCGTGGTATCTTCGATGAAATCCCCCAGATGCGAATCTTCGTCATCACCGATCGGGGTTTCCATGGAGATCGGCTCTTTGGCGATCTTCAATACCTTGCGGATCTTGTCTTCCGGCATCAGCATACGCTCGGCCAGTTCTTCCGGCGTCGGCTCACGGCCCATTTCCTGCAGCATCTGGCGGGAAATACGATTGAGTTTGTTGATGGTCTCAATCATATGCACCGGAATACGGATGGTGCGCGCCTGATCCGCGATGGAGCGGGTGATCGCCTGACGGATCCACCAGGTAGCGTAGGTGGAGAACTTGTAGCCGCGGCGGTATTCGAATTTGTCTACCGCTTTCATCAGGCCAATGTTGCCTTCCTGAATCAGGTCCAGGAACTGCAGGCCGCGGTTGGTGTATTTCTTGGCGATCGAGATAACCAGACGCAGGTTGGCTTCCACCATCTCTTTCTTGGCGCGACGCGCCTTGGCTTCACCAATCGACATGCGACGGTTGATGTCTTTCACCTGCTCGATGGTCAGGCCGGTTTCTTCTTCGATCTGTTGCAGTTTCTGCAGGCTGCGATGCACGTCGTCTTCCACTTCGCGCAATTTTTCGCACCAGGGTTTGCCCATGGAAAGCGCGGCGTCGAACCACTTGCTGTTGGTTTCATTGCCGGTGAACAGCGTTACGAAGTTTTTCTTCGGCATTTTGCACAGCTCGACGCACAGTTTCATGATCTGGCGTTCCTGCGTGCGCACGCGGTCCATCATGGTGCGCATGTTGTTCACCAGCAGGTCAAACTGCTTCGGCACCAGACGGAACTGCTTGAACACTTCAGACAGCTTATTGATTTCATCAATCGCGGTCGGGTGGCTGCGGCCATGCGCTTTGATGCTTACGCGGGTCGCTTCATACTGATCGCGCAGCTCGGTGAATTTCTGACGCGCCAGCTCCGGGTCGATGCTGTTGTCATCATCGGAGTCGTCTTCGTCTTCTTCGTTTTCTTCGTCGTCATCATCCATGCCGTCGTCGGCCAATTCGGCGTTCTCGGGCGTGGTATTCGGCGCCAGGTCTTCTTCGGCGTTCGGATCAACAAAGCCGGTGATCAGATCGGACAGGCGGCTTTCTCCCGCTTCGACGCGATCGTATTGATCCAACAGATAGGTGATGGCTTCCGGATACTCGGCTACGGAGCACTGTACCTGATTGATACCGTCTTCGATTCGCTTGGCGATATCGATTTCCCCTTCACGGGTCAGCAGTTCGACGGTACCCATCTCACGCATGTACATGCGAACCGGATCGGTCGTGCGGCCAATCTCCGATTCAACGCTGGACAATACCTGCGCCGCTGCTTCGGCAGCGTCTTCATCGGCGGTATTCTCAGCCAGCATCAGATCATCGGCATCCGGCGCTTCTTCCATCACCTGGATGCCCATGTCGTTAATCATCTGGATGATGTCTTCGATCTGATCGGAGTCGATGATATCTTCCGGCAGATGGTCATTGACCTCGGCATAGGTCAGGTAGCCTTGCTCCTTACCACGGGTGACAAGTAGCTTGAGCTGTGACTGCGGGTTTTGCTCCATAAGACGGTATCCACACTTCAGAATATTGGGGTTGGTGTCGGTCAGCGTAAATCGCTAACAATAACATTAGGGGAATTTTTCTTATCGCCGCAGCCCCCGTAGCGGCACGCTGTAGGGCTCGACCCTACTATTTATCGGCAATTAAGCCGCGGGAAATCAGTTTTTTCGCGTCAGCGCCAGTTGCAGCGACCACAGTTCCTTGCGCTCGTTCGTGCTCAGCCCATGCGTTCTCTCGCGGGCGATTAGCGTGTCCATCCGCAACTGCAGCAACTGGTCGTAGAGCTCGGCCAGGCTGACCCTGAATTTTTCTTCGAGCTCTTCCTCTTCAATCATATGGTCCCAGGCGGCCAGGGTTTCAAGCTGCTTGCGATATTTACTTTCGCGATATTTTTCCAGCAGCAGTCCCATGTTCATACCTGGGCTTTCATTGCAGGTTTTCACCAGATCCAGAAACAGCTCCAGTCCTGCAACTTTGTTCTCTTCCACCCCTTCCAGCGCCAGTTCCGGCACCTCGGCGGACAACCTCGGATTTTGTACTAAAAGTCCTATCAGTATACGCATAGTTGTGACTTTTAGCCGTGGAGGCTGGTAGGACGATGTTTGCTCCGCCGCTTTCGGCAGCAGGCGGTCCAGCTGGCTGTCGTCCAACAGCCCCAGTTTATTGCCAAGTTGTTGACGTAAGTATAATCGCAACGTTTCGCCCGGTACCTGCCCAATTAGAGGTAGGGCCAGCGTACTGAGCTTGGCGCGCCCGTCCGGGGTGCTCATGTCCACCTGCTGCAGCAGCGAGTCGAACAAAAACGCCGACAGCGGCATTGCCTGTTCGATACGTTGCTCGAAAGCAGCCTTGCCTTCCTGACGCACCAGCGTATCCGGGTCTTCGCCGTCGGGCAGGAACATAAAGCGCAACTGCCGACCGTCATCCAGATAGGGTAGCGCGGTTTCCAGCGCGCGCCAGGCGGCGTCGCGTCCGGCGCGGTCGCCATCGTAACAGCACACCACCTGATCGGTGGCGCGAAACAACAACTGGATATGGTCCGCCGTCGTTGATGTTCCTAGCGAGGCCACCGCGTAATCGATGCCAAACTGGGCCAGCGCGACCACATCCATATAGCCTTCGACTACCAACAACCGCTTCAATTCCGGATTTTTCTGTTGCGCTTCGTACAAGCCGTACAGCTGGCGGCCTTTGTGAAAAATCTCGGTTTCCGGCGAGTTCAGGTACTTGGGCATACCATCTCCCATCACCCGACCGCCAAAAGCGATAACCCGCCCACGTTTGTCGCGGATTGGGAACATCACCCGATCGCGGAAACGGTCGTAAGTACGGCCATTATCGTTGGTCACCAGCATGCCGGCGTCGGTCAACGTGGTCCGGTTTTCGCTGCTGCGGCCGAAACGCTTTAACGCATTGTCCCACCCTGGCGGCGTACATCCGATGGCGAATTGCCGGATCACCTCATCACTCAGGCCGCGTCTGGACAGATACTCTCTGGCCGGCGTACCCGCAGGTTGGTTCAGGGTATGTTGGTAAAAAGCGCTTAATTGTTCCATCAGCTCGTATAAACTTTGCCGCTGGTGGCGTTCGAGCTGGGTCGGACCGGTGCCTGCTTCGTAAGGAACTTCCAGGCCGTGCATTGCAGCCAGTTCTTCAATGCTTTCAACAAATTCCAGACGATCATAATTCATCAGGAAATCAATCGCGTTGCCGTGGGCGCCGCAGCCGAAGCAATGGTAGAACTGCTTGTCACCGTTAACGGTGAACGAAGGGGTTTTCTCGTGGTGGAACGGGCAACACGCGTGATAATTCTTGCCCTGCTTTTTCAGTTTGACGCGCGCATCGATCAGGTCAACGATGTCGGTGCGGGCCAGCAGGTCATTAATAAATACGCGGGGAATACGTCCAGCCATAAGCCCCTTATCTATATACGTTTATAAACGACAATAAGCCGCGCATTCCTTTCGGAAAGCACGGCCTTCGTATGCAACTGCTAAGTCTGCGGATTAATCACGCGGTGGAGGATAACCCTCCAGAAAATTAATACAGACGAGTGCGGCGTGCGTTTTCTCGAGCCAGCTTCTTGGCGTGACGTTTCACAGCAGAAGCTTTAGCGCGCTTACGTTCGGTAGTCGGTTTTTCATAGAACTCACGACGACGAACTTCAGCCAAAACACCTGCTTTTTCGCAGGAACGCTTGAAACGACGCAGAGCGACGTCGAACGGCTCGTTTTCACGTACTTTAATTACCGGCATGTGCCTCTCACCTCAGTAAATTCGGTTTGCTGCTGGCCTTGTGCCAGCCTTTTCAAAATGGTGCGGAATTCTACTGCAACTGTGGCGCGTTTGTAAAGTGCATCAGCGATCATAAAACGCGCGGCGCCGGTTCGCTCGTCAGTGGACTGGCTTATGATAGACTATGTCCCGCCTGAATCAAGCAGCCGTGGCGGGCCGCCGTAAATGTAACCGCCGCCGTAAATGTAAACGAGAGTGAAAACAGCAATGCGCGTATTGGGTATTGAAACATCCTGCGATGAAACCGGGGTCGCGATTTATGACACGCAGGCCGGGCTACTGGCGAATCAGCTTTACAGCCAGGTGAAGTTGCATGCCGATTATGGCGGCGTGGTGCCTGAGTTGGCCTCCCGCGATCATGTTCGCAAGACCGTGCCGCTGATTCAGGCGGCGTTGAAAGACGCCGGGCTACAGCACAGTGATATCGATGGCGTCGCTTACACGGCCGGCCCTGGTCTGGTTGGGGCGCTGCTGGTCGGTGCGACGGTAGGGCGCTCGCTGGCGTTTGCCTGGGATGTGCCGGCCATTCCGGTGCATCACATGGAAGGTCACTTGCTGGCGCCGATGCTGGAAGATAATCCGCCGGCGTTTCCGTTTGTCGCGCTGCTGGTGTCCGGCGGTCATACCCAGTTGATCAGCGTTACCGGCATTGGCGAATACCGGTTGCTGGGTGAGTCCATTGACGATGCGGCTGGCGAGGCGTTCGACAAAACCGCCAAGCTGCTGGGGCTGGATTATCCCGGTGGGCCGTTGCTGTCGAAAATGGCGCAAGGCGGGCATTCCGACCGTTTTGTTTTTCCCCGGCCGATGACCGATCGACCCGGTCTGGATTTTAGTTTCTCCGGGCTGAAGACTTTCGCCGCCAATACTATCCGTGAAAACGGCAGCGATCCGCAGACGCAGGCGGATATCGCGCGGGCGTTTGAAGATGCGGTGGTGGATACGTTGGCCATCAAATGCCGGCGTGCGCTTGATGAGACAGGGTTCAGCCGGCTGGTGATGGCCGGCGGCGTGAGCGCCAACCGGACATTGCGCCAGCGGCTGGCGGACATCATGGCGAAACGAGGCGGCGACGTGTTCTATGCCCGCCCTGAATTCTGTACCGACAACGGCGCGATGATTGCTTATGCCGGAGCGGTTCGTCTTGCCCAGGGCGTGACGGATGAGCTTGGCATCACGGTTCGGCCGCGTTGGCCGCTGGCTGAATTGCCTGCGCTGTGATTTTCCGGCTATTCCGCCCCAAACGCATAGCGGGGCGGAGAAGCATTACAGTTCCTGTTCAAACAATACCAGTATTGCTTCATACAGTTGCTTGACGCTGAAGCCCCGGGCTGGGGTGGTGAAAATGGTATCGTCGCCGGCGATGGTGCCGAGAATCCCTTCCGATTTGCCCAGCGAGTCCAGCAGGCGGGCGATCAGCTGGGCTGCGCCAGGGCTGGTGTGAATCACGACCACCGCGTCGTTGTAATCCACGTCCAGCACCAGGTTTTTTAGCGGGCTGGTGGTGGTGGGGACACCCAGTTCGGCAGGCAGACAGTAAACCATTTCCATCTTCGCGTTGCGGGTACGCACCGCGCCAAACTTGGTCAGCATGCGGGATACCTTGGACTGGTTGATGTTCTCGAATCCATCGTCCTGCAGCGCCTGCACAATTTCGCTTTGCGAACTGAATTTCTCTTCTTTTAACAGCGCTTTGAACGCCTTAACCAGATCTTCTTGTTTAGTGGAGTTACGCATTCTGCACCGTGTCCGGGAAAAAGTGGAACATGCGGCCATTATGCATTTGAATGAATTTTTATGCAATATGAGCGCGTATAAAACCGGATTATTGGCCTGAGACAGCGGACTTAGTGGGCGGTGGGGCAATACTTTACCAGGGTGTCAAAAAATGTGCTCTTCATCACATAAAAGTAAAATAAATGTTATCAAAATGATGTTGTTTGGAGGCTGATGGTCGGTGTAATGTAACACACCCGTTAATCAGTCGTGGGCTTATGCCGGGGCATACTACAATTGCCTGTTACTTTAATTACCTTTCAGATATCAGGCAGATTGTTAGTTTATTATTAATCACATAGTGCGTTATCGCTGCGTGCCTATTTATCGCTGCGGACCTATGTAGTGTCCTTCTGAAAACAGGTCTGACGCCTGGCTTCTCTCGCGAGCATAAACGTTTTTAACTAAACGCATCCACGGTAATTTTACTTAACATAATAAGGAGTTTAGGATGAAAGTTGCAGTTCTCGGAGCCGCAGGTGGTATTGGTCAAGCCCTTGCCCTTCTCCTCAAAACCCAGCTTCCTTCAGGTTCAGAGCTCTCTCTTTATGATATCGCCCCCGTTACGCCGGGTGTAGCTGTCGATCTGAGCCACATTCCCACCGATGTGAAAATCAAAGGTTTCAGCGGTGAAGATGCTACTCCTGCTCTGGAAGGCGCAGATGTTGTGCTGATGTCTGCCGGGGTGGCCCGTAAGCCGGGGATGGATCGTTCCGACCTGTTTAATGTGAACGCAGGGATTGTGCGTAACCTGGTTTCGCAGATTGCCCGTACCTGCCCTAAAGCCTGTATCGGCGTTATCACCAACCCGGTCAATACCACGGTGGCGATTGCCGCCGAAGTGCTGAAGCAGGCCGGCGTGTATGACAAAGACAAACTGTTTGGCGTCACGACGCTGGACATTATCCGTTCCAGCACTTTCGTTGCCGAACTGAAAGGCAAACAGCCGCAGGCCATCGACGTGCCGGTTATCGGCGGCCACTCCGGCGTCACCATCCTGCCGTTGTTGTCCCAGATTCCGGGCGTGAGCTTCACCGAGCAGGAAGTGGCCGATCTGACCAAACGTATTCAGAATGCGGGCACCGAAGTTGTGGAAGCGAAAGCCGGCGGCGGGTCAGCAACCCTTTCTATGGGCCAGGCAGCCGCACGCTTTGGTCTGTCTCTGGTTCGCGCTCTGCAGGGTGAAAGCGGCGTGGTTGAGTGCGCTTATGTGGAAGGCGATGGCAAACACGCTCGTTTCTTTGCTCAACCGCTGTTGCTGGGCAAAAACGGCATTGCCGAGCGTAAAGACATCGGTGCGCTGAGCGCGTTTGAACAACAGGCTCTGGTTAGCATGCTGGATACCCTGAAGCAGGATATCGCGCTGGGCGAAGAGTTCGTTAACAAGAAATAATCACCTTTGTGTGAACATACTGTTGATAAGGCCGGAGTCTATTCTCCGGCCTTTCTTTTTTCCGGAAGCATTATTCGGATTGCGGATCAGACTGCGGACGGATCAGTTTTTTGCGGTCGAGTAGTTCTTGTGTTTCAGGATCGTAATAGCGACTGGGCCATATTTCCGATGGGTGAATACCCAGCGCGTCGGCTATTAACCATTCGCCCTTCGGCCATGGGCGGGATAAAGCATTGGCCAGCGTGGAAGAACTCAACCCGGCGGCTCGTGATACGGCCGCGAGCGTTGTCCCTTTCTTTCTCAGTGCCGCAATAATATCGGCGGGATGCCAGTCATTTTTCCTTGAATTCATAATCCTTCCCTTATTGCTATTAAGACGACAGCGTATTAATGGTATAACTAACGGCTCATGGTGAATGGTTTCGCTAACCAAAAGCCATTATTTGGAAATAATATAGCACCAATTTCCTTAATATTTCCAAATTAATTTCCAAATGGATCTGAATAGGTAACGAGTATCTCTATCGGGATGAAAAGGACATGAAAAAAGAGTGGTTTGCGACCAGCGAATTGGTTGGTATTGGCGGACTCCCTAAATCACGGCAAGGATTGAATAAGCGAGCCCGAGAAGATGGTTGGGAAAAGCGTCGCCGTAAAGGTGTACAAGGACGAGGGGTAGAATATTCTATCCATAGCTTGCCTCAGTCTGTTCAGCAAACACTGCTGATGCAGGAAACGTCAGGTGAATATTCGGCAAAGCCGTCAGACATGCTGTCAGTCTGGATCCAGATTTACCATCAGTTATCTGTCCCGGAACGGGAAAAACTGATTGCGTATATCATGCGCGAAGGCGTGTCTGCCACGCTGAAACAGCTGGGTCTTGCCAATCCGGCAAGCGTGACTTTGATAAAAGATTTTTCTGATTAAGTGACTCAGCCATTCCCGATTTTCTGTATTGCGGAATGGCTTTCTCCCCTCTTTATCCTCACCTGATTTCTCTCTGTGGAACTTTCCTGATCGCGATTAATGCTACCTTTAACACTATTGCATTAGTGGTTTGAATAAAATTAGTCTATTATATGGAAACGTAATTGCTGTTTTAGTCATCTAATTGCGTATTCGTATCAGGAACGAGATGAAAGGGAGAATGATGATGGAAAAGGCATGGTTTACCACCAATGAATTGTTAGGCGTGGCAGGGTTGCCGAAGTCTCGCCAGGGGCTCAATAAAAGAGCCAAGGAACATGGCTGGGAGAAACGGCGTCGCAAAGGCGTTCAGGGTAAGGGCGTCGAATACGCTGTCTGGAGCTTGCCGGAGGAGGTGAAAACCAGCCTCATGCAGGAAACCCCGCCCGACTACGTCGGGAAATCGGCGACTGTTCAGGAACACACCTGGATACAGATTTACCACCAGCTTTCCGTGGAAGAACGTACCCGGCTGATTGGACATATTCTGCGCGAAGGGGCGATGGGAATGCTGGCCCGCCTGGAAAACGGGCCACAGGAGTACAAAATTAAGGAAGAATGACTCAGAAGTCGCGTTGTACCGCGAGATGAGCCAGGCCTTCAAGCGCCGTGCGAAAATCACTGGCAGGCAGGCATTGAATAGCGGTAATAGCTTTGTCGGCTTCTTCTTCGGCTCTCTGTCGGGTGTAAGCCAGAGAGCCGCAGGATTGCATGGCCGCCAGCACGGGCTCCAGCAAATGGCGCCCATTACCTTCTTCGATCGCCTGGCGGATCATGGCGCGCTGCTCTTCGTTGCCGTGATGCATGGCATGCAGCAACGGCAACGTGGGCTTGCCTTCGTTCAGATCATCGCCGGTATTTTTCCCCAGCGTTTTGCCGTCGGCGCTGTAATCGAGCAAATCGTCAATCAGTTGGAAGGCGGTGCCGAGGTAACGGCCGTAGTCCTGTAAGGCCTGTTCCTGCTCGCTGCTGGCGCCCGACAAAATGGCGGATGACTGCGCCGCCGCCTCGAACAACCGGGCCGTTTTGCTGTAAATCACCCGCATGTAACTGTCTTCGGTAATGTCCGGATCGTTGCAGTTCATGAGCTGGAGTACTTCGCCTTCTGCGATGACGTTGACGGCGTCGGACATCACCGACATGACGCGCAACGAAGCCAGGCTGGTCATCATCTGAAAAGCGCGGGTATAAATGAAGTCGCCTACCAGCACACTGGCGGCATTGCCGAACGCGGCATTTGCCGTAGCTTTTCCCCGACGCATATCGGATTCGTCGACCACATCGTCGTGAAGGAGAGTGGCGGTATGGATGAATTCAATCAGCGCGGCAACGGTAATGTGTTTGTCATCCTGGTAGTTCAGCGCCCTGGCGGTTAATACCGCAATCATAGGCCGGATACGCTTGCCGCCGCCGCTGATGATGTAATTTCCTAACTGATTGATCAGGACAACGTCGGAGTTGAGCTGATCCAGTATGGTCTGGTTGACGGCGGCCATATCCTGTGCGCTTAACGCTGTGATTTGCTCTAAGTTCATTGTTTCTGCCAGCTGATTGCTTCTGTTTCTGCCGTGAAAATGCTGATGGTGTCGGCACTGAAAAGGGGAACGTTAGGCCTGATTGTACTTGAAAAACGGCGCAGATAAACGGCAGTTCATGGGTTGTATCCTTTTTCTTCACATTGATTGATTCTGCGCTTGTCATCAGTGGGTTTTTTGCGTAGAATTCGCGCCCTATTGTGAATATTTATAGCGCGCTTCACATCATTCAAAGAAGCACGCGGAAAGCGGAGTTTTATATGTACGCGGTTTTCCAAAGTGGTGGTAAACAACACCGAGTAAGCGAAGGCCAGACCGTTCGCTTGGAAAAGCTGGACATCGCAACCGGTGAAGCTGTTGAGTTTGACCAGGTTCTGATGGTTGCCAATGGTGAAGATGTCAAAATCGGCGTTCCTTTCGTCGACGGCGGCAAAATCAAGGCTGAAGTCGTTGCTCACGGCCGTGGCGAGAAAGTTAAAATCGTTAAGTTTCGTCGCCGTAAACACTACCGTAAGCAGGCTGGCCACCGTCAGTGGTTCACTGACGTGAAAATCACCGGCATCAGCGCTTAAGTTTTAGGAGAGCGGATTAATGGCACACAAAAAAGCTGGCGGTTCTACTCGTAACGGCCGCGACTCAGAAAGCAAACGTCTTGGCGTAAAACGCTTCGGCGGTGAATCAGTTCTGGCTGGCAGCATCATCGTTCGTCAGCGTGGCACCAAGTTCCACGCAGGCAGCAACGTAGGCTGCGGTAAAGACCACACCCTGTTTGCTCTGTCTGACGGTAAAGTCAAATTCGAAGTTAAAGGCCCGAACAGCCGTAAATATATCAGCATCGTCGCTGAGTAATTTTTCGGTATCAGGTTGAATAATAAAGCCCTGCAACTTGTTGCAGGGCTTTTTACATTTGCGCGGCACAATACAGATACGCGGCATAATACAGAAATCGATAAAAAGAACAGGTGATGTGATGAAACAGAATGCTGTCATCGGGTTTTGTCTGGCGCTGACTACCGCCATATGCTGGGGAGCGCTGCCAATCGCGATGAAACAGGTTCTGGTAGCGATGGAGCCTTATACCATCGTCTGGTACCGCTTTTTGATCGCATCCGTCGGGCTGTGGATTTTCCTGTACAGCAAAGGCAAATTGCCGACGCCGCGGGTATTTGATCATCAGCGTTGGTGGATTCTGCTGTTGATAGCCACCGGCGGGTTGCTGGGCAATTTCGTGCTGTTCAGCTCATCTTTGCAATATCTGAGCCCTACGGCGTCGCAGGTGATCGGGCAGTTGTCGACGGTGGGGTTGATGGTTGCCAGCGTTGTGATCCTCAAGGAAAAGATGCGCGTGAATCAAATCATCGGCGCTGGGGTACTGATTTGCGGATTATTGATGTTTTTCAACAATAGTCTGGTGGAGCTTTTTACCCGACTGACGGATTACACCTTCGGGATATTGCTGGGGGTAGCGGCTTCCACGGTATGGGTGGCCTATGGCGTGGCACAAAAGGTGTTACTGCGTCGTCTGACTTCGCAACAGCTGCTTTTTCTGCTGTATACGCTCTGTGTACTGTTTATCACCCCGTTGGCAAAACCGGGGGGGATTTTCCAACTGACTGGCTGGCAATTGGCCTGTCTGCTGTTTTGCGGCGCGAATACTCTGGTGGGATACGGGGCGCTGGCTGAGGCTATGGCGCGCTGGCAGGCCGCTCAGGTGAGTACCATCATTACGCTGACGCCGTTGTTTACGCTGTTTTTTTCGGATTTATTGTCATTGGCCTGGCCTTCGGTATTTGCCGCGCCGGCTCTCAATCTGCTGGGGTATATCGGCGCCTTTGTCGTGGTGACCGGCGCGATGTTCTCTGCGATTGGGCATCGTCTGATCGCATTAAAACGCGACAAGCGTCCTAGGGTTTGATGAGGTAGGAACAGGCCGCGCAGATACTCTGAACAAAGGGTGGCGAAGCGAATCAGGGCTGATTATTTTTAATACAGGTGAAATCCTTTCGCCAAGCAGGTACAATCAGCGCCCTTTTATCGGAACGGTTCTGATGCGTCGGTTTTTCAGTGGCAGGTGACATACTGCGGTTATCTGTCATCAACCCAATTCGTTGAGCCAAAGAGAACCAATAAATTATTCAAACGCGTCGGTCATTCTCTATTGGTTTTTTGCGGAGACAGTTCATGAAGTTTGTAGATGAAGCCACCATCCTGGTGGTGGCGGGTGACGGTGGCAATGGCTGTGTCAGCTTCCGTCGTGAAAAATATATTCCCAATGGCGGGCCTGACGGCGGTGACGGCGGTGACGGCGGTGACGTCTACCTGCTGGCGGATGAAAACCTTAATACCCTGATTGACTACCGCTTTGAGAAAAGCTTCCGTGCGGAACGCGGCCAGAATGGTCAGAGCCGTGACTGCACCGGCAAGCGTGGCAAAGACATCACCATCAAGGTCCCCGTCGGTACGCGCGTGCTGGATAAAAGCACGGGTGAAGTGCTGGGTGACATGACCCGTAATCAGCAGAAACTGATGGTCGCCAAAGGCGGATGGCACGGGCTGGGTAATTCCCGCTTCAAATCCTCCGTCAACCGTGCGCCGCGACAGAAAACCAACGGTACGCCGGGCGAAGAGCGTGAGTTGATGCTGGAGCTGTTGCTGCTGGCGGATGTCGGTATGCTGGGTTTGCCGAATGCCGGGAAATCAACGTTTATTCGCGCAGTGTCGGCCGCTAAGCCGAAGGTGGCGGATTATCCGTTTACCACGCTGGTGCCGAGCCTGGGCGTGGTGCGCATGGACAGCGAGAAGAGCTTCGTGGTGGCAGACATCCCCGGTCTTATCGAAGGCGCGTCCGAAGGCGCTGGGCTGGGGATCCGTTTCCTGAAGCATCTGGAGCGCTGCCGCGTGTTGCTGCATCTGATCGATCTGGCGCCGATCGATGAATCCGATCCGATCGAAAATGCCAAAGTGATCGTTAATGAATTGCAGCAGTACAGCGCGTCTCTGGCGGAAAAACCGCGCTGGCTGGTGTTCAACAAGGTTGATCTGCTGGAGAAAGGCGAGGCGGAAAAACGCGCGAAAGAGATCGCGGCCGCACTTGGCTGGGAAGGTAAATATTACCTGATTTCCGCAGCCAACCGGGAAGGGGTAAATGCCCTGTGCTGGGATGTGATGAATTTCCTCAATACTCAGCCGAAAGCGCTGGCCGAAGCAGAGAACAAGGCGCCTGAGAAAGTCGACTTCATGTGGGATGATTACCACCGCGAACAGTTGGAAGCCGCCAAGGCGGAAGCTGAAGAGGAGTGGGATGACGACTGGGATGAAGATGACGACGAAGGCGTTGAAATTATTTACCAGCATTAATCGCCACCAGGCCATCTAAGCGGTGGCCGAAAAGAAAAATTTGCTTGTTAGTTGTGTATGTTTCCCTTATCTGCCAGGCAGATAAGGGAATTTTTTATCAGTCAGTTAATTGTTCTGGTATATATCTTTGTAAACGCGGCTTTCGAAGCGAACCAGCGGAATGCGGCGTTCTTTTTGATCTTCCGGTGGAACCGCGTAACCGGAGAGATACTGTACGAAGGCCATTCGCTGGCCGCTGGCGGTGGTGATAAAGCCCGCCAGGTTGTACACCCCTTGCAACGCGCCGGTTTTGGCCGAGACTTTGCCATCAAGCCCGGCTTCATGCAGGCCGGCACGATAGCGTAATGTCCCGTCATAGCCCGCCAGCGGCAGCATCTTGATGTAATTCAATTCGTTATCGTGTTGAGCAATATACTGCAGCACCTGCATCATGGTTGCCGGCGCGATCAGGTTATGTCTGGACAACCCTGAGCCGTCAACGATGATGGTGTTGCCCAGGTCGATTCCGGCTTTCTGACGCAGGATCTGGCGAACGGCGTCAGCGCCGGCGCGCCAGGTTCCGGGAACTTTGAAACGCTCATGCCCGATGGTGCGAAATACGGTATCGGCAATCATGTTGTCCGATTTTTTCAGCATGGTGGTCAACAATTCGTGCAACGGCTCCGACTCGGTTTGCGCCAGTACGGTGCCGGGAGCGCCAGGCAGCGATTGCCGGCGCAGACTGCCGGCGATGCGGATGTCCGCCTGTTGCAGTTCGTCTTTCACGATCGCGCCGGCGTAGCTGGCGCCGTCCTGTATGGCGAACGCCAGCGGCAACGGTTCGGCGCGCTGCGTCAGGCAGCCAGTAACGGTAAAGCGGTTGAGTTCACCCGGCACTACGTCCAATTCGCAATACTGGGCGTCTGGGGAGCCTTTCGCCAGGGTGCGAACTTCACTGAACATTTGCACCGGATAATAGGACGCGACGCGGATAAATGCGTTATCGCCTGCCTTGGGGGCGCTGTAGAGCGAGATGGAAAAACAGTTTTTGTCGACAATCGCGGCAGCGGGCGGCGCGCTGAAACACTGAGTCATATCATTCCAGGGCCAGCCGGGCGCCTTGTCGTGGCTGGCGAATACGGACGTATCGATCAGGACGTCACCGCTGATTTCTCGAATTCCCCGTTTCTTGAGTTCCTGTACCATGTTACGGAGTTGCTGTCGTTTCAGCGATGGATCGCCGCTGAAGCGCACCGCCAGATTGCCGCGTAATACCCCGTTGGCGAGCGTGCCTTTGCTTTCCATCGTGGTGACGAAACGGTAATCCGGCCCCAGTTGCAACAGCGCAGCCAGCGCGGTGATGACTTTCTGCGTACTGGCGGGCAGCGCCATCTGCTGACTGTGATAATCGACAGTCGGGGTAGATGCTCCGACTTTTTGCACCACCAGCGCCAGATTGGCCCCATCGGGCAGATATTTGGTGTACTCGTCAATGGGGGCGGCGTTGGCCTGTAGGGCAACTGCGCAGGCAAAACCGGTCAGAATCGATAAAAAACGCATAATCTCAATTAAGTACAGGGTAACGTGGTGGTCATACTACGGCGCATCAAGGGATAAAGTAAACGATGACCCTGGTGGAACTCTGGGGTAAAATGCGTATCAAAATGCAAAAACGCGTCTGGCCTGGAAGGAATGTTCCGGGCGAGGCTATTTTTGTTTAAATTGTCAGGATGACGGTAACGTGAGCCGTACGGATTTTTTAGAGGTAGTGACGATATGAAACAATTTCCGATGACGTTGCGTGGTGCTGAAAAGTTACGCGAGGAGCTGGACTTCCTGAAGTCAGTACGCCGGCCCGAAATTATTGCGGCGATTGCCGAGGCGCGTGAGCACGGTGATTTGAAAGAAAACGCAGAATACCATGCCGCTCGCGAGCAGCAGGGATTCTGTGAAGGTCGGATTCAGGAAATTGAAGCCAAACTGTCTAACGCCCAGGTTATCGACGTCACCAAGATGGCGGCGAACGGTCGCGTGATTTTTGGCGCTACGGTAACCGTGATGAACCTGGATACCGAAGAAGAGCAGACCTACCGTATCGTGGGTGACGACGAAGCCGACTTCAAACAGAACCTCATTTCTGTCAACTCGCCGATTGCGCGGGGGTTAATAGGCAAAGAAGAGGATGACGTGGTGACGATCAGCACGCCGGGCGGGGTCGTGGAGTACGAAATCCTGAAGGTGGAATATCTCTGATTCCTATTGACTGGCAAGGCGCCAGCCTCGATTGTAAAGAAAGGAAAAAGGCCGATATCGGCCTTTTTTCTCACCAGCGGGTCATGGAACCTTGCCGGGAAACAGGGTAACCTGAACCAAAAATGTTAACGGGGCAACACAATCTTGCGTTCTTTTGACGCACGATAGAGCACCAGAGTGTGGCCGATGACCTGGACATTACTGGCGCCGGTTTCGCGCAGAATGGCATCGACAATCAGGCCCTTGGTTTCACGATCCTCAGCGGCGATTTTCACCTTGATCAGTTCGTGATGTTCCAAAGCCTGCTCGATTTCAGCCAGCACACCTTCAGTGAGGCCGTTGTTGCCCAGCATGACGACCGGCTTCAACGGGTGAGCCAGGCCTTTCAGGTGCTGTTTTTGTTTGTTACTCAGATTCATTGTCTTTTTTGCTTAGGTTGGGATTGAAAACGGGCCATTCTACCGCCATCTCATGATTATCACCAATCCGGCTATACAGATTGGCTGTCGTTGAGACGTTTTGCCCGCCGCTGGCACTTAATTAACACTAGTTAGAAAAAATCATAGTTGGAAAATCGATGGCTAACAAAAAGCGTTCTGCAAGTTCCACCCGCTGGTTGCAGGAACACTTTAGCGACAAATATGTACAGCAGGCGCAGAAAAAAGGGCTTCGCTCGCGCGCTTGGTTTAAACTTGATGAGATACAGCAGACTGACCGGCTGTTCAAACCCGGCATGACCGTGGTGGATCTTGGCGCAGCGCCAGGCGGATGGTCCCAGTATGTTGTCAGTCAGATTGGTGGAAAAGGGCGCATTATCGCGTGCGATCTTTTACCGATGGATCCTATTGTTGGAGTCGATTTCCTTCAAGGGGATTTCCGTGATGAATTAGTGCTCAAAACCCTGCTGGAGCGGGTTGGAGACGAGAAGGTTCAGGTGGTGATGTCCGACATGGCCCCGAACATGAGCGGTACTCCGGCGGTGGATATTCCCCGCGCCATGTATCTGGTTGAACTTGCGCTGGACATGTGTCGGGATATATTAGCGCCTGGTGGCAGTTTCGTAGTGAAAGTATTTCAGGGAGTGGGCTTCGATGAGTATCTGCGTGAGATTCGCTCCCTGTTTACGACGGTGAAGATTCGTAAGCCAGATGCCTCGCGAGCCCGGTCCCGTGAGGTGTACATTGTAGCGACAGGTCGTAAACTGTAGTACCCTGACGCTATTTTTTAACACAGTTGTAATATGAGGTTAATCCCTTGAGTGACATGGCGAAAAACCTGATTCTCTGGTTGGTCATCGCGGTAGTGCTGATGTCCGTATTCCAGAGCTTTGGGCCCAGCGAGTCGAATGGCCGTAGGGTGGATTATTCAACCTTTTTGACTGAAGTGAATCAGGATCAGGTCCGTGAAGCGCGTATCAACGGGCGCGAGATCAATGTTGTCAAAAAAGACAGCAGCCGCTACACCACGTACATCCCTGTCAACGATCCTAAACTGCTGGATAACCTTCTGACCAAAAATGTGAAAGTGGTTGGCGAACCGCCGGAAGAACCGAGCCTGCTGGCTTCTATCTTCATTTCCTGGTTCCCGATGCTGTTGCTGATTGGTGTCTGGATTTTCTTCATGCGCCAGATGCAGGGCGGAGGCGGCAAAGGTGCCATGTCTTTTGGTAAAAGCAAGGCACGGATGCTGACGGAAGATCAGATTAAAACCACGTTCGCCGATGTGGCGGGCTGTGATGAAGCCAAAGAAGAAGTTGCCGAGCTGGTGGAGTACCTGCGCGAGCCGAGCCGCTTTCAGAAACTGGGTGGTAAAATTCCGAAAGGCGTGCTGATGGTCGGCCCGCCGGGGACCGGTAAAACCTTGCTGGCGAAAGCCATCGCCGGTGAAGCGAAAGTGCCGTTTTTCACCATTTCCGGTTCCGACTTCGTAGAAATGTTTGTGGGCGTCGGTGCTTCTCGCGTGCGTGACATGTTCGAGCAGGCCAAGAAAGCTGCGCCCTGCATCATCTTTATCGATGAAATCGACGCCGTGGGCCGCCAGCGTGGCGCGGGTCTGGGCGGTGGTCATGACGAACGCGAGCAGACGCTGAACCAGATGCTGGTTGAGATGGATGGTTTTGAAGGCAACGAAGGCATCATCGTTATCGCCGCGACTAACCGTCCCGACGTGCTGGACCCGGCGTTGCTGCGTCCCGGTCGTTTTGACCGTCAGGTGGTGGTTGGCTTGCCGGATGTCCGTGGCCGTGAACAGATTCTGAAAGTCCATATGCGCCGCGTACCGCTGTCGCCGGATATTGACGCTTCCGTTATCGCACGTGGTACGCCGGGCTTTTCCGGTGCGGATTTGGCTAACCTGGTGAACGAAGCTGCGTTGTTTGCGGCTCGCGGCAACCGTCGCGTGGTTTCGATGGTGGAATTCGAGAAGGCCAAGGACAAAATCATGATGGGGGCGGAACGCCGCTCTATGGTGATGACCGAAGCGCAGAAAGAATCCACCGCCTATCACGAAGCGGGTCATGCGATTATCGGCCGTCTGGTGCCGGAGCACGATCCGGTGCACAAAGTGACGATTATCCCGCGCGGTCGTGCTCTGGGTGTGACTTTCTTCCTGCCTGAGGGTGATGCGATCAGCGCCAGCCGTCAGAAACTGGAAAGCCAGATTTCCACGCTGTACGGCGGCCGTCTGGCTGAAGAAATCATCTACGGATCCGAGCATGTTTCTACCGGCGCTTCCAACGACATCAAAGTGGCGACGTCCATCGCCCGCAACATGGTGACGCAATGGGGCTTTTCGGAAAAGCTGGGGCCTTTGCTGTATGCGGAAGAAGAAGGCGAAGTGTTCCTCGGTCGTTCTGTAGCCAAAGCCAAGCATATGTCGGATGAAACGGCGCGTATCATCGATCAGGAAGTTAAGGCGTTGATCGAGCGTAACTATCAGCGTGCCCGCGAATTGCTGATGGCCAATATGGACATTCTGCATTCGATGAAGGACGCGCTGATGAAGTATGAGACTATCGATGCGCCGCAAATCGATGATCTGATGTCGCGTAAAGACGTTCGCCCGCCAGCCGGCTGGGAAGAACCGACTTCGGGCAATAACTCTTCGTCGTCTGACAATGGCGGTGCTCCTAAGGCGCCGACGCCGGCGGATGAACCTCATGCGCCGACACCGGGCAATACCATGTCCGGGCCTTTGAACGACAAGTAATGGTATGACGGCCCCCCTGGCGGGCCACAGCTTCCCCCCAACCCCGGCTTGCCGGGGTTTTTTACTCCGGTAGGGCATGCTGGCTAGACGAATTTGAGAAGCAAAACATGAAACTGAACGCTCGTGGATTGACGCTGGATCTCTCCTGTCCCCAGGTTATGGGGATCTTGAATGTCACCCCGGATTCCTTCTCCGACGGCGGTAAACACAACACGCTGAACACGGCTTTGATCCATGCCGAGCAGATGATTTCTGCCGGCGCCACTTTCATTGATGTGGGGGGCGAGTCTACCCGACCGGGCGCAGACGAAGTCAGTACCGATGAAGAGTTGGAGCGGGTTGTGCCGGTGGTGGAAGCGCTGGCGCAACGCTTTGAAACCTGGATTTCGGTGGATACGTCCAAGCCTGAAGTGATTACCGCCTGTGCGCAGGCCGGCGCACATCTGATCAACGATATTCGGGCGCTTAGAGAGCCGGGTGCGCTGGAGGCGGCGGCGGCAACAGGTCTTCCCGTGTGCCTGATGCATATGCAGGGATTGCCGAGAACCATGCAACATACGCCGCATTATGACGATGTGGTAGGTGAGGTTTCGGCATTTTTTGAGCATCATATTGCCCGTTGTGTCGCCGCCGGTATTCCGCGCGACCAGTTATTGCTGGATCCTGGGTTCGGCTTCGGCAAGAATCTGCAGCATAATTATCGGTTGCTGGGGAACCTGGAAGAATTACATCGCTTCGGTTTGCCGTTGCTGGTTGGTATGTCCAGAAAAACCATGATTGGGCAATTGCTGGGTGTTCCGCCGCTTGAACGGGTTTATGGCAGTGTAGCAGCGGCGGTTATTGCCGCGATGAAGGGCGCCCATATTATCCGTGTCCATGATGTGAAAGCGACGGTGGATGCAATACGTGTAGTCGAAGCAACTCTATCAGCGAAGGAATAACAACAATTATGAGTAGCCGCAAATATTTTGGCACTGACGGTATTCGGGGCAAGGTGGGCGATCTGCCGATTACGCCTGATTTTGTATTGAAGCTGGGATGGGCTGCCGGCAAAGTTCTGGCGCGTCATGGTTCCAGAAAAATTATTATTGGCAAAGATACCCGTATTTCCGGCTACATGCTGGAGTCTGCGCTTGAGGCCGGGCTGGCGGCGGCTGGCTTGTCCGCATCGTTCACCGGACCTATGCCAACTCCGGCGGTGGCTTATCTGACCCGTACCTTTCGTGCTGAAGCCGGGATCGTGATTTCGGCGTCACATAACCCCTACTACGACAACGGTATCAAGTTCTTTTCGATTGACGGCACCAAGTTGCCGGACGAAGTGGAGGAGGCGATCGAAGCAGAAATGGAAAAACCATTGACCTGCGTCGAATCCGCCGAATTGGGCAAGGCGAACCGTATCGTTGATGCTGCCGGGCGCTATATCGAATTTTGTAAAGGCACGTTTCCCAGTGAACTGAGCCTCAGCGGACTTAAAATCGTGGTGGATTGCGCCAATGGCGCTACCTACCACATTGCACCCAGCGTGCTGCGTGAGTTAGGCGCACGGGTGATTGCCATTGGTTGTGAACCCGATGGTATGAACATCAATGAACAGTGCGGAGCTACTGACGTCACGCAATTGCAGGCGCGGGTGCTGTCTGAAAAAGCGGATGTCGGTCTGGCGTTTGATGGTGATGGCGATCGCCTGATTATGGTTGATCACCAGGGCAACAAAGTCGATGGCGATCAGATCCTGTACATTATCGCGCGCGAAGCGCTGCGTCAGGGGCAATTGCGCGGTGGTGCGGTCGGTACATTGATGAGCAACATGGGACTGGAGCTGGCGCTAAAACAGTTAGGTGTCCCGTTTGCTCGTGCCAAGGTGGGAGACCGCTACGTGTTGGAGTTGATGCAGTCGAAAGGCTGGCGTCTGGGCGCTGAAAACTCCGGCCACGTTATCCTGTTGGATAAAACCACTACCGGTGATGGCGTTATCGCAGGCTTACAGGTACTGACTGCCATGGTCCGCAACCATATGAGCCTGCATGACCTGTGCAGCGGCATGAAGCTCTTTCCGCAAATACTGGTCAATGTGCACTTCTCCGGAGAAGGAGATCCGCTGGAAAGCGAGCTGGTGAAGCAGGCCACGCAATCGGTGGAAGAGCAATTGGCCGGTCGTGGCCGGGTATTACTGCGTAAGTCCGGTACAGAGCCCTTGATCCGGGTCATGGTGGAAGGGGAAGACGAAGCGACAGTGACGCAGATGGCAAATCGCATTGCCGATGCGGTAAAAGCGGCCGGTTAAGGGCAGAATAATGTGCCGACGGTGGTGGCAGGCTGCGAATGCCTGTCACACGGTGTGATAGCGTGAATGCCTATGTAATCAGTCGGCTAGCCAGTATTTTCCGGTCTTTCTTTTTCGGCCGCTGGTTTTTTCCTCAATCAGTGGGTTGGCGCCAAATTACCCTTGCGTACACCCGATGCTTTAGTTAGTATTCAGACCCGCTTTATAGGGGAGTTACCTCTCCTGGCGGGTAGTCGCGGGTAAGCCGCAAGAATTAGCGATGCCTCACCAGGTGGTGGGGATAAATAACAGGTACGACTATGTACGAAGCTCTTCTGGTAATTTTCCTGATTGTGGCGATTGGCCTGGTTGGTCTTATCATGCTGCAACAAGGTAAAGGTGCTGATATGGGAGCGTCGTTCGGAGCAGGGGCTTCCGCTACCTTGTTTGGTTCGAGCGGATCCGGCAATTTTATGACCCGAATGACGGCGCTGTTTGCCACGCTGTTTTTCGTACTCAGCCTGATTCTGGGGAACATGAGTTCCGACCACAGCAAGAAAGGCAGCGAGTGGGAAAACCTGAGTCAGCCAGCTGCGCCCGAAAAAGCAGAGCAGTCAAAAGCACCGACTGCACCGTCAAGCGATATTCCTAAATAATCGCGGGCGTTTCATCGGCGGGTAAACGCCGCTGATGATAAAAAGCAATTGTGATGCCGAGGTGGTGGAATTGGTAGACACGCTACCTTGAGGTGGTAGTGCCCGATTGGGCTTACGGGTTCAAGTCCCGTCCTCGGTACCAATCCTATAGATAACTTGCATTTTTGCGGTTGTCAGCGTAGTATTTGCCACGTTTTCGGACGCGGGGTGGAGCAGCTTGGTAGCTCGTCGGGCTCATAACCCGAAGGTCGTCGGTTCAAATCCGGCCCCCGCAACCACTTAACTTCCCAGAAAAGTTTTTTTTCAAATAAACTGTATTGCATCAAGCGCATTATCTACGGTGAATTCTGAAAGAATACTTGATGGTAGTTATGCCGCAGTAGTTTGCGGTAAATAGGGTCCAGTTGCACAAAGCCCCGATATATCGGGGTTTTTTGTTATCTGACAGCAGAATTACTGGGCTATTAAGCCCTTTTTTTATGTCTTGGGGGTGGGCTTGTCCACATTAGAACAAAAGTTAACAGAGATGATTTCGGCACCTGTTGAAGCCCTGGGCTATGAGCTGGTAGGCATTGAGTTCATTCGGGGACGCCAGTCGACACTGCGAATCTATATTGATAGTGAAGATGGCATCACTGTTGATGATTGTGCTGATGTTAGCCACCAGGTCAGTGCGGTACTGGATGTTGAGGATCCCATATCCGTTGCCTATAACCTGGAAGTGTCGTCGCCGGGCCTGGAACGGCCGCTCTTTACCGCTGCGCATTACGAGCGTTTCGCGGGTGAAGAAGTTAGCCTGGTGCTGCGCATGGCGGTGCAGAATCGCCGTAAGTGGCAGGGCATCATCAAATCCGTTGAAGGCGAGATGATCACCGTAACAGTGGAAGGCAAAGATGAAGTGTTCGCGCTGAGCAATATCCAGAAGGCGAACCTGGTACCCCACTTTTAAAGTTTGGATGAGGCAACTAGGATGAATAAAGAGATTCTGGCTGTTGTTGAAGCGGTTTCCAATGAAAAAGCCGTGCCGCGTGAAAAGATTTTTGAAGCGCTGGAGACTGCACTGGCGACAGCGACCAAGAAAAAATACGAGCAGGAAATTGATGTTCGTGTCTGTATCGATCGCAAAACCGGCGATTTCGATACCTTCCGTCGTTGGCAGGTCGTGAACGAAGTCACCCAGCCGACACGTGAAATCACCCTGGAAGCGGCGCAATTTGAAGAGCCAAGCGTGGAACTGGGTGGCTACATCGAAGATCAGATCGAATCCGTAACTTTCGACCGCATCACCACTCAGACCGCCAAGCAGGTTATCGTGCAGAAAGTGCGTGAAGCCGAGCGCGCCATGGTGGTTGACCAGTTCCGTGAACAGGAAGGCGAGATCGTCACCGGCGTGGTCAAAAAAGTTAACCGCGATAACATCACGCTGGATTTGGGCAGCAATGCTGAAGCTGTGATCGGCCGTGAAGACATGCTGCCGCGTGAGAACTTCCGCCCGGGCGACCGTATTCGCGGCGTCCTGTATGCCGTTCGTCCGGAAGCGCGTGGGGCACAGCTGTTTGTGAGCCGTTCCCGCCCTGAAATGCTGATTGAATTGTTCCGTATCGAAGTGCCGGAAATCGGCGAAGAAGTTATTGAGATCAAAGCTGCAGCCCGTGATCCGGGTTCCCGCGCCAAGATCGCGGTCAAAACCAACGACAAGCGTATTGATCCGGTCGGTGCATGCGTGGGGATGCGCGGCGCGCGCGTTCAGGCGGTATCCAGCGAACTGGGCGGCGAGCGTATCGATATCGTTCTGTGGGACGATAATCCGGCGCAGTTTGTCATTAACGCCATGGCGCCGGCCGATGTGGCGTCCATTGTAGTTGATGAAGACAAACACACTATGGACATCGCGGTTGAAGCCGGCAATCTGGCGCAGGCTATCGGTCGCAACGGTCAGAACGTTCGTCTGGCTTCTCAACTGAGCGGTTGGGAACTGAACGTGATGACGATTGAAGATCTGCAGGCGAAACACCAGGCAGAGGCTCATGCCGCCATCGATATTTTCACCAAGCACCTGGATATTGACGAAGAATTCGCGACGGCGCTGGTTGAAGAAGGCTTCTCTTCGCTGGAAGAACTGGCTTATGTGCCAATCCATGAGCTGCAGGAGATCGATGGTCTGGATGAAGAAACCATCGAAGCTCTGCGCGAACGGGCAAAAGCGGCGCTGACCACGCTGGCTCTGGCGAATGAAGAAAACCGCGGCAGTGGTCAGCCAGCGGAAGATTTGCTCAATTTATCTGGTCTGTCCCGCGAGCTGGCGTTTAAACTGGCCGCGCGCGGTGTTTGCACGCTGGAAGATCTTGCTGAGCAGGGCGTCGACGACCTGGCAGATATTGAAGGGCTTGATGAAACACAAGCCGGCGAGCTGATTATGGCTGCACGTAATATCTGTTGGTTTGGTGGCAGTAACGAATAACGAACTGTAGCAGGAAAGGAACAGCATGACAGATGTAACCCTAAAATCACTGGCCGCAGAGATCCAGACGCCGGTTGACCGCCTGATACAGCAGTTTGCTGATGCGGGAATCACCAAGTCTGCATCGGACTCTGTGACTCAGAATGAAAAAGAAACACTGCTGGCGCACCTGAACCGCGACCGCGGCGGCGCGCCGGGAAAATTGACACTGCAGCGTAAAACACGTAGCACTTTAAATATCCCCAGCACCGGTGGTAAGAGTAAATCGGTGCAGATCGAAGTCCGCAAGAAGCGCACCTATGTAAAACGCGATCCTCACGACGAGCAGCAGGCTGCGGCTGAGGAAGAGCAGGCACGGCGTGAAGCGGAAGAACAGGCGCAACGCGCAGCCGAAGATCAAGCCAAACGCGAGGCCGAAGAAAAGGCCAAACGTGAGGAAGAAGAGAAGGCAAAGCGCGCTGTTGCTGAAGAGCAAGCCAAACGTGAGGCCGCTGAAAAAGCTAAGCGTGACGTAGCGGAAAAAGAGAAAGTGAGCAACCAACAAAACGATAGTATGACTAAACCAGCTCAGGCTGAGAAAGCGCGTCGCGAAGCGGAAGCGGCTGAGCTCAAGCGTAAGGCGGAAGAATCGGCTCGTCGTAAGGTCGAGGAAGAAGCTCGTCGTATCGCAGAAGAGGCTCGCCAGATGGCAGAAGAAAATGCCGGACGTTGGGAAAAAGAAGGCGATGAAACCGAAGACGCGGATTACCACGTAACCACCTCCCATCACGCGCGTGAAGCGGAAGATGAGAATGATCGTCAGGTGGAAGGCGATCGTCGCGGTCGCGGTCGCGGCAGCAAGGTTACCAAACAGAAAAAAGGCAGCCGTCTGTCTGAATCGAAGGCCGATCGCGAAGAAGCCCGTGCGGTGACTCGCGGCGGTAAAGGCAAGCGTAAGCCGAGTACCCTGCAGCAGGGCTTCAATAAGCCTGTGCAGGCGGTCAACCGCGACGTGGTGATTGGCGAAACCATTACTGTGGCCGAGCTGGCGAACAAGATGGCCGTCAAAGGTTCTCAGGTCATCAAGGCCATGATGAAACTGGGCGCGATGGCCACCATCAACCAGGTTATCGATCAGGAAACCGCGCAGCTGGTAGCGGAAGAAATGGGTCATAAAGTGATCCTGCGCCGTGAAAACGAGCTGGAAGAAGCGGTAATGAGCGACCGCGATACCGGTTTGTCCTCCGCCGAATCGCGCGCGCCGGTAGTGACCATCATGGGCCACGTTGACCACGGTAAGACCTCGTTGCTGGACTACATCCGCTCCACCAAGGTAGCGGCTGGCGAGGCTGGCGGTATTACCCAGCATATCGGTGCCTATCACGTTGAAACTGACAACGGCATGATTACCTTCCTGGATACGCCGGGGCACGCCGCGTTTACCGCCATGCGTGCGCGTGGCGCACAGGCTACGGATATCGTGGTTCTGGTTGTGGCCGCTGATGACGGTGTGATGCCTCAGACCATCGAAGCTGTTCAGCATGCCAAGGCCGCCAAGGTACCGGTGGTGGTTGCCGTCAACAAAATCGACAAACCGGAAGCCGATCCGGATCGTGTCAAAAACGAACTGTCTCAGTACGGCATCATGCCGGAAGAGTGGGGCGGTGAATCGCAGTTTGTGCATGTATCCGCCAAAAGCGGCGAAGGCATCGATGAACTGCTGGAAGCTATTTTGCTGCAGGCCGAAGTTCTGGAACTGAAAGCCATTCGCAGCGGTATGGCCAGCGGCGTGGTGATCGAATCCTTCCTGGACAAAGGTCGTGGCCCGGTTGCGAGCGTGTTGGTACGTGAAGGTACGCTGAACAAGGGCGACATCGTACTGTGTGGTTTCGAATATGGCCGCGTGCGTGCCATGCGTGACGAACTGGGTCGCGAAATCACCGAAGCGGGTCCGTCCATTCCGGTGGAAATCCTGGGTCTGTCCGGCGTACCGGCGGCCGGTGACGAAGCGACAGTGGTGCGTGACGAGAAGAAAGCTCGTGAAGTGGCGCTTTACCGTCAGGGTAAGTTCCGCGAAGTGAAGCTGGCGCGTCAGCAGAAGTCCAAGCTGGAAAACATGTTCGCCAACATGACCGAGGGCGAAGTTTCCGAGCTGAACATTGTGATGAAAGCCGATGTTCAGGGGTCTGTGGAAGCGATTTCCGATTCGTTGCAGAAACTGTCCACCGACGAAGTCAAAGTCAAGATTGTGGGTTCCGGCGTGGGTGGGATCACCGAGACCGATGCCACCTTGGCCGCGGCCTCCAACGCGATCATCCTTGGCTTTAACGTGCGTGCGGATGCCTCTGCCCGTCGTATCGTCGAGGCGGAAGGCCTGGATCTGCGTTACTACTCCGTCATCTATGACCTGATCGACGAAGTGAAACAGGCGATGAGCGGTATGCTGGCGCCGGAGTACAAGCAGGAAATTATCGGCCTGGCGGAAGTGCGCGATGTGTTCAAGTCACCGAAGTTTGGCGCGATTGCCGGCTGTATGGTGACCGAAGGGGTGGTGAAACGTCACAACCCAATCCGCGTGCTGCGTGACAACGTGGTTATCTTTGAAGGCGAGCTGGAATCCCTGCGCCGCTTCAAAGACGACGTCAACGAAGTCCGTAACGGTATGGAATGTGGTATCGGCGTGAAGAACTACAATGACGTTCGCACTGGCGACGTGATCGAAGTGTTTGAAACCATTGAGATCAAACGCACCATCGACTGATACGTGCAGTAACGTACCTGATGTTTTCATGCTGGGGGGCCGAGTGCCCCCCGATTTTTCTCTGAGGATTCATCATGGCAAAAGAATTCAGCCGCACGCAGCGTGTGGCTCAGGAAATGCAAAAAGAAATCGCCATTATCATTCAGCGTGAAGTGAAAGATCCGCGTGTGGGCATGGCGACGGTATCCGGCGTGGAAGTGTCGCGCGATTTGGCTTACGCCAAAGTATTTGTGACCTTTCTGAATGACAACGAACCGGAGCAGGTCAAAGCCGGAGTGAAGGCGTTGCAGGATGCGTCCGGTTTTATCCGTATGTTGTTGGGCAAGGCCATGCGTCTGCGCGTAGTGCCGGAACTGACCTTCTCCTATGACAATTCCCTGGTGGAAGGGATGCGGATGTCCAATCTGGTGACCAACGTGGTCAGACGTGATGCGGAACGTCGTACCCCTGCCGCAGATGATGAGCAGGAGGGGTAATGTCGCGTCCTCGTCGCCGCGGCCGGGATATCCACGGCGTTTTGCTGCTGGATAAACCGCAAGGAGCATCGTCCAACGATGTGCTGCAGAAGGTAAAACGCCTCTTTAATGCCAATAAAGCCGGGCATACCGGCGCGCTGGACCCGCTGGCAACCGGCATGTTGCCGATATGTCTGGGTGAGGCGACCAAGTTTTCCCAGTACCTGCTGGATGCCGATAAACGCTACCGAGTGATAGCTCGTCTGGGGCAGCGTACGGATACTTCGGATGCCGACGGCAATGTGATTCAGGAGCGCCCGGTAGCCTTTACCCATGATCTGCTGATGCCGGCGCTGGACAGCTTTCGCGGCGATACCCAACAGGTGCCGTCGATGTATTCCGCGCTGAAATATCAGGGTCGCCCGCTGTACGAATATGCGCGTCAGGGGCTGACCGTGCCGCGTGAAGCGCGTGATATCACGGTGTATGAGTTGCAGTTTATCCGCTGGGAAGGGGATGAGCTGGAACTGGAAATCCATTGTTCCAAGGGAACTTACATCCGCACCATCATTGATGATCTGGGCGAGAAGCTGGGGTGTGGCGCCCATGTGATTTACCTGCGCCGGTTGCAGGTGGCGACTTATCCGATCGAGCGGATGGTGACTCTGGAGCAGTTGCAGGCGTTGCGTGAACAGGCGGAAGCGCAGGAGCAGCCGATCGGCGAATTGCTGGATGTGCTGCTGTTGCCGATGGATACCGCTGTGCAGGCGTTTCCGGAAGTTAATCTGTCGCCGGTGGTGGCGGGTTATCTCAAGCTGGGGCAAGCGGTGCGTGCTGCCGCTACGCCGGCTAACGGTATGGTGCGCATTACCGAGGGTGACGCGCGCCGGTTTATCGGTATGGGGGAAATCGATGACGAAGGTCGGGTCGCGCCGCGTCGTCTGGTAGTAGAAAACCCTGTGCCGACGGATGCCTGAGCGCCTTGCGATTAGATCGCGCTGAGAGTAAAATGACGCGGCTTAAATCCTGGGCGGCTGAATTAGAGATCGGCGCCTGTTCTATCTATAATATTTTGGAGTAAATCATGTCTCTAAGCGTTGAAGCGAAAGCGAAAATTGTTGCGGAATTTGGTCGTGGTACGAATGACAGCGGTTCTACCGAGGTTCAGGTTGCTCTGCTGACTGCTCAGATTAACCATCTGCAGGGTCACTTTGCCGAGCACAAGAAAGATCACCACAGCCGCCGCGGTCTGCTGCGTATGGTTTCTCAGCGTCGTAAGCTGCTGGACTACCTGAAGCGTAAAGATCTGGCACGCTACACCACCCTGATTGAACGTCTGGGTCTGCGTCGCTAATTCGACGAGTTTCAGGAGAAAGGGGCCTCTTTGGGCCCCTTTCTTCTAGGAAGTGCCAGCAAAACAGAGTAATGTATTGCTGTTGTGAATATGATCCGTTATTACAGCGATTCGCGCGGCTAATGAGAGGCTTTATCTGTGGCGTCGGATGAGGACTGTCATTAGTCGCGAGGATGTAATGAGCGGGTCGGGTATTAACTGGTGTGCCGTATCAGGGATATGGCGCGCGCCTCTGGTAAAGGACAGTATTTTGCTTAATCCGATCGTTCGTAAATTCCAGTACGGTCAGCATACCGTGACACTGGAAACCGGCATGATGGCTCGTCAGGCAACTGCCGCCGTGATGGTCAGCATGGATGACACCGCGGTATTCGTGACCGTGGTAGGTGCCAAACAGGCCAAACCGGGTCAGGACTTTTTCCCGCTGACCGTTAACTATCAGGAGCGTACCTACGCTGCTGGCCGCATCCCCGGTGGTTTCTTCCGTCGCGAAGGCCGTCCGAGCGAAGGCGAAACTCTGATTTCCCGTCTGATCGACCGTCCGATTCGTCCGCTGTTCCCGGATGGTTTCGTTAATGAAGTGCAGGTTATCGCCACCGTAGTTTCCGTTAATCCGCAGGTTAACCCGGATATCGTCGCCATGATCGGTGCTTCCGCTGCGCTGAGTCTGTCCGGCATTCCGTTCAACGGCCCGATTGGCGCGGCTCGCGTTGGTTACATCAACGACCAGTATGTGCTGAACCCGACTACCGAAGAACTGAAAACCAGCCGTCTGGATCTGGTGGTTGCCGGTACCGAAGGCGCGGTGCTGATGGTTGAATCCGAAGCGGATCTGCTGAGCGAAGATCAGATGCTGGGCGCGGTAGTGTTCGGTCACGATCAGCAGCAGATTGTTATCGAAAACATCAAGTCGCTGACGGCGGAAGCCGGCAAGCCGAAGTGGAACTGGCAGGCGCCGGAAGTTAATGTCGAACTGCACAACCGTGTGCAGGCGCTGTCTGAAGTCCGTCTGGGCGATGCCTATCGCATCACCGAAAAACAGGAGCGTTACGCTCAGGTTGATACCATCAAATCCGACGTGGTTGCGGCGTTGCTGGCGGAAGATGACACGCTGGACGAGAATGAACTGCGCGATATTCTCGGCAGCATCGAGAAGAATGTGGTGCGTAGCCGTGTCCTGAGCGGCGAACCGCGTATCGACGGTCGTGAAAAAGACATGATACGTGGTCTGGACGTTCGTACCGGCGTACTGCCGCGTACTCACGGTTCCGCTTTGTTCACCCGTGGTGAAACTCAGGCGCTGGTGACCGCGACGCTGGGTACCGAGCGCGACGCGCAGATTATTGACGAATTGACCGGCGAACGTACCGATCGTTTCCTGCTGCACTACAACTTCCCGCCGTACTCCGTGGGCGAAACCGGTATGGTCGGTTCGCCGAAACGCCGCGAAATCGGCCACGGTCGTCTGGCTAAACGTGGTGTGCTGGCTGTGATGCCGAAACCGGAAGCCTTCCCGTACACCGTACGTGTGGTATCCGAAATCACTGAGTCCAACGGTTCTTCTTCTATGGCGTCCGTATGCGGCGCGTCGCTGGCGCTGATGGATGCCGGTGTGCCGATCAAGGCTGCCGTTGCCGGTATCGCGATGGGTCTGGTGAAGGAAGGCGACAACTTCGTGGTTCTGTCTGACATTCTGGGTGACGAAGACCACCTGGGCGACATGGACTTCAAAGTAGCTGGTAGCCGTGAAGGCGTGACCGCGCTGCAGATGGACATCAAAATCGAAGGTATCACCCGCGAAATCATGCAGGTGGCGCTGAATCAGGCCAAGGGTGCGCGTCTGCACATTCTGGGCGTGATGGAACAGGCGATTAGCTCGCCGCGTGGCGATATCTCCGAATTCGCACCGCGTATTCACACCATCAAGATCAGCACCGACAAGATCAAAGATGTGATTGGTAAAGGTGGTTCGGTGATCCGTGCGTTGACCGAAGAAACCGGTACTACCATCGAGATCGAAGATGACGGCACGGTGAAAATCGCATCGACCGACGGCGAAAAAGCGAAACATGCCATTCGTCGTATCGAAGAGATCACGGCTGAAATCGAAGTGGGCCGTATCTATCAGGGCAAAGTGACCCGTATCGTTGACTTTGGCGCCTTTGTAGCCATCGGCGGCGGTAAAGAAGGTCTGGTACATATTTCTCAGATCGCCGACAAGCGCGTTGAGAAAGTGACCGACTATCTGCAGATGGGCCAGGAAGTGCCGGTTAAGGTACTGGAAGTGGACCGTCAGGGTCGTATCCGTTTGAGCATAAAAGAAGCAAATGCTCAATCTCAGGAAACTGTTCCGGTTTCCGAGGAAGAATAATAGCGGATAATCGATTGGCAGCTCCTTACGATGTGAAGGAGCTGCGTGTATTATAAGGAACGGATATCCTTATGCTGAGCAGTCGGGGACAGGATGTTCATCCAATGTTTGTCTTCGGGAGTGGGAAATGAAGCCTTTCTTGCGCTGGTGTTATGTTGCGACAGCAATTATGCTGGCAGGATGCAGCAACACGGATTGGCGCAAAGATGCATTGCTGGCGGTACCGTTGCAGCCAACGCTGCAGCAGGAAGTCATCCTGGCGCGCATGGAGCAGATCCTGGCGAGCCGGGCAATTACTCCCGATGAACGAGCACAGCTGTTATATGAGCGCGGAGTGCTGTATGATAGCCTCGGGTTACGGGCGTTGGCGCGAAATGATTTTTCACAAGCGCTTTCCATCCGTCCCGATATGCCGGAAGTATTTAACTATCTCGGCATTTACTTGACGCAGGCAGGCAATTTTGATGCTGCCTATGAAGCGTTTGATTCTGTATTAGAGCTTGATCCAACTTACAATTATGCGCGTTTGAATCGGGGCATCGCTTTGTACTACGGCGGTCGCTACCTGTTGGCGCAGGATGATCTGCTAGCGTTTTATCGCGACGATCCTAATGATCCTTTCCGTTCCCTGTGGCTTTACCTGGTGGAGAGAGAAATCAATCCCGAGAAGGCCAAATCAGCGTTGAAAGAACGCTACGAAGGGGCAAAGAAAGGTGTGTGGGGATGGACGATTGTCGAATTCTACCTGGGCGACATCAACGAAAAAGTGTTGATGCAGCGTGTGCAGGAAGAAGCTAAGGATAACACTTCGCTCGCCGAGCATCTCAGTGAAACTGACTTCTATTTAGGTAAGCACTACCTAAGTCTGGGGGACAAGAACACCGCCGAGGCGTTGTTCAAGCTGACGGTTGCTAACAATGTTCACAACTTTGTTGAGCACCGCTATGCATTGTTGGAATTGGCGCAGTTAGGCCAAGAGCAAGACGACCTATCAGGATCGGACCAGCAATAGCTGACGAACACCTTTCAGCCTGAAATCATGACGATTTCTTCATCGCCTTAACGGGCGAGGCTTTTTTGTTCGCTTTTTAATCCAATTTGAGCCGGTTCACACTTTTCAATGAAAATGATTGAGTATTTTCTCGACAAGTTATGTAGACTGGCCGCCATTTTGAAGTGAGGCAAAGTTTACATGGCAGAGTTTGAAACCTCTTTTGCTAGTCTGGGGCTGTCCGCTCCGATTCTGAATGCACTGTCTGAGATGGGGTACGAAAAGCCGTCCCCGATTCAGGCGGAATGTATTCCTCATCTGCTCAACGGGCGCGACGTACTGGGTATGGCGCAGACCGGGAGCGGCAAGACCGCGGCATTTTCCCTGCCGCTGCTGAACAATATCAAGGCTGACCTGAAAGCGCCGCAGTTGCTGGTGCTGGCGCCGACTCGTGAGTTGGCGGTGCAGGTTGCTGAAGCCTGTAACGAATTTTCTAAACATATGCAGGGCGTCAACGTGGTTGCTCTGTATGGCGGCCAGCGTTATGACGTGCAGTTGCGCGCGCTGCGTCAGGGACCGCAGATTGTCGTCGGTACCCCGGGGCGTCTGCTGGACCACCTGAAACGCGGTACGCTGGATCTGTCCAACCTGAGCGGTCTGGTGCTGGACGAAGCTGACGAAATGCTGCGCATGGGCTTCATCGAAGATGTGGAAAACATCATGGCGCAGATCCCGGCTGAACATCAGACGGCGCTGTTCTCCGCCACCATGCCGGAAGCGATTCGTCGTATCACCCGCCGTTTCATGAACGATCCGCAGGAAGTCCGCATTCAGTCCAGCGTGACCACTCGTCCGGATATCAGCCAGAGCTACTGGACGGTATACGGCATGCGTAAAAATGAAGCGCTGATCCGTTTCCTGGAAGCGGAAGATTTTGATGCGGCGATCATTTTCGTGCGCACCAAGAACGCCACGCTGGAAGTGGCCGAAGCGCTGGAGCGCAGCGGTTACAACAGCGCTGCGCTGAACGGCGACATGAATCAGGCGCTGCGTGAACAAACGCTGGAGCGCCTGAAAGACGGTCGTCTGGATATCCTGATCGCGACCGACGTTGCCGCGCGTGGTCTGGATGTTGATCGTATCAGCCTGGTAGTGAACTACGACATCCCGATGGATTCCGAGTCCTACGTACACCGTATCGGCCGTACCGGTCGTGCTGGCCGTGCCGGACGCGCGCTGCTGTTCGTGGAAAACCGCGAACGCCGCCTGCTGCGCAACATTGAGCGCACCATGAAGCTGACGATTCCGGAAGTGGATCTGCCGAACGCCGAACTGCTGGGTCAGCGCCGTCTGGCGCAGTTTGCCGCTAAAGTACAGCAGCAACTGGAAAGCAGCGATCTGGACATGTACCGTGCGCTGCTCAGCAAGCTGCAACCGCAGGAAGAGCTGGACATCGAAACGCTGGCAGCCGCGCTGCTGAAGATGGCGCAGGGCGAACGTCCGCTGATTCTGCCGCCGGATCCGGTGGTTGAGCGTCGTCCGCGCCGTGAATTCCGCGAACGCGACGAGCGCTTCGAACGTCGTGGCGACCGTAACGATCGTGGCCCGCGTGGCGAGGATCGTCCGGCTCGTCGTGAGCGTCGTGACGTCGGCGAAATGGATCTGTATCGGATCGAAGTGGGTCGCGACGACGGCGTGGAAGTGCGTCATATCGTGGGCGCGATTGCTAACGAAGGCGACATCAGCAGCCGTTACATCGGCAACATCAAACTGTTTGCCTCGCACTCCACCATTGAGCTGCCGAAAGGCATGCCGGGCGATCTGCTGTCGCACTTCACTCGTACGCGTATTCTGAACAAGCCGATGAATATGCAACTGATGGGCGATGCTCAGCCGCATGAACGCCGTGAGCGTCGTGAAGGCGGCGAGCGCGGCGATCGTGGTGGTCGTAGCTTTGGCGAGCGCGCCGGTGCCGGCAATGGCCGCGGTCGTCCGTTCAATGGCGAACGTCGTGAAGGCGGCGAACGTCGTGGCGGCAGCCGTGACGGTCAGCGTGCGCCGCGTCGTTTCAGCAATGCCTGATAACGTCTGACGTTGATATGAAAAACCAGCCCTCGGGCTGGTTTTTTTATGTCACGATTTTTATGTGATGGTTTTTAGATCACTGAATGCGCGGTTCCCGCACGATTTCCGCTTGCAGCTGTGCCACCAGTTCAAATGAACGCAGCCGCGCCTGATGGTCGAATATCTGGCCGTTAATCATCAGCTCGTCCGCCTGGGTTTCCCGCAACAGGGTTTGCAGGCCGTGACGCACTTTGGCCGGATCGCCCACCACCGCCAGTCGTAAAGTCTGTTCTACCGCAAACTGTTCCGCGGCGGACCAGTGCGCCTCCATCGACGTTACCGGCGCAGGCAACGGTCCCGGCGTGCCGCGTCGCAGGTTGATAAACTGCTGCTGCAACGAGGTGAACAGAAAACGGGCGTCCCGCTCGCTGTCGGCGGCGACCACGTTGACGCACACCATGGCATACGGTTTTTCAAGCTGGGCGGATGGCTGAAAGTTATCCCGATAGCGCTGCAATGCCTGCAGGAGCATGTCCGGCGCGAAATGGGCGGCGAAGGCAAACGGCAATCCCATCGATGCAGCCAACTGTGCGCTGTACAGGCTGGATCCAAGCAACCAGATCGGGACGTTCAGCCCCTGTCCCGGCACCGCCTGCACGGCCTGTCCCGGCTGAGCAGGGGCGAAGTAGCGCTGAAGTTCCTGCACATCACGGGGAAAATCGTCAATATCGGCGTTCAGATGGCGGCGCAACGCCTGCATAGTACGTTGGTCGGTGCCCGGCGCGCGTCCCAGACCCAGTTCAATCCGACCGGGATAGAGTGATTCGAGCGTGCCGAATTGTTCGGCAATCACCAGCGGAGCATGGTTTGGCAGCATGACGCCGCCGGAACCGAGCTTGATACGTTGCGTACCGCCGGCAATGTAACCGATCAGCACCGACGTGGCCGCGCTGGCGATACCGGTCATGTTGTGATGTTCCGCCAGCCAGTAGCGTTGATATCCCCATTTTTCCGCGTGCTGCGCCAGACTCAGAGAATGGTGGAACGCATCGCGGGCTGTGTTGCCTTGCGGGATAGGGGCCAGATCGAGCAGCGAGAAAGGAACGGTAGCTGTCATAAGCGTGACTCATCGGGTTGAGGGGCTGACGGTGCCAGCCCAAATAAACACAAATGAGATGTTACGCGATCTTAACAATTTGCAACGGACGATGCGTGCGCATCGTCCCGACTGATTTAACCGACCAGCTCCAGCCCGGCCACCCGTCGCCAGTAGCCGTTGCAATCCTGCTGGTTTGCCAGCGTCAGCGGCTGTCCGCCGTGCTGGTTGGCGCGAAAATTATCGATCATCGCCAGCGTATCCGGCCCTTGCGGCGACAGGCGCACGATATCCACCAGCCCGTCCATTGACGCCAGATCGTTGCCGAGGTTATAGCAGTAACCGCTCTGGGTCTGGATGCCGTTAAGCACAAACACCTGCTGGTTTTCCTGCGACAGCATCTGACGCCCCTGCGGGTAATTGATGCAACAGGTTTCGCATTCGTCCTTGGGGCGGTTTTCCGAACGGGCGGTAAAGCAGCGGGCGGAATACGCCAGCGGCAGATGACCATAACTCAGCACTTCCACCTCAAACTGATGGCGAAAACCGAGCTCATCGCACTGGTTGAGCAGATGTTGCAGCCAGTCCCGCGACAGTTCCACCGGCATACACCAGCGCATCATGCCCTGTTTGTGCAGTAACCGCAGGGTGTAGGCGTTATAACAGTTGAGCGCGTGGCCGGCGACAAACGGCAGGCCGCGATCCGCCGCCATGTTGACCGCGCCCAGATCGTTGGCTTCCAGCAGGAATTCGCCGTTCTCCACATACCTTTTCAGCTCGGTCAGTTCGGAAGGCGCCTGTAGCAGCGACAGTGTGGAGATCACCACCTGCTTGCCGCTGGCCGCGATCGCGCGCGCGAGGTCAAGCCAGTCGCTGACTTTCATGCCCCGGCGCTTGCTGCACACGGTTTCACCCAGATAGATGATATCGGCGCTGCTGGCGGCCGCTGCCTGATAAAACGTTTCAATGTCGGCTTTGGGCCAATAGTAGAGCAGGGCGCCCAGTGAATATTTCATGTTGTGTCGATGTCTCCTGTCTACTGCCACTGGCGATGATAGGCGCCTAGTGTGGTCTGCGTACCTTCGGCGACGGCGCCCAGCGCCTCCATCCACTCGGCGGTAGGGGTGAAATGCGCCGGATCGGCCTTGCAGCGGTCGATCGCCTGCCGCCATACCTGGGTTACCTGGCTGACGTACGCCGGGCTGCGCTGACGGCCTTCGATTTTCACCGAGGCGATATTGGCCGCCATCAGTTCCGGCAGCAGTTCCAGCGTATTCAGGCTGGTGGGTTCTTCCAGCGCGTGATAACGCTGGCCGTCCACCAGATAACGGCCTTTGCACAAGGTCGGGTAGCCGGCGTTTTCATGGTCCTGATAGCGATCGATCAACACATCGTTCAGCCGTGATTCCATGCCGTTTTCCGTTTGCTGCCAGCGCACGAAACGTGCCGGCGAGCAGGCGCCTACGGTGTTGGGCGACTCGCCGGTCAGGTAGGAGGACAGATAGCAGCGCCCTTCAGCCATGATGCACAGGCTGCCGAAGGCGAACACTTCCAGCGGCACCGGGCTGGTGCGCGAAAGCTGTTTGACCTGATGAATGGAGAGCACGCGCGGCAGCACGATGCGGGCGACATCGAAGTGGCGCTGATAAAAACGGATGGCTTCCTCGTTGGTGGCGGATGCCTGCACCGACACGTGTCGCTCTACCGTCGGATAGCGCTCGGCGGCATATTCCAGCATCGCCAGATCCGCCAGAATCAGCGCATCGGCGCCGGCGGTCTGCACCGCGGTGTCCACCGCCCGCTGCCAGCGCTGATAGCCGTCCGGGTGGGCGAAGGTATTGATGGCGATATGCAGTTTGCGGCGGTGGCGATGCACGTAGTCGCTGGCGTCCTGCAGTTTTTTGTCGTTGAAATTGAGGCCGGCGAAGTGGCGGGCGTTAGTGTCGTCTTTCAGCCCGATGTACACCGCGTCGGCGCCATGGTCGATGGCGGCTTTTAGTGCCGGCAGATTACCGGCGGGGCAAAGCAGTTCCATTCTTACGTCCTTTCATCACGGCCTGACGCAGCGGGCCGGTTTGCAATGAAAAGGAATCTTAGTGAACCCGGCTGTCAGCGACTTTGATTTAAACCAGCATATCGGGGAATTGCTGGCGCTTACCGGTCGTGATTTGGCGCAGAACAGGCTAAATTTAACTCGTCACATTCCAGCGACTTGCCTGCGGGGGTCGCTACGCGATGTTAAAAAACGCGTCTGGCGTTTTTTATTGATGTAGACCCCTGCTGCCGGTTTCCCGTTCTGTGGCAGAATAATGACCATATCGGTTAAGCAGCATCGCTTTATGAGGAGTACGCCAGTGTTGGAAAAACTACGTGCGCAGATTGTGCGTCAAGGGCCACGTTTACTGAGTAAGCCGTTAGCGTTAACGCCTTTCTTCCTGCAACGCCGGGTGCTGGAACAACTGCTGGGGTGGCAGTTCCGTCAGGCGCTGGAAGAAGGCGAGCTGGATTTTCTTGACGGGCGTTGGTTGCAGATCGAAGTCCGCGATATCGGTTTGCAGTGGTTTGTCACGTTGCGGGATAACCGGCTGGAAATCAGTCACAACGAACTGGCGGATGTGAGCTTCAGCGCCGATGCCAACGATCTGATCCTGATCGCCGCCCGCCGTGAAGATCCGGACACGCTGTTTTTCCAGCGCCGCCTGCGTATTGAAGGGGACACCGAACTGGGGCTGTACGTCAAGAACCTGATGGACGCCATCGAGCTGGAAAGTATGCCCGCGCCGCTGCGCGTTGCGCTGCTGCAACTGGCCGGGTTCGTGGCCGCCGGTTTACAGGAGGGCGCAGAGCAAGCCAGTCCGCACGCGCCAGTGTCATGCTGATTCGTGTTGAAATTCCGGTTGATGCGCCGGGCATCGACGCCTTGCTGCGGCGGTCGTTCTCCAGCGAGGCCGAAGCGGAGCTGGTGCATCAGCTGCGTGAGGACGGCCAGTTGACGCTGGGTATCGTCGCTACCGACGACGAAGGCGGCGTGGTGGGATATGCCGCGTTCAGCCCGGTGACGCTGGGCGGCGAAGATCTGCAGTGGGTAGCGCTGGCGCCGTTGGCCGTAGACGAAAGCCTGCGCCGCCAGGGGATCGGCGAGCAACTGGTGTATGAAGGGCTGGATGCGCTCAACGAATTTGGCTACACCGCAGTGGTGGTGCTGGGCGACCCGCATTATTACGCTCGTTTTGGTTTTGTGCCGGCGCAGGAGCAGCAATTGCGCTGTCGCTGGCCGGGCAGCGAACGGGCCTTTCAGGTTTACCCGCTGGCGGACAACCACTTTCAGGGCGCCAGCGGTCTGGTGGAATACGCCGCGCCGTTCAATCGCTTCTGAACAGGGGCATAAAATCGGTAAGCGTCGGAGGCTGGTGCTGCACCAGCCTTTCTTTTTGCATTTTGCTTAGCTGTTTGACGCGATATTCCCATTTCAGCGCGGTGGAACGATCGCCCGCCACGCAGTGATACGCTAGCGTCAGCGGTCCTTTGCCGCGCAACGCGCGCGCTCCTTTCCCGGCCTGATGCTGCGCCAGCCGCCGCGTCACGTCGGTGGTGATGCCGGTATAAAGCAGCCCGCTGTCGGTGCGCAGCAGGTACAGAAACCATGTGGTCTCACTGTTTTTCACGTCATTTCCTTTTCGTGGGTCAGCGCTTATCTTACGGTGATATCTCGATAAAGGCTGCCTGTGCTGCCGTATTCGTCGGTGGCCGATGGTGGAAAAATTTGAGGCTTTTATTTATCAATAAGTTAGCGCTCTTTAACAACATAAAAAAGTTGGTGGAATTTTTCAGGTTTTAAAAGTCATTAAAAAACAAGTATATAGTTTTAGAGTGTTCCCCGCGCCAGCGGGGATAAACCGCGTTACACCCGAACCACCGCCTGTACTGTGGCGTGTTCCCCGCGCCAGCGGGGATAAACCGTTGGTGCCCGTAGAACCCACGGAGGAAATGGTGTGTTCCCCGCGCCAGCGGGGATAAACCGATGTTATTGCTCTTTTTGGTGATCCATCAACAGTGTTCCCCGCGCCAGCGGGGATAAACCGGTTCGTCGAAAATTACGCTGACAGTTCTGGTCGTGTTCCCCGCGCCAGCGGGGATAAACCGGTAGCTCAAGTGACCGAGGCTGTTCGTGAGATGTGTTCCCCGCGCCAGCGGGGATAAACCGCCTGAGATCGTCTTTACTCATCGCCCTGCAGGCGTGTTCCCCGCGCCAGCGGGGATAAACCGGGGGTTAATTTGAATGAGGTAATTACATTAATGTGTTCCCCGCGCCAGCGGGGATAAACCGAATAATGAATAATCTTCGATCACTATTCATCAGTGTTCCCCGCGCCAGCGGGGATAAACCGATTCGGATGCCGTTGCCAGCATCCGAAAATGAGTGTTCCCCGCGCCAGCGGGGATAAACCGTTCTGACAGGTTGAGCGCAACCATGTCACGCTGTGTTCCCCGCGCCAGCGGGGATAAACCGGGACTGATAATGCCAGCGCAACAGAGCAGGAGGTGTTCCCCGCGCCAGCGGGGATAAACCGTTCTGAACGTCAGTAGGTTTAATATTTTTATCCGTGTTCCCCGCGCCAGCGGGGATAAACCGCTCATCGCTCAGCTTTTTCCAATGCTCTTCAGGTGTTCCCCGCGCTAGCGGGGATAAACCGATGGCGACCAATCCAACGGTTGCATTAGCTCGGTGTTCCCCGCGCCAGCGGGGATAAACCGCGTGCTGTGACGCTGAATCAGAATAAAGTTGTGTGTTCCCCGCGCCAGCGGGGATAAATCGACTATAAACTGATGCTATAACTGGTGAAAAATGTGTTCCCCGCGCCAGCGGGGATAAACCGCTACCGCGATTTTCTGCGCCTTGAACTGATACGTGTTCCCCGCGCTAGCGGGGATAAGCCTGCATTATCAGGCTTCATATAATTCGATACAGTGCTTACCTTCTTTGGTGTTACAATATTCACACAAATGATGATTTATGTGCATTTAATTTCTTTTTGATGTGAATAAAATCACATAACAGAGTGCGTTATCAGGGTGAAATGCCCGGAAACGCAATAGTGTGGCTGAGAGCGGGAGTGTTGTATGAGTGATTTGACTGCGGCGGCGCAACGCGCGCTGGGACTGATGGATTTAACCACCCTGAATGACGACGATACCGATGAGAAGGTGATCGCCCTGTGTCGTCAGGCTAACAGCCCGGCGGGAAAAACCGCCGCCATTTGTATTTACCCGCGTTTTGTGCCGCTGGCGCGCAAGGTGCTGCGCGAGCAGGGCACGCCGGATGTCCGCATCGCTACCGTGACCAATTTCCCGCACGGCAACGACGACATTGACATTGCGCTGGCGGAAACCAATGCGGCTATCGCTTACGGCGCCGACGACGTGGACGTGGTGTTCCCCTATCGGGCGCTGATGGCCGGCAACCGTCAGGTCGGTTTCGAGCTGGTGAGCGCCTGTAAGGCGGCCTGTGCCGCGGCGGGCGTGCTGCTGAAAGTAATCATTGAAACCGGCGAGCTGAAAAGCGATGAACTGATTCGCGAAGCCAGCGAAATTGCCATTGATGCCGGGGCGGATTTCATCAAAACCTCGACCGGCAAAGTGGCGGTGAACGCTACGCTGCATTCTGCCGAAGTGATGCTGAGCGTGATCCGCGATAAAGGCGTGGGTGAGCGCGTCGGTTTTAAACCGGCCGGCGGCGTGCGCACAGCGGAAGATGCGGCGCAGTATCTGCAACTTGCCGACGCTATCATGGGCGACGGTTGGGCGGATGCCCGCCATTTCCGATTTGGCGCGTCCGGCTTGCTCGGTAGCCTGTTGACCACGCTGGGCCACGAAGCCGGGCAGGCACGCAGCGGCTACTGATGCGGTTCGCGCCTGACGGGCGCGATACATCGGTACTCATGGATTATGCAGGAGAACGCACCTTGTTTCTGATTCAGGAAATTATCCGCAAAAAACGCGACGGGCATCCGCTCAGCGCGGAGGAAATTCGCTTTTTCATCAACGGTGTGCGCGATAACACCGTGTCGGAAGGGCAGATCGCCGCGCTGGCGATGACCATCTTCTTCCACGATATGAACATGGATGAACGGGTGGCGTTGACGCTGGCGATGCGCGATTCCGGCACGGTGCTGGACTGGTCCGGGCTAAACCTGAACGGTCCGCTGGTGGACAAACACTCGACCGGCGGCGTCGGCGATGTCACGTCGCTGATGCTGGGGCCGATGGTGGCGGCCTGCGGCGGCTATGTGCCGATGATTTCCGGCCGCGGTCTGGGCCACACCGGCGGTACGCTGGACAAGCTGGAGTCGATTCCTGGGCTGGACATCTTCCCGGAGGATGACGTCTTTCGGCAGATCATCCGTCAGGTTGGGGTGGCGATTATCGGGCAGACCAGCTCGCTGGCGCCGGCGGACAAGCGTTTTTACGCCACCCGCGATATCACCGCCACCGTCGATTCCATCCCGCTGATCACCGCCTCGATTCTGGCGAAAAAGCTGGCGGAAGGGCTGGACGCGCTGGTGATGGACGTCAAAGTCGGTTCCGGCGCGTTTATGCCGACCTATGAACAGTCGGAGCAACTGGCGCAGGCGATTGTCGGCGTGGCCAATAATGCCGGCTGCCGCACCAGCGCGCTGTTGACCGACATGAGTCAGGTGCTGGCTTCCAGCGCCGGTAACGCGCTGGAAGTGCGCGAAGCGGTGCGCTTTCTGACCGGCGAGCAGCGTAACCCGCGTCTGTTCGAGGTGACGATGGCGCTGTGCGAATCCATGCTGCTGGCGGGCCACCTGGCGCGCGATGCCGCCGAGGCGCGCGCGAAACTGCAGTCGGTGCTGGACAACGGCCGGGCGGCGGAGGTATTTGGCCGTATGGTGGCGGCCCAGCACGGCCCGACGGATTTTGTCGAACATTACGATCGCTATTTGTCGCCCGCCACGCTCAGCAAACCGGTGTTCGCCGGGCGCGACGGCTTTGTCGGCGCGATGGATGCGCGCGCGTTGGGCATGGTAGTGGTGGCGTTGGGTGGTGGTCGACGTCAGGCCAGTGATATCATTGATCACAGTGTCGGGCTGAGCGACATGGTCAGTCTGGGCGAGCGGGTGGATGCGCAGCGTCCGCTGGCGGTTGTCCACGCCAGAACCGAGTCGGACTGGCAACTGGCCGCGCAGGCGCTGCGCGAGGCGATTCGCCTTGACGATCAACCGCCTGCGCCTTGTCCGCTGATTTATCGTCGTCTGGACGCTACGGACATCTATACCCAAAATAATTCGAGTTGCAGGAAGGCGGCAAGTGAGTGAATCCCGATGAGCTTACTCAGGTAAGTGATTCGGGTGAACGAACGCAGCCAACACACCTGCAACTTGAAGTATGACGGGTATAACCGCATTGTCGCCGCCCGGCCTTATGTACACCGATGCTTTACGTTTTACGTATAAGCTGTGCCTTACGCACGACGCAGGAGATAACTACATGAAACGTGCATTTATTATGGTTCTCGACTCGTTCGGGATTGGCAGCGCCGCTGATGCCGAACGGTTTGGCGACGCAGGTTCAGATACGCTGGGCCATATCGCACAAGCCTGCGCACAAGGCAAGGCCGATGTCGGCCGACAAGGGCCGCTGCGGCTGCCGAACCTGAGCCGTCTGGGGCTGGGCAAGGCGGCGGAAGGTTCCACCGGGCAGTTCCCGCCGGGGCTGGATGAACAGGCCGATATCATCGGCGCCTACGCGTACGCCAGCGAGATTTCCTCCGGCAAGGACACGCCGTCCGGCCACTGGGAAATCGCCGGGGTGCCGGTGCTGTTCGACTGGGGCTATTTCCTCGACGAACACAACAGTTTCCCGCAGGCGCTGCTGGACCGACTGGTCGAACGCGCTGGGCTGCCGGGTTATCTTGGCAACTGCCATTCTTCCGGCACCGTGATCCTCGACCAGCTCGGCGAGGAACACATGAAAACCGGCAAACCGATTTTCTATACCTCGGCGGACTCGGTATTTCAGATTGCCTGCCATGAAGAAACCTTCGGGCTGGAGAAACTGTACGAGCTGTGTGAAATCGCCCGCGAAGAGCTGACCGACGGCGGTTACAACATCGGCCGGGTGATAGCCCGTCCGTTCGTCGGCGACAAAGCGGGTCAGTTCCAGCGCACCGGCAACCGCCACGATCTGGCAGTCGAACCGCCGGCGCCGACCATGCTGAAAAAGCTGGTGGACGAGAAAAATGGCACCGTGGTGTCAGTGGGCAAAATCGCTGATATCTACGCCAACGTCGGCATCACCAAAAAGGTGAAAGCCACCGGTATCGATGCGCTGTTTGACGCCACGTTGAAAGAGATGGAACAGGCGGGCGACGACACCATCGTGTTCACCAACTTTGTCGATTTCGACTCTTCCTACGGCCACCGCCGTGATGTGCCCGGCTATGCGGCGGCGCTGGAGCTGTTTGACCGCCGTCTGCCGGAGATGCTGGCGCGCGTGACCGGCGACGATATCCTGATCCTGACCGCCGACCACGGCTGCGACCCGAGCTGGCCCGGCACCGATCACACCCGCGAGCATGTGCCGGTGCTGATTTACGGGCCGAACGTTAAGCCGGGCGATTACGGCCACCGCACCACCTTTGCCGATATCGGCCAGACGGTTACCGGTTATTTCGGGCTGTCGCCGATGGATTACGGCCAGTCTATTCTGTGACAGGACTATTCTGTGACAGGTCAATGCTGTGACACGGACCGGTGACGGGCGCTATAATTTATCATCATGATTTCACACTGAATTTGAAAAGGAAGAAAAAGCATGGCTACGCCACATATCAATGCAGAAATGGGTGACTTCGCCGACGTAGTGCTGATGCCGGGTGACCCGCTGCGCGCCAAATACATCGCGGAAACCTTTCTGGAAAACGCGGTGGAAGTGAACAATGTGCGCGGTATGCTGGGTTTCACCGGTACCTACAAAGGCCGCCGCATTTCCGTAATGGGCCACGGCATGGGCATTCCGTCCTGTTCCATTTACACCAAAGAGCTGATCACCGAATACGGCGTGAAGAAAATTATCCGCGTCGGTTCCTGCGGCGCGGTGCGCGCCGATGTGAAACTGCGTGACGTGGTGATCGGCATGGGCGCCTGCACCGATTCCAAAGTGAACCGGATGCGCTTTAAAGATCACGACTTCTCGGCGATTGCCGATTTCGATCTGCTGCGTCATGCGGTGGACGCAGCCAAAGCGCGCGGCATCGACGCTCGCGTCGGCAACCTGTTCTCCGCCGATCTGTTCTACACGCCGGACCCGCAAATGTTCGACGTGATGGAAAAATACGGCATTCTGGGCGTGGAAATGGAAGCGGCCGGTATCTACGGCGTGGCGGCGGAATTCGGCGCTAAAGCGCTGGCGATCTGCACCGTGTCCGACCATATCCGTACCCACGAGCAGACCACCGCGGCCGAGCGTCAGACCACCTTCAACGAGATGATCGAGATCGCGCTCGAATCCGTACTGCTGGGCGACAAAGCCGACGCCTAATCCCTCTGGCGGCCCGCTATCTTCGGGCCGCTTTCTTTGGTTTCTTTCCTGACGGTATTTTTCCTGTCGCTCAGGCCGCGTTCGCCCGCCCGGCTGTCGTTGTGGTCAGCGTGGTATCGAACAGCTCCGCCAGCACCGTTTGATGCGTCACCGCCAGCACGATGGCGTGCGGCAACTGATGACGCAATTCCCGCATGAGCAGATACGCGCTGTCATCGTCCAACTGACTGGTGGCTTCATCCAGGCACAACAACGCCGGTTTTTGTAACAAGGCGCGTGCCAGCGACAGCCGCTGCTGCTCGCCGCCGGACAGACGCATCGACCAGGGGTGCTCGCAGTCCAGCAACGGCACGAGATGAGGCAACTGCACCTGTTGCAGTACGGCCTGCAACTGATCATCGTGCGGCGTGTTCGGCGACGGATAGCTCAACAGCTGGCGTAGCGTTCCCTGCGGCAGATAGGGTTTTTGCGGCAAGAACAGCACTTCGCCGGCGGGGTGGATCACCGGTCCGGCGCTGAACGGCCATAACCCGGCCAGTGCCCGCAGCAGGGTGGTTTTGCCGCTGCCGCTCGCGCCCTGCAACTGGCACCAGTTGGCCGGTTGTAGGCATAGCGACACCGGCTCCAGTAAGGCATGCCCTTGTGGAGAGCGCAGTTGCAGGCGATCGGCGATAAGCGCCTCGCCCCGGCGCTGCGGGGCCGGGCAGGGCGGCAACTGCTGCAACTGTTGTTGCAGTTCCCACAGCCGGTCGACGGTAGCCGACCAGCGCGCCAGTTCCCGGTAGCTGTCGATGAACCAGCCAAAGGCGTCCAGCACGTAGCCAAAGGCGGCGCGCGCCTGCATGATGGCGCCCAGCGAAATCTGTTGCAGCAGGTAAAGCGGCAGCACCGCGAACACCGGAATCATCAGGCTCAGGCGGAAGTAGCTGGTGGTGAAGCTCTCCAGCCGAAACTCGCGCCCCATCAGTTGAAAGGCGTTGGCGACGATCGCGCCGAAGTGCCGTTGCATCCGCTGGCGTTCCGCCGTCTGTCCCTGATAAAACGCGATTTGCTCGCTGTGGTCGTGGATACGCAACAGCGTGCCGCGATAGCCGGCTTCCACCTGTTGTAGCCGGGCATTGACGCGATGCAGCGGCGCGCCGAGCCAGTGTGTGACCGCGCTGCCGAAAAGCGCATACCCCAGCGCAATCCAGACCAGATACCCCGGCACGGTCAGGCGCCAGTCGCCCAGCGTGATGGTCTGCACGCCGGAGATCTGCCACAGGATGGCAAGGAAGGAGAACAGCCGGGCGGTGTTTTTCAGCAACGACAGCAGCAGCGTCAGGCTCTGCTCCGTCAGCAGGCGGATATCCTCGGCGATGCGCTGGTCGGGGTGATCCGGCGCGCCGTTGGGCATCAGTTGTAGCCGATAGTGCGCGTGGCGCTGCAACCATTGCTGTTCGAACTGCCGCGTCATCTGCTCGCGCCAGCGCAGCATCAGCAGTTTTTTCAGCCAGTTGCCGCACACCACCACCGCGACAAACAGCGCGGTGTAGCCGAGATAGCTCAGCGCCAGCGCGCGGATCGACGCATGGCGGAAGTAGTCCGCCAGCGCATCGTAGAAGACTTTGCTCCAGTTGTTGTACTGTACGCTGATCCACACGACCGACAGCGTCAGCCCGATAACCGCAAACAGCAGCAGCCATAACCATAACGCGCCGCGGCTTAGCCACAGCGGCGCGGCTAGCCGGCAGAAACGCCGCAGGCTGGTCATGGCTCCCGGCGCCAAAGGTTTAGCGTCGCCATCAGAAGGCCCATTTGGCGGTTAGCATCACATTGCGCGGGTCGCCGTAGAAGTTGTTGCCGCCGCGATGACGGTTCGACACGTTCACGTAGTACACCTTGTCGGTCAGGTTATACCCGGCCAGGTTGAAGCTGAGATGCGAGTTGTACTGATAGTTCACGTTGGCGTTGAGCAGCGTATAACCGCCCTGCGTCACCCCCCGGCTGGTGGTGGTGTCGGTTTGCGCGGTCAGCCCGGCGCCTACCGTCCATTGATTCAGGCTGCCGGGCAACTGATAGCTGGTGTAAAGCTTGAACTGGTGCTGCGGCGTATTGAGGCTGTAGCGTCGCCCCTGCGTGCCCTCATCGGATTTCAGGTATTTGCTGTTGGTCAGCGTATAACCGGCGGACAACTGCCAGCCCGTCGCCAGTTTGCCGGCCGCTTCCAGTTCCAGTCCCTGACTTTCCACCTTGCCGTCGGCGCGGTAACAGGTGGTGGAAACCTGACAGTTGATATCTTCGACCGCCCGGTTTTCCTGCACGATGCGAAATAGCGCTGCCGAGGTGTTCAACGCGCCGCCGAAGAACTCGCCTTTCACCCCGGTTTCGTAGTTTTTGCCGGTGACGGCAGGCAGCAGATTGCCGCGGTTGTCGATATTTTCCTGCGGCTTGTAGATATCGGCGTAGCTCAGATACCAGGTGTAGTGATCGGCGAAGTCCCACAGCAGGCCGCCGTACGGCGTCCATTGTTCGTTGGCTTTAAAGTGGGTCTGGGTGGCGGAGCCGCTGCTGAGATTACGCAAGTTGTTGGTATAGCTGAAGTTGCTGTAGCGGGTGCCGACAATCAGCTTCCAGTCGTCCGCCAGCGTAAAGCGGGCGGTGGTGAACAGGCCGCGCTGGTAGAGATCGTAGGTGTAATTGTTGCTGTAGGCGGGCCAGGCGGGTTCGGCCAGCGCGTCGGGGTTCCAGTTATACACGTTCACGACGTTGGTGTTGATCACCCGGCCGAACAGGTTGTCGAAGTTTTCTTTCTGGTAATCGCCGCCCACCACCAGCTCATGGCGACGCCCGAGCAGTTCGAACGGCCCGTTGAGCGTCAGGTTATAGCTCCATTGATCGGCCTGATTATCCCGCGCCAGCATGTTGTTGAGCCGCCCGGTGCCGTTGCTGCCGACGCCGCTGGTGCCGTTGCCGAAAATACCGGTAAAGCGCCCGACGGCGGTGGAGTGGGTATAGTTGAGCGCGCTTTTCAGCGTCCAGTCGCTGCTGAAGCGGTGTTCCAGTTCGGCGAACGCATTGATTTTCTCGAAGGCGATCCGGTTCCAGCTGGCGCCCAGAAAGGTGGATCGCGGCAGGTTCAGGCTGGCGTAATCGGTGGACATCGGTACGCCGTAGAGATCCGGCACGGTGCGGGTTTTCTGCCAGTTGACGCCGGTGGTGACGGTGGTATCGCTGGTGAGATCATAGGCCAGCGTACCGTACATGACATGGCGTTCGCTGTGTACCTCGTTGACAAAGCTGCCTTTTTTCTGGGTGACGCCGACAAAACGGCCGCGCAGCGAACCGTCGCTATTGAGCGGGCCGGACACATCCGCTTCCTGACGGTAATGATCCCAACTGCCTGCGCTGGTGCTGAGCGTACTGCGAAAATCGTAGGTCGGTTTTTTGCGCACCAGATTGACGGTGCCGCCCGGCTCGCCGTTGCCCTGCAACAGCCCGGACGCGCCGCGCAGAATTTCCAGCCGATCGTAGATCGCCAGATCGGGCGACTCGCTGGAGGATTCCGCCGAGCCCATGCCCGATACGCTGTTCTGGAACGAGCTGCCGGAGCCGTCTTCCTGCACGTTGTCCATCATGAAGCCACGGGACTGGAAACGGGTCTGATACGAGCTCTCTTTCACCACGGTGACGCCGGTGGATACGGCCATCGCGTCTTCCAGCGAAGTCATGTGCTGGTCGTCCATCTGCTGGCGGGTGACCACGCTGACCGATTGCGGCGTTTCGCGCGGCGAAAGCGTCATCCGGGTGGCGGTGCTCAGATTGCGGGTGGTGTAGGCGCCGGTGTCTTCGGTCGGGCCGTTCAGACTGGGTTGGCGGATAACATACATTTCTTCGCCGTCCGCCGGCTTTCTCAGCACGTAGCTGCCGTCCGGCTGGCGTGACGCGGTCAGCCCGCTGCCGCTCAGCAGGCGACGTAACGCCTCATCCACCGTGTAATCGCCCTGCAACGCCGGGCCGCTCAGCCCCTGCGTCAGGCTGGCGTCGGCGGCGAGATAGATGCCGGCCTGCCCGGCGAGCTGGTTCAATTGGTTGCCAAGCGGACCGGCGGCGAGCGCGTAATGGCGCGTCGCCGGGCTTTCCTGCGCGGCGCTGGCTGGAATGGCGTACGGCAGCGACAGGCTGAGCAGGGCGAGGCGCAGCGCGACGACCAGCGGTTTTTGTGGGCGGAGAATCTGGCGCAGGCCAGCGCGAGCAGGTGTAGTGAATGTCATGATGAATGCCTTGTATCCCAGAGTAAAAGAGCGTGCTTTTAGTGGGAATCGAACGAGCGGCGCAAAAAGGGAACCGGCGGGCGATAATTTTTTTCAGACAGGTTCGACGGTGATCCACCAGTCGAAACGGCGGTGGATGCGCACCGGCAGCACCCGGCTCAGCATGGCGAGCGCCCGATCGGTGTCCATCAGCGGGAAAGTGCCGACCACGCGCAGCGCGGCGACATCCGGCGCGCAGGCCAGATGACCGTGGCGGTAGCGGGCCAGACGCGCCACCACGTCGCCCAGCGGGGCGTCGTTGGCGTGCAGCATTCCCTGACGCCAGTCGGCATCCTGCGCGCCGATGCGCGTTTCAAACCCGGCGCCGCTGGCGTCAAATCGCCACTGTCGACCGGCGTCGATCTGGCGCAGCGGGCCTGTCTGCCGCGGCGTGACCGCCACGCTGCCGGCGTATACGGTCAGTTGGGTGCTGCCTGCCAACTGGCGCACGCTGAAGCGGGTGCTGAGCGCCTGCATGCTGCCTTCCCGGCTGGCGACAAACAGCGGTCGCCGCTTGTCGGCGGCGGTGTCGATCAGCGCTTCGCCGGCGATCAGGTTCAACTGGCGACGGGTATCGGTGTAGCGGACATCAAGCGCGGATGCGGTATCAAGCCAGAGCCGGGTACCGTCGCTGAGCGTAAAGTCGCGGATTTCGCCGGTACCGGTGCGGTAGTCGGCTGTCAGCGCCAGCAGGCTTTCGCGCACCGGCGTGTGGCGCCAGGTCAGCCAGGACAGCAGCGAGCCGGTAGCAAGCAGTGCGCCAAGGCGCAGGGTATGGCGGCGGGTGAGCGGCGTAGACGGTTGCAGCAGCGTCTGCGCCGTCAACGGCGTGACGTCACCGCGCAACGGCTGAAAGCGTTGGCTGACGGTTTCCACATATTGCCAGGCCAGACGGTGCGCGTCGCTTGCCGACAGCCACTGTTGCCAGCGGGCATGCAGCTCGCTGTCGTGGGCGGAATCCAGCAGTTGGGCGTACCAGTCGGCCGCCTGTTGCAGCGCCTGATAATCCGGTGGCGACGCCGGCGTCTGTCGGTTCACCGCTGCATCGCCTCATGGCCGTGATGCTCCGCTTCCAGCAGGATGCAGTGCAGCATCGCCTGCGCCATGTATTTTTTCACCATCCGCTCACTGACGCCGAGCGTGACGGCGATCTGCGCGTAGGTCTGTCCCTGAATCTGCGCCAGGATAAAGGCGACGCGCACGTTGTCCGGCAACTGACGCAACATCGCGTCGACCTGATACAGGGTTTCCAGAATGATGGTGTGCTGCTCGGCAGACAGCGCATGCACTTGCTCGCAGTCGTTCAGCGACTGCCGCCAGGCCTGTTCCAGCGCCCGGCGGCGCCACAGATCGACGCACAGGCCCTGCGCCATCACGCTGAGGTAGGCGCGCGCGCCTTCATGGCTGTCGAAGTGGCGCGGACGGGTCAGCAACTGTACGAAAATATCGTGCGCCAGATCGGCGGCGTCGCACAGATTGCCCAGCCGTTTGCGCAGCAGTCCCTGCAGCCAGCCGTGATGCTGCTGATAAAGCTGCTGAAGGTCGCAAGGGCTGGCGGTGTTGACGGCGGACATAACGGGTTCCTGAAAACGGAAAGCGCAAAATATCGCCGCATATTAATTGAGAATGATTTCCATTTCAAATTATTGACAACCGGAAGGAAACGGCCGGACTGATGGGAAAAGCGCGCCGTCAGCCCAGCGGCAGCGCCATAATAATGGCGTCTTCCCGGCCGTTGGCTGTCGGGTAATAATCCCGCCTCACCGACACCTCGTTGAATCCCATGCTCTGATACAGCGCGATGGCGCGCGCGTTGGAGGCACGTACTTCCAGCCACAGCGTCACCACATCGCTGCGCTCCAGCTCGGCGATCAGGTGTTCCAGCAACTGACGTCCGTAGCCGTGACGCTGATGGTCGGGGGCGACGGCGATGTTGAACAGCGTGGCTTCATCCAGCACCACCTGGGTGATGGCGTAGGCCACCAACTGCTGGTCATGGCACAGTTTCAGGTTGAGGTAACGCTCGCCCTGATTGCTGATGAAGGTTTTTTCGCTCCACGGGAAGGCGTGGCTTAAGCATTCAATCTCAAACGCCCGCGGCAGATCAGCCGTGGTCAGGGTGGAAATCATGTTCATGGTGACAAATCTGTTGCCACAGGGCGCGTTTCGCCCCGGCGTTGTGATAAAGCTCGGCCAGGGCCGGGCTGGTCAGTTGCACGCCGTCCAGCAGCTCAGTGGCGGGCAATCCCAGCCACCAGCTGTGGCAGCGAGTGTGTTCCGGCAGCATCTGCGCCTGACGCGGCGTCAGGCTGACTATCTGCTGCGGGGCGAGATTCAGGCTGCGCGCCACATCCTGCAATAGCGGATCGTCGCTGGCGGGCAGCGGATCGGCGATGATCAGCAGCCGGACGTCAGGCGGCAGGTTGACGGCGATTTCGCCTTTCAGCACCGACGGACGACGCAAAGTCCACTGGGTGATCCCCAGTTGCTGCAACAGCCAGTCCCGTCTTGATGTCATGCCTTAACTCCGCGCGCGATAACCGCGATACGATAACCGCGATATGATCATCGCGATAAACAATAGTGGCGCACGATTGTGCGGCGCTATGCTAACAAATCGCTGAACATGCGCCAACAAACCACTATAATCCTCGCTCAGTTTATTGAGGAGCCAGACCTGATGTCAGCATTAACCCCCGCCAGTGAAGTGATACTGCGCCACAGTGATGAATTTGTTTCCCGCCGGGTGCTGTTTGCCGGCGATCTGCAAGATACGCTGCCCGCTCATTTTGACGCAGCCGCCGTCACCGTGCACACCACGCAGTATCATCACTGGCAGCAGTTGCAGCCTGTACTGGGCGACAACGTGCATTTTTCGCTGCTGGCACAGGCGGAAACCGTAGCCGGGTGCGACACCCTGATCTACTACTGGCCGAAAAGCAAACAGGAAGCGCAGTTCCAGCTGTCCAACCTGCTGTCGCTGCTGCCGGTGGGTTGCGACATTTTCGTCGTCGGCGAGAACCGCAGCGGGGTACGCAGCGCCGAGGGCATTCTGGAGCCGATCGCCGCCATCAACAAGATCGACAGCGCCCGCCGTTGCGGCCTGTATCACGGTCGTCTGGAAGCACCGTCTGCTTTTGCGCTGGAGGACTGGTGGCTGGAGTATGACGTGGATGGCGTGCCGGTACACACGTTGCCGGGCGTATTCAGCCGCGAGGGGCTGGACACCGGCAGCCAGTTGCTGCTTTCGACGCTGGAGCCGCATCGCAAAGGCAAGGTGCTGGATCTCGCCTGCGGCGCTGGGGTGCTGGCGGCGTCGTTTGCCCGCATATCGCCGAAAATCCGCCTGACGCTCAGCGATGTCGGCGCCGCCGCGCTGGAAGCGAGCCGGTCGACGCTGGCGGCCAACGGTCTGGAAGGGCAGGTGATCGCCAGCAACGCGTACTCGGATATTCAGGGGCGTTTTGACCTCATTATCTCCAACCCGCCGTTCCATGACGGCATGCAGACCAGCCTGCACGCGGCGGAAGTGATGATTCGCGGCGCCGCCTCGCACCTGAATATGGAAGGCGAATTGCGCATTGTCGCCAATGCTTTCCTGCCGTACCCGGCGCTGCTGGACGAAACCTTCGGCAGCCATGAAGTTATCGCCCAGACCGGTCGTTTCCGCGTTTATCGCGCGGTGCTGCGCCGCAATAAAAAACGTTAACTGAGCCGCCCGGCTTTCGCCGGGCGCGATGCGACGCTTAGGCGTTATCGAGCGTCGCCATGCCTTCCTGTCCGTAGCGCGCGCCTGCGGCGATCTCCGGCGGGAAGATGGCGTTAATGTCATCCTGCTCGCGCGGCGTCAACGAAACCGACAGCGTGCCGACATTTTCTTCCAGATAGCGACGGCGTTTGGTGCCGGGAATCGGAACGATGTGCTCGCCCTGCGCCAGCACCCAGGCCAGCGCCAGCTGCGATGGCGTTACCGATTTTTCCTGCGCCAGCTGCGTGATTTTGTCCACCAGTTGCAGGTTTTTAGCAAAGTTTTCATCGCTGAAGCGCGGGTTGGCGCGTCGGAAATCGTCCGCGGCCAGATCGTCCCGTCGTTTGATGGCACCGGTCAGAAAACCACGTCCCAGCGGGCTGTAAGGCACGAAGCCGATGCCCAGACGGCGGCAGGCGGGCAGGATCTCCGCTTCCACATCCCGCGTCCACAATGAGTATTCGCTTTGCAGCGCGGTGATAGGGTGAACGCGGTGCGCGCGTTCCAGCGTAGCGGCGGAGGCTTCGCTCAGGCCGATATAACGAATCTTGCCTGCCTTAACCAGATCGGCCAGCGCGCCGACGCTGTCCTCAATCGGCACTGCCGGATCGACGCGGTGCTGGTAATAAAGATCGATGACCTCGACGCCCAGACGTTTCAGGCTGCCTTCGACCGCTTGACGGATATACTCCGGCCGGCCGCAGACGCCACGCAGGTTCGGGTTGGCCGGGTCGCGCAGAATGCCAAACTTGGTAGCCAGAAATACCTGATCCCGTTTGCCTTTGATGGCTTTGCCCACCAGCGTTTCATTGGTGTAAGGGCCGTACATGTCGGCGGTATCCAGCAGGGTGACGCCCAGTTCCAGCGCACGATGCAGGGTGGCGATAGCCTCTTTTTCGTCCTGCCCGGTGGAATAGAAATCGCTCATCCCCATACAGCCGAGACCCAGTGCAGATACCGTTGGCCCCTGCGGGCCCAGTTTTCGCTGTTGCATGTTATTGCTCCGTGTTATTAACCGCGTTTTTCAGTGTGGTTGTTTGAATCAAAAAGATAAATTCGCAGTTTTATGCAACACTGTTTGTAAAATGCAAACAATGGGGCCGGTGATGGATCAGGTTCAGGCGATGCGGGTGTTTGTGCGCATTGTGGAGGCGGAAAGCTTTAGCCGGGCGGCGGAAAAGCTGGGACTGCCGCGGGCGACCGTCAGCCAGACGCTGAAACGGCTGGAGCTGCGGCTGGGGGTGCGTCTGTTGCAACGCACCACCCGTCAGGTGCAGGTGACGGACGAAGGTTTGCTTTACTACCAGCGCTGCGTGCAGTTGCTGGCGGAAATTGAGGAAACGGACGCGCTGTTTTCCCGTCAGCGCCAGCAGCCCAGCGGACGGGTGAGAATCGACATGCCGCATTCGCTGGCCCGGCAGGTGGTGATCCCGTCGTTGCCCGCGTTTTACCGCCGCTATCCGCAGATTGCGCTGGTGCTGAGCGCCAACGATGCCGCGATTAATGTGGTGCGCGAAGGCGTGGACTGCGTGCTGCGCGCCTGGCAGGTGGATGATGATTCGCTGGTGGCGCGTTCGCTGCCGTCGCTGCCGCAGATAACCTGCGCTTCCGCGGCTTATTGCGCCGAATACGGCGTGCCCGACACGCTGGAGGCGCTGACGTCTCACCGCATGGTAAGCTATTTTTCGCTGCGCACATCGCAGCGTTACCCGCTGGAATTTATGCAGCAGGGGCAAGTCATTACCCGCTCGCTGCCCAGTCTGGTAGAAATCAACGGCGCCGATGCCTATATCGCCGCCTGCCAGGCCGGAATGGGGATTATTCAGGCGCCGCGCTACGGTGGTCTGGCGCCGTTGCTGGCGAGCGGGGAACTGGTGGAGATCCTGCCGCAGTTACCGCCGCCCGATATGCCGCTGTATGTGATGTATCCCTCCGGGCGCTTTCTGGCGCCGCGCATCCGGGTGGTGATTGAGTGGCTTCAACAATGCTTCCAGCAGGCCCCGTTTGTCTGAATGCTGTTTTTTACAGCAAACGCTGTAACGACATGGAAATAATGATTGACGTTGGTGCGAAAATCTCTAGAATTCGCCTCCGTGGTGACATTGTGTGACGTAATGTTGCTTGGTTTGCGAAGGTGGCGGAATTGGTAGACGCGCTAGCTTCAGGTGTTAGTGTCCTTCGGACGTGAGGGTTCAAGTCCCTCTCTTCGCACCAAAATCACCACAGATTTGTATTTCACAGTACCTGCGAAGGTGGCGGAATTGGTAGACGCGCTAGCTTCAGGTGTTAGTGTCCTTCGGACGTGAGGGTTCAAGTCCCTCTCTTCGCACCACTGGGATACAAATCAAGATGTAGCAGCAATATCGTAGTAAGTAGTAATCGTAGTAAGTAGTGAATAGTAAATAGTATCGTAGTAAAACAGTGCGAAGGTGGCGGAATTGGTAGACGCGCTAGCTTCAGGTGTTAGTGTCCTTCGGACGTGAGGGTTCAAGTCCCTCTCTTCGCACCACTCTCCTCATCCTTATCTTTCTTGTCTTTTTCCAGCACAGCAATTCTTCTCGCTCATAAAATCAACAGCGCGTTTTCTTCCTTTATCTTGTGCGTTATGCCCGTTCAGGGTCGGTATCACCATCCCTTTAGCGTAAGCGACAGCGCCGCCAGGCCGCCTGCCAGCGCAATGCAGGACGGCAGCAGCAGATAGTGACGCATACGGCGATGAAACAGCATGCTCAACGTGAGCAGCATCGCCAGCGCACAGATGTACTTCAGGTGGGTCAGGTTTAGTTCCGGCAGGGCCAGCAACGGCATCAGCGCCGCCGGCAGCAGAACGCCCCAGGCGCTGGACAGACGCTTGCCAAAATACCAGCTTATTCCCCATAGCCCGCAGGCGGCGATCATGGCGGTCAGCATTGTGGCTTCTCTTGTTGATAATGATAACTAATATCATATATAAGATTTGCCGCTATACAACCGATGCCGCATGATTTTTGTGTGACCTGCCGTTTGACGACGGCAGGTTTTTGGATGCCTGAGAACGATCAGGCGCTGTGCAGATAGTCGCGCACCAGCTGCAGCATGTTCAGCAGCGTGGCGGAGCGGTCATGTTTGCGCCAGATAACGGCAATCTGCGTGGTGAGGTGCGGCGTGTTGGTGTCGTGATAAGTCACATTGCCGGTCTGGATGCTGGCCAGCGATTCAGGGACAAAGGTCACGCCAAAACCGGACGCCACCATGCTGATGGTGGCGGTGATATGTGGCGCCAGCGGGTTGATTTTTGGCTGGTAGCCCGACAGGTAGCAGGCGCGGATAATCAGGTCGTGCAGACTAGGGCAGAGTTCGCGCGGAAAGATGATCAACGGTTCCTGCCGCAGCTGTCCCAGATTGATTCGCGTTTGATCGCTGAACGGATGGTTTTCCGGCAGTACCAGCCGCATCGGCTCGTCCGCCAGTAATTCGCCTTCGAACTCCTCGCCGATATCGCATGGCAGGCGCACAAACGCGATGTCGGTGGTGCGGTTGCGCAGGCTCTCCAGAATCTCGTTGATGTGCTCTTCCCGCGGCCGCAGCTGGACGCTGGGATAATGCTGCCGGTAACGGCGCAACAGCGCCAGCACCGTGGGATGAAACGTCACCGCACAGGAGAAGCCGATGTTGATCGCGCCGCTCTCCCCGCGGGCGATGCTGCGCACTCTCTCCACGGCCGATTCGGCCAGTTCCAGAATATGGCTGGCGTCCTGATATAGCGCTTCGCCAGCTTCCGTCATCTCCACGCCACGGGTCAGCCTCTTGAACAACGGCGTCCCGATTTCCCGCTCAAGTTTTTGAATCTGCTGGCTTAACGGCGGCTGTGATATGCCGAGAATTTCCGCCGCGCGGGTGAAATGCCGGGTTGAGGCCACTGCGACAAAATAGCGCAGGTAACGTAATTCCATATATTTTCGATCTCCAAATGGCCACATCTCTGTATTGGAACTTTGGTGTGACGGAGGTCAATATTCAAGTGAAACATTAAATAAATTTAAGTTGATCATCGTCAGAAGGGAATGGATATGAAAGATGTTAACTGCGTCGACTCCTGTGTCAGGGAACTGGCCAGCTTTGCACTTCATCATCAGAAACAGCATCCAGAGTGCGTTATTTATCAGACGTCATTAATGAGCGGGCTTATTAATGGCGTTTATGAAGGTAACATCACCATGGAAGAACTTCTGAAACATGGCGATTTTGGATTAGGGACGTTTAATGATCTCGACGGTGAACTGGTGGCGCTTAACAGCCGTATCTTCCAGCTCCGTGAGGATGGCAGCGCGCGAGCAGCGCTGCCGTATCAAAAAACTCCCTTCGCGGTAATGACCTTTTTCCGCCCGACGGAGCAAATCCATTTCGGGCAGGCCACCAGCCGCGAAGCGATTCATCAGCGCATTAATGACTTGATTGCAACAGATAATCTGTTTTGTGCCCTGCGGATAGATGGCCGCTTTAGCCACGTGGAAACCCGTACGGTACCTCGCCAGGAACGCCCTTATAAACCGATGCTGGAAGCGATTGCCCAACAACCCACGTTCCGTTTCGAACAGTGTCAGGGCAGCGTTATCGGTTTCCGTAGTCCTGCCTATGTTCAGGGGATTAATGTTGCCGGTTATCACGAGCATTTCATCACTGATGACCGCAAAGGCGGCGGGCATATCCTTGATTATCGACTGGAAGAAGGCGTATTGACCTTTGGCTCTATCGCCAAACTGGTTATTGACCTTCCCCGCGACAGGGATTTCCTGAAAGCCAATTTATCCCCTGAAAATCTCGATAGCGTCATTCACTCCGTGGAGAGCTGAAGCATCGAGCAGGTACTGAAAGCAAAAGCACACTGTTATGCAGAGGATAAACATTATGGAAAATAGGGATGGTCAACAGCATTGGTCTAGCGGTGCGGAGCTGATCGTAAAACATCTTGAGCAGCAAGGCGTCAACTATGTCTTCGGCATTCCTGGTGCAAAAGTAGACCGCGTGTTTGATTCGTTGGTGGATTCGCCGATTCAAACCATTCCCGTGCGCCATGAGGCTAATGGCGCCTTTATGGCGGCCGCCGTCGGCCGTCTTACCGGCAAGGCCGGCGTGACGCTGGTGACGTCGGGGCCGGGCTGTTCGAATCTGGTGACCGGGCTGGCGACCGCGACGGCGGAAGGCGACCCGCTGGTGGCGCTGGGAGGTGCGGTCAAACGCGCCGACCGCCTGAAACTGACCCACCAGAGCCTGGATACCGTCAGCCTGTTTCAGCCGGTGACCAAATACAGCGCCGAAATCACGGTGTCGTCCGCCATTTCAGAAGTGATGGCTAACGCCTTTCGCGCTGCTGAGCTCGGTCGGCCGGGCGCGTCGTTCATCAGTCTGCCGGAAGATATTGTCAATGAACCGGTAGACAGCCCGATTCTGGCTCGTACCTCGCTGCCGACCCTCAATAGCGCGCCGCGTGCGGATGTTGAACGGGTGGTCGGGCTGATCAAGAAAGCCAAAAACCCGATACTGTTGCTGGGGCTGATGGCCAGCCAGCCGAAAAATGCCGAGGCGCTGCGCCGCCTGCTGCATCACAGCCGCCTGCCGGTGACCAGTACCTATCAGGCCGCCGGGGTAATCGATCAACAGCATTTTGACCATTTCGCCGGACGGGTAGGGTTGTTTAACAATCAGGCCGGCGACAAGCTGCTACAGCAGGCCGACCTTATCGTCACGGTCGGCTACAGCCCGGTGGAGTATGCGCCGGCGCTGTGGAATTCTGGTAATGCCACGCTGGTGCACATTGATGTGTTGCCCGCCGAAGTGGAAAACGCCTACCGCCCGGATGTGGAACTGGTTGGCGACATCAGCATCACCATTGATACGCTCAATGAGCAACTGAGTTCGCCGATCGTGCTGTCGTCCCAGTCAGAGGCGATTCTGGAGGAGCGTCGTCAACTGCGCCATGAACTGGCGACCCGCGCCATCAACATGGACGGCTTCGCTATTCATCCGCTGCGGTTGGTGCGGGTAATGCAGGATCTGGTCAATAAAGACGTGACCCTGTGCGTGGACATGGGCAGCTTCCATATCTGGCTGGCGCGTTATCTCTACAGCTTCCGCGCCCGTCAGGTGCTGATGACCAACGGTCAGCAGACTATGGGGGTGGCGTTGCCGTGGGCGATCGCCGCCGCGCTGGTGAATCCGCAACAGAAAGTGGTGTCGGTGTCCGGAGATGGCGGTTTCATGCAGTCCAGTATGGAACTGGAAACCGCGGTGCGGCTGAAATCCAACATTCTGCACATCATCTGGGTGGATAACGCCTACAACATGGTGGAAATTCAGGAAGAGAAAAAATATCACCGCGCTTCCGGCGTCAAATTCGGGCCGATTGACTTCAAAGCCTATGCGGAAGCCTTCGGCGCTAAAGGTTTCGCCGTGGAGTCCGCCGTCGAACTGGTGCCGAAGCTCTGGCAGGCGATGGATGTGGACGGCCCGGCGGTGATTGCCATTCCGGTGGATTACTCCGACAACCATTACCTGATGGAGAACGTGAATATCAGCCACCTGATCTGAGCGTGATACGCTCGGTTCAGATGCTACGATCCTACCTGCTGCAAGGCTTTGCAGCCTTTGAGCCGTGTTCGCCTGTAACGAATATTCCAGCGTAAATGCTGCATTGTGAATGCTGAATGTTCGTCACAGGCGCTGGTTGCTCCACGCGTCCTGAAGCCCCGATAGTAATACGGGCTTGACCGGCCTGCCGCGGCGTTTGACGCGGCAGGTTCCGGTTCATCATTGGCAGGACGCGCGTTTTTTGTCACTTCCCGTCACGCATCGACAAATCGCACGATCCGCAGTTTGATTGTCAGGTTTGATTATCAGTAGATCGACTGATACAACGCCTCAATCTCCTTCACGCTGGCCGGGCGCGGGTTGCCGCCGGTGCAGACATCGTCGAATGCCGCCTGCGCCAGCGCCGGAATATCCTGCTCTTTAACGCCGACCTGACGCAATTGCGCCGGAATATCCACATCCTGCGCCAGCTGCCGCACCGCCTGAATCGCCGCGTTCCGCGCCTGCGTCAGCGGCATGTTGCCCGCGCCTTGTACCCCCATCGCCACGGCGATGGCGCGGAATTTCTCGCCGGTGTATTCCGCGTTCCAGGCCATGATATGGGGCAGTAGAATCGCGTTGGCGACGCCGTGCGGGGTGTTATAGAACGCGCCCAGCGGATGCGCCATACCGTGCACCAGTCCCAGGCCGACGTTGGAAAAACCCATACCGGCGATATATTGCCCCAGCGCCATCGCTTCCACGCCCTGCGGTTTGCCGGCCACCGAATCGCGTAGCGAACGGCTGATGATTTCGATGGCTTTGAGGTGCAGCATGTCGGTCAATTCCCAGGCGCCCAGAGTCGTGAACCCTTCGATGGCGTGGGTCAGGGCGTCGATGCCGGTGGTGGCTTTGAGTGAGGCGGGCATACTGCACATCATGTCCGCGTCGATAAACGACACGATGGGGATATCGTGCGGGTCGACGCAGACGAATTTACGCCGTTTCTCTTCATCGGTGATGACGTAGTTGATGGTGACTTCCGCCGCGGTGCCGGAGGTGGTAGGAATGGCGAAAATCGGCACGCTGGGTTTGCGGGTGGCCGCGACCCCTTCCAGGCTGCGCACATCGGCGAATTCCGGGTTGTTGATGATGATGCCGATGGCTTTACAGGTGTCCTGCGGCGAACCGCCGCCAATCGCGATCAGGTAGTCGGCGCCAGATGCCTGAAAACGTTCGACGCCCTGCCGGACGACGGCGATGGTTGGGTTGGGAATCACGCCGTCATAGATGTCATAAGGCAGGCCTGCTTTTTCCAGCAGCGTGGTTACTTTACCCGCTACGCCGTACTTCATCAGTTCCTGGTCCGTCACCACCAGCGCCTTGCGAAAGCCGCGTCGCTGTACCTCTTCGGTCAGGTGGGCGATGGCGCCGCCGCCAAAATAGGACGTTTCATTCAGTATCATTCTGTGTGCCATGATTTCTCCTTAACGCATTGATTTTTAATCATTGAGGCGTATCGGTTATCCATTTGCGCCAGTAGCCGGTGTGGTTAATAGTTAATCTAGTCGCGCACCGCGCAGGGCGAGACGAAAGCTCGCTTCCGGTTGATAAAAGTCAAACCTTTGTCAGAGGGATCACCCGCCGATGAACCCAGTGTGAAACCGGTCGGGACTCGCTGCCTTCTTACGGCTGCCATCAGCCGCGTCGTACTGTCGCTGACGGGAAGGTGTCCACGACGGTGATCACAGAATCGGAGTGTGAAGACAATGAAAAACGGGCGTGGCCTTACCTGAAATAATCTAATTTTAGGGTTTTTTCGCATTACTTAATCTAATTTAACTTGTGGTTGTCTCTTTTGAAATAAAACCAGAAAGTCATGCATTAATAATTTTTGGTATTGGTTTTATTTTTTAATTTGGAGTTAAGTTTTTTATTTGTGAAATTTTACGGATTTATATCCTGATTGGGTGGTTGGGTAATTCAATGCCGGTTTGGCTTTTTATATAGATAAACTTATGGTTGTGGGAGTGGTGGAACGCGCGCTTCGGTGGTAAGTTCTGGGGCAGGATAAACGTTTGCGTCGTGGGGCCTGGCGTCACAACGCGCGGCTAACGTAGAGAGAAAAGAATGGCAAACCACACTCCGTTGTATCAACAGCATCTGGCCGATGGCGCCAAAATGGTGGACTTTCATGGCTGGATGATGCCGCTGCACTACGGTTCTCAACTGGACGAACATCACATCGTACGCAACAGCGCCGGCATGTTTGATGTGTCGCACATGACCATCGTGGATCTGCGCGGCGCCCGCGTGCGTGAATTTTTGCGTTATCTGCTGGCGAATGATGTCGCCAAACTCACCCAGCCCGGTAAAGCGCTCTATACCGCGATGCTGACGCCCTCCGCCGGCGTGATCGACGATCTGATTGTCTATTTCCAGACCGAAGACTATTTCCGGCTGGTGGTGAACTCCGCCACCCGCGAGAAGGATCTGGCCTGGATCACCGAGCATGCCAAACCGTTCATGGTGGAGATTACCGAACGTGAGGATCTGTCGCTGATCGCGGTGCAAGGGCCGCAGGCGCAGGAAAAAGTGCGCAGTCTGCTGAACGATGCCCAGCGTGAGCAAGTAGCCGGCATGAAACCCTTCTTTGGCGTACAGGCGGGCGACCTGTTTATCGCCACCACTGGCTATACTGGCGAAGCGGGCTATGAAATCGCGCTGCCGCAGGAACAGGCGGTCGGTTTCTGGCAACAACTGCTGGCGGCCGGCGTTAAACCCTGCGGACTGGGCGCGCGCGACACGCTGCGTCTGGAAGCGGGCATGAACCTGTACGGTCAGGACATGGATGAATCCATCTCGCCGCTGGCGGCCAACATGGGCTGGACCATCGTCTGGCAGCCGGAAGACCGCCAGTTCATCGGCCGTGAAGCGCTGGAGCGTCAGCAGGCGGAAGGCACCGAACAACTGGTCGGCCTGGTGATGACCGAAAAAGGCGTGCTGCGTCACGGTCAGCCGGTCCGCTTTACCGATAATCATGGCGTCATGCAGGAAGGTGTGATCACCAGCGGGTCGTTTTCGCCCACGCTGGGCGTCAGCATCGCCCTGGCTCGTGTTCCCGCCGGTATCGGCGAACAGGCTATCGTGCAGATTCGTAATCGCGAGATGCCGGTGCATGTGACCAAACCCAATTTCGTTCGCGCCGGCAAGGCGCTGGTTCAGTTTTAATTTTTGGCGTTAATGGAAGGAGAAGGTGGCAATGAGCAATGTTCCGGCAGAATTGAAATATACCTCGTCCCATGAATGGGTGATGGCGGAAGGCAACGGCGTTTACAGCGTGGGCATCACCGAGCACGCGCAGGAATTGCTGGGCGATATGGTGTTTGTCGATCTGCCGGAAGTCGGCAGCACGGTCAACGCCGGTGATGACTGCGCCGTGGCGGAGTCCGTCAAAGCCGCGTCCGACATCTACGCGCCGATCAGCGGCGAAGTGGTGGAAATCAACGACGAACTGGAAGGCGCACCGGAACTGGTGAACAGCGCGCCGTATGCTGAAGGCTGGCTGTTCCGCATCAAGGCGTCTGATGAAGACGAACTGAACGAATTGCTTGATGCCGCTGGTTATCAGGCGCTGCTGGAAGAAGAAGACGGCGACGACGAAGAATAAGCCTGACGCCCCGTTCGCTCCCCGCGACGGGGCGTTTTTATTGTCCGCTTGTTTTTGTGATCTGTTTGTTTTGTGAATTGTTTGCTTGTTTTTCTGAATGATTTGCTTGTTTTCTGAATTAGTTAATTGTGCTGCACATCACTGTGCTAAATGCAGGAAATTCCCCCACATGACCCAGACTCTCAGTCAGCTCGAACACGGTAGCGCCTTCACGGAGCGCCATATTGGCCCGTCGGCCGCTCAGCAACAACAGATGCTGGCCGCTATCGGGGCGGATTCACTGGACGGCCTTACCCGCCAGATCGTACCCGCCGACATCCAACTGCCCCAACCGCCGGCGGTAGGCGATGCCGCCACCGAATATCAGGCGTTGGCCGAGCTGAAGGCGATCGCCGGCCGCAACCTGCGCTATAAAAGCTACATCGGCATGGGCTACCACGCGGTGCTGACGCCGCCGGTGATTCTGCGCAACGTGCTGGAAAACCCGGGCTGGTATACCGCCTATACGCCGTATCAGCCGGAGGTGTCGCAGGGACGTCTGGAAGCGCTGCTGAATTTCCAGCAGGTGACGCAGGATCTGACCGGTCTGGAGCTGGCTTCCGCTTCGTTGCTGGATGAAGCGACCGCCGCCGCGGAAGCGATGGCGATGGCCAAACGCGTCAGCAAGCTCAAGCAGGCAAACCGTTTCTTCGTCGCCGACGACGTGCATCCGCAGACGCTGGACGTGGTGCGCACCCGCGCTCAGACCTTCGGCTTTGACATTGTTACCGGCAACGCGGCTGACGCGGTGAAGTATGACGACGTCTTCGGCGTGTTGTTGCAACAGACAGGCACCACCGGCGAGCTGCATGACTATCGCGCGCTGATGTCTGAGCTGAAAAACCGCAAAGTGATCATCAGCGTGGTGTCGGACATCATGGCGCTGGTGCTGCTGGACGCGCCGGGCAAACAGGGCGCCGACATTGTGCTGGGGTCCGCCCAGCGTTTCGGCGTACCGATGGGCTACGGCGGCCCGCACGCGGCGTTTTTTGCCTGCCGCGACGAATACAAACGCGCCATGCCGGGCCGTATTATCGGCGTTTCGCGCGATGCCGCCGGCAACACCGCGCTGCGCATGGCGATGCAGACCCGCGAGCAGCACATTCGCCGCGAAAAAGCCAACTCCAACATCTGTACCTCGCAGGTACTGCTGGCCAACATTGCCGGCATGTACGCGGTGTATCACGGGCCGCAGGGGCTGAAACGCATTGCCGGGCGCATCCACCGTCTGGCCGACATTTTGGCCGCCGGGCTGACCCAACGCGGTCTGACGCTGCGTCATCAGCACTGGTTCGATACCCTGACCGTTGAGGTCGCCGATAAGGCGGCGGTACAGGGCCGCGCGCTGAGCGCCGGCATTAACCTGCGCGCCGATCTGGATGGCGCGGTCGGCATCGCGCTGGATGAAACCACCAGCCGCTACGACGTGCTGGCGCTGTTCGCCGTGCTGCTGGGCGACGATCACGGGTTGGATATCGATACGCTGGATGCGGCGGTCAGCAGCCGGTCGGCGTCAATCCCGGCGGCGTTGCTGCGCAGTGACGACATCCTGACTCATCCGGTATTCAACCAGTACCACAGCGAAACCGAAATGATGCGCTATCTGCATCGTCTGGAAAGTAAGGATCTGGCGCTGAATCAGGCGATGATCCCGCTCGGCTCCTGCACCATGAAGCTCAACGCGGTGGCGGAAATGCTGCCGATTACCTGGCCGGAATTCGCCGAACTGCATCCGTTCTGCCCGACCGAACAGGCGCTGGGTTACCGTCAACTGATCACGCAGCTGTCCGACTGGCTGGTGCAACTAACCGGCTATGACGCGGTGTGTATGCAGCCGAACTCCGGCGCTCAGGGCGAATACGCCGGTCTGCTGGCGATCCGCCGTTATCACGAAAGCCGTAACGAAGGCGAGCGCAACCTCTGCCTGATCCCCAGTTCCGCCCACGGCACCAACCCGGCTTCCGCCCAGATGGCGGGGATGCAGGTGGTGGTGGTGGCCTGCGACAAGCAGGGCAACATCGACCTGCACGACCTGCGGGAAAAAGCGCAGCAGGCCGGCGATAAGCTCTCCTGCATCATGGTGACTTACCCGTCCACCCACGGGGTGTACGAAGAAACTATCCGCGAAGTGTGCCAGATTGTTCATCAGTACGGCGGCCAGGTGTATCTGGACGGCGCCAACATGAACGCGCAGGTAGGCATTACCTCGCCGGGTCACATCGGCGCGGACGTGTCGCACCTCAACTTGCACAAAACGTTTTGCATTCCGCACGGCGGCGGCGGTCCAGGCATGGGACCGATCGGCGTGAAAGCGCATCTGGCGCCGTTTGTGCCGGGCCATCAGGTGGTGGCGATGGACGGCGTGTTGACTCGTCAGGGCGCGGTTTCCGCTGCGCCGTTCGGCAGCGCTTCCATCCTGCCGATCAGCTGGATGTACATCCGCATGATGGGCGCGCACGGGCTGAAACAGGCCAGCCAGTTGGCGATCCTGAACGCCAACTACGTGGCGACGCGCCTGAAAGACGCTTATCCGGTGTTGTATACCGGCCGTGATGATCGCGTGGCGCACGAGTGCATTCTGGACATTCGTCCGCTGAAAGAGAGCACCGGCATCAGCGAGATGGATATCGCCAAGCGTTTGATCGACTACGGTTTCCATGCGCCGACCATGTCGTTCCCGGTGGCGGGTACGTTGATGATCGAGCCGACCGAGTCGGAAAGCAAAGTGGAACTGGACCGTTTCATCGACGCGATGCTGGCGATCCGTGCCGAGATCGACAGCGTGGCGGCGGGCGAATGGCCGCACGAAGACAATCCGCTGGTAAATGCGCCGCACACCCAGACTGAGCTGGCAGCCGACTGGTCGCATCCGTACAGCCGCGAGCTGGCGGTATTCCCGGCCGGACAGACCCACAAATACTGGCCGGCGGTGAAACGTCTGGATGACGTGTACGGCGACCGTAATCTGTTCTGCTCCTGCGTGCCGATGAGCGAATATCAGTAAGCGCGGTTTTTACAGTGTGAATAATTGGGAGGTGGTTCGAGAGCCTCCTGATACAAACGGGTGCAGCGTGAGCGGCACCCGTTTTTTTTGTCCGGCGTGGTAGAGTGGTCGCTTCTCCCCCTGAAAAATGAAGCGGGAGCCGAAGCAGAATTAATATTAATAGATGGCGGGAAAATCATGTTAGGCATTCACGATATTTCACTGTTTATCCTGTCCGGCATTTTGCTCAACATCATGCCGGGACCGGATTCGTTGCTGATTATGACCAAGAGTTCGTCGCAGGGATGGCGCGCGGGCTCGGCTGCGGCGCTGGGCATCGGTTCCGGCACGCTGGTGCATGTTCTGGCCGCGGCATTGGGGCTGTCCGCCATTCTGGCTACCTCGGCCACCGCGTTTACGGTGGTGAAAGTGCTGGGGGCTGTCTATCTGGTGTATATGGGCGTGCAAGCGTTGCTGGATAAATCCGCTCACCGCGCTAATGCCGACAGCGGTGCTCTGCCGGCCAACCGGCCTGTGCTTTCCATGCGGAAAATCTACTGGCAGGGGTTCCTCACCAACGTGTTAAACCCGAAAGTAGCGCTGTTCTTTCTGGCGTTCGTGCCTCAGTTCATTGACCCGCAGGCGCCGCAGAAAGCGCTGGCGTTTATCGTTCTGGGATTGATCTTCAATTTCAACGGCATGCTGTGGTGTCACTTTCTGGCCGCGTCGACCGCGTTGGCCAGCAGCAAGCTGAAAGTCAGCAAAATGGTGCGCTTCTGGCTGAATAAAACCATTGGCGTGCTGTTTATTTCACTGGGCGTGAAGCTGGCGATGACGGCAAAAAACTGACCGATACAGACATTTTTGTTCGCCGATATGAGCGGCCTCTGGCGCCGCTCATGCGGTTGACGATCGTCGGCTATTTCAACCAGCCCTTCGCCTGCGCCTCTTCCAGGTGCTGTTTCAGATAGCTCCACAGCGCCGGGTTGACGTCGCTGATAAAGGCGTTGCGGCTCAACACCTGCTCCAGCCGGATACCGTGTTCCACCCAGCTTTGGCCGCCGTTGTGCAGGTTCATCAGCACCGGCATTACACGGTCGATCATCAGCGCGAAACGTGCTTCGGCGGTATCTCCGGCTTCGTATTCGTGCCATAACGCCAGAAACTGGTCGTGCTGCGGTTGCGGCAGCAGGCCGAAAATGCGCGCCGCGGCGGCTTGCTCTTGTTCCTGAATGGCTTCGCGGGCTTTCAGGTCATACACCAGCACGTCTCCGGCGTCGATCTCCACGATGTCGTGAATCAGCGCCATTTTCAGCACGTGGGTGATATCGATACCGTCATCGGCATAAGGCGCCAGGCTCATCACCGCGACCGCAAAATGCCAGCTGTGCTCTGCAGAGTCTTCCTGACGATCGGTGCCAATCACCTTGGAACGGCGCTGAACGCTCTTGAGTTTGTCGATTTCCATCAGAAACCGGACGATATCGGTCATGGGGCCGAAATCCAGTACGGGTAAAGCGAACGACATCCGTTAATCTCCTGCAATAAAGAGGCTCTATTGTAGGGGATGCGCCATAAGATGAACATGCAAGAATACCGTCTGAAAGCCGCTGATTTTTATTTTAGCGTACAGGTGTACACTGGAATTGTTCTCAGTTAAGCTGCTCAAAGCTTGCTCAGCGTGGCAGGGAAGGCCGCCGGTGCGAGCATAGGGGTAAGTGTGGGACAAGAGGTTTGCATGAAGAAAAAAATGGGGGAATCGGGGTATACGCTGGCGGAAGAAGTCGCCAACAGTATCAGCCATGGAATTGGTTTTATCTTTGGGATTGTCGGGCTGGTGTTATTACTGGTGCAGGCGCTGGACAATGGCGCCACGTCTCTGGCTATCACCAGTTATAGTCTGTATGGCGGCAGCCTGATTTTACTGTTTCTCGCATCGACGTTGTATCACGCCATTCCTCATCAGCGCGCAAAACGCTGGCTGAAGAAATTTGATCACTGCGCCATCTATCTGCTGATTGCCGGAACCTATACGCCTTTTCTGCTGGTGGGCCTTAACTCGCCGCTGGCGCGCGGACTGATGATCACCATCTGGAGCCTGGCGCTGCTGGGCGTCATATTCAAGCTGGCGTTTGCGCACCGGTTTAAAATGCTGTCGCTGATGACCTATCTGGTGATGGGCTGGCTATCGCTGATTGTTATTTACCAACTGGCGATGAAACTGTCCGTCGGCGGAGTGACGCTGCTGGCGATCGGCGGCGCGGTATATACGTTGGGCGTGGTGTTTTACGTCTGCAAGCGTATACCGTTCAATCACGCCATCTGGCATGGGTTTGTGCTGGGAGGCAGTGTGTGCCACTTTTTGGCGATCTATCTGTACGTGGGATAACCGGTGCAGATATCGCCGTCAGCCGGATAAGCATCAGGGAGCCGGGGCATCCCCGATGCTTTGCGGGACCGGTTACTCTTCCAGACCGGTTACTCTTCCAAAGAATAAGGCAATGGCTGAATGGCGAGCTGGCTGCCGCTGTCGTCGCGCACCCGCAGCACGCTGTCAGCCTCCAGATCGTTGTTCAGCACCGCCTGAACCCACAACGTGCCGTCATGCAACTGGCTGGCCGCCAGCACGGTGCCGGTACGGCGCCAGTTATCGCCGAGTTTCAGTTCCAGCTCATCGCCTGCCGCGGAGGCCTGCGCACCGGTGCCCGCCAGCCAGTACAGCGCGCGTTTGTTGGCGCCGCGGTATTTGGCGCGCGCGACCATCTCCTGACCGGCATAGCACCCTTTGGTGAAGCTAATGCCTTGTAACGCCTGTAAATTGGTGGCTTGTGGAATGAACTGTGCGCTGTTGGCGCTGTCAATAATGGGCAGCCCGGCCGCGATATCCAGCGCTTGCCATTGGCGGCTGTCGTTGAGCTTGACGCTGGCTTGCAGCGTTTCAATGAGCGCGGCGGCGCGTTGCGCATCCAGCACCAGCAGGAAACGTTCGGTGGGGTGGGCCAGATGCAACAGCGTCGCTCCCGGTTGCTGCACCACGGCGTTATCGGCGTCGGGCAGCACATCGAACAGGGGGGCCAGATGCGAACGAATGTCGAGGCCCGCGGCGCCCAACAGCACCACGTTGTCGTCGGCCGCGATGGTGGTTTTGGAGAAGACCGCGTATTTTTTCAGCTCAGTCAACTGGCTATCCCGCACACTGCGGCGCTCCAGATAAGCCAGTCCGTCGCCATAATGGAACAGGCGCACATTGCTCCACATTTTCCCTTTGGCGTCGCAGTGGGCGCAGAGCACGTGCTGATCGGCCTGCAAGGCATCGACGTCGGCCGTAAGCTGGCCCTGAAGGTATTTGACCGTGTCCGGGCCGGTAAGGGTGACCAGCGCCCAGTCATCCAGCGCTATCAGGGTGGCGGGGAGTTGAGCAGAAGAAAACAGCGGTTGTGCGGTAAACGGATGAGCCATATTACAATCCTGCGATGCGTAATGTCAGCGAATGACCCAATGGTAAAAGAGCGACAACGGTTTGCAAGCAGTTTAGGCTGTGTTCCGCCATAAGGCGGCGAACGGGGGGAATAGAAGGCGGGGGCGAGAAGGCAAAAGGATAGTCTAATCGTGCGATATGCTGCGCATCCGTGAAATAGTACACGCGGTAATACGCGAAAATATGTCAAAGTGTTACTATTAGTAGAAGGCCATCAGGTAGAATAGGGTTACACCGACGGTCATCATCACCCTGCGCGGATAACCATACAGAGAAGTGGGCGAAATGAACATGGACATCAATAACAAATCACGCATTCACTGGGCGTGCAGACGCGGAATGCGTGAACTGGATATTTCCATCATGCCGTTTTTCGAGCATGAGTACGACACGCTGAGCGACGACGACAAGCAGCATTTCATCCGTCTGTTGCAGTGCGACGATCCCGACTTGTTCAACTGGCTGATGAACCACGGCGAGCCGGTGGATCCGGAGCTGAAGCGCATGGTTTCCCTTATTCAGACGCGAAATAAAGACCGTGGCCCAGTGGCAATGTGATTTGCGTGTATCCTGGCGCATGCAGTTGTTTTCTCTGCTGACGCACGGGTTCCTGGTGCTGATGATCCTGCTGGCTCCCTGGCCGGACGGCTATGCGCCGCTGTGGCTGGGGTTGGTGACGCTGGTGGTGTTCGGTTTCGTGCGCAGTCAGCGCATCATCAAGTCGCGTCAGGGGGAAATTTCCCTGCATGGGGAAAACCAACTGCACTGGCAACAGCGTGACTGGCAGATAGCCCGGCGACCGTGGGTGATGCGCAACGGCGTGTTGCTGTCGTTGCGGGCGACGACCGGCAAAGGGCATCAGCGCTTGTGGCTGGCGTCAGACAGTATGGGCAATGAAGAGTGGCGGCTGTTGCGCCAACTGTTGCTGCAGCATCCGCTGCAGGGCACGGAATCCTCCCGCCATCATTAAGGCTGCCGGCGGGAGCCGCATCGAATCGGCATCAGGCGTTGCATTAATGTCACGAATGGCATGCACGCAACGCCTGAACGCCGCCCCTGGCGTAGCGCGTCAGAGTAACTCCGCCATTTCGTGCAGGATCTGCTCGCACCACTGTTGAATCCGCTCGTCGCTCATGTCGTACTGATTCACTTCATCCAGCGCCAGACCAACAAAGTGCTTACCGTCTTCCGTAACCGGTTTCGGGCTGGTGAAATCGTATCCTTCGGTCGGCCAGTAGCCGATAAAACTCACGCCCAGCGGCTTGAGCTGGTCATGCAACATGCCGAGCGCATCCAGAAACCATTCGCCGTACCCCAACTGGTCGCCCATGCCATACAGCGCGACAATCTTGCCTTTCAGGTTCAGCGTCGACAGTTGCGCCCAGACGGCTTCCCAGTCTTCCTGAATTTCACCGAAGTCCCAGGTGGGGATGCCAAGAATCAGCATCTCGTAGTTTTCCATTTCCTGGGGCGCAACGTCTTTCACGTTGTGCAGGTCTACCAGTTCCTCGCCCAGAATGTCGCGGATTTTCTCCGCCGCCATTTCGGTGTAGCAGGTGCTGGTGCCGTAAAAAAGTCCTATCTTCATAAGTGTCTGATCGTGATTGCATCAATAAAGGCGGTATCGCAGAGCGTTTAGCCTAACGGAATATAACAGGGTCGTACAGGGCGGGAGCGGAAGAAGGGATGAAGGCGATGCCTTCATCCCTAAAAGACTTAACCGAGAGACTGGTGGCGGGTTTCTTTCGTCAGCAGCAAGGCAATCAGCGTCAGTGATGCCATCGCGGCGAGGTAAACGCCCACGTAGAACAGCCCGTAGTGGCTGGTCAGCCAGGCGGCGATGTACGGCGCCACGGACGCGCCCAAAATAGAAGAGACGTTATAGGAGAACGACGCGCCGGTATAACGCACTTCGGTCGGGAACAGTTCCGGCAGCAGCGCGCCCATCGGGCCGAAGGTCAGCCCCATCAGGCTCAGGCCGCATACCAGAAACGCCATAATCAGCGTCTGGTTGCCGGAGCCCAGCAAAGACGGGAACGCCATCGCGAACACCAGCATGATGCAGGTCACGGTGATCATGGTCTTGCGACGACCGAAGGCGTCAGCCAGATAGCCCGCCACCGGAATCGTCAGACCGAAACCAATCACCGCCATCATCAGCATCCACAGGAAGTTGTTGCGTGGAATACCAAGCCCGACCGGCGCCGGGGTGGTGCCGTAAGTCATGGAGTAGACGGTCATGATGTAAAACAGGGTATAGGTCGCCAGCATGATGAAGGTGCCGAGAACGGTGGCTTTCACGTGTTTGCTCAGCAGGGTGCCCAGCGGCACGCGCACCTGTTTCCCTTCTTTGGCGACTTTGGCGAATACCGGCGATTCGTGCAGCGATACGCGCACGTACAGACCGATGATCACCAGCACGGCGGAGGCGATGAACGGCACACGCCATCCCCAGCTCATGAATTGCTCGTTGGTCAGCACCCAGGACAGCAGCAGGAAGGTGCCGTTGGCGAAGAAGAAGCCGATCGGCGCGCCCAACTGCGGGAAGGAGCCGTACAGCGCGCGTTTGTTGGCCGGGGCGTTTTCGGTCGCCAGCAGCGCCGCGCCGCCCCATTCGCCGCCGAGGCCAAGCCCCTGGCCGAAGCGGGCCAGCGCCAACAGCAGCGGAGCCAGTACGCCGATGGTTTCATAGCTCGGCAGCAGGCCGATCAAGACGGTGGAAATACCCATGGTCAGCAGCGACGCGACCAGCGTCACTTTGCGGCCGACACGGTCGCCGAAGTGGCCGAATAGCGCGGAGCCGATCGGGCGCGCCACAAACGCGATGGCGAAGGTCGCCAGCGATTGCAGCGTAGCGGCGGTAGCATCACCCTGCGGGAAGAAAATGTGCGGAAAGATCAGCACGGCAGCGGTAGCATAAATGTAAAAATCGAAGAATTCGATGGCGGTGCCGATCAGCGAGGCGACCACCACTTTATTGCGCGAGTTTACCGGCGCATCTGGTGTTTGATTATCAATAGTGGATGAGATGGAGGCTTGCATAGTTTTTTGCTTTTTTGTAACACACGGACCCGCATTCTATGCATAGAAAAAAGTTCTTTTCAAACCAGCGCCGCGACTGACGCCGGCCCTTGCGGCAAAGGCATTCCGGGATACGCTGGAATAAGAAAATATAATCCCTTCCGCGCTTCGTTTTGCCACAGGATGTGATGAAGTTGAGAATGATTACCGAATTGTACCCCGAACATACTCTGTGAGGCATAATGGCGGGATGGAGCCGTTGGCGGCATGACGGGAGAGAGTGATGCAGAAACAGGATCAGACGTTAATCGAGCAGTTTCTGGATGCCCTGTGGCTGGAGCGCAATCTGGCGGAAAATACGCTGTCGTCCTATCGCAACGACCTGCGTTCGCTGGCGGACTGGCTGGCTCATCACGACAGTAGCCTGTTGCAGGCGCAGCCGTCGGATTTGCAGGACTTTCTGGCTGAACGCCTGGAAGGCGGCTACAAGGCCACCAGTTCAGCTCGTTTGCTGAGCGCGATGCGGCGCTTGTTTCAGTACCTGTACCGGGAAAAGCAGCGAACCGACGACCCGAGCGCGCCGCTGTCGTCGCCGAAACTGCCGCAGCGGCTGCCGAAGGATCTGACGGAAGCGCAGGTGGAAGCACTGCTGGCGGCGCCGGTTACCGATCAGCCGCTTGAACTGCGCGACAAAGCGATGCTGGAACTGCTGTACGCCACCGGCCTGCGCGTATCGGAACTGGTGGGGCTGACCATCAGCGATGTCAGCCTGCGGCAGGGCGTGGTGCGCGTGATAGGTAAGGGCAACAAGGAGCGGCTGGTGCCGCTGGGAGAAGAGGCGGTGTACTGGCTGGAGCAGTATCTGGAGTACAGCCGCCCCTGGCTGCTGAACGGCCAGACGCTGGATGTATTGTTCCCAAGCAACCGCGCCCAGCAGATGACGCGCCAGACGTTCTGGCACCGCATCAAGCACTATGCGACACTGGCGTCTATTGACAGCAATAAACTTTCTCCGCATGTTTTGCGTCATGCCTTTGCAACCCACCTGCTGAATCACGGTGCGGATTTGCGAGTGGTGCAGATGTTATTGGGCCACAGCGATCTGTCCACTACGCAGATTTATACCCACGTTGCGACGGAGCGGCTGCGACAGCTGCATCAACAGCACCATCCCCGGGCATGATGTCCGGCGGGCTGACAGGATGTCATGGCGGGTTCCCCGCCAATGATGGATAAGCACGGCGCTTGCGCCCTGATAACAGGATAATTCCATGAAAAAACGTGTAGTACTCTTTTCATTGCTGACTCTGGCCCTGAGCGGCGCGGCGCGCGCGGATGATGCCGCAATCAAGCAGACCATAAACCGTCTGGGCTTGCAGAGCGCGGAAGTGAAGGATTCCCCTATCAGCGGGATGAAAACCCTGCTGACCGAGAATGGCGTGCTCTACATCACCGAAGACGGCAAGCACCTGCTGCAGGGGCCGCTGTATGACGTCAGCGGCAAGAACCCGGTGAATGTCACCAACCATATTCTGAACGAGCGTCTGGATGCGTTAAAAGACCAGATGATCGTCTATAAAGCGCCGCAGGAAAAACATGTCATTACCGTGTTTACCGACATCACCTGCGGTTACTGCCACAAACTGCACGAGCAGATGAAAGACTACAACGCGCTCGGCATTACCGTGCGTTATCTGGCGTATCCCCGTCAGGGCATGAACTCTCAGGCGGCGAAAGACATGCAGTCGATTTGGTGCGTGGCGGATCGCAACAAGGCGTTTGACGCCGCCATGAAAGGCGATGACGTGTCGCCCGCCACCTGTAAAACCGACATCGGCGCCCATTATCAACTGGGCGTGCTGTTTGGCGTGCAGGGTACGCCGGCGATCGTGCTGGAAGACGGCACGGTGGTGCCGGGGTATCAGCCGCCAAAAGAGATGATGGCGATGCTGGATGCGCACAAAGCCTCGCTGAAATCAGGCGGTTAATTGAATCGAGTGGTTAATCAAGCGTGAATGTTGTTACCCAACTCCGTCGTCGCCCGACGACGGAGACAGAGTTACCCGACTCCCTCCCCGTTTTGCTGCGTCGTTTATACGCCCAGCGCGGCGTACGACAGATGCAGGAGCTTGAGCGCAGTCTGCGCGGTCTGCTGGATTACCGTCTGCTTGGCGGCATTGAGCAGGCGGTAGAGGTGTTACGTCAGGCGCTGGCGGACAACCGTCGCATCGTGATCGTCGGCGATTTCGACGCCGACGGCGCCACCAGCACCGCGCTTACGGTGCTGGCGCTGCGCAGCATGGGCGGCCGCGAGATTCAGTATCTGGTGCCCAACCGGTTTGAGGACGGCTACGGGCTCAGCCCGGAAGTGGTGGCGCAGGCCGCCGCCAAAGGCGCGGAGCTGATCGTGACCGTCGATAACGGCATTTCGTCGCACGCCGGGGTGGACGATGCGCACCGGCGCGGCATCGCGGTGGTGGTGACCGACCACCATCTGCCGGGGGAAACCCTGCCGGCGGCCGAGGCGATGATCAACCCCAACCTGTCGGATTGCGCGTTTCCGTCGAAAGCGCTGGCGGGCGTCGGGGTGGCGTTCTATTTAATGATGGCGCTGTTCGTGCGCCTGCGCGACGCCGGCTGGTTTGCCGAACGCGGTCTCGCCGTCCCCAATTTGACGGAACTGTTGGATCTGGTGGCGCTGGGCACGGTGGCGGATGTGGTGCCGCTGGATGCCAACAACCGTATTCTGGTTTCGCAGGGATTAAGCCGGATTCGCGCCGGCAAATGCCGACCGGGGATTCGCGCCCTGCTGGAAGTGTCCAACCGCGACGCCGTTCAACTGGTGGCGAGCGATTTGGGCTTTGCGCTGGGGCCGCGTCTTAATGCCGCGGGACGGCTGGACGACATGTCCGTCGGCGTAGAACTGTTGTTATGCAACGACATCGTGCAAGCGCGGATGCTGGCCAGCGATCTGGATGCGCTGAACCAAAGTCGCCGTGAAATCGAAGCCGGCATGCAGGTGGAAGCGCTGCATTTGTGCGAACAACTGGAGCGCAGCCGCGACACGCTGCCGCTGGGGCTGGCGATGTACCACCCGGAGTGGCATCAGGGCGTGGTGGGGATTCTGGCGTCGCGCATCAAGGAGCGTTTTCACCGCCCGGTGATCGCGTTTGCGCCTGCGGGCGACGGTATTCTGAAAGGTTCCGGGCGGTCTATCGCCGGGCTGCATCTGCGCGACGCGCTGGAGCGCCTTGATACCTGTCACCCCGGTCTGATGTTGAAGTTCGGCGGCCACGCGATGGCGGCGGGATTGTCGCTGGTGGAAGACCGTTTTGACGAGTTTCGCCAGCGTTTTGCCGATCTGGTGGGCGAGTGGCTGGATGCGTCGCAACTGGAAGGCGTCGTCTGGTCCGACGGCGAACTGGCGATCCCTGAACTGACGCTCGGCACCGCTGAAATGCTGCGTGAAGCGGGGCCGTGGGGGCAGGCGTTTCCGGAGCCGACCTTCGACGGGCGTTTTCGGCTGTTGCAGCAACGACTGGTCGGCGAGCGCCACCTCAAGGTGATGGTGGAACCGCTGGGCGGCGGCCCGCTGCTGGACGGCATCGCTTTCAACGTCGACACCTTGTTGTGGCCTGACAGCAGCGTGCGCGAAGTTGAACTGGCTTACAAACTGGACGTCAACGAATTCCGCGGCAAACGCTCGGTACAACTGCTGATCGAACACCTGTGGCCGCTGTAGTATGCAGGCGGCACAACTGACGCCGGGTTTCCCCCGGCGTTTTCTTTTCGCTATGCGGCGTATCCCGCTAAAATCGGTAAAAAGCTATAAACCACGGCGCGGATCCGCTACAATTCGCCGTTTACATGCATTCTGTCATCGACAAACAACATTAAGATCCTAACACCATGTTTGAAATCAATCCGGTAAAAAACCGCATTCAGGACCTGTCTGAACGGACAGCTGTTCTGAGGGGGTATCTTTGACTATGACGCCAAGAAAGAGCGTCTGGAAGAGGTAAACGCCGAGCTGGAACAGCCCGACGTATGGAACGAGCCTGAACGCGCGCAGGCGCTGGGGAAAGAGCGTTCCTCCCTGGAAATGATTGTCGACACCATTGATCAGATGGTTCAGGGGCTGGACGATGTCTCCGGTCTGCTGGAACTGGCGGTGGAAGAAGACGATGAAGACACCTTCAACGAAACCGCTGCCGAGCTGGATCAGCTGGAAAACAAGCTGGGTCAGCTGGAATTCCGCCGTATGTTCTCCGGCGAGTACGACAGCGCGGACTGCTACCTTGACCTGCAGGCCGGTTCCGGCGGCACCGAGGCGCAGGACTGGGCCAGCATGCTGCTGCGCATGTATCTGCGCTGGGCGGAAAGCAAAGGCTTCAAGACTGAAATCATTGAAGAGTCCGAAGGCGAAGTGGCCGGCATCAAATCCGCCACCATCAAGATCATGGGCGACTATGCGTTTGGCTGGCTGCGTACCGAAACCGGCGTACACCGCCTGGTGCGTAAGAGTCCGTTCGATTCCGGCGGCCGTCGTCACACCTCGTTCAGTTCCGCTTTCGTGTATCCGGAAGTGGACGACGACATTGATATCGAGATCAATCCCGCGGACCTGCGTATCGACGTATACCGCGCGTCCGGCGCCGGCGGCCAGCACGTTAACCGTACTGAATCCGCGGTGCGTATCACCCACATTCCCACCAATATCGTTACCCAGTGCCAGAACGATCGATCCCAGCACAAGAACAAAGATCAGGCCATGAAGCAGCTGAAAGCCAAGCTGTATGAGTTTGAAATGCAGAAGAAGAACGCGGAGAAACAGGCGATGGAAGACAACAAGTCCGACATCGGCTGGGGCAGCCAGATTCGTTCTTATGTGCTGGATGACTCCCGCATTAAAGACCTGCGCACCGGGGTGGAAACACGTAATACCCAGTCGGTGCTGGACGGTGATCTGGACAAGTTTATCGAAGCAAGTTTAAAAGCGGGGTTATAAGGAATCTCATGTCTGAACCACAAAACCAGGGTGCCGAGCAGGCGCTGGATCTCAATAACGAACTCAGAACGCGCCGCGAGAAGCTGGCGTCGTTGCGTGAAACCGGCGTGGCTTTCCCGAATGACTTCCGCCGTGACAGCACTGCCGATCGGCTGCACGCCAGCTACGACGAAAAAGACAACGAAGAGCTGGAAGCGCTGGGTCTGGAAGTGAACGTGGCCGGCCGCATGATGACCCGCCGTATCATGGGCAAAGCGTCGTTCGTTACGCTGCAGGACGTGGGCGGCCGCATTCAGCTGTATGTGGCGCGCGACGATCTGCCGGAAGGCGTTTACAACGAACAGTTCAAAAAGTGGGACCTCGGCGATATCGTCGGCGCGCGCGGCAAGCTGTTCAAAACCAAGACCGGCGAGTTGTCGATCCACTGTACCGAACTGCGTCTGCTGACCAAAGCGCTGCGCCCGTTGCCGGACAAGTTCCACGGCCTGGCGGATCAGGAAACCCGTTACCGTCAGCGCTATCTGGACCTGATCGCTAACGACGAGTCCCGCCACACCTTCCGTGTGCGCTCGCAGATTCTGGCCGGTATCCGCCAGTTCATGGTCGGCCGCGACTTCATGGAAGTGGAAACCCCGATGATGCAGGTGATCCCCGGCGGCGCATCCGCGCGTCCGTTCATCACCCATCACAACGCGCTGGATATCGACATGTACCTGCGTATTGCGCCGGAACTGTATCTGAAGCGTCTGGTGGTGGGCGGTTTTGAACGCGTGTTCGAGATCAACCGTAACTTCCGTAATGAAGGCGTGTCGCCGCGTCACAACCCTGAGTTCACCATGATGGAACTCTACATGGCGTACGCGGACTATAAAGACCTGATCGAACTGACCGAGTCGCTGTTCCGCACGCTGGCGCAGGACGTGCTGGGTACCACCGAAGTGCCGTACGGCGACCAGCTGTTCGACTTCGGCAAGCCGTTCGAGAAGCTGACCATGCGTGAGGCGATCAAGAAATACCGCCCGGAAACCAACCTGGCGGATCTGGACGGCTTCGACGCGGCGAAAGCCATCGCGGAGTCCATCGGCATCAAGGTTGAGAAGAGCTGGGGTCTGGGCCGTATCGTAACCGAGATCTTCGAAGAAGTAGCGGAAGCGCATCTGATTCAGCCGACCTTCATCACCGAATACCCGGCGGAAGTCTCTCCGCTGGCGCGCCGTAACGATCAGAACCCGGAAATCACCGACCGCTTTGAATTCTTCATCGGCGGACGTGAAATCGGCAACGGTTTCTCCGAGCTGAACGACGCTGAAGATCAGGCGCAACGCTTCCAGGATCAGGTTGCTGCGAAAGACGCCGGCGATGACGAAGCCATGTTCTACGACGAAGACTACGTCACCGCGCTGGAGCACGGCCTGCCGCCGACCGCCGGTCTGGGCATCGGTATCGACCGTATGGTCATGCTGTTCACCAACAGCCACACCATTCGCGATGTGATCCTGTTCCCGGCGATGCGTCCGCAGAAATAATTCTGTCTGGCGATGGTCGCACGATGAAAAACCGGTGCCTGCTGGCACCGGTTTTTTTATGGCTGCAACTTGCGCCGGGCGCGCTAGGGCGTAAACCAACTGAATGTCGGCGTGCCGTGACGCAGATCGGCATCGCCGGGTATCGGCTGGCTGGCCATATTGATGGCGATGGGCACCATGCCGTGCATGCCGTTCATGATCGCGGTATACAGCGCTCTCGGATGGCCGCTAAAGGCCTGCTGCAATTGCAACAGCATCAGCGTGTATTGCCGGTTAAATTGCTCGTTGAGCGTCGCCAGCGGCGTGTCCGGCGCGTAATCGCTCGCCACCGGGTTGGTCTTGATAGGGTACACGGCCTGATAGTCGACCGGAAAAGGCTCGCCGCTGGGCGGTTGATGCGGTTCGTCGCCGGGCTGGTAATAGCGGGCGAAATAAATCTCCCTGAACCGGTAGAAATGCGCCAGTTCCACCGGTTGCCCGAAGGTAAGGTGGTCATCGTCGTAGATACTGGTGGATGACCCTTCACCCTGTTCGATAATGGTCGTAATCGCTTCCCGGGCGCTGGACAGATTGGTGATCACGATCGGTTTGCCGCCGCTGGACCAGTAATAATCCTGACTGATCTGCAAGGCGAGGTCGCCGCAAAAAACGGCGCTTTCGCCGTACTTGCCGCACAGTTCTTCCAGTTGATGCAGGATGTTGAGGTAAAAGTCGCCAATCGTCAGGCCGTCGATATCCAGTTCGTCGGCGGCCATCAGCATCAACGACTCCCGTTCCGCCCAATCGGAAGGCAGCTCAATCATCATAAAGATTTCGATCGCCTGCGGGCTGAACGCCTGAAGGTTGACGTCAAACTTCCGGTCTTTGAAGCGCTTTCCTCTGAACTCCATCGCCAGCGGATAGCTCGGCAGCGAGTCCGGACCGAGGTCGACCCGGCCGCCCAGACTGTTGATCAGGTTACCGACCAGCGTCATGTGCAGCATCTCTTCAATCATCACCGCTCTGATCAGATCGGCGGGCACCCGGTTTTTATCCGGGTGCAGGCTGACCAGCGCCATCATGTAAGGCGGAATGGTGCCGAACTCCAGCGTCATGGCGGTTTTCAGCCAGTCAAGCAGCTCGGTCTTTTGGGTTTCAAGGCTCATGTTCAACTCCTTACAGGCCACGATGGTGGAGGTGATCCGCCAGACGCAGAGACAGGGCCGTCAGCGTCAGGGTCGGGTTGATGGCGCCGGTTGAAGGGAACACCGCATTCGAACAGACGTAGACATTGTCGGTGCCATGAATGCGCAGGTGCGGATCGACCACACCCTGTTTTTCGTCGTGGCTCATTCGGGTCACGCAGGCCGCGTGGTCGGCGCGCCAGGAAATGCTGGGTTTGCCGGCCAGCGTAGCGCCAATTTGCCCAAACAGTTGATTAACATGGGACTGAATTTCCATCATCCGCTGGTCGAAGGTTGCATCTTTGGTGTAGTCGACAAGGGTTTCCTCCATTCCCAGATGATTGATCTTGTTAAAGTTAAGGATGCGGTTGTCATAGCGTGAAAACACTTCGAGCATACCGTGCAACTGGATTTGCGTCGGACCGGAAACATAGGCATCCATCTTTTCGCGCGTCAGGCCGTTTTGCATCTGCTGCGCCAGATTGAGCAGCGGGCTGCCGGGCGGATTGATCAGCATGAACTTCCCTTTGGCCTGCTCTTCCGGGCTGTCGAAATGGCGGGAGCACAGGGTGGGAAAATTCATCTCCGGCTGCAGCGCCTGCGGGTTGTCCGGCAGGTTGGCGGTGAAGATGAAATAAGGATGGGTAATAAAATTCCGACCGACCAGGTCATGCTGGTTGCCAAGCCCGCCGGGCCAGTTTGTCGAGGTTGAACGTAACAGCAGTTTGGCGGATTCGATAGTGCCTGCCGCAACGATAATACGTTTGGCGTGGATAACTTCCGTCTGGCCGTCCTCTTTATCAACGCATTCCACGCCGGTTGCCGACTGTTTGCCGTCCATCAGGATTTTCTCAACGATGACGTTGGTGCGGATATGGAAGTTTTCGTGGTTTTCCCATGTCTGCATATCGTTGAGAAAGTTGGTGGCGGCGTAGCGGGCGCCGAACGGGCAGTACTTGCAGGTGCCGGTCGTCTGGCACGGCGCATGGCGAGACACGGTATCCGTCATGCCGTGGCGGGCGATCGGGACGTGACTATAGCCGATGCCGAGCGATTCCATCGCCGTCGCCATCGGTTGGTCCTCCAGCGTATAGGGGAAGGCCGGGAACGGATAGCCAGCGCTGCGCGGTACGGTGGGGTCGTGGGAGTCGCCGGAGACGCCGATGTAATGCTCCGCGGCGCAGTAATAGGGCTCCAGTTCGTGGTAATCGAACGGCCAGTCGATCGACTCGCCGGTATTGCTGTGCAGGAAAAAATCTTCCGGTTTGAGACGAAAGGACCAGCCGCCCCAGTGGATGGTCGAGCCGCCGTAGGTTAGCGCCCGTGCGCCGGCCAGCGGGATTTCCGTACCGCCGGCATTCAGGTTTTCTCCCGGATGATCCCGTTCCGGGTAAGGGAGATCGTAATACTTTTCATAAGGCAGCTTGCCGTTGACCAGATAGGTCGTCCAGGTGTTGTAATCCTGCATTTTCACCCTGCCGCCGGCTTCCAGCAGCAGGATGGAGGCATGGGGATCGTGATCCAGCAGACGCTGCGACAGGGCGGCGGCGGCGATGCCGGAACCAATAATCAACGTATCGACACGCATGATGGAGCCCTCAGAATGAACGATAGGGTATTGGAGCGCCGGGAACGTTGGCGCCGCCAAAGTACCCCGGATAGTTCAGCGCGCCGCCGAAGGATTTGAAGCCGCCCAGCGATAACTGTAGGGCAATGAATTCATTGGAGACTTTCTGCCGGGTAATGGTCAACGGCGTCAGGGCCGGGGGCTGATTGGCGCTCGCGTCGGTAAACAGGAAGGTATAAGCGCCTTCCTGACCATGCTCCTGTATCAACTGTGCGATCACCGTTTGGGCGGTGGCGTAGTACTGTTGGTACAGCGGGTTGGTATCAATACGGTTTGCCATGAAGGAGTACAGCAGCGGCTGATAGGTGGGCGAGTCGTCCAGATTGCGCCAGAACTTGCCGATGTGTACAAACAGTTGCCACATGGCGTCCAGCGTGGTTATACCCAGAGGCGCCAGTTGGGCGCTAAGGTAATGTTGTGTGTTGATGTCAGACATAGGTCCTCACAGAAATGCGCAGGAGAAAGAAAAACAGCAAGGTTTGAAGCGTTGCGGGTGAAAACCTTGCCAAAACACAGCGGGACGCGGGCCGAGCGGTAGCGCCCCCGCTGATTCTGTCGTCCGATCCCGGTCTGGCCGGGAAACGGTTAACGGGAATTCAGCCAGTCTTGTGTGCGCTGGCGGATGTAGTCGGCGTACTCGGCCGCGGTGGTCATATCGGGCATCTGATGGTGCATTCCGCCTTGCGCGTCCGATACCGGCAGTTCGCTGACCAGCTCGGCATGGACCTGTTGCAGATGGGACGGCATGCCCAGCGCCGGATTTTTTCCGGTTGAGGTGGGAACGGCCACTCCAGCCAGCGGATCGTCGGTGCGTGGCGTCGTGAGCGTAAGAACTTCCCCCACGCCGGAGGCGGCGGCATCGCGGTTTGTCAGGGGCGACAGCGCCCAGCGTTGTTCCACGGTTTTGAGGATCGAGGTGTGATCCAGCGGCGTAGCCTGATCCGGAACCCGGAATACGGTACCCGCTTCAACCCAGGGGGAAACCAGTACGGTGGGCACGCGCGGCCCGAAACGGGTGAAGTCGAAGCCGTACTCGCCGGTACTGTCGTCCGGCGGCGTCGCATTCCACGGAGGAGGCAGATGGTCGTAGCAGCCGCCGTGTTCATCGTAGGTAATGATCAACAACGTCTTGTTCCAGAGCGGGCTATTGCGCAGGGCATAGTAAACATCGTGAATCAGCTGTTCCCCCTGCGCGACGTCGGCGACCGGGTGCTGGCTGTTGCCATCTTCACCCCAACTGGGCTCCAGAAAAACATACGACGCCAGCGTGCCGTTGCGGGCCGCCTGCTGAAAATTGCTGAACAAGCCGAAGTGACTGTCATCAGCCTGTTGGGTATCGGGAAAATTGTGGCGGGTCAGCGGCGGCTGGTCATAACCGTAGATGGACCATGTGATGGCTGACTGACTGAGCAGGCCAAAAATGGAAGGGCAGGTATAGCTCTTGGTCTTGTCATTCATGTGCCCTTGAGAGGTGGCGGCCGAAACGAACGCCCGGTTGGGCAGCGTCTCGGTGGGCGCGGAGCCATACCAGCGATCGCAGACGGCATAGCCCGTCGCCAGCGCGGATAATACCGGAAGCGCCTGTGGCGTAAAGCAACCCATGATATTGTCGGCCTGGGTGCCAGGCAGGATTTTCCAGCCGCTTTCCTGCGACTGCCAGCCCAGAGTGTAGGCGTAATCGGTGACGAATCCCTGATTGCTGTCGGCGGGTGGGGCGCCTGGCGCATGAATATCGCCAAACAGTTGCGAATTCGTCGCGTAATACCCCTCTCCGGGGTCGGATCCCGGCATGAAATACGCATTGGGCGTATCCGGCGTAATTTTAAATACCTGAACCGGATTGCCGTTACTGTCTGGATTGGTTTCATTTCCGGTTAAACCGGCGAAGGGATGCCCGAGCGGAGAAAGGTTATTCCGGTCGGCGTAAAGAAATCCCAACATATGATCAAAAGAACGGTTTTCCAGCATTAATACAACAATATGCTCAATATTCGATAATCCGGTATTGGCCATGACAACCTCTCAGCGAATGTTGATATATACCCTAAATAATTCGAGTTGTAGGAAAGCCAACGCACCTGCAACTCAAAGTATGACGGGTATAAAAGTTATATATCAATGTATTGGTAGCTTTGCCTGGGTTCTCGGCCTGGTGGGGATGTCATGAAGCCAATTGATACAAGGGCGGGAATAAAGGATTTTATTCGTGTTATGTATCGATAATTTAGTCCGGCTGTTTATTCTGTCAAATTAAAAATAAATGACATGCTGAAGTGTCTATTTTTAATATAAATGTTTTTTTGTCGGGAATAGACAGAGGGTAAAATAATTAATTCGCTTACTTTACCTAAGGGAATTAGCGCAGAATGATCATTACTGGGGATGCTGGCGGCGGAAAAGCGGGCATCGCTTCTTTCTGCGATAGTCGCCGTGTTATCGTCGGTATGTTGTTTCTCACCGGGGATGATGATGATCACGTACCGTAATGACGCGTTCGAACTGGCGTTGCTGACCAACGGCAAGCGTTTCCCTCGTCACAGCCATGACGAATTCGTCATCAGCGCCAATCTGGGCGGGCTGGAGCAGGTCTGGCTGGACGGCGACACCTTTGTTGCCGACACGTCGATGGTCACGACCTATAATCCCGGCCAGTTGCAGGGCAGCGAACACAGCCACGACCGCTGGCAATGCGCGTCGCTGTACGTACAACCACGGGCGTTCGAAGACTATTTCCAGCAATCGTTCCTGTTTTCACGTCCGGCCAGCGTGTCTCCCCGGCTGGCCCGCCAATTGACCCAACTGGTGACGGCGGTGATGACGCCCGCGCAGCGTGAGGAACAGATAGTGATGTGGTTATCTGAACTGATGACGCAAGCCCGCGGCGCTTCTGTTCCCCATCCCATACGGGAGCCGGCCCGGATCCGCCGGATCAAGGCGCGGCTGGCGAGCGATCTGGCCGAGATTCCAACGCTGTCCGAACTGGCGCGGCAGGAGGGCATTTCCGCCGCCCATCTGGTGCGCGGTTTCACCCATTCGGAAGGTATCTCGCCGCTGGCGTGGCTGATGCAGGTGCGTATGCGCCGTGCGCGAATCTGGCTGCGTCAGGGGATGCCTATCAGTCAGGTGGCGCTGGCGCTGGGGTTCGCCGATCAGGCGCATTTCACCAAGGCGTTCGGCCGTTATAGCGCCATGACGCCGGGGCAGTTTCGCGATATCAAATTTTGACAATACAGACGGTGAATATCGCCGTAAGCTCGTCGCACATTAATCATTAAGTTACCGGAAACAGACATTAATTACCGGAAACGCACCAGAGCGACCGGAAAAACGTTACCGGAAAAAAGAATAACTGAGGGACGCTATGTTACTGGTGATGCTGAGCGGCTTGCTGTTGTCGTTGTCGCTGTGCCTGGATTTGGGGATCGTCAATACCGCCATTATTAATCGCGGCGTCCGGGATGGCGCAGGCGCGGCGTTTTTTATCGGCCTGGGGTCCTGCTTCGGCGACCTGATTTACGCCACGCTGTCGGTGCTGGGGATGGCGGTGATTTTCAACTATACGCCGGTACGCTGGCTGTTGTGGATAGGCGGCGGCGGTGTACTGCTGTGGCTGTCGTTCAGCATGGCGCGCAGCGCCTGGCGCGACTACCGCCAGCAGCGCGGTTTGCCGATCGATACCGTTACCGTGTTTTCGCCGCGCGCGCCGGCGTCGGCTCACCGCGATTTTATCAGCGGAATGGGAATGGCGCTGGCGTCGCCCAGCGCGCTGCTGTGGTTTGCGGCGGTCGGCGGGACGTTGATTGCACAGGCCACCGACGGCTCCGCCAGACAGGTAGCGCTGTTTCTGGGGGGCTTCTTTATCGGCGGCGTGCTCTGGACGCTGTTCATGGCGCTGTTGATCCAGTACGGGCGCGGCGCGTTGAAAGGCCGACTGTCGTTTTATTGCAGCGCGTTATCCGCCGTGCTGTTCGCCGTGTTCGCCGCACAGGTGATCGTTAACGGATACCAAACGCTGCTGACGCCGGCCAACTGAATCGACTGCTTAAAACGCGCGCAGTCAGCTGGTGTTTTGTCTTGCCCGCCAGACAGATGACGCTATAATGCCAGTCACTTTCGACGCGGGCGTAGTTCAATGGTAGAACGAGAGCTTCCCAAGCTCTATACGAGGGTTCGATTCCCTTCGCCCGCTCCAAAATCAACGCTCCTGAACTGCACTAAATTCAATTTTTCCTTGTTAAATAATCAATTATAGAATTTTTTCGTCACTCATACTCAACGTTGATGTAGGGGAATGGGGATATAAACTTACCCTCAATGAAGTTAACTGCTCGTCAGGTTTGCTCTCTTCCCTTGGTTCAATTCGGTACTCCTTGAATCTATCACGTGTGTATACGGTCATTTTTTCCTTGCAATAAAATGCCCTGGAGCCGTGGTGGTTTGGAGTAGTCTGCCATTCCTGGCAGACTGTTACAGTTAACGAGACGTAGCCTGTAGCATTGATTTATAGGTAATAAAGCGAGTTATCAAAGAAGCGCGCCTGCGCCCTTATTCAAGTTTGTGGCTGGGCTGCAACACGCTCAGCCCAGTCCGATTGGATGCGTCAAAAAATTGTTTCTGTAGTACTTTCGTTATGCAGCGGCAGAAACTGGAACAGCCGTCTCCATTTGATCAACCATCTCGCTGATTTGTTCTTGCCCGTATGTCAGAACTGGTCGTTGCTTAACCACACTCACCACCAGCGGCTTGAGCAACATATTTGCTGTTGCGCGGCCCTGTTCCTTAGCGGCGAAGATGATCTCCAGCGTTTTTTGGTTGAGCACGCTTGCCAGATTCGCGTTAAGGTTTTCCAGCTCATGCTCTGTAAGCAGAAAACTTGCCGCAAGCCATGCCACCTGCTCCTGAATTAGCTCCAGCACCTTAACCCGATCATCTTCAATCAGCGCGCCGGCAATTTTTCTGGAAATAGCCGCTGCAATCATGCCGCCCAGTAAACCACCTGCTGCACGTCCAGCTAAAGCGCCAAACGGCCCTAATGGGCTAAGCATCACACCGCCAGCAATAGAGCCAATGGCACCCCCAGCGACGCCGGAAGAGGTTACAGCCAGATTTTTTATGAACTGGGCTCCTGAAATACGACCACGTACCATCTTGATCATATCCGGGCCAGTGGTAACGGCTACCAGCGCGAAAGAGGTCACCAGCGTGCCACGCATCATTTTATTTAGAGAATTTAGATTATTGGCTCCGACTCCCCGCTGAAGCGCATTACGTACCGTCGGGCTGGCAGCAGCGAAATCGATATTTTTAAGCAGCCCCTGAACGGCACTAATACGGTGTAATTGCTGGACCGTTACATAAACCGTCAGCGTGCGGGTAAAGGTTTTCCCGGCTTGTATCGCGGCAGTTTGTAACGCAGCCTTACGATCGCCGGTATTGAGATAGAAAATGGAAGCCGTCAGACCGAAACTAATCCCGCCTGCGGCAAGACTGACAATGGATCCTTCCGCAAGATCGTAGGTAATGGATTCGAACGTACCAAATTTAGTGATATTTTGCGCCTGCGCGTAGGTGAGGTGCCCCCGACGTATCAGTTTTGTCGCTTCGGCTGGATCGTTAACGCCAGGCACTTTGCCATCGCGAATTTTGTTCTCCATGGTCTCAAGCGCTTTTGCGTACTGGTCTTTTGGCACCTCGAGCTGCATCGGCGCGCCGTTACTGTCGTAGTAACGATAATGTCCATTTTGCCCATCAAAACCGGCACCTACGCTGCGCGCGGCGGTTGAGCAATATTTGGTTTGGATCTCAGTACCGTTAACCAGCCTGTCTGCGCCATTTTTTGCATTGTCGTCACCGAGGATTTGAGCGTCTTTCAGTTGTACTCTATCGACAAGATGGTTGCCCCGTTCAGCAGCAAAACCATGTCCTTGTCCGCCCACGGCGAACATTTTTTCGTTGGTATTCCAGGCTTCTGGCAGCGTCATGAGAATCAGGCCATTCGTCGCCGCGCTGGAAATAAATTCAGCCTGCGGTCTTTCATGGATTTCCTGGCAAAGTTTTTCGGTTTCACGGCATATATCAGAGCAATACCATTCATGATTTCCGCTACCGGAACCGTTCACGCTTTTAATCTCACTCAAACCGCATGACGCGCAGGTACAAAGCTCATCAATAAAGCGGAATGATACAAATTTGCGCCCGTCTGAAAACGAATAATAACTCCCACCGTCAAGATAACGATTCAGAAGGTCATCATTTGCGGCGGCAGGTAAATTCAGTCGATTGCTGAAGAGCGTTTTTACTTCATCCGGCGAATGCGTTAGCTTGCTGTTCAACTGCCCGTTGAATTCCGCCATTTTTCCTTCATACCAGGCATCATTCAACAACCAGTTATCACCCGCCAATTCTTGCTCTCGTGTCTTGCCCTGCAGAATATGTTGCGAGACTAGCTTTAGAAAAACGCTTTCGGTTAATTCTGCGGAGAGGTTGCTTGCTTTCTTTAGCTCCGCCAGCCAGCTCCGGCTATTGATCGCTTTTTGTTCCTTCAATCCTTCTTTAACGGCCATCGTTAGCTTCTTCAGTTCCTGAAGCTGGTTTGCTGCATAGAACTGCGTCAGTAAGGCTGCAATCCAGTAAAGCAGCCCTGCCCACCACATTAGTGAAGGCGAAATAGCGTATTCCCATGCGATAAACGGTGTAACCGCCGAGCAGGCCATAAGAAAATAAGACGTGTAAAAACAGCAATAGTATTCTTTGAGTTTTCCGGCAATATCGACGGGAGCGAGCCCATTCTTCAGGATAGCTTTGGTTTGCAGGGGTTCCGCCAGTAAGCCGCCGGCAAGCGCCGCAGTCAAAATAAACTTCATTGAATCAAAGGTATGTGCTTCATAGGCAATGTGTTCGCCGTCCAGTCCCCACATAAAGCTAATTATCATGCCAACGATGACGAGTGGAACACCCAGCAGCCAGCGCAGGCGAAGCGCAAAGGTTACTCGTTCCACAATATAGCCCGCTAATAACGGCGGGCCTGCCACGATAAGTACGCCGAGGCCAAATACCACGCCCAGAATATTGAGCGATGCCCTAAACAACGCTTTAAGAACAACAAACCCTATAACCAGAAGAATTAATGCACCAATTATCTGTAGCATTATTATTTTTATCCTTGCTTTAACTGTTTCATCCCGGCATCACGCCATCATAAAAGCGTCCAGATCATCCGCGTTTTTAATGCTCTTGTCTCTTCTCGAGACGCCATGGGCTTGTGCAAGCGTAATGCTCGCCTCCAGCAACTGGCTATTATTTTCCACATTTGGACCGCCCCTACAACAGTAGGCATATCCTGTCCTCACGGCTGAGATGACAAAATTGTCATCTGGGCAGCGCATTTCTGTCGGTTGGCGGTGGGTAGACTTGAGCTATTTCTTTCCGGGTGTTCATTGCCATGAAATTATTACGCTCAAGGCCGTTTATCGTTGCCAGCCTGATGGTTGGCGCCGTTATTCTCTATTTTCTGTATTCCCGCCAAAGCGCCGTTTCCGCCACTCCGCGCAGCGCGCCCGCTCCGCTGGTGAGCCTGGTGCCGGCGCAGGTCAAATCGCTGCCGCTGACGCTCGCCACGCAGGGGCATGTCGTCTCGCTAAATCAGGTCGATATCCAGTCGCAGATTACCGGAACCGTAAAATCGGTGGAGTTCAAAGAAGGGGATGTGGTGCATCAGGGACAACTGCTGTTCACGCTGGATGACAACACGCAGCAGACGGCCTTGCACCGGGCGGTGGCGTCGCAGGCGGAATCACGCTCGCTGCTGGATAAAGCGCAGCGGGATCTAAACCGCGGGCGGGCGCTGAAAGCGCAGAATTATATCTCGGCGTCCGACTGGGACGCGCTGCAAAGCGCGCGACAACAGTATGACGCGCAGTTCAACGCGGCGCGGGACGATATTCGCAGCGCGCAGGCGCAGCTTGGCTACACGCGCATTTACGCGCCGGTTAACGGCAAAACCGGCGCGCTGAACGTTCATCCGGGCAGCCTGGTGCAACCCGGCAGTTCGCTTCCCCTTGTCACCGTCAGCCAGTTCGACCCGATTGGCGTCTCTTTTACGCTGCCGGAAAAAGATCTCAACCCGGTGCTGGCCGCGCAGGCGCAAGGGCCGGTACGGGTATGGGTGAATAACGCCAAAGGGCAGGCGGTGGAAGGCATATTGGATTTTATTAATAACACCGTCAGCACCGAGTCCGGCACCATCGCGCTGAAGGCGCGGTTTAGCAACGCCGGTAATCTGCTGTGGCCGGGCGCGTATCAGGCGGTCAACATTGACGCGGGTGCGGAAAACGTGGTCGTGCTGCCGCCGCAGGCGATTCAGAACGGCCCGGACGGGCATTTCGTCTATCTCGTCGATAAACAACGTCAGGCGGTGATGCAGCCGGTGAACCTGTTGCGCATCCAGCAGCAGATGGCCGTGGTGGACGGCATATCGCAGGGTACCGATGTGGTGATTGAGGGCGCCAACAATTTGCGTCCCGGTATGAAAGTCGCCGTGGCGAAAAAAGATGCGGCAGGGCAGAACTGATGAAACTCGCCGAACTGTGCCTGTCCCGCCCCATTGCCGTGATGCTGCTATGGCTGTCGGTGATCGTCACCGGGGTCATCTGCTGGACGAAACTGCCCGTGGCGGCATTGCCGTCGTTTGATATGCCCACCATCAGGGTGAGCGCATCGCTTTCCGGAGCCAGCCCGGAAACGATGGCGTCGTCGGTCGCCACGCCGCTGGAGAAGAACCTGTCCACGATCCCCGGTTTGTCGATGCTGACCTCGACCAGTTTGCAGGGGGCGACCACCATCGTGCTGGAGTTCGACCCGTCCGTGAACATCGACGCGGCCGCCGTTGACGTGCAGTCGGCGCTCTACCAGACGATGAAAAAGCTGCCGTCGCAGATGACGACGCCGCCCTCGTTTCGCAAGGTGAACCCGGCGGACGCGCCCATCGCGGCGATTGGCATCGACTCGCCATCCATGACGCTTTCCGATCTCAACCGTTTCACCGATAACCTGATTTCCCCCGCGCTATCGACCATTAAAGGTGTGGCGGAGGTGAATGTGATCGGCCAGAAACGCTATGCGGTGCGGGTGGAAATCGACCCCGACAGGCTGGCGGCGACCGATATGACGTTGTCTGAAGTGCAGACGGCGCTGAAGGCCGCCAATGCGAATTCGCCCATCGGCGAGCTGGACGGCAAGCGTCAGATGATGATGCTGCAAACCCGCGGCGATCTGATGAAGGCGGCGGATTTCGCCAACGTGATTATCGCTACGCGTAACGGGCAGCCGGTACGGCTGTCGGATGTCGCCAGCGTGCAGGACAGCATCGAAAATGCCCTAAGCTATAGCGCGGTCAACGGGCATACCGCGATTGTATTGAGCATCAACCGCCAGCCGGGGGCGAATATCGTGGCGACGCTCGACGCCATCAACCAACTGCTGCCCAAATTGCAGGCGCAGATGCCGCCGTCGGTACAAATGAAGCTGCTGAACGATCGTTCAATCTCGATTCGTCAGGCGATTCATGATGTGAATCTCACCCTGATGCTGACCATCGCGCTGGTGGTGCTGGTGATTCTGCTTTTCTTGCGCCATTTCCGCGCCACGCTGATCCCGGCGCTCAGCGTGCCGGTGTCCCTGCTGGGCGCTTTTGCGCTGATGTACCTGCTCGGGATGAGCCTCGACAATATCTCGCTGATGGGGCTGACGATTGCCGTGGGGCTGGTGGTTGACGACGCCATTGTGGTGCTGGAGAACATCATGCGCTACATGGAGGAGGGCGAGTCGCCCTGGCGGGCGGCGCTGCTCGGGGTCAGAGAGGTGGCGTTTACCGTGGTGTCGATTTCGCTGTCGCTGGTGGCGGTGTTTATCCCCATTTTCTTTATGCCCGGCACGTTGGGGCTACTGTTCCATGAATTCGCCTGGGTGGTGTCGCTGGCGATACTGGTATCGGCGGCGGCGTCGCTGACGGTGATTCCGCTGCTGGTGCCGATGCTGATCAAGCATCAGGAACATCCGGCGCCGGAGCCGGCCTGGAGCCAGCTATTTGAACGCGGGTTTGAATCCCTGCGCCGCGGGTATGGTAACGCGCTCGACTGGGCCATCGGGCATCGCTGGGTGATGGTGCTCACCGCGCTGGCGACGGTATTACTCAGCGTTTTACTGTACTGGAGTGCGCCCAAAGGTTTTTTTCCGCAGGAAGATCTCGGCCAGGTGACGGCGAATATTGATACGCCGCAGGATATGTCCTACGAAGGGCGGTTGAAGGTGGCGCAGCAGTTGGGCAATACCCTGCTACAGGACCCGGCCGTCAGCGATATGGTGACCAAAGTCGACCATGACACCACGCAACTGATGCTGACGCTAAAAGACAGCGCGCAGCGGCCGCCGATGGCGCAGGTGTTGCAGAAAATGCGCGCCGAAACGCGCTATCTGCCGGGGATTACCGTGTTTTACAGCCCGGTGCAGAACCTGAAAGTCGGCGGGCGTTCGTCAAAAAGCAACTACCAGTACACGCTACAGTCGGTGAACAGCGGCGATGGACTATCGTTAAATGACTGGGCGAACAGGCTGATGGACGGAATGAAAAAAACCGGCGTTTTCGTGGGCGTGAACAGCGACGCGCAGCTGAACGGTTTGCAGGCGCAGTTGCAGATTGACCGCAACAAAGCGTCGCTGATGGGCGTGGATATCGATCAGATCCGCAGCAACCTGTACGCCGCCTTCGGGACGCAGCAGGCATCGACCATTTACGCGCCGGAAGACAGCTATCAGGTCATCATGGAGGTTAACAGCGCCTTTAGGCAGAATGAAAGCGACCTGTCGAAAATCTATGTCCGCTCGTCGGCGAACACCTTGCTGCCGGTGACGACCTTTACCCACATCACGCGTTCACAGGGGGTGACGGCGGTAAACCATCAGGGGCAGTTGCCGGCGATCACCGTTTCGTTCGATCTGGCGCCCGGGAAATCGCTTTCCGACGCCACCAACGCGATCGCGCAGGTACAGCAGGCTATCCAGATGCCTAATTCGGTTATCGGCAGCTACGCGGGACAGGCGGCGCTCTACCAGCAGTCCCAGACCAGTCAGGTCTGGCTGATTGTGATGGCGCTGGCGGTGATTTACGTCATTCTGGGCGTATTGTATGAAAGCTGGATCCATCCGCTGACTATCCTGCTGGGGCTGCCGTCCGCCGCGGTGGGCGCGCTGCTGGCGTTGCGGCTGATGAATCTGGATCTGACGTTTATCGCCATGATCGGCATTCTGTTGCTGATTGGCATCGTGAAAAAGAACGCCATCATGATGATCGATTTCGCTCTTGTCGCACAGCGGACGCGGGGTCTGTCGCCCCATGACGCCATTATACAGGCGTGCATGCAGCGCTTTCGGCCGATCATGATGACGACGCTGTGCGCCATGATGGGGGCGCTGCCCATCGCCTTTGGCTGGGGCGCCGGGGCCGAGCTGCGTCAGCCGATGGGCGTGGCGGTGGTAGGCGGGTTGCTGTTCTCGCAGCTGATTACGCTGTTTATTACCCCCGTTCTGTATCTGCTGTTTGATCGGCCAAACGTTGAAATGGCGACGATGGCGCATCCGGTGGAGGAACAATGAGACTATTGCTGGTAGAAGACCAAACCATGGCGGCGGATTACATCTCCAAAGGGCTCAAGGAGAATGATTTTGTGGTCGATGTCGCCCACGATGGCGTGGATGGCCTGCACTATCTGCTGACCAACGATTATGATCTGGCGATCCTCGACGTCATGCTGCCCGGTATGAACGGCTGGAAGATCCTGGAGCTGGCGCGTCAGGCCGGGAAATTGACCCCCGTCATGTTCCTGACGGCGCGCGACGAGGTGGAAGACCGGGTGCGTGGTCTGGAATTGGGGGCGGAAGATTATCTGATCAAACCCTTTTCCTTTAGCGAGCTGTTGGCGCGGGTGCGCGTCATTATGCGGCGGCAGGCGGTACATGCGCCGGCGGTGGAGGAGTCCGTTCTGCAAATCAGCAACTTGCAGCTGGATTTTCTTAAACATCGCGTGTCGCGCGGTGGAAAACGCATCGAGCTGACGCAAAAAGAGTTTTTGCTGTTGAGCCTGCTGATGCGCCGCAGCGGCGAAGTGCTGTCGCGCACCGTGCTGGCGGAGCAGGTCTGGGACATGAATTTTGACCCAGAAACGAACGTCATTGACGTGGCGATTCGCCGGCTGCGCAGCAAAATCGACGATGGCTATGAGATCAAACTGCTGCACACCATCCGCGGCGCCGGATATGTACTGGAAGTGAGAAACGATGCTGATACCGCGTAATTTTCCGATCACCCTGAGGCTGACGCTTTATTTTTCCCTCGCCATGAGTCTGGTGCTGTACAGCGTTTCGGGGCTGCTGTACTCCACGATGCGCAACCAGCTTAGCCAGAAGGATGAAGATGAACTGCGCAGTACGCTGCGCTTTCAGCAGGAAATCGCCGCTACCATCAGCGAACGTCAGGGACCGAAAGACCTTTGGCAGCAGGAGCTGTTCGAGTTCGTCGCCCGTCAGGAACGCCTTTCGCTCAGGATCATCAGCCCGGACGGCAAAGTCTGGGCGCAGTCGAAAAATATGCGCGTCCCGCAGCAGGATTTCCCCGCGCCATCCAGCGAATTTCGCTACAGCGCGTGGCGCTATCGCGCGCACGAAGCCAGCGAAAAATACCTGATCGCCTCGACCGATTTCGTCCTCAAGGATAACCAGCCGTGGCTGGTGCAGGCGGCGCTGAACGTCTCAAAGAACAATGAAATCATTGAAGATTATTGGAAGCGCATGCAGATTGCCGTGGCGCTGTCCATCGTCATTTTTTCCGCCATTGGCTACTGGCTGGCCCGCAAAGGGCTGCTGCCGCTGCGGACGATGAGCCGGGAAATCGAACATATCCACGCGGAAGATTTGCACACCCGCCTGTCCACACAGCGCTGGCCGTCGGAGTTGAATACGCTGGCCGCCTCGTTCGACGGCATGATGACCCGCCTGGAGGCATCGTTTAAGCAGTTGAGTCGCTTTTCATCGGATATCGCCCATGAGTTGCGCGGCCCAATCAACAATTTGATTTCGGCGGCGAGCGTGACGCAAAGCAAGGCGCGCAGTCAGGATGAGTACCGCGAAACGCTGGCGGCGATTGTGGAGGAAGGGGAGCGGCTGTCGCGCATGATTTCATCCATGTTGTTTCTGGCCCGTGCGGATAACAGCCGCGAGCCGCTCAACGTGGAACAGCTGAACAGCGCAACCGAATTCGCCCGGTTGATCAATTTCTACGATATTCTCGCGGAAGAAAAGAATATCGACTTGTCGAGCGAAGGCGACGTCGTTTTCTATGCCGATCCCATTCATTTGCAGCGCGCGCTGGCGAATCTGCTGTCCAATGCGCTGCGCCATACGCCGCCCGGCGGGAGGATTTTGTTGAGCGCGGTGAACTACAACGGCAAGGCCTGTCTGAGCGTTATTGATAACGGCGAAGGCATCAGCGCGGATCATTTGCCGCATATCTTCGACCGTTTCTATCGGGTGGATGACGCCCGCAGCAACGCGGAAAACACCGGCTTAGGGCTGGCGCTGGTGAAAACCATCGCCGAGATGCACGGCGGCAAAATCCAGGTGGCGAGCGAGGAAGGGAAGGGAAGTTGTTTTACGCTGGTGCTGCCGACGCGCAAGGAAGACATCGCCAACCTGACAAAATTGTAATTTATGCGTTGAGCCTGGGTCATCATGACGCACTGATAATAGACCCTATTATCATACAGGAGGCTGGTTCAGACTATGATTCAGAATAGGCAAAACACCGCGTTGTCTCGCGCTCAACTGAAAAATTATTTTTCATATGTCCGGCAGTTTATTGCCGCGCCGCGCTCGGTAGGCTCCGTTATTCCGTCATCCGCCACGCTGTGCCGCGCGATGATGAACCAGGTAGACTGGTGTACGAATCTTTCTATCGCTGAACTTGGCGCGGCGAACGGCGTATTGACCAAAGGCATTCTTGAGCGAATGCGCGCCGACGCGGTGCTGGATGCGTATGAAATTAATCCGGGGTTCGTTAATCAGCTACAAAAGATTGGAGATAAACGGCTGAATGTCGTCGCTGCATCGGCAGAAACACTCATTAATCGTTATGATATTGTTTTTTCCTGCCTGCCGCTGTTGTCGATGCCCACCAGAATTACCGTGCGCATTCTGAATCAGATTCGTAAATGCATGGCGCCGCACAGTACGTTTGTTCAGTTTCAATATAGTCCGCTGTCGGAGAAATTATTGTCGCATTATTTTAACTGGCAGCGGATTGTCGTGGTGAAAAACGTTCCGCCCGCGCTGGTCTACGTCTGTACGCTGCGGGAAGAATAACGCATTTCTTTGCTGTTCCCTGTGTTCGATACGATATCGCCGTGCTGTTTCCGCACAGCCTCACATCGCCTGCGGCGATATATTATCCCGGCAGGCGGAGAATATCGGTTTTTTCAGTCCTGTAGCGAGGAGGTCGGATGAAAGTAAATATTTTATACATAATGCTGGCGGCGGCGTCGTTTTTTCTTATCGAGCAAAGCCCTGCCCAGGCGAGTGTAAATAAAGTGGGAAATACATGGATACTTTCTCCGGCGGCCTGGTATCCCCATACGGATACGACACCCGAAAATCATCCGTTCGATATTAATAAAAACTCAACGGGAAATAATGACTTTCCCCATCGGTTATCTACCGATAAATAAGGTGAGAAATAAACAGAATCCCCGTTGTTATTGCTAATCAATAACAGTGGATAAATCCTGACTCCGGCGACGTGATGCTGCCCGGAACAGGTGTTTTATCGTATTTCAACAGCGGCTGATAGTACGCTAAAAAAAGAGATGTTCGTGTAATGAAAAAACAACCGAAAGTATTCACCGGAATAGGCGTTTGCCTGGCTGCGTTATTGGCGGTGCCCTGTATCGCATGGATGGCGGGCTGGCAGTGGAATCCGGATGCGCCGTCCCGGCTGCTGGCCTTTTTTTATTTTCTGACGCAAACGGTGAGTAATCCGTTCGGTATTATCACGGCGCTGTTTTTACTGGGTGTGCTGCTATGGGTGTTAAAACCCGCGAAGACGCTCGTCTGGCGATGTGCTTTGTTGATTATCGCGCCCATTTTGCTGGGACAAGTGTCCGTTGGCGTACTGAAGCGATGCGTACAGGAGCCGCGGCCGTTTGTGGCGTGGTTAAGCCACAACCAGCCAGCGGAAATTCACCGTTTCTACAATCTGGATACCGATAAACGCCGCCGCATCGTATTTGACGGCCTTAAAGACCATGCCACGATGCCTGTCTGGCAAAAAGCCCACTGGGCGGAGCAAACCAGCTATTCATTTCCTTCCGGTCACTCTATTTTCGCCGCCGCCTGGGCCATGCTCGGGGTCGGGTTACTGTGGCCGCGGCGGCGTTTTATCGGCGCGGTGGCGCTGATCGCCTGGGCCGCCGGCGTGCTGGCAAGCCGTCTCCTGCTTGGCATGCACTGGCCGGTCGACTTGCTTGGATCGACAGGGCTGGCTCTGATCCTGACGTATCCTTCGATCAAGATGATCAACCGTACTGTTCCGGTTTGAACGACCCGCGCATCGACGGGGTATCCATCGGATAGACCGGTTCAGATCAGTCACTGGCTGAGCGCGGCATAACCGTATGTGCCGCATACCTTGAGGCGCCTGAACAACGCGACATGCTATTAACAGTTTCAAAAATAAACCAGCTCCCAAAAGGAAACAAAATGCAGTATGGTTATGCAGGTATGAAATAGAAACTCATCAACGGCAGCAGATGGAGCAGAGGTAACAAGATGCCTGAATTCAATGTCTACAGCAAAACCTGTCCGGCGCGCGTGGTGCTGGATCGTTTGTCCAATAAGTGGTCGCTGTTGATTCTGGATCGTCTGGCGTGCGAGCCGGTACGATTTAATCAATTAAGACGTGACATTGAAGGCGTATCGCAGAAGGTGTTGTCGCAGACGCTGAAGCATCTGGAGCGCGATGGCATGATCCGTCGGCAGGTGTTCGCCACGGTGCCGGTGACGGTGGAGTATTCGATTACCTCGCTGGGTAAGACGCTGGTCAAGACCGTACACGAACTGACCCACTGGGCAGAGAGCAATATTGATGAAGTCATGCTCGCCCAGCAGCGCTACGACGAGCTTAATTCGGCTTCCACGGCGGCATAATCGTTTAATCGGTAGCGCTTCTCTATCCGACGATGAGGGCTGCGGTTTAATCCGACTGGCCTTTTGAAAAGGCGATGATGCCTGTCGTGATACATGCAATGTATCGGGAACAGGCAATCTCAGCGATTTACGGACGGGGGTTATTAAAAAGCCGCGGTATGAGGTCGGCCCCGGCCATTAATCATACCCGTTAATCCTTCTGCTCTTTATTATTCGCAATATTATTATTGGCGATGGGCGTATATCCCGTTGGCGCTTCCAGCAATATCTCCTTGATGTCGCCGACATCATAATCATGGCAACTCTTGTCGAGCTTTTGTAACAGTTGTTCCATTTCCTGCCAGCTCAGTCTTTCTTCCTGCGCGGTCATGATTCTGGGGTGGCTGGTGCCTTCTACATTTTCGCCAATCAACAATTCCTCGTAGAGCTTTTCTCCCGGGCGTAATCCCGTGAATTTAATAACGATATCGCCATCTTCGCCATAGCCTTCGATGCACCCTTTCATTCCCATCAGGTTGATCATTCTGCGCGCTAAATCGAGGATTTTAACCGGCTCCCCCATATCCAGAACAAAAACCTGGCCGTTAATCCCCATCGCGCCTGCCTGTATAACGAGTTGCGCCGCTTCAGGTATCAGCATGAAATAACGGGTAATGTCCGGATGGGTTACCGTAACCGGGCCTCCCTGACGAATCTGTTTTTTAAACAGCGGAACGACAGAGCCAGAGGAACCTAATACGTTGCCGAAACGGACCATGGTGAAGGTCGTCTGGCTTTGCCGTTCCGCCAGCGCTTGCAGAATCAGTTCTGCCATTCGCTTACTGGTCCCCATGATGTTGGTGGGGCGCACCGCTTTGTCGGTCGAAATCAGGGTGAAGTTGCGCACCCCTTCCTCTATTGCGGCTTCGGCGCAGGCCAGCGTGCCGAAGACATTATTGCGGATACCTTCGATGACATTGTCTTCCACCAACGGCACATGCTTGTAAGCCGCGGCATGATAAATGGTTTCTACCTGATGGGCCCGCATCAGCTTCTGGATCCGGTTTTGCTTTTGCACCGACCCCAGTGCGGCAACGATTTTGGTATCAAGCAGCAAACGTTTCTTGATGCCCTGAAGCTCCTGGTCGATGGTATAGAGGTTGTATTCATTCAGTTCAAACAGCACCAGCGTGCGGGGGTGCTGCGTCAGAATCTGGCGGCAGAGCTCTGAGCCGATGGAACCGCCAGCTCCGGTAACCATGACTGATTTGCCGGTAATGTTTTTAGACATCAGCTGCTTGTCGGGGCCTACCGCTTCACGTCCCAGCAAGTCCGCCACGTCCAAATCCCGTATTTCTGTCGCAACAGCCTTTCCGGCGGCAATGTCTTCGACCGAGGGTACGGATTGCACTTCAATCGGCCAGTGCGACAATTTTTCCAGCAATCTCAATCGCTGGCCTTTTTTGATGTTATTAATCGCCAGCAGCAGTTTTACCGGTTGATATAACGGTTTCAGTTTTTCGAATTCGCTACTGTGATGCACCTTGATGCCGCAGATGATTTGACCAATCTTTTTTTCGTCATCATCAAGCACCACCACCGGATGAAACTCGTCTCCCTGGATCAGGGAATAAAGCAGGTCACGCCCGGTTGCTCCCGCGCCATAGATAAAGACATTTGGCTTCTGACGTTTGTAATAGTGGTAATAAAACGTGCGAATGAGTACGCGAGGGCTGCCCAGCGCCAGCGTCGCCAGTCCGGCGTAGATAAAAGGGACGCTGCGCGGCACAAACGACTGAAAAAAGAAACTACTCAGCGCCAGGCTGATGGCCGACAGAATCACCGACAGAAAAACATACCCCATTGCCGGCAGCATCATGTAACGCAGCACGGCCCTGTACATACCGCAGCGAATAAATACCAAAAGCGTGATGGACAACGTGATCAGGACGCTGGCGATTTCAGCGTAACCCACAGGAAAATCCAAGGTGCCCAAACGAACGGCGACGGCCAGATAAAGTGAAACTACAATGGCGATCGCATCATAGAGCACCGTCATGATGCGTTTGTTTCTACGCTCAGTACTTAGCAAAAATGGAATGGGTTTAAACATCTGGGGCCTGAATGTCTGTGTGAGACGACAATTGGAGTAAATTAGGCGGACATTTTAGTGGTCCGACAACGTCTTGACCAGCTGTGAGAATCTCAATTTCTGGTATAGCGGGTACCAAGGTATTATCAGGTATTTTCCTGCGGAAGGTAACCATATTGAAAATCTTAGTAACGGGAAGCCGTGGGTTTATCGGGAAGCGGCTGGTCGCGCTGGCGGGCGAGCAAGGCATCGCCTGTGTTCTGCATTGCAGCGAGCGTGCAGAGGTATCCGATAGCCCGATGATTCGCGCCAATCTGACCGCCACGACCGACTGGACGCCGGCGCTGCAGGGTGTGGATGCGGTGGTACACTGCGCCGCCAGAGTGCATCAGATGCAGGACGGCGGTGATGCATTGGCGCTTTATCGGGAAACCAATGTGGCGGGGACGTTGCGACTGGCGCAGCAGGCCGCGGAAGCCGGCGTTAAACGGTTTGTCTTTCTGAGTTCCATCAAGGTGAATGGCGAAACCACTCAGCCTGGCCGGCCTTTTCAGCCCGATGTGGCGGTACCGCCCGCCGATCCTTACGGCGTGAGCAAATACGAGGCGGAGCAGGCGCTGATGCGTCTGGCGCAGGAAACCGGTCTTGAGGTGGTGATTATTCGCCCGCCGCTGGTGTATGGACCGGGCGTCAAAGCCAATTTCCGGGCGATGATGAACTGGACCAGCAAAGGCGTGCCGCTGCCGCTGGCGGCGGTTCATAACCAGCGCAGTCTGGTATTTGTGGACAACCTGGCCGACCTGATTCTGCTGAGTTTGCGCCATCCGCAGGCGCCGGGGCGGGTGTGGCTGGCGTCGGACGACCACGACGTCTCCACCGCCGATCTGCTGGCGGATATGGCGGCGGCGCTGGGGGTGAAAAACCGCTGTTGGCCGCTGCCGCCGTGGGTACTGAAAAGCGCCGCGGCCCTGCTGGGAAAATCCGCGGTGGCGGAGCGCCTGCTGGGTTCGCTGCAGGTGGATATCCGCGAAACCCGGCAACGGCTTGGCTGGCAGCCCGCCGTCCCTTATCATCAGGCGATTGCCATCACGGCGCGGGCGTTTCTGGCGGAAACGTCCGGCGTCTCCGAGTCCGAATCCAAAAAAGGTTGACCGATTATTATGCTGCGTGTTCTGGATGTATTACTGGCGCTGATTGGCTTGCTGTGTCTGTGGCCGGTGATGCTGATTGTTTATGTGTTGGGATTGTTTGATACCGGTTCGCCGGTTTTTATTCAGCAGCGGGTCGGCCGACATCAGCGCCCGTTTAACCTGATTAAGTTCCGCACGATGGCGGTGACGACCGAGTCAGTGGCGACGCACCTTGCCAGCCGCAGTGCCGTGACGCGGTTAGGCGCGTTTTTGCGTAAAACCAAGCTGGATGAGTTGCCTCAGTTGATTAATGTGCTGAGAGGGGAGATGAGCCTGGTGGGGCCGCGTCCTTGTCTGTTTAACCAACAGGAACTGATTGCCGAACGTCAGGCGCGCGGCGTATTTGATGTGTTGCCGGGGATTACCGGGCTGGCGCAGGTTAACGCTATCGATATGTCTACGCCGCAGAAACTGGCGGAGTGGGATCAACGCATGATTCAGACCCTATCGGTAAAACATTACTTCACTTATCTGGTGCAAACGGTGGTCGGCAAAGGTTCCGGCGATCGGGTGCGGTGAGAAAAAACGATGCCGGTCAAACCGGCATCGTAACTAACATCTCTTCATGGTGTGGAAGGATCACTTCACCGGGGCCAGCGCCGTCTGGTCCACGTAGGGTTTCATGATAGTGTCCGCTTCCTGCTGGGCGGCTTTGGCCGCCGCTTCCGGCGTGACTTTCTCGTCATTCACCACCGCGGCCAGCTGGTTTTCCATCGCTTTACGCACCGCTACGGTTTCATAGGTGGAGTACCACGGATGGGCATACTTCAACTGCTCCAGCGCGGTGGCGGCGCGCGGGTCTTTTTCCAGATAGGTTTTCATTTCCGGCGTGTCGTATGAGGCTTTGCGCGGCGAGAAATAGCCGGTGAAGCGGCTCCAGGCGCCGTTAACCTGCGGGCTGACCAGATAGCTCAGGAACTGGTAGGCGGCCTTTTTCTGCTCGTCGGAAATACCTTTGAAGCTTACCAGGCTGGCGCCGCCGATCGGTACCGCGCGCTGCTCTTTGGCGGGCAGCATCGCCACGCCCAGTTCAAAGTCTTTGGTGTTTTCACGCATAAAACCCAGCGCGCCGGTGCTCAGCATCGCCATGCCGAGTTTGCCGGAGAAGAACGCAGCGCTGATCTGCTTGGAATCCAGTACGCCGGACGGCATCACGTTGTCTTTGTAGATCAGGTTTTGCCAGAAGCGCAGCGCGCCGATGGTCGTCGGGGTGTTGTAGTAGACCTCGCCCGGATAGTCCTCGTTGAAGTAGTTGCCGCCGTTGGCGCGCACCAGCGAGGAGAAAATCCAGCCGCCGTAGTCGTCGTTGGTGGACGGCAGCATGATGCCCCACTGGCCTTTGCTCTGGTCGGTCAGCTTCCTGGCGTCTTCCAGCAGCGCCTGCCAGGTTTGCGGCGCCTGGGCGATGCCGGCTTTTTCGAACATCGTCTTGTTGTAATAGAGGATCGGCGTCGAGTTGTGGAACGGAATGGCGTACGTCACGCCCATCACCTGCGCGTTCTTGTGCATGGCCGGCCAGAATTCGTTGGTCAAAAACGTACCGGCTTTTTCGTTGCCGAATTTGAACAGTTCGTCCATCGGCAGGATTTCGTTTTTCAGCGCCAGATCGGTGGTGAAGTTGGCGGACATGATCACCAGCGCGGGCGGCTGGCCGGCTTTCTGCGCCGCTTCCGCTTTCATTTTGGTGGTGTCGTAGTTACCGGTGAAAATTCCCCTCACTTCCACATCCTGCTGGGAACTGTTGAATTCTTTGATGATGCGGGTCATTTCCATCGTCAGTTTGCCGTCCACCGGGGCCGGAAACATGAAATCGATGTTCTGTTTGGCCAGCGCCGAACCGGCGAAGGCCAGCGTGATGCCGAGGGTGAGCGCCTGTAACCGCTGTTTCAGGGGCTTATGCATGGGGGATCTCCTGGTATACGTTCTGCTGTGTATCAGCATGAAAAAGATGAACATCAAAAGGTGAAAAACCGAGGCTGACGGTATCGCCGACCATCGGGGCGTCGCCACGGTTTTTGCGGCTGTAGCGTAGTTCGCCAATCGGCGTGCTGATGTGCAGCAGATAGTCTGCGCCCATCAATTCTCGTTGCGTCACGGTGCCGGGCAGACGCAGCGTGTGCTGTTCGGTTTCCGGGGCATCGGTAAGGTGTTCCGGACGGATGCCGAAAATCACCTGCTGGAGCTGGCCGGCGTGCGGCGGCAGAGGAAGCGCTTGCTCACCCACCTGCACCGCGCCGCCTGCGCAAGACAGCGTAATAAGGTTCATGGCGGGCGAACCGATGAAACTCGCCACGAACCGGTTGGTCGGGAAGGCATACAACTGCTCCGGCGTGCCGACCTGCTGGACTTCGCCGTTGTTCATCACCACGATGCGATCCGCCATCGACATGGCTTCGGTCTGGTCGTGGGTGACGTAGACGGTGCTGGTTTTTAACTGCCGGTGCAGCGTCATGATGCCGTCGCGCACTTCGGTGCGCAGCCGGGCGTCCAGATTGGACAGCGGTTCATCCATCAGAAACAACCTGGGGTTGCGGACGATGGCGCGCGCCATCGCCACCCGCTGACGCTGGCCGCCGGACAGCTTGCCCGGTTTGCGGTCCAGCAGTTCGTCCAGTTGCAGCAACTGCGCCACTTTCTCCAGCCGGGGTTGCCAGCTCGCTTTCGGTTCATGGCGAATCTGCATGCCGAAGGTAATGTTGTCCTTCACCGTCAGGTGCGGAAACAGCGCGTAGTTCTGAAAAATCATCGCGAAGTTGCGCTCGCGCGGCGACCGGGCGGTGATGTCGTCGCCATCCAGCCAAATCTCGCCGTCGCTTACCGTTTCCAGTCCGGCCAGCAGGCGCAGCAGGGTGCTTTTGCCGCAGCCGGACGGCCCGACCAGCACCAGAAATTCGCCGTCGGCGATCTCCAGCGACAGCGAGCGCAGCGCCGGTTTGTCGTCAAATCGTTTGCTGACGTTGTGCAGTCGTAACGTAGCCATTAACGCTCATCCACCGGGCAACTGATGCTTTCGTTGTACAGCCACGGACCGGCGTAATGCGACAGCGGGTGCAGATAGCTGACCCACTGTTTGTCCACCAGACGGTGCATCAGGCAGGCCGGCGGCGACATGTCGTAGTAAGGGCGAGTGTCTTCGTGATAGTAGGGCACCTGATGGACCGTACCCGGCACGGTGGCGATGATCGCCTGACGGTACTGAGTCATGATCAGGCAGTGGTTATGCCCGCAGAAAATGCGCACCAGCGACGGAAAACGCTCCACCAGTTCCAGCAGGCGGTGGCCGTTTTCGCAGGCGATGCGGTCCATTTGCGCGGAGCCGAGGGCGAGCGGCGGGTGGTGCATAAACACGGCGGTGGGCTTGTCATCACGCATCAGTTGCGCTTCCAGCCAGGCCAGCGTCTCTTCCGTCAGCCAGCCTTTGGAGGTGCCGGCGCGGCTGGAGTCGATGAACAGCAACCGGGTGGCGAAATCGTCAATCGCGTAGCGCATATTCTGCGGGTCGTGGCCCAGTTGCGGGCACAACGGTTGCAGATACTCCAGAAAGTGGGTTTTGTCGTCGTGGTTGCCGGGGATGATGTACAGCGGGTAGGCCAGATTGCCCAGAATCTGGCGGGCCACCTGGTATTCCGACGGGCGACCGCAGTTGACGATATCGCCGCTAATCACCACTGCGTCCGGGCGTTCGGTCAGGGCGTTAAGCTGCGACACCACGTCGGCGTTGCCGGCGTTGATGTCGATGAAATCGTACAGTTTCTGCCCTGGGCTTCGAAAATGGGTGTCGGAAATTTGCGCTAACAGCATGAAAAACTCCTTATTTTATCCCTGAGAAACCAAAGCTTCTCAGGAACTGTTTTTGGAAAACGATAAACGCCAGCATCAGCGGCAGGCACACCATCAGCGTCCCGGCGCTGATCATTCCCCACTGGCCGCCGGATTCGGCACCCATGGCGAATGACACCAGCCCAACGGTCAGCACCTGTTTGTCCGGGTCGTTGAGCATCATCAGCGGCCACAAATACTCGTTCCAGTGATAGGTAATGCTGACGGTGGCGAACGCCAGAATGGAGGGCCAGGACATCGGCAGCAGCACGCGGAATAACACCTGCCACCAGCGGCAGCCCTCCATTAGCGCGGCTTCTTCAATCTCTTTGGGAATAGCCAGAAACGCCTGACGCATCAGAAATACGCCAAACGCCGAGGTGAAATAGGGCATCATCACGCCGGTCAGGGTATTGAGCAGGCCAAAGGCCTTCAGCGTCATCATATTGGGCACCATCATCACCACTGGCATGATCATCAACTGCACCAGAAACAGCAGGAATAGCGTCTGCTTGCCGCGAAACTCGTGGCAGGCGAAGACGTAACCGGCGGTGGTGATGGTCAGCAACTGGACGAAAAAGGTGCCGAAGGTAAAGAAAATGGTGTTGGCGTACAGGCTTATCCAGTCGGCGCTCTGCCAGGCGTCGCGGAAGTTATCCAGCGTCAGCGGCCAGCGCGGCAACAGCGACGCCATTCCCACGCCAAAGGTGGTGGCGCTGAATGCCGACGAGAGCATCCAGATAAACGGGCTTATCCACAGCAGCGCGGCGCAGATCATCAGCAGGCTCAGAGTCGCCCGGCGCGACTGGCGCCAGCGCAGCCATGCCGGCAAGGGCGCGCGGGTGGAACAGGCAACGGCGGGGGAGATCTCAACGCTCATAATGCGCCCCTTTCTCAAGCACTTTCAGGTTAATCAGCGAGAAAACGAACAGCCCCGCCAGCGTCAGGAAGGTAGCGGCCGAGGCTTTGCCGAGGTCGTGGGTGTCCCAGGCCAGGTTCTGGATGTAGTACAGCAACACGGTGGTGGCGTTGTCCGGCCCGCCGTGGGTCATCACCGCCACGTGGTCGATTTGGGTGATGGAGTAAATCAGCGCGGTGGTAATGACAAAACTCAGCGTTGGGCGCAGCAGCGGCAGCGTGACCCGGAAAAACACCTGCGTCGACGTGGCGCCTTCCATAATCGCGGCTTCGCGGGTGGACGGCGGGATGCTCTGCAAACCAGCCAGAAAGAACAGCATGTAGTAACCGGCGAATTTCCATACGCCAATCAGCGCAAGGGCGAGCAGCGCGCTGTTGCTGCGGCCCAGATAGTTGTTGTTCATCGGGCCGAACAGCTTGGCCAGATAGTAATCCAGCAGGCCGATGCCGGGCATGAAGATAAACAGCCACAGCGCGGCGGCGCTGACCATCGGGATGATCATCGGGAAAAAAAACGCGGTACGCAGCCAGCGGTTGACCGCGTGGTTTTCCCATAGCGCCACCGCCAGCAGCAGCGCCAGCACCACGCCGGGGATCACCGTCAGCAAAATATAGACCAGGTTATTGAGCAGCGCGCGCCAGAATACGGCGTCATTCAGCAGGCGAACCACGTTTCCCAAACCGACGAACGGCGCGTCTGCGCCCGCCATACGGGTATCGAACAGGCTGTCATAAACGGAGCGCAACAGTGGAAAGTAGGTGAACAAGAGTAGGAACAGCAAAGAAGGCGACAGAATCACCCAGGGGAGCCAGTTTTTTTGCATGGTGATAGTTTTCGCATGGTGATGGTTAATGCCAGTCAACGGGTTTCGTAAAACGGAAGGCATATGCTGCGCAGGGAATACTGCAAGGGCATGGCAGGCCGGTGACGATTTGGTGACGAAGGTTTCCATAAAATAAAACTGTTGCTGATGGCTTGTACTGCGGCGGGAAAAAGCGTTTGATGATCCATTAAACGCTTTTATGGTTATTTACCGATTTATCCAGGAGGTTCTATGTCCGTTTCTGCACGAAATCAACTTAGTGGAACAGTGGCCAGCGTGGCGGAAGGCGCGGTCAATAGCGAAGTGGTGCTAACGTTGGAAAGCGGCGAGCAACTGACTACCGTGATTACCCGCAGCAGCGTGACGACGCTCGGACTGGCGCCGGGTAAAGCGGCGCTGGCGTTGATTAAGGCGCCGTGGGTGATTCTGGCTTCGGCCGATTGCGGCCTGAACTTCTCCGCCCGTAATCAGTTCAGCGGTACGATTGATGACGTGGTCAAAGGCGCGGTACACGCCACGGTGCATATCACCACCGCCAAAGGTCTGAAATTGACTGCCAGCGTCACCAACGAAAGTGTGGAAGAGATGGGATTGCAGGCCGGATCGGCGGTGATCGCCCTGATCAAGGCTTCCAGCGTCATTCTGGCGACCCGCGCCTGACGGCGAGCGGCAACGACATTGACGCCGCACACAATCTTTACACTCGAATCCCTCCTTTATTCGGTGGATTTCGGGTAATCTGAGTCGCTTTTTAGCGGCAGAGACGTGCGGCATGCGCCGGACTGTACTTTGCCGCACGTTTCTCCTCTTTTTTCACATTGACTGTGTTTTCTTCCGGGCTGCCTGGATAACGACAATGTCGTGCATGGTTAGTTTGTTAAAACTGGCTGGTATGGCAATCAAGAAGATATTCATAATGACTCAACAAACCTTTACCAGGGAATTGTTCCACCCCCGCTACTGGCTGCTGTGGTTCGGCCTTGCCGTGCTGTTTCTGCTGGTGCAGTTGCCTTATCCGCTGCTGATGCGGTTGGGCAGTCGACTGGGGCGTAGTTCCCGTCATTTTCTCAAGCGTCGGGTGAGTATTGCCCGCCGCAACCTGGAACTGTGCTTCCCCGATATGCCGGCATCACAACGTGAAGTGATGCTGGAGGCGAATTTCGCCTCGCTGGGGATGGCGCTGATGGAAACCGGCATGGCCTGGTTCTGGTCGGACAGACGAGTCAGAGCGTGGTTCGACGTCTCCGGCTTCGAGAACCTTCAGCAGGCCGGGCGCGAACAGCGCGGCGTGATGGTGATTGGCATTCATTTTATGTCGCTGGAACTGGGCGGCCGCGCTATGGGGCTGTGTCAGCCGATGATGGCGATGTACCGGCGGCATAACAATAAACTGATGGAACTGGTGCAGACCTGGGGACGCTCCCGCTCCAACAAAGCGATGATCGACCGTAAGGATCTGCGCGGCATGGTGCAGGCGCTGAAAAGCGGCGAAGCGGTGTGGTTCGCTCCCGATCAGGATTACGGCCCGAAAGGCAGCGTGTTCGCGCCTTTCTTTGCGGTAGAGCAGGCGGCGACGACCTGCGGTACGGCCACCATCCATCGTCTGGCCAAACCGGCGATAATTACCACGGTACTGATTCGCAAGCCGAACCGGCAAGGGTATCAGCTGGTGATTGAGCCGGAACTGGAAGATTATCCGAGTCAGGATCAGCAGCAGGCGGCGCAGTACATGAATCGGGTGATTGAGCGGGAAATCCTGCGTGCGCCGGAACAGTATTTATGGCTGCACCGTCGCTTCAAGACCCGCCCGTGCGGCGAGGCGTCGCTGTACCGCTAAGGCCAGACGCAAAAAAAAGTGGCTGCCCGAAGGCAGCCACAAGAAGGAGAGAATGACTGATGATTAACGAAACAGCGCGTAGGGATTAACACCGCGGTAGGTTTTGCCCAGCGCTTTTAGGATTTGAGTGATTTGACGGACAATACTCATGGTGTTCCCCCCATACGCATAAAAGAATTATTGGTTGAAAGTACCGAAGTTGATGGTGAAGTTTTCAAACATGGCGATAATTTTGTGCAGCAGTTTCATTGTCGTATTCCTCTGTGTGATTCATTATTTCTGTGACGTTGTTCACGGTTTTAAAGATACACCCTGCTCAGGGAGTGGTCAACTTTTTTGTGACGCGCATCACAAAAAGATGAACGGGTAGTCTACTCTGACTGAACCGCGGTTTTATTTTCTTTCATACTCAAGATGTTGCTATTCGAACGGTGGCGAAGAGCCGTTGGTCTGATGATCGCGGCAACGGCATGCGGCGTTTGGTTTGCGTCATTTTCAGCGCGACCACGGCGTGAATGCGGGGAATAGCAGTTGAAATGAATGTCCCGAAGGCAGGATAATCTGCCGCCTCAACAACAACTGGCAGGATTCAGCCGCTTTGTAACGCAACGGTTAATCGTTTGCGTGTCAGGCTGGAGTGGGAAAACGGCAGGCTGTCCGGCGTCTGGCAAGGGGCGTCGAATCACACCGTTTTCACCGAATACTGGCCAAGTGCCGGTCACGGCGCTTGATAACCATAACGTTTGAACCATAACGTTTGATAACCATAAAACGACATTTCAGGGGATACACCATGTCCAATACCACTCGTCAGGCTGACGATGCGGCTCGTCCCGCAGGCGCGCTTGATGCCTTTTTCAAGATTACGCAGCGCGGCAGCAGCGTTCGTCAGGAAGTGCTGGCAGGCCTGACTACTTTTCTGGCGATGGTTTACTCGGTCATCGTCGTGCCGGGCATGCTGGGTAAAGCCGGATTTCCGCCCGCAGCGGTGTTTGTGGCGACCTGTCTGGTGGCCGGGTTCGGTTCACTGCTGATGGGGTTGTGGGCCAACCTGCCGATGGCGATCGGTTGTGCGATTTCGCTGACCGCGTTTACCGCCTTCAGTCTGGTGCTGGGTCAGCATATCAGCGTGCCGGTCGCGCTGGGCGCCATCTTCATGATGGGCGTGCTGTTTACCGTGATTTCCGCTACCGGCATCCGCTCCTGGATCCTGCGCAACCTGCCGATGGGCGTGGCGCATGGCGCAGGCATCGGTATCGGGTTGTTCCTGCTGATTATCGCCGCCAACGGCATTGGTCTGGTGATCAAGAACCCGATCGACGGCTTGCCGGTGGCGCTGGGTCACTTCACCGCGTTTCCGGTGATAATGTCGCTGATCGGTCTGGCCGCTACTATCGGTCTTGAAAAACGCCGCGTGCCGGGCGGGATCCTGCTGGTGATCGTCGCCATTTCAGTCATCGGTCTGATTTTTGACCCGAACGTGAAATATCAGGGGCTGTTCGCCCTGCCGAGCCTGACCGATGCTAACGGCCAGTCGCTGATTTTCAGCCTCGACATCAAGGGCGCGTTGCAGCCGGTAGTGCTGCCGAGCGTGCTGGCGCTGGTGATGACGGCGGTGTTTGACGCCACCGGCACCATTCGCGCAGTGGCCGGGCAGGCCAACCTGCTGGACAAAGACGGCCAGATTATCAATGGCGGCCGCGCGCTGACCGCCGACTCCGTCAGCAGCATTTTCTCCAGTCTGGTGGGAACGTCGCCGGCGGCGGTCTACATTGAGTCCGCAGCGGGTACTGCCGCAGGCGGTAAAACCGGTCTGACCGCGACCGTAGTGGGCGTGCTGTTCCTGCTGATCCTGTTCCTGTCGCCGCTGTCTTATCTGGTGCCGGCTTATGCCACGGCGCCGGCGCTGATGTATGTCGGGTTGCTGATGCTGAGCAACGTCTCCAAACTGGATTTCAACGACTTTGTCGACGCCATGTCCGGCCTGGTGTGCGCGGTATTCATCGTGCTGACCTGTAACATCGTCACCGGCATCATGCTGGGCTTTGGCTCGCTGGTATTAGGCCGTCTGTTCTCTGGCGAATGGCGTAAACTCAATCTCGGCACCGTGATTATCGCCGTAGCGTTGGTGGTATTTTACGCCGGCGGCTGGGCGCTCTAAGCCGTCTTTTATTCCACACCATGTAATAAGGGGAACGCGGGTTCCCCTTTTTTGTTTCTCTGTGCCGAAAGCGCTGTTTTTTTGTCTTCGATTCCTGTTCATTGCTTTGTATCTTGTTATTATTTCAACAGATCATCCACCGGATGGTGCAGTCGGCGCCCGATGGCAGCTACCCGACCTCCTTTCATGTAACGGCAAGCAACCAGGGAACACATGGAAATATTTTTCACCATTCTGATTATGACGCTGATCGTTTCTCTTTCAGGCGTAGTGACGCGCATCCTGCCTTTCCAGATACCGCTGCCGCTGATGCAGATCGCTCTGGGCGCCATGCTGGCCTGGCCGCAATTCGGTCTGCATGTCGATTTCAATCCCGAGTTGTTTATGGTGCTGTTTATTCCGCCGTTGCTGTTCGCCGACGGCTGGAAAACCTCGACACGCGAGTTCCTGCACCATATGCGTGAAATTCTGGGACTGGCGCTGGTGCTGGTGGTGATTACCGTGGTGGGTATCGGTTACCTGCTGCACTGGATGATCCCGGAAATGCCGCTGGTGGCCGCCTTTGCGCTGGCTGCCGTCCTGTCTCCCACCGATGCGGTAGCCCTGTCCGGTATCGTCGGCGAAGACCGGATCCCGAAAAAGCTGATGGGGATCCTGCAGGGCGAGGCGCTGATGAACGACGCCTCGGCGCTGGTGTCGCTCAAGTTTGCGGTGGCGATCGCCATGGGAACCATGGTGTTCACGGTTTCCGGCGCGACGCTGGCGTTTTTGCAGGTGGCGCTGGGCGGCCTGCTGGCCGGGATCGGCGTTACCTGGGTGTACAGTAAATCCCTGTCGTTGCTCGGCCATCAGAACGATGACGATGCCGCCACCCAAATCGTATTACTGCTGCTGTTGCCGTTCGCCGCCTACCTGATCGCCGAACATTTCGGCGTATCGGGCATTCTGGCGGCGGTGGCGTCGGGGATGACCATCAGCCGAACCCAGCTGTTGCGGCAGGCGCCGCTCAACATGCGGCTGCGCGCCAACGGCGTGTGGAACATGTTGGAGTTTGTGTTCAACGGCATGGTGTTCCTGATGCTGGGGCTGCAATTGCCCGGCGTGATTGAAGAGTCGATTGTGCAGGCGGAGCTGGATCCGACCATCGAAACCTGGATGCTGTTCGCCGATATCGCCCTGATCTATTGCGCCTTGCTGTTGCTGCGGTTTGCCTGGCTGTGGCTGATGAAGCTCTACAGCCGTTATGTACAGAACAAACGCCCGATGCTGTTCGCCGACTACACCTCGCGCGAGATCTGGATCAGCACCTTTGCCGGCGTACGGGGCGCCATCACGCTGGCGGGTGTGCTGTCCATTCCGCTGTTTCTGAGCAGCGGCGAGCCGTTCCCGTCCCGCTATCAACTGGTGTTTATCGCCACCGGCGTGATTCTGTTTTCACTGCTGTGCGGTGTGATGGCGCTACCGCTGCTGCTCAGGGGCATTACGCTGACCGACCACAGCGTGCAGAAAAAAGAGGAACGCATCGCGCGGGTAACGATGGCGCAGGTCGCTATCGATAGCCTGAAGAAAATGCAGGAGCGACTGGCGGCGGACCGGGAAGAGAATCTGGACGATCAGGTGCTGGCGGAGGTGAGCGCGCGCGTCATCGGTATGTTGCATCGTCGCGTGGCGGGCACCGACGAGCTGGAAAACAACATGGCGGTGGAGAATCTGGAACGGCGCTTCCGTCTGGCCGCCGTCAGCGCAGAGCGCGCCGAACTGTATCACCTGCGCGCCACGCAGCGCATCAGCAACGAAACGTTGCAGAAAATGCTGCGCGAACTGGATTTACTGGAAGCGGTACTCAGCGAGAAAGTGTAAAAAAAACGGGGAGCAAGGCTCCCCGGTTGTCGTGAGTCATGTTGAACTTAGTGAGATGACCCTTTGGAGATGCCAAGGCCGGTTTGCGAGCGAATGAACTGCGCCTTGAACTTGCCGCGTTCTTCGACGGCGTTGGCTGAATTGTCGGTAATCGAGAAAAACCAGATACCGATAAAGGCCACCAGCATTGAGAACAGCGCCGGGTATTCATACGGATAAATCGGGCTGGCGTGACCGAGGATTTTCACCCAGATGGTCGGCCCAAGCACCATCAGCACTATCGCTGTCAGCAGCCCGGCCCAGCCGCCGATCATGGCGCCGCGGGTGGTCAGTTTGGACCAGTACATCGACAGCAGGATAATCGGGAAGTTACAGCTGGCGGCAATCGAGAACGCCAGTCCCACCATAAAGGCGATATTCTGATTTTCGAACAGAATACCCAGCAGGATGGCGATGATCCCCAACGCCAGCACCGTGAGTTTCGATACCTTCAGTTCGTCGCGCTCGGTAGCCTGACCCTTCTTGATGACGTTCGAATACAGGTCATGCGATACGGCTGATGCGCCGGCCAGCGTCAGCCCGGCCACCACCGCCAGAATGGTGGCGAAGGCCACGGCGGAGATAAAGCCGAGGAAGAAGTTACCGCCTACCGCATTCGCCAGATGTATCGCCGCCATATTGTTGCCGCCGATCAGCGCGCCGGCGGCGTCTTTGAACGCCGGGTTGGCGCCTACCAGCAGAATCGCGCCGAAACCGATGATGAAGGTCAGGAAGTAGAAATACCCCATAAACCCGGTGGCAAAGAACACGCTTTTGCGTGCTTCACGGGCATCGCTGACGGTGAAGAAACGCATCAGGATATGCGGCAGGCCGGCGGTGCCGAACATCAGCCCCAACCCGAGCGACAGCGCGGAAATCGGGTCGGACACCAGCCCGCCGGGTTTCATGATCGCAATACCTTTCGCGTGAACCTTGGTCGCTTCGGTGAACAGGCTATCGAAGCTGAAGTTCACCGTTTTCAGCACCATGATCGCCATGAAGGTGGCGCCGCACAGCAACAACACCGCTTTGATGATTTGTACCCAGGTGGTGGCCAGCATGCCGCCAAACAGCACGTACATCACCATCAGAATACCGACCAGCACCACTGCGATGTGGTAATTCAGCCCGAACAGCAACTGAATGAGCTTGCCGGCGCCTACCATCTGGGCAATCAGGTACAGCGCCACCACCACCAGCGAGCCGCAGGCGGACAGCGTCCGAATCGGTTTTTGCTGTAACCGGTAGGAGGCGACGTCGGCGAACGTATAGCGGCCCAGATTGCGTAACCGCTCTGCAATCAGGAACAGGATGATCGGCCAGCCCACCAGAAAGCCGAGCGAGTAGATCAGGCCGTCAAAGCCGGAGGTGTAGACCAGCGCCGAAATGCCGAGGAACGAGGCCGCGGACATATAGTCGCCGGCAATCGCCAGCCCGTTCTGAAAGCCGGTGATGTTGCCGCCCGCGGTGTAGTAATCGCTACGCGAGCGGGTGCGTTTGGAAGCCCAGTAGGTGATGTAGAGCGTTGCCGCTACAAACAGTACGAACAGTGCGATGGCCTGAATATTCAGTGGTTGCTTCTGGACGTTGCCGGAAACGGCATCCGCCGCCTGCGCCCATATCGGTAGCCCCAGCAAAGCGGTCAGCAGGAAAATGCGGCTTTTCATTTTTGCACCTCGTTGAGCAACTCTTTGGTCAGGCGGTCAAATTCGCCATTGGCGCGGTAGACATAAATACCGGTAAGCACAAAAGAGATAACGATGAGCCCAATACCCAACGGGATGCCGCGGGTCGTCCCCGCGCCGGGCGCGATCGGCGTCCCCAGCCAACCCGGCGCAAAGGCGATCAACAGAATGAAACCGACGTACAACACCAGCATGATCAGTGAAAGAAAGGCGGCAAAGCGCTGCCGTTTCTGGATCAGTTCTTTAAATAGCGGGTTATCTTCAATCCGTTGATAAATGAGATCATTCATCATAAATCTCCAGTCAGATAAGTCGCGTCGCCCTTACGGGCGGCTGTTTTTTTAGGTGCCACCACACACCAGACGGCGTAATGCGATCTGGTGCGGGGGCGCTGTTTTATCAGATGACAGTTAGGACGGTGTGTGATTCATGGCTTGTTTTTCTTCCAGCAGTTTCTCTACCACGCCAGGATCGGCGAGGGTGGAGATATCCCCAAGATTGCTGGTATCCCCGGCTGCAATCTTGCGCAGAATACGGCGCATGATTTTGCCGGATCGGGTTTTCGGTAGCGCATCGGTCCAGTGCAGGATATCCGGGGTGGCGATGGGGCCGATCTCTTTACGTACCCAGTTGCGCACTTCGGTATACAGCTCGCTGGTAGGTTCTTCACCGTGATTCAGGGTGATATAGGCATAGATCGCCTGCCCCTTGAGGCTGTGCGGAATGCCGACCACCGCCGCTTCGGCGATTTTCGGGTGCGAAACCAGCGCGGATTCGATTTCCGCCGTTCCCAGCCGGTGGCCGGAAACGTTCAGCACGTCGTCCACGCGGCCGGTGATCCAGTAATAGCCGTCTTCGTCGCGGCGTGCGCCGTCGCCGCTGAAATACATGCCTTTGAAGGTGGAGAAATAGGTCTGTTCAAAGCGCTCGTGGTCGCCAAACAGCGTGCGCGCCTGACCGGGCCAGGAGTCGGTAATCACCAGATTACCTTCGCAGGCGCCGTCCTGCGGGTTGCCGAGGTTGTCCACCAGCGCCGGTTGCACCCCGAAGAACGGCAACGTCGCCGATCCCGGTTTGGCTTCGATGGCGCCCGGCAGCGGGGTGATCATGAATCCCCCGGTTTCCGTCTGCCACCAGGTGTCGACGATCGGGCAGCGGCTATTGCCGATTTTCCGGAAGTACCATTCCCAGGCTTCCGGGTTGATGGGTTCCCCCACCGAGCCCATGATTTTGAGCGACTGACGCGAGGTGCCTTCTATCGCCTTGTCGCCGTCCGCCATCAGCGCGCGAATGGCGGTGGGCGCGGTATACAGAATATTGACCTGGTGTTTGTCCACCACTTGCCCCATACGGCTGGCGGTAGGCCAGTTGGGTACGCCTTCAAACATCAGCGTAATAGCGCCGCAGGCCAGCGGGCCGTACAACAGGTAACTGTGACCGGTGACCCAACCGACGTCGGCGGTACACCAGTAAATGTCGCCGGGGTGATAATCGAACACATATTTAAAAGTGGTGGCGGCGTACACCAGATACCCGCCGGTGGTGTGCAACACCCCTTTGGGTTTACCGGTGGAGCCGGAGGTATACAGGATAAACAGCGGATCTTCGGCGTTCATTTCTTCCGGCGGGCAATGATCGTCCGCCTGAGCGATCAAATCGTGCCACCACAGATCCCGATCGTTTTGCCAACTGCCGGGATTGCCGGTGCGGCGGAATACGATCACATGATTGACGCTGGTGACCGCCGGGTTGCGCAGGGCTTCGTCAATGTTCTTTTTCAGCGGAATTGCCCGCCCGGCGCGAATGCCTTCATCGGCGGTGACCACCAGTTTGGCGTTGGAATCGACAATACGGCCGGCGATGGACTCCGGGGAGAATCCACCGAAGATCACCGAATGCACGGCGCCGACGCGGGCGCAGGCCAGCATCGCCACGGCGGCTTCCGGCACCATCGGCATATAAATAGCGACCACGTCGCCTTTACGGATACCTTTGGATTTCAGTACGTTGGCGAAACGACAAACCGCCTGATACAGCTCGCGGTAAGTGACTTTTTTGCTTTCTCCGGCGTCGTCGCCTTCCCAGATGATCGCGGTTTGATCACCTAGCGTGTCGAGATGGCGATCGAGGCAGTTGGCCGCTACATTTAATGTACCGTCCTCGAACCAGCGGATACGGACATGGCCCGGGTCAAAAGAGGTGTTTTTAACCCGTTGATAGGGTTTGATCCAATCAACGATCTTGCCTTGTTCCCGCCAGAAGGCATCAGGATCCTGCACAGATTCCTGATACATCTTTTTATATTGTTCGGCGGTGATTAAGGCGTTTTCCGCAATGGCGGCGGGTATAGGGTGCTTATTATATTGGCTCATAGCGCTTCTCCTTAAACATTGTTAATATTATGTCAATCAATAGTTAATAACAGTGAGCCATTAACATTTGTTTCTTTTTTGCGCGATGGATCACGCATTGCAGGAAAGAGCCGAGACGTTTGCTTTTAAAGATAGTCTGAGTTGGCGGCGGCATGCGCAGGAAGCAGCCAAAGCACACAAGTTTGTGCGACTTTGCTCACATTTTTGTTACTTATGTGTCGTTCTTTGAATTCGTAAAGGGAATAGTTAATGAAAATGACTATTTCATCGACATTAACTATCATTAATAAGAATTTGATCGGACGATATGATCAAACAAGCAAAAGATCGGCCTTATTTGAACGATCGACTCCCAGCGAAAGCAGATATAGTGCTAATGATCCCTAAAAGGGTGACATTTAATGCCTCTATTTCGTTACGAAATTGTTTTGGTTGTAAACAATTTGTAGGCAATAAATGGGCTGATTATTGTGATAGATAATTTCGACTTTCAGTCCGCAGGAAGACGTGGGATATAATTTACCAAAGTATAATATCTATATTGTTTGGACTGCATAATAACGCAGGAAATTAAGTTCTTGCTCAGAACGTCCTTTGTCCCGGTTGGCTGAATTCTAATTATATCAACGGTTTAATTATTGCATTTACCAGGTAATTTATCTGGTTGACTTTAAAACTATCCCCGGACTCCCCGAGCCGTCCACATTTAGGCTGCTTCAGGGGGGATAGATTTCACATAGCAAGAAGCAGAGGACATATGAGTCTGATATTTGGGCAGAATGAGATCATGAGTATGTTAAGCGCCCCTGTTCACAATGATAGACGAGCGATCGCAGTCATTGATGACAAATGCAAGATACTCTGCGCGAATTCCGCATTTAATGCACATTTTGGCTTGCGCACCGGCGCCACAACGCCGGCTTCCATTGACGAAGTGCTCCCGGTGAATGTGCGGTTCGCGTATCAGGATTTCATGACCAACAACGATCTGCTCAGTACACATGTCGCCTGGGATCTCCTGTCTGACGGGTTTGCCAAAAAGCCGCTCAGTACGCTGTCGTTTTCCAAGTTGAATGTGGAAGATCGGGTATTGTCGCTGTTAATCCTCAACCAGGATGATGGCGACATCACCACGACCATGGCGTCATGACGCCGGATGTCCGGAAATTAAACGCACACCGTATCAATTCATTCATTGATGTGATTTTTTTGTGTTTTCATGTCGGCTATTATCAAGCGTCCTAACGATAGCGCTATTCTCTTTCTTTTTGTGTTGTTTTTATATCGATACGTTTCGATACCTCACTCCACGATCAAGCGAATAACAAATCCATATTTAAATACACTTCTTAGCGTTAAGTGTCTTTTTTACATAATCCATAATAAAATGGACAACAGAAAAAGATTCTTTTTTTACTCACCTTCAATAATGGCGACATAACGTTGCAAGGCTAATTATTCGCGGCTTGTTCGGGTTATTTTGCCGGAATATCGCAGCGCTAAAGGCGCTTTATTCCCGCTTGTCGCGGTGTAGCCGCCCGTTGAATCAGAAACTGCGCGAAAATTTTTTTTGATCGGCGGTTCCCTTTTGGCGTGACTGGCTTGGCATAGCAATCAGGTGGTGCCTGGGACGTGATGCGGTTGTGTCCCTGGTCGATGCATGAGTGCGGTGAATAGACACCGCCAACGGCGTTAAAGACCACATGATTGATGCTGAAAATTCGATACTGAAGGGGAATCACTATGTTGACATATCGTACCCGCCTGCTTCGGGCCGGGATGCTGGGGCTATCCGTGTATGCGGCGCTGCCCGTGGGGGTGAGTCAGGCGGCATCGGCCAACGCCGTCACCCGGACTTACGCCGTTTCCGCCGGGCCGTTGAACCAGGTGCTGAATCAGTTTGCACAGCAATCCGGGGTACTGCTTTCTTACGATCCGGCGCTGACCCAGGGAAAAGCCAGTCAGGGCCTGCGTGGTTCCTTCAGTGTTGAGCAAGGGTTTCAGTCCATCCTGACCAATAGTGGTCTGCAGGCGCAGGTTGGCGCGGATGGAACGGTTACGCTGGCGAAGCAGACGACGGCAACGCCCGCCGCCGCGCCAGCGAACACAGCCGTCAAAAACGAGCAGATAGTGGTGACCGCGCCGCCAAATACCGCCCTGAAGCTGGACACGCCCTTGTCGGAAACGCCCCGCGCCGTCGCAGTCGTGAACGCACAGCAGATTGAAGAGCGCGGCGCCAAGAAGATCGATCAGGCATTGCGTTACAGCGCGGGCGTGCTGGCTACGCCCTACGGGCCGGACAATAAGACCGAATGGCTGGTGATCCGCGGCTTCAGCGATCTTTCCCGCTTCCAGAATGGGCTGGCTACCCTGAACGAAGACGGGTTTTATACTCAGCAGTTGGAACCGTTCGGCGTGGAACGCGTTGAGGTACTGAAAGGCCCGGCATCGGTGCTGTATGGTCAGAATCCGCCGGGCGGGCTGGTGAATGTGATCACCAAGCGTCCGACGCGCCTGCCGCAGGGGCAGGTATCGGTGGAGTACGGCTCCAATGACTACCGTCAGCTGGCGGTGGACAGCTCCGGCCCGCTGAACGACGACGGCACGGTGCTGTACCGGGTGGTCGGCACCGCGCGCGATACGTCCGGCGAAGTGGATTTTGCCGACAGCAAGCGGTTTTACCTCGCGCCCAGCCTGACTTTCCTGATGGGCGACAATACCGAACTGACGCTGTTGAGCAGCTACATGGATACCCGTTCCGGGATGACCAATGGCTTCAAGATGCCCTACGGCACCCTGCACGACACGCCCTACGGCAAGGTTGGCTACAAGACCTCGCTGGGGGAACCGAGCCTGAACCGGTTCGATAGCCGCCAACTGAACCTCGGGTATGAGTTCACGCACCACCTGAACGATACCTGGACCTTCCACCAGAACACGAACTACACCTACCTGAACATGGACCTGCGCGGGGTCTATGCCATGGGCCAACTGGACGATCGTACCGTTAATCGTGGGCTGACCTACCGCGACGGCTTTGCGCAGAACTGGTCGGTGGATAACCGCATGGTAGGCGAATGGCGCTGGGGCGATATCGACAATACCCTGTTGCTGGGCGTTGACTACCGTCGCGCCAATACCCAGAGCCGCGATGCGGATCTGTCGCCGTACAACGCCTCGCTCTACCAGTTCAACAGCGCGCCGCTGGACATTTTCAGCCCGGTCTATGGCCGTTACACCCTGAGCGATAACCAGCTGTCCAATCACCGTTCCGGTCGCCATCAGAACGGTTACTATGTGCAGAACCAGATCAAGTATGACGATCGTCTGATCCTGCTGCTGGGCGGCCGTTACGACGACGCCAAATCCTACACGCGCAACACGATCATGGGGATCGACTCCCGCACCAGCGACACCAAGTTCACCAAAACGGCTGGCGCGATGTACCTGTTTGATAACGGTATTTCGCCGTATGTCAGCTATGCCGAGTCGTTCCAGCCGCTGGCGGATTATGACGCCTATGGCAACCAGTACAAGCCGACCATGGGCAAACAGACGGAAGTGGGGGTGAAGTATACCCCGCAAGGGTTCAACGGTTATGCCTCGGCGGCGCTGTATAACCTGCGTCAGGAAAATATCCTGACCACCGACGTCAATAACCCGAGCCGTCAGGTGCAGTCGGGCGAAGCGCGTTCCCGCGGGATCGAGCTGGAACTGAGCGGTGAAGTGTATAAAGGCGTGACGTTAACCAGCAACTACACCTATAACAATGTGGAAACCACCCAATCCGGCGTAGCGGGAGAAAACGGCAAGCGGCTGCCGGGGTTACCGGAACATATGTTCTCCACCTGGGTGAGCTACGCGTTCAGCGGCCCGCTGGAAGGGCTGACCGTCGGCAGCGGCGTGCGCTACATCGGCAGTTCCTACGGCGACCGTCTGGAAAGCGCCAGCCTGAAAGTCCCGGCGTATACGCTGTGGGATGCGATGATCGCCTACGATGTGACCAAGAACTGGCGCGTGCAGGTTAACGCGACCAATCTGGCGGATCATCACTATGTCAGCGCCTGTAATTTCTGGTGTTATTACGGAGAAGGGCGTGATATTACCGCCAATGTGACGTATCGCTGGTAATTACCCTAAATAATTCGAGTTGCAGGACAACTCGCTCGCGTGTTGAACAATGCAATGCGCTGGCCCTTAGGGCAAGGCTCATTAAGAGCCTTGCAACGCGGCAACCGAGCGAGGGCCGCCAACGCGCCTGCAACTTGAAGTATGACGGGTATAAACGATGTATCAGGCAGTATCCCGTTATATTTAACGGCGGGATATTGCCTCTTACATGCAATATTTATCATCTGATTAATCGGCGTCATATTTATATATTCCCGCAGGTTGCAGGCTAATAAAAAAATAAATGAATTAACCAGGGTATACGCCTGAACCAACGTCGCTGCTGCAGGTGTTCCGACGGCGCCAGTCATACCGATACCAGCCTGCCGTGATGCGTCACGATGCACTTCCAATTGATAAATTGTCTTTATCTATAACGACATTGGCCCTTCCGGTAGTTGCGCCTTGCCTGCCTCGCTCCCGCCTGTCTCCTGCCTGTCTTTAACCTTTCAAATGATAAGGGATAGATTTTTCCTCGTGATAATGCTCACAAGGTTATGGGCGTTTGCCTAATTTTCCACGTCATAATTTCATCATATGGGAGATATTGCCTAATGACTAAATGAAACACAGCCACAATAATTTAAATAAAACATGGTTTTTCTTTAATTAATACATGGTTCCTTTTTTGTGATGTTGATCTCTCTGCCGTATAGCGACAGGGAAATATATCTGCGCTTTGCTTGATACAGACTTACGCCATATATCTGATGCATTTTTCGATACACACAGTTTATTGCTGAAAATCTTGTAAATGAGTTAACTATCCAGGCAGGTAACAACGTGAAAATAGAATCGATTGATGTCACCGTCTTCACCTATCCCACTCGTCGCGTCTCCGACAGCGCCGGACATTCCCATCCCGGCGCCGAGAATCAGGCCCGCATGGCGTTACTGACGATCAGCACCGATGAAGGTCACAAAGGCTATGCGTTTGCGCCGCCGGAAGTGATCCGCCCATACGTGGTGAACAGCTTTTTCCGCAAGGTGCTGATTGGGCAGGATCCGTTTGATCGCGAGCGGTTGTGGCAGGATCTGGTGCACTGGCAGCGCGGCAGCGCCAACCAGTTGACCGACCGCGCGCTGGCGATCGCCGAGCAGGCGCTGTGGGATCTGGCCGGGCGCGCGCTGAACCTGCCGGTGTACAAACTGCTGGGCGGCTACCGCGATAAAGTGCCGGCCTACGGCAGCACCATGTGCGGCGACGAGCTGACCGGCGGCCTGTCCACGCCGGAAGAATACGGCCGGTTCGCTGAAAAGCTGGTGAAACGCGGTTACAAGGCCATCAAACTGCACACCTGGATGCCGCCGGTGTCGTTCGCGCCCAGCCCGAAAATGGATGTCAAAGCCTGTGCGGCGGTGCGCGAGGCGGTGGGGCCGGATATCTGCCTGATGCTGGACGGCTACCACTGGTACAGCCGCAGCGAGGCGCTGTATATCGGCCGTGAACTGCAAAAACTGAACTTCACCTGGTTCGAAGAGCCGATGGAAGAGCAGAGCATGGCGTCCTACAACTGGCTGAACAAGAATCTGGACATTGACGTCATCGGGCCGGAAAGCCTGGGCGGGAAATACTTCAGCCGCGCCGACTGGGTGAAAGAAGGCGCCTGCGACATTCTGCGCGCCGGGGTGCAGGGCGTGGGCGGGATTTCACCGTGTCTTAAAGTGGCGCATCTGGCGGAAGCCTTCGGCATGGATTGCGAAATTCATGGCAACGGCGCGCCGAACCTGGCGGTGGTGGGGGCGATTAAAAACTGCCGCTGGTACGAACGCGGCCTGCTGCATCCGTTCCTTGATTACGACGAACCTGTCGCCTACCTGAATTCTCTCATCGACCCGATGGACGACGACGGATTCGTTCATCTGCCCCAGCGTCCGGGACTGGGGGAAGACATTAATTTTGACTGGATTGAAGCGCATACCCTGAGTCAGGCGTAGCGCTTGTGGTCTGTACGCGAGTAACCACTAAAAAAACAAATGTTGTCGTCTTCCATACTTCCACACCTGGAGAAGAATAATGAAAGCACGAGCAATACTTCGTACCCTGCTGTTGAGTACACTGTGTATGGCCGCCACGCCGGCCATGCTGTCAGCCAAAACCCCTGACGATCAACTGATTGTCGGCATGAACATGAACAACATGCTGTCACTGGATCCGGCCGCCATGACCGGCAATGAAGTGGTGGGGGTGGTCGTAAACCTCTATGACTCGCTGGTCGAACTGGACCCCGACAACCTGAGCCACGTTTTGCCCGCGCTGGCGAAAAGCTGGAGCGTCAGCGACGACGGCAACGTCATTACCTTCAATCTGGTCGATAACGCGAAATTCCATTCCGGCAACCCGGTGACCGCGGAAGATTTTGTCTGGTCGATGAACCGGCTGCTGCATCTGAACATGGCGCAGGCGACCACCTGGAAATCGTACGGCTTTACCGCGGATAACGTCGCGAAGATGATCCGCGCCAAAGATGCCCATACGGTGGAGATCGAACTACCCAAGCTCAACGATCCCAAGCTTATCATCTACTCGCTGGCGACGTTGGGCAGCGGCTCGGTGCTGGATCGCAAGACGGTGCTGCAACACGAGAAAAACGGCGACTGGGGCAATGGCTGGCTGACCACCAATGAAGCCGGTTCCGGCCCCTTCAAGCTGGATGTGTGGCAGGCGAAAGATGTGCTGCGCATCAGCCGCGTCAGCGGTTACTGGCAGGGCGACGCCAAAATGAAGCGCGTCATTTTCCGGCATATGACCGAATCGCAGGCGCTGCGGTTGATGATCGAGAAAGGCGACATTGACGTGGCGACCGGCATGTCGGTGCCGGATATCAATGCGCTCAAGCAGGATAAAGACGTGACGGTGAAGGAGGTGACCAAAGGCACGCTGTATTACGTGGCGATGAGCCTGAAGAACCCGTACTTCGCCAATCCGAAAGTGCGCGAAGCGGTGCGTTATCTGATCGACTACGACGGCATCAATAACACTGTGATGACCGGCTATGGTTTCTATCATCAGCGCCCGATCCAGAAAGGGATGGACGCCACGCTGCCCGATCCGGGCTACAAACTGGATGTGGCGCGGGCCAAAACCCTGCTGACGGAAGCGGGCTATCCGAACGGGTTTGACACCACGCTGCGCGTGCTGTCGGATCAGCCGTTCCTGAACCTCGCCACCTCCGTGCAGTCCACGCTGGCGCAAGCCGGCATCAAAGTTCAGATCCTCTCCGGCACCGGCAATCAGGTGTATGGCGCGATGCGCGATCGCAAGTTCGACATGCTGGTCGGGCGCGGCGGCGGCGGCGTCGATCCCCATCCGCATTCCAGCCTGCGTTCCGTGGTCTACAACCCGGATAACAGCGACGAAGCCAAGCTGACCAATTTTCAGGGCTGGCGCACCTCGTTCTACGACAAACAGCTGAACGAGATGATCGATCAGGCGTTGCTGGAAAAGGATCCGCAAAAGCAGAAGCAAATGTACATCGACGTCCAGAACCGTTATGAGGCGCTGTACCCGGCCATTATCCCGGTTTCCCAGATGATCGATTCGGTCGTGCTGCGCAAGGATGTCATGAAGTATGTGCCGCATCCGTCCTCCACGACCCATCTGCGGGACGTGTACAAGCAACGCTAGTTGGCGACGCAGAACGTCAACGTGAAATCACTGCGCCGGCGGCGGCCTGATGTCCGTCGCCGGCCGGGGGCTCGGGAGAAAGAACATGGTTTTCTCTGATCGGATCAAACCAGGCGAGTGGCTTAAACCGGGCGGCGTGTTGCGCCGGCTGGCGAAACGCTTATTCCAGGTTGTGGTCACATTGTTCGGCTTATTGATCCTGACGTTTGTTATCGGTCGCGTCATGCCCATCGATCCGGTGCTGGCGATCGTGGGGCAGGATGCCGACCAAAGCACCTACCAACAGGTTTACCAGCAACTGGGGCTGGATAAGCCGCTATACGTTCAGTTTTGGATCTATTTCAACGCGCTGCTGCATGGCGATCTTGGCAATGCGCTGCTGACCGGCCGCCCGGTTATCGACGACATTATTCGCGTTTTTCCCGCCACCATTGAACTGGCGACGATGGCGATCATCGTCGGCGCCGGTCTGGGCGTGCCGCTCGGCGTGCTGGCGGCGGCAAGGCGCGGCAAATGGGCGGACTATGTGGTGCGTTTCATCAGCCTGGCCGGCTATTCCACCCCGATCTTTTGGGTGGGGATGATGGGGCTGCTGGTGTTCTATGCCTGGCTGAACTGGGTCGGCGGCGCCGGGCGGGTGGACATGGCCTATGACGGGCTGGTGGAAAACCGCACCGGCCTGCTGTTGGTCGACGCCATGCTGGACGGCAACTGGGAGGTGTTTCGCAGCGCGCTCAATCATCTGGTGCTGCCCGCCACTCTGCTGGGGTTCCACTCGCTGGCGTACATCAGCCGCATGACGCGCAGTTTCATGCTGGCGCAGCTGTCGCAGGAATACATCATCACCGCGCGGGTGAAAGGGCTGTCGGAGTTTCGCGTCGTGTGGGCGCACGCGTTCCGCAACATTCTGGTGCAACTGCTGACGGTGGTGGCGCTGGCTTACGGGTCGCTGCTGGAAGGCGCGGTATTAATTGAAACCGTGTTCTCGTGGCCGGGGTTTGGCTCTTATCTCACCGGTAGCCTGTTGCTGGGCGACATGAACGCGGTGATGGGTTGTGTCCTGCTGGTCGGGTTGATTTTCGTCAGCCTGAATCTGCTGTCGGACATGCTGTATCAGGTCTTTGATCCGAGGACGAGAGTATGACGATTTCCTCCGAGCCGGTATTGCGCGCCCGGCCGCACAAGCGCGCCGGCCGTTTGAAGCTGCGCGGCGCGCGTATTCTGGGTTTTCTGTCGCTGTTGATGCGCAACCCGCTGACGGCGATAGGGTCGGCGATTGTTCTGGTGCTGATGCTGATGGCCATTTTTTCGCCGTGGCTAGCCACCCATGACCCGCTGGCGCAGGATCTCGCCAACACGCTGCAGGCGCCGAGCGCCAGCCATTGGTTCGGCACCGACGAGTTCGGACGCGATGTGTTTAGTCGTCTGGTGTACGGCTCCCGCATCACGCTGTATATCGTGGCGCTGGTGTCGATCACCGTCGGGCCGATCGGGCTGCTGCTGGGCGTGGTCGCGGGGTATTACGGCGGGGTGGTCGACACCATTCTGATGCGCATCACCGATATCTTTATCTCTTTTCCCAGTCTGGTGCTGGCGCTGGCGTTTGTGGCGGCGCTCGGCCCAGGGCTGGAGCATGTGGTGATCGCCATTACGCTCACCGCCTGGCCGCCGATCGCGCGTCTGGCGCGGGCGGAAACCCTGTCGCTGCGTCAGGCTGATTTTGTCTCGGCGGTGAAACTGCAGGGCGCGTCTTCGCTGCGCATTCTGCTGCACCACATTGTGCCGCTGTGCCTGCCGTCAGTGATTATCCGTATCACCATGAACATGGCCGGGATCATTCTGACCGCGGCCGGTCTGGGCTTTCTCGGGCTGGGGGCGCAGCCGCCCGACCCGGAATGGGGGGCGATGATTTCGGCCGGCCGCCGCTACATGATGGAGTGCTGGTGGCTGGTGACGATTCCGGGGCTGGCGATTTTGATCAACAGTCTGGCGTTCAATTTCCTTGGAGACGGCTTACGTGACATCCTCGATCCCAGAACTGAATAATGTGAATGCGGCTCACCGCAAGCCGGAAGCAGCTTCGCTGCTGGAGGTGGACAATCTGCGGGTGAGTTTCGTCAATGGCCGCGCGGTGACCGACGCCGTGCGCGGCGTGTCCTTCTCGCTGGGGTGTGAAAAGCTGGCGATTGTCGGCGAATCCGGCTCCGGCAAATCCACCGTCGGGCGGGCGCTGTTGCGACTGCATCCGCGCAGCGCCCGCATCACCGCCGACCGGCTGGATTTTAACGGCATCGACCTGCTGGCGGCGGATGAAGCGCGGATGCGCCAGATTCGCGGCAAACGCATCTCCATGATCATGCAGGATCCCAAGTATTCGCTGAATCCGGTGGTGTGCGTCGGCGATCAGATCGCCGAAGCCTATCTTGCGCACCACTGCGTTTCGCGGCAGGCGGCGAAGGAAAAAGTGATTGCGATGCTGGACATCGTGCGCATCCGTCAGCCGGAACGGGTATACGGCCTGTACCCGCACGAGGTTTCCGGCGGTCAGGGGCAGCGCATTATGATCGCGATGATGTTGATCACCGAGCCGGAAGTGGTGATTGCCGACGAACCGACCTCGGCGCTGGATGTTTCCGTGCGCCTGCAGGTGCTGGCGATGCTGGATGATCTGGTGAGCGAGCGCGGTCTGGGGCTGATCTTTATCAGTCACGACATCAATCTGGTACGCAGCTTCTGCGATCGGGTGCTGGTGATGTACGCCGGCCGGGTGGTGGAATCGATCGCGGCCGCCGATCTGGACCATGCGCAACACCCCTACACCCGAGGTTTGCTCAATTCATTGCCGGATATCGATCATCCGCGGCCGCGCCTGCCGGTCATGAATCGCGATCCAGCCTGGCTTAACCCCTAAGGAGCGCATATGACGACTGAGGCAAACCACAAGACGCGGGCGATGATTGAGGTGCGTAACCTGAACCTGACGTTCGGCGAGGGAAGCGCGCAAAATCAGGTGCTGTACGATGTGAATCTCACCGTCAATGACGGTGAGATCTTCGGTCTGGTCGGCGAATCCGGTTCCGGAAAAACCACGGTGCTGAAATGTCTGGCCGGGCTGTTCAATCACTGGCAGGGGCAGTTATGGATCGATGGTCAACCGCTGGCGCATCGTATCGAGCAGGCGCGCTGCCGCCGGGTGCAGATGGTGTTTCAGGATCCCTACGGCTCGCTGCACCCGCGTCATACGGTGGAGACGATTCTGGAAGAACCGCTGTTAATTCATCGCTTCGACGATCGGGATGACCGTATCGATACGTTATTGGGCAAGGTGGGGCTGGGGCCGCAGTTTCGCCGCCGCTATCCTCACCAGCTTTCCGGCGGGCAGCGTCAGCGCGTGGCGATCGCCAGAGCGTTGATTCTGGAACCGCGGGTGCTGCTGCTGGATGAACCCACCTCGGCGCTGGATGTGTCAGTGCAGGCGGAAATCCTCAATCTGCTGGCGGAATTACAGCAGCAGGAGAAATTGACCTACCTGATGGTGACGCACGATTTGGGGGTGATAGCGCACCTGTGCCACAACGTCGCGGTGATGCAATATGGCCGTATTCTGGAAACGCTCGCGACCGGCGATTTAGCCCGCGATACGCCCAAAAGTGCGTATACCACGATGCTGGTGGATGCCAGCCGACAGTACAGTCGGGATTTGGCGGTGCGATCGGAGCGGATGTAAACCGGGCGTCTATGGATGGATGTGCATAAGACGGGTGCGTAATAAGACGGGAGGGCGACGGCGGTTGCCTTCCCGTTTCCATTTTGGAAACGGGCGGATAAAAGGTTGACATTGATAATATTGAGAATGAAAATCATTTGATTGTTTTCTGACGAGCCAGCAACGTGAATCACTCCGCCGCCTTTTGCCCCGAACAGGCTGATGACCGCCATGATGACCAACGGCGTGTGCAGCAGATCTATTCCGAGCACCATTCCTGGCTGCAAGGATGGCTGCGGCGTCGCCTCGGCTGTTCCCAGCAGGCGGCGGATCTGGCGCAGGATACCTTTCTGCGGTTGCTGACGCACTTTCCCGCCGAACCGATTCGTGAACCGCGCGCCTGGCTTAGTACCGTGGCGCATGGGCTGATGGTCAATCACTGGCGGCGCAAAGATCTGGAACAGGCGTATTTGCAGACGCTGGCCAGCCAGGAGTTTGTGGTCAGTCCGTCGCCGGAAGCGCAGGCGATGATCGTCGATGCGCTGGTGGAGATCGACGCGTTGTTGTCCTCGTTGTCGTCCAAAGCCCGACAGGTGTTCCTGTGGGTGCAACTGGAAGGGCTGACCTATCGTCAGGTAGCGGAACGCCTGATGGTGTCGGAGCGCATGGTGAAAAAGTACATGGCGCAGGCCATGCTGACCTGCCTGACCGCTCAAGCGTAATACCATGACGTCGCCGTCCTCCTCCTTGTCTTCCGATATCCTGTCCGCCGCGGCGGAGTGGTTCGCCACGCTGCACGACGAAGGATGCGGCGAACAGGAGCGGCGCGCCTGGCGCCGCTGGCTGGAGAGCGATGAACGTCATCAACTGGCCTGGCGTCAGGTGGAACAGATTCAGGCGCGTTTTCAGACGCCGGACAACCGGCTGATCTCCTCGGTGCTGAGCCGTCAGGGGCGCGAGCGGCGTAGCGCGCTTAAACTGCTGGTGCTGACCAGTGTGAGCGGGGCATTAGGCTATAGCCTGCCGTGGCGCAGCTATGCCGCCGATTATCGCACCGGCGTGGGAGAACGCCGTCAGCTGACGTTGGCGCAAGGGGTTCAGGTATGGCTGAATACCGATTCGGCGCTGAATGTTCGCCATCAGAACGAGGAACTGGTGCTGCAACTGCTGTCGGGTGAACTGTTGCTGGAGCGAGCAGCCGGCGGGAATACGGCGCTGCGGCTGGAAACGGGGCAGGGCAGCGTGATGCCCGGTTCATCTTGTAAGCTGTCCCTGCGAACCTGGGAGCAGCGCAGCTGTCTGGCGGTGTTCGGCGGCGAAGCGCACTTGCAACTGGACGCCGGAGCTGACCATCGCCTGCGGTTGCCTGCCGGGCAGGAAGTGACTTACTCGCGCGAACAGTGGCAGCCGCCGGTGGCGGTGCAAGCCTTCCGGCAAAGCTGGTCGGGCGGCGTGCTGGTGGCCGATAATATGCGGCTGGACCAGTTGACCGGGGAGATCGCCCGTTATCAGCGGCTGCATTTCCAACTGGATGACGGCGTGGCGGCGCTGCGTATTTCCGGGGTGTTCCCGTTGCAGGACACCGAACGGCTGTTCAATGCGTTGACGAAAACCCTGCCGATCACCCTTTCTCAGCGTTTTTACTGGTGGGTGACGATCCGCTCGCGTCAGGCGTAATTTCCTGCCGTTTCTGAAATTTTTCCCACCATTACCTTGTCTATCCACACGATAGACGCCCAAAAATGACGCTAATCACGCTGGTGTTTCGTGGTTAAAATGCTAAGAATGGTCGCTGAAATATTATTTCACGGTCAGAGTATTGCCACCTCTGGCGACGGGGCGATCCCCTTCGTTGGCAGGCGCTGCGATTCCCCTGACGTAGCAGTACGAAACAGGATGTCATATGCAGTTGTTGAATTTGAAACAGGCCAGATTGCTGAGCTTCGTCTTTATCATGGGGGGGCTGTTGCTCTTGATTGAGCTGCGCCTGCTTGCCTGCTTTATCGCCGGTTTTTTGGTGTATGAAATCATTAATCTGCTGACGCCGTATTTCCAGAAGGTGATCAGCGGCAAACGCGCCCGGCTGGCGGTGGTGGCGGTGATCAGCACGCTGGTGGTCTGCCTGTTGAGCGTGATTTTCGGCGCGTTGGTCGGGTTGCTGATGCAGGAAATGAAAGACACCAGTGTGTTCAACGCCCGCATCGCCTTTATTCTCGACGATGTGCAAAAGCAGATCATGACCTACCTGCCGGGCTATCTGCCGGTCAGCGTGGAGGAGTTGCAGCACGAGTTCGTGATGTGGCTGCAAAAGCACGTGGTGATGCTGCAAAACATGGGGAAAGATTTCCTGCACGGTTTCGTCACCATGCTGATCGGCATGATCCTCGGGGCGATCATCTCCCTGTATAACATCGAGCCGACGGTGGATAAGCCGCTGCTGAAAACCGAACTGATGCACCGGGTGGCGCTGCTGTCCTCCTCGTTTCGCAACATCGTGTTCGCGCAGGTGAAGATTTCGCTGGTAAACACGGTGCTGTCCGCCATTTTCATTCTGGGCGTGCTGCCCGGCTTCGGCATTCATCTGCCGTTTGCCAAAACGCTGGTGGTGCTGACCTTCATTTTTGGTTTGCTGCCGGTGATTGGCAATCTGATCTCCAACTCGGTGGTGTTCATCGCCGCGTTGTCGATTTCTGTGCCGATCGCGCTGCTGGCGCTGGTCTATCTGATGCTGATCCACAAACTGGAGTATTTCCTCAATGCCCAGATTGTCGGCACCCGCATCAAGGCGCACGCCTGGGAGATTCTGCTGGCGATGCTGGTGTTTGAAGCCGCATTCGGTATTTCCGGCGTGATTGCCGCACCCATTTACTACGCCTACCTAAAAAGCGAACTACGGGAAGCGGCGCTGATTTAGGCTGCGCCTGCATCATTACCGGATGCAGCCTCAGCCGCATAACCATTCATAGCCAGGTCGTGTGCGCAGACGACCTGGCTATGTTTTCGTAGATAGTCATATATTACTCTGACAATAATAATGTTTTCCTGATTATCTATAGGTGATGATGAACGTCATATAGCCAACGTATTGGTAATACGAGATATATTATAAATATTAGAGCTACCCTTTCGTTAAATAGATATCCTTGTCTTTTATTTTTTTTATTGTAGGCTGAAAAAACATCAGTTTCTGGGCTGATGATTTTTATAAGAATAAGGCTATTTGATGCCTTTAATTATTATACCCGTCATACGTTAAATTGCAGGAGTGCTGTCTTTATTACCTGGCCTATTCATGGCCTCGTCCTGAAGGCCAACGCGTTGCGTTGTTCAAAACGCAAGTGTTTTTTTCTGCAACTAAAACTGTTTTGGGTATATAAATAAAATATATTGCTCAAGGATAGGAGTAATTATGGATTATAGAATACTTCAGGGGATTTTCTCTGGATTGCCTTCTGTTGACGATCCGCGTTTCTATTTATTTGATGATTTCTATCAGAATAATAAAATCGACGTGCTCGCAACGTTACCCTGGCTGGTTTCCGAATTAATTGAAAATGATGGGTTCGACATAATGCTGGAGTTTGTCAGGCGTTATGGCGGCTGTCGGATCTATATTAATAAAGATTATGCCGCGTTTACACAAAAAGTAGGCATCGCGTTATCGGAAAAAACATACCGGAACATGTTACTGCACTCAGCTTCTGATAGTGTGCTGGACATTCCCTCTGCATGGGGGATCTATCTGAAGCTGAGAAATGTTGCGATTAGATTGCTATTACAGTCAGGCGTGAACCTGGAGCAGATCGCGCGGGATTTTGGCATGACAGAGCGTGCGTTACGAAAAATTATGGCCGACGGATAGTCGGCCGCATCATCTGACTATTTCGTGGCAGTATATATATGCGGCTGAAAACGATTGGGAGTTATTCAGCCTTTAACTCTTCAATTGGTATGCCTAACGTTTGCAGATAAGGTAAAAAATAGAAAGGTAATGGCGGCGGATAAAATAATACGACTGACTGAACCGATTTTTGGCACAGCGAGTAGTCCGAAACGCACCAGATATATATTATGGCACGTTCCGGATGATACTGTTGTCAGGTTATTGCGGCTGTCGCGTTGAGAGAACCCGGCTGGCACAGAAAAGAAGAATACGCTCGGTCAGGCGGCTACATAGTGCGGCGCACAGATAACGCGCCAGCATAAATAGAATAAAGATAGACACAAAAGTCGTGCTGGCCTGCTGCCCCAACACCAGCATGGAAAACGTCAGTACCGTATTACATCCAACCCAGGCGCACAGCAGTATGTCACGCTGCCGTGACCAGGCCCCTGGCTGGGAGAGCCTGGTTTGTTGCGTCAATCCTTTTGTACCCCAACTAATATCGCTGAAATTCGCCACAGAATAGCTCGTGAGATAAAAGTGGAAGAACGGCAGACTCGGTAAATAAAAAACTGCTACGCGCCATAACGTATTTAGGTTCCTCGATGAAGATAAGAGCAGCGCCAGTAGCGGCACCAGCAGGAGAAAGCTGCCTGGCACCGGGTGGTTACTGATATTGATAAGCATGATCAGATTGATGATGAGCCCCATCATGCTGATGGCAAAACTATGCAGGCGTACCCCCGTCGGGGTGTTGACGCTGTATATCCGACTGAGCCACAGCACGCCGCACCAGAGCCCAAGCAGGCTGCCTGCCGCCACATAGCGCGCGGCTTCACTGAGCGAGGCCGGAACGAATGATTCGGTACTCATGGCGCCTAATACGCTAAACAGGGAGGGGAAGAGAAACAGGAGCAGCAATTGGCTGTAATTCCAGAACAGGGACGCGATGATTTGCCTTTTTCTGGTCAATGAGAGCGTGTTTTGGCGCCATAGTCCGGGCAAGGCCAGCAAAGTGGTGGCTCGTACCGCCAGTGTGCTGTTAATCCAGCGGCGCCGTTGTCGCACCAGTTCGGCAAAGGTGTGGCAGGGATCGGTTTCCAGCATGGCGTCAGAACGGTATTCGGTCGTAGAAGGCGGAATACTCTCCCTGACTATCTCAAACCCCAACACCCGATCTTCAGCCAGAAATTGGTTATGCTCCAGCAAGCCCTGGGGGTGCAGGCCGCGTAAATAACGCTGAAGTGGCGATGACGTGGTTGAAGACGGCATGCTGAACGTTGCATAGCGAATCAGGCTGCATTGACCCGGCACGACCTCCATATACCCCAGCCGTTGGTTGACGGGCCAGTCAGTGATTTTTTCCCACCAAAAGTCGCCATATTGCCAGTTCAGTATCAGTCGCCGGTCGGTCGGCGGCGGGGTGAGGATACGGGCTGTCACCGCCCCACAGTGGTGGTGTTCTTCCAGATAGTCATGCAGGCGAGACAGGCAATGAGCATCGGGAACAGAGCCGGTATCAATTTGCAGAGCATAGCTCGGCGTGATCAGCCGGCAAATATGGCGGAAAAACCAGCTGTGTGAGTCCAGTTTGCCGCGATTATGGTGCTTAAGAGCCAGTACCAGCGTCACCGATGATAATGCGTTCTGCGTGGGGGAGATGCGTGGCGACGGCGGCAATATTTCACTGGCGGATAAGATAAGGCACTGAAGCGCCAACTGATTACCCATGTTGTTATCGGCATCGGAAGGCGGTGATGGAGAAGACAGGTCAAAACCCAGCGAAGACAACTGTGCCCGAGTTTGCGGATGCAGTGCCGCTTCGCCATCGGTAACCATGCATATCACCAGCGAGGGCGACGGCGCGTCTTCGAGCGTGGTGGAAAACTGGCTGGCGCACAACGCTGTCAGCGTATTCAGCAGCGCTGCGGGCGGCTCATTGTATAGCGTTACACAGGCCATTATTTTACTGGTGGCAGGTAAGTGCCGGGGATAAATCAGTCTGCCCTCCGGCAGCGCTTCAATCGCTACAGCAAACGTATCCGTCTGTGGCATTGCCCGGTTTCCGACGGCAAGCGCGGGGGAAATCCTGTTCATGAGAGTCATCCTTGTCAACATGAGCGTTTAGGCCGAAAGGCGTAAGGCCAGTGGTTCAAAGCCTTCATTCCGTAATGGATTGTGAGGCAGCCGCCAAAAATCGGTCACAATGCTGGAGTAAATACGGCGAAAGTCAGTGGTAAAGTATGGATTTCCCGCCTCATCCAGCTTACCAAGGTCACTGGGCGAGCCATAAATCCCGCCGCTTAACGCGCCGCCCAGCAGTAGGGCGACACCACTGGTGCCGTGATCGGTGCCGCCGGAGGCATTTTCCTCCGGGCGCCGGCCAAACTCGGACTGCACCAGAATCAGCGTGTCCTGCCAGGTGCCGATGTCCATTAATCCCCGCCGTAATCCCATCAGCAGCGTGGCCACCTGATGTAATAGCGGACGGTGCAGTTCATTCATCAAACCATGTAAATCAAACCCAGACATGCCTAGCTTAAATACCGGCGTGTCTACATCGCAGGCAATCAGCCACAGGAGTTGTGCGCCCTGAATGTAAATCGGCTCCAGGTAGCCGTACTCGCTGCTCCTGAACAGCCGTTCGAACGGGTTGGGGCGGTTGAGTTTTTGCCGGATTCGTTGGCTGATATCGCGATGGTTTTCAAGCAATGAACGGATGTAGTGAGTCGCTGAATTAGGCGCTTGAACGGCAGGCCGTAGCGCCACGTCATCGGAGGACATCAGGGCGCTGGTATCCTGAAGTTCCAGAATGCGTATCCCCTCTTCCTGTAGAAACGCGGGCGAACCAGAAAAAACGATGCCGTTGGCGTCATGGGGCACGGCCCAGCTACGGTTTGCCGCGATAGTGCGTCCAGCCCATCCGGAACGCTGTGCTGTGTCAACATAGCCGGTGTTCCAGATAGCGGTGGAATCGAAATGCGACAGCGATGGATTGGGATAGCCTGCGTCCGGTATCACGGCCAGCTCGCCGCGCTGATAAAGTTCGGCCAGCGGTTTGAATGACGGGTTAAACGCCAGCTCATCATTTAAGCGGATCCAATCCTGGGGGGAAATCGCCAGATTGGGGCGATAGCGACGATAGAGTGGGTCGCGGTAAGGAATGAGCGTATTCAGCGCATCGTTGCCGCCAAATAATTCCAGAATAATCAGCCGACGCCGACCGGTTTGCCGACCCAGCGCCTGAAGATTTTCCGCCAGCGACGATGTTGGCAATAATGACACCAGCGGCAGCGAACCAAACAGTTTCAGCAGGTTTCTGCGGGTACGCAGGATAGATTTATCCATAACAACTCCATGAGTTATTTCAGGTTATATGCCGGGTCTAGCGTGAGGAGCCGGTAGATTTGCTGTTGCAGACTTAACACCTGGCTGGCGGACGTTTCCTGCATCATCGGTGCCATATCGTCGGTGAACGTTGGCATGAGTGGCGGCATTTGAGTCAGTGGGGGCGGCGTGTTAGCCGATGCGTGTTGCGGCATCAGTTGCAGGCGCGCTGTGCCGTATTCGATACTGGAATTCAACGGTGTGCGCAGGTCGTCCAGTGACGCCTGTTCCGGACTGCTTGCCGGGTTCAGCGTGAATTCCAACTGGGCGTCGCAATAAAAGGAGGCCGGCGGCACCCCCAGTGGACAACGCCCGTATGTGGTATTGACCCAGCGCGCCTTAGCCGGGTTATAACGCTGCCCGTTCAGCGCTATCCAGTTGATAAATAAATGGGTATCCACATCCGTCAGCGTAAAGGCGATGGTGATGGTTTTCGGGTTTGCCGGCAGTGCGGAAACCGGGATATGCGCGTTTTCCCACATCGGTTTCATCGCCGCAGACTCATTGGACGCCTTCTCGATACCCTGGGTGTGCAAACCGGCCTGCGCCGTGATATCGGCTACCGGCCGGCCGTTGACGCGCACGCTGAATTGCGCGGGCGTGCGGCGGTATTCTGAGTTGAAGCGGATATGCAGGCCGTCGGTCGGCGTCGCGGCGAGCTTGCGTGATTGATCAACGGCGACCCACAATCGTTCAATAATGCGTTTTCTGTTGATGATTTGGCTATTGTTAAGCCAGTGATAGCCCCCTTTCCAGCCAGAAACATCCGGTGCCAGGAACGGTTCCTGCCCCAGCACTTCGCTGTAGTCGGCCAGTACACGATAATCCGGCAGGCGCAGGCGGAAAGTGCGCGCAAATCCGACAACCAGATCCAGTGGTGATTTGATCAGACTGCCGCGGTTCTCTGGCGCCCAGAATGCCTCGCTGAGCAACAGGGTTTTCAGCAGTGCATTCAGGTCATAGTTACTTTCACGTAGCGTGGTGGCCAGTTGGGCAATTTCGCTAGCATTGGGCTGCAAGGATACGAATTCGTAGAAAAATTTGGCGGCAATCCGTTCCGCGGTGCTGGGTTGCCGCAGTAAAACCTCCACCAGTTGATCCAGTTCGTCCGAGGCGCTTGCGGCAATGGTTTGACCGAGTACGGTTTTTACGCCCGTGTCCCTGTCCTGCTCGTTGACCTTGTAATACCAACCCTGATTTTGGTCTACGGTATGCCCGGCCAGCAGGCGGGCCACCTGCTTAACGTCCTGTTCGCTATAGCGGCCGATGCCCAGTGTGAACAGTTCCATCAGTTCGCGAGCCAGATTTTCATTGGGAGAGATACGGGTGTTTTTAACGTTGTCCAGCCCGCTTAACATCATCGGATCGCGCAGTATTCCTTTCAGCAGTTCACGAAAGCTTTTTCCGCCCCATTGGCGAAACAACATCAGTTGATCATAAAAAGGCGCGGAAACGCGAGTGTTCTGGAAACGTGAAACAAAATGGTTGTGCCAGAACAAGGCCAGACGTTCGGCAAATGGCGAGGGGGTTTCAATCATTTCCTGTATCCACCAACTCTGCAACTGGCTAATTTCATTGATGCGATAAGCCACCACGTCCTGTTTTTCCCAGTCCTTGTCCCAGTAATTCGGGCGCGGTTGTGAAAGGTAAGACGGGGGTTGGAGGTAGTTGGGTTGCTCAAGTGATGATAATAACCGTGAGACCGCCTGCTCTTTGGATAACGGCAGTAACGCGTTGATATCTTGCTGACTGGCGCCAAAACTGGTTCGTCCCAGTAAATGCCTGGCTTCATCGACGGTCAGTGCGCTGGCGCTGGTACAAACCAGCAGCAAGATTCCAGCCATAGATGAACGGATGAAAAAGCGACGTGATAGGCGTGCGCAAAGGACGGAAAAGTATGCTGGCATCGTGGCTGTTTCCTTAGTGGTCCGAAACTACAGCATCCTGCTGTATGGACTACTTTATGGTGTTTTAGCCGACATGCCAGGTGGAACCGTTCCCCCCTGTTGGTGTCGGGAAAGAAAGAGAGAGCCGATAAGAATTAAGAAAAGAAAAATGCCGCCCGGAGGGCGGCATTGAATGATGATAGACCGAGGGTAATCTTAGCGATGAGACGTCGCAACCACTGGTTCCGGAACGTCTTGTTGCATACCGAGCGGGTTATTGCCCCAGCACTGTTCGTATTTCCAGCCGGTCAGTTCTTCGGCAACCGCGCGGGCTTCCGCTGGAACATCGGCAATCGCACCGCCAGCTTTGATACGAGCAATTTCCTGCAGCAGAATCATGTGATTCTTACGGTCCAGACGCATCTGGGTGCTGTAGTAGATCGCGACGACCGCCAGAGCAACCACGCCCAGAGAGAACACGCCCACAATCGCCAGCACGGCGCTTTCCGGCTGTGCCGCTTTGCCGGATACGAATCCGAACTGGCTCAGAATCCAGCCCATGGCGAAGACGATGACGGAACGCACCATCTTACCGGCGAAGGTCATGGCGCCGGCGTAAATCCCTTCACGGCGACGACCGGTCAGCACTTCATCCACGTCCGCCAGGAAGGTGTAGACCGTCCAGGGAATGTAGTAGATACCGCCGGTGCTCAGACCGAAGATAGCGGTGATACCGAACAGGACGATGATGGTCGCAGTTTGAGACCAGCCAGTGAAATAGAGCGCTGCGTAGGCGATCACGCTGACAATTACCACCGTCAGCGCCAGGCGATACGGGCGACCGAAGCCCATTTTCACGCAGATGCCGATGAAGAGGAAGGTGGAGATAAACTGCATAATCGAGCTGAAGCTGTTGAGCTGGGACACTACCGCGGTGCTCTGCTTCAGACCGAATACGATGAAATAGGTAAAGGCGGAAGCGAACAGCCATTCAGCACCGAAACCGAACAGGTACATCCCGAGGTGTTTACGGAAAATACGCAGACGGAAAGTAGACGCCATGTCGATGCTGAGTTTTTTCAGCGACTGCCACAGGTTCTGGGTGTGTTCACGCGCCACTTCGCTCGGAGAACGTTCCCAGGAAGTGAAGTAGAGGGCGATCATCGCCGCACACATGATGAAGCCATAAGCCAGACCGGTGTAGAAGAACGGCGTGGCGGAGTCTTTACCGTAGATACCGATGAACTGCCCCGGAATAAAGGCGGCCAGGAAGTTGGCGACCTTACCGAAGATGGCTTTGGAGCCGGTCAGTTTGGAGCGGACTTTGAAGTCGGTGGTCATCTCGGTGGCGAGCGTTTCGTACGGCACCATGATGGAGGTGTAAATCAGCTCGAACAGCACATAGGTCGACAGGTAGTACCAGAAGCCGAGCCCTTCCATCCACAGCATCGGGTAGACCAGTACCAAAGGAATACCGAGCAGGATGAAGAAGCGACGGCGACCGAACATGCGGCCGATGCGGGTATTGTAGAAGTTGTCGCTGATGTAACCCATGATCGGGTTACTGATGGCGTCGATGACGCTGGCCACGGAGAAAATGGCAGCGGCCTCAACCAGAGACAATCCACAAAAGGTGGTATAGAAGTACATTAGCCAGGCGCCACTAATGGCTAAGGCGCCACTGCCTAGCAAGTTCGCGCTGCCGTAACAGAGCGTGTGTTTCAAAGTTATGGGTTTACTCATGATCAATTCGCCTAACAATATTAAAACATTATTTCATTTGAAATGAACTTATGTTCTTATCATTTGCCCGTTCGAGACAAAAGTAAACTAGCCATCCCACTCCTGGCTGCTTTTAATAGGAATCTGTCAGGGAGATCATGAAATAAGTTTTTTTAATTTGATCACGAGTATTGACCTGAAAAACGCGATGTTTGTCGGTTGGCATCATTTTTTTATCGTAAGACGATAAAAATTATCGGCGGCAGGAACGATAGCGTCGGGGAAGGTGGTGAAACTATCATCGTTATTTCGCAATGCCGGCCCGCAAAAATCAAGAATAATTGTAAAAAATAGCGATGAACTGTGATCAGCTTGTGATCCTGGATATTACTCGTGACGCAAAGTGTGATTTATCTCACGGCACCAGACAGTGTATTTTATCGGGTCATGAGTGAATTGTTGGTAAGACGGGCTATGCCAATCATTATCAGACTGGACGTGCTGCTGGCACAAAAAAAGATGAAGTCGCGCGAGCTGGCGGGGTTGATCGGCATTACCGAGCAGAATCTTTCGCTGCTGAAATCCGGCAAGGTGAAAAGCATCCGGTTCGATACATTGCAGAGAATATGCGAGGTGCTGTCCTGCCAGCCTGGCGATGTGCTGGAGTATTCGCCGGAAGAGTGATGGCCGGTGCGCCTGAGAGGGGCGGCATCGGGATATCACGGCGTACAGACGGCATCTGAACAGCCGCGCTCCGAGTACTTTCCTGAGCGCGGCATGTGGGGATGGCGTCAGCGCCGTGTGATATGGCGCCACACCGATCAGTCGTTGAATACAGATCAGTCGTTGAATAACGCCGCAACGGTTGCTTTGGCGCCGTTGTCGCGCAGCGACAGATAAGCGTCGGTCAGTGCCGCTACCCACGTCGCGTTGCCGGGCAGGTCATCGCCAAACAGCGCGCTGATGGACAACAGACCGCGGACCCGCTCTGCGTCGTCACGGGTGGTGCTGACGATCTGCTGCAACGTGGCGGCCAGCGGATCGCGGATATCGATCGCCTGGCCGGCATCATCAACCCCGCCGACGTAACGCATCCAACCTGCTACGCCCAGCGTCAGCGCGCGATGGTCACTGCCGCGCGCCAGATGCCAGCGTAACGACGCCAGCATGCGCTGGGGCAGTTTCTGGCTGCCGTCCATCGCAATCTGCCAGGTGCGGTGTTTCAGCGCCGGGTTGGCAAAACGCTCAAGCAACTGGTCGGCATAGGCGGTCAGGTCTACGCCGGACACATGCAGGGTCGGCGCCTGCTCCTGCAGCATCAGGTGGCGCACCGCCTGCCGGTAGCAAGGGTCGTCCATAGCGTTGTTGATATGCTCGTAACCCGCCAGATAACCGAGGTAGGCCAGGAAAGAGTGGCTGCCGTTGAGCATGCGCAGTTTCATCTCTTCAAACGGCAGCACATCGTCCACCAGTTGGGCGCCCGCCAGTTCCCAGTCGGGGCGGCCGGCGACAAAGCTGTCTTCCACCACCCACTGAATAAACGGCTCGCAGGCGATGCCGCACGGATCCGCCACGCCGACGGCGTCGGCTACCTGGCTCAGTGTTTCCGGCGTGGCGGCCGGTACGATCCGATCCACCATCGTATTGGGGAAGGTGACATGCTGCGCGATCCAGTCCGCCAGCGCGGGATCCTGCAGGCGTGCGGCATCCACCACCACCTGACGCGTCACTTTGCCGTTTTCCGGTACGTTGTCGCAGGAAAGCACGGAGAAGGGCGTAATGCCTCGCTCACGGCGCAGACGCAGCGCTTCGGCCAGCAATCCCGGCACCGACGAAGGTTGGCGCGGGTGGGCCAGATCCTGCTGCACCAGTGGGTTGTCCCGATCGAGTTCTCCTTTGTTGCCTGCGCGGCAGTAGCCTTTCTCGGTGATGGTCAGCGAGACGATCGCGACGATCGGATCCGCCAGCTGTTCCAGAATCGCCGCGATCCCTTCCACTCGGGCGTGCAGCGACTTGCAGACCGCGCCAACCACGATCGCCTGATTGCCGTGGGCGGCTTTCTCCAGCACGGTAAACCGGTGATCCTGACGGCGCAGGGCGGAAATCAGGGTATCGTCGCTGAACAACACCACTTCGCAAATCCCCCAGTCGCCGCCCTGACGGTTGAGCACCCGATCGGTCAGCAACGCCTGATGCGCGCGGTGAAACGCGCCGAAGCCGATGTGTACGATACGAGGCTTCAGCGACTGACGGTCGTAACGGGGTTGTTGCACTGCGGCGGGCAGCAGCGTGTTGGACAGATTTTTTTCGTTGCCGGACAAACTGTTACTGGACATAGATGGCGTCCTGAAAAGAGAAAAATTAACCGCCCAACCTTAACGGTCTTTCGGTTGGGCGGCAACTGTCATATGGCGTGTTCTGAAGCCGGTTCACAGAGTCATGCCGGCGCCTTGGCCGCCCCGGGTTGCGAGGTTGGGTTTAGCACCGGACGCGGTCGAATAAACCAGGCGGGCAACATTGCCAGAAAAAAGAACATCGCCACCATGAAAAAGCCGTCCTGATAGGCGAACATCTGCGCTTTTGGCGCCAGCACCGATTGCAGGTAGGTCATGATGCCGGGGTTGATGCTGGTGCTGAGCGGATCGCCGAGCGGATTGCCGCCGTGGCCGAACAGCAGACTGAGCTGGCGGATGGCGTCGGTGCTGCGGATATTGTCCAGCGTCAGCGACTGCGCCAGCATCTGGCCGTGAAAGGTGGCGCGCCGTTCGATAAATACCGACAGCAGGTTGACCCCCATCGCGCCGCCCAACTGACGGATGAAATTGAGACTGCCCGCGCCCTGCGCCAGCTGAGCGTGCGGCAGCGCCCGCAGCGCGCCGGCGTTCATGGCGGGCAACATCACCCCAAGCCCGACGCGGCCGATGACAATCCACCAGGCCATGGTCCAGAACGGGGTATCGGTGTCCGCCGCGCTGGACAGCCAGCAGGACAGCCCGAACAGCAGCAAACCCGCCACCACCAGCAGGTGGGGTTTGAGCTTGTCGCTGAGCGATCCCGCCAGCGGGAACACCATGCCGAGCGCCAGTCCCGCCGGCATCAGCAGCAGGCCGGAACGGGTCGGGGTGTATCCCTGAATGCTCTGCACAAACAGCGGGATGATGTAAGTCGAGCCGTAGATACCCGCGCCCAGCGCGAACGCCACGATACAGCCGGAGGTAAACGCCGGGTTGGCGAACACTCGCAGGCTGAGCAGAGGGTGCGGCGTGGTGAATTCGCGGACGATGAACGCCAGCGTGGCGATCACGGCGGTGGTCAGCAGGCAGAGAATGAAGAACGACCCCCAGCCTTCGCGCTGCCCGTTGGACAGCCCGGCCAGCAGCGAGGTCAGCGCCGTCACCAGCAGAATAAACCCCAGGGTGTCGAAACGCCGGGGCGTGCTGTCGGTCTGTGCGCTTTTAGCCGGCAGGATCACCAGTGCGGCGGCGATCCCGGCCAGACAGAACGGTACCACCACCATGAAGACCGCGCGCCAGTCGAGTTGATCGACCATCAGCCCACCGGCGGCCGGCCCCAGCGCTGGCGCCAGCACTACCCCGACGCCATAAATACCCATCGCTTTGCCGCGTTCCGATACCGGAAACACCTGCGAAATGATGATCATCGCCAGTGGCTGGATCACGCCGCTGGCGCCGCCCTGAAGAATGCGGGCGAGGATCACTTCGGCGCTGCTCTGACTGAAGGTGCCGAGCAGGCTGCCGGCGACGAACACCACCAGTGAGCCGACGTAGGTGGCGCGGTAGCCAAAGCGCTCCAGCGTCCAGGCGGTGATCAGCATGGTGGCGGTCATTGAGGCCAGAAAGGCGGTGGAAAGCCACTGTGCTTGATCCTGGCCCATGCCGAACGCGCCCATGATGTCATGCATCGCGACATTGACGATGGTCGCCGTGGCCGTGGTGGCGATGGTGCCCAGCATGATGGTGACCGTCGCCAGCCAGCGATAGCGGTGACCGAAACGGGCGGCCTGGGCTTCAATCGGCGACATTGATGCTGACTTCCGCCATCAGGCCCGGTTTCAGGCCGTTATCCGGATCGTCCAGCGCGATACGCACCGGTACGCGCTGGGTGATTTTAGTGAAGTTGCCGGACGGATTCGGGCTCGGCAACAGCGCAAATTGGTTGGTGGCTGCATCGCCGACCCGGATCACATGGCCGCTGAAATGTTTGTCCGGGTAGGCGTCCACCTGAATCTCCACTTTTTGGCCGACCCGAACCCGGCCGATGGCCGTCTCCTTGATGTTGGCTTCGACCCACAGATTGCGTGGATCGTGCACCAGCATGATCCACTGTCCGGCCTGTACGTAACTGCCCACATTCACAATGGTGCGATCCACCACGCCATCCACCGGGGAACGCAACGCCCGGTCGGCGATCTCCTGTTTGAGCTGATCCACCTGCGCCTGCAACGCGATTCGCTGCTGGCGCTGCATCTCGATCTGCCGGTCCAGCACCTGCAGCGTGTTGCGTTGCGCCACGGCGTTGTTCAGCGCCGCCTGTTGAGCGCTGCGCTGGGCTTCGGCTTCCCGCAGTTCGCCCTGACGCTGCAACAGCGTGGTGTGGGACTCATCCCAGGTTTTGCGGGCGGTGAGGTTACTTTTCAGCAGTTGATCGTCGCGCTGGAAGTTGTTCTGCGCCAGGCTGAGCTGGTAACCGGCGTTGTTAACCGCGGATTCGCTCGACGCCAGTTTCGCCCGCGCTTCATCCAGCGAGGCCTGAGTGGTGAGATCGGTGACCTGACGCTGTGTCTGGCTGTAGCTGATTTGAGCATCGGCGGCGGCCAGATTGCCCTCCTGCTCCGCCAGCCGCAAACGGGCGTCGCGATCGTCGATCTGCGCCAGCAATTGATCCTTGCGGATAGCATCGCCGTCAATAACGGGACGGGCGGTCACCCAGCCGCTTTCCCGGCTGGCCAGCGAAATCACTTCGCCCATTACGCGGGCGTCGGTTTCGCCGATATGCGTGAAACGCTGATGAAACCAGTACGCCAGTACGAGCACCGCCAGCAACAGTAAGGCGGCACCGGCCAGAAAAAAGGTACGCTGGCGTTGACTCAGACGCCGGAACCCCGCCAGTTTGGATGCGTGAGTATTCATGAGTGACCGTTTTCGGTTCGGGAGAGGTTGCTGATAACCTGATTGATGATCCGGCTGACCTGTTCAATATCCTGTTCCGACACCCCAGCCAGCGCCTGATTACGCACCTGACCGGCGATAGACTCCACCTTCTCCACCAGCTCCAGCCCGAGCGCGGTGAGATGGATCTCGCGAAAACGGCGATCGTTGCCTTCACGTCTTTCGATAAATCCCTGCTTTTGCAGACTATCCAGTACCCGGACCACAGCGGAAGCGTCCAGCCCCAGCGATTCGGCCAGCGCTTTCTGGTGGATGGGGGTTTCTTCGCGGGCGATGAACAGCAACGGCAGCCAGGTCGCCTGGGTCAATCCATACGGTTGCAATTCCCGGTCGATAACCCGGCGCCACAAGCGGGAGGTCTGACCCAACTGCAGGGCGAAGCGTCGACGGGCGGAAGATTCGGTCTGTGACATGATGAAGTCCGTGGGATAGATGAAATGTTATTAGTTAACAAGTCAACTAATGATAAGTCAATTGATTTTGTGAAGTGAATCATAAACAGCGGTGCAACAGACTGCTAATGCAAATTACGCCTTACCGCGGCGTGGGGAGAGGGTTTTATCAATGAAAGGTTATCAATGAGGATTTATCGATGAGGGTTATCGATGATAGTCAGGCGGGATGAAACGGGTGAGTGCAGGAAAGAACTCACCAAAAACAAACAGGGCAGCCTAAGCTGCCCTGTGAACAGGATTAAAATCCGGGGATCGATCAGGATTTGCTGGCGTCAGTCGCAGCAGCGGTTGCCGGCACGGCGTCGGTTGCCGTCTGCTGGGCCTGAGGCGCCGCCGGTTGTGCATTATCCGGCGTGCTGGTCTGCTGAATGGCCGGCGCCTGCGGAGCCGCTGGTTCAGCCGGTGCGATCGGCGCGATGTTTTCCGCCGGACCGTTCACTTTCGTCGGCATACCGATGCGGGTTTGCAGCGCCTGATTCACCGTGCTTTCACTGACGCTGGCGTCCGCCAGCACTTTGGTTACTGCCGGGGTCAGCTTCAGCGGAACCGGCGTGTCGGAGTTGAACTCTTCCTCGGTACGGGACAGCGGGTTGTGAACTTCGACATAACGTGAACCATCCGGCTCGACGGTGGCTTTCACCGGCTCGTTGATGAACTGAACGCGGGTGCCGACCGGAACATGGTCGAACAGGTATTTGATGTCTTTGTCACGCAGACGCACGCAACCGTGGCTTACGCGCAGGCCGATGCCGAAGTTAGCGTTGGTGCCGTGGATGGCGTACAGATTGCCGATGTAGAGCGCGTACAGGCCCATCGGGTTGTCCGGACCGGCCGGGTAAACCTGAGGCAGGAATTCACCGCGGGCGGCGTATTCTGCATGCATGGCGGCGGTCGGCGTCCAGGTCGGGCGTTCTTTCTTACGCTGAACCGAGGTCACCCAGTTGATCGGGGTGTCTTTACCGAGCTGGCCGATGCCGATCGGCAGTACCACCACGGTTTTGGAACCTTTCGGGTAGTAATACAGACGCATTTCGGCACTGTTGATCACGATGCCTTCGCGCGGAGCGTCAGGGAGAATCAGTTGCTGCGGCACGGTCATGGTGCTGCCCGGTTTTGGCAGATAAACGTCAATACCCGGGTTGGCTTCCAGCAGGTTGCTCAGGCCCATCTGGTACTGAGCGGCAAAGTGTTCCAGCGCGTCGGTGCTATCGCTGGGAATGGTAACTTGGATATTTTCACCCACCAGCCGGCTATTCGGGGCTGGCAATGGATAAACCACGGCGAGTGCTGTCTGGCTGAAAGCAGCCGCCGCCACAACTAATGTCAGGATCGCGCGAATACTCATTTTCATATCTTTGTTGAGTGTTAAAAGCCATTGCGGCAAAGGAATTGTTGTTATCCGGTACAAAAAGTCCGGATGCGCATTATATGTGCAGAAGGGCGGCAGGAAAACCAGATGTACAATCCATTACATTATAAGCTTCGGTGCGGGGAAATAAGGCGACCAATAAAGGGAACGAACCGTGTGGCCGACGTGTGCCAGAAAGAATCAGGGAGCGGTTTCCCGCTCCCTGTGTGATCCGACTAAACGGCATTATTCCTGGGCGTTTTTCTCTGCCTTGCCCGCCAGCAGGCTGAGGAAGTCATAGCGGCGGCGCAGATCCGCCTCGGCTTCTTCATACAACAGGGCGGCGGCCTCCGGCTGCTGGCTATTGAGCCGGCGGAATCGTTGCTCGTTGAGCAGAGTTTCGCTCAGGCTGGCTGACGGCGGACGGGAATCCGTCACCAGCGCCGGTTTGCCTTCCGCCGTGCGGCGCGGGTCGAAGCGGTACAGCGGCCAGAAGCCGGTAGCGGTCAACTGGCGCATCTGGTCGTGGCTGAACGCCAGATCGTAGCCATGCTCTTCGCAAGGGCTGTAGGCGATGATCAGCGACGGACCCGGCCAGGCTTCCGCTTCCTGAATCGCCTTCACCGTCTGGTTAAGCTGGGCGCCCAGCGATATCTGCGCCACGTAGACGTGGCCGTACATCATCACGTTGATGCCGAGGTCTTTACGCGCCTTGCGTTTGCCATTCTCGCCAAACTTGGTGACGGCGCCGAGCGGGGTGGCTTTGGATTGCTGGCCGCCGGTGTTGGAATAGCACTGGGTGTCGAGCACCAGCACGTTAACGTTTTCCGACAGGCTCATCACGTGGTCAAGACCACCGTAGCCGATATCGTAGGCCCAGCCGTCGCCGCCAATCAGCCAGATGGATTTATCCACCAGATGATCGGCTTCCTCTATCAGTTGACGAGCGTCGGCGCTGTCGATGGCGCTGAGTGACTGACGCAGGCGGGCAATCTGTTCGCGGCGCGTATCGGCAGCAACGGATTCTTCCAGCAGGTCGGCCACCACATCGGCAGGCAATTGCGGCTTGAGCTGATCCAGCAGGCGCAGGGCGCGCTGGCGATGCTGGTCGACGCTCAGGCGGAAGCCCAGCCCGAACTCGGCGTTGTCTTCAAACAGCGAGTTGGCCCATGCCGGCCCGCGGCCGTTGGCATCGGTGGTCCAGGGCGTTGTCGGCAGGTTGCCGCCGTAAATCGAGGAACAGCCGGTGGCGTTGGCCACCAGCAGACGATCGCCGTACAGCTGGGTCAGCAGCTTTATGTACGGGGTTTCGCCGCAGCCGGAACAGGCGCCGGAGTACTCGAACAGCGGCGTAATCAACTGCGAGGTACGGATATCGATGCGCTCCAGTTTGCTGCGGTCGATTTCCGGCAGTTTGAGGAAGAAATCGTAATGGGTTTTCTCGGTCGCCACATGGTCCAGACGCGATTCCATGTTGATGGCCTTGATTTCCGGATTCTGGCGATCTTTGGCCGGGCACACTTCCACGCACAGATTACAGCCGGTGCAATCTTCCGGCGCGACCTGCAGCACATACTTCTGACCGCGCATGTCGCGGGCTTTCACGTCCAGCGACTGCAGCGACGCTGGGGCGTCGGCCATCGCGTCGGCGGGCACTACCTTGGCGCGGATAGCGGAGTGCGGGCAGGCGGCCACGCAGTGGTTGCACTGGGTACACAGATCCGGTTTCCACAACGGAATCTCTTCGGCGATGTTGCGCTTTTCCCACTGGGTGGTGCCGACCGGCCAGGTGCCGTCCGGTGGCAGGGCGGACACCGGCAGGCTGTCGCCCAGACCGGCCAGCATCGCGGCGGTGACGGTTTTGACGAAATCGGGCGCGGCGTCGGAGACCACCGGCGGGCGGCACGGGCTGTCCGGATTCACCGGCTCCAGCGCCAGCGCTTCCAGCGCGGCCAGCGTCGCGTCCAGCGCGCGCCAGTTGCGTTCCACCAGTTCCTGGCCTTTGCTGCCGTAGCTGCTGGCGATGGCGGCGCGCAGTTTGTCGAGCGCGTCGCCGCCCGGCAGGATTTGCGTCAGGTGGAAGAACGCCATCTGCATCACGGTGTTGATGCGCGCGCCCAACTGACATTCGCGGGCGATTTTCGCCGCATTGATGCAGAACACCCGCGCCTGACGCTGGTTCAGACCGGCCTGTACTTCCTGCGGCAGCCGGTGCCACAGGTCGTCGGCGCTGTAAGGCGTGTTGATCAGGAAGATGCCGCCCGGTTTCAGGCGCTCCACCATGCTGTATTTGTCGATGAACTGCCACTGGTGGCAGGCCACGAAATCCGCCTGTTCAATCAGGTAGGCGGAATGAATCGGGTGCGGGCCGACGCGCATGTGGGAAACCGTCAGGCTACCGGCTTTTTTGGAGTCGTAAACGAAATAGCCCTGCACGAACAGCGGGGTCGAATTACCGACGATTTTGATCGAGTTTTTGGCGGCGGACACGGTGCCGTCGCTGCCCAGCCCGTAGAACAGCGCTTCCAGCGACGCCTGCGTCGGCATCGGCTGCTCGGACAGCGGCAACGACAGGTGGGTGATATCGTCATAAATACCGACGGTAAAACGCGGTCTGGGGTTAGTAAGCGCTAACTCTTTATACGTCGCCTCGACGCACTGCGGGGTGAATTCTTTCGAAGACAGACCGTAACGGCCGCCGATCACCTTCGGCATAAGTGGGCGCTCACCTCGCGAGAACGCCTCCGCCAGCGCGGTCATTACGTCCAGATACAGCGGTTCAGCCTGGGCGCCGGGTTCTTTGGTGCGGTCCAGTACCGCGATGGACTGCGCGCTTTGCGGAATCGCCGCCAGCAGATGCTGCGCACAGAACGGCCGGTACAGCCGAACCTTCACCACGCCGACTTTCTCGCCGCGCGTCAGCAGGGTGTCGATCACCTCTTCGCAGGTGCCGACGCCGGAGCCCATCATCACGATAACGCGGGTGGCGTCGGGATGGCCGTAATACTCGAACGGCCGGTACTGACGGCCGGTTTCGCGGGCGAAGTCGTTCATCGCCTGTTCCACATGACCGAATGCCGCGTTGTACCACGGGTTGGTGGCTTCGCGCGCCTGGAAGAAGGTATCCGGGTTGGAGGCGGTGCCGCGAATCACCGGACGCTCAGGAGTAAGCGCCCGCTCACGGTGTGCATCAATCGCCGCCTGCGGCAGCAGGGTGCGCAATTGCGCGTCGCTCAGCGGCTCGATCTTGTTGATTTCGTGCGAGGTGCGAAAGCCGTCAAAGAAATGAATAAACGGCAGGCGGCTGTTGAGGCTCGCCATCTGGGAAATCAGCGCGAAGTCCTGCGCTTCCTGCACGTTGCTGGCGCACAGCATGGCGCAGCCGGTCTGACGCACCGCCATCACGTCCGAATGGTCGCAGAAAATGGATAACGCGTGGGTCGCCACGGTACGGGCGGCGACGTGCAGTACAAACGGCGTCAACTGACCGGCCAACTTGTACAGCGTCGGGATCATCAGCAGCAGGCCCTGCGAGGAAGTAAAGGTCGTGGACAGCGCGCCGGTCTGCAATGCGCCGTGCACGGTGGCGATGGCGCCCGCTTCGGATTGCATTTCAACCACCCGAGGGGTATCTCCCCAGATATTCTTGCGTTCGTCGCTCGACCAGGCGGCCGCTTGTTCGGCCATGGTGGAGCTGGGGGTAATGGGGTAGATAGCGATAACTTCATTGGTTCGCCAGGCGACCGAAGCGACCGCGTTATTACCGTCGGTGGTGATCATGACTTAACCTTCTTTGTTGCTGAACGATGTCCCTGTGTGGCGGCTATTATCGCTGCCCGGCGAGTTTTTTTGACCGATTATAGCCCGCTGAGTTGTTTCAATATGTATATGGCGAGCAGGCGGCGCGCCACAGGCCGGCAATAATAGCAGTTTAGGGACATGCTGTGCAGTTCCCAACCGGATACGTTGCGGCGGATCCTTTGCCCGGCCGTTCACATCCCTGCGAGGGAAGATGACGCTGGCGATAAACAGCGGTGTTAATGTATCGTTAATAAAATCAGACTATATCACCTATTATCGTACAGTCTGACAAGGGCGTGGCGCTGTCCGATTAAAAATCCGGCATTCGCCCGCAAAGCGGGAAATGCCAGTGGAAGGATAGGCATCTGCGCCTATGCTGAAATAAAGCGCCGGACACCTCCTGATGCGGGCGTCAGCGTCAGGCCGGCAGAAAAATCCCAGACGCGACCATTAAGGAAATCTGTTCATACTTCAGGGATAGCCTTCGCGCTCTTCGGGTTGATTATCGACTTTGACGAAGGAACAGCACTATGTTTATCGATCTGAGAGACAAAATGGTATCGGTATTAGCCAGAATCCGTGAAAGAGGCTATGGACCGGAAGAAGCCATCAATCATATTGTTCAATCTCTGGGCAGCCGTTATAGCGATGTGTCCAAAGTCAATGTGCTGACCTCGAAACTGATAGCCGATGTGATTCACTCGACTTACCAGGATGAAACCTCACCGCAGGAGATCGCGGGGATCATCCGCATGTTGGGGTACGCCAGTTGGGATGTCGTAGGTGGTATTCATGAGCAGTTTCCACAGTTAACTGCGGAAGAAGTTGGCCGGCTGGTGCTGCATGAAAAGGTTTACCCCACGACCGACCGTGCCGCGTTTATCTCCGCCATGACTTACGGGGGATTCTCCCGTGAGGAAAGCGAGCAGGCAGCGAACAGCCTGTATTCCTGAGGGTTGTCGACCAACGAGGACGACAGGCTATCATCCTTTGCATGTGGGGCCGGCGCAAGCGTCGCCGGTCCGGAACCATTCTCCGCCATGATGCCACCTAACAGAGCGCCCGTGGACATGACTGATGAGGAGAATCTGATGCGGCAACCTACCCTGACCACTGAACATCTGCAATTGCGGCCGCTGCAGGCGCAGGACGTCACTGATGTCTGCACCTTGCTGAACAGCGCGCCCGATATTTCCGCTATGACCATGCTGATTCCCTATCCCTGCCCGCGTGAAACGGTGGTCAACTGGATTGCCGATTTGCAGAGCAACTGGGAGCGGCGTAAAGGGGTGGCCTACGCCATCTGTTTATCGCAGAGTCAGCAGTTGATTGGCTCGATTTCGCTGGTGTCGCTGGAAACCGACCAGCCGGAGATCGGTTACTGGCTGGGCGCCGATTTCCGGCAACGGGGATTCGGCACCGAAGCCAGCCTGGCGCTATGCCAGTTTGCCTTTAGCCAACTGCATGTTGAGAAAATCTACGGTTGTCATTTGCCGCAGAACGTGGCGTCCGGCCGGGTATTGCTCAAATGCGGTTTTCATTCGCTGGGAATGCGCCATGTGTTTCTGGCTTCCCGCCAGCGGCAGGAGACCGTTGCCGTTTATATGATGCCGTCGCCGGCGATGGCGACGGCATGAGGCGCCGGTCTATTTTTGCAGCAGCAACCGGATGCCCAGCGCCGCCATCACCGTACCGCTGAGGCGGTCAAATAACGTTCTGAACCGCAAATAGGCGCCGCGCGGCCCGCTGGAAGACAGCAACAACGCCACCAGCGCATACCACAGAAAATCGATCACGAACGCCAGCAACGGCAACGCCACGTACATCCAGCCCGCAATGTGCTGGCTGAGCAGCGCGGCGAACACCCCGCCGAACACCAGCGCCGTATTCGGGTTGCTGAGTTGCGTCAACAGCCCCAGCCGAAAGGCGTGCGTCTGAGGCGGCTCGTGGCCGCTGTGCAGCGCTGGCGCGGCGTGGTCTGGTCTGGCGCGAAACAGGGTAAACGCCAGATACAGCAGGTAAATCCCGCCGGCGATTTTCAGCGTCTGATATAACCAGGGCACCGCCAGCAGCAGCGATTGCAGGCCCAGCAACGCCACCAGCGCGAAGATGGCTGCGCCGACGCCCATCCCCAGCGAGACGGCGAGACTATTGCGCCGGGATGAAGCCAGCGCGGTCCGCGCGACCAGAATGAAACTTTGCCCCGGACTCATGGCGCCGAGCGCCAGTACTCCGCCGATGGCGGCGATAGCCAGTATGTCACTGCCCATTCCCTGCTCCTTGGTTGTGATGGATAGTTATCTTTATCCTCTCTTTTGGAATTGGCGTAAACTGACGCGATTCAACAGGTATCCAGGATAAGGACTATGAAACTACGCGCCACGCTGCTGGCGGGCTCGGTATTACTGGCCGGGTGTGACCTGAAACCGGCCGCAGAGCCGGTGAACCCGGTACTGGCCGGGCTTTCCAATATCTTTGGCTTTGATGCGCTGCGGGGAAAGGTCAAACGCTTTACGCAAACCCAGACCGATGAGGCCGGCAAGGTGACGGCCTATGTCGAGGGCGAATTTGATGCCGAAGGGTGCCTCGCTGCGCTGCGTACCTATCAGCCGTCGATGAATCTCGACCTGGATCTAGTGCGCGATGGGCAGACGCTGGTGGAGCAGAGCGATCGTCAGGCGCTGTTTCAACTGACGGATCACTGCCAACTGGCGAAAACCACCGATGGCCGCCTGAGCTACCGTTCGAACGACCAACACGCCATCGCTGAGGTGGTTTACCGCGATAAGCCGACGCCGCTGGCGAGCTATCGCTACGACGATGACGGCTTCCCGGTCAGCATGACGTTTGTCTCGCCGGAAAACGGCAACGTGACTAAGGTCGAGATGCGCAACGATGCGCCGGCGCAAAAACGGCTTGATGCCACCGTTATCGTGACGGAAAACAACGAACAGGTCAGCGTGACCCGCACCAGTTGTCAGTATGACCAGCATTTCAATCCGCGTTTGTGTCAGGTGCTGGTCTCGAACGGCAAAGGCGCTGCGCAAACGGTCACCACTCTGACGCATACCACCAAAATCGAGTATTACTAGGCTGCGCCTTTTCTTATGCGTGGAGCCGCTATTTAGCGGCGATCGTTTAATGCGACGACCGCGATTCTGCGTGACCGCCGCCGCGGTCATTGCCGGTGAATGCGCTCATTGCGCGTGGATGCAACCATTGCCGTGGGTTGAATACAGCCGGCGGTTTGCCGGTGCGGCCCGGATGCGGGCCGCGACTGGCGTTCAGGGGGTAACGTGGAAAAAATCGACGTCGGCGCGGCCCTGACCGTGCTGTTCCGGTAACGACAGCGCATACAGCCCGATTTTGGCGCCCACCCATTTCCCCGGCCCGGCGGCGAAAGGCTCCCCGACCGGGGTAAAACCGCCGTCAGGCGTGCGCCACGCGAACTGGCAGCGTGCGTTCGGCAGCACCGTCACCCGCAGTTCAAGCGTGTGCGCTTCCTCAAAAGGCAATGTCGCTCCGGCGTACTGGCGCAGTTCCTGTGCGTCGGTCATCCAGCCATAGCCGTTTGTCAGCGCTACGCCGTCCGCCGTTTTTTCCAGCCCCAGAAAAGCGAAGCGCTCGCTGTAGACGATCAACCCACAGCGATCGCCCACGTTTTCCAGCGTTGCCCGTAGCCGGGTGGTGACCGTAAAGGTCTCCGCCGGAAATTTCTGCATCAGCAGGTTAGGAACGTCATACCAGGACGGCACGCCATGACGCTGTGGCATCGGCTGGCACCACAGCCGTAGTCCAGGTCGGCGCAGTTCGTACCAGCCTGCATCGGGGTTGGCCTGCCATTGCCACTGCAAACCGAGCCGGTCGGCCGTGAAATCGTCAGACGTCGCCGGCTGGGCGCGGATGTTGTTTGCTCTGACGGCGGGCATGGCCGCTTCCGCCACCGGCTCGCCCGGGCCGCCGTCGCCCGATGGCGCGCCGATCAGCGGCCAGTCATCCTGCCATTGCATCGGTTGCAGGTGCACCACACGTCCGTAAGCGTGGCGATCCTGAAAATGCACGAACCAGCTCTCGCCGTTTTCCAGCTCGACCCAGCCGCCCTGATGAGGGCCGTTAACGGCGGAAGACCCCTGATGCAGCGCCACGCGCGCCTGCCACGGCCCCTGTAGCGATGCGGCGCGCAGCACCGTCTGCCAGCCGGTGGGCACGCCGCCGGCCGGGGCAAAAATGTAGTACCAGCCATTGCGCTTGTAGAGTTTCGGGCCTTCCAGCGTCGGCTGACTGGCGGTGCCGTCGACGATAATCCGGCCTTCATCCAGCAGTTGACGGCCGTCGCTGCTCATCCGGCACAGTTGAAGCTGGTGCTTGCGCCCGCTGCGGCTGAAGGCAAAGGCGTGAACCAGCCAGGCGCTGCCGTCGTCGTCCCAGAATGGACAGGGATCGATCCAGCCTTTGGCTGCCTTCACGCAATGCGGCGCGCTCCAGTCGCCGCGTGGATCGTCGGTCTGACACATGAAGATCCCTTCGTCCGGCGTGCTGAAAAACACCCAGAATTTCCCGGCATGGTAACGGATGCTGGGCGCCCAGACGCCTTTTCCCGGTTGAAACCGTTCGTAGCCCGGCAGGTCGAAACGCGCAAACACGTGGTTGATCAGCGTCCAGTTCACCAGATCCCGCGAATGCAGGATCGGCAGCGCCGGCATGTGATTAAAACTGGACGACACCAGATAAATGTCGTCGCCCACCCGCACGATATCGGGGTCGGAATAGTCGGCGAACAGAATGGGGTTACGGTAGCGGCCGTCGCCCCGATCCGGGTTCCAGGGGGATGTCATCGGTGAAGGTTCCACGTTGTTCTTCTCCTTAACTGTCAGGCCACGCCGCGCGGGGTCAGGTGCGGATTGACGCCGTCGTCCTGCTCTGGCGCCGGCTGCGGCGCGGCATGACGGCGTGCGAGGTCGGTCTGGATCTGTTCCATAGTCTTGTCATCCAGTTTATAGAAACGCGTTAGCCAGTACAGAATCAGGTAGGACAGCGACGGGCCGATACTCAGCAGGCCAATGATGCCGGTGGTGGCAAGCGACGTCTGGGTGGGCGAACCCGCCACATAGCCGAACCAGCCCAGAGCGAACCCGACCAGCGCCCCGGCGACCGCCATTCCCAGTTTGAGAGCGAACAGATTGCCGGAGAAAGACAGGCCGGTGATGCGGCGGCCGGTTTTCCATTCGCCGTAGTCGGCGGCGTTCGCCATCATGTTCCACTTAAACGGCTGATACATCTGGTGGAAGAAACCGACCAGGAAATACAGTGGAAACACTACGGCAAGCCAGGTGGGCGGCACAAAAAACAGCACCACACCGGTAGCGACCAGCAGCAGGTTGATGTTTTTGAACAGGCTGAGGCTGCGGTAGCGTTTGGCGAAATAACCGGCCAGCATGGCGCCGATAATGGTGCCGACCACGCTGGTGGTGATAAACGCGCTTTTCATCGCGGTGCCGACGGCACCAGTATGTGCCGGGTCAACCATCAGGTAGGTGGCGTAGTACAGCGTGGCGGCGCCGCGCATCACGCCGGCCATACTGGAGAAAAAGGTAATGACGGCGACGATGCGCCACTGGTCGTTGCTCAGCAGATTTTTCACATCGTCCCAGACGTTCTGCCCTTGATCCACCTGTGGATTGATTCGCTCCTGCGTAGTGAAAAAGCAGAAAATCAGCATGATGACGGCCAATACGCCCATCACCGCCATGGTGCCCTGATAGCCGAGCTGCTTATCGCCGCGGCCGATCCAGTCCACCAGCCACAGGGTTCCCACCGACACCAGCAGCCCGGCGGCGGAAGAGATGGTGAAGCGGTAAGACTGGGCGGAAAGCCGGTCTTTTTCGTCGGTGGTGATGACCCCGCCCAGCGAACAGTAGGGAATGTTGATAAAGGTGTAGAACATCATCAACAGGGTGTAGGTGATGTAGGCGTAAACCAGTTTCCCGGTGCCGGCCAGGTCCGGCGTGGTGTAGGTCAGTACAGCAATGACGGCGTACGGGACCGCGAACCAGATCAACCAGGGGCGAAAATGTCCCCAGCGGGTGCGGGTTCGGTCAGCCAGCAGGCCGATCATTGGGTCGACGACGGCGTCCAGTACGCGGGTTACCAGAAACATCACGCCCACCGCCGCCGCGGAAATGCCGTAAATATCGGTATAAAAATAGGTCAGGAACATGGTCACAGAGGAATAGACGATGCCGCAGGCCGCGTCTCCCATGCCGAAACCGATTTTTTCCGCCGTGCTTAACTTGTTATTGTTAGTCATTGGAAACTCCGATGATGGATAAAAGCAGCGTTTGCTTTGTTCCCGCGTATTGTTGTGGTTAGTTGAACGGGTGACTATTGCGGAATTTCTTATGCCGATTATGTTTACTGGTATCTGTTATACCGCTCACGAATTTGTGGAAGAAGAGCAGACGATATACGGCAGTGATAGGTTTTTTTGCTTTTAAATACAGCCTATTAACCTGTCAGTCAGGTGGCGGGGTGGTATAACAATGTGGTGGCCGTTGGCTGGTCCGCTGACCGCTGGCAGCCTGCGAACCGCCGGGAACGGTTATGCCGGTCAGGCGCGCCCGGCAACGATCCGGTTAGCGGGTCATGATGGCGTTTGCGGCGGCGAAGCGGTGCCGCGAGCGAAACAGGAAACCGGCCTGACCGCCATTATTCCGGCGTCAGCCATTCGTCGGCTTCGTTAAACATCTCTTCGATAATCCGGTTAATGGTGGATTTATCCTGTTTGCTGGCGTTGGAATTAATGGCGTTGGCTTGCATCGGTTTTATTTTGATTTCCGCGTCCGGAAATACCCGATGAATGCGTTTGGCGAGTTCGTTTTTAATCTGCTCCGCCGCGTTGGGTAACCCGCTCACGTTTCTTTTATCGTAAACCAACTCTACGTACATTAGCTGCATCTCCATGAAAAATACTGGCTAAATATACAGCATTGATTCAAAGTCCTGCAATCGGTTTTTTAGGATCAGCCAGCGATCGTTTTTTCCATATAAACGCTAAGCGGATCGTCGTCATAGGGAAAAAACGGCCTGCGCTGGCGATAGCCATGACGCAGATAGAGCCGGATCGCCTGCGGCTGATGTATGCCGGTTTCCAGCCGGATCACCCGACAACCCGCCAGACGCGCATGCTTTTCCAACTGGCGCATCAACAACCATAAGACTCTTAAACCATAAAACTCTTCAACCATAAGACTTTTCAGCCATAAGAAGGAGTAACGCATGACCACATTACGCGTGGCGCGGCCGGTAACGGACCTACAGCGCAGCGAGCGGATGTACTGTGACGGGCTGGGGTTGCAGAAATTAGGCTCCTTTGCGCAACACGGCGGCTTCAGTGGTGTTATGCTGGGTCGGCGGGGGCTGGCCTGGCACCTTGAGTTTACCGTTTGTCATACTCATCCGGTCATGCCAGCGCCGACGGAAGACGATTTACTGGTGCTGTACGTTTCCGACCATGAAGGGTGGCAGACGTCCTGCGATCGCATGGTGCAGGCCGGGTTCAGCGTGGTGGCGTCATTTAATCCTTACTGGGAGCGGCAGGGCAAAACTTTCCGTGATCCCGACGGTTATCGGGTGGTGTTGCAGCAAGGACGCTGGCCGAATGCCGACTTATAACGAAGAGAATAACCATGTATATCATCAATCTGACATACAACGCGCCGCTGGATGAAGTGGAAAACTTGCTGGAACGACATGTGACCTGGCTGAAACGGGGATATGAACAAGGCGTGTTTGTGGCGTCCGGGCGTAAAAATCCGCGTACCGGGGGGGTGATTTTGGCCAAGAGCATCGAACGGGAAGAGCTGGAGGATTTTCTAAAGCAGGATCCGTTTCAGGCGGTGGCCAACTACGAGGTGATCGATTTCCAACCGTCCATGACCGTTGATACCTTCGCGGCCCTCAGCCGCATTTGAGTAATACGCTCCGGTATGCGCCGCGCGCGCACCGGAGCGCATCCATCACTCGCGCACCGAGCTTTGCAGATTACTATCCTGCGCGTGGCGCTCCAGCGCCAGTTCAATCAACTGGGTGATCAGGTCGGTGTAGTTGAGGCCGCTGGCTTCCCACAGTTTCGGATACATGCTGATGTTGGTGAAACCGGGCAGGGTGTTGACCTCGTTGACGATGACCTGCTGGTCCGGCGTCAGGAACACGTCTACCCGCGCCATACCCTGACAATCCAGAGTCTGGAAAGCCCGCAGGGCGATATCGCGGATATGCTGGTGCACCTCGTCGTCCATCGCCGCCGGAATCGCTACCGCCGCGCCATCTTCGTTGATGTATTTGGTGTCGTAGGAGTAGAACTCGTCGTGCAGCACGATTTCGCCGCAGAGGCTGGCTTTCGGATAGTCGTTGCCCAGCACCGCGCATTCGATTTCACGGCCGACAATCGCCGATTCCACCAGCACTTTATGGTCGTAGCGGAACGCCAGATCCACCGCCCGCTCGAATTCCGCCTGATTGCGCACCTTGCTCACGCCGACGGACGACCCCTGATTAGCCGGTTTGACGAACAGCGGCAGCCCCAGTTGTTCGGTAACGTCGTCATAAGGATGGCGGGCGCGGTTGGCGCGGGTCAGGGTGACGAACGGCGCCACCAGCAGGCCGGCGTCGCGCAACAACCGTTTGGTGACGTCTTTGTCCATGCTGACGGCGGATCCCAGCACGCTGCTGCCGACAAACGGAATGTTCGCCATGCGCAGCAGCCCTTGCAGCGAACCGTCTTCGCCCAGCGTGCCGTGAACGATCGGGAAAATGACGTCAATCTGCGACAGCGCGCTGGCGCTGGCGGTGTCGATCAACTGATGGTGGGTTTGGCCCGGGATCAGCGCCACGTTCTGACTGGTGCGGTTCAGGGCGATCAGCGCCGGGTTATCGGCGTTGAGCAGATAGTTGGAGGCGTCGTTGACGTGCCATTCCCCTTGCTTGTCGATGCCCAGCAACACCACATCGAACCGCGTTTTATCAATGGCGTCTACAATGTTTTTTGCGGACTGCAGTGACACTTCGTGCTCAGAGGATTTACCACCAAAAACCACGCCAACCCGAATTTTACTCATATCACTCTTTCCATTATGGATCGTTGTACTGTTTACCGCTTGATAAGACGTCATTTGACCTGTGGTTGCAAGAGTATCACTTCATGCCGCAACGCGGGACTTTTTTCCGGCCGGCGGCGGCGCCTTTCCGGTTCTGGCGCAGAAATTGCTCATCCGGAAGACATGCGCAACAGGAGAAGGGTATGCGTACCGGTTCAACGTCGCTCGCAGTCAGGCCGCTGCAGCCCTGGTTTGTGATCAATGCCGCTGAAGATTACCTGAAAAAGGCGCTTATCGACTCGCCGATTGCGCATTTTTACTGTTTTTCCGTGGCCAGAGAACAGCCGGTGACGCTGGCGGTACCGGACGGCAGCGTGGATATTCTGTTCAACATCAATCGCGACGCGCCGTTCGGGCGGGTATGCGGTAGCACCGAGGCGGCGCAGGCGACCCGACTCAGCCCGGGCGAACGTTATTTCGGCGTACGTTTTATGCCGGGCGTGATGCCGGCGTTGCTGGATCTGTCCGCCGGCGAACTGGCCGGGCAGGAGATAGCGTTTCAGGACGCGGCGCCCGGCGCCGGGCGGCTGGTGGAGCGGCTAGCCGACAGCCGGGATTTCGGTGAGCAGGTATCGCTGTTTCTGGCCTATTTTTCCCGCCAGATGGGTAGGGTTTCTCCGCCGTTGCTGTTGCAGATGATCGATCTGATCATGGCGCATGACGGCGTGATCCGGGTTGAACAGCTGGAGCGGAAAACCCTCTATTCCGCCCGTTATATCCACCGGCTGTTTCACGACCACTGCGGCATGTCCACCAAGGCGTTTTGCCGCACCATCCGCTTTCAGCGCGCGTTGTCGCTGCTCAATCAGGGCGAGGCGCAGAACATGGCGATGCTGGCCCAGCGGCTCGGCTATGCCGATCAGTCGCATTTCCTGCGCGAGTTCAAAGACTTCGCTTCCTGCTCGCCGAAAGCCTATCTGGCGGGGATTCAGGCCATTCGTTATCAGCACCGCATCCGGCAGTGTTGACGTCTTTGCGCGGGTGCCTTTTTTTAGTGCGAAAATGCACCAAAACAACGCCGGTTCTGCACCGTGGCCTGTGCCGATTTATTCTATTTTCCTACCCCGTCCTCCCGCTATAAACAGCTCACAGAACGTTTTTCTTTCTTCATCAATCAGAGTTGAGCGAGGGTGTTATGGCGGATGCAAAACAGGTTGTGCCGGGGTTCTATACCATTGACGAAGCGATTGCGCTGGATGGCAAAACAACGCGGGAACTGCAATTGACCCACCTGAACCGCATGCGGTCGCTGGATGGGCATGCCAAGTATTTCGTACGGGCGGAAGGCAGCACCTTTATCGACGACAACGGCGACAAGCATCTGGATATGATCGGCGCGGTTGGGGTGGTGACGGTCGGCAACAACAACGAGTTCGTCTGGTCCTGCCTGCAGAAGTGTTTCGACAATCGCCTGTTCATGATGGGCGCCATCTCCTACCACAGCGTCACGGCGGCGCTGGCGCATAACATGGCGCTGCTCTCGCCGCAGGGCAAACTCACCAAAATGGGCACCGCCACCGGCGGCGCCGAAGCCATCGAAGGCATGATCAAACTGGTGAAGCTCGGCACCCGCCACAAGCCGGAGAAAACCCACCTGCTGGCGACGCTGGGCGCGTTTCACGGCAAGACCTCCGGCGCGGTATCGCTGGGCGGCAAGGACAAATGGCGCTTCGGCCAGCAGCCGACGCTCGGCAACATCGACCATGTGGCCTACGGCTCGGTCGACGAACTGGCGGCGGCGCTCTCCACCGGTAAGTACAAGGCGTTCGTGGTCGAGCCGATTCAGGGCGAAGGCGGCATTCTGGTGCCGCCGGCGGGGTATCTGAAGGCCGCGCGCGAGCTGTGCGACCGTTACGACACGTTGCTGGTGCTGGATGAAATCCAGTGCGGCGCGGCGCGTACCGGCACGTTCTGGTGCTGCGAGCACGAAGACGTGGTGCCGGATTGCATCGTGTTCGCCAAAGGATTGTCCGGCGGGCTGGTGCCGTTCGGCGGTTACCTGTGTACCGAAGCGCTGTACGAAGCGGCCTACGGTACCATCGAAACCTGTTATCACCACACCGCCACCTATCAGGAAAATACCCTCAGCGCGGCGGCGGCGTTGGGCGCGTTGCAGTTCATCGTTGAAAACGATCTGTGCGGCATGGCGACGCGTAAAGGCGAGCGCATGATGCAGCGGTTGCGCGAGGTACAGGGGCGCTACCCCGGCGTGATCCGCGAGGTGCGCGGCAAAGGGCTGATGATCGGCATGGAATTTTGCCCGATGCCGGAAGCGCTGCGCGCGTCGCTCGGCGACTACTACTCCGCGCCCATTGCCGGCCTGATGGTGGAGAAATGGCGCATTCAGGTGAATTTCACCATCAATAATCTGGCGGTGTTCCGCTTCCTGCCGCCGCTGACCATCACCGACGAGGAGCTGGATTACGCGCTGGATGCGTTCGAAGCCTCGGTAGCGCAGGTGGTGGAGCAGGTGAAGGCCGCCGCCCTGTCGGCGACGCCGGCATGAGAGGTGACGCCATGAAATTCTCTTATCGACAACCGGTCAACCTGTGCTTTGGCCGCGGCGAGTCGCAGCGGGTCGGGCAGGTGGTGGCGCAGCTGGGCCGCAAGGTGCTGCTGGTGACCGGCACCGCCAGTTGCCGCAAAACCGGCCTGCTGGACCGGGTGACGGACGCGCTGGCGGCCAGCGGCGTGACCTGTTTTCTGTTTGAACGCATCGAGTCCAACCCGCTCAGCACTACGGTGGATGACGGCGCGCGGCTGGCGCGTATGCACCAGTGCGACGTGGTGCTGGGGGTCGGCGGCGGCAGTGTGATGGATGCCGCCAAAGCCATCGCCTTCATGGCGAAGCATACCGGTTCGGTGGTCGAGTATTTATCCGTTCCCGCCCCGGCGGGCGACGCGCTGCCGCTGGTGCTGATGACCACCACGGCGGGCACCGGCAGCGAAGGCAACTGCGTGGCGGTAGTCACCAACCCGGCCACCCACGACAAACTGGTGTTCGTCAGCCCGGCGCTGTTCGCCCACACCGCCATCATCGACCCGACGCTGATGGTGACCCAGACCCCGGCGATGGTGGCGTCTACCGGCTTTGACGCCATGAGCCACAACATCGAAGCGCTGGTCGGGCGCTATGTTCAGCCGATGACCGCGATCATGAGCCGGGAAGCCATCGGCCTGCTGGCGCGCTATCTGCCGCGCGTCTGGCGCGACGCCGGCGATCTGGACGCCTGGGATCAGGTGTGCTGGGCCAATACCCTCGGCGGCATGGCGATTGGCCTGTCGGCCTGCGGCTTGCCGCACGCGATGGAACACCCGCTGAGCGGGTTGTACAACATCACCCACGGTCAGGGGCTGGCGGCGCTTTATCCGGCGCTGATGGCGTTTTCCTGGCGCGACAACGTAGCCGGGTTTGCCGCGGTGGCGCGGGCGATGAGCGACGATGTCGCGACGCTGAGCGAAGAAGAACAGGCCCAGCGCAGCATCGTGCTGGTCCGGCAGTTGCTGGGGACGCTGGCGCTGAACTTCACGCTGCGGGATCTGGGCGTTGATGAGAAAGACATTCCGTGGATGGCGGACAACTGCGTGCAGACGATGGGCTTCAGCCTGCAGCAGAACCCGCGCATCGCCACGCGGGATGAGGTGGAAGCCCTGTACCGGGCCTGCCTGTAACACAGCCATGTAGACACAACCATGTAGACACAACCATACGGACGCACTGCCGCCGGCGCGGCGGTGACGTCCTTCAGCTTATCAACCCGCTGCGAGATCGCGAGGGCCGAAATGAAAGAGAATCAACTGAAAAAGAACAGCCTGGGGCTGTGGTCTTTGGTGTTTTTCGTGGTCGCGGCCGCTTCGCCGTTGACCGGGGTGATCGGCGGGTTGCCGGTGGCGATGTCGGCGGGCAACGGCGCGGGCATTCCCGCCATGTATGTGCTGGCCGGGGCGATTTTGCTGGTGTTCTCCTTTGGCTATATCGCCATGAGCCGTTATGTGACCAACGCGGGCGCGTTTTACAGTTACATCGCGCTGGGGCTGGGGCAGCGCACCGGCGTGAGCGCGCTGACGGTGGCGCTGCTGGCCTATTTCGCCATCCAGATCGCGGTGGTGGCGCTGTTCGGTTTCTTCAGCCAGATGTACGTGCAGGATCATCTCGGCGTCAATTTTCCCTGGTGGGCGTACAGCGGCGCGATGCTATTGGTGATCTGCTATCTGGGAATCGAAAGCGTGGAGATCGGCGGCAAGGTGCTGGGCATTCTGATGCTGCTGGAAGTGGGCATCGTGCTGCTGACCGACGTCGCGATCCTGTGGTCGCACGGACCGCAACCGCTGACGTTCGCCTCCTTTACGCCCTCGGTGATCCAGCAGGGCAATCTGGGGATCGCGCTGGTGTTCACCATCGCCGCCTTTATTGGTTTCGAATCGACCGCCATTTACGGCGAAGAGTGTCGGGAGCCGACCAAAACCATTCCCCGCGCCACCCTGCTGGCGGTAACGTTAATCACGTTGTTCTTCGCGCTGACCAGTTGGGCGATGGTGCAGGCGTATGGGCTGGATCAGGTGCGCGAGCAGGCGCTCAACAATCCGGGGCGGTTCGTGTTCGACGTCGCCAGCCGCCTGCTGGGGCCCTGGTCGGAGCAGGTGATGTCGCTGTTGCTGATCACCAGCCTGTTCGCCGCCGCGCAGGCGTTCCACAACAACATTTCCCGTTACCTGTTCAGCATCAGCCGCGACGGCGTCCTGTGGTCGAAGATGGCGCGGGTGCGCGGCGACAAAGGCACGCCCTACGTCGCCAGCCTGGTGCAAACCTTGATGATGCTGACGCTGCTGCTGGTGCTGGCGGCGAGCGGCGCGGACCCGATGATGCATATCTTCGCCTGGGGATCGGCGGTGGCGACGATGGCGATCCTGCTGCTGCAGGGCGGGGTATCGGTGGCGGTAGTGATGTTCTTCCATCGCGCGGCGCCCCATTATTCGGCGTCCGCCTGGAGTCGCCTTTGGGCGCCGCTGTGCTCGGCAGTCTTGATGGGCGTGGCGTTGCTGATGGTGAGCGACAACATGGACGTGTTGAGCGGGTCTTCGTCACAACTGGTGTTCTTCATCCCGTGGGCGGTGGTGGGGATGGCGCTGGCGGGGTATCTGTTCGCCTGCTGGCCCCGGCAAACGGGGCGCGCCTTCACGCTGGAGAACATGGATTCGCAGGGATAACGGCGGAACATGCCGGGGAGAAGTGTCCTGCCGGGGAGAAGAGTCCCCGGCATGCGCTGTTTTTTCAATCCAGCAGCGGACGAGGCTGCCTGTCCAGCCGGCCGCTGAGCGTGATCAGCAGTAGCGCCGCGGCGACAATCACCGCGCCAATCCACGGGGTTTGCGCCAGTCCGCCGCGGGCGACCGTCTGCCCGCCAATCACCGACCCCAGCGCGATGCCGACGTTAAACGCCGCAATGTTTAAACCGGAGGCGACGTCCACGGCGTGGGGCGCATACTGTTCGGCCTTCTGCACCACATAGACCTGCAGGCCTGGCACGTTGCCGAATGCGAACACCCCCATCGCCAGCACCGTCGCCAGCGCCGCGTATTGAATAGATGCCGTGAACTGGAACACCAGCAGCAACAGCGCCAGCGCGGCGAAGATAAATGTCAGCGCCGGCACCGCGCCGTGGCGATCCGCCAGTTTGCCGCCCCAGAGATTGCCAATCGCCACCGACACGCCGTAACCCAGCAAAATCCAGCTTACGGCGGCCGGGCTAAACCCTGCCAGATCCTGCATCATCGGCGCCAGAAAGGTGAAGGCGGTGAACACGCCGCCGTAACCCAGCGCGGTAATCGCGTAGATCATCAGCAGCCTGGGGTGAGTCAGCACCTGCAACTGCGCTTTCAGGTTGGCGATGGCCCTACCGGGGATGGTGTTCGGCACCAGCATCAGGCTGCTTAACAGTGAAATCACTCCCAGCGCCGAGACGGCCAGAAAGGTTTCGCGCCAGCCGGCGTGCTGGCCGATGAAGGTACCCAGCGGTACGCCGGTCACCAGCGCCACGGTCAGTCCGCCGAACATGATGGCGATCGCCGAGGCGGCTTTTTCTTTCGGCACCAGACTGGTGGCGATGGTGGAGCCAATCGAGAAAAACACGCCGTGCGCCAGCCCGGTCAGCAATCGCGCCGCCACCAGCGTGGCGTAGTTGGGGGCCAGCCAGGCCAACAGGTTGCCGGCGGTGAATAGCGCCATCAGCCCGACCAGCAGCGGTTTGCGCGGTAGCGCGCCGGTCAGCGCGGTCAGCACCGGCGCGCCCACGGCGACGCCCAGCGCGTAAATGGAAACCAGCAGTCCTGCCGAGGGCAGCGAGATCGCCAGTTGGTCGGCGATGGTCGGCACCAGGCCGACAATCACAAATTCGGTGGTGCCAATTGCAAAGGCACTGATGGTCAGAGCCAGTAACGCCAGCGGCATAATTATCTCCATAGAACGGGGTTCGAATAATGGCGATCAGTATGGAGAACTGCTTAAATAACAAAAATAGCTAAAATCTCAATGGAATTTTGCTGGAGAAGCAAAAATGAAGGCGACCTCGGAAGAACTGGCGATTTTTGTCTCGGTGGTGGAAAGCGGCAGCTTCAGCCGGGCGGCGGAACAGCTCGGGCTGGCGAACTCGGCGGTGAGCCGGGCGGTGAAAAAACTCGAAATGAAACTGGGGGTCAGCCTGTTGAACCGCACCACGCGGCAACTGAGCCTGACGGAAGAGGGCGAGCGCTATTTTCGCCGGGTACAGCAGATATTGCAGGAGATGGCGGCGGCGGAAACCGAACTGATGGAAACCCGGCGCACGCCGCGCGGTCTGTTGCGTATCGACGCCGCCACGCCGGTAGTGCTGCATCTGCTGATGCCGCTGGTCAAACCGTTTCGCGAGCGTTACCCGGAGGTGACGCTGTCGCTGGTGTCGTCGGAGACGTTTATCAACCTGATTGAGCGCAAGGTCGATGTGGCGATCCGCGCCGGAACGCTGACCGACTCCAGCCTGCGCGCCCGCCCGTTGTTTACCAGCTATCGCAAGATCGTCGCCTCGCCGGACTATGTGGCGAAACACGGCGCGCCGCAGCATGTGGATGCGCTGGCGCAGCATCTCTGTCTGGGGTTTACCGAGCCGGTATCGCTCAACACCTGGCCGGTGGCGCGCGCAGACGGTCAACTGTATGAGATTGAGGTGGGGTTATCATCCAACAGCGGCGAAACCCTCAAGCAACTGAGCCTGACGGGCAACGGCATCGCCTGCCTGTCGGATTACATGATTGACGGGGAAATCGCCCGCGGCGAGCTGGTGGAACTGCTTGCCGATCGGCGCCTGCCGGTGGCGATGCCGTTCAGCGCGGTCTATTACAGCGACCGCGCCGTCAGCACCCGCATCCGGGCGTTTATCGATTTTCTGAGCGAGCAGGTGACGCGGTGAAAAAGCAAAAACCGTCCGGCGTGCGGCAAGGCGGCACGGGCCTGACGGCTATTCGCCAGAACCGGATTACCGATCCCACTCCGGCGCCAGCCCGTCCGGGCTAACCAGTCGGCCATGGCGTTCCAGCGCGGCGATGGCCGCCATATCGTCGGCATCCAGCGTCAGCGTTGGCGCCAGCAGGTTGCTTTGCAGGTTCTCGCGTTTTGTCGATGACGGGATCACGGCGTAACCCAGCGCCAGCGCCCAGGCCAGAACCACCTGTGCGGGCGTGGCCTGATGCTTCGCGGCGATCGCGCCAATGACCGCATCCTTCAGCGCATTGCCGTAGGCCAGCGTCATATACGAGGTGATGTGGATGCCGTGCGCCCGCGCCCAGTCCGCCACGCGGCGATTTTGCAGGTACGGCGACAGCTCTATCTGGTTGGTGGCGATTTGCCCGGCGCCGACGGCGTCAATCGCCTGCTGCATCAGCGCGATGGTGAAGTTGGACACGCCGATTTCGCGCGTCAGCCCCTGCTGTTTCGCCTCCACCAGCGCCTGCATGGATTCCGCCACGCTGACGGCGTTGCCGGGCGACGGCCAGTGGATCAACGTCAGATCCACATCATCGGTGCGCAGCTTATGCAGGCTCTGTTTCAGGCTGGGGATCAGTTTTTCCCGGCTCAGGTTTTCGGTCCAGATTTTGGTGGTGAGATATAACTCGCCGCGCGGCACGCCGCTTTCCGCCACCGCCTGACCCACCGCCGCTTCGTTGTCATAAATCTGCGCGGTATCGATAGCGCGATAGCCCAGCGCCAGCGCATCTTTGACCGATGCGATCACCACCTCGTCTTTAAGGCGGAACGTACCTAACCCGAATGCAGGAACTGCCATGATTGACCTCGTTTGTCACAGGAATAAGGCGGAGAATTATCACGAGGCGCGACTCTGTGAAAAAGGTGAACAAACGCAGAGGTTTTTTGCTGCTGCGGCAATAATACGGCGGAAGACCGGCGGTACAGGTATAGGAACGTAGCGGCAGAAAAGCAGAGACGGAAAAAAGCCCCGGCACAACACCGGGGCTTCCCTTAACTTAAATCGATAATGGATGCAGCAGTCAGGCGCTTTTCTGGCCTTCTTCGCGCTGGCGCAGGCTGTTGCCCTGACGATAGGCCAGCGACACCATCAGCGACTGTACCAGACACAGCGTGGCCGACTGGGAGCGGAACGCGTCCACCTGCGCTTCTTTCACCACAAAGCACACATCGCTGAGCGTCGCCAGCGGGCTTACCTGACTGTCGGTGATCACGATCTGGCGCGCGCCCGCGCTGGCGGCCATTTCGCTTACCATCACCGTTTCCTGCGCGTACGGCGAGAAGCTGATCGACACCACGATGTCTTTGGCGTTCAGGCGGCACAACTGCTCGCGGAACATGCCGCCGAGTCCGTTGACCAGCACCGGGCGGCTTTCCAGATGACTTAGCGCGTAGGACAGGTAGGTGGCGACGCTGAACGAGCGCCGCAGCCCGACGATGTAGATCGTGTCGGCCTGCGCCAGCAGGTCGACCGCTTTTTCCAGGTCTTCCGGCTGGGTACGCGCCGCCAGTTGCTGCATCGCCTGCGCGTTGGAACGGGCGAATTCGTGCAGGATGTCCTGCGGACGTTCCGGCACCGTGTCTTCCATCTCCCGAAACAGCCGCGCCCGATCGGTGTAACTGGCGGTTTCCTCCACCAGATTCATGCGGAACAGCTGTTTCATTTCATTGAAACCGCTGAAATCGAAGGCGTTGGCGAAGCGGATCAGCGTGGAGGGCGGTACGTCCGCCTGCTCGGCGATCACCGCCACGGTGTCGAACGCCACGCTGTTGGTGTTGTCCAGCACGTAGCGCGCCACCTGCTGCAAACGCTTGCTCAGGGAGTCGTACCGCGCGCGGATCTGCTCCTGTAATTCTCTCAGGCTGGTCGCCATAGCCATAGTGTTGTTCTCCGTCATCCCGGCGGGATGCTGTTGATCCGATTCTAGTGAGTTGAACCGGCATTTCAAACCGATTTGTCATTTTTTCGGTGAAAAATAGAATGAATAATTCAGTTTTTCTGTGCGTTACCGGCTGATGAAACCGCGTAAAAAGCCGTTTAAACGCTGGTTACCTGCCGTTTACCGGAAAATCTATCCTGGATCACAATAATCAACATTTGTTTTATTTCTTATTAAAATGGAATTTTTATTTCATATACAGTAAGGCGATATCAGCCATCTGTCACCCTAAACCCCTGCAGAGGTGTAACCATGGAAACCGTATCCAATTTCATTCACGGCGAAATCGCGCCCAGCCACAGCGCGCGCGTCGCGCCGGTGTTCAACCCGGCCAGCGGCGAACAGATTCGTCAGGTGGCGCTGAGCAGCGCCGACGAGGTGAAGCAGGCCATCAGCGCGGCGGCGGCGGCGTTTCCCGACTGGGCGAAACACTCGCCGCTGCGTCGCGCCCGCATCCTGTTTCGTTTCAAAGCCCTGCTGGAAGAGAACCTGCACACGCTGGCGCGGCTGATTTCCGAAGAGCACGGCAAAGTCTATTCCGATGCGGTGGGCGAACTGACCCGCGGGCTGGAGGTGGTGGAGTTCGCCTGTGGTATTCCCCATCTGCAAAAAGGCGAGCACTCCGCCAACGTCGGCACCGGCGTGGACAGCCATTCGCTGATGCAGCCGCTGGGGGTGTGCGTGGGGATCACGCCGTTCAATTTCCCGGCGATGGTGCCGATGTGGATGTTCCCGATCGCGCTGGCGACCGGCAACACCTTCGTGCTTAAACCGTCGGAGAAGGACCCGTCGCTGTCGCTGCTGCTGGCGAAGCTGCTGAAAGAGGCCGGGCTGCCGGACGGCGTGTTCAACGTGGTGCAGGGTGATAAAGAAGCGGTGGACGTGCTGCTGACCGACCCGCGCGTACAGGCGGTGAGCTTTGTCGGCTCCACCCCGGTGGCGGAGTATATCTATCGCACCGCGTCGGCTCATGGCAAGCGCTGTCAGGCGTTGGGCGGCGCCAAGAACCACTGCATCCTGATGCCGGACGCCGATATGGACATGGCCGCCAGCGCCATCCTCGGCGCGGCGTTCGGCGCGGCGGGCGAGCGCTGCATGGCGCTGTCGGTGGTGGTGGCGGTGGGTGATGACACCGCCGAGACGCTGTGCTGCAAGCTGGAGCAGCAGGTCGCCGCCATGCGCGTCGGCCCCGGCCTGGTCGACGGCAAGGAAAACGACATGGGGCCGGTGATTTCGGGCGCGCACCGCGACAAGATTACCGGCTATATTCAAAGCGGTATCGATCAGGGCGCCACGCTGCGGGTCGACGGCCGCGGACTTCGCGTGCCGGGGCATGAGCAGGGCTATTTCGTCGGTCCGACGCTGTTTGACAACGTCACGCCGCAGATGCAGATCTACCGGGAAGAAATTTTCGGCCCGGTGCTGTCGGTGGTGCGCGTACCGGATTACCAGACCGCGCTGACCCTGATCAACCAGCACGAATACGGCAACGGCACGGCGATATTCACCCGCGACGGCGAAACCGCCCGCCAGTTCAGCGAAGAGGTGCAGGCGGGCATGGTGGGGATTAACGTGCCGATCCCGGTGCCGATGGCGTTCCACAGCTTCGGCGGCTGGAAGCGCTCCATTTTTGGCGCGCTCAACGTGCACGGCAACGACGGCGTGCGTTTCTACACCCGCATGAAAACCGTCACCAGCCGCTGGCCGGCCAGCGTGCGGCTGGAGCAGCACGCCAGTAGTTTTGTGATGCCAACGCTGGAGTAATTCCACCTGACTTGCGGGAGCAAACGATGGACACGTTGAAAATGACCATGGCGCAGGCGCTGGTCCGGTTTCTCAATCAGCAGTATCTCCAGGTGGACGGCGAGGAAACGCCGTTGTTCGCCGGGGTGATGACCATCTTCGGGCACGGCAACGTGCTCGGCATCGGGCAGGCGCTGGAGCAGGATGCCGGGCACCTGCAGGTGCATCAGGGGTGCAACGAGCAGGGCATGGCGCACATCGCCGTGGGTTTTGCCAAACAGCACCGGCGGCGGCGCGTGTACGCGGTGACCACCTCGGTGGGGCCGGGGTCCGCCAATCTGGTGACGGCGGCGGCCACCGCCACCGCCAATCGCATTCCGCTGCTGCTGCTGCCGGGGGATCTGTTTGCCAGCCGTCAGCCCGACCCGGTGTTGCAGCAAATCGAGCAGTATCATGACGCCACCATCAGCACCAACGATTGCCTGCGGCCGGTGTCGCGCTACTGGGATCGCATCAGCCGCCCGGAACAGCTAATGAGCGCGCTTGTCAACGCCATGCGGGTGCTGACCGACCCGGCGGATACCGGCACGGTGACGCTGTGCCTGCCGCAGGACGTGCAGGCGGAAGCCTGGGATTACCCGGCGGCGTTCTTCCAGCGGCGGGTACATCATCTGGAACGCCGTCCGCCGGATAGCGCCCGGCTGGCGCAGGCGGCGGCATTACTGGCGCGCAAACGCCGCCCGTTGCTGATTTGCGGCGGCGGGGTGCGTTATGCCGGCGCGCACGATGCTTTCCGCCAGTTTGCCGAGCGCTTTAATCTGCCGTTTGGCGAAACCCAGGCGGGCAAGGGCGCGCTGGTGTCGGAGCACCCGCTTAACGCCGGCGGCATCGGCGTGACCGGCGGGCAGGCCGCGAACCGGCTGGCGGCGCAGGCGGATCTGGTGATTGGCGTCGGTACCCGGCTGACCGACTTCACCACCGCCTCCAAATCGCTGTTTACCCATCCGCAGGTCGAGTTTTTGCTGCTCAACGTGGCGGAGTTCGACGCGTTCAAACTGGATGCCGTCGCGCTGATCGCCGACGCCCGCGAAGGGTTGACGCAACTGGCGCAGGCGCTGGAGGCTCAGGGCTATCGCAGCGGCTGGGGCGATGAGGTCGCGCAGGCCCGTCTCGACTGGCAACGGGAGCGTCAGCGGCTGTTTGAGCGGCGCGACGAAGACGGGCAGGAGCTGGAAATCGCCGGACATCTGGATGCGCAACTGGCCGAGTACCGCGAGACGCTTGGCACTCGCCTGACGCAAACCCGCGTGCTGGGGCTGTTGAACGACGCGCTGGAAGACGACGCCATCGTGGTGGGCGCGGCCGGGTCGCTGCCCGGCGACCTGCAACGGCTGTGGCAGGTGAAAACGCCGGACAGCTATCATCTGGAGTACGGTTACTCCTGCATGGGCTACGAGATCGCGGCGGCGGTGGGCGCGCGGCTGGCGGCGCCGCGACAGCCGGTGTACGCGATGGTGGGCGACGGTTCTTACCTGATGCTGCACAGCGAGCTGCAAACCGCGGTGCAGGAAGGCATCAAAATTACCGTGCTGCTGTTCGACAACGCCGGGTTCGGCTGCATCAACAACTTGCAGATGAGTCAGGGGATGGGCAGTTTCTGCACCGAGAACCGGCGGCGCGATCGGGACAGCGGCAAATTGACCGGTTCGCTGGTGACGGTGGATTTCGCCCGCAACGCCGAAAGCTACGGCTGTCGGGCATGGACGGTACGGGACGAGGCGTCGTTATTGCAGGCGCTGCGCGAGGCGCAGGCGCACCCCGGCCCGTGCTTGCTGGATATCAAAGTGCTGCCGAAAACCATGACCCACGGCTACGACGCCTGGTGGAATACCGGCACCGCGCAGGTGGCGGACAACCCGGCGATTGAAACCGCGGCGCGCGAGGTGCAATTACAACGCGCAAAAGCACGGCAGTATTAGGGCTGATGACGAATACACCTTTCAGGCGGCATGTTTAGCGGCATCTGCGCTCACGATGATTTCGTCGTGGGCGCAGATGCGCATCATCGTTACTACTCTCATCGTTACTGCTATCGCCGCTACTACATATCAATGCTGCTATATCCGTATCAATGCCGCTATCAATACGGCTGAGGCATGCCACGTGCTATGCGTCACTGAACCGGAATATGCATGTCGATATCCCAGTAGCCGTCGCTATAACCGTCATTGAGGTAGACCTCGAAACAGGATCGCGTTGTGTCGACGGTGTTACCATCGCCGAGTAACGCGGCAAAAAACGCCTGCCACGATAGGCCGAAATCATCGTCGGATACGCGCGCGCGGGCAATCGCGTACCGACCCGCGGCGATCTCCGTCGCGATCGCCCCGCTGCTGTTGGCGGGCAGACGAAACTCAGCGGTCACGCTTACCACGGTATCCGCCGCCAGTTTTTCCGGCGGGGTTTCTTGCGGATTGCCGTAATAAACCGCAATCCATTCCAGCGGCTGTACCGCGTGCTCGTCCACCCATTTCATCAGTTGTTCAAATCCTTGCGGCACCGTTTGTTCCCAGGGGCCCACCAGATGGAACCCGGCCGCATGGCGTTTATTCACATGCTGAACGTTGTAATCCATATCTGATCCTTACGAAGATGATGACTGTGTATTTATCGGTGTTACCGGCTGAGGGCATGATAGCGGCATGTTTCATCGAGCTATACCGTGTAAGATCCCATTGTGGGACAAATTAACGAGATTGATAGCCATGCCGAAGTCGATAAAGAACCTCAGTGGACGTAAAGAGCGATTCGCTGCGCGTGTACTGCTTATTGACGGTTCAAACCGCGTTCTTCTCCTGAGCACCCGAGACGCCAGCAATCCGGCGTTTTTAGAATCCTGGGAACTGCCCGGCGGCGGCGTTTTAGCGGGCGAATCGATCACACAGGCAGTGATACGCGAACTCTACGAGGAAACGGGAATCACCCTCTCAGCCTCGTCCGTAAGCTCACCGCTATGGAAGCGGGACGTCCTCTATACCTACCGCGGAGAGCGCCGCCTGCAGCATGAGGCGATTTGTTGTGCCAGGATCGAGATAGCGCCTCAAACCATTGATGAGCGTTATAGAGAACCGTTCGAACGTGAGGACCACCTTCGCTATCAGTGGTGGCCGTTGGGCGAATTAAGGGTGTCGCAAGAAACGTTCTATCCCATCACCCTTCCACGTCATGCCGATGCCCTTATAGCCGGTCGCATAATTGATGAACCGCTCGAAGTCTGGGATGAATAACGCTTCAAGCAGTCCCTTCAATATATATGCGCTCCAAACGATAGCATTAATAAACGATAGCATTAACAAACGATAACATTAACAAACGATAACGTTAAAAACCGGCGGCGTATTTTACGCCGGGTCATATTTATATGATCGCCAAAATAATGATCTGGAGATTATTTATTATCTGGTCATAAAAATAAGCCGCCGGAATCGTAGCTGAATTACACGTTTAATTTATGTATCACATCGACAAACGCGGACACGCCGCTGTTAATTTCACTAAAGCCGCGCGACAGGTCGTGTATTTTCTCTCTCTCGTCCCCTAAGAATTGATTAATTTGATCCAGTTGCTGGTACATCTGTTCGATTAATCGGGCGTTGTCCTCAACCATATGGGTGATCTTTTGCGTCGCCGTCGAGGTGGAGATCGCCAGTTTTCGTACCTCTTCCGCCACCACGGAGAAACCGCGCCCGGACTCGCCGGCCCGCGCGGCTTCAATCGCCGCGTTCAACGCCAGAATGTTGGTCTGGGAAGCGATAGCGTCGATGGTACTGATAATCGCACTGATGTTCTTGGCATGCTCATTCAGGCTGGCGCCGATTTCCGATGCCGACTTGACCTGCGCGGTAATCCGTTCGGAATTGTTGACCGTTTCCGTAAGCACCTCGCTGGCATTGTAGGTGATTTGCGAGGTTTGTTCCGACGTGGTGACCGCGATATCCGCGATGCGTTTGGCGTTTTCGACTCGGGTGGTGATATCGGAAGCAAATTTTATGACTTTGTACACGTTGCCGTGAGCATCGAGAATCGGGTTATAACTCGCTTCCAGCCAGACCCGTTCATCCTGCGAGGTTTTGCGCTCAAAACGGCCGACGAACGACTCGCCGTTATTGAGCTTATCCCAGAAGCGCGGGTTTTCCCGGTAAAACATGTCGTAGCAGAACATCCGATGGTGTTGGCCTTGTATTTCTTCCAGGCTATAGCCCATGGTTTTCAGGAAGTTATCGTTGGCCCAGATAATATTTCCTTCCGGGGTGAATTCAATCACCGCCAGTGAACGGTGCAGGGCGGAGAGAATGGCGTCTTTATCCACCAGCGCCTGATGGTTCTGGGTAATGTCGGACGCCAGTTTGATGACCTTCACTACCTCGCCATTACGGTTTTTTACCGGGAAATAGGTGGCTCTCAGGAAGAACTTATCGTGTTGCTTGTTATAGCGATCGAATACGCCGGAAAAGGATTCGCCGCTGGCCAGTCGGCGCCAGAATATACGGTAATTCTCCGTGGATACGTAGTGCGGGTCGCAAAATATAAGATGATGCTCGCCCTGTATTTCATCCAGCGTATAACCAAGCAGGTCGAGGAAAATCGGGTTGGCATAAAGAATGGTGCCATCAGGCAGAAATTCGATATAAGCGATGCTTTGCTTAATCGCATTCATATCTTGTTCCGACGTGCTTGCCTTCGATGCCGTAATCTTTTTTCCTTCTGTGCTCAGCACTTTTGATAATCCAAACATCGCCATCCCCTATACCGGAAACATACCAGTGACCTTTTTATGCCCTAAGTAATTCGGGTTGCAGGAAGGGCAGCATGCCTGCAACCTGAAGCATGACGGGTAAATGATGTGGAGCTGATAAGAAAGTAATAGTGCAGATTTGGATTTATGGCAGCCCCTAATGCTGTTTTATTCATTTTTGATGGGTCATACCGTTTTAGCCGAGTGGGCCGCGTTAACGGGCTCGTTTCAGGCGTTGTCCGACTGGGCCGCGCCATATCGCGCCGAATGCGGTTCCTGCGATTTATCGACCGCCCCGGCTTTGTCAGCGCCCGGTGACCCAGTCCGTCAGTATGTTAGGCGCATGCCCGTTCTGGCGTTAGCATCGAAATGACGGCATTCAGCGGGGGATTACTGCATCGGTTTTTCCCGGCGCGGTCTTCATGATGCACGGTAATCAGTAAAATTTTTATTTCATGCCGATGCCTTGATGATGAGGACATGACGCCTCTGTAAGGCTCTGCCTGCCGTTCTCTCGACAGAAGCGCCCGGTTGTTGGGCTACGAGAACCTTATTCGGTGATGTCGGTTTTCCTGCCGCATCACTCATCGCTGCACTGGCATTGGTGGCATTGGTGGCATTGGTGGCATTGGTGGTATTGGTCGGAGGGGGAGGCAATAGCATCCCCCTATTTTTTCACCGCCATTCATACCGCTATGAATTAAGATCTTCGACAATAAAATCCATCGCGACGTGAAAATAGCCGTTCATCATTTCAGGCACTAACTCCGCTACCGCACTATCAACGTCCTGACCATAAACTTCCAGCGCCCGATCGGTTAATGTATGGGTATATACGCCATTTTTAACCTCCGTATGTAGATCTCTCCGTGTTTGCAGAAAATCATTCGAGAAGTTAAATCTGGATATCGAGAATTTATCCTCTTTTCTGATGATAAAATCGATGGGGTTCATGAGTCGGTCTTTTTTAAGCGTAATTTTGGGGATGTGGGTGGCAAATTCCAAATGATTGCTCTCCGTCACCTCTGCCCATGTTGCATTACACGTATTATTTACTGAAGGCGTTTTCCCTTGTGCTTTGAACGCATCAGAAAGACACAGCCCTACTTTAGCGCCAGTCAGCGGCTTCATGGTGTCTTTTTCAAAAAAACGCAAAATGAATTTTACAGGGATACGGCCTTTCGAGTCTGAAAAACTGCATTGCCCCTTTTTAAAGAGAAATTTATCCAGCCTGCCGATAATTTGCTGCTCGTCGTTAATGAGTGCGGTATTTATTATGATGGGCTTTTTCGTTAGGGCACTATACGTTCGATGTGTGACGCCATAAAGCCCTAACGCTAACCCGGATATGATGAACATTCTCCTGTTCATGAGGTCAAATCCTCCTCGGCATGAGACATGATAAACATATCAGATTGTGGATAGGTGACGCATGGGAGTATATATTGTCCCCGTTGACTTTCATCGAGAAAAGACTGATCAGAGTCATCATATTGTCCAGTTAAACGTCTGCATGCGCATGACGAGCATGCACCGGCCCGGCAACTGTAGGGCAGTTGTATTCCTTCTTGCTCCGCGGCATCCAGTATATATTGGTCATCGCTGCATTTTATTGTCTTCGTTGTTCCACAGCTCATGATGCTTATATGATAAATCGGCATTATTTGTTCTCCTCCTTTTGAACGTAAACGGTAAATCCTTTTGGCTTTAAGTCAGGGTGATCAATGGAGATTTCATTTAAAACGTTCATACACAGGGTATAAAGGAGCTCGCCTGCGATACGTTTGCAGTTGTTATATTCTTCTTCTGGCAGCTGACTTCCCAGATCGGTCAGTTCTTTTTCAATTAAAGTGATGAGTGCCGATGATTTATTAATGACTTTCCTGGCGACGTCTTTGTCTGAAATGAACATGGTTATGACTCCATAATTTTATTTTTAAATAGAAATTAAATATCACACATGGGGATCATTCCCATACACTCAGCCATACAGCTGTGAAAGGAGCCGCCATCAAACGAGCCAGTTGGTAATGTATATAAACATTCTTGTATGCATCGGTCTTTCTTATCTCCCATGCTTGAATTCAGCGTGCTGCTGGCTGAGTCTGGCATTGTTTTATTTTTTTTAATAGCGCATGACGCGCTGACTCTGGAATAATTTGCTAATTTTTTTATTGTCTCACGCTCATTTTTGTATGTCAATTTTGCATTTACATCTCCATCGGCGATACTTATGTTTTGATAAAATAAGGTCATGGTTAATAGCGTTGAAGTAAATAATATTCTTTTTATAGATAGATTGATCATCTATTATTCCTTTAAAGATGCCCTCAGAAGTACAATTTTATTGATTTGTTAAATCAGAATGATTCTGTGTGATTTCATATGGTTTTTTTAAAATTCGGTCGTTGATATTCCTCCATGAATTTATGGATGCAATGATCATTAATGGTGTATAGGCAACTGAATGCACTACGTGGTTTTAATGGCTTTTCTATTACTTCTTCATTAACTCCTGCAGCATTTTTTCAGGATTGTTCAGGAACGAACGCGTGATTTGATAATGATCCGTGTCTTTATAATTCACCTGGGAGAGGCTATCGCCATCAAACTGATAGATTAATGCGTCCGGGTAACCCAGCAGAATCGGCGAATGGGTGGCGATAATAAATTGGGAATCATCCAGAATCAGGTCATGCATTCTGGCGAGCATCGCCAACTGCCTGGCCGGCGACAGCGCGGCTTCCGGTTCGTCGAGCAGATACAGCCCTTTGCCGCCAAAACGGTTCATCATTAATGAGAGAAAAGATTCGCCGTGCGACTGCTCATGCAAGGAGTGGCCGCCATACGAATTAATCACCGGCGGGCCGAAAGACGGTTCGGCGTCAAGGTGTTCGATTTCGGAGGCCAGGTTAAAAAAGCTCTCGGCACGAAAAAAAAATCCATTACGGGGACGTGGTACGCCTTTGGCGATTCTCAGGTAATTCGATAATTCTGAATGCGACGCCCGTGTGCTGAAATTGAAGTTGCGGGTGCCGCCTTCAGGGTTAAACCCCATTGATACGGCAATGGCTTCCAGCAGCGTTGACTTTCCGGTGCCGTTCTCGCCAATAAAAAAAGTAACCTTGGGATGGGGGTCAATAAAGTCAAACGAATGAATCGCTGGAATAGAAAACGGATAAAGGTCAAATGATGGCACCTTATCGCGATTAAGAGAGATACGGCTGATGTATTGAGTCGAAATCATTCTGCGTCATTTCCTGCCATGGACTGCCCACAACTGTTTACCACCATAGCTATTTACCACCATAGCTATTTACCACCATAGCTATTTGCTACTACAGCTATTCACTACCACAGTGGGTCAATTATTCCAATGCCTTTATTCCCGGGCGGTATGCAATGCTGGTGAACCGTTTTGTTAAACCGCAGGCAATATCATTCGTTTGTTTTTTTATGAGGCGATGCATGGTCGCTAAAACCAACAACCACACAGATAGTAATGGTTATCATTATCAAGATCAACGTTGTTTTTAGGGAAACCGTTATTTTCAGGAGAACCGTTATTCCTATGAAAAAATATGGTGCTGAGGTTCTTGCTGCGCTGCAACAGAGGCAGCTATTGAAATATTTATTTCATTTTTATTCGCTGCCGGGGACGGCCGGGCTGTGATGCCCGCAGGTGCTCCGGCCGCTTTATCTGCGCGTCAGCCGCAAGACACGACGTCATCTTTGTTTACTAATTCCATGCCTTGATTACGTTTTTTTTCGTCCTGCAACGCGCTGACGACCCGGCCGCGGTTTCGTGATTGTGCTAACACTATTTTGCTCATATGTCACCAAAATGTTAGCTGGCGCGCAAAAACATAATTTCCAGTTTTACTGAAATTGAAATAAACGTTTTATTGTCTTTACTCTAAAAGCACAACAGACCCTGAACCCCTACAACCAACCAGTGATACCCCGCGGTATCGAGGGAGTAGCCATGTTTAACATTGCTTTACTGGGCGCCGGCCGCATTGGCCAGGTTCATGCCGTCAACATCGCCGAACATCGGGAAACCTGCCTCTATTCGGTGGTGGACCCCAACCCCGCCAACGCCCGGGCGCTGTCTGATAAATATCAGGCCCGTCTGCAAACCGTCGACGAGGCGATGGCCGACCCGGCGGTACACGCGGTGCTGATCGCCTCCGCCACCGATACCCACGCCGACCTGATTGAACTGGCCGCCCGCCACGGCAAAGCCATCTTCTGTGAAAAGCCGGTGCATCTGGATATCGCCCGGGTGCGCGACTGCCTGAAGGTGGTGGAGCAGCAGCAGGTGCCGCTGTTTGTCGGTTTTAACCGTCGCTACGACCCGCAGTTTCGCCGGATGAAAACGCTGGCGGGCGAAGGACGCATCGGCAAGCCCGAATCGCTGATGATTATCTCCCGCGACCCATCGCCGCCGCCGGCGGAGTATGTGCGTGTGTCCGGCGGCATGTTCCGCGACATGACCATCCACGATTTCGACATGGTGCGTTTCATCATGGGCGAAGAGCCGGTGTCGGTGTTCGCGCAGGGCAGCAATCTGGTGGACCCGGCCATCGGCGCGGCCGGCGACATCGACACCGCTTTGGTGGTGTTCAAATTCGCCTCCGGCGCGATGGCGACCATCGTCAACAGCCGCCGCTCCGGCTACGGCTACGACCAGCGCCTGGAGCTGCACGGCGAGCTCGGCGTGCTGAGCGCGGGCAACATCCGTGAAAATCAGGTGGAACACTGGGGCGACGCGGGGTGCCTCGCCGCCAAACCGGAACACTTTTTCCTGCAGCGTTACCGCGATGCCTACGCGGCGGAATGGCGTCATTTCGTCGAGGTGCTGCACGGGCGTACCCCGCCCGAGTGCAGCGGCGTCGACGGCGAGCGGGCGCTGTATCTGGCCGACAAAGCGCTGGAATCGCTGGCGACGGGGCGCGCTATTTCGCTCTGACATAACCAGAGGGCCGGCACGGCGGCGGCCCCTGACATAACAACATGACCTGACGTTTATACCCTAAATAATTCGAGTTGCAGGAAGGCGGCGACGCAGTGAATCCCCAGGAGCTTACATCGGTAAGTTACTGGGGTGAGCGACAAATCTGCCGGGAGCAGATTTGAACGCAGCTCGCTGCGGCCCGAAGGGCGAGGCCCAGGGATGGGCCGAGTAATAAAGCCAACGCATCGGCAACTTGAAGTATGACGGGGATAACTTACACCCAACTGATGCAGAGACAACACCATGAAAAAGATAACCATCATGGCCGCGGCGATGGCCTTCACGATGTCGTCCGGTCTGGCGCAGGCCCAGAACGAGCAGATTGTGTTCAGTACCCCCAATCTGGCGATGCCATTTGAAGTTCACATGCAGCGTACCGCGGTCAAGGCCGCCAAAGAACTGGGCGTTAACCTGCAGGTGCTGGACAGCCAGGGCAGTTCCCCGAAACAGGTGGCGGATCTGGAAAACGCCATCACCCGCGGCGCGCAAGGTTTTGTGGTGTCGCCTAATGACGTCAACGCGGTGTCGGGCGCGGTAACGGAGATTCAGGACGCCAAACTGCCGGTAGTGACGCTGGACCGCTCGGTGAAGACCGACAAGAAAGTGCCGCACTTCGGCGCCAACAACTACAAGGGCGGTCAGGCGATTGCCGATTTCGTCAAAGCGCGCTTTCCGAACGGCGCCGACATCGTGCTGCTGACCGGACAACCGGGGTCATCGTCCAATATTGAACGCACCCAGGGCATCCGCGACAGCCTGAAAGCGGGCGGCAGTAAGTATCGCCTGGTGGCGGATCAGACCGGCAACTGGATGCGTTCCGAAGGGATGCGCATCGTGGAAAGCGTGTTGCCGTCGCTGCCCAAGCGTCCGCAGGTGATTCTGTCGGCCAACGACGACATGGCGCTGGGGGCGATCGAAGCACTGCAAAGTCAGGGGCTGAAACCGGGCGACGTGATGGTGACGGGGTTTGACGCGGTGCCGGAAGCGCTGGCCCGCGTGCGTGACGGCTGGCTGTCGGTGACCGCCGATCAACGTCCCGGCTACGCGGTGACGCAGGCGATGACCCAGCTCACCAACAATATTCGCACCAAGTCGCCGATCACCGGCGCGGATTACCCGCCGACCATGATCACCAAAGACAACCTGAACGACGCGGAACGTATCGGCGAAGCGGGCAAATAAGCGGACATACCACTCACGCACCGGCCCGGCGGCCGGTGCGCAACGAGGGCCATCCCATGACTGAACCCTTACTGAACATTACCGATCTGGCCAAGAATTTCTCCGGCGTCTGGGCGCTCAATAAGGTGCAACTGACGGTACTACCGGGAGAGATCCACGCCCTGCTGGGCGAGAACGGCGCCGGCAAGTCCACCTTGCTCAAGGCGCTGGCCGGTGCGCAACCCCAGACCAGCGGCGATATCCGCTTCAACGGCGAACTGCTGTCGCCGCAGGACTCGCCGGTAGAACGGCAGAACCGCGGCATCGTCACCATCTATCAGGAATTCAACCTGCTGCCCAACATGACGGTGGCGGAAAACATGTTTCTCGGCCGCGAACAGCAACGCAGCCGGCTGTTTGTCGATGCGCAGGCGGTCAATCAGGAAGCCCGCACGGTGCTGGAGTACCTGCAACTGAACATATCACCGACCACGCAGGTGGCGCGGCTGAGCGTGGCGCAGCAGCAGATGGTGGAAATCGCCCGCGCATTGACCCTCAACGCCCGGTTGATCGTGATGGATGAACCGTCCGCCGCGCTGAGCGATAGCGAGGTGGAGAGCCTGCACCGGGTGGTGCGTGAGCTGAAAGCGCGCGGCGTCAGCGTGATTTATGTGACGCACCGGCTGCACGAAGTGTTCCAACTGTGCGACCGCTTCACCGTATTGCAGGACGGCCGTTACACCGGCTCCGGCAACGTGGCCGACATCGACGTGGCGGGCATCATCCGCATGATGGTCGGGCGCGACGTGGTGTTCAGCCGTCGCCCGCCGTCGGAAACCCATCATCAGGACAAACCGGTGCGGCTGGCAGTGAAAGGGCTGTGCCGGGAAAAACCGCCGCTCGATCCGCACGGCATCGCGCTCGACAACATCGGTTTTCAGGTGCACGCGGGCGAGATCCTCGGCATCGCCGGGCTGGTAGGCGCCGGCCGTACCGAGGTGGCGCGCTGCCTGTTCGGCGCCGACCCGTTTACCTCCGGCGAATTCTGGCTTGACGGCCAGGCCTATCACCCGGTCGATCCGCTGCACGCGCTCGATCAGGGCATTGCGCTGGTGCCGGAAGATCGCAAGAAAGAGGGCGCGGTGCTGGGCTTGTCGATCCGCAACAACCTGTCGCTTTCCAGCCTGTCGTCGCTGCTGCGCTGGCGCTACTTCGTCGACACCCGCCGCGAGGACGACCTGATCGAATCCTACCGGCAGGCGTTGCGCATCAAGATGGTGGACAGCGAGCAGGAGGTGCGCAAGCTCTCCGGCGGCAACCAGCAGAAAGTGATTCTGGCGCGCTGTATGGCGCTCAACCCCCGGGTGCTGATCGTCGATGAGCCGACGCGCGGTATCGACGTCGGCACCAAGTCCGAAGTGCATCAGGTGCTGTTCGATATGGCGAAACGGGGCGTGGCGGTGATCGTGATTTCCTCCGATCTGCCGGAGGTGATGGCGATTTCCGATCGCATCATCACCCTTAGCGAAGGCCGGATCACCGGCGAACTGCACGGCGATGACGCCACGGAAGAGCGGCTGATGACCCTGATGGCCATCTGCCATGACGCACCACAGGCCGCATAACGGAGATACCATGAGCATGCAGCAACCCTTATCCCGTACCAAACTGCCGGCGCCGGCTAACGGCCGGGGACGCATCGACCCGATCGCCTTCTTCGAGCGTTTCGGGGTGTTCATTTTCATGATCCTGCTGCTGATCTTTTTCCAGTCGCAGAACAGCAACTTCCTGACCGAACGCAACATCACCAACATCCTCACCGAGGTGTCCATCTACGGCATCATGGCGGTGGGGATGACCTTCGTGATCCTGACCGCGGGCATCGACCTGTCGGTCGGGTCGATTCTGGCGGTGTGCGCCATGACCGCCGCCTACGTGATCAAAGGCGATAACTTCACCACCGTCGATGCTCAGGCCTGGGGCGGCATGAGCTGGCTGGTAGGGCTTGGCATCTGTCTGGCGATGGGCACCGTTATCGGTTTCCTGCACGGACTGGGCGTTACCCGTCTGCGGTTGTCGCCGTTCATCGTCACGCTGGGCGGCATGACCATCTGGCGTGGCCTGACGCTGGTTGTCAACGACGGCGCGCCCATCGCCGGGTTTGACCCCGGTTACCGCTGGTGGGGGCGGGGTGATTTGCTCGGCATCTCCATCCCGATCTGGATCTTCGCGCTGGTGGCGCTGGTAGGCTGGCTGGCGCTGCATAAAACCCGCTGGGGGCGTTTCGTCTACGCCATCGGCGGCAACACCGAGGCGGCGCGGTTGGCCGGGGTCAACGTACAGCGGGTACTGGTCAGCGTCTACGTGGTGATCGGCGCGCTGGCCGGTCTGGCGGGGTTCATCCTCAGCGCCCGGCTGGGTAGCGCCGAAGCGGTGGCGGGCATCTCGTTCGAACTGCGGGTGATCGCCTCGGTGGTGATTGGCGGCACCTCGCTGATGGGCGGTTACGGGCGCATCAGCGGCACCATCATCGGCTCCGTCATTATGGGGATCCTGATTAACGGGCTGGTGCTGATGAACGTTTCGGCCTACTACCAGCAGATCATCACCGGGCTCATCATCGTGCTGGCGGTAGCCTTCGATACCTACGCCAAGAGCCGACGCGGCGCCATCTGACACAGGGAGCGACAGGCATGAAACAGGTTCGAATCGGTTTGATCGGCACCGGCTACATCGGCCGCGCCCACGCCATCGCCTATGCGCAGGCGCCGGTGGTGTACCCGCTCAAGGGGCAACTGGTGTGCGAGATGCTGGCGGAAGTCTCGCCGGAGCTGGCAAAGCAGCGGGCGCGGGAACTGGGCTTCGCCCGTTTTACCAGCGACTGGCATCAACTGGTGGCCGACCCGGCTATCGACGTGGTGGATATCTGCGCGCCTAATTTTCTGCATCAGGAAATGGCGATGGCGGCGATTCGCCACGGCAAACACGTCTATTCGGAAAAGCCGCTGGCGCTCAACGCCGCCGACGCGCGTGCGATGGCGGACGCCGCCCGTCAGGCCGGAGTAAAAACGCTGGTGGGGTTCAACTACATGAAGAACCCGGCGGCGCAACTGGCGAAAGAGATCATCGCGCGCGGCGAGATTGGCGACATCACCCATTTCTACGGCACCCATAACGAAGACTATCTGGCCGACCCGCTGAAACCGGCGGACTGGCATTGCTTCCGGCACACCGCCGGGCTGGGCGCGCTGGGCGACGTGGGCGCGCACATCGTCAATATGGCGCACTACCTGGTGGGCGACATCACCGAGGTGTGCGGCGATCTGCAGACGGTGGTGCCGCAGCGGCCGGTGAGCGCGGGCAGCGACGACCGGGTGGCGGTGGAAAACGAGGATCAGGCGCACGCGATGGTGCGTTTCGCCAGCGGCGCGCGCGGGGTGATCGAGGCGTCAAGAGTGGCGTGCGGACGCAAGATGGGGCTGAGTTATGTCATCACCGGCACCCGCGGCGCCATCAGTTTTACCCAGGAACGTATGGCGGAACTAAAACTGTACCGGCATGACGACCCGGTCAACCGACAGGGGTTTCAGACCTTGCTGATCGGGCCGCAGCACCCGGAGTACGCCGCATTCTGCGCCAGCGCCGGGCACGGCATCGGTTTTAACGATCAGAAAACCGTCGAGGTGCGCGACCTGATCGACGGCATCGCCGCCGGGAGTCCGCTGTGGCCCGATTTTGACGAAGGTTGGCGCGTCTCCCGGGTGCTGGACGCCATCGTGCTGTCGCATCAGGCCGCGCGCTGGGTGGCGGTACATGAGGTGACAGTGCATGAAGCGGGATAACGGTCGTGCCGACGTGTTGTCGATTTCCTTTTTTGACTGACAGGAATGGGCGTTATGAGTACGGAAAAGCAGTTTGATGTGATTTGCATGGGGCGCGTGGCGGTGGACCTGTACGGTCAGCAGATCGGCGCGCGTCTGGAAGACATGGGCTGTTTCGCCAAATACCTGGGCGGCTCTTCCGGTAACGTGGCCTACGGTACCGCCCGGCAGGGCCTGCGTTCCTCAATGCTGGCGCGGGTGGGTGACGAGCACATGGGGCGCTTTCTGCGCGAAGAGTTGCAGCAGGTCGGCTGCGACACCAGTCATCTGATAACCGATCCGACGCGCCTGACCGCGCTGGTGCTGCTCGGCATCAAGGATCGGGAAACCTTCCCGCTGATCTTCTACCGCGATAACTGCGCCGATATGGCGATCACGCCGGAAGACGTCAGCGAGGATTACATCGCCTCGTCGCGCTGTCTGGCGATCACCGGCACCCATCTGTCGCACCCGAACACCCGCGAGGCGGTGCTGACTGCGCTGCGTTACGCCCGTCGTCACGGCGTGAAAACGGTGCTGGATATCGACTACCGGCCGGTGCTGTGGGGGCTGACTTCGTTAGGCGACGGCGAAACCCGTTTCATCGAATCAACGGCGGTAACGGCGCAACTGCAACAGGTGCTGAACCTGTTCGATCTGATCGTCGGCACCGAAGAGGAGTTTCATATCGCCGGCGGCAGTACCGACACCCTACAGGCGCTGCGTCAGGTGCGGGCGCATACCGCGGCGGAGCTGGTGTGCAAGCGCGGTCCGCTCGGCTGTTCGGTGTTCACCGGCGACATTCCGGCGTCGCTGGATGAGGGCATTACCGTCAAAGGCGTGCGCGTCGAAGTGCTCAACGTGCTGGGGGCGGGCGACGCTTTCATGTCCGGCCTGCTGCGTGGCTACCTGAGCGGCGAGGGCTGGGAGAAAGCCTGCGCTTACGCCAATGCCTGCGGCGCGCTGGTGGTGTCTCGCCACGGCTGCGCCCCGGCGATGCCGAGCCGCATCGAGCTGGATAACTATCTGGCGCGCGCCCATGCGGTGCCGCGGCCGGATCTGGACCCGGAACTGAACCATTTACATCGCGTCACCACCCGGCGTCAGCGCTGGGAAGAACTGTGCGTGATCGCCTTTGATCACCGCAGCCAACTGGAGGAGATGGCGCTGGCCTGCGGCGCCGATCGCCGCCGGATCCCGGCGCTTAAACAGTTGATTTTGCAGGCCAGCCAGCAGGCGGCGCAGCAGGCCGGACTACAGAGCGCCGGACTATCGCCCGGCAAAGCCGGATTATTATGCGACGGCACCTTCGGGCAGGACGCGCTCAATACCATTACCGGGCAAGGCTGGTGGATCGGTCGCCCGATCGAACTGCCGGGTTCGCGCCCGCTGGTGCTGGAGCACGGCAACATCGGCTCGCAACTGGTGAGCTGGCCGCTGGAGCATGTGGTGAAGTGCCTGGTGTTTTTCCACCCGGAAGACGACAGCCCGTTGCGGCTGACGCAGGAACGGCAGGTGAGCGAGGTGTATCGCGCCTGCTGTCAGTCCGGCCACGAACTGCTGCTGGAGGTGATTCTGCCTGCCGACATGCCGCGCAGCGATGACCTTTACCTGCGGGCGATCCAGCGTTTCTACAACATCGGCGTCCGGCCGGACTGGTGGAAACTGCCGCCGCTGTCCGCCGACGGCTGGCAACGGCTGGAGCGATTGCTGGCAGAGCGCGATCCCCACTGCCGCGGCGTGGTGATCCTCGGGCTGGACGCGCCGATCGAAATATTACGTCAGGGGTTCAACGCCGCCGCCGGTCAACCGGTGGTGAAAGGGTTCGCGGTGGGGCGCACGCTGTTTGCGCAGCCGGCGCAACAGTGGCTGCGCGGCGATATCGACGATCGGCAACTGATCGCCGACGTCAAAGATAACTACCTGCAGCTGATCGCCCTGTGGCGTCAACGCGGCTAAATCCATTTATTATGAGAGGGAATCGAGAATGACTGTTCAACTGGGTATCAATCCGCTGACCTGGACCAATGATGACCTGCCGTCGCTGGGGGCGGAAACTCCGCTGGAAACCTGCCTGAGCGAAGGGCGTCAGGCCGGTTTCGCCGGGTTCGAACTGGGCAACAAGTTCCCGCGCCAGTCCGGCGTGCTGGGGCCGATTCTGAAAAAACATGGGCTGAGTCTGGTTTCCGGCTGGTATTCCGGTCAGTTGCTGACCCGTTCGGTAAAAGACGAGATTGCCGCGGTGCAGGATCACCTTAACCTGCTGCGCGAGCTGGGCGCCACCGTACTGGTATTCGCCGAAGTGACCGGCGCGGTGCATGGCGATCAGCGTACGCCGGTGCATCTGCGCCCGCGTTTTCCGGCGACGCGCTGGCAGGAATACGGCGACAAGCTCAGCGAATTCGCCCGCTATACCCAGCAGCAGGGCGTGCAAATCGCCTATCACCACCATATGGGCACCGTGATTGAAACCGCCGACGACGTGGATCAACTGATGACCCACACCGGGCCGGAAGTGGGCCTGCTGCTGGATACCGGTCACCTGACCTTTGCCGGCGCCGACCCGCTGGCGGTGGCGCAGCGCTGGATGCAACGCATCAACCATGTGCACTGTAAAGACATTCGCCCCGAGGTGTTGAAAGAGGTGAAAAACCGCAAAACCAGTTTTCTGGATGCGGTGTTGAGCGGCGTGTTCACCGTGCCGGGCGACGGCTGCGTCGATTATCCGTCGCTGTTCCGGCTGCTGAAAGCGCATGATTATCAGGGCTGGCTGGTCGTGGAAGCCGAACAGGACCCGGCGGTGGCGCATCCGCTGACTTACGCCACGCTGGGGTTCAACAATCTGCAGCGGTTTGCCCGCGACGCGGGTCTGATCTGACTGTTGCAGGCAGGGAGGTGGGCGATGTCTGAATTACTGTCCCGTTATCATGCGCCGGATAAGCAAGGTCGTATCCAGCAGATTACCCCGGCTCGCGCGGGCTGGCGTCATGTCGGGTTTGAGGTTTACCAGTTGTCGACCGGCGCAACGCTGGCGCTACCGGCGGTGGTCGAGGAGCGCTGTCTGGTGTTGGTGGGCGGTCGGGCGACGGTGGCGACGCCGCAGGCGCGGTTTGAGCATATCGGCGATCGCATGAACCCGTTCGAGCGCAAGAAACCCTGGGCGGTGTACGTCGCGCCGGGAGAAACGGTGACCGTCACCGCCGATACGCCGCTGGAACTGGCGGTATGCGCCGCGCCGGGGTGGAGCAATCATCCCACCCGGTTGATCGCCCCGCAGGATATCGGCGCGCAAGCGCGCGGCAGCGGGCGCAACCGCCGTTTCGTGCACAACATCCTGCCGGAGGACAAGGTGGCGGATAGCCTGCTGGTGGTCGAGGTCTACACCGACGAGGGCTGCACCAGTTCTTACCCCAGCCACAAGCACGATGTGGACAACCCGCCGCAGGAAACGTATCTGGAAGAAACCTACTATCACCGGCTCAACCCGCCGCAGGGGTTCTGCCTGCAACGGGTCTACACCGAGGATCGCTCGCTGGACGAATGCATGGCGGTGTATGACCGGGACGTGGTGATGGTGCCGCGCGGTTATCATCCGGTGGCGACGCTGGCGGGCTACGACAGCTACTACCTCAACGTGATGGCCGGGCCGGTGCGCCAGTGGCGTTTTAGCTGGGAGCAGGACCACCAGTGGGTGAATAGTGCGGAATACGCGGCAAAGCACAGCGGATAGAGCGGTGGATGAAGCTTATTGTGCAAACTTCTTGAGTTCAAGGTGAGAGGTTTTTCCGGCGTTAAAAACTGTGCTGAGGTGGACGACTTCGCCGGATGCGCGGCAGGGACGCCGCGCAAGCTCGTGCCGCGTTTGGAACGCGTCACGAGCGGTCCGAACAGCGAAGGCGAACGCCGAAGGAACCGCGCAGCGGCACAGTTTAGCCCCTAGCCAGAGGTCAAGGAGAGGTGGCTTTTGAACCTCTCCTTGTCGTGCGTGCGGTGACGTTGCAAAGGGACAACCGACGTTATCACGCACGAAACTTTCCACTGCCCTGACATAAATTTTCCAGTAATAAAACAACCCGGCTGTTGTTCAACAGCCAGTCCAGATTTAGTACCCCTGCCGCGCTTTTCTGACTTCTTCCCCTAACTGCCACACCGCCATCGCGTAGTGCACGCTGTGGTTGTAGCGGGTGATGGCGTAGAAGTTCGGCAGGCCGTACCAGAACTGGTAGTAGCTGCCCATGTCGAGGCGCAGCAGGCTGGCTTCCTGATAGCCGCCCAGCGCGGCACTCGGGCGCAGCCCCGCTGCCGCCAGCGTCGACAGGGAGTAGCGAGTCTTGAAGCCGGTTTCCAGCGCGAAGGTCTGACCGCTGGCGGTCACCGCTACCTGGCCGTTAGGCTGCCAGCCGTTCGATTTGAAGTAGTTGGCGACGCTGCCGATGGCATCGACCGGGTCCCACAGGTTGGGAATACCGTCGCCGTTGAAATCCACCGCGTATTTCTTGAATGCCGACGGCATGAACTGGCCGTAGCCCATCGCGCCGGCAAACGAGCCGCGCAGCGACAGCGGGTCAAAACCGTCTTCCCGCGCCATCAGCAGGAAATACTCCAGTTCGCTTTTGAAATACTCGGCGCGGCGCGGGTAGGCGAAGGCCAGCGTCGCCAGCGCATCCAGAATGCGGGTTTTACCCATCACCCGGCCCCAGCGGGTTTCCACCCCGATAATACCGACGATGATCTCCGGCGGTACGCCGTAAACCTGTTGAGCGCGATCCAGCGCGTCCTGATACTGGTTCCAGAACGCCACGCCGTTCTGCACGTTATCCGGGGTAATGAACTGCTTGCGGTAGCGCAGCCAGGCGCCGTTGGGAATGTTGGAGGGGGTTGCCGTTGACGGCGACGGCGCCTGTTTGTCCATTAGCCGGATCACCCAGTCCAGCCGCTGCGCCTGCGCCAGCACGTCGTGCAGTTGCTGCCGTTCGAAGCCATACTGCTGCACCATTTTGTCCACGAAACGGTCCACATCCGGGCTGTTGGCGAAATCGCCGCTGGTCAGCAGACCGCCGGCGTGGGCGGGGGATAGCAGAAAACCGCCGGAGGGAGCAGTGGCGGCGGGCGTACCGATAATTTCAGCCCCGGTGGGCTCGGCGGATTTATTGCTGCAGGCGGACAGCGCCAGCAACAGCGGAAAAACAGCAACCAGGCGACGCATCAGATATCCATATAATTCAGTCAAAAACAACGTGGCGGTCATGGTAGCGCAACGTCCATAGGGAAAAAACCGAATTGTGGGTCCGTTGACGGCATCGGCGGTTATGCTTCCGGCTGCTGTTCCTGCTCCATGATCTGAATCAGGTGGTCGGTAAACGCGGAAACCGCTTTCGGCAGCGTGCGGCCTGCCAGCGTGTTCAGTTCGATGTTGAGTCCGTTTAGATCCTGGCCGGTGATCGGCACCGCCACCATATCGTGATCCTTCAGGTATTGCCGCACCACCAGCTCGGTGGAAATGACTACGCCGTCGCAGTAACGGGCGAATGCCAGCAGGGCGCTGATGGAGGTAGTTTCAAACGCCGGATCGATCAGCAACCCCTGACGGCTGCAGCAGGCGTCGAACAGCCGCCGGGTCAGGATGTGGCGAACCGGCACGCCAAGCGGATAACCCGCCAGTTGCGACAGGCGCAGGCTCGATTTCTCCGCCAGCGGATGGTAGCGCTGCATCACCGCCACCAGCGGCGAGTGCAGCCGGTAGGCGACATGAATGTTGGCGGTTGGTATCTGACTGAACGTCAGCCCGATGTCGCTTTCGCCCTCATTCAGCCGGCGCGCCACTTCTTCGGCCGTCGCCACCAGCAACTGAAAACGAATATAGGGGTAATGCTGGCGAAACGAGGCGATCGCCATCGGAATAAAATCCAGGCTAAATCCCGCCGTGGAGACAATGCGTACGTCGCCGCGGCGCAAGCCCTGCAGTTCCCGGATTTCCTGCGTCACTTGCTCGGTTTCCAACTGATTGCGAAAGGCGTAAGCCGCCAGCAGTTCTCCGGCGGCGGTGGGGGTCATACCGCTTTTCCGCCGTTCAAACAGCGTGGTGTTGAGCCGGTCTTCCAGCCCACTGACCTGGCGACTGATGGCGGAACCCGCCACGTTGAGTCGCAAGGCGGCCTCACTAATGGAACCACAACGCACCACTTCCAGAAAATAGCGCAGGGCGGTGTCCTGCAGATAGCGAGCGGTCATGCGACTCCCTCAATGATTGAAGTTTGCCGTTTCGGCAATGAGGTGGTGAAAAAGTTGAAATAGCAGTATGGATGGCGGGTGTCTAGTATGCAATCAGGAGGGGTTGCCGGCACAGGGAAAAAGCGTCGCAGAACGCACTGGCTTCAGGCAATGACAACATCACACAGGGGGAATCAGGACAGATGGGGCATTACACGAGAAAAAAATCATATTGGGTGCTGTTCCTGCTTTATATCGGCTGGTGCGTGGCTTTTATCGATCGCGTGGTGCTGAGTATGGGATCGACGCAGATGGCGAAAGAGCTGTCGCTGTCGCCCAGCGAGGTTGGGCTGGTGCTGAGCGCTTTTTATTTCGGCTTCTGGTTGATGCAGTTGCCCGGCGGCTGGCTGGCGGATCGCTTTGGCGCCAGGGTGGTGGTAGCGATGGCGATCGCCATGTGGTCGCTGTTTACGTTCCTGACCGGCATCGCCTGGTCGTTGACGGCGTTACTGGTGATTCGTTTTCTGTTCGGGGTGGGGGAAGGCGCCTATCCTTCCGCTTCCGTCAAGAATGCGGCGGAGCAGTTCCCTCCGAGTGATAAGCCGCGCATGACCTCGCTGCTGATGTCTTCCAACTATGTGGGCAGCATGATTGCGCCGTTGCTGATCGCACCGCTGATTCTGGCGTTGGGCTGGCGTCATGCATTCATGGTGATTGGCCTGTTCGGCATCGCCTTCGTGCTGGTATATACCCTGACCGTCAGCGCCAAACCAGCATGGGTGTCCGATGAACCGGAACGCCTGAGCGGTGCGGAGTGGCGCGACGTAATGAAAAATCCGCTGTTATGGCGGCTGGCGGCGGTCTGGTTCGGTCTGAGCCTGATCAACAAGGGGCTGGACTCCTGGATGCCGATTTACCTGATGACCGAACGCCATCTGGACCTGAAAGCGGTGGGGGTACTGTTGCCGATCCCCTACGTGATGGCCGGGGTGGCGACCGCCTGCGGCGGCTGGGTGATGACCCGTTTCTTTGATGGCCGTGAGCGGGTGATGCTGATGGGCTGCGCCTTGCTGACCGCCCTGTTCCTGTATCTGATGTACAGCGCGTCGACCATCACCGCCGTGGTGGTGGCTCAGTCCTGCGCCTACTTTTTCAAATCGTTCGTGCTGGCAATCGCGGTGGCGCTGCCGACCAAGGTGCTGGCTTCGCGCATGGTGGGATCCGGCATCGGGGTGATCAACGTGGGCGGTCAGGCGGCCGGGTTTATTGCGCCGCTGGTCATTGGCGCGATGGTGGAGTATTTCGGCTATCCCTCGGCGTTTTTGTTTCTCATGGCGGCAGCCGCGTTCTCGGCGGTGGTGAGCCTGACTATTCATACGCGCCCGTCGGTGAAAACCGACATGGCGGCACAGGTTTGACGTTAAACGTGTAGGTGAAGGACAGAGGATGAAAATAGACAAAATTGTATTGCGTCAGATGAAAATGACGCTGAAAACCCCGTTTACCACCAGCTTTGCCACTCAGACGGAGAAGTACTTCACCGTGGTGGAGGCGCATAGCGGCGATGTGGTGGGTTACGGCGACTGTTCGGCGATTTCACTACCGTTTTACAACGAGGAAACCAACGTTACCGCCTGGCACATCATGCGCGATTTTCTGGTGCCGATGCTGCGTCAGGCCGGCGAGATTCGCCATCCTTCCGAGGTGCGCGACATTTTCGCGCCGGTGCGCCGCAACAATTGCGCCAAGGCGGCGGTGGAGGGCGCGATATGGGACGCCTACACCAGGCAGAAGCAGACGCCGCTGTGGCGTGAGCTGGGCGGCGTGCGCGATCGGGTCGAAGCCGGCGTGAGTATCGGTATTCAGCCGACGCCGGCAGATTTGGTGCGTGTGGTGGCGGGCTACCGCGAGGAAGGCTACCGCCGTATCAAGATTAAGATCAAACCGGGTAAGGATCTGGCCTATATTCAGGCGCTGCGCAGCGAATTCGGCGACATTACGCTGATGGTGGACGCCAACTCCGCCTACTCGCTGGACGATATTCCGCTGTTCCGTGAGTTCGACAAATTCAACCTGCTGATGATCGAGCAGCCGCTGGCGCACGACGATATCGTCGATCACCGCAAGTTGCAGGCGGCGATTGAGACGCCGATCTGCCTGGATGAGAGCATTGCTTCGGTGGAAGATGCCCGCAAAGCCATCGAACTGGGCAGCGGCCGCATCATCAATATCAAAGTGGCGCGGGTGGGCGGCATCACCGAAACCAAGCTGATCCACGATTTCTGCCAGGATGCCGGCGTGCCGGTATGGTGTGGCGGCATGCTGGATACCGCGGTGGGTAAGGCGCACAACATTGCGGTGGCGACGCTGCCCAATTTCCTGCTGGCGCATGACATTCCGCCGTCATCACGCTACTGGGCGCAGGACTTCATGCTGCCGGAAGTGACGCTGGACCAGGACAGCATGGTGGCGGTGCCGGATAAGCCGGGCATCGGCTTTGAGATCAATCCGGAACTTTATGCCCGTTATTGCTACGGAGAGGAAACCATCCGCTTTTGATTACCGGAGCAAGCGGCTGCGGCAGCTCGTTGCGGCGCCACAGCCGCTGGTTCATGGTCAGTACAGCAACGCTGCCGTAAAATAATCACAATAACCAATAGCGGGACAATACCGAGTGTAATGTCCCGGAATGACGTTTTTTAGCGATCGTCAAAGTATGAATCTCATTGCGTCTTGTCTTGTTACCGGGAGGTGAGCAGCCTCAGCGGTTCTTTATTCTGATTTGTCTCTCCTTGTTTAATCACCCGTGGTGTCGGATAACGGCAGGCGCTGCGTTTGTCCGGATGTGGTGAAAAACGTTCTGGAATATTGTGATGTTTATCACGAAAATAACCGGACTGAGAGCCCGGCAGGTACCGTTGGCGGCACCTGCCGGGACAGATTCACCCGTGCTGGGACATTACATGAACGTGATTGGAATCATCATGTCATCGGGGAAAGCCTCCGTTGACGTTGCGCTGTATACACTGTTGCCGATTATGGTCGTGATGCTGGTCATCATGCGTTTTCTGGAAGCGAAAGGCATCGTGGATGCGCTGGTTCGGTGGATGGCGCCGATTCTCAAGCCCTTCGGGCTCACCGGTATGAGTACCTTTGCGCTGATTCAGCTTAACTTTGTCAGTTTTGCCGCGCCGCTGGCGACGTTGTCGATTATGGAAAAACGCGGCGTGTCCGATCGCCATATGGCGGCGACGCTGGCGATGGTGTTCGCTATGGGGCAGGGCAACGTGTTTTATCCGCTGACTCCGTTTGGTCTGCACTGGGCGGCGGCCATCGTGATATCGATTATCGGCGGGCTGGCGGCAGCGGCGCTGACCTACCATGTGCTGGGGCGCAAACTATCCACGCTGGAAAGCGGGCGCTCCGGCGAGGTTTCTGCCGAAGAGCCGGCGGCCAGAGGCGTTATCGGCATCATTAATAGCGCCGGGGCGGACGCCATCAGGCTGGCGCTCGGATCGGTGCCGATGCTGATTCTTTCCATGACGATTGTCGGTATCCTGGAATCCGCCGGCGCGGTGACGGCGCTTGAGCGCTTTTTCTCGCCACTGCTGGCGTCGGCCAATATTTCTCCTGTTTTCGTGATGCCGACGCTGGTGAAATGCCTGGCGGGCGGCACCGCTTATTTTGGCGTGGTGTCAGACCTGATTCAGCAGGGGAAGATGACCGCCAGTCAAATCAATGCTTCCGCCGGGCTGCTGATACAGACGTTTGATTTACCGGGCATCGGCATTTTTCTGGGCGTTGGCTCCCGCTTCACCCGCCTGTTCCGCTATGCCGCGTTGGGGGCGGTGTTCGGTATAGTGATCAGAGCGGTGCTGCATGTGGCGGTGTTTTAGGTGGTGTCGCGCGGCATTGCGGGACACCGCCTGGCATCAGATGATGGCGTTCCCGCACTGACCGCAAAATTTTGCGCCAGCCTGTACCGAAGTGCTGCATTGCGGGCAGACTGCTGGTACGAGCGATGTGCCGCATTGCTGGCAAAACCGCGCGGTGGGGGCATGGAGCGACCGGCAGTTTGGGCAACTTACTCCCGCATTGTTCCCGGTTGGGTAACTGCCATGAGAGCTATGATGTTCGTTGCTATGATGATGCCCGTGGTGGCCCTTCCCATGATGACCGCCCAATAATTTGTCAAAAATACCCATGGATACCTCCGTATTCACTGTTTGAATGACCTGAATGGCTAGCCCTGATGCTGAGTTGGTAAGCATCATCGGTATGCCATATGCGGTCTATTCAACACCCTGTAGTTACTACAGGGTCAAGCTACTACCGTGTCAAACTACTTACAGGATTACGCTACATCGACTTGTGTGGCCGAAAGACAAGTTGGCGTGAGGAAATGATGGCAATGGCGGGACACAGCCAGAGCCCTAGCGGCTGACGCGCAGAGCATCAACAACCAGCGAGAAGGCCGGTGAAGGTTGCCGACGACTGGGATAATACAGGTAGTAGCCGGGAAAAGGGGGACACCATTCGTCAAGCACTTGTGTCAGGCGGCCTTCCTCAATGTGCGGCGCGAACTCTTTCTCCGGCAGATAGGCGATACCCAGCCCTGCCAGCGCGGCATCGACGATGTGAGTGGAGGTATTAAAAATGAGCTGTCCGCTCACCCGCACGTTGACCTGGCGTCCCTGATGTTCAAAATCCCAGACATACAGCCCTCCCGAACTGACCATTCGCATATTGATACAGTTGTGGCCCGTCAGATCATGCGGGGTTTCCGGGACGGGGTGGCCGGCAAAATAGGCTGGCGAGGCTACCGCCGCCATACGTAGCTTCGGCCCAATGGGAACGGCAATCATGTCCTTGTCGATGGTGTCCCCCAGACGTACCCCGGCATCAAAACGGTCCGCCACGATATTTCGAAAGCCGTAATTGATATCGAACTCCACGTTGATGTCCGGGTATTCGCGCAGTAAAGGCTCCAGTTTGGGGAGCAGGGTGGTTCGCAGGACGTGATCGCCACAGGTAATTCGCACCGTACCCGCCGGTTTGTCGCGCAGTTCCGTCAGGACATCCAGTTCAGACTCTATCTCATCGAAGTGTTGACCTATCGCCAGCAAAAGGCGTTCGCCAGCGGTGGTGAGTGAAACGCTGCGTGTTGTACGGGTCAGCAGCCGGATTTGCAGGCGATTCTCCAGGCCAGTGATTGCCTGACTGAGTGCGGATTGCGTCACGCCAAGTTGTGCCGCGGCCCGGGTAAAGCTACCTTCCCGCGCCACCGTGACGAAGTACAGCAGGTCGTTGAGGTTGCGTTTCATCATGATCGTGTACCCCACAGAGATTTATTAGCACTACTTATATCCTTATTAAGTATTCATTAGCTAGTCAAGGGATAGCATGTGCTCTACATTTTCAGGACGACAATATTCCCTGCGCATTGAGGCTGAAATCCGGGCGTATCCCGTCAGGAGCGAACGCGTCAGGGAATAACCGTCATCATTACCGGGGCTGAACCCGTCCGCTTTATCAACATCAATACGTTATGTATCACCGGTCTGGATTTCCCGGTGCAGGGTTCGCTTTGCCTGCGAATCGGGTTTTAGAAAACGAATAACGCTGCGACGGATGTGAAAACGCGCCGCGTGTATTGCATCTGCTGAGACATTCCGCGTCTGGAATCTATTGAGATAACTCGTTTTATGACAACGAAAGTACATGACATCCCGGTGGGGAATGCCCTTTCCCGCCACAATACCGGGCAGCAACCGGCTTACTGGAGCGGCGTACTGGCGATGACGCTGTGCGTTTTCGCACTGGTGGCGTCTGAATTTATGCCGGTTAGCCTGCTGACGCCGATGGCAACTGATCTTCGGGTCAGCGAAGGGCTGGCCGGGCAGGGCATTGCCATATCCGGCGCGCTGGCAGTGCTGACAAGTCTGTCTATTTCGTCACTCGCGGGGGGAATGAACCGCAAGGCGCTGTTGCTGGGTATGACTGGCCTGATGCTGCTTTCAGGCGCCGTTATCGCGCTGGCGTCGGACTACGCGACCTATTTGCTCGGCCGGTCGCTCATCGGGGTGGCTATCGGCGGATTCTGGTCAATGTCTGCCGCGACGGCGATACGGCTTGTGCCGCCTCATCGCGTGCCGCAAGCACTGGCCATATTTAATGGCGGCAACGCGCTGGCGACCATCGTAGCCGCGCCGCTAGGCAGCTATCTGGGGGCGATGATCGGCTGGCGTGGCGCTTTCTTTTGCCTGGTGCCGGTCGCGCTGCTTGCCTTGGTCTGGCAATGGATCAGTCTTCCTGCGATGCCCGCCGGCGGGCGAGAAAAAGGTTCCGGCAATGTCTTTGCGTTGCTTAAACATCCGTTGGTTGCGTTGGGGATGGCGGGGTGCGGCGTCTTTTTCATGGGGCAGTTTGCTCTGTTCACCTATCTGCGCCCGTACCTTGAAACGGTGACTCTCGTTGATGTCTCCAGTCTGTCACTCATTTTGCTGGCGATAGGTATTTCCGGTTTTTTCGGGACCGTACTGATTAGCGCCTTCCTGAAGGCGGGCTTTTACCAAACGTTAATCATTATTCCTTTGTTAATGGCGGCGATTGCCGTGGCGCTGATTGCGTTTGGCGATCGGCTCTTTATTGTGGCGGCATTGCTCTGCATGTGGGGGATGGTGGCCACCGCTGCGCCGGTGGGGTGGTGGTCCTGGGTGACCAGAGTGCTGCCGAAAAACGCGGAAGCGGGTGGCGGATTGATGGTAGCCATCATTCAGTTTGCCATCGCATTGGGGTCGACTATTGGCGGCGGGTTGTTTGATATGAGCGGCTACCGTAGCACGTTCACCCTGAGCGCACTCTTGCTGCTGTTGGCCGCCGTTCTGGCGTACCTGACCTCGCGTGCGGACCGGCGCTGACCTATTGCCGCCATTAAGCGATTGCATTTATTCGGTGCGATGAAATGAATCGCTATATCAACGAATACCTAAAGATGATGTGAAATATCAGCTTGTCATTGATAACGCCATCCTGATTTTTTGACTGAAAGGGCTTCTGAAGAGCAGGTCTTTTCATATTTAGTTGTTTCTCTAAATGAGGAAAATGTAATGAGAGTATTTACTATGTTATTAGGGCTTATTATTAGCTCGTTCTCTGCAATAGGTGCGGATATGTCGAATGGTGCTGATAACTTTTATCAGAGTGATAAAGCCACGATGCAGAAGGTGACTTTTAAAAACCAATATCAAATGAATGTCACGGGGAATCTTTTTACCCCGAAAGACATGAAGCAGAATACCAAGAATCCGGCGATTATCGTTGGTCATCCTATGGGAGCGGTAAAAGAGCAAAGCTCTAATCTGTATGCACAGAAATTGGCTGAGCAGGGGTTTGTCACGCTGGCTATCGATTTGGCCTTCTGGGGGGAAAGCGAGGGACAGCCGCGTAACGCCGTTTCTCCGGATATGTACGCTGAAAGTTTTAGCGCTGCCGTAGACTACCTCGGCACCCGTCCGTTTATTGATAAAAACAGGATCGGCGTTCTCGGTATTTGCGGAAGCGGCAGCTTTGCTATCAGCGCTGCTAAAATCGATCCGCGTATGAAGGCTATTGCAACCGTAAGTATGTATGACATGGGGTCTGCCAACCGTAACGCGCTCCACCATTCGTTAACGCTTGAGCAGCGCAAAAAAATCATTGCCGAGGCAGCAGAGCAACGTTATGTCGAATTTACCGGTGGCCCGACTAAATATACCAGCGGTACGGTACATAAGATTGATGCAAACTCAACTCCTATCGAGAAAGAGTTCTTTGATTTCTACCGTACGCCTCGCGGTGAGTTTACACCCAAAGGCTCATCACCAGAATTGACCACCCATCCTACGCTGACAAGCAATGTGAAATTCATGAACTTTTATCCGTTCAATGATATTGAAACGATCTCGCCGCGTCCGATGTTGTTTATTACCGGTGACAATGCGCATTCCCGTGAATTCAGCGAAGATGCGTTTAAACGTGCCGGCCAGCCAAAAGAGTTGTACATTGTTCCAGGGGCTGGACATGTCGATTTGTATGATCGTGTCAATTTAATCCCATTTGCAAAATTGGCTTCATTTTTCAAAGCTAATCTGAAATAACATCTCTGTTTGTTACCTGCATTAACAGAAAACCACATCCTGACGGTGTGGTTTTTTTCATAAAAATTATTTCAATAACGTCGAAACGTAGTGTGCCAGAACAGTTCGGCTTTGGGGCTACGTGGCTAGCTGTTTCCCGGCCTCGGAGTGGGCCGGGAGTGGGAAATGATTAAGCCGGAAAGGAATAGCGCGGTATTTACCAAGTCATCAGTTAACTACGCCTGGCGCTATTCTTTTACGCTTAAATCGATATCGCCAAAATACTGTTTCTTGATGCGGGAAAATTCACCGTTGCTCATTATGTTTTGCAACCCCTGATTGAATAGCTGCTTTATTTCCGTATCGCCCTGGCGTATACCGTATGCTGAGCCAATACTGAACAAATCAGCATCGGTTATTTCCGGGCCTTTTAACTCAAAATCCTGACCTTCCGGAGTTTGTAAAAATCCGAATGTCAGAGCAACCGATGGACACAGCGCACCTTCAACCCTCCCGGCATATAAATCTTCGTAAATTGCTTCCTGATCTGGGTAGCTTTTAACGTTAACCCCAGCAGGTTGCCAGTGTTTGTTGGCGTATGCTTCCTGAATGGTTCCCTGTTGTACCGCTATATTTTTCCCTCGCAGCATGTCGACCTGTGGAAGAAGATTAGCCTCTTTCCTTGCGACAAATCTGGTTGGTATATGAAAAACATAGTTGCTGAAATCGATAGCTTCCTTTCTCTTTTTTGTCACACCCAGTGGCGAAATAACGTCGATTTTTTTGGCGAGAAGAGCCGAAATCTGGGCATCGAACGTGTTTACGATATAGTCACATTTTGCGTTTAATGATTTACAGATGGCATCGGTTATCTCGATATCAAACCCTGATGGATTGCCATTTTTATCCCTGCTTTGAAAGGGGGGATAAGTCAAATCGACGCCAATACGAATTATGTCCTGTTTGGCAAATGCAAATGGTGAAATAGTAAGAATGACAATGATTTTCAGGAGCGAAAATTTTCTGAACATGGCAATAACACCTCTTTTAACCGTATAAAATTGAATATAAATATTCGGTATTCATATCATCACCAGCGATAGGAAATGAGCCGACACCGCGCTGGTTTGCCCTGTTAATTCCGTCTGAGTTCGGGCATCACCGGTCGCATTTCCGGAAGGCGCCTTAGCAGGCGTTGCAAAACAACCTCTACCGCAGCTGGGGCTGGCCAGTAACTCTGGTAGAGATGTGTACCGGCCCGGAAAGAAAAACGGCGCCTTTTCCGTCATTAAAAGCATGCGTTCACTAAGCAAAGGCGGCCGGGAATCGAGCGGCGCAGCCGACGCTGAACCGACAAAGACCGTACGGCATATAAATAGTGAAGACAGGAAAAACGCCAGACACTGCATCATCTTTAGCCCACATCCGGAAAATTGATGTTAAGTTATACGTGAAATAATAACAAATGGTTATTATTTTGTTTTCAGGATGTAAAAATGATGAATCATCGAATGTCGCTACCGCGAAAGGATTTTTGTACCGTTGGCGATAATGACACGCTGTCGTTCGCTGCTGAGGCCATTGGGCGTGAGCTTGTTTTGTGCGGTGATCTGGTTAAAGAGATGTGAGAGCAACGTCTCTGGACAGCCTTTGTTTTCGGCCGGCAGGGTGTTGGTACCATTGCCACCTGAGCAGTAAAAGTAGGTGTCGCGCGATTATGCAATGTTATAGGCGCGTTCGCGGCTGTGTTAAGGGAAATTTTGTTATCAAGGGCGGGTATTTTGCCCTTGATAACATCTATAGCTTAGTCCGCTAGCGCATTCGTCACGGCTTCTGGCATGGAGGGACGGCCGTTGACCAGGCAAGTAGCGACAAAGGTGGCTTCTGCGTACGTTACGCCATCAACCTTAATTTGCTGAACAAAATTGACGCGATTGCGCTTTTCGTTTTTTTCCAACTGACAGGTAACCTCTAACCGATCGCCTTTTTGCAGGCTTTTACGGAAGCGCAGAGAATACTCAAGTACCATATAGACTTTGCCCTGCTTGAACTCCTCTTCAATATCAACGCCTAGCGATTCTTTCATGAACGCATGGCGCGTCCACTCCATATAAAATGGGTAATAGAGACCGTCGACTACGCCCTGGAAATCGATATGGCTATCCTCAACCTCATAATGCTTTGAAAACATTTCTGTATCCTGGTCTGATTGTTACTCTAACAGGCTTGTTGATATACATTACTTAATCCACATAGTAAATGCGAAAATGTATCAATGTGATAAAAACAGCGAGGCGAGACTCAGGTGGGAGTCATGAAATACTATCAATAAAGTGGCGCCAGTATTTGTTATGGATTTATTTTCTCTGTTTTCAGAGCACAAAGAAGGCAACAAAATGGGATTAAAATAAAACTGGAAGAACGGGGTGGCTTCCCGGATTATTTTATTTTTACCAGTTATATGGATATAAATAAGTATCTACGATGTTTTTCTGGGCTTCCTCTGTGAATGCACCCGCTTTTTGGGAGTTCCGGGTTGTCCGCCGTCAGCCGGTACTGAGCAAAGGGAATAGATCAATCAATTCTGTTACCTGTATTTTAACCGCATCGGTGACTTTAGATATCAGCGTGGGCGACACATCCGCATCGCGCATCTCTTTGAAGGTAGCGACGATTTCCCGCGTGGTCATGCTTTTGGCATAGAGGGATAAAATCTGGTTGTCCATCTGTGTGATGCGTGTCTGAGTTTTCTTTATCAGTTGCGGCTCAAAGGTATTTTCGCGGTCACGTGGTGTGTTCAGTTCTATCTCGCCGTTATCGCAAAGCAATGTTTTTGACGAGTAACCATTACGGGTGTTGGTGCCGGTTTTAGGCGAATTTTTCTCATGTCCGAGATGGTCGGTCAGCTCAGCATTGAGTGACGCTTTGGCAGTTAACTTCATCAGTATGCGGGAAAACTGGTTGAGATCAGCTTCGGTTTTAAGGCCTTTAGCCAGTTCAGCCGCAAGAGCCTTGAGTTTCTTTTCGTCCATCGTTTGCCAGTCTCCATTATTGGAATGAACATATCAGAAATAGGCAATTACACAATTTAAATTACATTCTCAAAATTTTTTGGCTGATTTTATTTACTTCATCACCTAATATCTTATTTATTCAACAAATTCGCTCCTTCCCATATACGCTCCAGAACGTCTGTCAGATGATTGTCACTTAGATGTCTGCCATATGTCTGCCTACTGTCGTTAATATGGCGTGGTTTAAGCTCGGTGGGTGAGTCATTGTAATCTGCACACAAGACATGCCGTTCAGCACAAGAGAGGGAGCAAACATGACTGCTACTATATTTTCAAATACACCTTTATGGGTGTGGATTCTTTTTGTTTTTTTACTAAAAAGAGGTATCTCTGCACTACAACCCAGGAAAATCCCCCTGAACAGGCTTTTCATCATACCTGTGTTGTTTTTATCTGCAGGCATTTACCATCTAAATGGGTTTCATTTTTACCCTACCATATTTACATATATGATTACATCAATCCTATCCTGTATTATTAGAACGTCATTATTGTGGGGATCACCTGTTGAATATGATGCATCCTCTGGTCTAGTCACTCGTACTGGAAGTCCTTTTGTTCTTGTTTTAATTCTTTTATCTTTTGTTTTTAAATTTACCATGACCTACCTTATGGAAACGGACTCAATGTTACTACTAAACTTTTCATTTCAATGTCTATGGGGCGCAGGTTTAGGTGTTGCCACTGGCTTATCATGGGGCGGTTTATTATATATGTATACAATGGCTTTGTTGAATAAATCTAAGTTTTTATGAATGACAGGATCGGAGTGAACTTGTAAGTACGCCGGTTTTAGTTCCACACACTTTTTGATATTTCCGCGTTTTCCACCATCAGTCGGTATTCTTCCGGCGTCAGGTTATTCAGGGATTCATGGGGACGTTCACGGTTATATTCATGCAGCCAACGTTCCGTGATTTCCCTGACCTCATTCAGTGTTCTGAACAGGTAAAAATCCAGTATTTCTGTTCGGTACGTTCGGTTAAAGCGTTCGATAAAGGCATTCTGTGTCGGCTTGCCCGGTTTAATAAATTCCAGTGCTACACCATGCTCTTCCGCCCATTGTGCCAACGTCAGCGAAACCAGCTCCGGGCCGTTATCCATCCGCATCTTTAGCAGATACCTTCGGTTTGCCACTATCCTGTCCAACACCCGAACAACGCGTTGTGCCGGTATATTCAGGTCAATTTCTATCGCCAGCACTTCACGATTAAAATCATCCACCACGTTAAACGTACGAAAACGTCTGCCGCATACCAGCGCATCATGCATAAAATCCACTGACCAGCTCTGATTCAGGTGTTCCGGCGTCGCCAATGGTGCTGGATCACGCACGGGCAAACGTTGCTTTCCTTTACGACGAAAATTCAGTTTCAGTAAGCAATAAATACGATGAACGCGTTTGTGATTCCATGCATGCCCCTGCCTGCGTAGCTTCTGGAACAACTTCTTGAAGCCGTATCGCGGATAGCGTTCCGCCATGTCGGTCAGTGCCTGAATGACCGGCTCATCACGCCGGGTGTCAGGCTGATAAAAATAGACCGTCCTGCTCAACGATAACGTCCTGCATGCCTGGCGGATGCTCATCGTAAACTGCGCGGTCAGATAACTGACGAGCTCACGCTTTATCGCTGGTTTTAAAGCTTTTTTTCAATAACATCTTTGAGTGCCCGGCACTCCAGACTGAGATCGGCAAACATCTGTTTCAGTCGCCGGTTTTCGTCCTCCAGATCTTTCATCTTTTTGATATCAGAGGCTTCCATTCCGCCAAACTTCGCTTTCCAGTTAATGGGATGGACTACCTCCTCCCCCTGCGGTTAACTGTACGAAATATGCTCAACAGGAGAGTCACCATGAATATCGTATTTCTGGGTATTGATCTGGCTAAAAATGTTTTCCAGCTTTGCGGATTAAACCAGGCTGGCAAACCGGTTTATACAAAACGTACCGGCCGAAAAGAATTACTCCAGACGGTGGCAAATATTCCTGCCTGTCTGATTGGTATCGAAGCGTCAACAGGGGCATTTTACTGGCAACGCGAGTTTGAAAAACTGGGACATAAAGTAAAAGTCATCAGCCCACAGTATGTAAAACCTTTTGTTCGCGGGCAAAAAAATGACGGTAATGATGCACAGGCGATAGCTGTGGCCCTTATGCAACCCACGATGCAGTTTGTTCCGCCTAAAAGTCCCGAACAGCAGGATATTCAGGCTCTGCACCGTGCAAGACAACGTATTGTCAATCATCGTACTGCAACCGTCTGTCAAATCAGAGGACTGCTGCTTGACCGGGGAATAACAATCGGTGCAGCGGTCTCAAGAGTTCGTCATGCAGTTCCGCTGATCCTTGAAGATGCAGAAAATGGTCTCAGTACCAGAATGCGCAGGACGATTGCAGAACTCTATGATCTCTTTAACGATCTTGGTCGTCGCATAAACTTTTTTGATAAAGAAATAGAGGCTGTGTTCAGGCAATCTGAAGCCTGCCAGCGCATTGCCAAAGTTAAAGGTATTGGTCCTAAAACGGCAACGGCTGTTGTTGCCGCTATTGGCAAAGGAACTGAATTTAAAAATGGTCGTCACTTCGCCGCGTGGCTTGGTCTGGTTCCCCGGCAACACTCAAGTGGTGACAGGCAAGTTCTCATGAATATGACGAAAAAAGGCGACAAGCATCTGCGGACTCTTTTTATTCATGGTGCCCGCGCTGTCGTCAGGGTTGCCACGAATAAGAATGATAGCTGTCTGCATCAGTGGGTTAATCAGTTGAGGGAACGGCGAGGGTTTAATAAAACGACCGTGGCGGTAGCTAACAAGAACGCGAGAATAATCTGGTCGATGCTGAGAAATGATACAGAATATCAGGCAGCCGGAAGTTAATTCCCAGCCAGAAAAGTTGCAGTGTACTGAGAAATGGTGACAGGTTGCACCTGCACAATCGGAACCTGATTTTTATACTGGCCTCAGAGGCCGTCCAGTTGTTGAGGCGATCGTGTGCGGATTACCCATTTGGGCACAGGTTTTCCTGATGCCGGATAGATGTAAGCAACAACCCAAAACCAGAATCAGTGCTTGCAAAACGGAGGTAGTCCATAGATGTAGTACGAAGCCTCGGATATTCCCGCTTCGCGGCAGACGTCTTTGACGGTACGTCCGGCTTCAACGGACTTCAAAACGGCGATGATCTGGTGCTCGGTAAATCGGGCTTTGCGCATAGCGATCTCCTCAACGGGACATAATCAGTATGTCGGAAGATCTCTAAAAGTGAATGGTTCGGCTTGGTGGGATACTTATCATTCGGATTTAATTAGTTGGCTTCAGACTTCGCGGGACAAATTGAGGGCACAAAAAAGCCCGCAGGGCTTGCGCCGTGCGGGCTCTTAGGACTTCATCGGATGACTCTGGTAATCACCGATGGAGAATTTTGGTGGAGCTGGCGGGAGTTGAACCCGCGTCCGAAATTCCTACACCGTCGGTACTACATGCTTAGTCTGGTCTTTACATTCGCTTGCCAGCTGCGGACAGACACGCCACTAACAAACTAGCCTGATTGGATTTAACGCTTCAACCCCAGGCAGGGCATCCACGCGATCTCTTTTGGGTTTGACCTCTCTTGATCCCCGTCCTAAGAGCGGAGGCTAGGGAGAGAGGACACCTTCAGTTTCTTAGGCTGATTAAGCTGCGATAGCAGCAGGTGCGTAAGTTTCGTCGTTTGCGACTATTTTTTTGCGGCTTTTTACGAGGCCAACCGCCCCTCGGCATGCACCTTGGGTTTCGCGAATCCCGTCGAATCCAGAATCAGCCCCAAGATATTTCACTATTATAACAGAAAGATGACTCGCTAATCTACCGTTAGCGGGCGGCATTTTTCATGATGCGCGCTTTGTCCAACTTCCATTCGCGCTCTTTGATATCGTCACGTTTGTCGTGTTCTTTCTTACCCTTAGCTACGCCAATCTTGACCTTGCACCAGGCATTTTTCCAGTACAGCGACAGCGCCACTACCGTATAGCCTTCGCGGTTGACACGACCGTACAACGAGTCCAGCTCGCGCTGGTTCAGCAGCAGTTTGCGGGTACGCGTCGGATCGCAGACCACGTGGCTGGAGGCGCCGTGCAACGGAGTGAATGTGGCGCCGAAAAGGTAAGCTTCGCCATCACGCATCAACACATAGCTGTCGCTGATATTGGCTTTGCCTGCGCGCAGTGATTTGACTTCCCACCCCTGAAGTGCCAATCCCGCTTCAATCTCTTCTTCTATGAAGTATTCATGGCGGGCGCGCTTGTTGAGCGCAATGGTGGCAGAACCGGGTTTATGTGCTTTTTTCTTTGTCATAGTGCCGTCATTATACTGGTTGTCGTCGTGAATGAAATCCCTCGCCGGGATTCATACCGTTCTTTGTGAACGGGTGCGATGCCCCTCGCAGAATTTTTGTCTGACCGCTCATCGATGGTATTATTTTGCGCGTTTTATGAATCACGGAAAATTGTATGCCTAAAATCAGCCGGTCTGCGCTGGTCCCGTTCAGTGCCGAGCAGATGTATAAATTAGTGAATGATGTCTCGTCTTACCCGGCCTTTCTGCCTGGATGCACTGGTAGCCGGGTACTGTCTTCCTCCGGGAGTGAAATGACGGCGGCGGTTGATGTGTCTAAAGCCGGCATCAGCAAGACGTTTACCACCCGCAATACGCTTATTGATAACCAATGTATTTTAATGCAACTGGTGGACGGTCCGTTCCGTCAGTTGACCGGCGACTGGCGTTTTACGCCGCTGAGCGATGATGCCTGTAAGGTCGAGCTGAATCTGGATTTTGAATTCAAGAATGTGTTGATTGAAATGGCATTCGGCAAGATTTTCAAAGAATTGGCCAACAATATGGTGCAGGCGTTCACCCAGCGCGCCAAAGAGGTCTATTGTGCCTGAGATTCACGTGGAAGTGGTCTACGCGTTGCCGGAGCGTCAGTACTTACGACCGTTGACGCTGGAAGAAGGGAGCACGGCGGAGCAGGCTATTCAAGCATCCGGCCTGCTGGCCCTACGCCCGGATATCGACCTTGGCGTCAATAAAATCGGCATTTTTAGCCGCCCGGCGAAACTGACCGATGTTCTCAGCGATGGCGATCGGGTGGAAATTTATCGCCCGTTGCTGGCAGACCCTAAAGAGTTGCGTCGTCAGCGCGCGGAACGTTCAAAAAATAAGGCACGGTAACGTGCCTTATTTTTTGGGGCCAGTCAGCGAGTGTTAGCCTCGCCGGGCTGTTCACTTACTGCGTCTGCAACGTGGGCTTGTTGTCCACATTAGCCAGCTCGCCCTGACTGTTGAAGGTCAGAGTCAGCGTTTGCTGTTTCACGGCTTCGTGCCCCGGTTGCTGACGGAAGACGTAGTACCAGGTGTCTGATCCAAACGGATCCTGCAGCATGGGGGTGCCCAACGTGTAGATGACCTGCTGTTTGGTCATTCCGTTACGGATTTTGGCAACGTCAGCGGGTGCCAGATAGTTCCCCTGATTGATGTCAGGCCGATAGACTATACGTTCCAACGTGGAACAACCGGCAGTCAACATAACAACAACCACCGCGGCGACGACAGTCAGCGTTTTACAGCGCATAGTGATTACATTCCTTAAGGGCATAGGTTGCAGATGATAATAGACCTTGCCTGACTTGAAAACCTGCAAGACGTCTGTAAGACCGCGGGAATTCGAAAAAGTTGATCCTCACTATGCCGCCAGCAATTCTCTGGCGTTCGCCAGCGTGTTTTTGGTGACGGCGGAACCGCCGAGCAGGCGCGCCAGTTCCTGCAGACGTTCGCGTTTACCCAGTGGCTGCATCAGCGTTTCGGTCGCCGCGCCGTCAGTGTGTTTGCTGACGAAGTAGTGGTGATGGCCGCATCCCGCTACCTGCGGCAGATGGGTGACGCACATTACCTGAGTGGATTGCCCAAGCTGGCGCAGCATCTTGCCGACAATCGCCGCGGTCGGGCCGCTGATACCGACATCCACTTCGTCGAAAATCAGCGCCGGGGTATCCATCTTACGGGCGGTAATGACCTGGATGATGAGTGCGATACGCGACAGCTCACCGCCAGAAGCCACTTTGATCAGCGGCTGATGCGGCTGGCCGGGGTTGGTGGTGACGCAGAACTCGATGTGGTCGGCGCCGTTGGCGGTCAGTGAGTCCGGGGTGAAGGTCACATCAATCGTGAAATGACCGTGCGGCATCGCCAGCTCATGCATATTGGTGGTGATCAATTCCGCCAGTTCGCTGGCGTGCTGGCAGCGTCGGGCGTGAAGTTGTTCGGCCACATGCAGGGCTTGCTGGTGGAACTCTTGCACCGCGCGATTCAGGGTTTCGTGATCGCTTTCCTGTTGTTCCAGCAATTGTTGTTCCTGCAATAACTGCTGATGGAATGCGGGTAACTCTTCCGGCGTTACGTGATGCTTTCGCGCCAGCGTCAGTTGGCGCGACAGGCGTTGTTCCAGTTCGTACAGACGAATCGGGTCCATATCCATACGATCGCAGTAATGGCGCAGTTCATCGCTGGCTTCGCTGATGTGAATACTGGCTTCTTCCAGCATGGAAAATACCCCGGAGAGTTTGTCATCCATGCTCACCAGCTCCGACAATTGGTGCCTGGCGCTATGCAGCATGCTCAGCAGGTTCTGGTCTTCGCTTTCGCTGAGGATCTGCAACGTCTGCTGGCTGAGGGACATCAGTTGTCCGCTGTTGGCGAGCCGCTTGTATTCGACATCGATCTGTTCGTACTCGCCTGATTGGGGAGCAAACTCGTTCAGCTCTTTGAGCTGATATTGCAGCAATTCCCGGCGTGCTTCCCGCTCGATGGTTGCTTGCTGGTGCTGCGCCAGCTCGCGGCAGCTTTGATGCCACTGCTGCCAGATCTGGCGCATGGCGCTGAGCAGTTGTGATTCATCGGCGTAGGCATCCAGCAGATGGCGCTGATGTTCCGGTTTTAGCAGCAACTGGTGGGCGTGCTGCCCATGAAGCTGAATCAGATGCTGACCCAGTTCGCGCAGTTGCGACAGCGGCACCGCCGTACCGTTGATGAAGGCGCGGGAGCGGCCGTCGGCGCTGATGACCCGGCGCAGCAGGCATTCGTTGTTGTCATCAAGCTGGTTGTGTTCAAGCCAGCGCAGCGCGGCCGGGGTATCCGCCAGCGAGAAGCGGGCGCAGATGTCGGCGCGGCTGGCGCCGGGTCGAACCATGCTGGCGTCGGAACGGTTGCCGAGACAGAGGCCGAGGGCGTCAATAGCAATGGATTTCCCCGCCCCGGTTTCGCCGGTAATGACGCTCATCCCTGCCTGAAAGTCAATTTCCAGTTCGCGCACAATGGCGAAGTTACTGATTGTGAGTTGCGCCAGCATGATAGTGTCCTGTATGTAACAACAACTGTTATTACGTACAGTATAGACTGGTTTTTTGTACAGTAAAGTAGCCAGCGCCACTTTCAGAATAATTTTTTCGACCAGCCAAGCTTGCTACTCAATGTATTGAAATAACTGTAATTTTCAGGGTGAATCAGGTTCAGGTGATACTGGCTGCGTTGGATTAGCACTTCTTCGCCTTCCTGCACCGGCAGCGAGATCTGGCTGTCGCAACTGATTTCCAGATCCTGGGTGATGTGGGAAAACTTCAGCCGGATAGAGCTGCTGCTGTTGATCACCAGCGGCCGCGCCGACAAGGTGTGCGGGAACATCGGCACCAGCGCGATCGCATCCAGCGACGGAGTTAGAATCGGGCCGCCGCCGGATAGCGAATAGGCGGTGGAGCCGGTAGGCGTAGAGATGATCAGACCGTCGGAGCGCTGGGAAAACGCGAACTTGTCGTCAATATACACTTCAAATTCAATCATGTGCGCCACTTTACCCGGGTGCAGAACCACCTCGTTGATGGCGGTGCTGCTGCTGTTGGGGTGGTTGGCGCGGCACACCTGCGCCTCCAGCATAAAACGCTGTTCGCGGATGTAGCGCCCGGCCAGCACTTCGCTTAGCTGTTGCTGGGTATGATCCGGATCGAGATCGGTCAGGAAGCCGAGATTGCCGCGGTTGACGCCAATGACGTTGATATCGTAGCGCGACAGCACCCGCGCCGCGCCCAGCATGTTGCCGTCGCCGCCGACCACCACCGCCAGGTCCGCCTGCTGACCGATTTCCGACAGGCTGCCGGTGGCGGCGTCCGTTAGCTGCAACTCGCGGGCGATCTGTTGTTCGATCACCACGCGGTAACCCTGTGCGCGTAGCCAGTGATACAGCATTTCGTGGGTGGTCAAGGCATTTGGATGACGTGGATGACCGACAATGCCAATGCAGTTAAACGATCTGTTCATTTGGGTGCATTATCCTCATGAGAGCACCGGAGGCTCACGGTTTTTGGACCGATAGCCGGACCAATAATATGTGAGTGGTTCCCTTGAAACCCCGGTTTTGATCCCCATAATAAGCGAACTAGCGAGATGAATGCGAAAAACGCGGAGAATTTCATGAGTAGTAAAGAACAGAAGTCGCCTGACGAGCAAGTCTTGGATCAAAAAGGAGCAGCGGAAGGTCAGCAAGCGGATGCCGTACCAGAGACGACAGATGTCGCTGACCCGCGTGATGAGCGTATCGCAGAACTGGAAGCGCAACTGAATGATGCCCAGCAGCGTGAGCGTGAAAGCGCGTTGCGCGCCCGCGCCGAAATGGAGAACATCCGCCGCCGTGCCGAGCTGGATGTGGAAAAAGCGCATAAATTCGCTCTGGAAAAATTTGCGGGCGAAATGCTGCCGGTGATCGACAACCTTGAACGTGCGCTGGAGATGGCGGACAAATCCAATGAAGCGCTGTCGGGCATGATTGAAGGGGTCGAACTGACGCTGAAAGCGATGCTTTCCGCCGTGAATAAGTTCGGCATCGACGTGGTGGCGGAAGTGAACGTGCCGTTTAATCCGGAAATTCATCAGGCCATGACCCTGCTGGAATCAGCCGATCACGCGCCGAACCATGTCATGATGGTGATGCAGAAGGGCTATACCCTGAACGGTCGTTTGCTGCGCCCGGCGATGGTCGCGGTGTCCAAAGCCAAGGAATAATCGTTTCCGGCTTTCTCCGGGGAGCGGCCAGCAGGCTTCTTCCCGGATTGTGAATCTTCTTCCCGGATTGTGAATGTGGCCTTGTTGCTCTTTCCCTCCTTTTATTCCCCTTCGTTTTCTCTTGCTGGCTTCACGACAGCATTTCCCGGTTGCTTACACCGTTTTTTCTGTCGTTATCGCATGGAAACCGTTTAGTCGCGTGATGCTGTACCGATCGTTTTTTTGTTTATATTTTGTTAATCTTTACGTATTAAAACGTGTGTCGTTTGTCGGGTGAATGCATCATTATCATAACCTATCAGAGCAATCATCACTGCCATTCTAAATGCACTTGATAATCATTATCAACTTTGCGAGAGTAATAAAACAATAGTGTTAGAAGGGTTACTCATATGCCGGGGAGTCGTGTAGTGGAGTCAGTCAGCCGTACGTCGCGGAAGCTCAAGCTTTCACTGATGGGGCCGGCTTTTATCGCGGCGATCGGTTATATCGATCCCGGTAATTTCGCCACCAATATTCAGTCGGGCGCCGCCTATGGATATCAGCTGTTGTGGGTGGTGGTGTGGGCCAACCTGATGGCGATGTTGATTCAATTGCTCTCCGCCAAACTGGGGATCGCCACCGGCAAGAATCTGGCGGAGCATATTCGCGATCGTTTCCCGAAACCTGCTGTCTGGGCTTACTGGGTGCAAGCCGAAATCATCGCTATGGCGACCGACCTGGCGGAATTCATCGGCGCGGCGATCGGTTTTAAGTTATTGCTTGGCGTGTCGCTGCTGGAAGGTGCGATCCTCACCGGCATTGCCACTTTTCTGATCCTGACGCTGCAGCAACGTGGGCAAAAGCCGCTGGAGATGGTGATCGGCGGGTTGCTGCTGTTTGTGGCGGCGGCCTATATCGTCGAGTTGATTTTCTCTCGCCCGGAACTGTCGTCGCTGGCGAAAGGCATGGCGATACCGAGCCTGCCCAATTCCGACGCGGTGCTGCTGGCAGCCGGCGTACTGGGCGCGACCATTATGCCGCACGTAATTTACCTGCATTCATCGCTGACACAGCAACAAAGCAACATAACCCGCGCCGAACGTTATTCCGCCACCAAGGTGGATGTCGCGGTGGCGATGACCATCGCCGGGTTTGTGAATCTGGCGATGATGGCGACGGCGGCGGCGGCGTTTCACTTCAGCGGCAACACCTCGATTGCCGAACTGGATCAGGCGTATCTGACGCTGAAACCCTTACTGGGGCAGGCGGCGGCGACTATTTTCGGCCTGAGTCTGGTGGTGGCGGGGCTGTCGTCCACCGTGGTGGGGACGCTGGCCGGCCAGGTGGTGATGCAAGGGTTTGTGCGCTTTCATATTCCGCTGTGGGTTCGCCGCGTGGTGACCATGCTGCCGTCTTTTATCGTGATTCTGTCCGGTATGAACCCGACCCGGGTGCTGGTGTTAAGCCAGGTGCTGTTGAGTTTCGGTATTGCGCTGGCGTTGATTCCGCTGCTGGTTTTTACCGGCAACCGCGAACTGATGGGGTGCCTGGTGAACAGTCGCCGGGTACAGAACCTTGGCAAGGTGATCGTCTGTATGGTGATTGCGCTCAACCTGTATCTGCTGCTGGATACGCTGCTGGGTTAACGCGCCCGCCTGTTCTTTGCGACGCCTCCGCCGGTTATGGGCGGGGGCGTTTGTCTTTTCGGTTCCGACTTTTCTGCTTTCATCTTACGATCACGTGCATTCCGGCAAGCTCCGTCCTATTATCTGGGACTGATTTTTTGATACAGAGATTCAATGATGTCGTCGCCCATTACTATTCTTGATAAGCAACTGTTATCCGATCACTGGTTTGTGCTGCATAAATATGTGTTCGATTTGAAACGTAAGAATGGCGGCATAGTGCGCCAGATGCGGGAAGTGTATGACCGCGGCAACGGCGCCGCCATCCTGCTTTACAACCGTGCCCGGGGGACGGTGGTGTTGACGAGACAGTTCAGGATGCCGACTTACCTGAATGGCAATGAAAGCGGGATGCTGCTGGAAGCGTGCGCCGGTTTGCTGGACGATCAGTCGCCGGAGCAGTGCATCCGAAATGAGGCGATCGAAGAAACCGGTTACCAGATCGGTGAAGTGGAAAAGTTGTTTGAAGCCTACATGTCGCCGGGCGGCATCACCGAGCTGGTGCATTTCTTTGCCGCGGAATATGACGATTCACAGCGTAAAACGAACGGCGGCGGTGTGGATGATGAGGATATCGAAGTGTTGGAATTGCCGTTTAGCGAAGCGCTGGCGATGATCAAGGACGGTCGTATTCGTGATGGTAAAACCATCATGCTGCTGCAGCACGCGCAGATTAAAGGTTGGTTCGCCAACGTGCGTTAACGGCATACGAAAACTGTAGATGACAAGGGGCCGGCAGGCCCCTAGTTGTTTGTGGCGGAACCCTATTTACAACCGGGCGGCTAGCAAATCTTCCAGCTTCTGCTGGTCGGCGGCAAACAGGCGGATGCCTTCGGACAGTTTCTCCACCGCCATCGGATCCTGATTATGCTGCCAACGGAATTCGGTTTCCGACAGCGGCGCCGGCTGATGGAAGCCTTCGGTTGACGGGCTGAGAATGCGCTCCACCGGTGCGGTGCTGTTTTTTAGCTGTTCCAGTAACGGCGGGGCAATGGTCAGACGATCGCACCCGGCCAGCGCCAGAATCTGCTCCACCTTGCGGAAGCTGGCGCCCATCACGATGGTGCGATAGCGATGCTGTTTGTAGTACTCGTAAATACGCCGCACCGACAGCACGCCCGGATCCTGTTCGGCATCGTAGTTGGCGGAGGGTTGTCTGGCCTGATACCAGTCGTAAATGCGGCCGACAAACGGCGAAATCAGATAGACGCCGGCTTCCGCACAGGCGCGGGCCTGCGCAAACGAAAACAGCAGCGTCAGGTTGCAGTTGATCCCTTCCTTTTCCAACTCTTCGGCGGCGCGGATCCCTTCCCAGGTGGCCGCCAGCTTGATCAGAATACGTGAACGATGTACGTCCTTTTCCTCGTACATCGCCACCAGTTTACGTGCTTTAGCTACACACATACCGCGATCAAACGACAAGCGGGCATCCACTTCGGTGGAGATCCGCCCGGGAATACTTTTCAGCACCTCGGCGCCGATGTTGACCGCCAGACGGTCGCTGGCGTTGATGAGCCGCGTTTCTCTGGATCCGCCCTGCTGGCGGGCGTAAGCCAGCGCATCGGCAAACAGCGGCTGGTAAGCGGGCAGGCTGGCGGCTTTTAGAATCAAGGATGGATTGGTGGTGGCGTCCTGCGGTGAAAAGTGGCGAATAGATTCGATATCGCCGCTATCTGCCACTACCACGGTGAATTGTTTCAATGCGTCTAGTTGGTTCATGGCTTGGCTCCCTGAAGAGAAAATTGGCGGAATCACCCTGCAGGATTCTGTGGCGGAATGACATGCGTTTTTTCTGATTGCAGTCATCGGCAGGTTGATTATCCATGTCGTAACACGGGCTAAGAGCCTATCCCAATAGGGTTATTTTACTTGCCATTTTGGACCTGGGCAGTGCTCGAAACCCTCACGTACTACGTGTACGTGAGGGTTCTGCGCGCTGTCCGAATCCAAACTGGCTGCGCCAATTACGCCTATCGGGATAGGCTCTAAGCATAGTCAATTCGTATCGGCTTGCGTGTGACGAGGGAAACGCCGGCAGCGATATCATCGGTATTTGGTCATGTTTGGTCGGGGAAATAGTCGTTATGGTGAGTGATTTTCACTCTCATTAATTAACTATATTAAGCGGTATTCCGGCGTGGATTTTGTAATGCTTCATGGTTTCGAAAATCACAGACACGGTACACTGGGTGACTCGCCACCCTACTAACAAAGCGATAAGACAAGGTAATAAACTATGGATGAACAACTGAAGCAAAGCGCACTGGACTTCCATCAATATCCGGTGCCGGGAAAAATCCAGGTCTCCCCGACCAAACCGCTGGCCACGCAGCGCGACCTGGCGCTGGCCTATTCCCCGGGCGTTGCTGCGCCTTGTCTGGAAATCGCTGAAGATCCGCTGGCGGCTTACAAATATACCGCGCGCGGCAATCTGGTGGCGGTGATCTCCAACGGTACCGCGGTGCTGGGCCTGGGCAACATCGGCGCGCTGGCCGGCAAGCCGGTAATGGAAGGCAAAGGGGTGCTGTTCAAGAAGTTTTCCGGCGTCGATGTGTTTGATATCGAAGTGGATGAACAGGATCCGGACAAGCTGATCGATGTGATCGCCGCGCTGGAACCCACCTTCGGCGGCATCAACCTGGAAGATATCAAGGCGCCGGAGTGCTTCTACATCGAGCAGAAGCTGCGTGAGCGCATGAAGATTCCGGTATTCCACGACGACCAGCACGGTACCGCCATTATCTGTACCGCGGCGGTGCTTAACGGCCTGCGCGTGGTGGAAAAACAGATTTCCGACGTTCGGCTGGTGGTATCCGGCGCGGGCGCGGCATCCATCGCTTGCCTGAACCTGCTGGTGGCGCTGGGTCTGAAACATGAAAACATCGTGGTGTGCGATTCCCGCGGCGTGATCTACAAAGGCCGCGAAGCCAACATGGCGGAAACCAAAGCGGCGTACGCCATTGACGATAACGGCAGTCGTTCGCTGTCCGATGTTATCCCGAACGCGGACATTTTCCTCGGCTGTTCCGGTCCGGGCGTGCTGACGCAGGACATGGTGAAAACCATGGCGCCGCGCCCGCTGATCATGGCGCTGGCTAACCCGGAGCCGGAAATTCTGCCGCCGCTGGTGAAAGAAGTGCGCCCGGACGCCATCGTGTGCACCGGTCGTTCCGACTACCCGAATCAGGTCAACAACGTACTGTGTTTCCCGTTCATCTTCCGCGGCGCGCTGGATGTGGGCGCGACCACCATCAACGAAGAGATGAAGCTGGCCTGCGTGCACGCCATTGCCGATCTGGCGCTGGCGGAGCAGAGCGAAGTAGTGGCGTCCGCCTATGGCGATCAGGACCTGTCCTTTGGGCCGGAATATCTGATTCCTAAACCGTTCGATCCCCGTCTGATCATCAAGATCGCGCCGGCGGTAGCGAAAGCGGCGATGGAATCCGGCGTGGCGACCCGTCCGATTGAAAACTTCGATGATTACATCGAAAAACTGACGCAGTTCGTCTACAAAACCAACCTGTTCATGAAACCTATCTTCTCTCAGGCCCGCACCCAGCCGAAACGCGTGGTACTGGCGGAAGGGGAAGACCCGCGCGTGCTGCACGCCACACAGGAACTGGTGTCGCTGGGGCTGGCGTTCCCGGTGTTGATCGGTCGCCCGGGCGTGATCGAAAAACGCATCCAGAAACTGGGCTTGCAGATCGCTATCGGCAAGGACTTCGAGGTGGTGAACAACGAGTCCGACCCGCGTTTCAAAGCCTACTGGACCGAATATTTCGAGATGATGAAACGCCGCGGCGTGTCTCAGGAGCAGGCGCAGCGCGATATGCGCGGCAACCCGACGCTGATCGGCTCCATCATGGTTCACCGCGGCGAAGCGGATGCGATGATCTGCGGTACGGTCGGTAACTATGAAGAGCACTTCAACGTGGTGGAGAAAGTGTTCGGCTACCGTGACGGCGTGCATGTGGCGGGAGCGATGAACGCGCTGCTGCTGCCGAGCGGCAACACCTTTATCGCCGACACCTACGTCAACCCGGATCCGACCCCGGAACAGCTGGCGGAAATCACCCTGATGGCGGCCAGCACCGTGCGCCGTTTCGGCATTGAGCCGAAAGTGGCGTTGCTGTCGCATTCCAGCTTCGGCACCTCCGATTCGCCGACGGCGAAGAAAATGCGCGCCACGCTGGCACTGGTGAACAAGATGGCGCCGGAGCTGCAAATTGACGGCGAAATGCACGGCGACGCCGCGTTGGTGGAAGCCATTCGTCGTGAGCAGATGCCGAACAGCCCGCTGAAAGGCGCGGCCAACATCCTGATCATGCCGAACATGGAAGCCGCCCGCATCAGCTACAACCTGCTGCGCGTCTCGTCTTCCGAAGGCGTAACCGTCGGGCCGGTACTGATGGGCGTTGCCAAGCCGGTACACATCCTGACGCCGATCGCCTCCGTGCGCCGTATCGTCAACATGGTGGCGCTGGCGGTGGTGGAAGCACAAACCGCGCCGCTGTAATCCGGCAAGGTAGCCTGTAACGAAAAGACTAAACCGGCAGGGTGACCTGCCGGTTTTTTTACGCCTGCTGACGCAGCCACTTCTCCAATTCGTTAGCGAACTGCTGGCGATCGCGTTGGCTTAATGCCGCCGGGCCGCCGGTTTGTACCCCGCTGGCGCGCAGCGTATCCATGAAATCCCGCATCGTCAGCCGCTCGCGGATAGTGTCCGGGGTGTAGCGTTCACCGCGTGGGTTAAGCGCGACCGCGTGTTTTGCCAGCACTTCGGCCGCCAGCGGAATATCCGCGGTGATCACCAGATCGCCCGGCTGAACGCGGCGCACGATTTCGTTATCCGCCACATCGAACCCGGCGGCGACGCGCAGGCTGTGTATGTGCGGCGAAGGCGGCGTTCTGAGCGGCTGGTTGGCGACCAGCGTCAGGCGGGTTGCGGTGCGATCGGCAGCCCGGTAAAGCACGTCTTTAATGACGTTGGGACAGGCGTCGGCGTCCACCCAGATGGCGGTCATCCGCGTGCTCCCGACGGCGTATTCAGGCCGAGCCAGTCACGGGCGGGCAAAAAGTCGCGGTACAGCGCCGCTTCCGGGCTGTCCGGCTCCGGTTGGTACTGGTATTCCCAGCGCACCAGCGGCGGCATCGACATCAGGATCGACTCGGTGCGCCCGCCGCTTTGCAGGCCGAACAGCGTGCCTCGGTCCCACACCAGGTTGAATTCCACGTAGCGTCCTCGGCGGTAAAGCTGGAACTGGCGTTCCCGCTCGCCCCACGGGATGTCTTTGCGGCGATTGACGATCGGCAAATAGGCGTGCCGGAAGCCTTCGCCCACCGCGCACATGAATGCAAAGCTGGTGTCGAAATCCGGCGTGTTGAGGTCGTCGAAGAACAGGCCGCCGACGCCGCGTGCTTCGTTGCGGTGTTTGAGGAAGAAGTAGTCGTCGCACCATTGTTTGTAGCGCGGGTAGACGTCGTCGCCGAACGGCTGGCACAGGTCGAACGCGGTCTGATGCCAGTGGACGGCGTCTTCTTCGAAACCATAGTACGGGGTGAGATCAAAGCCGCCGCCAAACCACCAGACCGCCGGTTCGCCCGGTTTTTCGGCGATGAAGAAACGTATGTTGGCGTGGCTGGTCGGCACGTACGGGTTTAACGGATGGATCACCAGCGAAACGCCCATCGCCTGAAAGCTGCGCCCAGCCAGTTCCGGGCGGTGGGTGCTGGCCGACGGCGGCAGCGATGCGCCGGAAACGTGAGAGAAATTCACTCCGGCCTGCTCGAATACCCGCCCCTGACGCAGAACGCGGCTGCGTCCGCCGCCGCCGGAAGCATGTTGCCAGGCGTCTTCAATAAAGGTGGCGGCGCCATCGGTCAGTTCCAACTGCCGGCACAGGTTGTCCTGTAACGTGAGCAGAAAGTGCTTGATCGCATCGATATCAGGTGAGCTCATAGTGTCCCTTATGATGATGTTGAAAGGCGGTTGGACTTATTGCAGCCTTAGTATATCGAAATTCGGCAGGCCGCCCATCGCCGGTAAATGCCGTCGATGTGAATCGATGCCATTGCTGAAAAGTGTATGACGAAGATGTTGCGTCTGCGGTGAATCACGGGATAATCGAGTATCACCTATTGACTCTAGATGGCGAGCAGCGATGGAAATCCGCGTATTCAGGCAAGATGACTTTGAAGAAGTGATTACCCTTTGGGAACGCTGTGATTTGCTGCGCCCCTGGAATGACCCGGAAATGGATATTGAGCGCAAGCTCAACCATGATCCCGACCTGTTTCTGGTAGCAGAAGTGGGCGGCGAGGTGGTCGGCTCAGTGATGGGCGGATATGACGGTCACCGCGGTTCGGCCTACTATCTGGGGGTGCATCCGGATTACCGCGGCCGCGGCATCGCCAATGCGCTGATCAGCCGTCTGGAGAAAAAACTGATCGCGCGCGGTTGCCCGAAGATCCACCTGATGGTGCGTCAGAGCAACACGGCCGTCATCAGCATGTATGAAAAGATGAATTACGACATGGTCGACAGCATCACGCTGGGTAAACGCCTGATTGAAGACCAGGAGTATTGACCGTTCCCATCTGGCCGCGTTTGCGCGCCGTCAGTCGATGACGGGGAGAGGCCGCCTTATCTCCGTCTGACGCCGACCGATATCCCGCCTGCCTGCTGCATTTTCTCTTTCTGTTTCTGTCCGCGCCTCCGCGCAATTTTCTCATTAGTGGTGTTTTGCCTGTCCAAAAGGTCAGGTTTGTACTGACGTGCTGTAAAAATTCATTGATAATGGATATCATTTGTAAAATAATTCTCATTATCTATAAAGGGATGTTTCTGCTTGTTTTGGGATGGGAATCAGGGGCGCCGCCGTCGTTGTCCTGTCCATAATTTGATACTTATTTCTATAAATAAAACATGGTATTACGTTGAAAGCTACACATTCTCTTCTGTTGTCCGTCGGGGTACATCTGTCGGTGGTCTGGGCCTTGTTGTGGGGGTATGCGCCTCACGAGCAACTGGTGTTGCAGGCCGGGCGTGCCGGAGAAAGCGTGACGGGCATGCATGTCACCTCGTTCTCCGCCCACGCAGTGCGGCTGCTTTCCGCAAGCACCGCAACATCGCCTGCCGACGAGCCGGTTACGGCCACCAGAGTGACGCCGGTAGCTGTGGCGCCAGCGGTAATGCGGCCGCTGCCGGTGAATGAGCGCGCCGTGGTGACGGCTACGTCTTCCGATCCTGCTGTGACGACACGCCCGCCAAAACCGACGGAGAAAACCCGCGAATCCTCACGCCCGCCAAAAGATCCTGTGCCGGTGAAGGAAAAAGCGGACGTCAAAAAAACACCCGCCTCTCCACGCAGTGAAACTCGTGATACGCCGACGCCTGTGGCAGACGCGGCGAGTCCGGCTGAGCCGGGAAATCGCGCAACGGCGTCAGCGCCCGCCAGCGCATCGGCAGGCGGCCAGGCCGCACCGGCGGGCGAGAGTACGCAAGGGCAGGCGCATCAGGGCGCGGGCAATAGCCAGACCGGCACGCTGAAGGCGTTGCAACGACGGGTGAATTACCCCGTGCGCGCGCGCTCGATGGGGGTGGAAGGCCAGGTTCGACTGCGGTTCGACGTCACGGCCAGCGGCACGGTCACCAATATTCGGGTGTTGTCGGAGAACCCTGACGGGATGTTTAGCAGCGACGTTATCAAAGACATGGCGCGCTGGCGTTATCAGGCCGATTCACCGGTTGCCGACCAGACGGTATCCGTCATTTTTCGGCTGAATGGCCATATCGAACTTCAGAATTGATTTTTTTGTTTTCAATATCATCAGGGTACAGGAAATAATTACATGAATAAGCATCTCTATTTGATGATGATACTCGGCGTATCATCAACGGCGACGGCTGCCGAACAGACGACTCGGACAGAAAATACCTCTGCTGGTAAACCGGCGGCAGAAAAGAAAAATACCGATGAGGATACCATCCTGGTTCGCTCCACTCCCACCAGCCAGACGATGGGAACCCAGGTGATTACCAGCGAGCAGATTCAGCGTCGGCCGACACGTAACGGCAGCGTCACGGAATTATTGCGCTCCAACCCAAACGTGCGTTTTTCTAATAGCCTCGACAGCAGCCAGACGCCCGGTGAACTGGCGCCGGAAAACGTGTCGTTTCATGGCGAGAAGTTTTACCAAAATAACTACATGATCGACGGGTTATCCAACAATAACGTCATCAACCCCGGCGCGAATAATGGCGAACTGAGCAATACACCGGATGGATATTCACCAACCGACCTGCCTGCCGGCGGCGCGCAATCATTCTGGATTAACTCGGAGTTGATCGAGCAATTACAGGTATTCGACAGCAATATCTCCGCGAAATATGGCGACTTTACCGGCGGCGTGGTCGATGCCAAATTAAAAGACCCGAAACTGGACCGCGCTTCCGGCAGGGTTTCTTATCGCACCACCCGCGACAGCTGGACCCGTTATCATATTGACGACGATATTGAAGGTGACTTTTATTCAGCCAGCCAGCTCTATTATCAGCCGAAATTCCGCAAGAATTTTTATTCCGCCACCTTTAATCAGCCATTAAGCGACAAGGCCGGATTTATTTTTGCCTATAACCGCCAGCAGTCGTCGATCCCGTTTTATAACAGCGTCATGGACGAATGGGTCACGCAGAAGCGCGAGGCGGAAACCTATTTGCTCAAAGGCACTTATCTGGCGGATAACGGCGATATTTTCCGCCTGACCGGTATGTACGCGCCGCATGAATCCGGCTATTACAAAAAAGACATCAAAAACGGCGGCTATACCAATACCGGCGGCGGCTATCGCGGCAATATCGAGTGGGAACACAATGCGGACTGGGGGAAAGTGAGCAGTCTGGCGGGTTACCAGTTTGAGGAAAACCGCATCGAGCATGAGGGCGATACCTATCAGTCCTGGTATCGCTATAACCGCACATCCCGGTTTGTTTCCAATGTTGTGGACTGGGGTACGGGGGTAGCGGGTAACTCCCAGCTATCGGGAATCGGTGGTTATGGCAAATATGCCACAGAAAAACAGACCTTCACGTTCAAACAGGATTACGAGCTCAACCCGCTGGCGTTGTGGGGCACCAGCCATCAGTTGGATATGGGCTGGCAGGTAGATTCTTACCGCGCGCAATATCGCCGTTTTAGCAATGTGTATACCAGTCGTAATACGCCCACCATCAGCACCAGCGTGGTGTGCCAGGCCGGCGACGACTTCTGTATTAATGGCGAGCAGTATTACCGCAATCGCAATCTGTTCCCGGCGCGTCAGGTGGAAGGCAATTACGTCAACTATGCGGTGTATTTGCAGGACAGCGTCAGTTACCAGAACCTGGAAGTGACGCCGGGCGTGCGCCTGCAGTATGACGATTACCTGAAAAACCTGAACATCGCCCCACGTCTGGCGGCGTCTTACGATGTGTTTGGCGATCGCTCCACCCGTGTTTTCGGCGGCGCCAACCGTTACTACGCCCAGAACATGCTGGCGTACAAACTGCGCTCCGGGATCAACGAGTCGGTAGTGCAGAGTCGTACCAGCGCCGGCAGCAGCTGGACCAGCAGTAATACCAGTTATGGCAGTTATGACTACGATATTTCCGACCTGAAAACGCCGTACAGCGACGAGCTGTCGCTGGGGCTGTCGCAGCGGGTGTACGACACCGTGTGGACGCTGAAATGGGTTAATCGCCAGGGGCGTAACCAGTTCGGCCGCAGCAATGGAACCGATGACAGCGGTCAACGCTATTACTACCTGACCAATGATGCCCGCACCGAAGGCAATACGCTTTCGCTGACGGTGGAACCTATCAGCCCGTATAAACTGAAATACGCCGATGTTCGCTGGGGGCTGAGCGCCAGCATGGCGGATAACAAGACCAGCTCACAGCTTTACTACGACCAGGGAAACCTGGACGACAGCAAGGTGATTTTCAAAGGCCGCCTGACCGATCGTCGTGACATGGACGCGCTTGACTACAACACCCCGTGGTCGGTGGCGTTGAATATCAACACCTATTTCCCGGCCATTCGTCTTAACTGGGATCATAACCTGGCCTATACCTCCGGTTACAAAGGCTACCGTACCTCCAGCGTTACCTGCTCCGGCAGTTCCAGCAGCGTCAGCGCCTGCGGCGATTATACCGGTAGCGCCACGCTGTATACCGAGCGCCAGTATCAGGATTACGTCTCCTACGACTGGCGATTCAACTACTCCTTGCCCACCTATAAAAACCAGTCGCTGGACCTGACGCTGGATGTGATCAACGTGCTCGACAACGTGATCGCCACCTCGCAGGAGACTTCCGGCAATACGGTGACCTACAAGCTGGGTCGTCAGTTCTGGCTGGGTGTGGCTTACAACTGGTAATGGTCTGACGCCGGGAACGGGTGCGTCCCGTTCCCGGCGATAACACAGTGATTGCCTGAGATATCCCGTCGGTTTTACATACCCATGATTGAGCGATTAATGAGAAAAATGACTTCCCGCTGGATAGGTACGATAGCGTTCTGTCTGTTCAGCGCGCTGGCCTCAGCGCAAACCGTCACCAGCCCGTTGCCGGTGATCACCGAAGGGCAACTGGACAATGGCCTGCGTTACACCATTGTGCCGCTGGCCGGGCAGCAGCAACGGCTGGACATCCGGCTGAGCGTTGAATCCGGTTCGCTGGACGAGCAGGATGACGAGTCCGGCGTAGCGCATATGGTGGAGCACATGGTGTTTCGCGCCACGCGGGATTATCCGGCCGGTCTGGCGCAGACGTTGGGCCAGCAGGGCTGGGTTCGCGGTCAGCATTACAATGCGATGACCAATTACGAGCGCACGGTTTACATGCTGAGCCCGCCTGCCGGCAAGCCGTCTCTGGGGCTGGCGTTGAACGTGCTGGCGCAGATAGCCGGGCAGGCGCGCTTCGAGCCGGAGGACTGGCAGCGCGAGCGCCAGGTGATTCTGGAGGAGTGGCGCGGCAAGCTCGGTGTGGCGGAACGCATGAATCAACAGCGGGTGGCCGCTATCCGGCATGACTCCCGCTATCCCGATCGTCCGGTCATCGGTTCCGAAAGCGCGATCCAGACCACGCCGGTGACGGTGCTGCGCAATTTTTACGCCCGCTGGTATCACCCGCGGAATATGCGCCTGATCGTGATCGGCGACCTGCAGCCCGAACAGGTGAAACAGGCGATTACGCAGGCGATGGGCACGCTGCCGGACGGCAAAATACCGCAGCGGGATCGGTATGAACCCGCATTGCGCCCGCAACTGCATGTGGTGCGCCTGCAGGACAGCCAGAGCAGCGTCAGCCAGGTGTCGTTCGTGTTCCGTTTTGATGACGGGGCGGCCAGAGCGACAGACGAGCAGGGGCTGCGCCACCGTTTGATCAACCAGATCGCGCTGGACACCCTGAGCCGGCAGGTGCAGCGTCAACCGATCGCTCCGGCAACGGCGGTTAGCAGTCTGGTGGTGCGCAAGTCCGACATCGGGCGTACCACGGTGGCGCTGGGGCTGTTCGCCTCGGTGCTGCCGGACGGCCACCCACAGGGGGTGACCGTGCTGTTGCAGGAGATTGCGCGCCTGCGCCATTACCCGCTCTACGAATCCGATATCGCGGCCGTCAAAGATGAGATCCGCCAGTCGGCGGAGAAGATGGCGGCGACGTCGGAACAGCGCGAGTTTTCCGACTGGGTGCAGCAACTGGTGGTGTCCTGGCAGCAGGAGCGTCCTTATACCGGCAAACAACAGCTGGGGCAGCAGGTTCTGGCGGTGCTGAAAACCATTACCGCAGCGGATATCAATGCCTGCCTGCAGCGCTGGCTGTCATCGCCCGATCAACTGGTGCAGTTCAGTGTTCCCGGCACTCTGCCGTTCACGCCGCCGTCGGCGGCCGATATTGAGCAACAGCGTCAGCAGGCGGCTCGCAGCGAGCTGGCGCCGCTACAAAAGCCTGTTGTGCGGGTAGCGCCGGCGTTGCCTGCGGCTGAAGGCCGTGGCGAGATCACCGGCGTGCGAGCGTTCCCTGAGCAGAAGGTGGAAGAGTGGCAACTGAGCAACGGCGATCGGCTGGTATGGCTGCGCAGCGCTCAGGCCGGCAAATCAGTGTCGCTGGCTGTGCAGTCGCCGGCCGGTTTTATGGCGCCGGGACGCGAGCCGTGGCTGTCCCAACTGGCCGGTCAGTTGATCAGCCAAAGCGGGCCGGCTGGCTGGAAAGGCCGGGATCTGAACGACTGGAAAAAAGAGCGGCGGCTATCGCTCAGTCTGGATTATCAGCCGGATGAACTGCGTTGGAGCGGCAGCGTCAGCCCGGACAAGCTGGACGCGCTGTTGCATCTCTATCATGCGATGAATCGGTCGGCCGCTATTGATGAAAACGATATGCGCGATAGCCTGTCGGTGCTGAAGCGGCAACAGGTTACCCGCGAGCAGAGCGTTGGCTTCCGACGGGAGCGGGAGAGCGCCGAGCTGCAGTTCGGCAACGCGCCGACGCCTTTCCCGACGCCGACACAGCTGGATACCGTCACCACCGAACAGTTGGCGGATCAGTGGCGGCAGACCGTGGCGGCGCCGGTGACCTATTACCTGCTGGCGGACCTGCCGGCGGAGCAGTTGCGTCCGCTGGTGGAGCGCTATCTGGCTTCGCTGCCGCGTCAGGCTGGCGCGGAAAGCCCACAGCATCTGGCGCTGGCGGGGAAACGCGAGCGTGTCTCCGCCATCAATCTGGAACCGAAGGCGGATATCTACCTGTGGAGCTTCTCGCCGCAGACATGGACGCCGCAGCAGGCGGTGCAGGTGAATATCGCCTCCCGGCTGGCGGCCCGCTATCTCAAGGCCAGCCTGCGGGATGACGCGCAGGGAATTTATAACCTGAGGATGGAAAGCCGTCTGAATGATAAAAGTCAGCGTATTGAAACGTCGCTGCGTTTTACCACCTCGCCGCAGCGGGCGCAGGAATTGAGACGCAACGCGCAGCAGGTGCTGGAAACGCTGGCGGCGCGCATCACGCCGCAGGATGTGGAGCAGGAGCGCAAGCAGTTTATCCACGGCGAGCGCGCTCGCCAGCAGGACAGCACCACCCTGATGTCGCGGCTGATGCTGAGTTACCGGAACTATCATGATCCCCGCTATCTGACCCAACTGGATAGTCTGGCGCCGGCGATTACGTTTGAAGCGGTGCGCGATGCGGCGTCCCGGCTGTGGCATCCGCAGAATCAGGTGCTGTATATCACGTTGCCGCAGGAGAAAAAATCGTGAAACCGTTCCTGCAGGCTTTTGCCCTGTTGTGCCGTCCGTTCTGGCTTAACCGGCGTTACTGGCAAAGCTGGATGCTGCTGGCTGCTATCGTGGCGATGGGCGGCAGCATTGTTTACCTCAACGTCCGCATCAATGACTGGAGCAAAACCTTTTATGATGCGCTGGGGGCATTCGACAGCGGCTTGCTTTACCGCCTGATCAAGGAATATTGCCTCTATATCCTGATTTATATCGGCGTCTTCGTGTATCAGGAATGGCTGACCAAACTGCTGATTATTCGCTGGCGCGAACAGATGACGGCGGCGTTTATCGACAGCTGGCTGGCGAAGCGCGCCTTTTATCGCCTGTCGCTGAGCGGCCGGGTGGATAACCCGGACCAGCGCATCGCGCAGGATGTCGACCTGTTCGTCACCCAAACGGTGCGGCTGTTGGTGTCGTTTATCATCACCTTCGCCCAGCTGTTCTCGTTCCTGCTGATCCTGTGGGATCTTTCCGGCGTGCAGCAGTTCACGCTGTGGGGGCACAGCGTGACCGTCAGCGGTTATCTGGTATGGGTAGCGGTGATCTATACCTTGCTGGGCAGCCTGATTACCCAGTGGATCGGCAAACGGCTGCATGGCATCAACTACCATAAACAGCAGGCGGAAGCGGATTTCCGCGCCTCGCTGCTGCGCAAACACGACAGCGCGGAGCAGATTGCGCTGTACGGCGGCGAGCGGCAGGAAAAGCGCCAACTGGGCGGTTATTTTTCGTCGATCGTCAGCAACTGGCGTTCGCTGATGAATGCCGAGCGCAACCTGGGCCTGTTTACCGTCGGCTATACCCGCGTCAGCCTGATTGTGCCGGTATTCGCCGCGCTGCCCGCGTTTCTCAGCAAGACCGTCACGCTCGGCGGGCTGATGCAGATTCGCAGCGCGTTCGGGCAGGTGCACAGCGCGCTGAGCTGGTTTATTCGGGTGTATTACTCGCTGGTGGAACTCTCCGCCAGCATGACGCGTCTGGATCAGTTCCGGCGGGAAATCGAGGCGCATCAGGATACGGCGATACCTGTCGTACAAGGTGAGCAACTGCAGGTGGAGCGGCTCAGTTTCTCCACCCCGCAGGGACAACCGCTGCTGCGCAACGTGACGTTCCAGTGCGCGCCCGGCAGTTGGAACCGGCTTTCCGGCCACAGCGGGCTGGGGAAATCGACCCTGCTGCGCACGCTGGCCGGGTTGTGGCCCTATTACCACGGCGCCTGGCAGGCCGGGCGCGGCCATTCGTTGCTGTTGCCGCAACAAAGCTATCTGGGGCAGGGAGCGCTGGCGGAGGTAATTTGTTATCCGCGGGCGCCGCTGGACGATGAAGCGGCGTTGCGTCGGGTGTTGGATCAGGTTGGTCTGGGCGACTGGGGCGACCGATTACAGCAGCAGATGAACTGGGATCGGGTGTTCTCCGGCGGCGAACGGCAGCGGCTGGCGCTGGCGCGGGCGCTGGTCAACCGTCCGGATCACCTGTATCTGGACGAGGCCACCAGCCATCTCGACCAGCATGCGGCCCGGCACCTGCTGGGGGTGATCCGACAGGCATTGCCGGATTGCACCGTGATCGCGGTAACTCACCAGCAGGAATTGGCCGATCTGTTCCATTATCACATCGATCTGGCTGCTTTCCGCTAACCCTTCTCCCTTCGGCCGGGGTGACGTTTTTCTCGGGATGAACGTTTCCCCGGCCCGTCTGAACAATGGTAATCTTGACGGCATGTACGCGCCGTGGATTAACCGGCGCGAATTTTCACGGCACTTTCTGCCGGCGGCGCACTCAAAGAGCCAGCGCTATGGCAGGGCCGGCTCGTTGAGTCGGCGCCGTTTTATGTTGAGGAGTCGAGAGTGACAAAAGTGCGTCCGTTGTTTCTGGCTTTCCCGTTATTGCTGGCGGGGTGCAGTACCCTTTCCAGTTTTTCCTGGTCCAGTTTGTCGCCGTTCAACTGGTTCGGCCATCGTTTGACGGTATCGGACGCCGGCGTCGGGGACATTAATGCCAAAACGCCGATGCTGGAGTCAGCGTTGAACGACGCGCTGAACGGTGACTATCGCCTGCGCGGCGGTATGGAAACCCGCAACGGCAAGCTGGTATCGATCTATGAAGCGCTCAAGGATGACAGCGTCAGGCTGGAAATCAGCGGCGCGCCGAAAGGCCAGGTCAAACAGGTGGCGGTGATGGACAAGGCGATCGCCAGCGAATGGGGCGTGAAAATCGGCGATGAATTCAGTTCGCTTTACAGCAAGGCGTTTGGCCTCTGCCAGCCGGGACAAGGCGCGGATGCCCGCAGCGTTGAATGCGTGGCGCCGCAGGGTAAACACGTCAGCTACCTGTTCTCCGGCGACTGGAGCGGTCCGGAAGGGCTGATGCCGTCCGATGATATTCTCAAAAACTGGAAGGTCAGCAAAATCGTCTGGCATGCGCAGGAACGAGAATAATTAATCAGTATTATTTATTAATGCATGGCCGGGATGAGGTTGTCCCGGTTCATGCCGCCGCCGCGTTTGGCGCTGTAATGCAATTTTTATCAGATTTATTGTTGAAGTTTGTTAAAGAATTTGGCGCTTATTCTATGCTGAATTACTGAAAAATCCCCTGATGACTCACTACTTTTATTACCTTTCATCATCGTTCCCTCCACGTCCTGTTCCACTGGTTTGTCATTTCTTCTGAATATGATCCGGATCGCATCCGGTGCTGTATCTGCGCCGGCCTGACGCTAACATATAAATCTGCATACAGATTGCCGACATGAGGCGCTGTGTACGGCCGGCAGCCGACAGCGGTACCGTTGGCTGCGGATATCACCTGTACAGGAAGTCAGATGTGCGCATTCGCATCGCGTCTGGATCCGCACACCGATAATGATCAATAAGGAGTTTTGATGTCCCACATCCTGATGGCCGCGGTGGCAACGCCGGGGCATGTTTATCCTATGCTGACCATTGCCCGTCATCTGCTGACCAAAGGGCACCGGGTAACCCTGTTCAGCGGCGCGTTGTTTCGTGAGCAGGCGCAGGCCGCCGGCGTTGGATTTGTCGCGTTCGACGAACAGGGGTCCGCTTGGAAAACGGAAATTATCCTACGCTAAGCCTGTTTTTTGTACATATTACTATTCACTGAGCGTAATGCGCGGTATTTACCCTGTCCCAGTTTGAGGTTCGTTCTCCAGACGTAATCCCCGCTCAGGTTGATATGTTCCCATCCCAGTGGTGACAGATGGGTAATCAGTTGCTCATTAATCGGGATCCCTTTTCGTCTCAAAGAATCTATCGCTCTTTCTATATATACCGTATTCCACAGTGAGATCGCCGCAGTCAGCAACGTCAGACCGCTGGCTCGATAGCTCTGATTCTCCAGCCCCCGATCTCTGATTTCACCCAGCCGATGCATAAAGACCGCTCGCGCAAGGGCATTGCGAGCCTCACCTTTATTCAGCCCCGCCTGTACGCGTCGACGCAGTAAAGGATCCCTGAACCAGTCCAGCATAAACAATGACCTTTCGATGCGGCCAATCTCTCTCAGCGCCTTTGCCAGACCATTCTGCTTCGGATAGCTTGCCAGCTTTTTCATCATCAGTGATGCTGTTACCGTTCCCTGCTTTATAGAACTTGCCAGACGCAGCACCTCATGCCAGTGGGTTTCAATTTCCTTTAGATTCAGGCTGGTTGTCGAGATGATTGACTGAAGCCCCTGATACAACTCAGCTTTTCCATGAATAAACAGCCGTTTGTCATGAAGATCCCGGATCCTTGGCGCAAAAGCGAATCCGAGCAGATGCATTAGCGCAAAAACATGCTCAGTGAAACCTGCTGTGTCGGTGTAATGCTCTGTAATTTCCAGATCAGTTTCGTGGTACAGCAGACCATCAAGTACGTGTGTTGAATCCCGCACGCGGCTGATAACTTTGGTGTAAAACGGGCTGTATTGGTCCGAAATATGCGTATAAATCTGCACGCCTGGATCCTGACCGTATTTAAGATTGACCTGACCAGCATAACGCCCGTGACTCCCCACCCGAAAGTTCTGTCCATCAGACGATGACGTTGTTCCATCGCCCCAGAATGCCGCCAGAGGGCTTTTTTTCTGGGCATTGACCAACTCGGCCAGCGCAGCTGAATAGGTTTCATCCCTGATGTACCAGGCCTGAATGCCCTCGAGTGACGATTTGGTCGTTCCCGGACAGGATTCGGCCATTTTTGTCAGTCCAAGGTTGATACCATCGGCCAGGATGGTGGTCAGTAACAACTTTCTGTCTTTAGGTCTGACGTGATTGTTTTTGAGATGTGTGAAATGGCGGGTAAAACCAGTCCAGCCGTCCACTTCATCCAGCATTTCAGTAATTTTAGGGTGAGGGAGCATGCCATAAACCAGATCGCCAAAAGGGGATGCTGCTGAAGGGACACTGTTATCCAGCGGGGTAATTTTCACGCCTTTATCCGATATATCAACATCGGGTAAATCACCGGCCAGCGCCATCGCGTTAACTTCTTCCAGACGCGATGCAAGAAGCGTCAAACGGCTCTTGATGTATTCATGGCAATCGGCCGGAACAGCAAGGGGTAACTGGTTATCCCGGAGTGATTTTTCAAAATCGTCTGACGGGATCAGATAATCATCGAAATTCCTGTAGCGGCGTGACCCCTTTACCCAGATGTCACCTGAACGTAAGGCTCCCTTCAGTTCATTCAGCACGCAAAATTCGTAATATTTTCGGTCAATGCCGGTGGGGGTGATCACAACCTTTCTCCAGCTTTCCGGGATGAACCCGATTGGCGCGGAAGGCGGTACTTTTCGGAGTTGTTTTCTATACATATCTCTGACGGTATCCAATGCGTCACTGAGCTGCATTGCGGCGGGTGCAGCCCTGAACTGCAACACGGACAGCATCCGGGGGGCGTATTTACGCAGCGTACTGTATTTTTCTGTGATCAGATGCAACGGGTCGAAGTTGTCCTTACGTGACAGGAACCGCGTCTCTTCCACGCTGTTGATGAATTCCTGCCAGGGAAGGACGTCTTCTATTGCGGCCCAGGGATCTTCCCCGGACTCTCTGGCGTTAAGTAATGCCTGTCCGACGGTAACGTATTGCTTCAGTTTACTCTGAATCAGCTTTCCCGTTTGCTGGAGCCGCTCGGCCTGAGTACGTTTTGCCCTGCTGAACAGACTACTCAGAATACGCTCGTGCAGATCAATAACTTCGTCAGTCAGGGTGGATCTGGCCTCCGATATGATACAAACCAGCGAGGCATAACGGCGAACATCCGTGAATCTTGCCAGATCCCGGCTACTCATTTTCCTGCCTTCGCGTGCGAGTTTCAGGAGTCGGTTCTGGTGAACGGAAAGTGCAATGCCGTCAGGGAGTGCCAGCGACTCAATCGCATTTAACCGGTCGATATGTTGCAGGACATTTTTACCATTAATTTTTCCCGGAGGCTGGAGCAGCCAGGCCAGCCGTGAAGGTTGCTCACCCTCAGATACCAACAGACGGTCCAGTGCCGCTTTATGCCCTGGTTCAAGCTGCGCGGTAAGCGCAGAAAAAACCGCCCTGTCGGCAAGTGTTGTTGCTTCGGCCAGGGTTCGTTCGATCACTTCAACAGAGGGGAAAATAACCTTATTATTGTGGAGCCAGGAGAGCATTTCCTCCGCAAGTAAAAAACCTCTGTCTGTCCGCATGGCGTGGGGATAAAGGTGGCGAATACAGGTTTTTTGCAGCGCCCGGTTAAAAGGGGATAATTCCAGGTAGCGGTAGAGTTCAGCCAGATGTTCCCAGCGGGTGACCTCTCTTGATGCATACTCGGCCCACAAATCAGACTGGACTTTCAAATGAGCCGCCAGCCTGAAGACAACACAGTCGTGAGGTGAAATACTTTTGTCGGGAGGAAACCCTGGTCCTCGCAAATAACAGAGTAAAACTGCAAAGCCCAGACGGTTAGCTGGCCTGCGGTGTTTATTAATGAGCGCGAGGTCATGTTCACTCAGAAAGCACATGCGCGTCAGAAATACGTCATCATCCGGCACAATCAACAAGCGTTCTTTTTCTTCACTACTGAGCATTTGTCTCCGTGGCATAAATGCTTCCCCTGCACATAGTTCATTAAAGTTATCATTCGCACTGACCGAAACCGGTCGGTTTCGTACACCGCTTACAGCAAATGTCCGAAACTTAGTGAAATTAATTTCGGACACACGTTATAATTCGGACACCTATTTCGTACGGAAAGTTTCCCATGTCACGTGTTTTTGCCTACTGCAGGGTCTCAACTCTGGAACAGACCACAGAAAACCAGCGTCGTGAAATTGAAGCGGCGGGTTTTGCCATCAGATCCCAACGACTTATTGAGGAGCATATCAGTGGCTCGGTTGCTGCCAGCGAACGCCCCGGATTTATCCGGTTGCTAGATCGCATGGAAAATGGGGATGTACTGATTGTCACCAAACTTGACCGTCTGGGTCGTAATGCGATGGATATCCGAAAAACAGTAGAGCAACTGGCGGCTTTAGATATTCGCGTTCATTGTCTCGCACTCGGAGGCGTTGACTTGACCAGTCCGGCCGGAAAAATGACTATGCAGGTAATTTCTGCTGTAGCGGAGTTTGAGCGGGATTTGCTGCTTGAGCGAACGCATTCAGGTATTGCGAGGGCAAAAGCGGCTGGAAAACGCTTCGGTCGCCCTCCCATCCTGAGCGAGGAACAAAAGCAAACAGTGACAGAGCGCCTAAATGCTGGCATCAGTATCAGTGCTATTGCCCGGGAATTTAATACCACCCGCCAGACTATCCTTCGGGTAAAGGCTGGATTGCTGCAAGAGTGAGCGGCTGGGAAGATTATAAAAAAATCAAATGGTTATTATGAAATAAAACAGCCTTCTGGGTTCTTTTCCCCCTATTTTTTATAAAAGAGTAGACAAAAGAGGTTCGCGATATTAACCTACCAACTAGATGGTTGGCACTGATTACACCAGCTATAACTTTTATCAAGAAATTACAGGAGCCATTATGTCTACTACCGTTAAACCTTCTGCAGACGCAGCTGCGATCCACAATACCCGTGAAGCAGTTCGCAGCCAGCCTGGCCTGGGTAACCTGACTTTCCAGATGAAAGCCCGTTCCAGCGGCGGATTAACCGTTCGCACAGAGACCGGCGCCACAATCCAGAACGGCGTTATCGATACCAGCCGCGTGGGGAAATTTTCTAATATCGGTGATGAACCCGCAGGTTTACTCGGCACCGATACCGGCATGAGCCCGACTGAATACATCATGCAGGCGCTGGCTGGCTGTTATACCGCCACCCTCACCATGATGGCTGCTGAAAAAGGGATCGACCTGGACGGTATCGAGCTGGATCTTAATTTCGATATCAACCTCAACGGCTTCCTTGGGCTGGACAGCAACGTGCGTAAAGGTGCGAAATCTATTCGCGTCGATGTTCACCTTACGAGCAAGACCGCCAGTCGCGAGGAGTTAGAAGCGCTGGTCAGCGAAATGCAAAAGAATTCGCCAATCCACGATACTCTGGCTAATCCGGTTGAAATGATTACACGCCTGGCGTGATGTCAGAGATGTAATGCTGCCATTCAGAATGCAGGATGGCAGTGACGTTCAGCTCTGCACGATACTGAGTCAGTGATACAACTTGCTACGGAAAAATAGCAACAATATAATCTATCAACTAGTAGATTATATGGAGTAATTATGACAACCATGACACGGGAACGGCTGCTCAGCGAAGCAGAACACCTGATGCGCGAAAAAGGGTATTCAGCATTCAGCTATGCTGATTTATCAAAAATAGTGGGTATCACCAAGGCCAGTATTCATCACCATTTCCCGACCAAAGATATTCTGGGTGAGCAGGTGGTAATACAGGCGTTCTCTGATACGCAACGCGTATTTGAGCAGATAGAGGCTACTGAGAAAAGCGCGGAGAAAAGAATTGCGGCCTACATCGATATCTTCGCGCAAAGCCATAAAGCTTCACTACTGCCACTGTGTTGTGCGTTGTCAGCGGAGACCGCCAATCTGCCTCAGGCAATTACTGTACAGACATCACTTTATTTCGATATGCAAATCGAGTGGCTCACAAAAGTCGTCAGGGCGGGCATGGAGTCAGGTGAGTTTTCATCCCATGCCGAACCATCAGATATTGCTTTGATGATCATTAATGTCTGTGAAGGCTCAAGCGTAGTGGCGCATGCAACGGCCAGACCCGAAGTCTTCACCAACAGCCTTAAGTATATAAAACTGCTTCTTAATACCCCACATTCAGGAGAATGACACTATGCTGGACTGGAACAACTATCGCTCAGAGTTAATGCAACGTTTAGGCGAGTTGGGCAAACTGACCCCCGAGACCATGAAAGGCGTGGTTGCCCTGGGCAACGCAGGTAACAAAACTGACCTTTTAGGCGCAAAAGTGCGTGAACTCATTGCCCTGGCGTGCGCAGTCACAACTCGCTGCGACGGCTGCATTGCTTTTCACGCCGACGCCGCTGTGAAAGCCGGTGCAACCGACGCTGAAATTGCTGAAGCGCTGGGCGTGGCGATTAACCTCAACGCTGGCGCTGCGGTCATTTATTCAGCCCGCACTCTGGATGCCGTCGGTCAGGCACGCGGTTAAGTATTAATAAATTCCACGTTAAAAGGGCATTACTGCCCTTTTTTTATGTCCGTAATCGCCTGAGCATATACCGATGCAGGTTTCACACCCGGTATGCGTTTAACTAATTGCCCTTCATGAAATATCAGCACAGACGGTAGCCCCCAGATCTCGTATTTGGTTGTCAGCACCGGTGCCTGATCTACATTGACTTTCCCCACCTGTATATCTCCATCGAGCCGGTCTGCAAACTGGCTGAACATCTCTTCGCTGGCCTGACAGGGCGGACACCAGGGCGCAGAAAAACGTACCACCGATATACCCTTGTACTGTTCTATCTGGCGAAAATTATCTTCGTTATAGGATGTTAACGTACGCATGGTGATGACCTCGAAAAATGAGTGACGATTCAGAAAAGGCAGCATTAAGACAAAAAAACACGGCATGCCCATTGACCTACCTACTAGACGGTTGGTATATTGCCACCCATCAGATGTTTATGCAACTCCAGTGCGCGACGTCCGGTCGGTGATACTACCGGGCTGTACAAATCCCTGTCGGGATACTCCTTTTTGTTTCTGTGAGGTATACGATGAGTAAGCTTTTCACCCCCTACAATCTGTCTGGCCTGGCGTTAAAAAACCGTGTAGTCATGGCACCGATGACCCGCACCCGCACCATGAATGACGTGCCGGATGAGGTCGTGGCTTTGTACTATGCACAGCGTGCTTCTGCTGGCCTGCTCATCACCGAAGGGATGCCGGTTTCAGAAGAAGGCCGGGGTTACCTCTATACCCCTGGTATCTACAACGACGAACACGTCCAGGGCTGGCGTAAGGTGACACAAGCGGTTCACGCCAAAGGTGGCCGTATTTTCGCGCAGCTCTGGCACGTCGGCCGTATGTCTCACGTCTCTCTTCAGCCAGGCCACATAGCGCCGGTTTCAGCGGGCACCGTTCAGGCGGTCAATACCACCGTTTTTGCGCTGACCGAATCCGGAGAACCGGGCCCGGTTGTACCAAGCCAGCCACGCGCGCTGGAAACGCATGAAGTGAAACGCATCACGGCAGACTTCGCGCACTCCGCGCGCCTGGCGATGGAAGCCGGTTTTGACGGCGTGGAAATCATGGCGGCAAACGGATTCATCTTTGACCAGTTCCTCAGTAGCGAACTGAACACCCGCACCGACGAATACGGCGGTTCGGTGGAAAACCGTCAGCGTTTCCTGCTGGAGACCATTGACGCCGTGGCGGAAGCCGTGGGTAACAGCCACGTTGCCGTGCGCCTGTCACCGTTCGGCCGCATTTATGACCTCGCGCCGTATGAAGGTGAAGATCAAACCTGGTCAGCCATCACCGACGCGCTCGGTCAGCGGGAGCTGGCCTACGTACACCTTTACTATCAGCCGGTGTACACCAAAGCGCCACTTCCGGAAGGATTCCGCCGCCGTTTTCGCAACACGTTTAAAGGCACCATCATCGCTGCCGGCGGTTTTACCCGTGATATCGCAGAGCAGGCTCTGGAAGATGATGAGCTGGATCTGGTGGCATTTGGTGTGCCCTACATCGCTAACCCGGATCTGGTTGAAAGAATGCAAAACGGCTGGCCGCTGGCTGAAAGTGACCGCGCCACCTACTACGGCGTCAGTGGTTCCCCGGAAAAAGGCTATACCGATTACCCGGTCTGGCAGGCGCAATAAATCCCATACGGTCGCGGTTCTCTGATAAGTGAGATCCGACCGCCCAAGGTCTTTGAGGAATCATTATGCAAACGCTGAAACCCACCCTTACCATCGATATCTGGTCAGATTTGGTCTGCCCGTGGTGCTGGATTGCTAAAAAAAAATTTGAACAGGGTCTGAATCGCTTTGAATTTCGCGACCAGGTGGTGATCCGCCATCACAGCTACCGTCTGGCCGGTGGTACTCCCGCGATGCCTTTTAAGGATGCCATCGTTAAAAAGCTGGGCAGTCAGCATTCAGCGGATCTGATGATGAATCAGGTAGGTACTGCCGGTAGGTCTGAAGGCCTGATCTACAACTTCGACGGCATGATGTTTGGTGATACAGAAGATGCACATACCCTGCTGGTTGCTGCGCGTAAGGCCGGAATTGCGGACGCGGTGGAAGAACGTTTTTATCACGGCAGTATCACCGAAGGTCGCTCTCTCTTTGATCGTCAGCAGCTCGTTGCAATGGCCGTAGAAGCCGGTATGCCGAAAGCTGACGCTGAAGCCGCCCTGGAAAATGATGATTTTCGCGCCACCGTTTCCGACGATGAAGCGCATGCACAGTCTATTGGCCTCAGCGGTGTTCCGGTTTTTGTGATGAACGAAAAATATGCCATCAGCGGGGCTCAGGCAGCAGATAACTTTTTGAATGCCCTGCGTCAGGTATGGGATGAACAGCAAACCGAATTTTCAGCCACTGCGGGTCAGACCTGCGGAACGGATGGCTGCAGTATTTAATCCGTCAACCGCCGGCAGTTTCACTATGCCGGCAACGTCTTACCCACCAGTAATGGAGTCAGAAAATGAACACTTTTTTCAAAGGTAAAAAACTGCTCGTCGTCGGCGGTACCAGCGGCATGGGTCTGGCCGTCGCACGTATGGTACTGGAAGCGGGCGGCAGTGTCGTGCTGACCGGGAATAAAAAAGACAAAGCCGAAGCGGTGCAAAAAGAACTGAGCCCTCTGGGACCGGTTGCGGTCATCGCGGCGAACCTGATGACCGAAGAAGGTATGGAAACTATCCGTCGGGAAATTAATGCCCGCCACCGCGATATCAGCCTGATGGTGAATGCCGCCGGGATCTTCATGCCGAAAGGCTTTACCGAGCACAGCTTTGCCGATTATGACATGTATCTTGCGCTGAACCGCGCCACGTTCTTTATTACGCAGGATGTCGTGAAGAACATGCTTGCCGCGAAGATCGAAGGGTCTATCGTCAATGTCGGTTCGATTGGCGCCCAGGCAGCACTCGGTGACTCGCCGGCCTCGGCCTATTCAATGGCAAAAGCGGGTCTGCATGCCCTGACGCGTAATCTGGCGATTGAGCTGGCCAGCGCGGGTATTCGTGTCAACGCTGTGTCTCCCGGGATTGTTCATACGCCGATATACGAAGGCTTCATGGACAAAGCGGATATCGCAGATGCTATGAAGTCGCTGAACGATTTCCACCCGCTGGGACGCGTCGGAACTGCCGAAGATGTGGCAAACACTATTCTCTTCCTGTTGTCTGACAAAACCTCATGGGTGACGGGCGCTATCTGGGATGTCGATGCGGGCATCATGGCGGTCAGACGATAACCCCGTGACGCTGGCATAAGCCGCCCCTTAAGGGCGGCATTTTTTTGTCGCCAGAAATGTCATCAGCAGGCTTCACTAAGAATATTCACGATCTGTTCATCCGTGCCTTTTGTGTTCCCGGCACAGGGTGTTATGCCGGGTTCTGACGACATCCTGACAGGACAAAACGGCCAGAGAGAAAGGGGTTATACACGATGAGGAGCCGGTATCCGCAGTACCTGTGAAATTCTTTTCATCCCTGCTGTCAGCATACTCCGTGGGCAGGCCAGATTTAACCGGATATATCCGTCCCCATTGTCGACAAACAGCAAGCCCCCTTCAAGAAGGACCCCTGACTCCCGGGCAAAATACAGCGATAAATCCTCACCTGCGGTGTCGGGCAGGTAGCGGCTAATATCTATCCAGGCCAGATATGTCCCTTCGGGGATCGAGAACCTGGTTTCGGGTAAATAGCTTTTGAGATAGTCGTGCAGGTACTGGAAATTTCCGTCAATATATTCCCTCAGATGGACAAGCCAGTCATCACATTCACTCCACGCCGCTTTGTTTGCTGCCAGGCTCAGCGGAGAGATGAACTCGTCGTGTCTGAGACGCCACTCGCTTCTGACACCGGGATCCGGAATAATGATATTTGCCAACAAATTCCCGGCCAGATTGAATGTTTTACTCGAGGACATGCAGGTAATAATGCGTGTGGAATCAGGGAAAAGAGAGGCGGCCGGTGTATGACCGATGCCGCTTCGGGACAGGTCGCAGTGAATTTCGTCAGATACCACCCAGATGTCATTGGCCAGGCAAATTTCAATAATCCGCTTAAGTTCATCAGGCCGCCAGACTCGTCCGGTCGGGTTATGCGGATTACACAGGAAAAGAATTTTCACACGTAAATCGGCCTGACTGGCTTTGCGTGCAAAGTCTTCCCAGTCAGGTTCCCAGCCGCCTGCTGATTTTTTTAACGCCGAGTACACCACGCGACGCTGACTGTATTCACCCGCCTTTTTAAACGGGCCATATGAAGGCGTCATGATAAGAATACTGTCATCCTTGTCGGTCAGAAGCGGGACGAGACGGTTCAGCGCGGGAATAATGCCCGGAGACAGCACAATGTCTTCCGTTTTGAAACGGTGACCATATTGTCGCTCACACCAGCTGCCAAAGATCTCATAGTATTCTTCGTCGTAGATTTTAGTGTAGCCGAGTATTTTTCTATCCAGACGGTCTCTGATGGCCTGAAGAATCGGCTCTGGTGTGGCAAAAGCCATGTCAGCAACCCAGAGGTTGATTAGCCCTTCTGCCGGATACCGCATTGCAAATTCGGACTGTCCCGAAAACAGGTATTCCCGCCAGCCGTCCACGGTGAGACTGTCTGTTTTCTCTCTGCTTACGTACCCATCAAAATCATATTTCATTTCATAAACCTGCCTTAGGTGTAGTCAGAAACGTCGACCTCAGTATTCCTGTCAGTCTGATGCCGGAGCGGGAAAACTGGCTCGTGTGATTAACATAAGAGAATCATCACAACTGCATGAATTAATTGCGTTATTAAGGTTTTCTCGCCTTTGTCATCGGCTGACGGGGGGATTTCTCGCGTGTCACCATCACAATGCCAGTCAGCACCGCCAGGGCAGAAAATATCGTTCTGACCGTCAGTGATTCATCCAGGAATACCACACCCCCTAGCATTGCCAGACAGGGAACGCTGAGCTGAAGGGTACTGGCGGTGATAGAGCCGAGAGAGGGTAAAAGGGTATACCACAATACATATGCACCGGCTGAGGCGGCGGCACCGGACAGCAATGACAAAGCAATGCCCGCAGCATCATAGTGACCCTGCTTCATAAACAGCAACGAAAGAGCGAGAGCCATCGGCGTGGCGAGTACAAAATTTGCCGCCGTTGAAGCCCCGGCCGCCTGGCCCGCCCTCCCCCTGACGGAATAGGCGGCCCAGGCTAATCCGGCAACGATCATCATAAGTGCACTGTAAAGCGGCGGTGCCTTCGCCCCGGGTAACAGCAGGGCAGCAATTCCCGTCAGAGCCAGAACTAAACCGCCAGCCCGCATAGCGGAGAGTGATTCTCCTTTGAATAATCCGTGGATCACCATCGCAAACTGTACGGCACCAAAAAGTAACAGCGCACCCGCCCCGGTATCGAGATGGATATAGGCGACAGAGAACAGCACCGCATACGCCATGAGGTAAAACCCGCTCAGCGGACGCCACAGGGATAATGTGGTCCTGGCGTGATAAAAGAGGAAGGGGGACAGGACGAATGCACCACTGGCCAGCCTGAGGCTGCTGAATGAAAGGGGATCAATGTGACCTCCCTGCAGGGCCAGACGACACAGAATGGAGTTTGCCGCAAATGCCAGCATTGCCACTGATATTTTAAGAATGAGCGCGCACCTGGCCATTCGAGAAGTCCTCACAAAAGTCTTGTAAACTACCATCTAGTTGGTAGCATAGCGTAAGTGATCACCGAACAGGAAGCAATAATCAGCTTTCAAACTGGAAGGTGAGGACAGGCATTCGGAATGAATTCTTTTTCACATCCACAGTGGAGGACGGAAAACGCGCTATGCCAGATGCAGAGCAGAAGACTATTTTTCTCCTGCGATCAAACATATGACATCAGTTTAAGGCCCGGAATATCCTATGAAAAAACTAAAATTTACGTTCAAAAATGCGGCGGGTGAAGAACTGGCCGGATTGCTTGAACTTCCTGAAAATCCTAAAGCGTTTGCGCTGTTAGCTCATTGTTTTACGTGTGGCAAAGACCTCAAAGGCGCGGCGCGTATTGCGCGGAAACTGACAGAGAATGCTATCGCCGTTCTCCGGTTTGATTTTACTGGTCTGGGAAACAGCGAAGGGGATTTTTCCAACACCAACTTCTCATCCAATATTTCGGACCTGCTTTGCGCGGTAGATTATCTCCGCCGACAGTACGAAGCGCCTTCTTTGCTCATCGGTCATAGCCTGGGTGGATCGGCCATCCTGTCTATCGCCGGCGAAGTTCCTGAGGCAAAGGCCGTTGTCACCATAGGATCACCCGGAGAACTGACACACGTAAAACGTCTTTTTAAGGATGATGTTGAAAACATTAACCAGCATGGAGCCTATCCGGTTGAGCTGGCCGGGCGGGTATTTACGTTAAAGAAACAGATGCTGGACAATATTCAGGAACACAAAATCGCTCATAAGGTGTTCGCCATGAACAAGCCTCTGCTGATTTTTCATGCGACTGAAGATGATACCGTGTTAATTGAGCAGGCCGAGAAAATATTCAAAGCAGCTAAGCATCCCAAGAGTTTCATTTCCCTGGGTAAGGCTGATCACCTTCTGACACATGCTCAGGATGCTGAATACGTTGCCGATATCATTATCTCGTGGAGCGAATGTTACCTATAAACAGAGTAAATGCGTTCAAACTCGTAGCGCTGAGGGCGATTTTCTGCAGAGATCGGACGCTGTTTATGCTGGACTGATTTTGCGATAAAGGCTTAGGCCGATGCATACAGGCGGGGCTGAATAAGGGTGAGGCCCTTGGGCGAGCATCCTTCATGCACCGGCTGAATGAAATCAGGGATCTGGGGGTGGGAGGATCAGCGTTACCACGCCACCGGCGCTGACACTACATACGGCGGCGATAACACTCTGGAATACGGTTTATATAGAAAGAACCATTGAGCCGCTTAAGCAAAAAGGAGTCCCTGTTAATGAACTGCTGGTCTCTCATCCTTCTCCACTACTGTACAAAATATAGTCTTAGCGTGGGATAATTTCCGTTTTCCAAGCGGACCCCAACAGATCGATTTTGACTACCGCTACCTGGAACGCCATTTTCCCAAACGCGCCACTCTGCCGCCCGGCAACGCGCAGATGGCGCTGGCGCTGCGCGAATTCTTTTCCGCGCCTATCCCGTTGATCGACCGACAATTGCGCGCGGTGCTGGCGCAAACTCAGCCGGACGTAGTGATGGCGGAAAACTGTTTCTACGGCATTCTGCCGCTGCTGGCCAGCGAGGATCGCCCGCCGGTGATCGGCATCGGCGTGACGCCGCTGTCTTTCTCTTCCCGCGATTCGATCTTTTACGGGCCGCGTATTCCGCCTGCGCTGTTGCCGCCGGATTTGACCCGCGAGCAACTGATCGACGAAGAGACCCGCGGGCTGATCGCCGGCGTGAAGGAGGCGTTCGATACGGTGATGGTGCAGTCGGGACAGCTGCCGCTATCCGCACCCTTTACCGACGCGCTGATCAGCGGTTGCGACCGCTTCCTGCAATTGTCCACCACCGAACTGGAATATCACCGCGATGATTTGCCGTCGTGCGTACGCTTTGTGGGGCCGTTACCGTTGAAGGTGGCGGAACAGGACGCGGAACACGCGCTGTGGGATCCACAGGACACCCGGCCGCTGGTGATTGTGTCGCAGGGAACGCTGGCGAATGTGGATTTGCAGCAATTGATTGGCCCGACATTACGCGCGCTGGCTAATCTGCCCGTTCGGATGCTGGCGACCACCGGCGGCCGACCGGTGGAAGAACTGGCCGCCTCGGCGCCGGAAAACGCGCGGGTATGCCGCTTTGTCTCGCTGGAACACTGGTTGCCGAAGGCGGCGCTGCTGATTACCAACGGGGGATACGGTTCGCTCAACGCGGCGTTGTCTCACGGCGTGCCGTTGATTGTGGCCGGAACGGGAGAAGACAAACTGGAAACCGCGGCGAGAGTGGTGTTTGCCGGCTGCGGGTTGAATCTCGGCACCAGCACGCCGGGCGAGCAGCAGATTGCCGAGGCGGTGATGCGCATCCTCGATCAACCCGGTTATACCCAGCGGGCGCGTTGGGTACAGGCGGACTGCGCGCGTCATCATGCGCTGGAGGCGATCGCGGAAGAAGTGGGGGCGATCGGGTAAGCGCTTGCCAGTGTGTGCGGTTGGCTTTGATTGACTGATCTTCTTGAGTAACTGATATTGACGGCAAAACCACCGCCATCCGCGCGGTGGTTTTTTTCACCCCGATGCGGCGGTATGGCGAATTATCTCTGTCTGCGTGTCGGCGGATATTCAGGCTGAGGGCTGTGGTTTATTGGCGGTATTGCGCATCAGTTTTTTACGATCAACCCAGGTATTGGTTTGGGGATCATAATAACGGCTCGGCCATATTTCTTCAGGTTTAACGCCTAATGCGTTGGCGATCAGCAATTCCCCTTTCGGCCAGGGGCGATATAACGCGTTTGCCAGTGTGCTTGAACTTAATCCTGCTTCTCGTGAGACCGCTGAGAGTGATGTCCCTTTCTTCCTCAATGCAGCAATGATATCGGCGGAATGCCAGTCCATTCTCCTTGAGCGCATGACTTATCCTCGATGCTTGTGGCTGATTACTATTTTGTTTGTGACAGACTTTTACTATTACACACTTTTATAGGTAAAAAATACTCTTGAATTAAATTTAATTTAATAAAATTAGGGATATTATGTGCCCGAACAGGATGGAGTCAGATTTGTACCTAATTACATTAAGGAACCAGGAAGTGATGTGTTTGATATATTTCATGAGTGAAAATATATTGAATGCGATTGGTTGTGAAAGTATGAGGGGTAAAATAAATTCAATAATATATATTTAATTATAAATTAATTATCGAATTAATAATTGGTGTTGCTGAATGCCAGTGCTATCACCAGATTTGGCAAAAGATATTTGTTAAACAGGATGTCGTTTGTAATGACCGCTAACCACGATTATTTACGCTCGTTTATTCCCTTGCTGGACGGGCTGAGTGAGCCATGGGGAATCAAGGATCTGGCGTCTCGTCATGTATATATGAACACGCCGGCGTACAGTTACACCAATACGCCGGTGAAATTTGATATTGATGGAAAGTTCGACGAAGAATTTCCGCTCGCCTGGGCGGAATTATCGGGTGATTTCATTGAGCACGATCAGCGAACGGAGAGCCGTGCCGAACGGGTTACCGTCATTGAAACCCATTACTGGTTTGGCAAAGCGGAGCTGTCGCCGTTTATCAGTGAAAAAATTCCTCTCTTTAATCCGGCACGAGAATGTGTGGGCATTTTGTGGAATGCCCGGCCGATGACCACATTGTCACCGCTTATTCATGTTGATCGACGTAAACCCACGGTACTGAAAACCGAAATAACCACCGATCTGTTCACTCGTGCTGAACTGGATACGCTCTTTCTGGTGTTGCGGCGTTTTTCCAGTAAGGAAATCGCGAAGAGGTTTAACCTGTCCAGCCGGACGATCGAAAATAGAATACAAAACATGTACCAAAAAGCTGGCGTGCATTCGTTCAATCAGTTTGAAGAGTTCTGTTATCAACAGGGGCTGGACGGCTTTATACCTCACTCATTGCTGACCAAAGGCATTTTATTTATCTAGCAAGGACAAGCAGCAATGGAAAACATTGATGATTATCCGGTGAGCCGGGTTCCGACGTCGGTGCGGCTGCCATTTTTCAATGTGGCTTTGGTTCATATTGGCATGCTCACCGCACTGGACCAGTTTATGTTGGGGGCGGTGCTGGGTCATTCGATGACGCTCGGCGAGGCTTTTCTGGCGATAGCCATCGGCAGCGCGATTTTCGGCGTCGTCACGCTGGGGTTGGGTTACGCGGGCATGAAGGAAGGATTGTCCGGCAGTCTGTTGGCGCGCTGGTGCGGGTTTGGCCGGATGGGCGCGGTGTTTATCGGCGCGATTATCGCCGTCAGCCTGTTGGGCTGGTTTGGTGTACAAAACGCGGTGTTTGCCAAATCGCTTAATTTTGCGTTGGGCGATCGGCTGGGATTTGGCTGGTCGGCGGCGCTTTCCGGCTGCGCGCTGACGCTACTGGTCACCTTCGGTTTCAGTGCCTTACGCTACACCGCCAGAATTGCGGTGCCGCTGTTTATCATGGTGGTCGGCTATATTTCGACCATGACGCTGACCGGGCACAATATTACCGAGTTGCTGCAAAAGAGCGTATCCGGCGAGGCTATTTCGGTGAGCGCCGGTGCGACCATGGTGGTCGGCGGTTGTATTGTGGCCAGTCTGATTACTCCTGACATGACGCGTTATTCTCGCCGCGGGCGGCATGTTTTCTGGATCACGATGCTGTCGATCATGATCGGTGAATTTGTCGTCAATGGGCTGGCGATCCTGATTGCCCGCGCGCTCAATACCGCCGACATCGTGACGATCATGTCGCAGACGGCAGGTGGTATCGGGCTGATTACCGTGATTTTCTCTACCTTGCGCATCAACGACATCAATCTGTATTCATCGTCGTTGGGCATCGCCAATGCGGTGGAAGGCATCACCGGCAGAAAGCTGAGCTACAAGTCCATCACATTGCTGATTGGTTTTATCGGCACTTTTCTGTCGGTTATCGGCATTCTGGATCGGTTTGTGGATTTCCTGACATTGCTGGGGGTGTTCTTCCCGCCGGTTATCGGGGTGATGCTGGTGGATTACTATATTCTGCGCACCAGCCGGAAGTTGCTGGACGAAAGCCGCCGGCATGGCGAACTGCCGGATGCAGGCAGCACGCCATACGTCGGTTGGTCGGCGATTATCGCCAGTCTGGCGGGGAGCGCCGTCGGGTTGTTCACCGAATGGGGGATCCCGGCGCTTAATTCGCTGCTGGCGGCCAGTTTGCTGTACTGGTTAATCAAGGTGACGCTACCGACAGTGAAATCCATCCGGGGTGGGTTGCGGCCCCTTGGTTGATCATTCTTGCGAAAACAGTCACCTATGCTTTCCATCGTTATCGGTAAGGTTATCCTGTTATCGTTAACATCGTCTGATATCATGTGATCAGAATTGGGGCGTGGTGGTCACGCCTCATGCCCTTATTGATAGAGCAGCATTGAGATAGCAGCCCGGCATGGCTTGCCGGCGCGAGAGAAACTGCACTGAGTAATGTGAGGAAGCAACAGATGACACAAATTCAAAGCGGTATTTTGCTGGAGCATCGCCGTTTTGCCATTTTCATGGAGGCTATGGTACAGGGAGAATTTGATGCCATCCGCCAGGGGTGTAAGAAGTTCTGTCAGGCGCTGGCCGAGTTGCAGCAACGTTTCCCCGACGCGGGTCTTGGCGCGGTAATCGCCTTTGGCTACGACGTCTGGCGCGAGCTGGATTGCGACAATAGCGCGCAGGAACTCAAACCCTTCACGCCGCTGGGCAACGGGCTGGCGCCCGCCACTCAGCGCGACATGCTGATTCACATCCAGTCGCTGCGTCATGACGTCAACTTTTCGCTGGCGCAGGCGGTGCTGGCGGCGTTCGGCAACACCATCAACATCGAAGAAGAAACCCACGGCTTTCGCTGGGTGGAAGACCGCGATCTGAGCGGTTTTGTCGATGGCACCGAAAACCCGCAGGGCGACGCCCGGCGTGACGTCGCCATCGTGCCGGACGGGCAGGCGGGCGAAGGCGGCAGCTATGTGTTTGTCCAACGCTGGGAGCATAATCTGCGCCAGTTGAATCGCATGAGCGTGGAACAGCAGGAACAGATGATCGGCCGCACCAAACAAGATAACGAAGAATTGTCGTCCGAGTCGCGGCCGGTGACTTCGCACCTGAGCCGCGTCGACCTCAAGGAAGACGGCAAGGGGTTGAAAATCCTGCGTCAGAGCCTGCCTTACGGCACCGCCAGCGGCAAGCACGGCCTGTATTTCACCGCCTACTGCGCCCGTCTCTACAACATTGAACAGCAACTGCTGAGCATGTTTGGCGACCGTGACGGCAAACGCGACGATATGTTGCGCTTTACCCGCGCGGTCAGCGGCAGTTACTTCTTTGCCCCTTCGCTTGATCGTTTGTTATCGCTATAACAGAATCCGGTTTTGCTACAGGCAGGCACTGTATCGCGGTGCCTGTTTCTTTGGCGTCCTCTGACGACCCGGAGAGAGAATGTGACCACGCTTGAGCACTGCGTCGGCAATACGCCGCTGATTAAATTACAACGTCTGGCCCAGCATACCGGCAGCGAAATCTGGCTGAAGCTGGAGGGCAACAATCCGGCCGGCTCGGTGAAGGACCGGGCCGCGCTGTCGATGATCCAGCAGGCGGAACGCCGGGGCGAGATTGCGCCGGGCGACACGCTGATTGAGGCTACCAGCGGCAACACCGGCATCGCGCTGGCGATGGTGGCGGCGATGAAAGGTTACCGACTGCGTCTGCTGATGCCGGAAAACATGAGCCTGGAACGGCAGGCCGCGATGCGCGCCTACGGGGCGGAACTGCTGCTGGTCAGCCGACAGCAGGGAATGGAAGGCGCGCGCGATCTGGCCCAGCAGATGGCGCAGGCGGGCGAAGGCAAGTTGCTCGACCAGTTCAACAATCCGGACAATCCGCTGGCGCACTTCACCACCACCGGCCCGGAAATCTGGCGGCAGACGCAGGGCCGCCTGACCCATTTCGTCTCCTGCATGGGCACCACCGGCACCATCACCGGCGTTAGCCGCTACCTGAAAAGCCAGAGTGAGACGGTTTGCACCGTCGGCCTGCAACCGCAGGACGGTAGCCAGATCCCAGGGATCCGTCGCTGGTCGCCGGACTATATGCCGGGTATCTTTCAGCCGCAGTTGGTGGACCGGATTATGGATATGTCGCAGCAGGAGGCGGAAACCACCATGCAGCAACTGGCGCGGGTGGAAGGGGTATTCTGCGGCGTCAGCTCCGGCGGCGCAGTGGCGGGGGCGCTGCGCATCGCCGCCGAACAGCCCGGCAGCCTGATCGTCACCGTGGTGTGCGATCGCGGCGATCGCTATCTTTCCACCGGCGTGTTTGGCTAAGCGCCACGCCTGTGTTTATTCCCGCTCCAGCGCGTGGATCGGTTGCAGACGGGCCGCGCGCCGCGCCGGGAAGAAGCCGAAAATCACACCAATCAGGCTGGAGCAGAGAAACGCCGCCACCATCGAGGCGGCGGAATAAAGGAATGTCACGCCGCTGACATGGCTGGCGATCGCGCCGGCCAGCAGCGACAGCATCACGCCCAATACTCCGCCGCACAGACACACCAACACCGCCTCAATCAAAAATTGCTGCATGATGTCGCCGGTGCGCGCGCCGACCGCCATGCGGACGCCGATCTCCCGCGTGCGTTCGGTCACCGACACCAGCATGATGTTCATAACGCCGATGCCGCCCACAATCAACGAAATCAGCGCGATGGCGGACACCAGCAGCGTCATGGTGGCGGTGGTCTGCCGGATGGTTTGACGGATGCTGTCGGTGTTCATGACGAAGAAATCCTTGTTGCCGTGCTGGCGCGTCAGAATCTGGGTGATGCCCTGTTGCGCTACGCTCAGGTCGATATTGTCTTTAACCCGCACGGTAATGCTGCGCAGGTATGACTGACCGACCATGCGGCGCATCACGGTGGTATAGGGCACCCAGATATTCAGGTTTTCATCGCTGCCGAAGCCGGACTGTTTGCGGGTGGCGACGCCGATGATGCGACAAGGCAGGGTGCCGAGAAAAATCACCTGTCCCAGCGGGTTCTCGCCGTTGGGGAACAGCTTATTGCGGGTGTTCTGATCGATGACCGCCTCCTGCGTCAGACGTTCAACGCTAAGCGGCGAGAACCCGTCGCCTTCCGACAGGACATAGCCGCGCACGGTGAAGAACTGCTCGCCCACGCCGCTGACGCTGACCGATACCGCTTTATTGGCGTAACGCAGCGTCACCGATGTCGAGACGGTGGGGGTGACGCTGTGGATGTAGGGTTGCTGTTCCAGCGGGCGCAGGTCGTTGACGCGCAGCGTCTGAATGGCGGCGGAGCGCATGTCGCCGAAATCCTTACCGGGAAAGATCTCCAGCGTGCTGGTGCCCATAGCGTTGATGTGTTCCAGCACCTGTTGCTGCGAGCCTTTGCCGAGCGCTACCACCGACACCACCGAGGCGATGCCGATAATAATCCCCAGCATGGTCAGGAAGGTACGCATCCGCTGGGCGTTCATGGCGCGCAGCGCCATCCTGAAGGCATTCTGCAGCCGGTCGTACCCGCTGGTCAGCGTTTTGGCCGGTAGCGGCGCCGGGGGCGTCGGCGTTGCCGGCGTCATGTCGTCGGCCGTGTTGCGGTCGGCCACGATTTCACCGTCGTGAATCTCGATGATGCGGCCGGCCATTTGGGCGATGCGCATATCGTGGGTGACCAGCACGATGGTGTGCCCTTGCTGATGCAACTCATGAAGAATCGACAGCACTTCCTCGCCGCTGGCGCTGTCGAGCGCGCCGGTAGGTTCGTCCGCCAGAATCACCTGACCGCCGTTAATCAACGCGCGGGCGATGCTGACGCGCTGTTGTTGTCCGCCCGACAGCTGGTTGGGCGAGTCCTGCAGGCGACCGGCGAGACCCAGCCTCGTCAGCAGGGCGGCGGCGCGCTGGCGGCGTTCGTGGCGAGCCTGACCGGCATACACCGCCGGCATTTCCACGTTATCGCCCACGTTCAGGTCATTAAGCAGATGATAACGCTGGAAGATGAACCCGAAGTGCTCGCGGCGCAACGCGGCAAGCTGGTCGTCATTCAGGGTCAGGGTGGAGACGCCGGCTACCTGATAATCCCCCTGAGTCGGTTTATCCAGGCAGCCGAGGATATTCATCAGCGTGGACTTGCCGGAGCCGGACGCGCCGACAATCGCCACCATTTCACCGGCATGAATCGTCAGGTTGATGTTTTTCAGCACATCGACGCGTTGTTCACCGTTGATAAAACTGCGGTGGACCTGGCGCAGCGCTAACAGAGGCGCGCTCATGGCTTAAAATCCCATCGGCGGCGGTGGCGGGGACGACGCGCTGCTGCCGTCGCTTGCCGTCTGCTGGCTGATCACCACTTCCTCGCCGGGCAGCACGCCGGAAATCAGCTGGATATAGGCGTTGTCGCTGATGCCGGTGGTCACTTCGCGCAGCGCCGGCCGGCCTTGCGGCTGGGTCACCTGAACAAACAGTTTTCCCTGACGGTTAATCAGCGCGCTGACCGGTGCCACGATGGCGTGTTTCGCTTCGGACAACAGAATATAGACCTGCGCGGTCATAGAAATACGCAGGGTTTCGTCCGGGTTGTCGACATCGAACAGGCCGTTGTAGTAGATGGCGGAGCTGGAGGAACTGCTGCTGGCGCTGTTGCTGGTGGTGCCGCTGCCACTGGTGCTGCTGCTTTCGCTGCTGATGGATTCCGGCGCCGGTTCGATGGCGCGCAGCACCGCCTGATAGCGCTTGTTCGGGTTGCCGAGAATAGTGAACCACACCGGCATGCCGGTCCTGACGTTGATAACGTCCGCTTCCGAGATTTTGGCTTCGATCGTCATGGTGTCGAGGTTGGCGACCTTGGCGATAGTCGGCGCGCTCTGCACCGCGTTGACGGTTTGTCCTTGTTCCACCGGCAGCGCCACCACGGTGCCGTTCATCGGCGAGACGATCTTGGTGTAACCCAGATTGACCTGCGCGGTGTTGACGGCGATTTTCGCCCGTACAATCTGGGCGTCCAGCGCGTCGATATCGGCCTGCGTGGCTTCCAGCGTGGCTTTGGCGCTGTCGTAATCCGCCCGCACGCCGACGCCTTTTTGCATCAGATTTTGCTGGCGTTGCCAACTGAGCTGGTTATTACGCAGCGTGGCCTGCCTGGAGGCGCGTTGCGCCTGAATGTTATCCAGTGCCGCCTTGCTGTCCCGCAGCGCGTTCTGCTGGGTTAAATCGTCGATTTCGGCCAGCAACTGCCCCTGTTTCACCTTGTCGCCCAGCGATACATGCAACGCTTTGATTTGCCCGGAAACCTGCGCGCCGACGCTAACCAGTTTACGCGCGTTGACGGTACCGTCGGCCAGCACAGTCTGTTGCAGATCGCGGACATCCACCGTGGCCGTAATATAATTCGGCGGGGGGGCCGGCCGGGACAGGCGAAAGACGACGAACAGGGTAATGGCGGCAAGGCCGGCCAAAAGCCACCAGAAACGGCTGGAGCTGGGTCGGAATCTCATCAAAACAAAAGCATCCTTGGCTAAGTAAAACGCCGAAACGAAGAACCGGGACAAAATACGCGACGTATCCCTGAATCAGGGAACACGGGCTGCGTATAATTTACCCGTCATCCCGCTTCGAATGCGTTATGTTTCGAACAGTGAAAGGTAAGGATTCCGTAAATGGTGCTGCGCAGATTGCAACCAGCCCTGACAATAGGAGCGGTAACAATGCATGGGAATGAAAGTATGAAAATTTTACTGGTAGACGATGACGCTGAACTGGGGCACATGCTGTGTGAATACCTCACGGCGGAAGGGTTCAGCACTTCACAGGTGATGACCGGCAAGGAAGGAGTGGACGGCGCCATGTCCGATCAGTATACCGCGATGATTTTGGACATCATGCTGCCGGATATGAGCGGAATTGACGTACTGCGGCAAGTACGTCGCAACCGCTCGATTCCCATCATTATGTTGACGGCCAAGGGCGATAACATCGATCGCGTGATCGGGCTGGAAATGGGCGCGGATGATTATGTGCCGAAGCCCTGCTATCCGCGCGAGCTGGTGGCGCGTCTGCGTGCGGTGCTGCGCCGTTATGAAGACAAGGCGGAAAAAAGCGAGGACACCGGGACGGTGAACTACGGCGAGCTGGCGATCTGCCCTTCTACCCGCAGCAGCGAGTGGCGCGGCAAGGCGTTTGATCTTACCGCTTCGGAATTCAACCTGCTGGAGCTGCTGATGCGCTCGTCCGAGCGGGTGGTGACCAAGGATGAGCTGTCGGAGAAATGCCTGGGACGCCGCCGGGAGGCCTATGACCGCAGCGTGGATGTACATATTAGCAATATTCGTCAAAAGCTGGCGGCGCTGGATGGGTGTAACCTGACCATCGAGACGGTGCGCAGCGTCGGATACCGGATCCGTTAATCATGCATGGAAGGCTGTTCTGGAAGATCCTGCTCGGTTTGTGGCTGACGTTTTTCGTCATTTCACAGCTGCTGTGGGTAGGCTTCTCGTTTTACGGCGGGCGTAACGAGCCGCCGGAAGTTCGTCTGGGAAGACACACCATGTCGTTGCAAATGGCGCTGGCGACGCAGGCGTTGCGTCAGGGCGGCATGGCTGAACTAGGGCGCACGCTGGCCGACTGGCCGAAGAGCGAACGTGGTTACATCAATGTCTCGATTATCGGCGACAACGAGGACGTGGCCGGGATAGGCGCCGAACCGCCGCCGGAAATGGGGATGCTGGGCGAACCGCCCGGACGCCCGGGGCCGGGGTTCGGACCGGGGCCAATACCTGGGCCGGGCGGAATGCCGGAACGGCCGGACGCCGCGTCGTTACAGGTAGTGGAAGGCCCTGACGGGCAGCGCTACCGGGTGAGTTTCAATACCGCTCGCTGGCGGCAGGATTTGATGCCGGAGAACGGTCCGGCGCCGATGCCGTTTTTCCTGCATTTGCCGCCGCCGATGATCTGGATTGGCGCGCTGGGCGGGTTGCTGTTCAGCGGTATGCTGGCGTGGAACCTGGCGCGTCCGCTGGGCCGGTTGCGGGCCAGCTTCGAGCGTGTCGCGCAGGGCGACCTGTCGGTACGGCTTTATCCGTCGATGCGCCGCCGCCATGATGAGATCGGCGATGTGGCGCGCGACTTTGACGCTATGGTTGGTCGCCTGTCGGTATTGGTAGGTGCGCGCGAGCAACTGCTGCACGACGTCTCCCACGAATTGCGATCGCCGCTGGCTCGGCTGCAACTGGCGATCGGGCTGGCGCGTCAGAACCCTGACAACGTGGAAAACGCCTTGCAGCGCATCGAGCGTGAAGCGGAACGGATGGACAAGATGATCGGCGAAGTGCTGACGCTGTCCCGCGCGGAAAACAACGCGGTCAACACCGAAGAGTATTTCGACCTGCTCGGGCTGGTGAATGCGGTGGTCAACGATGCGCGTTATGAAGCGCAGGTGCCGGGCGTGGACATTGCACTCAATATTAGCGATTACGATGATTACACCGTCAAAGGCTCGGCGGAGCTGATGCGGCATGCGCTGGATAACATCATTCGCAATGCGCTGCGTTTCTCTTCGCGCGGTCAGCAGGTGCTGGTCACGCTGTCACGGGATGAGAAAGAGTGGTGCGTCGGCGTAGCGGACCGCGGGCCGGGCGTGGAAGAAAGCAAACTCTCCAGTATTTTCGATCCTTTCATGCGCATCGATTCGCCGCAGTCGGGCAAAGGGTACGGGTTGGGGCTGGCCATCGCCCGCAAGGCGGTAGTGGCGCACGGCGGCCGCATCGAAGCGGAGAACCGGGAGCAGGGCGGGTTGCAGATCCGTATTTGCATCCCTCGCTGGCAATAGCCTTGTTGGAATGGATTTGCTGGAGACAGTCTCGCGTGGTCGCCGGCGGCTTGATCAGGGCTGATGATGATTACGTGGCGCGAAGAAACAAAAACGGCACCCGAAGGTGCCGTTTTTCATGACGGAAAGTCGCTTACTTCTTGATGCGAATAACCGGGGTTTCCCCAACGACAACGGTACCGCTCAGTTTGGTCAGCTCTTTGATCTCGTCCATATTGGAGATCACGACCGGGGTCAGGGTAGACTTGGCTTTCTCTTCCAGCAACGGCAGATCAAACTCGATCACCACGTCGCCTTTTTTGACGCGCTGCCCTTCTTCCGCGATACGTTTAAAGCCTTCGCCTTTCAGTTCAACGGTATCAATACCGAAGTGAACGAAGAGCTCGATGCCATTGTCTGATTCGATGGAAAAAGCATGGTTGGTTTCGAAGATTTTACCAATGGTGCCGTCCACCGGCGCGACCATTTTGTTACCGCTAGGTTTGATAGCGATGCCATCGCCGACGATTTTCTCTGCGAATACCACATCAGGCACGTCTTCGATGTTGACGATTTCACCGGATAACGGGGCAATGATTTCGATGCTGCCGGTTTCTTTTTTGTCATCAGAAACCAGAGATTTCAGTTTATCGAACAAACCCATGATTTTCTCCTAAGCATTAATATTGGGTCAGCACAGCGGTATCAGCAAAGCGTCTTTTCTTTAATGAACCGGCTTACCAGACTGCTTAACTCTTCAGCTGTCGGCTGGGCTAATGCCTGCTCCGCCAGCGCTTTCGCATCTTCGTAGTTGGCATTGCGAATAATTTTCTTGATGCGAGGAATCGAGATGGCACTCATGCTGAATTCATCCAGACCCATCCCCAGCAGCAGTAGTGTAGCACGTTCGTCGCCCGCGAGTTCACCGCACATGCCTGTCCACTTGCCTTCGGCATGCGACGCGTCGATCACCTGCTTGATCAGGGTCAACACGGCCGGAGACATCGGGTTATAGAGATGAGAAATCAGCTCATTCCCGCGATCTACAGCCAGAGTATACTGGGTTAAGTCATTTGTCCCAATACTAAAGAAGTCGACTTCCTTCGCCAGATGGTGGGCGATGGCCGCCGCGGCCGGGGTTTCCACCATCACGCCGACTTCGATTGTTTCGTCGAACACCTTGCCTTCCGCCCGCAACTGGCCTTTGAGCATCTCCAGTTCGGCTTTCAGCGTACGCACTTCTTCCACCGAAATGATCATCGGGAACATGATGCGCAGTTTGCCAAACGCGGACGCACGCAGAATAGCGCGCAGCTGCGAATGCAGAATTTCCTTGCGATCAAGGCAGATACGAATCGCGCGCCAGCCAAGGAACGGGTTCTCTTCCTTCGGCAGATCCATGTACGGCAGGTCTTTGTCGCCGCCGATGTCCATCGTACGCACGATCACCGCCTGAGCGCCCATCGCTTCCGCGACGGCTTTGTAAGCCTGGAACTGCTCTTCTTCGGTCGGCAGGGCATCGCGGTCCATGAACAGGAATTCGGTGCGATACAGGCCCACGCCTTCCGCGCCGTTACGCTCAGCGCCGGCGACGTCGCGCACGGTGCCGATGTTGGCGCACACTTCCACCTGATGACCGTCCAGCGAGATGGCCGGCAGATCTTTCAGTTTGGCGAGTTCGTATTTCTCGGTGTTGTACTGTTCCTGAACGGCCTTGAGCTGGTCAATGGTGGCCTGATCAGGATTCTGGTAAATCTTGTTGTTTACCCCGTCCAGAATGATGAAATCGCCGTTCTTGATTTTCTGGGTGGCGTCGGTGGTGCCCACGATGGCCGGCAGCTCCAGCGAGCGCGCCATGATCGAGGTATGGGACGTACGTCCGCCGATATCGGTAATGAAACCCAGCACCTTGTTCAGGTTCAACTGCGCGGTTTCGGACGGGGTCAGATCCTTGGCAATCAGAATCACTTCGTCCTGGATGTCGCCCAGGTCGACGATGTGCAGGCCCAGAATGTTTTTCAGCAGGCGCTTGCCGATGTCGCGCATGTCTGCGGCGCGCTCTTTCAGGTATTCGTCATCCAGCTCTTCCAGCGCTTTCGCCTGGGTCTCGATGACGGAAAACGCCGCCGCGTCCGCGGACGCGTGGTCGTCTTTAATCAGGGAGATGATTTCCTGCTCGAACTCCTCATCTTCCAGCAGCATGATATGCCCTTCGAAGATGGCTTCTTTCTCTGGCCCCAGCGTTTCAGCCGCTTTTTGCTTGATCGCTTCCAGCTGTTTTGAGGCTTTGGCGCGACCCGTCAGGAAGAGTTCGATTTCCTGATCGACCTGGTCTGCAGAGATTTTTTTCCGGTTGACGACAATCTCGTCATCTTTCAGTAGCAGCGCCTTACCAAAAGCAATTCCCGGTGATACTAATATGCCTGAAATCATAACCCTACCTTACTTGATTCTGATGTTCACTAAAGAGAGCGGGCCGTTTACTCAAGCTCAGCCATCAGTTTAACCAGATGTTCAACGGCTTGCTGCTCGTCTTCACCTTCGGCGGAAATGGTGACCACGGTACCTTGGGTCAGACCGAGGGTCTGCAGTTTGAACAGGCTCTTGGCGCTGGCGCTTTTGCCGTTGGAGGTAACGGTGATTTCAGAGGTGAATCCTTTGGCTTCTTTCACGAACTGTGCGGCGGGACGAGTGTGCAGGCCATTTGGCGCGGTAATCGTTACTTCTTGCTGGAACATTCTGTTTTCCCCAACTTGTTGGATTAGGTTCATGTTGTGGAACTAAAGTTTAGTGTATGTACTGAACTTTAGCCTGTTTGGTTGCCCTGAATGGTTCAGGACAGGCCGGGATGCGGTTGAGGAAAACGGTGTGCGCTTACCCCTGGTTAACGTCGACATGGCCCCGTGTTGTTGATCCTGCGATTGATGAAGCGTCCGGCCGTGCTGCTCCATGTCGCTGGAATGATATCCGTATGTGGGGGCCTCGACGGATATTAATTTCACGCATCAAAATAATTGTTCGGTTAAATACTAAACCTGACCGTGAAAAGCAATGTGTAAGTAACAGAAAGTTTGAACTCGGCCACAAAAAAGCACCCCGCAGGGTGCTTTTTTAACTTTTAAATCACATTTTCGGCCAGGGGAAACTTATTCGACTAGGAGAAACTTACTGCTGCAGTTCCTGTTCGGTGAACAGATCGGCAAACAACGCCGTACTGAGGTAACGTTCGCCGGAAGAGGGCAGGATCACCACGATGGTTTTGTTGGCGAATTCCTCCTCCTTCAGCAGGTTCAGAGCGGCCGCTACCGCTGCGCCCGAAGAGATACCCGCCAGAATGCCTTCTTCTTCCATCAGACGACGCGCGGTGTGGATAGCGTCTTCGTTGGTGACGCGCTCAACGCGATCGACCAGCTTCAGATCCAGGTTGGCGGGAATGAAACCGGCGCCGATCCCCTGGATCTTGTGCGGGCCGGGTTTGATTTCTTCGCCGGCCAGTGCCTGGGTGATGACCGGAGAGTCGGTTGGCTCAACGGCAACAGAGATGATGGCTTTACCCTTGGTGTTCTTGAGGTAACGGCTAACGCCGGTCAGCGTGCCGCCGGTGCCCACGCCGGCAATAAAGACGTCGACTTCGCCGTCGGTGTCTTCCCAGATTTCCGGGCCGGTGGTTTTTTCGTGAATTTCCGGGTTGGCCGGGTTACTGAACTGCTGCAGCAGCAGGTAGCGTTGCGGGTCGCTGGCCACGATTTCTTCGGCTTTGGCAATCGCGCCTTTCATGCCTTTGGCGCCTTCGGTCAGCACCAGATTGGCGCCCAGCGCCTTGAGCAGCTTGCGACGTTCGATACTCATGGTTTCCGGCATGGTCAGCGTCAGTTTATAACCACGCGCCGCCGCCACATACGCCAGTGCAATACCGGTATTACCGCTGGTCGGTTCTACGAGTTCGATGCCGGGTTTCAGCACGCCACGCTTTTCGGCATCCCAAATCAGGTTGGCGCCGATGCGGCATTTTACGCTGAAGCTCGGGTTACGTGACTCCACCTTAGCCAGAATACGCCCATTGCCGATGCGATTCAGACGAACCAGCGGCGTATGGCCGATAGTGAAAGAATTGTCTTCGTAGATCTTACTCATAGCCCGTCCTTAATAACTGTATGAAATTTTTGCGAACCTTAGAGAGAATACTCGTTCGGGACAGCCAGTGAAGTAAAGAATCGCTATATCGATATGTTCTGAAGAAATATATTTTCATCAATATCCAGTTATAGAACAGGTTACTGTCGCCGTCTTGATCAGGACCGATGCAGCGTAGCGGAAAGATGACGGTAACGATCCACCCACAAGGCCGTAGCGCCGCAGACGGCTACCGGCATGATCAACAAATTCAACAAGGGCACCATGGTGCACAGGCTGACCAGCGCGCCAAACTGCAGATTGGTCAGCTTGTTCTGCCGCAGCGCCTGGCGCATGGCTGAAAAACCGACTTTGTGGTTGTCGAACGGGTAATCGCAATACTGAATCGCCAGCATCCAGGCGCCAAACAGGAACCACACCACCGGCACCACCGTCTGGCCGATGCCGGGCACGAAATACAGCAACAGCAACACCAGCACCCGCGGTAAATAATAGGCCAGTTTTTGAATTTCGCGCCGCATGATGCGGGGAACGTCTTTGGCGATATCGAGGATGCCGCTGGCCGGCAGCGGCTGACCGGTCAGCCGTGCTTCCAGTTGTTCCGCCAGCAGGCCGTTGAACGGCGCGGCAATCAGGTTGGTGATAGTGCTGAAGAAATAGCTGAACACCAGCAGCACGGAGAGGGTCACCAGCGGCCAGAGCAGGTAGCTCAGCCACTGCAGCCAATCCGGCACATGGGTCATCAATTGCGGTATCCAGGTGCCGAGTTGGCGGAACAACCACCAGAAGGCGCCGCCCATCAGCAGGATATTAACCAGCATGGGAAGAATGACAAAACGGCGGATGCCGGGCAGTGAGAGAAGTTGCCAGCCTTTCAGAAAGTAATGCAGGCCGCTGTGTTTGGGATCAAGGTGTTGCGTATAAGACATGGTGCTGTTCTCACCCTATGATATGCAGGTTACGGCATCATATCGGGATGATTTTCAGCTGGCTAGTTGCGATTTGCATGAAAAAACGGCAAAAAAATGCCCGCTGTCGATCTTTATTATCATAAACTAGCGCCCAGACTTGCACTTGGGTACACAGGCAAATACAGTTAGAGGTATGTGTATTTGCCGTAGTGGCAACGTATTGGAATAACTGGGATAGCAATGATGCAGGACCTGCGTCTGATCTTGATTGTTGTTGGCGCGATCGCAATTATAGCACTGTTACTGCACGGTCTTTGGACAAGCCGTAAGGAACGCTCGTCCCTTTTCCGCGATCGTCCGGTAAAACGCCTGAAGCCAAAGCGTGATGACGCCCCGCTGGAAGAGCTTGACGAAGGGGTCGGCGAGGTGCGGGTAACGCATTCCCGCGGCCAGCAGAATCCTTCGTCCGGCAACTATGCGCCTTCGGGCGAGCGTTCAGCGCCGTCCTTCGGGCAGGAACCGGCGGCCTATGATCCATTGCTGGATGACGTCGAGCCGCAAGCGCCGTTGCGTCAACCCGTTCAGCCTGCGGCGCCGCGCGCCGAGCCTCAGTCCGCTCCCCAGTATCAGCAACCGCAGCCGGTATCCGAATCGGCTGCGCGCATTGTCGACGAAACCACGCCGGAAACGTATGACCGGCAACCCGAGCCGGCGGCGCCTGAAGCGCCTGCGACCGCACAACATGAATCGCAGCAGGAGGCCGTGCTGGTGCTGCATGTGGCGGCTCATCAGGGCGGCGTGATCGGCGGCGAATTGTTGTTGCAAAGCGTATTGCAGTCCGGTTTCCAGTTCGGCGAAATGAACATTTTCCATCGTCACGTCAACCCTGCAGGCAGCGGCCCGGTGCTGTTCAGCCTGGCCAACATGGTCAAACCCGGTTCTTTCAACGTAGAAGCGATGTCCGAGTTCACTACGCCGGGCGTGTCGATTTTCATGATGGTGCCGTCTTACGGCGACGCCAGCCAGAATTTCAAGCTGATGCTGCAGTCGGCTCAGCGTATCGCTGATGACGTGGGCGGCGTGGTGCTGGACGATGAGCGTCGTCTGGTGACGCCGCAGAAAGTGGAAGCCTATAAAGCTCGTATTCGTGCGGTACTCAAGGCTAATGGCGAATAACGTTCAGGGCGAATAACGGCGAATGTGTTGTTAATTCTTATACTTTTCAGAAGCCTCCGTCCGCGGGGGCTTTTTACTTTCATCGTGAGCGTCCTGGCGGCGTTCACGTTCAGTGTGTCGGCGCAGGGCGAGATGCGCGCCGGCCGGCGACAAGGTGCAGACAGTGGGCGGCAGTAATACGTTAAAACAGGAATTGGGGCTGGTTCAGGGCATCGGGTTGTTGTCGACCTCGTTGCTGGGGACCGGCGTGTTTGCCGTACCCGCACTGGTGGCGGAGCAGGCGCGGGGCGATAGCCTGTGGGCCTGGCCGCTGCTGATTGCGCTGGTGTTTCCGATTGCCATCGCTTTTGCGTCGCTTGGCCGGCACTTTCCGAATGCCGGCGGCGCGGCGCACTTTGTTCGGCTGGCGTTTGGCCCGCGACTAGCCAGGGTCACCGGTTGGTTGTTCTTGTCCGTCATCCCGGTCGGTTTGCCTGCGGCGATGCAAATCGCGGCCGGTTTCTGGCAGGCGGCCTTTGGCCTCAATGCCGGCGGTTTGCTGCTGGTGCAATTGCTGACGCTGGCCGTGATTTGGCTGCTGGGAATGCGTAGTGCCGGCTCCAGCGCCACGGTACAGACGCTGATTGCGCTGCTGGTGGTCTTGCTGGTGGCGGCGATCTGGTGGCAGGGTCGGATTACGCCGTCCCAGATTTCGTGGCCTGCGCTGGCGGACATTAATGGAGCGAAGATGCTGGATGCGCTGGCGGTGATGTTCTGGTGCTTCGTCGGGCTGGAAGCCTTTGCCCATCTGGCGACGGAGTTCAAATCGCCCGAACGGGATTTTCCTCGAGCGTTGCTGATCGGCATGCTGCTGGCGGGCGCCGTTTACTGGGGATGTACTGTCGCGGTGCTGCATTTCGGGGCTTATGGCCCTCATCAGGCGGCTACCGCATCTTTGCCCAGTATTGTGGTGCGTTTGTTCGGCGATCATGCCTTGTGGCTGGCCTGCATCGTGGGTTATCTCGCCTGTTTCGCCAGTGTGAATATCTATACTCAGGGTTTTGCCCGGCTGGTGTGGTCACAGGCGCCTGAAGAAAGCCGTCTGGCCCAGCTATCGGCATCGCGTACGCCGGTGAATGCGTTGTCGCTGGTGGTGGCTTGCTGTTTGATCTGCTGTCTGATCATTTACTGGCTGAACCTGCCGCTGTCCGAACTGATTGTTTACGCCAACGGCATTTTCATTTTGATTTATCTGCTGTGCATGCTGGCGGGCTGGCGTCTGTTGCGCGGGCGTTCCCGCGTAATGGCGATCATCGGCAGCGTCCTGTGCGCGGCGCTGTTGCTGACGCTCGGCTGGAAGTCGTTGTATGCGTTGGGGATGCTGGCGGCGCTATGGCTGATGCTGCCGGCCAGGCGCGAGGCGGTGACGGCTGACTGAAAGCAGACAGGGCGGCAAGCCCTGTCTGGCGTCGCGCCGGCGGGAATTATTGCGGATCGGCTGGCGACTGTTGCGTCGGTTCGTTGCCGGCGGCTTTTGCTTCCAGCGCGCTCAGACGCTGTTCCAGCAGTGCCAGTTTCTCGCGGGTTCGCAGCAATACCTGGGTTTGCACGTCAAACTCTTCGCGGCTGACCAAATCCAGCTTGCCCAGCTGTGATTGCAGAATCTGACGGATTTTCTTCTCTACATCCTCGCCAAATTCCCGGATGCCTTTCGGCATGGATTCCTGCACCTGACGGGCAATCTGCTCTAACTTTTTCGGGTCAATCATGACGCTTTCCTGAACTGTTTGACGAATGGCGAATATAACCCAAGTGTAATGCCAGACTAGCGTTGTATAAACAAAAAGTGATTTTCATACGATGAATTTTGCGATCCATAAGCGGGGTTAGAGATTGCCCGTCCCTCCAGTTAGCGCTATAGTAATCCTGCTTATTCTCAGGGCGGGGCGTAATTCCCCACCGGCGGTAAACCAGTTTGCGCCATCAGGCCGGCTGGAAGCCCGCGAGCGCTCAGACGATATCGTTTGAGGTCAGCAGATCCGGTGTAATTCCGGGGCCGACGGTAATAGTCCGGATGGGAGAGAGTAACGGTTTCTGACAGGTTTGCGCCTGCACGCGTTATTTTTGCGTTTTTGCCGCTGTTTTTCAGTGCAAAAACGACTCCTCAAGTTCGCCCTGATTCTGGTAATCCATATTAATAATGAGGTTTTTTTACCATGAATCAGACTTTACTTTCCGAATTTGGTACTCCCGCTGAACGTGTTGAACGTGCGCTGGATGCGTTGCGTCACGGCCGTGGCGTGATGGTGTTGGACGATGAAGACAGGGAAAACGAAGGTGACATGATTTTCCCGGCCGAAACCATGACCGTTGAACAGATGGCGCTGACCATTCGTCACGGCAGCGGCATCGTGTGCCTGTGCCTCACCGAAGAACGCCGTCAAAAGCTGGAGCTGCCGATGATGGTGGAACACAACTCCAGCCATTATCAGACTGCGTTCACCGTCACGATTGAAGCCGCCGAAGGCGTTACCACCGGCGTATCCGCCGCTGACCGTCTGACCACGGTTCGCGCGGCGACTGCCGATGATGCTCGCCCGAGCGACCTGAACCGTCCCGGTCATGTGTTCCCGCTGCGCGCGCAGCCGGGCGGCGTGCTGGCGCGCGGCGGTCATACCGAAGCCACTGTGGATTTGATGCGTCTGGCTGGGTTCAAACCGTTCGGCGTGCTGTGCGAACTGACCAATGACGATGGCTCTATGGCCCGCGCGCCGGAAGTGATCGCATTTGCGAAACAGCACGATATGCCGGTACTGACCATTGAGGATTTGGTGGCCTACCGTCAGGCGGCTGAGCGTAAAGCCAGCTGATTATCAGACGGCGCGCCGTCGACTCTTCTTCCTGCAGGGCCGGTTTTCCGGCCCTGATTTTTTTCAGGCGTCAGGTTCAGGCTGGTTTCCGCGCCAGCAGTGTGGCAAAGCGCAGTTTGATGCGGTTACCGTTGGCGTCGGTTTTGTGCAGTTCTCCCACATCCTCGTTGTATTTCACGATTTCCCAGTCACGGTAATAGTCGTGCAACTCGTTGTGCCCGAAGGTGAACGAGAACGGCATCGGGCAGGGGAAGTCGTCGGTGGACATGGCGGCGACGATCAGGTTATAGCCCCCGGCGACGGTGTGCTCCTGCATATTGCTGATAATCGCCGGGATGCGCGCTCGTTCCAGAAACATGAACACCACTGTCGACAGGATGAAATCGTACTGGTGACGAATATCGGCCTGATTGATGTCGTGGACGAACGCCTCAATCCGGCTGAGCGGCTCATCAGCGATGATGCTATTGAGCTTATCAATGCTCATGACGTTCTTGTCGCAGGCGGTGACGTCAAACCCTTTCAGGTTCAGGTAGAGCGCGTTGCGCCCGCCGCCACAGCCCAGATCCAGCGCTTTTCCCGGCTGCACATGACGCACAGCGTTGATCACTTCCGAGTGGGTGCGCGTCAGCTCATATTTTTTGTGGTAATAGTCTTCTGCCGTGCAGTAAAACCCCAACTGGCATTCCAGATCGTCTGAAAACGAGACGATGCGATGCCAGCACTGCGGTTCAATGTAGGGCGGCTGCTGTTGTGGCGAGAAGTGGAAGCGTTCTTTGGTGTCGCCCTGTTCTGTCAGCAGGTCGAAAGTCAGCTCGCCTTTTAAAATATGTAGCTTTGCCCAGGTGCCTTCTTTGGTGTTGTGTTTTTCCTGGAATGCCGCTGGCAGCGTGCTGCTGTTCCATACCGGCATGTGTTTATAGCAAATCAGTTCTTGCATAAAGACCTCGTGCGTCCGCGTATCCCGCTATATCCGTCATACTTCACGTTGCAGATGCGTTGGCGGCGTTCAAACCGGCGTAAGCCGATTTGCCACTCACCCAGTCGCCGCCTTTCTGCAACTCGAATTGTTTGGGGGACATTCTATTAATCACGCAATGGTGTGACCAGAAATATGTATTATAAATACATGAAATAACGCTGCTGCCTGCATGGTGCCGTTGCTATCGACATGATGCGGCTCATGATGACAATTGCCGTAACAGCGGAAAGGCTTCTTTCATGCGATCGCCCCCCACGACGAACCCCCGCAACTGCTCTCCCACCACACCTTTTGCCACCATCCCGCCATGATCCGCGACGAGGTGCCAGACCAGTTCCGGGTTCTGCGTTTCGCCAGCCAGCTGTAATGGAAACAACGGGGTTTTCACTTTAATCAGCATCGCGGGCAGGGTGAGGGAACCGTTCCCTTCCGGCACATGCTTGACCGCGCTATTACCGGTGCTGGCTGCGATAATGCTGTTGGCTGCGATACTGGCGGTCAACTGAATCGGTTGTAAAAAGGGCAGCAGCTTGCCGTTGATTTCAGCGCAGTCTCCCAGCGCGTAAATATGCGGATCAGAGCTACGCAGCTGGCTGTCGGTCACGATGCCGCGATTAACCGCCAGTCCGGCGGCAGCGGCCAGCGAGGTATTGGCGCGCAATCCGATGGCGGAGATCACTTCGTCGACTTCCAGCGTGCGCCCGGACATCAACGTGACTTTCAGGCCAGCGTCGGTTTTTTCCAGTTGCTGAAGTCCGGTATTGAGCATCAGTTCCACGCCTTGTTGCAGCAAGGCGGCTTGCAGCCGGGCGCTGATTTCGACGGGCAGCAACGCAGAAAGAAGGTGCGATGCCCGATCCACCAGGGTGATCTGCTTACCGGCCAGCGCCATATCCATCGCCAGTTCGCTGCCGATCAAACCCGCTCCCAGTATCAGAATGCGGGTTGCCTGCGTCAGGCGCGCTTCCGCCCGGCGATACTCCTGCTGACTGTTGAGCGTCAGCATCCACTGATGGCCGGGAATCGGCGGTATCACGGCGCTGGCGCCCGTCGCCAGCACCAGCGTGTGGTAATCGTAGCGCCGGGTATCGCACATGACCTGCCTCCGTCCGGCATCAATGCCGGTGACGGGGGTGTGCGCCAACAGCGTAATCCGCTGTTCTTCGGCAAATTGCGCCGCGCTCATGCGCGTCAGATCGTCGGCGCGGCGATGCTGACTGAGCACATGGCTCAGTTCCGGCTTGTTGTACTCGTCGCCGCTGTCGGCGGTGATCAGGCGAATCGGGCGTTGGGCATCCTGCTTACGCAGGTTTTTAATCAGCTGCCGGGCGGCGAAACCCGCCCCGATAACAATGATTTCGTCAGACATGGCCGTTCCTTATTAATGGATAGGATTAAATATGGATAGGATTAAACACGTCTTTGCCTAAGCCGCATTCGGGGCACAGGAAGCTGTCGGGCACATCAGACCAGGGCGTGCCCGGCGTGACGTCCTGCATGGGTTCGCCGATGGCGGGGTCGTAAATCCACTGGCATACGCTGCACTGCATCCGGTTGCTATCTTGCGCTGCTGACGTGCCGTTGCAGGCGCAGGTCGATGCCGCCGCCATGAGCGCCGGTGTTTCCGCCATCTCAGCCGTTTGGGGGGCTTCGATAGCGGCGGCGGGCGATACGGTTAACGGATGCAAGGCCCACTGCCGGGCAATTTCACGGCCATGTTCCCGGCAGATTGCCAGCGCAGACCCGTCCGGACGCCACTTGGTTTTCAGCGACAGCGTGGTCTCAAAGCCGGCATCCATCAGCCGGGTCTGGATACGGTCAACCGCGCCGCCGTTCCAGCCGTAACTGCCAAAGGCGGAGGCTTTCTTATTCTGGAAACGCAGACCGGTGATTTCCTCCAGCATGGCGGCTACTTTTGGCATCATTACGTTATTCATGGTGGAAGAACCGACCAGCACGCCTTTGGAGCGGAAGACCTGCGTCAGAATTTCGTTTTTATCGTGGCGGGCCACATTGTAGATTTTTACGGCGACACCCGGATCGACATCGTGGATGCCTTGCGCGATGGCGTCAGCCATCATGCGGGTGTTGTTGGACATGGTGTCGTAGAACAGCGTGATGCGATCTTCCTGATAGCTGTCGGCCCACCGCAAATAGTGATGAATAATCTGCGCCGGGTCGTCGCGCCACACCACACCGTGGGAGGTGGCGATCATCGACAGCGGCAGGTTAAACCCCAGCACTTCGTTGATCTTGGCGGTGACCAGACGGCTGAACGGCGTCAGGATATTGGCGAAATAACGCTGGCATTGTTCAAACAGTTCACCCTGATCGACCTCATCGTTGAACAGATGCTCATCGCAGTAATGCTGGCCGAAAGCGTCATTGCTGAACAGGACTGCGTCGCCGCTCAGGTAGGTCATCATGCTGTCCGGCCAGTGCAGCATCGGGGTTTCGATGAATACCAGCTGCTTGCCATTGCCGATATCCAGCGAATCGCCGGTTTTGACGGTGTGGAAATGCCATTCCGGGTGATGGTGATGGCCGGTAATGGAGTCGATGGCGTTATGGGTGCAGTAGATCGGCGTATCGGGGATGTGGGACATCAGTTCGCTCAGCGCCCCGGCGTGATCTTCTTCGGCATGGTTGATGACGATGTAGTCGATCTGCGCCAGATCGATCTCCGCCATCAGGTTCTGGACGAAATCACGGCTGAACTTGTGGTCAACGGTGTCGATCAGCACCGTTTTTTCTTCCCGGATCAGGTAGCTGTTATAGCTGCTGCCTTTCAGCGTTTTGTATTCGGTTCCGTGGAAGTCGCGCACTTCCCAATCCCGTTGCCCGACCCAGTGAATATTATTCTTAACATGAATAGACATCGTAACACTCCATTAGCGTATTTAAGGTGGATACGATGTGATTGCACGAGCCGTGCCAGATTTTATTTATTTGATTTTTAAGTACTTTAAAAATAAACATTGTCATTATGACAATGACTGAGTAATGTCTTTTTGACACTTATTTGTGAAAAAGACACACCATGCCGCTATCGATAGATTCCTTTGCGCACATTGCCATTGAACTGCAACAAGGGCTTTCAACCCGGGACCGTTTTCAGCGCCTGCTCAACGGCTTGCGCCAGCTGTTATGCTGCGATGCGGCAGCGTTGCTGCGTTATGAAAGCCAGCTGTTGCGTCCGCTGGCGACCGATGGACTGGCGCCGGACGTGCTGGGGCGACGTTTCCGGTTATCCGAGCATCCCCGGCTGGAGGCGATAGCCCGGGCGGGCGACGTGGTGCGTTTCCCGGCGGACAGCCAGCTTCCGGATCCTTACGATGGCCTGATTCCCGGCCAGGAAGCGTTGAAGGTCCATGCCTGCGTTGGTCTGCCGCTGTTTGCTCACCACACGTTGATCGGCGTGCTGACCATTGATGGTATGGATCCCCACCAGTTCGATCATTTCAGCGATGAAGAACTGCGGCTGATTGGCGCGATGGCGGCCGTTGCCTTGAGCAATGCGTTGCTGATGGAGCAACTGGAACGGCAAACGCTGGCGCCGCTGCCAGACGCCGCTCCCATGACGGAGGCGAATGCTGACGAGATGGTGGGATTGTCTGCGCCCATGCAGCAGTTGAAAAAAGAAGTGGCTATCGTGGCCGACAGCGATCTTAACGTGCTGATCATGGGGGAAACCGGGGTCGGCAAGGAGCTGGTGGCGCGGGCCATCCATCAGGGGTCGCGGCGTGCGGACCGTCCGCTGGTGTATCTGAACTGTGCCGCGCTGCCGGAGTCGGTGGCGGAAAGCGAGCTGTTTGGTCACGTGAAAGGGGCGTTTACCGGCGCGATCCATCATCGTACCGGTAAGTTCGAACTGGCGGACAACGGTACGCTGTTTCTGGATGAAATTGGCGAGTTGTCGCTGACGTTACAGGCCAAGCTGCTGCGGGTATTGCAGTACGGCGATTTGCAGCGCGTAGGCGACGACAGTAGCCTGAAAGTGGATGTGCGCGTGCTGGCGGCCACCAACCGGGATTTAAAACAGTCGGTGCAGGAAGGCGCTTTTCGCGCCGATCTATTCCATCGCCTGAGCGTGTTTCCGCTGTCGGTGCCGCCGCTGCGGGCGCGCGGTCAGGATATTGCCTTGCTGGCCGGGTTTTTCTGCGAGCGCAGCCGGGCCCGGCTGGGGTTGCAGCGTCTGGCGTTGTCGCCGGAAGCGACCCATTTGCTGACGTGTTATCCGTGGCCGGGGAATGTGCGCGAGCTGGAACATGTGATCTACCGGGCGACCATTGTGGCGCGGGCCGGTGGGGCGACCGGCGATCTGACATTGCGCCCGGAACATTTGAATCTGGACGGCGTTTTGCCTGACGGGCCTCGCCCGGCCGCCGTCGATACCGTGCCGCCGTGGCGCGGCATCAGCCTGCGGGACGCGACGGAGCATTATCAGCGGCAGGTGATTAGCGACACGCTGGCGCGACATCAGGGCAACTGGTCGTCCTGCGCCCGCGAACTGGCGGTGGATAGCGGCAACCTGCACCGAATGGCAAAACGGTTGGGAATAAAATAACAAACCCCGGCATGCGCCGGGGTTTGAAGGACAAGCTAACGGATAATCAACCGCAGCGGGTGCATTTCTGCGACTGGATCACCTGGAAGAAGTCGTTGCCTTTGTCATCCACCAGAATGAAGGCCGGGAAGTCTTCCACTTCGATTTTCCAGATAGCTTCCATACCCAGTTCCGGGTATTCCACGCACTCCAGGCTCTTGATGCTGTTTTGCGCCAGAATCGCCGCCGGGCCGCCGATGCTGCCGAGGTAGAAACCGCCGTGTTTATTACAGGCGTCGGTCACCTGCTGGCTGCGGTTGCCCTTGGCCAGCATGATCATGCTGCCGCCGTGGGATTGCAGCAGATCAACGTAGGAGTCCATGCGGCCGGCGGTGGTGGGGCCGAGCGAACCGGAGGCATAGCCTTCCGGCGTTTTGGCTGGCCCGGCGTAATAGATCGGGTGATCTTTCACGTATTGCGGCAGTTCGCCGCCGTTGTCCAGCAGCTCTTTCAGCTTGGCGTGCGCAATGTCGCGCGCCACGATGATGGTGCCGTTGAGCGACAGGCGGGTGGACACCGGGTACTGCGACAGCGTCTTGAGAATGTCGGCCATCGGACGATTCAGGTCGATGCGCACCACTTCGCCTTCGCCGGCCTGACGCAGGTGGTCCGGAATGTATTTGCCGGGGTTGGTTTCCAACTGCTCCAGCCAGATACCCTGACGGTTGATCTTGGCTTTGATGTTGCGGTCCGCCGAGCAGGACACGCCCATGCCGACCGGGCAGGAGGCGCCATGACGCGGCAGGCGAATCACGCGCACATCGTGGGCGAAGTATTTGCCGCCGAACTGGGCGCCGAGCCCCAGATTACGGGCTTCTTCCAGCAGTTCCTGTTCCAGCGCCACATCGCGGAACGCCTGACCGTGCTCGTTGCCTTCGGTCGGCAGTTCGTCATAGTAGCGGGTGGAGGCCAGTTTGACGGTTTTCAGGTTGGTTTCCGCCGACGTGCCGCCGATGACGAAGGCAATGTGGTACGGCGGGCAGGCCGCGGTACCCAGCGTACGCATTTTTTCCACCAGGTAGTTTGTCAGCTTGCCCGGCGAGAGCAGCGCTTTGGTTTCCTGATACAGATAGGTCTTGTTGGCGGAACCGCCGCCTTTGGTGACGAACAGGAATTTGTACTCATCGCCTTCGGTGCTGTAGAGGTCGATCTGCGCCGGCAGGTTGGTGCCGGTGTTGACCTCTTGGTACATGTCCAGCGCCGCGTTCTGGGAGTAACGCAGGTTGTCTTCGATAAAGGTGTTGTACACCCCGCGCGACAGCGCTTCGGCGTCGTTGCCGCCGGTCCATACGCGCTGGCCTTTCTTGCCGACGATAATGGCGGTGCCGGTGTCCTGACAGGTAGGCAGGATGCCTTTGGCGGCGATTTCGGAGTTACGCAGGAATTGCAGGGCGACATAACGGTCGTTTTCGCTGGCTTCCGGGTCGAGCAGGATATCGGCGACCTGTTGCTGGTGGGAAGGGCGCAGCAGGAAAGAGGCATCGTGGAATGCCTGCTGGGCCAACAGCGTCAGCCCCTGCGGGTCGACTTTGAGAATATCCTGGCCTTCAAACTGGCTAACGGAAACAAAATCGCTGCTGATTAAGCGATATTCGGTTTTATCCTTCGCTAATGGAAACGGATCTTGGTAATAGAACGGTTTATTCGACATATTCTTCTCACTTGCAGCCGCATAATTGAGTGATTCATCGGGTCTTATTTTCCGTCTAGGGCTTTTGTGCCGGTCTTATTGTTGTGTCAATCGCCTCGGGCACGACGACAAAAGCAATAAACGTCGGGTGATATTCCTTAACTTGCGCCAGTACCGCGCCCCTTGAGGGATACCGCCTCACATACTATGGCTTTATGACAGGGAGTACCACGCCAACAAGTCACATTATTTTTATCTCTGTCATGTTTTCGTTGAAAATATATCTCAGACCGAAACGTGACGAGGTTGCCGGCAAAAATGACCGCTGGGCGCGCCATATTAAGTCATTTATTTAAATTAATTAAGTGCGGCGTGCGATAACGCAATATCCATTAAATAAATAAGGTTTATTGATTACCCAATTGAATAGGGCATCAGGCCTTACGAGCAGATATTCATTCACGCTGTTCCAGCAGGGTATCGATCAGCCACAGGCCGGCCGGGCCGGGTGGAAAAGGGCGCGACCAGGCGATGTCCACCTCAATTTTCCGCGGCCAGCCGGGCAGCGCCAGTTCCACCAGCCGGTTGCGCGCGTACTCGTTCACCAGCCAGCGCGGCAGGATACTCCAGCCAAACCCCTGTTCCGCCATTTCCAGCAGCATCAGGTACGACGGCGTCGACCAGGTAGCGCCTTCGGACTGCGGCCGCTCCCGCTGGCTGTAGGTGTGAAGGCACAACTGACGCGCCGTGGCGAGCTGTTCCTGCGTCACCGGCGCGTGCTGCGCCAACGGGTGGCTGTGGGCCGCGTAGATCGCCATTTCGGTTGTCACCTGTAGCCGGGATACCGCAATGTCGATGGGGTAATGCGCCTGCGCCTGCAACACGCCGACATGGGCGCGCTGCGACTGCAGCAGGTCCACGACGTCCTCGTCTTCCGCAATCAGGCACTCGAACTCCACATCAGGAAAACGCTCGGCGAAACGCTGCAATACCGGGTAGTAGTGGCGGCACTGCCAGGTGTCCGACAGCACAAAGGTCAGCCGCGGCTCCACCTTGTCCGCCAGCCGGATCGCCAGTTCGTCCAGCGCTTCGCTGGCGGACAAAATCGCTTTGACGTGGCTGAGTACCTTGCGCCCTTCATCGGTCAGCACCGGCTGATGACCGCGCCTGTCGAACAGCGTCAGGCCCAGATCCGCCTCCAGATTCGCCACCGCGGTACTGACGGTGGACTGGCTTTTTTGCAGATGACGGGCCGCCGCGGAAAAAGAACCGGTATTCACGGTGGCCATAAACGCCAGCAGGGATTCAGGAGAATAACGCATCGCCGACTCTATCGCTTTTTTAGATGGAAACTAATTTAACACTATTGGTTATTTCGATGAGAATGGCAACCCGCAATCGCAGTCATGCAGGCCGAAGGAGAAAAACATGCAACAGCAAGTCCAGCGCAGCGCGCGCCATGAACACAAAACACTCCGTGAGCGGATGGCGCATGCCGTCGGTTTCGAGGTGATGGCGTTACTGATTTGCGCCCCGATCGGCGCCTGGGTACTCGGGCGCTCGATCCTGCAGGTTGGCGCGCTGTCGATAATGCTGTCCAGCGTGGCGATGGTCTGGAACGTGGCGTACAACAGCCTGTTTGATCGCCTATGGCCGGTCAGCCGAATCAGACGCGGCCTGTGGGTGCGTATGGGGCACGCGCTGGGTTTCGAAGGCGGCTTTATCCTTATTGGCTTGCCGCTGGCGGCGTGGATGCTGGATATCACCCTGTGGCAGGCGCTGATGGTGGAGATTGGTTTCTTCCTGTTCTTCCTGCCGTATACCATGGCCTACAACTGGCTGTACGATCTGCTGCGCGAGCGGCTGTTGGCGACCGCGGTACAAGGGCGCTAGCCGCACGGCAAAGGAGAGAGGCGGCGTCGTCTCTCTCCTGGCATTGGCCGTTTGCGTTACTGACGCAGCGACGCCCGGTATTCGGCGTAATCCGGCATATGGGGAATACGCCACAGATACCAGGCGGCCAGCGTGCGGTAAGGGCGGCAGGGTTCGCTCATCTCCAGCATCGCTTTGCGCGTCGGGTCCTGCGACAGGCGGTACAGATAACGAAACCCCTGTTTGATGCCGAGATCGTCCACCGGCATGATGTCCATCCGCTCCAGCGTGGAGATCAGCAGCATTTCCACCGTCCAGCGGCCGATGCCTTTCAGCGTGCAAAGCCGCTCGATCAAGGTTTCGTCATCCAGATGTTCCGCCTCCGCCCGCCCTGGCACCAGCCCGCTCAGTACCCCTTGGGCAATCCCTTTGACCGTGTCGATTTTGCGGGCGGAAAAGCCGCACTGGCGCAAGACCTCCGGTTCGCATGCCGTCAGTTGCCCGGCGGAGGGAAAGCCGCCTTCACCGACCTCGAAGCGCAACTGCAATTTACCGATGATGGCCGCGGCGGCGCGGTTGCTGAGTTGCTGGCTGGCGACCGCCCGAATCAGCGCGTCGTAAGGTTCCCGCGCCGGGCGGCTTTCAAAACGAATATGCCCGACGCCGTCGATCAGCCGCGCCCAGTGCGCGTCAATGGCGGCAAGATGGGCGAGAGCCTGGGGTTCGTCGAACGGGAGCGGCGATGGCGTCATCCGGTGGCATCCTTATTTTTGAGGCTGTTGACAAACAGCCGTGTTGTTTTGTCACAGACGAATTTGTGCCAGAACAGTGGAAAGTTTCGTGCGTGATAACGTCCGCTGTTCCTTTGCAACATTATCGCACGCCCGACAAGGAGAGGTTCAACGCCACCTCTCCTTGACCACTGGCTGATGGCTAAACTGTGCCGCTGCGCGGTACCTTCGGCGCTCGACTTCGCTGTTCGGACCGCCCGTGACGTGTTCCCAACACGGCACGAGCTTTCGCCGCGTCCATGCGGCTCACCCGGCGAAGTCGCTCACCTCAGCACAGTTTTTGACGCCGTAAAAACCTATTGCCTGTAAATAAAAAGGTTTTTCAGCAATATGTTTTGTTCTATTCCGGGAAATTATCGTGTCGCCTAAAACAAGGCGGGCAACTTGTTCATGGACCGCGTACACTAAATAATACTGGTTATTTAGACAGAGGTCTGCATGAATTTCGAACTGTTTGCCGATGAGCCGCCGGAGCGCCGGAATGAAACGCTGGCGCCCGGCGCGATGCTGCTGCGCGGCTTCGCCTGGCAACAGGCCGGAGCATTGCTGGCCGCGCTGGAACAGGTGACGAAGCAGTCGCCGTTTCGTCACATGGTGACGCCGGGCGGGCATACCATGTCGGTGGCGATGAGTAACTGCGGGCCGCTGGGCTGGGTGAGCGACGAGCGGGGGTATCGCTACAGCGCTCAGGATCCGCTGACCGGCCGGCCGTGGCCCGCTATGCCGGCCTGTTTTTGGCAACTGTCGCAGGCGGCGGCCAGCGCCGCCGGGTATCACGATTTTGCGCCGGATGCCTGCCTGATCAACCGGTACACGGTGGGCGCTAAACTGTCGCTGCATCAGGACAGGGACGAACAGGACCTGCGCCAGCCGATCGTCTCCGTCTCGCTGGGGTTAAGCGCGGTGTTTCTGTTTGGCGGGGAAAAACGCGGCGATCCGTGTCAGCGGCTGGCGCTGATGCATGGCGATGTGGTGGTGTGGGGCGGTCCTTCGCGGCTGCATTACCATGCCATTTTACCGCTCAGGAACGGCCCGTTGCCGACGGGAATGTCGGATGAGGTTCGCTTCAATCTCACCTTTCGGAAAGTGTGAAAGTCCCCCACGCCGTGGGGGACGAAAGGCATTACTTTTTGGTGAAGTGGAGGTAATCGAGAGCGTTTTCTGCCGCCATGCGACCTGAGTTGAGCGCAAAGCCAAAGGTGCCGCCGCCCAGCAGCAGGTCGTAGGTGTCGCCGTACATACCCGCCGCATCGTTACCGGTGACGTACAGTCCCGGCACCGCATTGCCTGCCGGCGATATCGCTTCCATCTTCTCGTTGATCTTCACGCCGCCCAGCGTGCCGAGCGCGGCCGGCAGCATTTTCACCGCGTAGAACGGACCGGTCTTCATCGGGCGCAGGTAATCCATGTTCTTGTTGAACACCTCGTCCCGTTTCTGTGCGGCGAAGCGGTTGTTTTCGTCAACGGTATGTTTCAACACGCTGGCGTCGACGCCCATCTGTTTCGCCAGCTCGTCCAGCGTTGCGGCCTTGAACACAAAGCCCCGGTTTTTCTGGCTCTCTTTGGTGAACTCGTCATCGAATTTCACCAGTTTGGTGTTGGCGATCACCCATTCGCCGATCGGCACGTCGATGCCGTCGTTGACGAAGTGCTTGCGGGCGTCTTCATCAAACACCGAATACATCACCCCGCCGGCTTTGGCCAGCGCGTTGCCGGCGTGCGGCCAGATAATGACGATGGATTCGTCGGTGAAACGGCGGCCGTGTTTATCCACCCACAGATAAGGCTGACGGGCGGCGGCCAGCAATTGGGAGTTGGGCGCATAGTCCGGCAGGCCAGGACGGTAGGACTGTACTACGCCCATCCCTTCTTCTTTGGCCCCGGCTTTCCACGCCATTTTGATGCCGTCGCCGTCTTTGCCGATGTTGCCCACCATGATGGTGTCCGGCACCGCCACGTATTTCTGCAGCATCTCTTTGTTGTTGGCGTAGCCGCCGGTGGCGATGATTACCGCTTTGGCGTCGATCTGGAATGGTTTGCCGTCGCTGCCTTCGGCGATCACCCCGGCGACTTTGCCGTCCTTCATCACCAGATCTTTACCGGCGGTTTTCACCAGCGTGGTGACCGGCATGGTTTTGAACTGTTCATGGAAGGTTTTGATCAGGTGGCGACCGTGGCCGGGGCCGTCGATCACGTGCCAGGTCAACATCCCGCCCGGCCCGCCGGGGCCGATGTATTCAAACTTGATGCCTTTGGATTTGACCCACTCGATGGTGTCGGCGGAGCGGTTGACGAAGGCGCGCACCACAAACGGGTTCGCCATCCAGTGGCTGTATTCCATGATGGTTTTGAACGCCATGTCCGGCGTCACCACGATGCCCTGACGTTTCTGCATGGCGCTGTTGGCGGCGAAAATGCCCTCGGCAAAGTTGCCGGTGCCGCCGACCACGCCCTGTTTTTCCAGCAACACTACGCTGGCGCCTTTCTCTGCCGCCGCCATGGTGGCGGCGGTGCCGGCCGCTCCCGCGCCGATGATCACCACGTCAGCGCTTTTGGGGATCGCCGCCGGTTTGGCCGGTTCCGCGTTGGCGGCGGGTTGCGGCGCTGCCTGCTCCGCATTGGCGGAGGCCATCCCCAGCATCGACAGGCACAGGGCGGCAAGGATTGTTCTTCGGTATTGAGCCATCTTGTTTTCCTTTTATTGTTCTCACAAATATTGCTTTCACAAATATCGTTCTCACGAAATAACACATGGCAAACCGGGCAGCGCCCGGCCGTCATGAATCAGTGCTGGCGGGCTTTTTCGTACGCCTCCTGCGCGGCGTCGTGCACGGCGCCGCTGGTCATGGTGGCGCCGGAAACGCCATCGACATTGATGGTCTTTTTCTCGGTCATGGTTTTCGCCAGCTCTTTGGCCGCCTCGCCGCCCACTTCCGGCGTTTCCGACGGGGCGTCGATGCTGGCTTTGTTGACCGTACCGCTCGCGTCCACGTCCAGGGTGACGGTCACGTCGCCGCCGATGCCCTGCTTGGTTGAGGAGTAAGAGCCGGCTTTAAATTGACCGCTTTCCGCCACGGCGGTGGTACTGGCGGCGCAAAGCAGGCTGATGAGTAATGTGATTGAACTTCTCTTCATACGTGATTTCACTCTGTTGATTAACGACATGTTGATTAATGAAAAAACCGGGCCGCCCGCTCAGGAAGAGGGCGACAGCAATACGTTTCCGTCCTCATGGCCGAGATGGCGAAACAGCAGGCAGCTCAGCGCCAGCCCGACCCCAAGCAGCGCGAACAGCAGGCTGAACGGGCTGATGTGCAGCCACGGCGACAGGCGCGATAGCGCCCGCAGCGCCGGAAAGGTCAGCGCCATGCTCAGCATCACCGCCAGCAGTTGGCTCAGCAGCAGGATGTTGTTGCCGCTGTTGCAGGCGTCGTTTTCCAGATGGCAGCAGGCGAGCGTGCTTTCCGCCGAGTGCAGCAGCGCCGTCAGTACGCCGAGCAGGCCGGACAGCGCGCCGATGCACGGCAGCGACCGCTGCTGGATGGCGGCGCCGAGCGCCAGCACCGCGATCGCCGCCAGCAGCGTGGCGGCGATCAGCAACTGGCGATAACCAGCACGGCGCACCAGCGGTTCAAACAGCAGCTTGGCGAGCAGGGCGCCGGCGGAAAACAGCAGCATGATGATCCCGGCGGTCGCCGGCGTCAGACCCAGCGTGGTCTGGGTCACCAGCGAAATCAGCACCGGTATCGACGCCAGCAGCAGCCGGGTCAGCACGCCGCCCCACACGCCGACATAGAAGGTGCGAATGCCGAACAGCGAGGCGGGCAGCAGCGCTTCGCGCGCATGGCGATCGCCGCGCAGATACAGCCAGCCGCAGCCGCAGCCCGCCAGCGCAATCAGCGTCAACGCCGGCAGCGGCAGCAGATTTTTGGGGGCGGCGACCAGCAGTAATGTGAACAGCGACAGCGCGGCGGTCAGCAGCAGCAGGCTACGTAGCGGAATACGGCGCGACGACGGCGTGACGCCATCCGGAATGGCGTATCCGGTCAGCCACAGGCACAACAGCGACAGCGGGATCGGCGCGAGGAAAATAGCGCGCCAACCGAAGGCATCAGTCAGCAGGCTGCCCGCCAGCGGACCGGTCAGGGTGCCAAGCAGGCCGAGCAGCGTCATGCGGTTAAGAAAAGGCAGTTTTTGCTCGGGCGTAGTGGCGCGTAGCGCCTGAGTGCGGAGCACCGGCAGCAGCAACGCCCCGCCGGCGCCTTGCAGGCAGCGGCAGAGCGCCAGTGCGGCGGCCGATGTGGCCTGGCTGCACAACAGCGCGCCGGCGATGAACGTCAGCAGCGCCAGCTGGCAGGTGCGCCGTTCTCCCAGCCGCTGGCTCAGCCAGCTGTTGAGCGGGGTGAACGCCACCACGGCGATGAGGTAAGCCATCACGACCGGCTCCATGCGCAGTACCGGTTGGTGCAGCGTGCGCGCTATCGCCGGAATGGCGATATACAGCATGGTGGTATCCAGCGATTGCATGAAGAACGCCACCGACGCCAGCCAGAACAGCGCGCGTGAGCCGGCCATGATCAGGCTACCGTCATCTGTCCGGCGTACAGCACGAACAGTCGCAGTAAAAATACGCCGAGCAGGCTTAGTGTGGCCGTGGTCAGCGTCAGTCGGCCGCCGGCGTGACGCCATGCCGGCACGGCGCCGGCCGCCATCGGAGCGAGAATGCCGGCTCCCAGAATCCCCAGCCAGAACACCGCGCCCCAGAAGCCGCTCAACGCCGCCTGCGCCGCTACGGTTTTCTGTCCGCCGCCCAGCAGCAGGCCGATGAAAAAGGCGAACAGCAAACACAGTTCGATGATCGCCACCGGTTTTTCCAACTGGTGCAAAAAGTGCAGCGTTTGCGGGCAGGCGTCGCGCCAACGCGACGATGACGCCACCAACAGCATCACGGCGATGCCGGAGGTCACGCCGGATACCAGAAACAGCACCGGCAGCAGCGGGTTGTTCAGCAGTGGGAACGACTTCAGCGCCGAGAGCAGAAAGCCGGTATAACAGCCCAGCAGCAGCGCCAGCGCCAGCAGCAGATTTTCCAGCAGGCGGATACGGCGCACGAGGACGTTCAGCAGGCTGGCGAACTTCTGATGCAGGCCAGCGGACAGGCGGTTTTCGCACCCGCCCAGCAATGGCTGGCGATACAGCGCGAACAGCCACAGCAGCATCACCAGCAAATACACCTGAAACAGCATGACACCCAGCGACATGATGGAAGTCGGGTTGTAGAACAGCAGCAGATACCAGAAGGTCAGCGGCCGGGCCAGATGGAAAATCAGAATCAGCAATCCCAGCATGACCGACAGCGGCGCCACGATAGCGGTGGCGACGACCAGCGGATTGGCGTGATGGTATTCCTGCGGCACATAGCGGCGAAACAGCAGGGTGAGCGTCATCATTCCGGATGAGATCCCCACCAGCAGCAGGTACACCGCAATCGGCCAGTCCCACACCAGCGAGTGAAAGTGAAAAGCGTCATGCATGGTCGCTCTCTCCGTATTTACCGGGGATGCGGTAGAGGTTGGGGCCGGTGCCCAGATAGACTTTGCTGCGGTAGATCGGATTGTTTTTGATCATTTTCGAGATCTCGCTATCCGGATCGTTGAGATCGCCGAACACCAGCGCTTTGGTCGGGCAGATCTCGACGCAGGCCGGTCTTTTGCCTGCCGCCAGATTGGTTTCCCGGCAGAAGTTGCACTTATCCGCGGTGTGGGTCTGTGGATTGATGAAACGCACGTGGTACGGGCAGGCGGCGATACAGTAGCGGCAGCCGACGCAACGCTTGTCGTTGACATCGACAATGCCGGTCAGCGCGTCCTTGAACGACGCGCCGGTCGGGCAGACCGATACGCAGGGCGGGTTATCGCAGTGCTGGCAGGACTGGCGGAAGAACTGTTTGATCGGTTTACTGCTGTCGGTGGCGGGGATATCGACGGTTTGCAGAATGTCCAGCCGGGTGACGCCCTCCGGCACCTGATTGGTTTTACGGCAGGCGGTCATGCAGGCTTTGCAGCCGATACAGCGTAGCTCGTTATGCAGTATGCCGTATTTGACGGGACGCGGGCCGGTGGGCGTTACCGTTTCCTGCGCGACCGCCGGCAAACCGCTGCCGGAAACAGCCAGCGCGCTGCCCATGATGGCAATAAAACGGCGTCGGGTGTAATTTTCCATAAAATAACCTTTCAGAGGTAGACATCTGGTCTGGCGCAACCGATATCTGCTCAGCAATAAATCAATTTTTTATTTTCTTACTCATCTGTATTCAGTGAGCGCGATAAATAACGACAAAGCCCATGTGTCGGGAAATAAAACATGTTGGTGCGAATAATTGGAACATGCGTACCTGGCGGGATATGTGGCACGCTTCACATTTAATTTTTTGTATATCCGGATAAAAATAATTGCAAAATACGATAACTGGCGTGGTGATGTTATTATTGTCTTATTTTTTATTCTTGCTGTTATTTTATTGTTTCACGTTGTTATTGAAATGTCTTTTTTGACTTGCGCAAGGAAAGTCTATTTTGGTGGGAATAAATAAAAATGATTTGGCGCAAGAATTAACATTTTCGGCAAATTATTTTTGCCGAAACATAAAAGTGCAAAAAATAAAAACGCCTCCAGCGAGGCGTTTCAGATGGCTGGCAAATTCTTTAAATACAATACGAAGGTTTTTTCCAGCGTTAAAAACTGTGCTCGGCTGTCTGTTAGCAGCCATGACCATCAGCCATTATGGTTTCAAATGACTATCCAGGAACTGGATCACTTTCTGCATGATCTCTGGCTGCAGCCAGTAAACGCCGCCATGCTCGGCGCCTTTCACCACGTAGTAGGTGCTGTCGATGCCGTGGGCTATCAGCGCCCGGTGCAGGATTTCGGTCTGACGCGGTGAAACCAGCGTATCGGCGCTGCCGTGCATGATCAAAAACGGCGGGGTATGCTGGCCGATGTAGGTGATGGGGTTGGCGGCGGCGGTTTTCTCCGGGAAGCGGGTAATCGGACCGCCCTCATTGAACACCGAGGTGCCGTTGACCCAGATAGCTTCGGTGGAGGACGGCGAGGCGTGTTTCTGCACCACCTCGTCCGGGAAACCTTCGCCGACGCGGGTCAGGTCCGACAGGCCGTAGAAATCGATCACCGCCTGTACCTGGCTGCTCTGGTCGAGGTGTTCGCCGCGGTCAAACTGCTTGTTGCCGTTGGTGGTGCCGGCAAACGCCGCCAGATAGCCGCCGGCGGAAGCGCCGAATACCGCCACGTGCGAGGCATCGATGCCGAATTTATTCGCGTTGGCGCGCAGATAGCGAATGGCGGATTTGACGTCTTCCAGCGGCGCCGGGAACAGCACGGTCGGCGCCACGCGGTACTCCATACTGGCGACCACGTAGCCGGCTTCCGCCAGCTTCAGCCGCTGCTGGATGTAGCTGTCTTTATTGGCGTTGATGAAGCCGCCACCGGTGATGAACAGTACGGCGGGCTGTGGTGATTTCGCTTCCGGCTGCAGGATGTCCATTTTCAAGGCCACATTGGCATAACCGCGCATCGGCACCTGGGAGTAAACCACGTCGGAAATCAGTTTAACCACTGGCTGACGGGGCGTCAGGGTTAATTCATGAATGTTGTCTGCGGCCATGGCGCTTGTCACCTGCGCGGCTCCGGTAATGGTAACAGCGGACAACAATATCATTTTTAGCGGGAGGGTACGCATGGAATATTCCTTAGGATTATTATGTAACTGATGCTTGTCTTATCAATACAGGAAGGAAAAAATCAGGATGCAGGCTATCACGTCTGGGATTAATGCAAATGTGCTTAATCTCACATTAGTATTTTCGTAATTTAATATAATTAATATTCGTTAAGGTTATAAATAAATATAATCATGATAAGTATAAAGCGAGCACTTTATTACCATGAGCTGGTGCGCAAAGGGAGTTTTACCCGCGCAGCCAAATCACTCAATATCTCACAGGCGTTTCTTTCCCAGGAAATATCCCGGCTGGAACAGGAACTGGAAAGGAAACTGATTAATCGCACCACCCGGCAATTCGCGCTGACGCCATTCGGCGAAGCGTTTGATGACAAAATCAAACCGCTGATCCGGGAATATTATGACGTCGAACAATTTGTGCAGTCGTACGAAGATAGTCAGGACGGTGCCCTAATGGTGGGGGTGATTCCGATTTTCAACCGGCTGAAATATTACGATGTCTTCACGCTGTTTCAGAAACAGCACCCGAATATCGAGCTGTCTTTTATCGACGGCGTCAGCAGCGACCTGCTGGAAAAGGTGAGAAACGCCGAGATCCACGTGTCGCTCTCTACGCCGTTTGACGACTATCTGCAGGACCCGTTGTTCAGCCATACCATTTTTCTGGATGACAATCTGGTGGCGGTGATGGCGACCGACCATCCGCTGGCGGCTCAACCGAGCCTGACGCTCCATCAACTGGCGCAGGAGCGGCCGATCGTGCCGCAGAAAGGCACCGGCGAGCATGCGGCGGTGTCGACGGCGTTCAGCCGCGCCGGGCTGGAAGATACCTGCTTTCGGGAATGCAGCAATCTCGACATCATTATGGATCTGGTGATGCATCACGGCGGGGTGGTGTTTCTGTGCACCTCGGTGGCGAGCAGCCTGAAGGGCTACGATATCGTGATTCGTCCGGTGGCGACGCCGATCACCCGCACGTTTGCGGTGAGTTATCTTAAACGCAGCGCCGGCATTCCGATGGTGCGCCGCTTTCTGGATTTTATGGAACGGCATCATCCGATGTTGCGTGATCCAACGTTGCGTGATCCGGTGTCGCGTGATCCGATGCCGCGTGGATAACGGCTTATGGAAAAGGAAAACAGCGATCGGGCGACAACAATCGCCCGATAACAGCCTGCTGGCCGTGCGGGCCAGAGCGACGGCCGGTTTATGCATCATTTCTCTATCCTGACTCAGCCTAATAACCTGGGGAAGTAACACCCGTGATTTGGCTACATACGGTTAACGCACGATCAGCGTCGGTGTAATGCGGACGGTTTCTCCTTTCTGCGCTTCGCCGCTCAGCACCCGTTGCAGGTGGCGCATGACCTGCTCCACCAACAGCTCCACCGGCTGGCGGACGGTGGTCAGGCGGTATCCTTCCCAGGCTGCCTGCGGGGTATCGTCGCAACCCACTACCTTGCACGCCGGGCCGTCGGTCAGGCGCAGGGCGTCAAGGGCGCCGAAGGCCAGCGCATCGCAGGCGCAGAACACGCCTTCGACCAGCGGATGCTGTTGCCGCAACCGACACATGGCGTGATAGCCGCTGTGGTAGGCGTAATCCGGGTTATCCGTCACGACAGGCTCCGGCAAGCCGTGATGGGCCAACCGCTGGCGAAAACCCGCCAGCCGCTCCAGCGACGCCTGCCCGTCCTGACGGCCGCCGATATAAGCCAGCCGGGTCAACCCCAGCGAGATCAAGTGGTCCGCCGCCAGCTCGCCCGCCAGCCGGTTATCGGACAGTACCGCGGTGACGGTTTCACGCTGGTCCTCCCGGCCCATCAGCACCATCGGCAGCGACAGTTCCAGACAGCGTCCGGTGGCTTCCCGCGACAGGCTGCCGGCGGAGATGATCGCCGCTTCCACCTGCCACGACTGCGCCTGCTGCAGCCGGGCGCGGATGTCGCACTGTTCGGTGACGCTGACCAGCATCGGCACCAGTCCGTGTTGTTGCAACGCCTGCGTCAGCAGGCCGAACAGCCAGGGCTGGAACGGGTTGTCGAATTCGCCCATCACCACCGCCACGATGCCGGAGCCATGCCGTCCAGAGTTGACCAGCGCCCGCGCCAGCGCATTGGGGCGATAGCCCAGTTCATTCGCCGCCGCCAGCACCCGTGAGCGGGTCGCCTGGCTGACCTTGCCCGGGGCGGAATAGGTGCGTGATACCGCCGATGGCGAAACGCCGGCGCAGCGGGCGACATCAATCGAGGTGATGCGTTTCTTATTCATGCTCTGCTCCCCTGATGACGTGCCAGCGCCCGTTGCGGCATTGCGCACGGTCGCCCTGCTCCGGCAAAAACACGCCGGGCGAGGCGGCGATAACCTGTTGCAGCGCCGCTTTTTGCGACTGCTGCACGTGGTACAGACCCAACGGCGCGCCCGGCTTACGCGCCAGCGTCTGCACCTGCGGCCAGTTGCCGTGGTAGGCATTGTCCGCCGCCTGCGGCGAAAAACACTCCACCAGCGCCAGATCCGAGCGTGCCAGTAACGCGGCGCCCGCGGGCGTCAACTGACCGTCGCCGCTGTAAAACAGCGACCCCTGTTCGCCGTCGAGCCACAGGGAGCGGTTGGGCACCGAGTGGCGGGTCGGCGCGGTCTGGCAGCGCCACGGCCCCAGTTCGCTCAGGTCTTCGCCGTTCTGCCAGCTCAGGGTAAACAGCGGCCGGCCGGCGGGCCAGAAGGCGAAATCCGCCAGACGCTGCAACTGCGGCAGTTGCTGACGCGGCGCGATAATCGTCAGCGGCGCGGTACGCCCGCAGGATTCACACCAGTTAAGCCAGGTGGTTAGGCCGAGCGCGTGGTCGGGATGAGCATGGGTAATGTAGATGGCGTGAATGTCGTCCGGCGCGGTTTGGCGCTGCCACAGCGCCTGCGGTACGGTCGGGCCGCAATCCACCAGCAACTGGAATCCGTCTTCGCTGACCCGTATCGCGGCGTTGACCCGTTGGCTGTCATAGGCTTCGCCGCTGCCGAGAATCTCAAGCTCCATGCTGGCTCTCCTGCCCGACGGGAAGCGGGGGCTGCGGCAAACGCTGACCGGCCGCGTCAAACCAGTGACAACGTTCCGGCGCAACCTGCAACGCCAGCTCCTGGCCGATGCGCGCCGGGTGGCGGCCTTCCACCACCAGCGTCAGACAGGGTTCGTGGATGAAGTGGCCGTGCAGGTGATACTGCGCGCCCAGATTTTCCACCAAATCGACCTTAAAGGTCGGGATGCCTTCGGTGACTTCAAAGGCGTCCGGGCGAATGCCGAGGGTGGCGGCGCGTTCATCACGCGCCAGCCGTTGCAGCCACGGCGACAGCATTTGATCAGACGACGGTATTTGATCGTGCGACGGCATTTGACTTGGCGGCAACGGGAAAAAGTTCATTTCCGGCGTACCGATAAACCCGGCGACGAAGGTAGTGGCGGGCTGGTGGTACAGCTCCTCCGGCGTCCCCACCTGGGCAATGCGGCCCTCATGCAGCACCACGATGCGGTCGGCCAGCGTCATCGCTTCCACCTGGTCGTGGGTGACGTAAATCATGGTGGCGGCCAGTTGCTGATGCAACGCTTTCAGTTGCACCCGGGTGTGAGTGCGGAGTTTGGCGTCCAGATTGGACAGCGGTTCGTCAAACAGAAACAGGCGCGGTTTACGCACGATAGCGCGGCCAATCGCCACCCGCTGACGCTGGCCGCCGGAGAGCGCGCCGGGTTTACGGTGCAGCAACGGCGTCAGTTGCAGCATCTCCGCCACCTGCGCCACTTTCTCTTCAATCGCCTGACGCCGTTCGCCGGCCATTTTCAGCGCGAAACCCATGTTTTCCGCCACGGTCATGTGCGGGTAGAGCGCGTAGGACTGAAACACCATCGCCATTTCCCGCTGGCCCGGCGGCTGGCGCGAAATGTCCTCGTCACCCAGCAGGATCTGGCCGCTGTCCTGCTGTTCCAGCCCGGCGATGGTACGCAGCAGGGTGGATTTACCACAGCCGGACGGGCCGACGAACACCACCAGTTCTCCCTGCCGGATATGCAGATCGATGCCGTGCAGCACCGGCTGGCGACCGTAACGCTTGGCGACCTGATGTAACCGTAATTCACTCATCTGCGAGTCCTATTTCTGGCTGACGGCAAAGCCGCGCAGCAAATAACGTTGAACAAAGCCCGCCACCAGCAGTACCGGCAGCGAAGACAGCAGCCCGATGCTCATCAGTTCTCCCCAGTAGATCTGGTTTTCGGTCATGAAGTTGGCGATAAACAGCGGCAGCGTGAACTGCTGTGGGGTTTGCAGGTACAGCAGAGCGAACAGAAATTCGTTCCACGCCATGATCAGGGTGAAGATCGCCGTGGCGACCAGACCGGGGGCGCACACCGGCAGCACGATGTAGCGCAGCCGCCGCCATAGCCCGGCGCCGTCCATCGCCGCGGCCTCTTCCAGCGACAGCGGTACGTCGCGGATAAAACTGAGCAGCATCCAGATGCAGAACGGCAAGGTGTAAACCTGATAAGCCAGCATCAGCCCGGTCAGGCTGTTGAGCAGGTGCAGCGATTTGAGCAGCGAATAGAGCGGGATCGCCACCACCATCGGCGGCATCATCTTGATCAGCAGCACCAGCAGCAGGAACAGGCTGTCGAGCCGTGCCGGAAAGCGGTGGCGCGCCAGCGTGTAGGCGGCCAGAAACCCGGTTAGCAGCGATAACGCGGTAGCGCCGGCGGCCACCCACAAGGTATTAAACAGCCGCTCGCCGACGCCGTTATTCAGCAGGCTTTTCAGGTGAGTGAGTGTCCACTGTTGCGGCCAGAACGGGCTGCTCAGGCTTGAGAATTCAGCGGTGGACTTAAACGCCGCCGCCACCATCCACAGGATCGGCAGGGTAAAAAACAGCAGCGCGACGGTCAGCGCCAGCGCACGCAGCGCCATCAGCCAGTAGGGGAGTCTCATGCGGTTTTCCCTCCGCGCATCAGTTGCCAGGCGTAGACCAGACTCATTGCCGCGGCGAACAGCAGCATGATCACCGCGCCGGCGCTGGCGAGTCCCAGATTGAAGAACTTGAAGCCCTGCTGATAGATATAGAGCGACAGGGTTTCGGTGGCGTAACCGGGGCCGCCGCCGGTCAGGGCGTACACTTTGTCGAACAGCTTGAAGGTGTCGATGGAACGCAGCAGCAGCGCCAGCATGACCGGCTGGCGGATCAGCGGCAGCGTGACGTACCACAGCCGTTTCCAGCCGTTGGCGCCGTCGCTTTGCGCGGCTTCCAGCACGTCCTTGGGAATCGCCTGCAACCCGGCAAGGATGATTAGGCAGGCCATCGGCGTCCACTGCCAGATATCCACCAGCATCAACGACCACAACGCCAGATGCGGGCTGGACAGCCACGGCTGCGGCATTAGGCCCAGCGCGGTCAGGCAGTTGTTGAGCAGGCCGAAATCGTAATGAAACCAGACGCGCCAGATAGCCGAGCACACCAGCGTGGAGATCATCATCGGGTAGATGAGCAGGCTCAGCACCCACTGGCGGCCGGGAAAATGGCGATACAGCAACAACGCCAGCGCCAGCCCCAGCAGCACCTGTAACAGCGAACTGCCGAACGAGAACAGCAGGGTGTTTTTCAGGCTGGTGGTGAAGAACCAGTCGGCGAACAACTGACGGTAGTTTTCCAGCCCGACCCAACTGCGGCTGGCGGCGGCGTAATCCACCTTGCTGAAGGAGTAAAGCAGCATCTGGCCGATGGGATAGAGCGTCAGCAGCAACAGCAGCGCGGCGGCGGGCATCAGCAGCAGCCAGCGTTGCCAGCGGGAGTCAAAATGCATGGGATGTCCTTGAATGAGCGGGCCGTGGCCCGCCCGACAGCGGTTAAGAACCTATCCCAATAGGGCTATTTTACTTGCCATTTTGAACCCGGGCAGTGCTCGAACGCCTCACGTACTGCGTGTACGCTCCGGGTTCTGCGCGCTTCCCGTGTCCAAACTGGCTGCGTCAATGACGCCTATTGGGAAGGTTCTAATGTAATACTGGTTACTTCAGTACCTGCGCGATCTTCTGATTGGCCTGCTGCAACGCTACCTGCGCCGGCATCTGATCCATCAGCGCCAGTTGCAGGTAGTCGCCGAGAATGCTTTCCACTTCCTGCCAGTTGCGGATGCGCGGACGCGCTTTGCCGGCTTCCAGCGCGGCCAGTTGCGCCGGGTACCAGCGGTACTTCTGCACTACCTGCGCATCCTGATACACGCTGCGGCGCGTCGGCGGCAGACCCAGTTCCAGCGCCAGCGCTTTCTGGTTTTCGGCGCTGGTCAGGTAGCTCAGGAATTGCTGCGCCAGTTCGCTGTGCTGGCTGTTTTTGGCGACTGCCATCTGCCAGATGCCGAGCATCGGCGACGGACCGGCGTTCTGCCCCGGCGCCGGTTGTAGCGTCATGTTGCCGACCACTTTGGATTTGGCGGCGTCGTCCAGCGTGGACGCCCAGGCCGGCCACACTTCGATCGCCATTGCCGCTTTACCCTGTTCCATCGCCTGACGCACGTCGGCGGCGTTGTACACCTCTACCCCGGTGGGGGCGAATGCCTTCAGCGCCTTGAGGGTGTTGAGTGCCTGCAACGCCTGCGGAGAATCCAGCGACGCTTTGCCGTTAGTGATCACGTTGCCGCCGTAGGCCCACAGCATCGGCATAAAGCCGGAAACAATCGGGTTGCCCTTCATGCCGCGGAACACCACGCCGGAGACGCCTGGTTCCTGCTGTTGCAGGGTTTTGGCATCGCTCAGCACCGCATCCCAACTGGCGGGCGCCTTGAGCTGGTGCTTGTCGAACAGGTCCTGACGGTAGGCGAACATCGCCACGTTGCCGACCACCGGCAGGCTATAGACCGGACCGCCGTTTTCCGGCACGCGCGAAACGTTCAGCACCGCCGGAATGAAGTCGCTGCTTTGCAGGCTGTCCGGCAGCGGCTGGATCCAGCCGTTACCGGCGAATTCCGGGCTCCAGCTGTCGTCCATCAACATCAAGTCGTAGGCCGAGGCGTTTTCCCGCAGGGAAATCACCAGTTTTTCATACAGGTTGGCGTAAGGCAGCTTCAGCAGTTCGATCTGCTTGCCGGGATGTTGTTGCTGAAAACGGGCCAGCGTGCTGTCGAGCGCCTTGCCGTAAACGTCATCGCGCCCGGCGATCACCAGATCGGCGGCCTGCGACGCCATGCTGCACGCCAGACCGGCGGCGAGCAGCAGGCGGGAAAGGGTTTTCTTGCTGTGCGATTTTGCTGTCAGAGTGGTGTTGCCAAACGGTTTTTGGCTAAACGTGTTTTTGCCAAACATGGTTCTTTTACTAAACATTGTTCTTTTGCCAAACATAGTGAGCGCCTTTTGTCAGGAGTGCATACGTTTGCACAGGCGCTATCTTTGGCGACGAGGATGACAGAAACATGAAGGCAGGATGAACAATCCAAGATGCGGGGTGACAACCGGAAGCCGGATACCGGCTTCCGTGATGATGTCAGCCTTTCTTCGGCATGCGGGCAAAGCTCACCATCAACTGGATGCCGTTAATCAGCACCAGCAGCGCGGTGACCAGGAACACCCAGCGGTAACCCAGTGTGGCGGAAACGGTGGAGCCGAGCAGCGGCCCGACCACGTTGCCGAGATACATGCAGGATTGGTTATAACCAAAAATACGCCCGGTCACCTGCTGGCTACTGTATTTCACCAGCAGCGCCTGCACCGCCGGCATCAGCGCGCCGTCGGCGAAACCCAGCGCGAAGCGCAGGATGCCGAGCTGGACCGAACTTTGCACCGCCGACATCAGGAAGAACAGCAGCGCACACAGAAACAGCGCCACGATCAGCACTCTCTGAGAGCCGATGCGATCGCCGAGGCGTCCGAGGCGCGGCGCGGACAACAGCGCAGAGACGCCGGGCACGGCGGCGATGACGCCGCTGATAAACGCGATGTTTTCGATGTCGGGAGAGAGGTCGCGGATAAACAGCGTCAGTATCGGACTGATGGAACCGTTCGCCATCTGGATCATCATGGTGGTGAAGCACAGGCTGACAATCAGCAGCGGATAAGGCAGCGAGGCGAACACCGCCCGGCCGCTGAGCTGCGCTTTTTTGCTGACGGTAATGGCGTTTTCACGGATGGCGAACAACGTAATGAGAAAGCAGATAAACAGCATGGCGGAGGTGACGAAAAACACCATGCGCAGACCGATGGTATCGGCCATGAAGCCGCCGAGCAGCGGACCGATCAGCACCCCCGCCACCTGCCCGGTGGACAGCGTACCGAGCGCCCAGCCGCTGCGGCTGCGCGGCACTTGCGAGGCAATCAGCGCCATAGCGTTGGGAATGTAGCCGGAGGTCAGCCCCATCAGCGCGCGCAGAATAAACAGTTGCCAGACGTTGGTGGCCATGCCCTGCAGCCCCATGACCAGCGACATGCCGAGCGCGGCGCGCAGCAGCATCAACTTACGGCCTTTGCGGTCGGCCAGGCTGCCCCACAGCGGCGCGACAATCGCCGAAATCAGAAACGAGGAGCTGAATACCAGCCCGGACCAGAGATTGAGCGCGGTGTGATCGCTCACGCCCAGATGTTCGATGTAGAGCGGCAGGAACGGCAGTATCTGGCTCATGGCCATGCCGGTAAAAAAACATCCCAGCCAGGCGGAGAAAAGGTTGAGTTTCCAGGTTTCCATAGGGCAGGTTTTTACGTCGTCAGTGAAAGGCCGGGTCGCTCCCGCGCCAGTGCCACGCTGAATTACGCGACATCGCTAGTATGGCCGCTTTTGTCTTAGCCGGGAAATAATTTTATATATCAAAGAATAATCCAACCCCGGCCATTGAGGTGTTTTTGGTTGCAAGGACATGATGTTAATTCAGCCAGTTGAACGGGGCGTGTTATCCGGCTGGATTGGAAAAGCAAAACGCTATTCTGAATTTTTTGTGATTTGAATCACAAAAGTGTTGCGTCCGAATTCAACAAAACGTACAATCTTTTACCAGAAAGTTCACAAATCATTCATTAACCAAGGTGATCAACGTGCGTAAATTCCTGAAAAAACTTCTGGTCGCTTACATCAATGCTTACAAAGACATCCCGCCGGGTGCCATGCATTAATTGCCCTGAGCAGATCAAAATTAATAAGAAGGCCGCTATGACAGCGGCCTTTTTCATGTCCTCGTTTTTTGCTTCGTCGGTTTTATTTCAACTCACGTGTGTAACGACTCATCGTTTTAGCGAATCATAGCCCGAACGAATCATAGTATTTACAAATCATAGCCTTAACGACTCAGCGCCTGCGCTATCGCCTCACCCAGCGCGGTCGTATTGCCGCTGCCGCCGAGATCCCGCGTCAGCGGCGCCTTTTCCGGCCCCTGTTCCAGCACGCGTTCAATGGCGCTGAGCACCGCCGCGCCGGCGTCGTCATGGCCGAGGTGCTCCAGCATCATCGCCCCGCACCAGATTTGGCCGATCGGGTTGGCGATGCCTTTGCCGGCGATATCCGGCGCTGAGCCGTGTACCGGTTCAAACAGACTGGGGAAGGTGCGATCCGGATTGATGTTGGCCGACGGCGCGATGCCGATGGTACCGGTACAGGCCGGGCCGAGGTCGGACAGAATATCGCCGAACAGGTTGCTGGCGACTACCACGTCAAACCAGTCCGGGTGCAGCACGAAGTTGGCGGTAAGAATATCGATGTGATATTTGTCCACCTTTACCTCCGGATAGCGCGTGCCCATTTCGGCGACGCGGCTGTCCCAGTACGGCATGGTGATGGCGATGCCGTTGGATTTGGTGGCTGAGGTCAGATGCTTTTTCGGGCGTTTCATCGCCAGCTCGTAGGCGAACTTAAGGATGCGATCGACGCCGACGCGGGTCATCACCGTTTCCTGAATCACCACTTCGCGCTCGGTGCCGGCGAACATGGCGCCGCCCACGCTGGAATACTCGCCTTCGGTGTTTTCGCGCACGATGTAGAAGTCGATATCACCGGGTTGACGCCCGGCCAGCGGCGCTTTCACTCCCGGCATCAGGCGGCAGGGGCGCAGGTTGACGTATTGGTCGAATTCACGGCGGAACAGCAGCAGCGATTGCCACAGCGACACGTGATCCGGCACGACGTCCGGCCAGCCGACCGCGCCGAAGTAAATCGCGTCGAAGCCCTTCAGCAGTGAGAACCAGTTATCCGGCATCATCTTGCCGTGCTGGCGGTAGTAATCGGCGCTGGCGAAATCAAACCATTCCCACTCCAGCTGGATATCAAACAGTTCGGCGGCGCGGGCGATCACCCGTACCCCTTCCGGCATCACTTCTTTGCCGATGCCGTCGCCGGGGATGACGGCAATGCGGTAACGCGGTTGAGACATGGCAACTCCTGAACGGTTTTTCTGATCGATTGCACTTGGGTAACAGAGAGTGTATTTACTCTGTTCGATGTAAACAATTTCGCTTCCGGTAAAGGCATTGTTGAATAAAAGAGAAGAATGAATGAGTGCAATCGACGATTTGCTGTTCTTCAGCCGCATCGCCGCGCTCGGCAGCCTGACGGCGGTGGCGCGCGAGAGCGGGCTGTCGCTGCCGGCCGTCAGCAAACGCTTGACGCAGTTGGAGCAACGGCTGGGAGTTCAGTTGATCAGGCGTACCACCCGGCGGCTGGATTTGACGCCGGAGGGGCAGTTGTACGCCGACGGCGCGTTGCCGATTCTGCATGAAATCGAGGAACTGGAAAGTCAGGTACGCCGCAACCAGCTCACGCTGCGCGGGCGGTTGACCGTCAACGCGTCGTTCGGTTTCGGCCGTCGCCATATCGCGCCGCTGATTTCCGCTTTCGCCCGCCAGCACGGCGAGCTGGAAGTGCAGCTACAGCTCACCAGTCAACCGCTCAACATGCTGGACGCCGGCGTGGATATCGATATTCGCTTCGGCGCGCCGCCGGACTCGCGGCTGGTGGCGCATCGGTTGATGGAAAATCCGCGCATGCTGTGCGCAGCGCCGGCGTATTTGACGCGCTACGGTACGCCGCAGACGGTGGCGGATCTGGCCGGGCACAACTGTCTGGTGTTGCGTCAGTATGAGAGTGATTACGGCCTATGGCGTTTCTACCGCGATGGCCGCGAGTTTACCCATCGCGCTTTCGGCAATCTTTCCGCCAACGACGGCGAGGTGATCATGCGCTACGCGCTGGACGGGCACGGCATTATCCTGCGTTCGCTGTGGGATGTGCGCCCCTGGCTGGCCAGTGGTGAATTAGTGGCGCTGTTGCCGGACTACATCATGCCGGAAGCGGACATTTACGCGGTCTACCAGCAGCGTCGGCATGTGCCGGCGCGCATTTCGGCGTTTATCGCCTGGCTGAAACAGCAACTGCTGCAAGGGGAAGCGGAAAACCGCTAGCGCCTCCCCGACGGGGAGGCGAAAGGGACTATTGGCGCACCAGGCGGCCGGTAGCGGCTTCGGTTTCGAAATCGCTGCGGAACGGGTTGATGTCCAGGCCGCCGCGGCGGGTATAGCGGGCGAACACGGTCAGTTTTTCCGGCCGGCAGTAGCGTTTGAGGTCATTGAAGATACGCTCGACGCACTGTTCGTGGAATTCGTTGTGCTGGCGGAACGAGATCAGGTAACGCAGCAGCGCTTCCCGGTCGATTTGCCGGCCTTCGTACTTGATCACCACGCTGCCCCAGTCCGGCTGGTAGGTGACCAGACAGTTGGATTTCAACAGGTTGGAGCACAGGGTTTCCGCAACCAGAGGCGCGTTGTCGCGCACCGCGTGCTGCAGATAATCCGGGTTGAAGCCGTAATCGTTCACTTCGATATCCAGCTCGTCAATGTTGATGCCGGGCAGGGTATCGATCTGCGCCGGATAGCCGGTCAGGCCCGGATACAGAGTGACCTTGACGTCGCCGTTGGCGGCGGCGGACAGATCCTTGATCAAGGTGGCATGCACTTCGCCGATGTCGCGAAAGCGGGTCTGGTTGAAGCTGTTAAGGTACAGCTTGAACGATTTGGATTCGATCAGGTTTTCCGAACTGGCCGGGATGATGAATTCGGCGATGCCCACCAGCGGCTTTCCCTTGTGATTGAGCCACGACAGCTCGAAGGCGGTCCACAGATCGTAGCCGTCAAACGGCAGGTCCGGCCCGGTCAGACCGACCAGATCGCGCCCACGAGCGCGCGGCAGCGCTTCCAGCAGCGCCGGGTCGTATTTGTCCGGGTAGCTGGAGCGCACCCCCAGATGGGTAATGCTATCGTTTTCTGTAATATGCATATCGCTCAGTTCCTTGCTGGTACGGGTACGGCATGAATGTATTTTCTGAACAGCCTGCGGGTACCGTAAATAGGGCCGACGCCCAACACCGCATAGACCACTTTGATCAGAAATTGCGACAGGATCATGGTGCGGATCACGTCAAAACTCAGCACATTATAAAACGCGATGGTGCAGAAAATCACACTGTCGACGGCGGAGGCGGTGACCGTGCTGGTGATCACGCGTATAAACAGGTAGCGGGACTTGGTCAGGATCTTGATTTTGTGCAGCACCCAGGCGTTGATGTTTTCGGAGATCAGGTAGGCCAGCGATGAGGCCACCAGCACCGCCATCATGCTTTCCACAATGCCGCTGTAGGTCTTGCCGTATTCCCATTCCGGCAGGCCGGGGATCAGGCTGGTGACCCACAGCCCGAGCACAAACGCCAGATGGAAGAAAAATGCGATGAGGATGGTGCGGCGCGCCAGCCGCAGCCCATAAAATTCATTCAGGATATCCACCAGAATAAAGGTCAGCGGGTAGACGAAAACGGCAGGCGGTACCACCAGATTCAGCGCCGGAATGAAGATCGGTTTGACGCCGCTGACGGTGGAAAAAATATAGATGACGCAAAGCGCGGCGGTAATGATGAGGTACGCCAGCCAGGATCGTTCGTTTCTGTCGCTGATGTCGTAGGCGGTAGTGATGTCTTTGCCGGAATAGAGTTTTTTGTACAGAGCGTTGAGTTCGTGCCGGCTCAGATCATCGGAGATTTCACTGTCGACCAGTTCCTTGAGATCCATGTGGATCATCTTGCCGGTCGATAACACCATGATATTAGCTGATAATTCGCCGCTGTGGTTGAACCCCAGCAGCTTGAATTTCCTGTTTGCATCCATTTATATCCTTTCCTCTATGATATATCCCAGCAGGACTGAGTCCTCGGGGCGTTTTCTGTCCGCCATGTCCGGCGAATCCGGGATGTCGACAAAAAATCCCGTAGCAGGAGAGTGACAGAGTATCGGCGTATTCGGCACCAGCGCAGGCGGCCGTCGGATGATGAGCAGCGCGCCGGGGGAGAAGGCGTCGCCAATCGGCGACTCGATCTGTACCGCCACCATGTTGGCTTCTTCTCCGAAGAAATAGGTCAACGGATACTGAACCGATAACTGACCAATCTTGTGCTGCCGTGCCAACAACAGTTGCGACTGCGGAATGATGGGAATCGCCGCCGGGTTTTTGTTGCCTTCAAAAGAAACGGTATTGTTCAGGCGCTCGACCTTTTCCAGATCGTAATCTTCGATTTCCTCACAGGACACGCCGAAGAAATCGGAAATGCGATTGATGGTGGATTGCTGAACCTTGTTTACCCTACCTTCAAGAATTTTGTAGATAGTGGTACGCGTTACCCCGGTACGGTTAGAAAAAGAGGCTTTGGTTTCGCCTCGGGTACGCATCAGATATTCAATATTCTTAATGATATTAGTTTTGCGCTGAGCATTCGTTGTTTTCATGGTCATCCCTTCTCAGGTCAGTTCTCAGACAGGTTCATCTTACGATAAAGCCTTACGTTCACCTATCCCGCCGAAAAGAAAAAAATCGGCAACCACGGCGCGTAGCGGGCATTTAGGACGGAAAAAACGGGCAGGATAGTGTGAACTTATTCAATTAATTGGTGGTTGTTGTAATGGCGCCATTAAAAATAGACACTAAAGATCATAAAATGTCCATTAATCTGTTGACTTGACTGTTTTTATTGCTATAACGTTTAGAAAAATTAATTAATCTGAGTGATACAGATAATTTACTATAAACATAAGATATAGTTAACAAACTAATTGGTTGTTTCTGACGTCGCTGACGCAGACTGCCATCTATCCGACACCAGGGAACCCAGAACGGACGCTTAGCAGAGAGGTGAGAAAATAAGGGAGCGTCATTATCGATGACACACGCCGACGACGCTGCGCTTTGACGCAGCGTTGGCGTTTCTGAGGCCGTTAGCCTCCAGCCAAATCAATCGTACTTCCGGTCACCTCGCTGGCTGTAGTGGGTTGTAACCGGCTTTATCCAACTGCCGCCCGACAATGGCGCTGGCTATTTCTCCCCCTTGATGACCACCGCATAACCCGACCAGCCCGATTCGGCACTCCGCTCTTGGTATGAATAGCGGCATTCGGTATATCGGCATAAAGAACAACGGGAAATTCCGCGCCGACCTGATGCCGGCGCGGAACGAGGCGTGATTATCGTTGGGCGATTATTGTGGCGTTTCCGTCAGCGTGATGGCGTCGTACATTACCATGCCGCCCAGCAGCTCCAGCGTGATGCGGTTGCCGCCCGGCTGCAGCGCGCCCGCGGGCAGCGGTATGTGCGCTTCATGGTAGCGGCCGCTTTGCATCGCGCCCCTATAAATGGCCTTGTCGTTGTCGTACTTCAGCGTCGTCAGCAACTGACCGTTGAGTTTCACCGCCAGCTGCGGCGAACTGGCCGGCGTAGTCATTCCGCTGTTGCTGGCGGCGGCGATGGCGATATTCAGGGTGTAAGGCTGCTCGGGCGCGCGGGTGTTGAACAGAATGTGCCAACTGCCGGGCTGGGTCTGGGCGTAGTACCAGTCCTTGCGTTCACGGCTTTTGCCGATCTCGAAGGTCAGGTTGGCCGGCACCTCGGTTTGCCAGCGATAAAGGCGCGGGCGATCGCCGAAGCGGAACTCGTCGGCCCGGCGGTCGGCCTGACCGATAGCCCACGCCAGCGGCGCGGGACGCGCGGCGTCAATTTGACCGAGCCGGGTTTTCTTGCCTTCCACCTTCACGGTCTGCTGCGCCAGCAGGCCGATTTGCGTGCCGCCATCGGCGTAGGCCGACAGACGGTATTCGCCCGGCGGCACATTGCGCAGGCTGAAACGGCCGTCCCGATTGGTACGGGCGGTGAACAGGTAACCGGTGGTCTGAATGTCGAAGTTTTCCGTGCTGCTGCTCAGCACCACCGTGGCGTGAGGCGCATCGGTGCGCAGGCGACCGCTGACGGTAGTGCGCTGGCGCGGATAGCGGGCATCGTCCAGCCAGCGGTAAGGCCAACTGGCGCGTTCATGTTCGGCCCGGCGGCTGACGTCCGCCACCAGTTCCCGATCGCTACCCTGATTGATGTACAGCAACCACGGACCGTAGAGTTTTGCAAAACCCGGCTGCGCCACCATATCCGGGGTGCCGAAATGCGAGCCGGTAAGATAGTTCAGGATAATCGCGTCCTGATGCACCAGCAGTTCCTGCTTCAGCGCGTCGCCCGAGTAATATTCGCCGCTGGCGGGCACCATCCAGGCGCCGTAACCGTTGCCCATCACGCCCCAGTAGCGGCTTTCACGCTGATAACCGGCGAAATCGTATTTAGAGTAGACGCTGCCGTCCGGCAGTCGCCAGGTTTCATCCTGCACCTTCGGCAACTGTTCCAGTTCATCGTACAGCAACGGCGTACCGCGCTGGATGCTGTTGAACAGCGCGTTCAGCCGGGTGGCGTCAAAACGGTAAACGTTACGCAGCTCGCTGACCGTCACCGGCGCTGAGCCGGTGTTGGCGGCCACCACATAGCTGTAAAGGCCGCTGACGCCGCTGGTCATGATCAGGTGATATTCCAGCCGCAGTTTGCCGTTCTGGTCGTCGATGTAGGCCAGGTGCACCTGATCCGGCGTCTGTTTGATGACCTCCAGCCGTTCCGGCACGAATTCGTTGACGCCGCCGGAGTAGTAGTCGAGGTAAAAGCTGCGGTTTTTATCCGGATCGCGCGCCGCGCCGGAGAGACGGGAAATCAGGTTGGTGCCGCCTTTCCACACTTCTTTGGCGCTGCCGTCCGCGCCAAAGCGGACTTTCAGCAGCCCGTTATCCAGCGTGCTGTTCATGCCGTCGAGCGTCAGTTTCACCGCGCCCGTCGCCGTCAGCGGCAGCACGAGTGCCAGCGCCAGTAGCGGGGTACGCCATATCTGCAGAGGTTTATTCATGTGTGCCGTCCGTTGTCATCGTCGTGTTGATAGGGTGTCCTGCTGGACACAGCCTAGCGCGGCGGTGAACGCCGCTCCTTTGTCGGATGGTCATCTCCGGGCCGAAGGTGGCAGCGGCGTGAAGATCGGCGCGATCGGGATCATATTTGTCGATTTCTGATGCGGCGGGGTCGCACTCGGGCTATTGACGGCATAATTCGGTGAAACTGAGTTAATTTTTTTAAAAATCAACACACTATATTGATAAACAATTGAATAACACCCCGATGCGGTTTTTCGCTATTATGCATTTCTCTCAAACCTGTACCTGATGGGCGCTATGGAACGTTTTCTGGAAAATACGATGTACGCTGCACGGTGGCTGTTGGCTCCGGTTTATCTGGGGCTGTCGCTGGGATTACTGGCGTTGGCCATCAAGTTCTTTGAAGAGATCTGGCATGTATTGCCGAACATTTTTACTATTGCCGAATCTGACCTGATTTTGACCTTGCTGTCGCTGGTGGACATGACGCTGGTGGGTGGGTTGCTGGTGATGGTGATGTTTTCCGGCTATGAAAACTTTGTGTCGGCGCTGGATATCGCCGAGCACAAGGAGAAGCTGAACTGGCTGGGCAAAATGGACGCCAGCTCGCTGAAAAATAAAGTGGCGGCATCGATCGTGGCGATTTCATCCATCCACCTGCTGCGGGTGTTTATGGATGCCAAGAACGTACCGGACAACAAACTGATGTGGTATGTGATCATCCACCTGACTTTCGTGCTGTCCGCTTTTGTGATGGGCTATCTGGACTGGCTGTCCCGCCACGAACATCATACTCATCACGGCGCCGACAAGGCTCATGATAAGCATTAAATCTCACCATAAGCATTGATAACAGCCTACGTTGCTGATGTGAACGACGCCCCCGGCCGACCGCCGGGGGCGTTTTTTTTCGCCCGTCAGGCGCGGAGAAGTCAGAGGGCGAGCACGTCCACCAGACAGCTCATGGCGTTGGGGCCCTGCGTCAGCGGCGAGGTGCCCATGTCGCGGGTCAGCACGTTGGCGTTGCCGGATTGCTCCACCGGGTGCCATTGCGCCTGCCCGAAGCCCGGATCAAACCAGGCGCCGGTCGCCATGACCACCACGCCCGGCGTGACGCCGTCAGTCACGTCCACCCCGGCGTAAATGCGCCCGCGCTCGTTGCGTACTTCCACCCGGTCGCCGTGGCGGATGCCGCGCGCGGTCGCGTCTTGCGAATGCATGTACAGCGTTTCGTGACCGGCGGTTTTGTTGGCGGCCACCTGCGGCGTGCAGCCGAGTTGGCTGTGCAGCCGATCGGCCGGCTGGATGGAGATAAAATGCAGCGGCCAGCGCTGCGTCTCCGTCGCGCCCAGCCATTCCACCGGCGGTTGCCATTGCGGATGGGGAGCGAAATCCGGGTAGCGATAGTCGGCGATAGTGCTGCTGAATAGCTCGATCCTGCCGCTGGGCGTGTTCAGCGGATGACGCGCCGGGTCGCGGCGGAATTCTTCGAAAAACACGAACGGCTGGTCGTCCATCGGAACGTCGACATATCCCTGTTGCCAGAAACGGTCAAAATCGGGCCACGGCTCGCCCGCCGCCCCCTGACGCTCCCGGCAGGCGAGGTACATCGATTCCAGCCACTGCCGCTCGGTACGGCCGCCGTGGGTGAATGCGTCGCCGTAACCCAGGCGCTGGGCCAGTTCACTGAAGATATCGTAGTCGTTACGAGCCTGATGCTGCGGCGCGACCGCCTGATGCATGGCGAACACAAACCGGTCACGCGAAGAGCCGCCCACATCGTTTCTTTCCAGCGATGTGGTGGCGGGCAGCACGATATCCGCCATCTGCGCCGCCGCGGTCCAGACGATGTCCTGCACGATGACGGTATCCGGCCGCCGCCAGCCCTCCACCAGCCGGTTGAGCTGCTGGTGATGGTGGAACGGGTTGCCGCCCGCCCAGTGAATCAGGTGGATATCGGGATAGGTGCGGTTTTCGCCGCAGAAGGTGTACGGTTCGCCGGGGTGCAGCAGCATGTCGGCGATGCGCGCCACCGGTATCGACTGACCGGGATTGGGGACCGACGGCGAAGCGGGGGCGGGCGACGTCATGCGTTCATTGCCGACGCTGTTCATCGATCCGTGGCCGAAGGAAAAACCACCGCCCGGCAGCCCGACCTGGCCGAGCATCGACGCAAGGGCGATCATCATCCAGTAGGGTTGCTCGCCGCGATGTGCGCGTTGCACCGAATAGGAACAGGTAATAAAGCTGCGCACGCCGATCAGTTGCTGAGCCAGCTTTTCGATGCGCGCCGCCGGGATGCCGGTGATGGCGCTGGCCCAGGCCGGGGTCTTGGCGATGCCGTCGGTACGGCCGTTTAGGTAGTCGCGCAACTGCGGGTAACCGACGCAGTGGCGATCGAGAAAATCGTGATCCTCCGCGCCCAGCCGCTGGATCTGGTAGCCCAGCGCCAGCATCAGCGCCACGTCGGTATTGGGGCGAATCGGGATCCACTCGGCGTTGACGAACGCCGGGCAGTCGTCGCGCATCGGGCTGATGTTGATCACCGGGATGCCGCGCGCCACCAGTTTTTCCAGCGCCGGTTTCAGCGTGTGATGCCCGGCGCCGCCGGAGGCCACTTGCGCATTTTTCAGCGCCAGCCCGCCGAAAGCGAGGAACAGTTCGCAGTGATCCGCCACGCTGCGCCACTCGGTGACTTTGCCGGTCAGCGGATGGAAGGTGCCGATCACATACGGCAGGAAGAATTGCGCCGCGCCCCAGCTGTAGTTGCCGGTCTGGTCCACCGCGCCGCCGCCGGAGAAATAGAAACGCCGCACCTGCGAGCGGGCATGATGAAAACGCCCGGCGGACGACCAGCCGTACGAGCCGGCGAACAGGCCGTCGGCGCCGTAGCGGTCGCGCACGCGGCGGTTTTCTTCCGCCACCAGATCCAGCGCGTGATCCCACTCCACCTCGACGAACGGTTCCTTGCCGCGCAGCGTGCGGTCGCTGTTTTCGTGTTTCTCCAGCCAGGAACGGCGCACCGCCGGTTTGCGGATACGCTTGTCGGAATAAACCAGCGGCACGATGGAGTCGAGCATCGGCGACGGATCCGGATCGCCCGCAAACGGCTCGCAGCGGATAAGCCGGCCGTCTTCGACGACCGCGGTGAATGCGCCCCAGTGGGCCAGGTGTGGATAGCGCCTGATTGTCATAGCATTCCAGATAGATAGCCTGTTATTTATTTGCCATCATACAAGTCCGCTTCGGGACAGACCAGTTGGCCCTTATGCCAATCGGATATGTGTTATATCGGGCAACTGCGGCGCTGCCGCCCTGTGATACAGTCGTGCTGTGAGCGACCCACGGAGACGATGAACCATGCACCGACTTCCTCCTCTGCCGGCGTTGCGGGCTTTTCTGGCCGCCTGCCGGGCGGGCAGTTATACCGCCGCCGCCGAAGAACTGAATGTCACCCACGGCGCCATCAGCCGCCAGATTCGTATTCTGGAAAGCTGGCTGGGACAGACGCTGTTTGTGCGCGCCGGTCAGTGCATGGTGCCGACGCTGCATGCGCAGGCGTTCGCCAAGGAGATGAACGACGTGCTGGCGGTGATGGACGAAGCTGCCCGCCGTTACGGGCGGGGCGAAGCCACTCAGGTGCTGCGCATCAGCGCGCCCGCCACCTTCACCATGCGCTGGCTGGCGCCGCGGTTGCCGGCGTTTTATCAGGCCAATCCCGGCACGCTGATTCAGATTCACACCGCGACCACCCAGCAACTGGCGATGACCAGTGGCTTTGATCTGGTGATTCGTCTTGGCGTGTTCAACAGCGATCGTTTTAGTGCGCTGCCGTTCATGCAGGAGCATTACACCTTGCTGGCCGCGCCGTCGCTGCTGGCCCATCAGCCGATAGCCACTCTGGCGGCGGTGGCGAACCACACGCTGCTCGACACCGAAACCCGCCCTGGCTTCTGGCCGCAGTTGTTCGATCTGGGCGGGATGGTCGATCCCGGCACGCTCAACTGGCTGCGTTTTGATCACTTCTACGTCACGTATGCCGCGTTGATTGACGGGTTGGGCGTCGGGCCGGGGCCGCTGCCGCTACTGGCGCGCGATGTGGCGCTAGGCCGGCTGGCGGCGCCCTTGCCGGATCTGCGCATCGCCGAGCGTACCTACTATTTGCTGACGCCGGCCGGGCTGGCGAAAACCCGGCTGCATTACCGTTTTGAGCACTGGCTGCTGGAAGAAACGGCGAAACCGGACGGTGTCTGACTGGCACTGATGCCTGACCACGCTGAGGTCTGGCTCACATAACTGTCATGCATCAGCGTTACCGTGGGGCGAAATGACTGAATTAAGGAGGCGGTAACTATGAATTATGTGCAGGAAATGCGTCAGTTGATCGGGCATCGCCCGCTGCTGCTGGCCGGGTCTAACGTGATTATGCTTAATGCGCGCCGACAGGTGTTGCTGCAGCATCGGCTGGAGGGCGTCTGGGGATTGCCCGGCGGTCTGCTGGAACTGGGCGAGTCGCTGGAAGAGGCGGCAATTCGGGAAGTGCGTGAAGAAACCGGGCTGCAACTGCACGCGCTTGATTTTCTGAAGGTGTTCTCCGGTCCCGATCACTTTTTTACTTTGCCTAATCAGGATCAAATCTATGTGATTACCGCCCTGTATGTTTCTCATAGCTGGCAGGGCGATATCGTGGTGGATAAAACCGAATCGCGGGATGTGCGTTTCTTTGATCTTCAGGCATTGCCGCCGCTGGGCGATGAGTACCGCGAATACCTTGATTATTTTCTGTCATTGCCGTTATTACCATCGTCGTCGCGTTAGTGCGCAGGCAGCGTTTCCCACAGCAGCGACAGACCGGCGATCAGCATCATGCCGTCCACCAGCCGGTTGAACAGGGTGTCGGACAGGCGCAGTACGAAACGCTTGCCGATGTACACTCCGGCAACCTGCGTCAGCCCGACCATCAGCCCGGCCCACAACACCGACAGCGGCAGCGCGCCGACCACGCCGAAGGTGGAGGCTTTGGTCAGGTATATCACCAGCGACGCGGCTGATTCGGTCGCCAGCAATGCGCCTTTCAACAGGCCGTAACCGGCAAACAGCGGCAACGTCAGCGGACCGGTGGAAAACACCACGCCGGTGAGGAAGCCGACCACGCCGCCCGCCACCGCCAACTGGCTATCGTTCAGGCTGAAGGCGCGTTGCCGGGCCAGATGGCGCAGTGGGATCAGCAGCAGGAAAAACAGACCGATGCACAGGCTGGATAGGCGCACCGGCATTGCCCACAGCAGGCTGGCGCCGATTATCGACGCCGGGATGCCGGGCAGACAGTAGCAGCCCAGCGCTCGCAGGTTGATGGCATTGCGCCACAGGATAACTTTGGAAATGTTGCTCATGGTGGCGGCGATCGCCATGATCGGTACCGCCGCCTGCGGGCCGAACGCCCACGCCAGTGCGGGCAGCAGAATGATGGAGCCGCCGGTGCCGACGATGCCGCTGACGCTGCCGGCGAACAGGCCGAGAAGAAGAATCAGGATATAACTCACTGGTGACCTCGCTGTGTGGATTGGTTTTTCTGAGGCGAGCATACCTGTGTGATGGGTGAATATCTCTGACGAAAAAATCACGAATATGTGAGTTAAATTCACATATCTATCGATGCGGAGACAACGGCCGCAAACGCCTTGACAGTCAATCTTCCACTCGCATAGGGTGGAAACGGCAGGCGCGGCGGACGGGCGAAATCCGGCCGGCCGACGCCAGTGGCGGTTTTACACACAGCCTGACGTATCCGGTAACGAGAATAATAAACAAGGTGCTGCAACATGAGTCTGACGACGTATCTTGGCAAACAGGTGCTGGGGGTGCTGGCCTGTTACCAACAAGGAAATGTGGTAATTCATATCTGTGGTGTTTATCCACGCGCCGACAACAGCCTGCGGGTGTTTTTCCCCAAAGGGCATGATCTGGCGGTGGGGGATCTGGCGACGGTGCATCTCGACAATCGCACCGGCGTCGATGAGTTTGACGCCAATATTTCGGTGTACCGCGCCTCATACAAGGGGCGGGTGGTCGGCGTGGATGACGACTGGGTGATTCTGGCGCCGCGCGAGTGCCAGCTATTGCATGGTTTTACGCCGGTGGTGGATGTTCGCGAGCCGGGCTATGTGTTCCCGACCGATCTCCGGCCGGAACGACCGGTGCCGTTTACCCCGATGGCCGCGCTGCCGGATACCGAACGCAAAGACTTTACCAATAAGGTCGGCGTATTAGTGACGATGGCGGAAGAGCAGCCGCACACCACGGTGCTGGCGTTCCTCTCCTCGGTGGAAGACGATATTTTCCTGATTACCTTCCCGGAAACGTTTAAATCCAAACTGCTCAAACGTAACCCGCACTGTTTTTTCGCCATGGATGAGCGTTCGCACTACACCTTTGAACGTTCCATCGAATGGAACTACACCCTGATTGAAGGCGATGCTTACCTGATCGACCCGGCAACGCCGCTGTTTGAAGATGTCCGCCACGCGTTCATCAATAAGAACCCGTGGGAAATGGCGTTTTTCCTGCGGCCCAATCTGGAGATGTACCATATCAAGAGCCGGCAGCTGGTTTGCCCCGGCTCACGCCAGCCTATCGGCGATGCATGAAATAACGCCGCCTGATAATATCGATTGACGCCCTGCAAATTGCGGGGCATTTTTTTATTTTTTTCTAAAAAGAGAATGCATTGAAACGTTATTTCTGTTTTGCGGATTTTTTTAATAACTGCTTTATAAGCAGCGTGTTATCTATTTTAAAATTAAATAATTGAAACTTTTTTGGTTAACATCGTTCGTTACGCTGATTTGTTTTTTATATTAACGATGTTTTTATATGATGAATCGGCGCAGTGCCAATTATTATCGGGAGGGCATTTCTTTATTAACCGACAATAAAACCGGTGATGGGCAGTAAAACGTAAGGATAGGGTTCGACATCATGTTTGTTTGCCCCGCTATCTTCGGTGGTGCTATCTACGGTAGTGATAACGGGGCAAAATGGTGAACGATGTTATTTAAAATCCACCGTCATCAGTTCAGGTACGCTGAATTGACGAGTGGTTTCAACGCACTTGCCTACATATTCGGTAAAGCGCGGCGGAGTTTTCATACCCAGTTGCAACAGCTTGCGGTTGCTGAACTTGACATTCAACTGGGCGAACGAGCCGTACAGACGCATGGCGCGCAGCATCAGGCGTTCGTTGCAGGGGCCGTACAGCTCGCTGAAGCTGCTGCGCAGTTTAATCAGGTCGTGGTAACTCACCTGACGGTAGGCCTCACCCATCGGCGGGCGCGACGCCGCCTGCGCCATCGCTAGGTCCACTTCGCTGAAACTCACGCTGGAGGCTTCGCCGGCGGAAATATGGTAGATATCGTCGACCGCCTGCTCGGCGTGCAGCAGCATCAGGATAGCTTCGGCGCAGAAGTCCACCGGGATAACATCGATTTTATCGTCAAGCGAGCACATGAATCTCTGCAGCTTCATCGCCATCTCAAACACCCAGTAGATGCTGCTGGACGGCTTACAGCCCAGACGGGAATGGCCGACGATGATCGACGGGCGCACAATCAGCAGCGGCATGGCCGGGCAGTGCTCACGCATCAGGTTTTCGATGGTGGCTTTGGATAGGGTGTATTCGACGATGTGCGATTTTTCCGTATCCAGCAGGTCGGATTCCTCCACCACTTCGTCCTGATCCGGTACGCAGGACATCGCGGTGCCGATCTGAATGAATTTTTGCAGCGATTTAACCTGGCTCATACGTCTGGCAAAGGCCAGCGTGCCTTCCACGTTCACTTTCCAGATCAGCGGATTGTTGCCAAATGAGGCGATTGCCGCGCTGTTGATAACATGGGTGACGCCGTCCAGCGCCGGATGTTGAAGAAAAGATTCAGGTTCAGCCAAGTCGCCGACAATAATATTGTCTTCCGTCAACCGAGATAATGATGATTCCGAAATATCAAATTTACGCAAGTTATTTAGGATTCGTTTAAGTCCGTCCTGTTTATTTTCGGCTCTGACCAACATAAACAAATTTTCAATTCGCTCGTCCTGTAGCGCTTTTTCCATCACAGCACCGCCCAGGAAGCCTGTTGCTCCGGTGATGAGTATTGTTTTCATGATGTTAATACCATTTTTATGTAATAGGGAGGTGCCGTCTGAATCGCGCTCAGATACAGCGGCGACATTCTATTTCAGTGGGTTTTCGGTTTTCAATTTTCCGGCCGGCTTTTCTTATCTTGTTGTCGTTCCGTTTAGCTTTTTTAGCTTTTTCATTATTTTTTAATTAATGTCCCTGACCATTGTTACAATTATTTATATATGCATTAAGAAATCAATCGATAAATTATTAAACCTGGCGTGAGTGTCAATGTCTGGGGAAGAGTGTCGTCGGTTTCTGCGCGCCGGTCATCGGCGGCGGCCATTTCGGGTAAGCGGAGGTGCGAAGGCGGTGAGAAGAAGAGAACACAATAGCCTATCGCCGCCGGAGCGTTGCACGCACGGATACCGGCGACGACAGGAACTGGATTAGAACGTATAGGTGACGGCAAACGTCCCCTCGCCCTGATCGGCGCGAAACACGATGGGGCTGTTCGAAGCTTTATCGTTCAGGCGGGTATAGCTGCCGCTGAGCGTGGCGGCCCAGTGCGGATCAAACTGATGGGTCCAGAACAGCGAGACGGACTGACCGTACAGACCGCTTCCAGCTTGATAGACGCGATAGCCGGAGTTCTGGCTCTGCTGCTGGTTGACGCCGTAAAACAGGTTGTTATAGCGGGCGTCGCCGAACAGCAACGTGCCCTGAGCGCCCAGCGTGTCCGATTTGTCCTGGAACAGAATGCTGGTCAGCGATGTCTGGTATTGCACGCCCTGGCTGTCGGTCAGCGGCAGAATCGCCTTCGCTTCCACCGACAACTGGTCGGTAAATTGCCAGCCCAGCGCCACGGCGGTGTTCAACACGCCGTCAATGTCGCCCATGCCGCGCAGTTTGTCGGAGCCGGAGCGGAAAGAGGATTTCTTGTCGGTGCGACCGATGGAATAACCCAGCGTGTGTTCAAGATAGAACTGGCCGAACTGCAGGTCATAACCCGCGCCTTTGGCGGTGTCGAAAAAGAAGGCGCCCTGACGAGCCTGAATCACCGGCAGCATATCCCAACGGCGTTCATCCGAGCCGCTGTAGCGCGGCGCATTGTGGGCGGCAAGGCCGAGGGTGACGCCATCCTGTTGACCGGGGGCGGCATCGTCGGCCCAACTGATGTTGCTGCCGGCGAAGAAAAGAGTAGCTATATAAAAGGGAATATGTCGCACTATCATCCTGACTGACTCCTTAGACGGGTAAATGTGTTGCCTGCAACAGGCGTTTTCGTGCATCCCTGTACGAGAGCTGGTTAGTATACGCATCAGCGTCAATGTACTGTCAGCAAATCATGAAGAAATTATCAAGAGAACCACGATGAGTCCGAAACGCATTCTGATAATCGAAGATGACACGGATGCTGCCAGCGTGCTGGAAGCCTATCTGAAACGTGACAATTTTCAGGTTTTGCTGGCGGGAGATGGGTTGAGCGGGCTGGATATGGCACAGCGCCTGAAACCGGATCTGATCTTGCTGGATGTGATGCTGCCGGGAATGAACGGCACCGAAGTGCTGGCTGCCCTGCGTCGCAAAAGCGATGTGCCGGTGATTATGGTCACCGCTATGGGGGACGACACCGATAAGATCGGCGCGCTGCGGTACGGCGCGGACGATTACGTGACCAAACCCTATCATCCCGGCGAAGTAGTAGCCCGCGTGCAGGCGGTATTGCGGCGTACCTGCGGCGCGATGACGGCCGGGCGTTTGTTGACCTTCGGCACGCTGGAGGTGGATCAGGATGCGATGGTCGCCTCCGTGACCGATGCGCAGGGCGAGCGCCAGCCGCTGGACTTGACGCCGACGGAGTTCAGCCTGCTGGCGACCCTGCTGCGCGCCCAGACCCGCGCGTTTTCCCGCCAGGAGTTGCTGGAGGCGTGTCTGCCGGACAGCGACGCGCTGGAGCGGGTGGTGGATACCCATATTTATAATCTGCGCAAAAAGCTGGAAGCGGTCGGCATTGGCGGGGTGCTGCTGACGGTGCGCGCGTTTGGTTACAGGTTCCGTTAGCCATGAATAACATGCCTCATCTTTCGCTGTGGCGCTGGCTTTGTATCCGCATTTTGTCGCTGGCGATTGGCTCGATAGTGTTAATCGCCACCTGTATGTGGCTGCGGTTTGCCATCTGGAATCTGTGGGTTATCCATCGAATGCCGGAAGCGGTGCGTCATGAGTTCACCACATTACAGAGCAACCCCAATCTGAACCGCGCCCGTTACTACGAGATTCTGGATACCTGGTACGGCCCTAAGTCTTTCGACCTGTCCATCGCCTCTGAAGACTGGCTGATCCTTTGGGTGCTGGTGCTGGTCGCCATTCCGCTGATTGTGATGTTGGGGTTGTGGGCTGCGCGACCGCTGTCGGTACAGTTTAGCCAACTGGCGATGTCGGCGCGCGCGGTGGCGCGCGGGCAGTTCACCACCCGCGCACGTATGGTGCCGGGCGCGCCGGCGGAGCTGACGCTGCTTACCCGCGATTTCAATGCCATGACCTCCCAGCTGGAGCGTTATGAGCGCGAACTGCACGCTTCGCATGTGGCGATGGCGCACGAGCTGCGTTCGCCGTTGACCGCCGCGATGGGGCGATTGCAGGGCATGCTGGACGGCGTTTTTTCTCCTGACGATCGGCAGTTGCAGATGGTGATGAACCAGATGCTCAACCTCAACCGCCTGATTGAGGATCTGCATTTGTTGTCGATGGTTAGCGCAGGTCAGTTAGCTATCGATAAGACCCGGCTGAACCCGGTGGAGCTGTTGCGCGACCGTATCGTCTGGATGAAGCCGAATGCCGAAGCGGCCGGTTTTACCATCACGCTGCATGCCGACGAGGAGGGATATTGCCTGGCGGATCCGCTCCGGCTGGGGCAGGTATTCACCATCCTGATGGATAACGCGCTGCGCTACGCGGTGGAAGGTAAGGCGCAGCGTATTGATGTGGCGCGGCGCGATAATCGCTGGTTGATCCGTTTTCGTGACTACGGCCCCGGCGTGAGCGAGGCATTCCTGCCGTATATTTTCGAGCGCTTTTCCCGCGCCGATACTTCGCGGGCGCGCCATTCAGGCGGCAGCGGGCTGGGGCTGTCGATCGCGCTGGCGATTTGCGAAGCGCTCGGCGGCAGCCTGACGGCGGAAAATCACCTGGAGGGCGGCATGTGTTTTACTCTTGAACTGCCGGCGGTATGACCGCGTTCAGGGCGTGGCGGTTGGGATAAAACCGATTTTTCAGCGCTCTTGATGGTTTCTTGATGAAGTGTGGAAACAATCTGGAAATGTGTACGGTGTAATAGTTACTAATCGGTAACAGGAAGCCCATCATGACGAATACAGAGTCCACCTTTTGCGCCCTTCATCACGTAGCCTGTCGCGGAGGCAACACTCTTTTTCGCGCCGGTGGGCTGGGAGCCTTGCTGCTGGCCGCGAGCCTGTTGTCCGGCTGTAACGACGCCGGCAGCGAGCCGGCTCCTGCGCCGCCGCGTCCGGTTCGCACCGTCACCGTCGCGCCGTCCGCCACCGGTGAGGTGTTGTCGCAGATTGGGGAGATCCGCCCGGCCGAAGAGACCGCTCTGGGTTTCCGTCTGGATGGGCGGGTGGTTTCGCGTGTGGTGGATGTGGGCGCCATCGTGAAGCAAGGCGATGTGATCGCCACGCTGGATGCCCGCGACAGCGAAAACCAGCTGCAGAGCGCCAAAGCGGACCTGACCCGCGCGGTGGCCTCGGAACGGCTGGCGGAGCAGAACCTTAACCGGATGAAACAGCTGGCGCCCAACGGCGCCATTTCCCGTTCGCAATTGGATGAGGCGCAGTCGAACTGGGCCTCGGCGGTTTCCGTGCGTGAAAGCGCGCAGGCCAGCGTCAAAAGCGCGCAGGATCGTCTGAGCTATACCCGCTTGTCTGCGCCGGTCGCCGGGGTGATCACCGCGGTCAGCGCCAACCCCGGTCAGGTGGTGAACGCGGGTCAGGAAGTGGTGCGGCTGGCGACCTTCGCCGGCCGCGACGCGGTGTTCAATATCTCCGAGCGTCTTATCACCAGCGGCCTGAAGGATCCGCTGGTGACGGTTTCGCTGTTATCCAACCCGGCTGTCAAAACGCAAGGGCATGTGCGTGACGTCAGTCCGCTGGCTGATAGTGAAACCCGCACCTGGCGGGTGCGGGTTTCACTCGTCGAACCGCCGCAAGAAATGGTGCTGGGCGCGACCGTACAGGGCGAGGTCACGCTGCCGGGCGGCAATGCCATCGAGCTGCCGGCGTCGGCGCTGACCCGTCAGGGCGATCGCCCGGCGGTGTTTGTCGTCGACCCGCAAACGCAGACGCTGCGGCTGCAACCGATCACCCTGCGTAATTACAGCGACTCGCAGATCGTTGTCGACGACGGTCTGGTCGCCGGCGACAAGGTGGTCACCGCCGGCGTCAGCAAGCTGCGGGCGGGCGAGAAGGTTATGTTGACGGAGGCGAAGTAATGTCATCCGCATTCAAACAGAAGTGGAACCTCTCCGCCTGGGCGCTGGCCCATCAGCAACTGGTGGCCTTTTTTATGCTGGTGATTGTGGCGGCGGGCGTCATGAGCTATGAACGTCTGCCGCGCAACGAAGACCCGGCCTTTACCATCAAAACCGCGGTGGTGTCCGCCAGTTGGCCGGGCGCCACGGTGCAGGACACCGTCAGTTTCGTGACCGATGTGCTGGAAAAGAAACTGCAGGAAACCCCTTACCTTGATTTTATCGAAAGTTACAGCCGCCCCGGCGAAGCGGTGATTTTCGTCAACCTGCGCGACAGTACGCCGCCGTCCGAGGTAAAGGGCATTTGGTACACCCTGCGCAAAAAAATGAAGGATATTACCCCCACCTTGCCTGACGGGGTGAGCGAGCCGGCGGTCAACGACGAGTTCGACGATACCTTCGGCACCATTTATGGCTTTACCGCCGAAGGCTACTCGCCGCGCGAGCTGCGCGACAAGGTGGATGATATCCGTACCGAACTGCTCGCCACGCCGGATGTCGGCAAAATCGATGTGCTGGGCGTGCAGGAAGAGCAGATTGTGGTGGCGTTTTCCCCGCGGCAACTGGCCGGCATGGGGCTGGACTTGCAACAGGTAACGGCGGCGCTGCAGGCGCAGAATGCCGTCAGCCCGACCGGCACCATTCGGACCGATAACGACAAGGTGGCGTTGCGCGTCAGCGGCGCGTTTGTTTCCGAACAGAGCCTGCGTCAGGTAACGCTGCGCATCGGCGGGCGCTTTATCCCGCTGACCGATATCGCGACGGTTCATCGTCAGGCGGCGGAACCCCCGGCGCCGACGTTTCGCGTCAACGGCCAACCCGCCATCGGGCTGGCGATCTCGATGGCGCCGACCGGCAACATGCTGGATTTCGGTCAGGCGTTGCGCAGTAAAATGGCGGCGATTAGCGCATCGCTGCCGCACGGTATCGAGGTCGTCAACGTGGCGGACCAGTCATCGGTGGTGAAATCCTCGGTTAACGGCTTCGTCAAGGTGCTGCTGGAAGCGGTGGTCATCGTGCTGGCGGTGTCGTTCGTGTCGCTGGGCAGCCGCGCCGGGCTGGTGGTGGCCGCGTCGATTCCGATTGTGCTGGCGATGACGTTCACCGGCATGGAGATAGCCGGTATCGGTTTGCAGCGCATTTCGCTGGGCGCGTTGATCATCGCGCTCGGGCTGTTGGTGGACGACGCCATGATCACGGTAGAGGCGATGGTGTCCAGCCTGGAGAAGGGCGAAGCCCGCGAACAGGCCGCCACCCGCGCTTACGAAACCACTGCGTTTCCGATGCTGACCGGTACGCTGGTGATGGTGGCGGGTTTTATTCCGGTCGGGTTTGCCGCTTCCAGCGCCGGCGAGTACTGCTACTCGCTGTTTATTGTGGTGCTGATTTCGCTGCTCAGCTCCTGGGTGGTGGCGGTGCTGTTCTCGCCGTTGATCGGCGTCTGGCTGCTGCCGAAGACGATGAAAGCTCATGATCACAACGCCGGCCGTCTGTCGCGGGCGTATGCCCGCCTGCTGTCGGCGGCGCTGCGCTATCGCGGCCGCACGCTGTTGCTATCGGTGGCGTTGCTGGCGCTGGCGGTCGTGGCCGCCGGTCGGCTGGAGGGCGAGTTTTTTCCGGCGTCGGACCGACCGGAACTGCTGGTCAGCCTGACGCTGCCGCGCAATGCCTCGCAGGAGGCCACCGAGCGGGAAGTGGCGCGGCTGGAGCAGTCGCTGAAAAACGATCCGGATCTGGATCATTTCTCCACCTATGTCGGGTCCGGCGCGGTGCGTTTCTATTTGCCGATGGATGTGCTGTTGCAGAATGAAAACATTGCACAGCTGGTAGTGGTGGCGAAAGGATTAAAGGAACGCGATGTGCTACGCGCCCGGCTGGAAAAACGTTTGCAGCAGGATTTCAGCCACCTGGTGACCCGCGTGTCGCCGCTGGAACTGGGGCCGCCGGTCGGCTGGCCGCTTAAGTACCGGGTAACCGGGCCGGATATCGACAAGGTGCGCGAGTACGCCACCGGACTGGCGACGTTGATCGGCAACAACCCCGACGCGCGCGAAGTTAACCTGACCGCCGGTGAGCCGGAGCGCGCCATCCGCATCGACGTCAACCAGACCGAGGCGCGGGCGGTAGGCATCAGCTCGCAGGATGTGGCCAGTGCGCTGGCGACCATTTTCTCCGGTTCGGTCGTCACCAGCGTGCGCGATCGCAATCGAATGGTGGGGGTGGTGGTGCGTGCCCGGGATGAGGAGCGCCAGAATCTGGATACCGTCGCCAGCCTGCAACTGCGCGCCGCTAACGGTCAGCGGGTGCCGCTGGGGCAGATAGCGTCCGTCGGGTACGGCGTGGATGAGCCGATCATCTGGCGTCGCCAGCGTTTGCCGTTTATCACCGTGCAGACCGACCTGGCGCCGGGCGTGCGCGCCCAGACCTTATCGACAACGCTGGCGCCGCAGGTGGCGGCCTATCAGGCGGCGTTGCCGGCCGGTTATCACATTGAGGAAGGCGGCTCGGTGGCGGAATCCAACAAGGGCAACAACTCGGTGTATCAGGTGTTGCCGGTGACGCTGCTGGTGATGCTGATTTTGCTGATGGTGCAGTTGCAGCGCTTCTCGCGCATGATGCTGGCGCTGCTGATGGCGCCGTTCGGGCTGATTGGCGTGGTGGCGGCGATGTTGCCGACCGGTACGCCGATGGGCTTCGTCGCCTTGCTGGGAGTGATCGCGCTGGCGGGAATGATCATCCGTAACGCGGTGATCCTGATCAGCGAAGTGGACACCAACACGGCGGCGGGCATGCCTGCCGACGAGGCGATTATCCATGCTGCCCGTCACCGTTCCCGGCCGATTCTGTTGACCGCGCTGGCGGCGATTTTGGGGATGATCCCGATCGCCACCCAGGTGTTTTGGGGGCCGATGGCCTACGCCATCATCGGCGGGTTGATCGTCGCCACGCTGCTGACGCTGACGGTGCTGCCGGCGGCGATCAGTCTGGTGATGCAATGGGAAACGCGCGCCAAAGCGCAGGGGTAAAGCGGGTGAGGGGATGAATCGCCGAACGGTGCCCCGACATCCGTCACGATGCCGGGGGCGCGGGATCAGAAGGTAAAGCTCAGTTTGGCGGCGGCGCCGTAGGTGTGCTTGCTTTCGGTGCCGACCATGCCGGTCAGATCAAGATGCACGCCGAACGGCGACAGGCCAAGACCGGCGGTGACCAGATTCTTATCGCTGTCGCGCATATTGGCGCGGTAACCGACGCGCAGCTGCGCCCAGGACAGTACGCGATATTCCGCGCCGACGCCGGCGTACTGGTTTTTCTTCTCCGAGTCAAAACCGCTGGCGGGCGTCAGGTCGATATCGGTCGCCAGCGTCAGCTTGTCGGTGTTCCAGGCCGTTCCGGCGGTGACCAGCGGCCGAAGGTTAAAGGTTCTCTGTATACCCTGCACCTCTTTGGTGTCGATGCGGCGGCCAATCAGGTTCTGCGCCACCAGCCCGGCGCTCCAGCGCGATGTCAGGTCGGTACTGAAACCGAGATCCAGGTTGGCGCCGGAGCTGGATTTCTTGAATTCCGAATTGCGGAAATCAGACGTGCTGTAGTTATTGATCGACGCAATATAGTTATAGGTGTCGATCCGTTGCAGCTTGGGGGTGATACCCACGGAAACCGGCTGACCGGCGATGCTGAACGATTTCGCCATCGCGACGCCGTATTCGGTCACCAGCGCGCCCGCGCCTTCGGCCCGGGAGGTGAAACTGTTCAGGTCGGCCGAGGTAGGAATGGTGGTGCCCGCCGCCACGCTATCCAGATAGGTCAGATCGCGGTCGGTCACCACGGCTTTGGCATTCGCCACGCCCCAGCCTTTGACGACGACGGCGAAAGGCAGCGTTTCGTTAGGAACCGCCACCACGGTAGCGGCAGCGGCATCGCCGTAAGCGCGGTCGCCATTGATGCTGTGCAAATCGCTTCTCAGCGACTGGAAGGAGGAGATGCCTTGTTGCAGCGCCAGCCGCCGCAACAGCGGGTTAGTGATGCCGCTGCTGGAGTTCAGCAGGTCTTTGATGCTATCCCAACTGCTTTTGATGCGGTCGAACTTATCTTCCACTTTGTTGGGGTCGGATACCACAGCGCCTACCGAAGGCAGAATCAGGCTAACGTTGTCGCTGGCCTGCGCTTTGGTCAGCAGCGCCGGGTTGGTCAGCGCGGCGGAGCCGTAGTGCGATGAAGCGACCCCGGTTCCGCCCATAGCGTCGTTCCTGGCATCAGACCAGGTTCCGGCGGCAAGAGTCACGGCAGGAGAAAACAGACCCGCTACCGTCATGGCGCGGACAAGTGATTTTTTATGCATACGAGCATTCCTTTATCAACGAAGGTATTGAGGAAAAAATTCCTTTTTGCTGTGTGCTCGTAGTTTTTTATAAATATTTACCCGTCATACTTCAAAATTGCAGGTGCGTTGGCTTTCCTCGCTCACCCCAGTCACTTACTTGAGTAAGCTCCAGGGGATTCGCTGCGTTGCCGCCTTCCTGCAATTCGAATTATTTAGGGTACAAACGCGGTAACTAAAATAAATAAAACCCAAGGACACCCTTATGCAGGCTGAGCAAAAACATACCTTGGTTGAAAGGAATGAATATCTCACGTCAAACTGAGACTGCGTTTCGGCGTGTCTTGCGACAATAGTGGCACAGCCTAGCATTTTCATTTCTGGCGGCGATAGCCCTTCACCCGGTTTCAGGCATGCACAGGCATAATGATTTCCTAGCGGATTGAATTTATTGCATTTATTGATTGAGTGAATAAAGGGGTTTAATTTGGCTTATTTGAGTGAATGAATTTCTTGAATTGCTGAGGGGGTTATGTCTATTTTTAAACCATAGCCCTCATCAGATAACGCGAATATTCATTTTGCGGCGATCCGGATTCTTTCAATGTTTTTTCCCTCGACGGTATTCGGCGTCATTCAATCAACCGTTATTCCATCAGATTCTTTTATGCTGATATGGCCTGTCGATGCCTGATACGGCCGAAGAGACTGGTGCGCGAAAGCGAGTGCTTATAAAGCGATTGCTTATTTAGGGGAGCCTCCTTACCCTGAAAGTTCAGGCGCAATGCGATTCAGTGAGCGGTAATCAGTGAACGGCATAAGGGTAAGGTATGCGGACAATCGAAAAATTTCAGCGCGGCGACTTGCTGGCGGCAGCTTGCCCGTCACGTGAAGTGCTACAGCACATCACCAGCCGTTGGGGCATCCTGATTCTGATTGTGCTGGAATCGAAAACGCTCCGCTTCAGCGAACTGCGCCGTCTGATCAATGGCGTCAGCGAACGTATGTTGGCCCAGACATTACAATGTCTGGAAGGCGACGGCCTGATCAATCGGGTGGCCTATGACGTGGTGCCGCCGCATGTGGAATATAGCCTGACCCCGCTGGGGAAAGAAGCCGCGGAGAAGGTGCGGGTGCTGGTTGACTGGATTGAAGGCAGCATGCCGCGCATCGCTGAACACTGGAGCGAGTCGGGGACGACGCGATCACGGAAAACGTCTGTCTGAAACGCGGCGGGAATCAGGCCGGATTTCCGCCTTCAGTTAGCGTTTTTCACGCGTTAGTGAATGATCACAGCCTAATGATTTCTACCGGTTTTATTGTTGATAAAACCAGAAAGCTGTGTTTAATTTTAAGTTAATGCTTTCGCATTTTTTTTATTTAGCGTTATCGATTTTTACACCAGGTTTGATTTTTTAAATTAATAACAGATTCTTGCCATGGATATCCTGCCGGTTGGCGCAGGGGCGGCTGCCTGTTTTTCAAACCTGTCAATATCGGTGATGCTTATGGCCCAGCAACGAACTCTGTATAACGCGACCCGCATGGTGCTTGAGCGCCGTTTGATGTTTGATGCCGCGGCTGTCGCCACGGCAGATCAGGTCGCCAATGACCAGCCTGACGCCGCCAGCCATGACGGCAGTGCCGATTCGGCAGCGCAGGAGCATACCAATACCGATTTAATTCAGGCAATTAGCCAGATCGAGACGCCGCCCGCCCGCGTTGAGGTTTTCTTTATTGACGGCGCGTTGCCAAATAAAGACGCGCTGGTCTCACAATTACCGGCTAATGCTTCGGTTTATATTCTGGATAGTAATCAGGATGGGCTGAATCAAATTGCTGATATTCTTTCTAATTATAAAAATGTCGATGCGATTCATATTATTTCCCACGGTGATAGTGGACAAATTGAATTAGGCAATGCCTTAATCTCGGCGGAAAATATCGATAGCTATCAAACTATATTGGAGCAAATAAATTTATCTCTAAACAGTTCTGCCGATGTTTTAATTTATGGCTGTAATGTCGGGGATGCCGCGGGGCAACAGTTATTGAGCGCGCTGTCGTCGTCGCTGGATTCGGACGTGGCGGCGTCATCCGATATTACCGGTATTGATGGCGACTGGGTGCTGGAAAGCCATGTCGGCAGTATCGAAACCGAATCGATCAATCCGACAGGCTGGCATGCCAATCTGTTGCTGGGAATAAACACCGCGCCTACCGCCGTGGCCGATGTGGCGCTGGTCAGCCAAAACGGCTCGACCATCATTAATGTGACCGCGAACGATATCGATCTGGAAGGCGATGCCATCAAGGTAACCGGGGCTAACGCGCTCTTTGGCAAGGTAACGGTCAATGCCGATAATACGCTGACTTATCAACCCAATGCTGGTTATTTTGGTGTTGATACCATCACTTACACCATTGCTGACAGTAAAGGGCTGTCGGCGTTGCTGCCGGGTACGGTAGCCGTAACGGTCAATAGCTTGCCGACATTGTCGTTGCCGGTGCTCGTCAACCTGTTCAATGAAGATACGCCGATAATATTCGCTGATATTCTGGGCACCAAGATCAGCATTGGCGACCTTGACGGCAGCATTGCCAGGATCTCGTTGTCGGTGCCGATAGGTTCGCTGACGCTATCCCAGACCGCCAATCTGTCGTTTAGCCAGGGCGACGGCATCAACGACAGCAATATCACCATGCAAGGTAGCATTGTTGATATCAACGCCGCGCTGAATGGCCTGATTTATACCCCGGACGCGGACTATAACGGCCCGGTGACCATCACTATCGGGTTAACCGACACCTTGCTGGCGATACCGATTACTACCTCGTTGCCAATCGGCATTGCGCCGGTGGCGGATATTGTCAGTGATTCCGTCATCACCAACGTCAGCTCGCCGGTCAGCTTCAACGTGATGGCGAACGATACCTTTGAAAACATCAATGCCAGGGTGACGTCTTACAGCACGCCATCACACGGTACGGTGGTGATTGATAGCACCGGCAACGCGGTCTACACCCCCAATAGCGGTTATCTGGGCAACGACTCGTTTACTTATACCGTTACCAGTAATGGCACCACGGAAACCACCACCGTCACCATCCACATTAATACGCCGCCGGTCGCCAATCCGGACACCGCCACCACGCCGGAGGATACGTCGGTGACGGTGAATGTGCTGGCCAACGATACCGATGCGGACGGTAATACCCTGACCGTGACGTCGGCCAGCGCCGGCCACGGCACGGTGGTGATCAACGCCAACGGCACGCTGACCTACACCCCGGCGGCCAACTACAATGGCACCGACACCATTACCTATAAGATCAGTGACGGACTGGGAGCCAGCGCGACGGGTACGGTGACGGTGACCATCACGCCGGTCAATGACGCGCCGGTGGCGGTCAATGATACGGCGACCACGCTGGAAGACACCCCGGTGACCGTCAACGTGCTGGCGAACGACAGCGATGTGGACGGCGACACGCTGACGGTGACGACAGCGACGGCCGGCCACGGTACGGTGGTGATCAACGCCAACGGCACCCTGACCTACACCCCGGCCGCCAACTACAACGGCAGCGACACCATCAGCTATACCGTCAGCGACGGCCACGGCGGCACCGCCACCGCCACCGTGGCGGTCAGTATCACCCCGGTCAATGATGCGCCGGTGGCGGCGAACGACACGGCGACTACCGCCGAAGACACGCCGGTGACGGTGAATGTGCTGGCGAACGACAGCGATGTGGACGGCGACACGCTGACGGTGACGGCGGCCAGCGCCGGCCACGGTACGGTGGTGATCAATGCCAACGGCACCCTGACCTACACGCCGGCGGCCAACTACAACGGCAGCGACACCATCAGCTATACCGTCAGCGACGGCCACGGCGGCACCGCCACCGCGACCGTGGCGGTGACCATCACGCCGGTCAATGACGCGCCGGTGGCGGTCAATGACACAGCGACCACCGCTGAAGACACCCCGGTCACCGTTAACGTGCTGGCGAACGACAGCGATGTGGACGGCGACACGCTGACGGTCACGACAGCGACGGCGGGCCACGGTACGGTGGTGATCAACGCCAACGGCACCCTGACCTATACCCCGGCGGCCAACTACAACGGCAGCGACACCATCAGTTACACCGTCAGCGACGGCCACGGCGGCACCGCCACCGCCACCGTGACGGTCAGTATCACGCCGGTCAATGACGCGCCGGTGGCGGTCAATGATACGGCGACCACGCTGGAAGACACCCCGGTCACCGTCAACGTGCTGGTGAACGACAGCGATGTGGACGGCGACACGCTGACGGTGACGACGGCGACGGCCGGCCACGGTACGGTGGTGATCAACGCCAACGGCACGCTGACCTACACGCCGGCCGCCAACTACAACGGCAGCGACACCGTGACCTACACCGTCAGCGACGGACAGGGCGGCACCGCCACGGCCACGGTGGTCGTGACCATTACCCCGGTGAACGATGTGCCGGTGGCGGTGAACGACACGGCGACCACGGCGGAAGATACGCCGGTGACGGTGAATGTGCTGGTGAACGACAGCGATATGGACGGCGATACGCTGACGGTCACGGCGGCCAGCGCCGGCCACGGCACGGTGGTGATCAACGCCAACGGCACGCTGACCTACACCCCGGCCGCCAACTACAACGGCAGTGACACCATCAGCTATACCGTCAGCGACGGCCACGGCGGCACCGCCACCGCCACCGTGACGGTGACCATCACCCCGGTCAATGACGCACCGGTGGCGGTCAATGATACGGCCACCACGCTGGAAGACACCCCGGTCACCGTCAACGTGCTGGCGAATGATGCTGATGTGGACGGCGACACGCTGACGGTGACCGCCGCCAGCGCCGGCCACGGTACGGTGGTGATCAACGCCAACGGTACCCTGACCTACACCCCGGCGGCCAACTACAACGGCAGCGACACCATCAGCTATACCGTCAGCGACGGCCACGGCGGCACCGCCACCGCCACCGTGGCGGTCAGTATCACGCCGGTCAATGACGCACCGGTGGCGGTGAACGACACGGCGACTACCGCTGAAGACACCCCGGTCACCGTCAACGTGCTGGCGAACGACAGCGATGTGGACGGTGATACGCTGACGGTGACGACAGCGACGGCCGGGCACGGCACGGTGGTGATCAATGCCAACGGCACCCTGACCTACACCCCGGCCGCCAACTACAACGGCAGCGACACCATCAGCTATACCGTCAGCGACGGGCAGGGCGGCACCGCCACCGCGACCGTGGCGGTGAGTATCACGCCGGTCAATGACGCGCCGGTGGCGGTCAATGATACGGCGACTACCGCTGAAGACACCCCGGTCACCGTCAACGTGCTGGCGAACGACAGCGATGTGGACGGCGACACGCTGACGGTGACGGCGGCCAGCGCCGGCCACGGCACGGTGGTGATCAATGCCAACGGCACCCTGACCTACACCCCGGCGGCCAACTACAACGGCAGCGACACCATCAGCTACACCGTCAGCGACGGGCAGGGCGGCACCGCTACCGCCACGGTGGCGGTGACCATCACCCCGGTCAATGATGCGCCGGTGGCGGCGAACGACACGGCCACCACTGCCGAAGATACGCCGGTGACGGTGAATGTGCTGGCGAATGATGCCGATGTGGACGGCGACACGCTGACGGTCACGGCGGCCAGCGCCGGCCACGGTACGGTGGTGATCAACGCCAACGGCACGCTGACCTACACGCCGGCCGCCAACTATAACGGCAGCGACACCATCAGCTATACCGTCAGCGACGGCCACGGCGGCACCGCCACCGCCACCGTGGCGGTCAGTATCACCCCGGTCAATGACGCACCGGTGGCGGTGAACGACACGGCGACCACGCCGGAAGACACCCCGGTCACCGTCACCGTGCTGGCGAACGACAGCGATGTGGACGGTGATACGCTGACGGTGACGACGGCGACGGCGGGCCACGGCACGGTGGTGATCAACGCCAACGGCACCCTGACCTACACGCCGGCGGCCAACTACAACGGCAGCGACACCATCAGCTATACCGTCAGCGACGGCCACGGCGGCACCGCCACCGTGGCGGTCAGTATCACGCCGGTCAACGATGCACCGGTGGCGGCGAACGACACGGCCACCACCGCCGAAGACACCCCGGTCACCGTCAATGTGCTGGCGAACGACAGCGATGTCGATGGCAATCCGCTGACGGTGACGACAGCCAGCGCCGGCCACGGTACGGTGGTGATCAACGCCAACGGTACGCTGACCTACACCCCGGCCGCCAACTATAACGGCAGCGACACCATCAGCTATACCGTCAGCGACGGGCAGGGCGGCACCGCCACGGCCACGGTGGCGGTGACCATCACGCCGGTCAACGATGCACCGGTGGCGGCGAACGACACGGCGACTACCGCCGAAGACACCCCGGTCACCGTCAATGTGCTGGCGAACGACAGCGATGTCGATGGCAATCCGCTGACGGTGACCGCCGCCAGCGCCGGCCACGGTACGGTGGTGATCAATGCCAACGGCACCCTGACCTACACCCCGGCCGCCAACTACAACGGCAGCGACACCATCAGTTACACCGTCAGCGACGGCCACGGTGGCACCGCCACCGCCACGGTGGCGGTGACCATCACCCCGGTCAATGACGCGCCGGTGGCGGCGAACGACACGGCGACTACCGCCGAAGACACCCCGGTCACCGTCAACGTGCTGGCGAATGATGCCGATGTGGACGGCGACACGCTGACGGTGACGACAGCGACGGCCGGCCACGGTACGGTGGTGATCAACGCCAACGGCACGCTGACCTATACCCCGGCGGCCAACTACAACGGCAGCGACACCATCAGCTATACCGTCAGCGACGGGCAGGGCGGCACCGCCACGGCCACCGTGGCGGTGACCATCACGCCGGTCAATGATGCGCCGGTGGCGGTCAATGACACAGCGACCACCGCTGAAGATACCCCGGTCACCGTCAATGTGCTGGCGAATGATACCGACGTGGACGGTAATACGCTTGCGATCACCTCAGCATCGGCTGGGCATGGCTCCGTCACAATTAATGCCGATGGCACCCTGACCTATACGCCCAACGCCAACTTTAACGGTGCTGATACTGTGACCTATACCGTCAGTGACGGGGCAGGCGGCGTGGCGACTGGCACGCTGACCATTACCGTCACCGCAGTGAATGATGCGCCGGTGACTGGGGCCGATACGGCTGCCACCAGTCAAAATACATCGGTGACGGTGAATGTGCTGGCGAACGACAGCGATGTGGACGGCGACACGCTGACGGTGACCGCCGCCAGCGCCGGGCACGGCACGGTGGTGATCAATGCTGATGGTACGCTGACCTATACGCCAAATACGAATTACAGCGGTACTGATACGGTGACCTATACCGTCAGCGATGGCGCCGGCGGCACTGCCCTGGGGACGTTAACGGTGACTATCGCGCCGGTGAATAGTGCTCCTTCGGCAAATCCAGATAGCGCAAGTACATTGGAAGATACGCCGGTGACGGTGGATGTACTGGCGAATGATACCAATGCAAACGGCCCTCCTTTGACAATTCAAGGGGCTGTGGCGGGTCATGGGGTTGTCGTCATCAACGCGGACGGTACGCTGACCTATACGCCCAACGCCAACTTTAACGGCACCGACACCGTGACTTATACCGTCAGCAATAGCCAGGGCGGATTGGCTACGGGTACCCTGACCATTACCGTCACCGCAGTGAACGATGCGCCGGTGGCCGGTGCGGATACGGCGACCACCGCCGAGGACACCCCGGTGACGGTGGATGTACTGGCGAACGACAGCGATGTCGACGGCAACCCGCTGACCGTCACCGCCGCCACCGCCGGTAACGGCACGGTGGTGATCAATGCCGACGGCACCCTGACCTACACCCCCAATACCAACTTTAACGGCACCGATACCGTGACCTACACCGTCAGCGACGGCGCCGGCGGCGTGGTGACCGGCACGCTGACCATCACGGTGACGGCGGTGAATGATGCGCCGGTGGCGGGCGCGGATACGGCGACCACGGCGGAAGATACGCCGGTGACCGTCGATGTACTGGCGAACGATGCTGATGTGGACGGCAACCCGCTGACCGTCACCGCGGCGACCGCCGGCAACGGCACGGTGGTGATCAACGCCGACGGCACCCTGACCTATACCCCCAATGCCAACTTTAACGGCACCGACACCGTGACCTATACCGTCAGCGACGGCGCCGGTGGCGTGGTCACCGGCACGCTGACCATTACCGTGACGGCGGTGAACGATGCGCCGGTGACCGGTAACGACAGTGCCACTACCACGGAAGATACGCCGGTGACCGTCGATGTGCTGGCGAACGATGCTGATGTGGACGGCAATCCGCTGACGGTGACTGCCGCCACCGCCGGCAACGGTACGGTGGTGATCAACGCCGGCGGCACGCTGACCTACACCCCGAACGCCAACTTTAACGGCACCGACACCGTGACCTACACCGTCAGCGACGGCGCCGGTGGCGTGGTCACCGGTACGCTGACCATTACCGTGACCGCGGTGAACGATGCGCCGGTGGCCGGGGCGGATACGGCGACCACCGCGGAAGACACCCCGGTGACGGTGGATGTACTGGCAAACGACAGCGATGTGGACGGCAACCCGCTGACGGTGACCGCCGCCACCGCCGGTAACGGCACGGTGGTGATCAACGCCGACGGCACCCTGACCTATACGCCTGACGCCAACTTTAACGGCACCGACACGGTGACCTATACCGTCAGCGACGGCGCCGGTGGCGTGGTGGCCGGGACGCTGACCATTACCGTGACCGCGGTGAACGATGCGCCGGTGGCGGGCGCGGATACGGCCACCACCGCCGAGGACACGCCGGTGACGGTGGATGTACTGGCGAACGACAGCGATGTGGACGGCAATCCGCTGACGGTCACTGCGGCGACGGCGGGCAACGGCACGGTGGTGATCAACGCCGACGGCACCCTGACCTACACCCCGGCAGCCAACTTTAACGGCACCGACACCGTGACCTATACCGTCAGCGACGGCGCGGGCGGGGTGACGACCGGCACCCTGACCATCACCGTGACGACAGTGAACGATGCGCCGGTCACCGGTAACGACAGTGCCACTACCACGGAAGACACCCCGGTGACGGTGGATGTGCTGGCGAATGACAGCGATGTCGATGGTAATCCGCTGACGGTGACTGCCGCGACCGCCGGTAACGGTACGGTGGTGATCAACGCCGACGGCACCCTGACCTACACCCCGGCCGCCAACTTTAACGGCACCGATACGGTGACCTACACCGTCAGCGACGGGGCCGGTGGCGTGGTCACCGGCACGCTGACCATCACCGTGACCGCAGTGAATGACGCGCCGGTCACCGGTAACGACAGCGCCACCACGGCGGAAGACACCCCGGTGACCGTCGATGTGCTGGCGAACGACAGCGATGTCGATGGCAACCCGCTGACGGTGACCGCGGCGACCGCCGGCAACGGCACGGTGGTGATCAACGCCGACGGTACGCTGACCTACACCCCGGCCGCCAACTTTAACGGCACCGATACGGTGACCTATACCGTCAGCGACGGCGCGGGTGGCGTGGTGACCGGGACGCTGACCATTACGGTGACCGCAGTGAACGATGCGCCGGTCACCGGTAACGACAGCGCCACCACCGCGGAAGACACGCCGGTGACGGTGGATGTGCTGGCGAATGACAGCGATGTCGATGGCAATCCGCTGACCGTCACCGCGGCGACGGCGGGTAACGGCACGGTGGTGATCAACGCCGACGGTACGCTGACCTACACCCCGGCTGCCAACTTTAACGGCACCGATACCGTGACCTATACCGTCAGCGACGGTGCCGGCGGGGTGGTGACCGGCACGCTGACCATTACCGTCACCGCAGTGAACGATGCGCCGGTGGCCAGTGCGGATACGGCGACCACCGCCGAGGATACGCCGGTGACGGTGGATGTGCTGGCGAACGACAGCGATGTCGATGGCAACCCGCTGACGGTCACCGCGGCGACGGCGGGCAATGGATCTGTCGTCATCAATGCCGACGGTACCCTGACCTATACGCCTGACACCAACTTTAACGGCACCGATACCGTGACCTACACCGTCAGCGACGGCGCGGGCGGGGTGGTGACCGGGACGCTGACCATTACCGTCACCGCAGTGAATGACGCGCCGGTGGCCGGTGCGGATACGGCGACCACCGCCGAGGACACCCCGGTGACGGTGGATGTGCTGGCGAATGACAGCGATGTCGATGGCAATCCGCTGACGGTGACCGCCGCGACGGCGGGCAACGGTACGGTGGTGATTAACGCCGACGGCACCCTGACCTACACCCCGAACGCCAACTTTAACGGCACCGATACGGTGACCTATACCGTCAGCGACGGCGCCGGCGGCGTGGTCACCGGCACGCTGACCATTACCGTCACCGCAGTGAATGATGCGCCGGTGGCCGGTAACGACAGCGCCACCACCGCGGAAGACACGCCGGTGACGGTGGATGTACTGGCGAATGACAGCGATGTCGATGGCAACCCGCTGACCGTCACCGCGGCGACCGCCGGTAACGGTACGGTGGTGATTAACGCCGACGGCACCCTGACCTACACCCCCAATACCAACTTTAACGGCACCGACACCGTGACCTATACCGTCAGCGACGGCGCCGGTGGCGTGGTCACCGGCACCCTGACCATTACCGTCACCGCGGTGAATGATGCGCCGGTGGCCGGTGCGGATACGGCCACCACCGCCGAGGACACCCCGGTCACCGTCGATGTGCTGGCAAACGACAGCGATGTCGATGGCAATCCGCTGACGGTGACCGCGGCCACCGCCGGTAACGGCACGGTGGTGATCAACGCCGACGGCACCCTGACCTATACCCCCAACGCCAACTTTAACGGCACCGATACCGTGACCTATACCGTCAGCGACGGCGCCGGCGGCGTGGTCACCGGCACCCTGACCATTACCGTCACCGCGGTGAATGATGCGCCGGTCACCGGTAACGACAGCGCCACTACCACGGAAGACACGCCGGTGACGGTGGATGTGCTGGCGAACGACAGCGATGTCGATGGTAATCCGCTGACCGTCACCGCCGCGACCGCCGGTAACGGTACGGTGGTGATTAATGCCGACGGCACCCTGACCTACACCCCGGCCGCCAACTTTAACGGCACCGACACCGTGACCTATACCGTCAGCGACGGCGCCGGTGGCGTGGTCACCGGCACGCTGACCATCACCGTGACGGCGGTGAACGATGCGCCGGTGGCGGGCGCGGATACGGCGACCACCACCGAGGACACCCCGGTGACGGTGGATGTACTGGCGAACGACAGCGATGTCGATGGCAACCCGCTGACGGTCACCGCCGCCACCGCCGGCCACGGCGCGGTGGTGATCAACGCCGACGGCACGCTGACCTATACGCCCAACGCCAACTTTAACGGCACCGATACGGTGACCTATACCGTCAGCGACGGCGCCGGTGGCGTGGTCACCGGGACGTTGACCATCACGGTGACGGCAGTGAACGATGCGCCGGTGGCGGGCGCGGATACGGCGACCACCGCCGAGGACACGCCGGTGACGGTGGATGTACTGGCGAACGACAGCGATGTCGATGGTAATCCGCTGACGGTCACCGCGGCCACCGCCGGTAATGGATCTGTCGTCATCAACGCCGACGGCACGCTGACCTATACGCCTGACGCCAACTTTAACGGCACCGACACCGTGACCTATACCGTCAGCGACGGCGCGGGCGGCGTGGTGACCGGCACGCTGACCATCACGGTGACGGCGGTGAATGATGCGCCGGTGGCCGGGGCGGATACGGCGACCACCGCCGAGGACACCCCGGTGACGGTGGATGTACTGGCGAACGACAGCGATGTCGATGGTAATCCGCTGACCGTCACCGCGGCGACGGCCGGCAATGGATCTGTCGTCATCAATGCCGACGGCACCCTGACCTATACGCCTGACACCAACTTCAACGGCACCGATACGGTGACCTATACCGTCAGCGATGGGCTGGGTGGGATCGCTACCGGGACATTGATTGTGACGGTTACGGGCACCAATACCGCGCCGGTGGCTGGGGCGGATACGGCGACCACCGCCGAGGACACCCCGGTGACGGTGGATGTACTGGCGAACGACAGCGATGTCGATGGTAATCCGCTGACGGTCACCGCGGCGACGGCCGGCAATGGATCTGTCGTCATCAATGCCGACGGCACCCTGACCTATACGCCTGACACCAACTTCAACGGCACCGATACGGTGACCTATACCGTCAGCGATGGGCAGGGTGGGATCGCTACCGGGACATTGATTGTGACGGTTACGGGCACCAATACCGCGCCGGTGGCTGGGGCCGATACGGCGACCACTGCCGAGGACACGCCGGTGACGGTGGATGTGCTGGCGAATGACAGCGATGTCGATGGTAATCCGCTGACCGTCACCGCGGCGACCGCCGGCAACGGTACGGTGGTGATCAACGCCGACGGCACCCTGACCTATACGCCTAACACCAACTTCAACGGCACCGATACGGTGACCTATACCGTCAGTGATGGGCAGGGTGGGATCGCTACCGGGACATTGATTGTGACGGTTACGGGCACCAATACCGCGCCGGTAGCTGGCGCGGATACGGCGACCACCGCGGAAGACACGCCGGTGACGGTGGATGTGCTGGCGAATGACAGCGATGTCGATGGTAATCCGCTGACCGTCACCGCGGCGACCGCCGGCAACGGTACGGTGGTGATCAACGCCGACGGTACGCTGACCTATACGCCCAATGCCAATTTTAACGGCACCGATATCGTGACCTATACCGTCAGCGACGGCGCCGGTGGCGTGGTCACCGGCACGCTGACCATCACCGTGACGGCGGTGAACGATGCGCCGGTCACCGGTAACGACAGCGCCACCACCGCGGAAGACACCCCGGTGACCGTCGATGTGCTGGCGAACGACAGCGATGTCGATGGTAATCCGCTGACGGTGACTGCCGCGACGGCGGGCAACGGCACGGTGGTGATCAACGCCGACGGCACGCTGACCTATACGCCCAATGCCAACTTCAACGGCACGGATACGGTGACCTACACCGTCAGCGACGGCGCCGGCGGCGTGGTGACCGGGACGCTGACCATCACGGTGACGGCGGTGAATGATGCGCCGGTCACCGGTAACGACAGCGCCACCACGGCGGAAGATACGCCGGTGACCGTCGATGTACTGGCGAACGACGGCGATGTGGACGGCAACCCGCTGACCGTCACCGCGGCCACCGCCGGTAACGGTACGGTGGTGATCAACGCCGACGGCACCCTGACCTATACGCCCAACGCCAACTTTAACGGCACCGATACCGTGACCTACACCGTCAGCGACGGCGCCGGTGGCGTGGTCACCGGCACGCTGACCATCACCGTGACGGCAGTGAACGACGTACCGGTGACCGGTAACGACAGTGCCACTACCACGGAAGACACCCCGGTGACGGTGGATGTGCTGGCAAACGACAGCGATGTCGATGGCAATCCGCTGACCGTCACCGCGGCGACGGCCGGCAACGGTACGGTGGTGATCAACGCCGACGGCACCCTGACCTATACGCCCAATGCCAATTTTAACGGCACCGATACCGTGACCTATACCGTCAGCGACGGGGCCGGCGGGGTGGCGACGGGCACGCTGACCATCACCGTGACGGCAGTGAACGACGCGCCGGTCACCGGTAACGACAGCGCCACCACCGCGGAAGACACCCCGGTGACCGTCGACGTGCTGGCGAACGACAGCGATGTGGACGGCAACCCGCTGACGGTCACTGCGGCGACGGCGGGCAATGGATCTGTCGTCATCAACACTGACGGCACGCTGACCTACACCCCGGCCGCCAATTTTAACGGCACGGATACGGTGACCTATACCGTCAGCGACGGCGCCGGTGGCGTGGTCACCGGGACGCTGACCATTACGGTGACGGCAGTGAATGACGCGCCGGTCACCGGTAACGACAGCGCCACCACGGCAGAAGACACCCCGGTGACGGTGGATGTGCTGGCGAATGACAGCGATGTCGATGGCAATCCGCTGACGGTGACCGCCGCGACGGCGGGCAATGGATCTGTCGTCATCAACACTGACGGCACGCTGACCTATACCCCGAACGCCAACTTTAACGGCACCGACACCGTGACCTATACCGTCAGCGACGGCGTGGGTGGGGTGGTCACCGGCACGCTGACCATTACGGTGACGGCGGTGAACGATGCGCCGGAAGTGATCGGCGAGACAACGCTTACCACGTCGGCGAATACCCCGGTCTCGGTAAATGTGCTGGATAACAGCCGTGATGTGGACGGCGACCCGCTGACGGTCACCTCGATATCGGTTACCAACGGCAGGGTGCTGGTTAGCGCCGACGGCATGATGACCTACATACCCAACCCCGGCTTCAGCGGGACGGATGTGGTCAGTTACACCCTCAGCGATCCGCAGGGTAGTACGGTGCGTGGCTCGCTGACGGTGGTGGTCAGCGCGTTGCCGGGAACGGACGGCAATACGGCAGGCGGTGGGACCGGGCAGATGAACTATGTGCCACCGCCGGATAGTGCCGGCTTGCCGCCCACGTTCACGCCAGGACGACTGAGCGCGGAAATGGAAGCCAGAGAGTATGACCCCATATTGCTGGACGCCGTGAATGCGATCAAAGGATTGGGCGGCAGCGCGCCATTGCTCGGCAATCAGCCGGGTAACCAGGCTGTCGCCGGCGTGAAGTCGCTTGGCACCAGCAGTGGACTTGATTTGTCGCAAGGGAGTATTAACCAGGTTGTCCGCGATTTTGAACCGACGGCAACATTCGAGTTTTTGAATGATGCACAGAATCAGCCCGTAACCAATCCGGCAACACTCGGTGAAGGCATACCCATGGGGCCTGAAACCGCACAGAACAATAACACGATAATACCTGCGCAGGATGAACCCGCTGTCACGGTAGAGCAGCAATTGCAGACCATTGCGATGCGTGATCAGCAAGCATTGAGGGATCTTATCCGTGCGTTGAGTTAATGGAATGTCACAATGCCTGATTTTATTAAACAGTCTGTTTTGGCGTCTTTTGCTGTCTGGGGAGTGGTGACGATTACCGGGTGTGCGGTGACGTCGCCACCGATTGATACCGATAAACAAACCTGGGGTGCGTATGACCGTATCAATGAGATCGTGTCCCGTGATGAGGCGGTTTCGGGGCCGATTTCGTTGTATGAAGCGATGGCGCGAGCGCTGAAATACAACCTCGACCAGAAAATCGAACTGATGGATGAGGAATACAAAAGCAAACTCAGCGAGCTGGGAAGGCTTGGCATGTTTCCGTCGGTGGTGGCGTCGGTGGGCGGCAGTCAGCGCAACAATGACTCCGGCTCCAGCAGTCGTTCATTGATCGACGGCAGCCAGTCGTTGCAGTCTTCGACATCTTCCGAACGGCGTACCTATACCGCTCAGTTAGCGGCCAGTTGGGATATTCTGGATTTCGGCCTGTCCTATATTCAGAACAAACAGAATGTGGACGAGCAATATATCTCCCAGGAGCGGCGACGTAAGGTCATCAGCCGTATTCTGGAGGATGTGCGTACGGCTTACTGGCGGGCGGTCAGCGCCGACCGTACCCATGAAAAACTGATCAAGCTGGAAGCGCTGGCGCAGAAAACCTTGTACCAGTCCGAACAACTGGCGAAACGGCGCAACGTGTCGCCGCTAAAGGTGCTGAACTATCAGCATGATCTGCTGGAGATTCAGGCTAATGTGCAGCGCATGCAGCGTGAATTGTTTTTTGCCAAAAAGCAGCTGGCGGCGCTGATTAACCTGAAACCCGAAACACCGTTCAAATTGGTTCTGCCGGACCGGACCGCCGTCGTGCCGGAATTACCCGGTTCGGCGGAGCAGATGATATTGATTGGGTTGAAATACCGCTCTGAATTGCGTGAATCCAGTTATCGAAAACGGATCAATGATAATGAATTGACGAAACAGTGGGTTCGCAATTTGCCTTCATTTAAAACGTTATTGGGCATGAATTACGACACCAATAAATATCTCTATAACAATGAATGGACGAATCTCTCCGGCACGGTCAGCTGGAATCTGATGAATGTCTTCAGTTATCCGATGCAGCATAAGGTGGTGCAGGCCGAAGCGAAAGTGATTCAGGCGCGTGAGGATGCGCTGATAATGGCTATTCTTACGCAAATCTATGTCGCCAGGGCGCGTTTTATCCGTCTTTCTCAGGAGTTAAATACGGTGCGTCAGAGTCATGAGGTTCAGGACAATATATTAGAACTGACCCGTGCTGGTTTTCAGGGAAAAATCATCAGCCAGATGGATCTGGTACAGGTTGAGATGAAAACCATTCTGGACGAGGTGCGTTACGACACCGCCTACGCCGATTTACAGAATGCCTACGCCAATCTGTATGCCTCAATGGGTATCGATAATTTTGATTCTGACATTACTGAAAAGGATTCCGTCTCCAGTATTGCGAAAAAACTCCAGTTTTATTGGACGGAAGAAATTACCACCTTACCGGAAGTATCAAGGCGGGAAAATCCATGAAAAACTGTCGACTCGTTATTATTTTGGTGATTGCCGCCCTGTCGTTTTCCGCCCACGGCGCCGGGCCGGAAAACAATGCGTCGGAAAAAAATGGGGCGGTGATGAAAGGGAATTCCCGCGCGGTATTATCGGGTAACCGGGCTTTTGCTGAAGAGAATGGCGTTTATCAGGCGCATGGTATTTTGCGGGCGATAAATCGGGCCACGCTCTCTTCGGAACTGGGCGCCCAGGTATTACAAATTCCGTTTCGCGAAGGAATGGCGTTTAAAAAAGGCGACCTGCTGGTCGGGTTTAATTGCGCGCGTCCTCGTGCCGAGGCGGACGCGGCCAATGAAGAAGTGAAGGTAAAAAAGAACGCCTGGGATACCAATATCGAGCTGGATAAATTCCAGTCGGTGGGGCGTTATGATTTGCTCACCTCACAGGCGGAATACAATCAGGCGGTCGCCAAAGCGCGCGGGCTGGCGATTCAAATCAGTTATTGCGAAATTCGCGCGCCTTTCGCCGGCGTGGTGCAGGAACTGAAAGTCTCGCCGTATGAAGCGGTGTCGGTTAGCCAGCCGTTGATGACCATTGTGGACCCGAGCGCGCTGGAGCTGAACGTGATTGTGCCGTCTTCGTGGCTGAACTGGTTGAAGGCCGACATTCCGCTCCAGTTTATGGTGGATGAAACCCAGTCGGCTTATCAGGGCCATGTCACTCAGGTGTTGCCGCAAATCGACGCGGTGAGCAAGACGGTAAAAATTATCGGCCAGCTCGATGCCGACGCATTGAACCACCAGGTGTTTGGGCCCGGTATGAGCGGCTCGGTCATTTTCAAACAGTCGGCCGTCTTAAAACAGTCTGATGTCTTAAAACAGCCGAATGCCTTAAAACCACAGGGGGACGGTCATGAATAATACGATCCCCGCACAAAGCAATAACAACGCTGCGCCGTTGGGGCAACTGGCGCTGCCCGCCCTGAAACTGCTGCAGTTTGAAGCCGCGATCAGAAAGCTGGCGGACGAACGGCTCATGAAAGCGCATATCGCCAATGCGGTGCGGCAGCTGTTGCCCTATGAGCAGGCGATTGTCTGGCAGCGCAATCAGTTCTCCGGCAAATTGCGCGTGGTGCAGGTATCGGACGTAAAGGGCGTGGAACGCAAAGCGCCGTTGCTGCTGGCGCTGGAGCGGTTTCTCAATAAAAAAGGCCAGGCGCTGGAGGACTGCCGGGTCATGAATCTGCAGCAGGCGACGGCAGTCGAACTGAAAAACTATCCGCTGCAACATGGGCTCTGGTTGCCGCTCGGCTATCGAGAGCAGCCGGAAGCCGGGGTGCTCTACCTGCGCAGCGAGCAGGACTTTAATGAAGCCGAGCAGTCGCTGGCGCTGCGTCTGTCCGAAACGTATACCCATGCGTGGCTGGCGTTGCGGCGCGAGCCGCGGCTGTCGCAGGGAACGCGGCTGCTGCGTCACTGTCTGTGGCTGGTGCCGGCTATTCTGGCGGCGGGCGGGTTTATTCCGGTGCCGCTCAGCGTGGTGGCGCCGGTGGAGGTGATCGCCCGCGATCCCTACCGCCTGACCGCGCCCATCGATGGCGTGGTACGTCAGATTCTGGTCGCGCCCAACAGTCAGGTGGCGTCCGGAACGTCGCTGGTGCAGTTCGAAGATCTGAAACCCTACAACGAAATGGTGCTGGCCGGGCAGGAACTGGCGGTCGCGGAAGCGCACAGCGGCCAGGTCAACGCCTCGGCGTTTGAGGATGAAAAATTCCGTCAGGAGATGGCGGTCGCCAGTACCGAATACCTGCTGGCGAGGGGGCGCTATCAGTACATGACGGACATTTACCAGCGCACCAAAGCCGTCGCACCGCAATCCGGCATCGCCATCTATACCAATAAGCGCGACTGGGAAGGCAAAACCGTGCGGGTGGGCGAGGAGATCATGCAGGTGGCGGATCCGCAAAAGATCCAGTATCAGATTGCGCTGCCGGTCAATGACAGCATCCACCTTAAAGTCGGCGACCGGATCCGCATCTTTCTCGACAGTTCGCCGTTGAAATCCTATAACGCCACGCTGACCACGTTCAGTTATACCCCGCAGATCACGCCGGAGGGCGTCAGCAGTTATACGCTGCTGGCCGAAGCGGATAGCGACGACGTCTACCCGCGTATCGGCGCCCGGGGAACCGCGCGCATCTACACGGAAGACGTGCCGCTGTGGTTTCAGCTGTTGCGCCGTCCGATTGCGTCGGCCAGACAATTTCTGGGGATCTGAATATGGTTGACGACAGCACGGCGCTGCCCCGTTTACGTCAGGAACTGCAACTCGAATCCAGCCCCGGCAGCGACGGAGAGATGAGCTGGCGCATTTACGATCCCTGGCAGCATCGTTTCTTTCAGTTGCCGGAAAGTGATGTGATGCTGATTTCCCGGCCCGGCTGCCGCACCATCGGTCAACTGAAACCGCTGCTGGATTCGCGCGGGCTGCGTTTCAATATTGAACAGTTCGGTTCGCTGACGCTGTTTCTGCGCCAGCAGCATCTGCTGATGGCGCAGGACTACGCGGAATCGGTGGAGGAAAAGCCCAAGGCGCTATTGCTGCGCAAACCCAGCGTCCGGCAACTGCCGCTATGGGATCCGATGCCGCTGCTGAACCTGGTGGCCGGACATCATCTTCGCTGGCTTACCCGAGCGCTGTTGACGCTCTGGCTGGTAGTCACGCTGGCCGGGTTGTATCTGACGGCCAGACAGTGGGACAGCTACCTCGCCACTTTTCGGGATTTCTATTCGCTGCAGGGTGTGCTGGGGTTTGGCGTGGCGATCCTGTTTTTGAAGTGGTTTCACGAAATGGGGCATGCCTTTGTGGCGTATCGTCAGGGATGTCGGGTAGGGAAAATGGGCATTTCCCTGTTTGTTATCTTTCCGATGTTTTACACCGATCTGACCGACGCGGCGCGGGTTGTCCAGCCGCGTCGCCGTATGTGGATTGCGCTGGGCGGCGTGGGGGCCGAAACGCTGATCGCCGGTCTGGCTACCGCGGGATGGGCGTTGCTGCCGCCGGGCACGCTGCGTTCCATCTGCTTTGTGCTGGCGACCACCAGTTGGGTGACGACGCTGGCTATCAACCTTAATCCGTTTTCCCGTTTTGACGGTTACTACTTTTTAAACGACCTGACCGGGGTGGAAAACCTGCAGCCGCGCTCACGCTCGCTGCTCAATTATTACTGGCACCGATGGGTACTGGGGCCGGTGCTGGACAAGCCGGAGCCGGTCGGCGGCCTGCGCCCCAAGCTGATGGCGCTGTATGGCCTGATGGTGCTGGCGTATCAAATGTTTCTGATTCTGGGCATCGGTTACCTGGCTTATCGGTTTTTCATTCCGCTCATCGGGATACTGATATTCGCTTACATCCTTTATCACTATGTGCTGCAGCCGCTTTTGCTGATGGGGAGAGATATGGTTCGACACCGGGAGAAAATAACCTGGAGACGTAAACTGGTGCTGACATTGCTGCCGTTCGTGGCGATTATCGCCTTTTTTTGCCCTCTTCCCCGCACCGTCAATATCCCCGCCATGGTGAATATCCAGGGGCAAACCCTGATTCACGCGCCGGATAAAGCGCGGCTGGAGACGGTCGCTATCGGTAATGGCGACCGGGTGCGGCAGGGGCAGGTGCTGCTGCGTTTTTCCTCGCCGGAGCTCACCTTTCAGCGCGAGCAGGCGATGATGGAGCATGACCTGATGCAATTCCGGCTCAACCGCATCAGCAGTTCCGAGGCGGAAAAACTGGAAACCGTGACGCTGCGGCAGAAGTTGCAGGAAGCGGAAGAAACGTTGGCCGGGTTGGATAATCAACTGGCGCAGCTGGTCTGGCGTTCGCCTGTCGATGGTGTGGTGGTGGATTTGATCGCCAATCTGCAGCCGGGGCAGTGGTTTTCGCCGGATCAGGTCATCGGTCGGATTCTGGAAGGCGACAAGCAGGACATCATCGGCTATGTGGATGAAACCTTTGTTTCCCGCCTGTCGCCCGACCTGACGGGCAAATTTATCCCGAATAACCTGTCGATGCCGTCCCTGCCGGTCAAGGTTGAACAGTTGGATCCGAACAGCTCCGAATTTATCACGCCGAAATCCCTGAGCGTCCTGTATGGCGGGCCGATCGCGTCGCTGAAAAATGATAAAGGGGATGCGGTGCCGGTGGTGGCGATGCACCGAATCCAGTTTCTGTTTAGCGACGCCAGCCTGCGCAATCAGCAGGCGTCGCAGGGCGTAGTGGTGTTGCGGCTGGCGCCGGAGAGCCTGGCCAGTCAGTCGGGAAAACGTTTGTGGCGTTTGATTATTTCAGAGCTTAACCAGTAACCGAAGTTAACCAGTAACGCGGGAGGGTGACATGACATTGACTCGACGTGCATTTCTGGCAGGCGCCTCCGCCTGTATGGTCGCGCCCTGGTTGGGAGCGGGAGCCGCGGAAACCGCGCCATCCGGCGAATTGATCTTCGGGTACGGCAAAACCGGGATCGGCAGCTCACTGGCGGTCGATACTGCGGCGTCGCTGGCGCAATCTTATCAGCAGAACCTTTACAAGCTGGTCAATATTCCCAGCGGAAACAGCCTGCGCGCCGTTTCGACGGTTAAACGCGCTGCCCCCGATGGCCGCACGCTGTTGCAGGCCCAGTCGCCGCAGATGAATCTGCTGCCGGTGATCTATCGCAGTTTGCCGTATGACCCGCTCACGGATTTCGAGCCGCTGGCGATCATGGGGGAATACACCTTGTTCCTGACCGTCGGCAAGCTGGTGGATCCCCGGGTCAAAACGCTGGATGACTACCTGCGTTGGGTAGAGAGGAACCCGGAATACCGTAATGTCGGTTTTACCCAGTTCGGCTCGACCGGCCATATCGCGCAGGCGATTCTGTCGCGCCAGAAAGAAGTGGCGATCCAGCCGGTGGCCTACTTTGGTTCTTCGATGATGATCGAGGATTTACTGAATGGCTACCTCTCCGCCGGGCTGGTGATTTCGGGGAATGCCTCCAGCGCGTTTCGAAGCGGTCGCCTGCGCGCGGTTGCCATTACCAGCACTGAACGTCATCCCGGCTGGGAAAACATTCCGACCTGCAAGGAACAGGGCGTGCCGGAAATGGCGATTAGCGGCTGGTACGGCTGGTTTGCACCGGCCTCAATGCCCGACCGCGTCTACGCGCCGCTGGCCGAGGCGTTACAACAGCGCATTCAGCATGAACATTATGCCTCTGTACTGGAACGTTATTCTCTGAAGCCGGTAGCGTCGTCGTCGCCCGACAGGATTCGGGAGCGTATCCGCGATGAGCAGGAGTACTACCGCGAGTTGGTTGACAGTTATCACATCAGCCGGATCTGAGGTGAGGCTGCCTTGATGGAACATCCGCAAATCGATTGGGAGACGAACATATGGCTATGACCCGGCGAACATTCCTGGCGGGCTGCTCTTCGCTGCTATTCCCCGCGCTGTATTCGCGTGGACCTCAGGCCGCCGCGCCGCAGGAAGGCGTGGTGATGTTTGGTTATGCCCAGACCGGGTTGGGCAGCAAGGTGGCGAACGAAGTGTCGGTACTGCTGGAATCTCAATATCGTGCACGCCGTTATCGGCTGTATAACGAACCCGGTGAGAACAGCATCAGGGCGGTGATGTCGGCGAAAAAATCGCCCGGCGATGGCAGCGTGCTGCTGATGGCGCAATCGCCGCAGCTGATTATTTTCCCGTCTATCTACAACCACTTACCCTACAATCCTCTGACTGATTTCAAGCCGCTGGCGATAACCGGCGAGTATACCTTGCTGCTGACGCTGGGGCCGATAGTGGACGCCAGGGTAAAAAGCCTGGACGATTATGTGCGCTGGGTGGAAAGCAACCCGGAGTTCAGCAATATCGGCTTTGCCCAGTTTGGCTCTCCCGGCCACATGGCGCAGCTGGTGCTCGGGCGCGAAAAGAACGTGGCGCTGCAACCGCAATCCTACTATGGCACTTCCATGATTGTGGATGATTTGCTGAACGGGCATCTGGCGGCGGCGTTTCTGATTTCCGGTAACTCGCTCGATCTGTATAAGAATGGCAAGCTGCGGGCGATCGCCTCTACCAGCCGTTTGCGTCAGCCGGGGGTGGATGACGTGCCGACCTGCCGCGAGCAAGGGATTCCGTCGATGAATATTAATGGCTGGTACGGCTGGTTCGCACCCGCCGGCATGCCGGACAGTGTTTATCGTCCGCTGGCGGACGCGATGCAACGCACCATCGTGAGCTACGACTATCTGGAAATGCTGCGAAAATATTACCTGAAGCCGGTGTACGACAATCCCGATAAAATCCGGCAGCGAATTCAACAGGAGCAGGCGTATTACGCCGACCTGATTGAGACGTATCGGGTGAGCAAAGTGTGAGCCGCGTTCGCGCCGGGCTATCGTCCCCGTAGTGTGAGCCGCGTTCGCGCCGGGCTATCGTCCCCGTAATGACCGCACGTCGCGCTATTTATGAAAAAATCATCTTTCGGCGCGGTTCGGTAATGTCAAAAACGTTTATCAAATAGCCCTGCTTTTGTTGTGTGATTAATGATGCTGTGTTTATATACAGTAATGTTAATCGAGCAATGAGGGGGAAATATGACACTGCGTTTTGACGTGGCACAGCCTAAAAAGGTGCATTGCCTGCGCGTTATCGGGCCTTATCATCAATCGGTGCCCGATGGATTTCAGAAACTGATTGCGTGGGCGCAGGAGCAGCAATTGCCCTGGACGGAAACGCTGGCGTTTTACTGGGACGATCCATCAGAAACGGAACAAGATCAGCTGCGGGCGGATGTGGCGCTGGTGCTGCCGGCTGAAACAGCGATAGGCGAGAATACGCTGGGTGTCCGCGAGGAAACGATTCCAGAGGGATTGTTCGCGGTCTTGCATACCATTGTCAGCAACGGTGAATTCGCCAAAGCCTGGGGCGAGCTATATGACCTGATTGCCCAGAATGGGTATAGGCCGGCCAGAGGCGTATGCTTTGAACGGTATTTATGCGATGGCAGCAATGGAAACTGGGAAATTGAAATCTGGCAGTCGGTCGACCCGAATGACGACGACCAACAATGAAGATTGCGCGTCTTCGCTGATGGCAAGGATGCCATAAAGCCGGACGTAATATGCTCCGGCTCCAGCGCCGGCGGCGATCAAACCGCGATACCCTCAGGTTTTCCCGTTCCGGTATGCGTCTGGAAATAGCTGACGGCGTGGTACGCACTTGCGCGCCGCAGCTGGAACCCTCCCACTTTGAACGACCCCATCGAGCGCTTCCGGTGGCTTGATGCCATCGCTGTTGCCTGCTCGGCATACCGGTTGATGGCCTTACCGCGATGACATCACGCCCCTTTGCGGGAATAACAGACAACGTATTCAGGAGTTATGCGGCATATTCTCCAGCGATGTGCCGGTCAGTGAGGCGTGTGCCGGTGTCGTCATTTTTTACCGGCAATGATGATGGTTTAGTCATGCATTTTTTATGTTTCGTGTATGATTCGCTGTCTGAATATTGCGAATGATCTGGCCCCGAATGAGCAAGCGATGTTGCCTTGCCCGGTATCCGGCGGCGCCGGGCAGGCGGAAATAACGGGCATCACCAAAGGATGGAGTCATGCAGGAAGGCCGGTTCGACACGCCACCGGGAACATCGGCCCCCGGTCTGATACAGCTGGAACAGGTTAGCCACGCTTATCCCTCCGCGTTAGCGTCGCACCCGGTTCTGCATAATGTTTCCCTGTCGGTTGACGCAGGGCAGAGTTGCGCCATCGTTGGCGCTTCCGGCTCAGGGAAAAGCACGCTGTTGAACATTATCGGGCTGCTCGATAAACCCTCGTCGGGGCGACTGTGGCTGAACGGCTGTGACATGGCGCAGGCTTCGGCCGATGAACGCGCCAGAATACGCAACCAGACTATCGGGTTCGTTTTTCAGAGCTTTAATCTGCTGCCGCGTCTTAGCGTGCTGGATAACGCGGCGCTGCCGCTGCTCTATCGCGGTTATTCCCACCGTGATGCCCATCAGGCGGCCAGGCGTCAACTGGAACGGGTTGGGCTGGCCGAGCGCCTCCATTACCGCCCGGCGGATCTGTCCGGCGGCCAGCGACAGCGCGTCGCCATCGCCCGCGCCCTCACCGGCGAGCCGTCACTGTTGCTGGCCGATGAACCCACCGGCAATCTCGATAGCCAGACCGCCGGCGATATTCTGTCGTTATTGCTGGCGCTGAACCGGGAACAAGGGGTGACGCTGGTGATGGTCACGCATGACGAATCCATCGCCCGGCAGATGCAGCGTCGTATTCAGGTGAGCGATGGCCGCGTTCAGGAATACATCAATAGTTAAATGTTTTTATATGGTTACTAATTTATTTGTAAAGGTTTGGTCGGATGAGTCGATATTGACTAGCGGCAAAGTTTCTGACTTATTGCCTTATTTTATAAAGGATGCTGTCTTTTTTATGACAGCGTAAAACGAAACCAAGGGAGGTTTCCATGCACCTTAAATCATTAAAAAAATTGTTAGTTGTTAGTGCGCTGGCTCTGGGCGCCGCCTCTCAGGCGAACGCGGCAAGTTGCGGCCCGACCCGTGTGACCGTTCCGGTATCGGGCTCGGTTAATCCTCAAACCGAAGTGCAGATCTATTCCAAAACGTACAACTGCTCGGCATACCTGATGGCGTCTTTAACGCCGAATTTTGGTTCCTCTTCCGTTTCTCTGTCGTTGACGCTCAAGTTGTATCAGCAGGTGGGTGGAAGCTGGCGTAGCGTCAGTGAAGGCCGCAATGTTTCCTATCAGATGGGCAGCACCGGCGGTACTTACAAACTGGTTGTCTTCAATAGCAATACCAGCGGTAACGCCCTTAACTGGACCGGAAATTATAAATCCCCTCTCAATAACTAATTGACAGGGAAATGACCCACGCCGTTTCTGCCACAAAGGTGTGGGTCAGTTAACAGCACGAATCAGGGAGGATAGCGTGAACATTCAAATTTTATCCGTGACGGCGCAGAGACAATGGGCCGGGCGGTTTCCTCGTCTGGTTGCTGCCTCTCGCGTGGTGACGGAAAAGACTGTTTCCTGATGCGATAAAGGCTCGGTATTTGTGTTAAAGCGCGACGGGGACTACGCCAAAGGGATACATTCCGCGAAACAGCCGGAAGAACGGCACGCGGCCTTACCTGATGTCGCCCGTTCTCCCTACGGCGCTTCTCTGCATTACATGCTGACCGAACCGTTGGATAGCCTGCGCCAGTTAGGGCGACGGGCGGTGCTGGCGTTGCTGGGCATCACGGTGGGGTGCGCTGCGGTGGTAGCGTTGCTGAACATCGGCCACAACGCGGCGGCGGATGCCCTCCGCGCCTTTCGCGATATGGGCAGCGATATGCTGGTCGCCGGCTTTGCCGACGCGGCGCAGACCAGCCAGCGCCGCGTGCCCGCCACGCTGGATATCGACGCGCTAACCCGCGCCTTGCCTGGAATCCGGTACGCCGCGCCGCTTATTCTCACTTCGACCACTGCCCGCCTGCACCGACGTCAATTTAATGCCATCGTGGCCGGCGCCGGCGCCGAACTGGCGCAGGTGCTGGCGTTGCGGGTCGCACATGGCCGCTTCCTGACCCGTTACGATCGCCAGAGCACCTACGCCGTGCTTGGCGCGAAAACGGCGGTCGAACTGGGCGAAGCCGGTACGCCGGCGACGCTTGGCAGCCGAATACAGCTTGGCGGTTATCTGTTTGAGGTAGTAGGGATTTTACAAGAGCAGGGGCAAAACCCGTTGCTTCCGGTGCCGGTGGACGAGGCTATCATCCTGCCTATCGAAGGCATGCACCGTCTTCTCTCCTCTCCTGAAATCAGCAGCGTGGTGGCGCGCAGCCGCCGTAGTGAAACGTTGCAGCAAGAGGCTGCGGCACTGCGTGATTATATGATGGCATTGGCGCCGGGACGCGAGGTGTCGGTGCAACTCTCGCAGCAACTGCTGGAAGGTATGGCGCGGCAGTCGCGCACCTTTACCTGGCTGCTCGCCGGATTGGGCGGCGTGTCGCTGCTGATGGGAGGCGTGGGCGTGATGAACGTCATGGTGATGAACGTTGCCGGACGGCGACGCGAAATCGGTGTGCGTATGGCGCTGGGCGCCCGCCCAAAAGATATTGGCCGCCTGTTTCTGCTGGAGGCGGCGGCGTTGGCGATCGTCGGCGCGCTGGCCGGAGCGATTGTCGGCCTGCTCGCCGCCTGGTTGTTTGTGAACATGTCCGGCTGGACTTTTGCTTTGTCCCCGCTGTCGCTGCCTTTGGGCATGATCAGTTCGCTGGCGGTCGGGGTGTTCTTTGGTCTGCATCCCGCCCTGACGGCGGCCCGGCTGGAGCCGGTAAAGGCGCTGCGTGATGATTAGAACGGTTGCCTTCGTCCTGTTGCTGCTGGTTGGGCTGGATGCGTCCGCCGCGCTGACCGACCGCCTGCTGCCTTCTCAGGCGACCCGTGCGGGCAGCAGCACCTTGTCTCCCAACGCGCAGATTATCGATCTGACGCTAAGCGACGCTATCTATCTTGGCTTGCGCGATAACCGCGCCATTCGTAGCGCCTATCTGGATCGCGTCGCGCAGAAATTCGACCTGCTGGTGGCCGAAGACCGCTTTACTCCCAAGCTGGTGTTGAGCGGCAGCTATCTGGCGGCGCGCAATCAGGATGACCGCTACCGTCAGGGCGAAATCGCGCCCACCACCACGCTGCTGACGCCTTATGGCACCCGCGTGAGTCTGGCCTGGACGCACCGCTCCACGCTGGCGGATGAAGCCGGTCGTACCCGCAATGACGGCGCCACGATCACGGTTATCCAGCCGTTGCTGCGCGGTGCAGGTAAAGAGATCGCCACCGCGCCGGTGCGGCTGGCAAAGCTGTCCGAGCAGATCAACCGGCTGACGCTGAAGGCCACCGTCGCCCGGACTATTACCCAAGTCATCATGGCCTATCGGGCGTTGCTGCAGGCGCAGGAGCAATTGAACATTGCCGATGAAGCGCTGGCGCGTTCACGCCAGTTGCTGGAGGTCAACCGCTCTCTGATCGCCGCCGGGCGCATGGCCGAATTCGAAATCATCCAGACGGAAGCGGATGTCGCGACTCAGGAGCTGTCCCGTGAAGAAGCGATCAATCAGCTTGACGTCAGCCGCCTGGCGCTGCTGCAACTGCTGGCGCTGGATTTGCGCACGCCTGTCCGCGCGACCGAGCGGTTGCAGGCCAGCCGCGTCGACGTCAGCCCCGCCGCCGCGTTGTCTCAGGCCGAGGCGCTGCAACCCGCCTACCTTACGCAACTGATCGTCGATAAACAGGCCGACATTAGTCTGGCGGTGGCGCGCAATGACCGCCTGTGGGATGTGTCGCTGGTAGGGGGAACCAGCCAGCTGCGCGATCGCAACAGCGCGGTGGGCGGGTCGCGCAACTGGGAGAACTATGTCGGCGTGCAGGTGGACATTCCCATCGGCGATATGAGTCAGCAGCAGGCGGAGGTGCAGGCGCGGGTTAACGTGCAGAATCAACGCATTCAGCTCGCCGAAAGCCGCCAGCAACTGGAGCGCGACGTCACCAACGCCGTGCGCGATATCGGCACCCGCTGGCGCCAGTTTGAGATAGCCCAGCGCGCGCGGGATCTTTCGCGTCGCAAGCTGGATATCGAACGGGAAAAACTCACCGCCGGGCGCTCCAGCAACTTTCAGGTGCTGAGTTTTGAAACCGATCTGCGTAACGCCGAAAACGCCCGGCTCAGCGCCCTGATTACCTATCTCAACACCCAGGCCGATCTGGATCAAACGCTGGGTACGACGCTGCAAAGCTGGGATATCTCACTCAATGATTAATCTTTCACGATACCGGCAACGCCCGCTGCGCCGGCGCCTGGCGCTGATGGTCGCCCTCGCGCTGGGCGTGGCGGCGACTATCTGGACGTTCTGGCCGCCGGCGACCAGCGCCATGCCGCAGACGCAATGGCTACGCGTTGAACCGCAGGTGCTGGAAAACCGTCTGGGGTTGACCGGGCGGATTCAGGCCGCCGCCACGTTGACGCTCTCCGCGCCGTTTGACGGCATGATCAAAGACGTGCTGGTCAATGAAGGGCAACGGGTGGAAGCAGGCCAGCCGTTGCTGACGCTGGATACCGGCCTGCTGGATATCCAACTGCGTCAGGCGCTGGCCGACTTGCTAAAAGCGCAGCGCACAGTGCAGGACATGCAGCACTGGGAACAAGGTCAGGATGTGGCGCGGGCGCGACGTACCCTGAATAACGCGCGTATCAGCCTGACGAACACCGAGGCCAACCTGAAAGATACCCGCACCCTGTTTGAGCGCGGCATCGTCGCCAGAATGGAAGTCGATGCGCTGGCTCAACAGGCTCAGGCGCAACGGCTCGATCTGTCCGCCGCGCAGGAGGAATTGCAGGCGGCGCTGGACCGGGGGCGTGGCGAAAACCGTCAGATCGCCGAGATGGAACTGGCTAACGCTCAGTCGCGCCATCAAACGCTGATGGCGATGCAGGCGCAGCAGGTGGTGCGTGCGCCGTTTGCGGGCGTACTGGTGCGCCCCGCCGCGCCGGAAACCGATAAACGCCAGCCATTGCAGCCGGGGATGCGGGCCAATCAGGGGATGCCGCTGTTCGGGCTGATCAATCCTGATCGCCTACAGGTCGTAGCCAGTCTCGAAGAGGCCGACCTGCATCAGTTGCACGAAGGGATGGCGGTGGAGATCAGCGGCGACGGTTTTGCCGGGCTGACGCTGAACGGCCATATCCAGACCATCGGTATTGAAGGGCGCGCTGGCGACATGGCCGCCGCCAGCGCCCGCTACGATGTGCTGGTTACTCTTGCTACTCCGCCGGCGGAACAGCGCCAGCGTCTGCGGCTGGGGATGAGCGCCCGGCTGTCGGTGGTCACGTATCGTAATGAGCACGGCATCGCCGTTCCCGTCGAGGCATTGCACACGGACGAGGCCGGCAACAGCTATGTTCTCTTCCGTCAGGATGCCGACAGCGTGCCGCAGCAACGTGCGGTGGTGCCGGGCGTGGCGGTGCCGCAAGGCGTGGAAGTGAAGGGTCTGCCTGACGGACCAGGGTACGTCGAAATCACGAACAGCAGCGGCGCTGCTGAATGAAGCCGATTGATGCATCACGTCCGGATGAAAGCAGCTTACAGGCCGGGCCGGTCGCGATATCCACGTATTGAAAACGACGCTTATCAATAACGGGGGATTATGGCGGATTATTTATGGTGGACTGTTATGACGGGCCAATATGGCTGATGATTGAGATGGCTATCTCGTGAGCTCCCATTCATCAAACTGTTTATTAATGTCGTTAATCGAGGTCAGTTTGATTTTTGGTATGGTCAACGTGTCAAAGAGTTCAGCATAGTGTTTTCGGTTTTTAGGCGTGACGGCAGCAATATGATGGAACATTTTCCAGTTAAGCCGGTCTTGCCCCCCTTCCAGACCACCATAGCGCTTATATTGAAATAGCGTCCGGTTTACATAACGCAGCAAGCTCGACAGCGTAGAGACATCCAGCAGAATCAGTCCCGTGGCGCGGGACAAACGCTGCGGCAGGCATCTTTTGTAATTGCCATCGATGACCCAGCTTTCCTTATTTATTGCCAGCTCATGCAATAACATAAACTCATTCAGAGGGCGTTCTTGCCAGTTTGAATGGGGGACATGAAAAAGTTGGTCCAGATGGATCACTTCCAGATTACGTTTCTGCGAAATCGCATTAGCAAGGGTAGATTTGCCGCTGTTTGACGGCCCCATAATGCAAATTCTGTCTCCTAAATCTGAAAGCTTCATCGTCTTCTCCCTACAGCGCCGGGTCTGGTATCCAGGTGAGCGCACGGCCGGGCGCCGCCGCCACAGCGAATGTCTCATTCCCCCTATGGTATAAGGAAAATTATTATTTTTTTATATTTCAATCACACCGTCACAAACTGTGTCGTTGTCTGCGCATTGCTGATGGCTGCGGCATGAGACTGGATCTGCTTCCACTCTGTACAGGCGCTCTGCATATCTGACTTTTGGCTTCGACGTCAATACCGATCAGAATACGTGCGATAGATATTAATTTTAATCAGTTTATCAATGGATGATAGCTACCGGGCCAGCCTGTGTGCGCTATCCATATGGCTTTTTCGGTTACTTAAATAATGACGATGCCTTGTTAAAGCCGTAGGGCAGGAACAATGTTGTACCAGCCAGAAAATAGCGCCAGGCATCGAGCGCATCCTGGATGGGTTGACCGTTACAGAGTTGCCAGACCACATAATAGCCAATCGCCAGAAAAAACGTCCCGAGAATGATAGTCCCTATCAACGCGATCAGCCTCGAGGTACTGGCTACCATCAATGGCATGACGCCGGATGCCGGCGGCGGCGTGCCGGCGGGCAGCTCGACTTCCTCCTCAAGCGCATTCTTCAAACTCCATTGATCTTTGCGCAGTGTTTTTGTCACTACGCCAAGCGCGCACACCCATATCAGCGTGATGCCGGCCAGAATCAAATACGTCAAAGTTTTGGGTAATGGACTAACGGCGATATAAGGCAATGGATTCACCGGTGTTGGTGGGAGCAACTGTCCGGAGCCGGCTATTCCGGATACGCTGGCCGGGCTGGACATCGGCGGCAACGATATCGCCGCCGGGGGAAGAGGGGATGCCGTATTCGTCTCTGCCGCCTGTACCAACGCGGGCAAGACCAGACCGACCATCAACATGACCAGCAGGCTGTGCCGACGGAAAAAAGCAGATAAAAAGCGGCTGAAACATGAATTTTGCATAAACATCTGAACCTACCGGTTGTATTGGTTTATGTCATACCTGATTGATGACAGGGACGGTTTATGAGTGATTGCCCGTTTTAGCAGGAAGGATCCTTAACCGTACTGCTGCTGAGGTCCACCGTCAGAGAACAGGCGTCATCACCAGCGGTAACTACACAGTTTTGTCGCAGTTGCCACATTGTGGCTTCCGGATATCCACACCCATCCGGCGCTACCGTCGGAAAATCTGTGCCAGGAAAGGGTTCCTGTTCGGTTGTGTTTACCCTGAATGCCCAGATACGGCTGGCAGGTAATTGTTGTTGTACCGCGGCAGCCAGGTCATGAGAGCAGTAAATTCCTGCGAGATATCCTCCGGTTTGCACCGCGCTTGCCCACGCCTGTACATAGCCGGATTGCGCAGTTGGGTAAGGCGGGCCATTTTCGAGATCCAGATAGACCCAACTGTTGGCGGGAAAGCCCTCGCTATTCATGAGTTGCACCGTGTGTTGGCCGTCTTCTGAACCCTGCGACGGCGTTACTTCATGAGAACCCGGACCGGTGACTTGCTGCCCAACGTATATTGGCGCTAATCCCCAGCCGTCAGACTGCAGGGTTGCTCGTTGTCCCATCCAGCTCGTATCTTCATGGCTCGGCGCTGCGGCAAGATAATACCCACACCATGTCAGGTTGGTATTTTCTTGGAACCAGCCCATCAGTTCATTACCGGGGAATGTAGAAGAATCAAACCCAGCGAAATATGTCGGCATAATATCCTCATATCAAAATAGTGCGAGATTCTCTCTTGCGGCTTCAGGATGTAAAACTGCTCGTGTTAATTCGCGTTATCGGTGGAAAAGTATCTTAGTGGCGTTGGCAGCTATCGCTGACCAGCACGCTAAATACTTTCTGGTATATTCCTGGTTCATACCAATTGGCTATCTGACATGCTATTGATATATCATCCGCCAGATGATTATCCCTCCATAGAGAAGGGATAATCTGGTGTGATACCTTATATTCCGGCGAACTTGAAGGGCTCTGCTTTCTTAAATTGCTCTGAAACCTGCCCGGAGTAGATCGTACTTTGGTTCGGCCCCAGATCCAGTTTCATGGCGCTGCCATCACGTGGAGAGAAATCAATCTTTTTCAGGTCGACCCAAAAGATATTGGGAGATAAGGCCGATTCAAAGAAATATTGCATGGATTTATGATCAATTACGCTACGCCACCGGGTTGAGGCGATATTCGGTTGATCAGGTTCATTTGGTCCAGCCGGCTTATTCAATTTATCCAGTTTGTTCGGTTTGTCCGATTCATTCTTCAGAGTATAACCGTAGGGAACGGAAACATTACGTATCACACTGAATGCACTGGCTAAAGCTTTATCATGCCCTTCATTTTTGGCAATATTATCCACATAGAATGAGGCGCGCACAAAACGATCCGCCGCCCGATTCGTGCCCGGCAACATGACGCTTCCACCTATTTCTTTCCAGTAGGCATTGAGCGCCAATTGCTGGTTGAAAACCGGCGAATTGGTCATTACCTGATACTCCCGGCTATGGTGAATGACCTGTTTGCCGTCGATATATTCAATAATCGCACTATCGCCGGATGCATCGGATAATGACAAATGCAGCGTTGCCAGCCGTTCTTCGTCAGGAACATTGGCGGTGACCAGCGTAAATTTATCCTGCTTTAGCGCCTGAACCGCCTCATCGACGGTGGCGAAGTTATCCAGCACATATTGCGCCCAGGCGGCGATACTTAGCCCCGGTTTTTCAGCGGTAGGCGCAGTAGTGGGATATTTTGATTCTACCAGCCACAGCAAATTGGCGGCTAACCCTTTTTCATTGATGCCATCTGTTGTCGAGATATCGTAAGCCGATGCGATGACGCTGCCATATTTAGACACCCACTTAAGCGAGTGCTGTCCCGCTTCGCCAGAACGAGGTAACTCGCGTGGGAATACCCATAAGTTTGTTCCCACATCTTTTTTCCAGTCCATCGAGCGAGCGGTGATCGTTTCATTATTATCACCCAGATAAACTAGCCGTGTGCAGGCAAACGTTACGGATGAGCTAAGTATTAATGCGCCCAGCGATATAATGCAAGCAACAGAGTTAACTCGCTTATTATTTCTCTTCATGTTTTTTCCTTTCAGTTTTTCAATGCCAACTAATTATAGATGGCATCTGCCATTGCATTCGTATTTTTTAGATTTTCAATTGTTGATTATTTTTAGCGGATTAATTTTTTGTTTCTATATTTTCAGTGGATTAATATTTTAATTTCTTGTTCTGATTTAATTGTCGTCCGGTTTTGAATTGCGATCATTGCTACTGTTTAATCGCCTTCTGCGAAGGCATATGTTTTCTTTGTAATATTAATCTTATGATCAGTGTGGAAATGGTTTCAGTTCTTCATCGATAAATTCAACGGCTTCTTCAACGTCACGCATGACGGTGGCCATCCCTCTAACCGTGGTGACAGGATCTGTCACTACGCTGCTCCAGACTACGTTTTCTTTTCATAACGAAGGAAAACTATCATGACCAAAATGAGTAACAAGGCCCTGGAAACTGAGGTGATCTACGACGCTACGCCGTTCGCAGCTTAATTCCGAGATGAGACGGGTTCTGGACGATGACACGCTCTGTGTCGGCCATCAAAAGGAAATAGCATCGACAGACCTTGGCTACCGGCGTGCTTAGTTACTCTTGCGTCAGGGCAATGTTCTTCGGTGAATCGCGACTTTTCATCGGCACCACCTCCGTTCAGGGGAATTAACATCATTTCGAGTAAGGGTCAATTCGCTACGGTTTGTTGTCCTGAGGGATTAGCGATTTTTCGTTCCTGCATGCCTATAACGCTATCCTTAGCATCAAAATAAATTAAATAATCAAGAAACGGTAAATACCCAGAATTAATAAATGGTGTGTCATATACCCTGTTAAGCGATTTAAAAGAAATCAATGCCGGATTGTAGTGCAATAATTCCTTTGATTCTTTCCCTGGATTTTGGGCTGAAGTGAATTTTAAGACCACTTTTTGATCGTCTCTATCGCCATCAAATAGACTCAGTTTTACTAAAGTGCCCGGTGACATCACATGGTTCTTAACATTGCGTTCAAAAATAAAAACATGCGGATCGCCGCTATCTAGCACAGTTGGAAGGCATAGGATCTGCGTAGCGTTGCCACTATCAAGGCAAGCGGGAACAGACCCGTTTTTATCTACTTTGCTTCGAGTAAACCCTTTTAATTCTGCCATTGATGGGTTGAGAATAAGTGCTCCTTGCTCTTCTCCAGGGCGCGGAAGTTGCACAATCCACCCCTTAAAGCCCGCGGCTCTTAAAGGATTGGGTATCAATCGATCATGTGAATAGAGCCGAATACCCATGATGCCACCAAATTCTTGGCTACTACGGCCGTCAATGCCTTGTGCAAATGGGGTGGAAGGGGCAAGCTTGGCTACCGTGCAATTCGGCACCTGCGCACTACATCTTAATTGATCGACAACTTGAATCGGTATGATTCCAAGTTGATGTTCACCTGCGGTAATACGCTCATTTGAAACACTACCGTGTAATTCGTTGCCGCTCTCATAGCTGTAAACAATAGTTCGGCCAAATTGATTTCTATGGGGTACTACCGTAGATATAGCCCGGAGCCCGATAGAACCTGTATCAAGGATAACATTAGTTTCCGGGCCGTCTCCAATCCGCAGCCGGACATAGTAAAAACGATTTCCTGCTACTACCTTAGACATCACGGGAAGAGATATTCTTGATGCCACCGCTATAGCATCAGTACTGCGCGAGATAGCTACCGGCTTGTTTGCTTTATTATTTACTAGATTTGTGCAGCCCGATATTAATATAAGGATGAATATTTTTATGAGTAATTTCAAGATGATTTTCTCCTATCGAAAAATCATTATCAAGAAGAAGTTATTACGTAATTTATTAAAAATCGGATAGGTGGGTGATGGTTTATTTTATAAACGATAATGAAACGTATATAGTAACATATTGATGATATCATTGTTTTTCTATTAGATGAGATGGAATTACTTTAATAAAGGTAAAATTTGTTTCAATGAAGTTACTATTTCTAATAGCCAAATCATTAGATGTATTTACCTTATTTTTGAAGTTCGAGGTGGATCGTGCGGTAGCCATATACGCAACCGGACTCAAGCCAAAACTGCTTAATTAGCCCCGTCAGTAAATTGCTTTAGTTCCTTCTGGAGCCGTCGGATCTCAGCCTGAGCATCTGACTGAACGTTATTGGTGGAAGAGCCCGAGCCGTACTTCTTTACCCAGGCGTAAAGGCTATGGGTGGTGATATCAAGGCGTGTTGCCACGCTATAAACAGAATGGCCGAGACCAACAACCTGTTTCAGCGCTCCGATTTTAAACTCTTCGGGATAACGTTTACCGCTCATAGGCACCTCTTTTTTTAAGTCATTTCAAATGACTTTGAGGTGTCTGTAAACCCGTGGCGATGTATTAGGCTACCCCGATAAGCTTGATGTTACTTTGCCAAATCAAGCCCCAGTCGATATGGCCAAACGGTTTGACCGTCCAATGCCTAAGCTGGCCGCTACAGTTATGGCGCCATAAACAAAAGCACTCAGCGCGACGATCTTGAAAAGCGATGACAAGTCAGCATCAAACTGTGTAACAGCCAGCCATCCCACCAAAGCCGCGATAGCCATGCGTGCGGTTCCGGCTAATACGGGCCAGAGCACGCGTTTCGCACCTTGACCGGCGAAATAGAGTGCCATGCCGATGCCTATAGCGCCATAGAACGGCGCTACGTTCTGTAGGTAGCGGGTTCCCGCCGTCACGATGGGCTGATCTGCGCTAAAAAGAGTGAGCCAGAGGTGTGGATAGGCCGCCACGCCAAGTCCGATTAGCTCCGTAAACGTAAACGCGACGGCTGCGCCAACCCAGGCAATGCGTTGCGCGCGTCGCACTTGCTTCGCTCCAAGATTGACGCCGACCATGGTCATGATGGCCGTACCAAGACCAAACAGCAGAGGGATTTGTAGATAATCCAGCCTTGAGGCGATGCCATACCCGGCAATAGCATCAGGTCCAAACCGACCTACCGCGGCGGTCACTACGGCAACGGTCAAATTGATTTGCACGGTACCGATAGCGGATAGCAGACCAACGCCAAGAATATCCTTGAACAACCGTGAGCGCAGCGGCGCCGTTGATAGCCTGATAACGCTTTTAGCTGACCGCATGTGCTTTGCCAGCAATAGGGTGGCGAAGAGGTAATAGACCAGAATCGCCAGGCCAGCCCCGGCGACGCCAAATGATGGTATTGGCCCCCACCCTAAAATCAAGGCTGGTGACAAAGGCAGTAGGATCGCGGCACCCAACAGGGTGATACGCGCAGGAGTCTTAGTATCGCCCGCTCCACGTAGCGCGGCTGACAACAACGCAACTACCCAGATCAGCGGCGCCCCTGCAAAGACAACGCTCGAATAGGTAACCGCCGCCGCAAGCGCTGGCCCTTTAACGCCCATCAAGTGATACAAGGTATTACCGCCAATGAGGACAAGGGCGGCAAAGGCGGCTCCCATAACACCAGCAATAATAACGCCATGCCACACCAGCGCCTGAGCATCCTGCCATTGACCCGCGCCGGATGCCCGCGCCACCGCCGATGATAATCCGCCGCCAATGCCGCCGTTCGTCATCATTTGCATCAGCATCAGCACGGGAAATACAACAGCCACCCCAGCCAGAACATCAGCTCCAAGCGAACTCACGAAGTAGGTTTCTATCACGCCTACCAGCGTCTGCACCACCATAACCGCAACCGTCGGCAACGCCAGACGAAGCATGACCGGCAGGATGGGTCCGGCCAGCATATCCGTGGTCAATTGTCTTGCGGTCGGCTCATGGCTTCGGTTTACGTTCGGTAATAACTTAGTCATCATTCAGGCCCGACACTCAGTGTTATGTATAAAATTTAAACGCCGTTATGGCCGCGCTGACCGGGCGCGACCGTTCCCGTTTCACCGGGTTGCCAGCCGCCGCCGAGCGCTTTGAAAGCCGCTACCGCCGCGCGTGCGGATTCGGTTTGTGCCTGCAGTTGCGCATCGGAAGCCCGCAGCATATTTTCGTCGGCTTGCAGCACCTCTATCAGGCTGAGGGTGCCATGCCGATAAGCCGTAAACGCGGCATCCCGCGCCCGGCTCAATGAGTCAACTCCTCGCATAAGCACACGGGCTTGCTCTTCATGGTTAACCAGCGCCGAGAAGGCGTTTTCCACATCTTCAGCGGCCCGTAGTACCGCCAGCCGATAGGCTGCCAGCATCTCGGCTTCCTGGCCTTTGGCCTGGTTGATCTGTGCGTTGATGCGGCCAAAGTCGAATAGCCGCCAGCGCAGGCCTATCACACCGGACGATTGGCTCGCGCCACCGGTAAACAGGTTGCCGCTGGATACCGTCGTCGTGCTGCCAAGCAGCCCACTCAGGGAAAATTTGGGGTAATATTCGGCAACGGCGACGCCAATACGCGCGTTGGATGCGGCTAAGCGACGTTCAGCCACGATCAGGTCTGGCCGGCGCCGAAGCAGCTCGCCCGGCGATCCGGTCGCGGCGATTTGCGGAGCGGCTGGAATGGATCCCGCGTCAGCCAGCGCTGCCCGGTGCGTACCGGGTACAGAACCCAGCATCACATCCAGTGCGTTCATGGCCGCATCCAGCGCCGTTTGTAAAACGGGTACCGATGCTTGCACCTGCGCCAGTACGCCTTCGGTTTGCCTCACCTGAAGTTCCGCCGCCAGCCCCTGGTCATACAAGCGATTAACGGTCGAGAGCAGTTCCTGTTCCGTCTGTACTTGCCGACGGGCAACGTTCAGACGAGCCTGCAATCCACGAATGGTGATGTAGATGTCGGCGGTCTGTGCGGCTACCGCCAGACGCGTTGCTACCGCCCCCGCTTCAGATGCCTGATACTCAGCGAGTGCGGCTTCTCGTCCACGGCGCAAACCGCCGAACACATCCAGTTCCCAACTGGCGCCGAGATTGGCCTCGTAAGCATTGCCGTAGCGGTCAAAATTAGGTGTCGAATTCAATACTTTCCCCAACGGGGTTTCGACAGACTGGTAAGCTCTGCTCGCCTGACCGGAAATATTGCCGGAAGGCAGTAGTGCGGCATTCGCCGCACCAAGACCGGCACGAGCCTGCAGCACCCGTGCGGATGCCTGCGCGAGATCGAGATTCTGTTCCTGCGCGAGGGTGACAAATCGGGTTAATTGCGGATCGCCGAATCCCTCCCACCATGTAAGAAGCTCAGCACGGGTGGCAGTATGTCGTTGATTGACTGCCGCCTGACCAAGGTATTTTTCCTGCATTGGCGTATCGGGCCGGTTGTAATCAGGGCCGACGGCGCAACCGGCTAACAGACCAGCCACGATAAGTACGATAAAAGGAGGCTTGGGTAACATATTTTTCCCATGTAGGCACAGTGCTGAGTTGTGACCATATTACAAAATAGTCACTCGTTGTCAACGGGTAGGTCAGGGGGGTAAACTGCCCCCTATGTATTACGTCAGGGGTAAATTGCAGACCATGAGTAAAGAAAACCCTTATCCCGTTTCGAACCGGGGCCCGGCTGACCATGATGTTCGAGATCAAATAGTTAGCGCAGCGACCGAACACTTCAGCCGGTATGGCTACGAAAAGACCACCGTTTCTGACCTCGCCAAAGCCATCGGTTTTTCCAAGGCCTATATTTATAAGTTCTTCTCATCTAAGCAGGTGATTGGTGAGATGATTTGCGCCAACTGCCTGCGAGAGATCGAAGCTGAAGTGCGTGCTGCTGTTGAGGAAGCCGGGCGGCCGCCGGAGAAGTTGCGGCGGATGTTTAAGGCCATCGTTGAAGCGAGCCTTCGTTTGTTCTTCAAGGATCGAAAGCTTTATGAAATTGCAGCTTCGGCCGCAACCGAACGCTGGCAGGCAGCACGCGCCTATGAGGAACGCATCCAGATATTACTGCAGGACATCTTGCAGGAAGGTCGGAAGAGCGGGGATTTTGAACGCAAGACCCCTCTTGATGAAACGACAGCAGCGATTTATCTCGTCATGCGACCTTATCTTAATCCACTGATTTTGCAGCATAGTTTTGACCACACCGATGAGGCGCCGGCGCAATTGTCCAGCCTGATACTCCGCAGCTTATCGCCATAGTACAGCGGTTACGATGCCATTAAGTGACTATTGACTAAATTGGTCACGTGATTAAAGATGAGTCTCCTGATTAATCAGCCAAGGGGACTCTACTATGGCTCGTCGCCGCTTCCTTTCATTTGCAGTCATCTGCACATTGCCGCTCGCCCTGGCCGCTTGCGGTGAAAAAGCACCATCCGATCCACGTACTGAAGCACCGCTGGTGCGCGCCGCAATCGTCCGGGGAGCAGGGATTGAATCACGATCTTTCACGGGGACTGTGGCTGCCCGGATAGAGAGTGAGCTGGGATTTCGTGTCTCCGGCAAAGTGCTGGAGCGGCTGGTGGATACGGGGCAAGCGGTCAAACGTGGTCAGCCGCTCATGCGTCTTGACCCTGTCGATCTGGATCTCGCCGCGCGTGCGCAGCAGGAGGCGGTAGCCGCCGCCCGTGCGCGAGCGCTGCAAACTGCCGAAGATGAAGCCCGTTATCGCGGCCTGCGCGGAACCGGGGCGATATCGGCATCAGCCTATGACCAGGTGAAAGCGGCGGCAGATGCGGCCAAAGCCCAGCTCAGTGCGGCACAAGCGCAGGCCGACGTTGCCCGCAATGCCAGCCGCTATGCCGTCCTGATCGCCGATGGTGATGGCATCGTCATGGACACGCTGGCCGAGCCGGGCCAGGTGGTCAATGCCGGGCAGACTGTGGTTCGCCTGGCTCAGGCTGGGCAGCGTGAAGCGGTTATTCAGTTACCGGAAACGTTGCGCCCCTCGCTCGGATCAACCGGGCTGGCGACACGTTTCGGCAAAGCAGGCAACGGCAGTCCGGCCACCCTGCGACAACTCTCCAACACGGCAGACAAGCTGACGCGCACATTCGAAGCGCGCTATGTACTGCAAGGTGAACTGGCCGACGCCCCGTTGGGAACAACGGTTACGATCCAGGTACCAGAAGAACAGGCCTCCACACAAGATAGCTTGCAGGTGCCGATAGGTTCCTTATTTGACGCCGGCAAAGGGCCGGGCGTATGGGTCATTCGTGGTGAACCGGCGACGGTAACCTGGCGTCCGGTAGCCGTCCAGCACATGGGGGACGACGACATCCGACTCACTGGGCAGATACAGCAGGGTGAACGGATAGTTGCGCTCGGCGCACATCTGCTGCGCGAAGGTGAAGCGGTGCGGGTCGCTGAGGTTGCCGCTACGACTGTTGCTGGAGGTCGCCCGTGAGCGAAAGCCGTTTCAACCTGTCGGCGTTCGCTGTACGCGAACGCGCCATCACCCTGTTCCTGATTCTGTTGATCTCGCTGGCGGGGGGGATCTCCTTCGTCAAACTGGGCCGTGCCGAAGACCCGGCATTTACGATCAAGGTGATGACGATCATCACGGCCTGGCCCGGCGCTACCGCACAGGAGATGCAGGATCAGGTCGCTGAAAAGATCGAGAAGCGCATGCAGGAACTGCGCTGGTATGACCGTACCGAGACGTACACCCGCCCCGGTCTTGCCTTCACCACGCTGACATTGCAGGACCGCACGCCGCCGTCCGACGTGCAGGAAGAGTTCTATCAGGCCCGTAAAAAGGTCGGTGACGAGGTGCGTAATCTGCCGCCCGGCGTAGTCGGGCCGTTTGTGAACGACGAGTATTCCGATGTGACGTTCGCCCTGTTTGCACTCAAGGCGAAAGGCGAACCACAGCGGCTGTTGGTGCGCGACGCGGAGACGCTGCGCCAGCGGCTGCTGCATGTTCCCGGCGTAAAAAAGGTCAATATTATCGGCGAGCAATCGGAACGCATCTATGTTGAGTTCTCGCATGAGCGGCTTGCAACGCTGGGAATCAGCCCGCAGGACGTGTTCGCCGCGCTCAATAACCAGAACGCCCTGACACCTGCTGGTTCCATTGAGACCAACGGTCCGGAGGTGTTTATTCGTCTGGACGGCGCGTTCGATGAATTACGGAAAATCCGTGATACGCCGGTGGTGACGCAAGGTCGAACCCTGAAACTGTCGGATATCGCCACCGTCAAGCGTGGCTATGAAGACCCGGCTACCTTCATGGTTCGCAGCGGAGGCGAACCGGCCCTGCTGCTCGGCATCATCATGCGCGACGGCTGGAACGGGCTCGATCTGGGCAAGGCGCTGGATGGCGAGGTCAAAACGATCAACGCTGGCTTACCTTTAGGCATGAGCCTGACCAAAGTGACCGATCAGGCGGTAAACATCAGCTCTGCGGTCGATGAGTTCATGATGAAATTCTTCGCCGCACTGCTGGTGGTGATGCTGGTGAGTTTCCTCAGCATGGGCTGGCGTGTGGGTGTTGTGGTTGCTGCCGCCGTGCCGTTGACGCTGGCTGTGGTGTTTGTGGTGATGCTGGCGACAGGCAAGAACTTCGACCGCATCACCCTGGGCTCGCTGATTCTGGCGCTGGGACTGTTGGTGGATGACGCCATCATCGCTATTGAAATGATGGTGGTGAAGATGGAAGAAGGCTACAGTCGCATCGCCGCTTCTGCTTATGCCTGGAGCCATACCGCGGCACCCATGCTCTCCGGCACGCTGGTCACGGCCGTCGGCTTCATGCCGAATGGTTTCGCCCGATCTACTGCGGGTGAGTACACCAGCAACATGTTCTGGATCGTCGGCATCGCGCTCATTGCCTCATGGGTGGTCGCGGTGGTGTTCACGCCTTATCTCGGCGTCAAACTACTGCCCGATTTCAGGAAGGTCGAAGGCGGCCATGAGGCACTCTACGATACGCCGCGCTATAACCGTTTCCGTCAACTGCTGGGACGCGTCATCACCCGCAAGTGGCTGGTTGCCGGTTCAGTCGTAGGCCTGTTCACCCTGGCCATACTCGGTATGTCTGTGGTCAAGAAACAGTTCTTCCCGATCTCTGATCGTCCGGAAGTGTTGGTCGAGGTACAGATGCCTTACGGCACGGCGATCACCCAAACCAGCGCCAGCGCGGCGAAAGTGGAAGCCTGGCTGGCCAAACAAAAGGAGGCCAGGATCGTCACCACCTACATCGGCCAGGGAGCGCCACGCTTCTATTTCTCAATGGGACCTGAGTTACCTGATCCGTCGTTTGCCAAAATTGTGGTGCGCACCGACAACCAGAATGAACGCGAAGCGTTGAAATACCGGCTGCGTCAGGCTATCGCCGATGGCCTGGCCCCTGAGGCCCGCTTACGCGTCACTCAATTGGTATTCGGGCCCTATTCACCGTTCCCGGTGGCTTATCGGGTTACGGGGCCGAATCCTGACCAATTACGCCACATCGCCGCTGAGGTGCAGCAGGTCATGGATGCCAGCCCGATGATGCGCACCGTCAACGCCGACTGGGGCACACGCACGCCTACGCTGCACTTCACCTTGCAGCAGGATCGATTGCAGGCTGTCGGGCTGACCTCCAGCGCGGTGGCGCAGCAACTGCAATTCTTGCTGACCGGCGTGCCTGTCACCTCGGTACGAGAGGATATCCGCACCGTGCAGGTTGTGGCGCGCTCGGCAGGAAATACCCGACTCGACCCGGCTCAAATTGGCGACTTCACGCTGGCAGGCGCTAACGGGCAGCGCATCCCGCTATCTCAAGTGGGCGCGGTGGATGTGCGTATGGAAGAGTCGATTATGCGTCGGCGCGACCGCATGCCGACCATCACCGTCCGGGGCGACATCGCCGACGGTTTACAGCCGCCGGATGTATCAACCGAGATAACCCGCCGGCTTCAGCCCATCATCGAAAAGCTGCCGAGTGGCTACCACATCATAGAAGCAGGGTCGATTGAAGAGTCAGGTAAGGCAACGGCTGCCATGTTGCCGATCTTCCCCATCATGCTGGCTATCACACTGCTCATCATCGTCTTACAGGTGCGCTCACTCTCGGCGATGGTGATGGTGTTCCTGACCAGCCCGCTGGGGTTGATCGGCGTGGTGCCGACGCTGATCCTGTTCCAGCAACCATTCGGCATCAACGCACTGGTTGGTCTTATCGCGTTGTCGGGGATCCTGATGCGCAACACGCTGATACTGATTGGACAAATTCACCACAACGAACAGGCTGGTTTGGATCCGTTCCGTGCAGTCGTCGAAGCCACCGTGCAGCGGGCTCGACCGGTAATCCTGACGGCGCTGGCGGCAATTCTGGCGTTTATCCCGCTCACCCATTCGGTGTTCTGGGGAACGCTGGCCTACACGCTGATTGGCGGCACCCTGGCCGGAACGATCCTCACACTGGTGTTCCTGCCGGCCATGTATTCCATCTGGTTCAGGATCAAGGCGGTCCGTCACTAATGATCCATAAATTCACTCCTATTATCTGATTTGAGAGGACTTGCTATGTCAAAACAAAAGGTTGTGGTGGTTACCGGGGTGTCATCAGGCATAGGACGTGCCGTAGCACAGAAATTTGCCAGCCAGGGCTGTGTCGTCTTCGGTACTGTGCGCAACATCAATACGGCGAATACCTTGCCCGGTGTGGAGCTTATCGACATGGATGTGCGTGACGATGACGCCGTACAGCGCGGTATTCAGTCTATCGTTGAGCGAACTCAACGCATTGACGTGCTTATCAATAACGCAGGAACGAGCTTAGTCGGCGCAGTGGAAGAGACATCGATAGTGGAGGCCGCCGCGCTGTTCGATACCAACGTGTTCAGTCTTTTGCGCACGGTACAGGCGGTGTTGCCGCATATGCGGGCACAGGGTAGCGGGAGGATCGTCAATGTCAGTTCGGTACTCGGTTTCCTCCCGGCGCCGTACATGGGGTTGTACTCCGCCTCCAAACATGCGGTGGAAGGACTTATGGAAAGTTTGGATCACGAAGTACGCCAGTTTGGTATCCGCGTCACGCTGGTGGAACCGTCCTTCACCCGAACCAACCTGGATATCAATGCGTCGCAGGCCAGCGCCAAAATCGACAGCTACGATCGCGAGCGGGGGCAGGCATCACAAACCATCGTCAACAGTGTCAAAAGTGCTCCCGATCCTGAGGGGGTGGCAACCACGATTGTTGATGCTGCTCTGGGGCCGTGGCAGATGCGCCGTACCCCGGCGGGGCAAGCCTCTCTATTGCGCAAATTGCGCCGCTTTATGCCTGCCGGGCCTGTCGACGCCAGTTTACGCAAAACCTTCGGGCTCAGTTGAAAATCCAGTTAGTCCTCAACCCATCAGCACCTTAGAGATATACGCCATGAGTACGGGAAACGCTGTGCGCATCGTCGTGACAGGAACAGGTGTTGTCGGGCCATTGGGGGAGGGGGGACCGAAACCGTTTGGTCCCGCCTGCTTTGCTGTCAAGAATCATGGCGTGACTCGTGTTTTCATAGATAGGTCAGAATGATGGGATGCATACGATAAAAAACGCCCAGTTCGTTCCTTCGGTTCATTCGTTTGCTGCGATGACGCTAAGGTACTGGCGTATTACTCATTGGCCTCCGTGCTGTAGCAACGAATGCCGCTCCCGGACGCTTTCGCCGCAACATGCCCGATCCGATCCCGGTGGTGGTGCTGGGGCGTCTGGCGGTAGATACATCATTGTATGGTCAGGGCATTGGTCGGGCGCTGGTGCGCGATGCCGGGCTGCGGGTAATTCAGGTTGCTGAAACTATCGGCATTCGCGGGATGCTGGTCCATGCGTTGTCTGATGATGCGCGGGAATTTTATCTGCGAGTGGGGTTTGAGCCTTCACCGATAGACCCGATGATGCTGATGGTAACGTTGGGGGATTTGCTGGGGAGTTTATCAATTTGAAATTGATGTTGTGCTCGTGAATCATTAAAAATGAATGGTTTGTTTTAGTGGGATATTTGCACAGGCAACGGCCTGTTTCTCTCCATATTGAACATCTTTTAAACGTAGATTTGATATGTCGGCTTTGTATTTTTTGAGATAATCATAAATAATGTGATTTGTAATTTATGGATTATATTGATATTTTTGCTATCATTTTGAGATGTCGTCATGCTCGGTTTGAGATAACTACATATCATGGCTCAATTTAATCACTTTGAACTCTCGCTTCTGAACCCCAGTTTTGACTCCCCTTTAGTCGACGCGCTGACGGAACTGGAGTTACTCCGGCATCTGAGGCTGGAAACGGATGTTCACCCTATCCTGTTTGCGCAGTTGAAGGCCGTTTTCCACATGCTGGAAAGTCTGGGCTCTGCGAGGATTGAGGGAAACCACACCACGCTTGCCGATTATGTTGAAAGCAAAGTCGAAGGGACGCAAAGTTCGACGGATCAACTGAAAGAAATCAACAATATTGAAGCTGCGATGGAATTCATCGACGTGCATCTAAATAATGGTGATGACATAACGGAATATTTTATCCGCGAGCTACATAGTCTGGCGGTTGTCGGGTTGCAACAGGAAGGTGATAAAACTCCCGGTGCCTATCGACAACATAACGTCAGCATCGCTCAGTCTGACCATTTACCGCCGGATCACATCCGCGTTCCTGATTATATGGCAGAACTGACCGCCTTTATTAACCGTGCTGATAAACCAAAATATGATCTGATGAAGATTGCGCTGGTGCACCATCGTTTTGGCTGGATACACCCATTTGGCAACGGTAATGGCAGAACGGTCAGACTGCTGACCTATGCGTTATTGATCAAGTATGGTTTTAATGTGCAGGCAGGTGGCCGGGTTCTCAATCCGACAGCGGTATTTTGTAATGATCGCGAGCGTTATTACGCCATGCTTTCATTAGCGGATAAAGGAACTGAGCAGGGTTTAGAAGAATGGTGTTTGTATGTACTTTCGGGTATTTCATCTGAGTTGAAGAAAGTCGATCAACTGACAAACCATGCTTTTTTGAGTACAAAAATACTGTATCCGGCGCTCGACTTCTCATCTGAAAGAGGGCTGATAAACCCGCTGGAATCTAAAGTTCTGAAACGCGCCGTTGAGCTAGGCACGATAAAAGCGGGTGATCTCCGTACCGCTTTACCTGACCTAAAACCGGCACAGGTGACTTATCAACTTGGTAAGCTGATCGACCGGGGACTGCTCCAGCCAGTGGAAGAGGGCGCTCGTTCCTATACGGCGAAGTTTTCTAACTCATATTTGATTCGTGGGGTGATTAAGGTTCTGAGGGAGGAAGGGTTTATTCCTGATTTGTGAAGTAGGCATTAATTGTAGAATTATTACTTTTAGATAACAGCGCTTCGCGGCAGACATCTTTTATGGTACGTCCTGCTTCGGTGGACTTCAAAACAGCGATGACCGGGTGTGCAATGAATCGAGCTTTACGCATAGCGATCTCCTCAGAGGGACATAATCAGTATGTCGGAAGATCGCTAAAAGTGAATGGTTTGGTTTAGTGGGATACTTACAGAATGACCATGCGCCGCTTTGGTGTTTCAACAATATCGCTTTGCACATCGACAAATATTTTGTAATGACTGACTTGTTTGTATGGATAAACAAGAAACTACACGATCACCAGTTCCTGTTTTCATCAGAGAGAGGACTATGCTGTGCGATAAATTTGGCGACTTCCTCCATTCCTTCGCGGTTTTCCTTCTTCCACGCCTCAGCCTTTAGATGACTGGCTCCTTCATCTATGACGTTATTCTCCAGAACAGAAATATTTATCTCATTACCATTAGGAACCTGATAATCGTCGTTGTATACGACAATGCTAATCCGGTGTTTCATTGCCGTGCTCTTCTTTATCCAAGCGCTTTGTATTTTATAGGGATCTTAGCAATAATGCTGGAGGGGTCTAGAGAAAGTAAACGGGCGATATGGATAAATTCCACGATATCTAACCTTCTTTCTCCATTCTCAACTTTAGCGATGAACGATTGAGGACGATCTAGCGCGAGCGCCAGGTTTCCCTGTGTGATGCCTTTGGCAATCCGTGCTTCACGTAATGCCTTGATAACGATTTGATATTCATCAGAGTAAATAGAAGCCATCAATTCAACCCCATAACATTTGGGATCAAATATCAGTTGCTTAGCGCTTTATCCCAAAATGGGATAAATAGATGTTTGCGTTGATTACTTAATATTATCTGTCTGTATTTTATGCACTATTTTTTCTAAAACTGTGGATGCATCTACAGATAGCAGGTGAGCTATGTGGGCAAATTCGACAACATCCAGCCTGCGCTCCCCATTCTCGATTTTGGCTACAAAGGACTGAGGTCGACCTAAAGCATTGGCTAAATTTTCTTGGGTTATGCCTTGCTTGATTCTGGCTTCCCGCAAAATTTTTATAACTGATTGATATTCTAATGAATAAATTGATGCCATTTTGGTGACCTTGATTGATATCCCAAAATCGAATATCAACCATTTTCTTTTTTATCCCAAAATGGGATAATTGGGTCGGTTCATCTAGAGGGAGAGGTTAGATAAATGGATAAGCACGATTGGCATCCGGCAGACATCATTGCCGGGTTAAGAAAGAAAGGAACAACGCTGGCGGCGGTATCAAGAGCATCTGGATTAGCATCTTCAACACTCGCTAACGCATTGATAAGACATTGGCCGAAAGGTGAGAGATTAATTGCTGGTGCATTGGGAAAGCAGCCGGAGGATATCTGGCCGTCACGCTATCAGGATATGGGCCAGAATCATGGGGAAGGGGAGACGCAATAATCCCTTCGTAGAAGCGAGTCATCGAACGTAGTTCGATGGAGAGTCCGCAAGCTGAAAAGCAAAAAACCAGCCTGTAGGCTGGTTTTTCTGAATAAGTGGTGCCCGGACTCGGGATCATTCAGCTTTCTATTAAGTTGAAATGTAGCATAAATTTTAACCGTGGTTGTTGTCAAGACCCGTAGGTTGACCCGTATTTTCATAGATAGATCAGAATGATGGGATGCATATATGCGAAAAACGCCCGGCTCGCTCCTTCGGTTCGATTCCCAAGCTACAAATCGTAATGATATAAGCCTTATGCAAACTGTATAATTATTATCCAGAAGGAACCGCGAGGGATGACATTATGTCGGCATCAAAAGACGTTTCTGCTAAACGCGTGGCATTAAATTTACGTACCGAGCCTGATGAACAAGCCGTTACTGAGGAGACGTTGATCGATCAGCCGATTATCATGGCAGGTCCAGATGCTTATCAGGAATTCCTCGTCCGCTTGGGTCAGCCTCCTGCACCAAATGCCTCACTTTGCAACACCATGCAAACACTTGCACCGTGGGAACAGAAAAAATGAGCTCAGCCCCTGAGCCACCCCACGCCGCATTGGAAGGTTCATGCGAGCAGAGACCTAAATGTGCGCTCTAATTTGTTGTATTGTCTTTCCCTTTGACCAATAGGGAAGACAATAGTAGTGAAAAAACGTATAAAAAAGATACTGTTAAGTAAAGCGTTGGATAAGTATTTTTCCACGGTTTCGCGACATAAACGAGGACAATTGCAGGAGTTCTATCGAATCAATGTTATCAAGCGTTCGCGTTTGGCTAATAGAAATATGGATGAAATTTCATCCATAGACATTGCGGAATATAGAGATAATAGATTATCGGAATTTAACGCCAGAACGCAAAAGCCTATAAGTGCGAATACTGTGCGACTGGAATTAGCATTGTTATCGGCGCTTTATAATCTGGCAAAAGTTGAGTGGGGCACATGCTCTATAAACCCTGTTGAAAATGTTCGTAAGCCTACCGTATCGTCAGGCCGTACCCGAAGGTTAACCACTCAGGAAGAACGACAGCTAACCAGATACTTCAAAGATAAAAATCCTGAATTATTGGCTATTTTTCAGATCGCATTGGAAACGGGAATGCGGCAAGGCGAAATTTTGTCGTTGAGATGGGAATATACCGATCTTCGCCTTGGTGTTGCCCATTTGCCTTTGACGAAAAATGGGACATCGCGAGACGTTCCATTATCATCAAAAGCACGGCAAATTCTGTGTGGCTTGGGTGAACGGCCACATCATGAGAATGGCTATATTTTTAGCTACACGTCGAGTGGGTTTAAAAGCGCATGGCGTGTGGCTTTGAAGGCTCTGGCTATCGACGATCTACATTTTCACGATCTCAGACATGAGGCAATCAGCCGATTCTTTGAACTGGGAACGTTAAATGTTATGGAAGTGGCTGCGATATCAGGTCATAAATCAATGAATATGTTGAAACGCTATACCCACCTTCGTGCAACACACCTCGTGAGCAAACTGGATGCACATAAGAAACAGGCTAAAAAACTAGCATCCATCTTTATTCCTTACCCAGCGGATATTGATGTCGATGATACAACGGTTACACTGAAATTTTCCGATCTTGATAACCTGTCTGTGACGGCTTCAACGCATGATGATGCCTTGAAAATTGCCTCTGTGGAATTACTTCGATTTCAGGCTATAGCAGCGAAAAACGGTAAGAGGCTTCCGCCACCCGGCGCTATCTCAGTGAATTCGGTTGATAGGGTTCTTATTAGCCCACTGTAGAGATGCAGATAACCTTTAGATGACGATGTTGAGCTAAATATCGTCATTTTTTATGTCGGGAACCTCGACTAACCAAACTGTCTATTCCGACGACGTGTTTTACATATCACACTGATAATCCGGTGTGTTTTAGTGATTGTTGTATATAACATATGGATGTTACGAGTCATTGAGTAGATAGCAAAACTTAATTTAGCACTTCAGAGTGAGGATGCCTGCTGATTCTGACTGATGTCACACCGGATTATCAGTATGGCAAATGAACGTATTACTGAATATAGCGCTAAACAGAAAGAAAATGCGGAACAACGTTGCAGTATTGATGCTTTGGCTGAGGGTCGACAGGATGAATTTTGTTCATCACTTTCCGATATCAGTAACGACCTCTTTGGGATCCCGAGCACTACCCCGAATTTCCGTACCGAACTGGCTGGTCAGCTTGCCGAACTAATTCCTGAGGTTGTCGCTGATGGCAAGCTGGATGTTGAAAAACTCCGCGAGCTGCTGGCCGATGATGTGGCCGACAGTAACGAGCGCTTTGGCCTGTTTTGGCCGGGGAAAAAGCGCGCGCTGCGCGCCGCACAAGCCCCGACAACTGCAACACTGAAACCAGACTTTGCTAACTCAAAAGACTGGGACGCGACGCAGAATGTGTTTATTGAGGGAGACAACCTTGAAGTACTGAAGATCCTGCAACAACACTATCACAACAAGGTCAAGCTGATTTATATCGATCCCCCTTACAACACCGGCAACGATTTTGTTTACCCTGACAACTACAGAGAGGGGTTGGATACTTACCTTGAGTGGACGCGGCAGGTGAACGAGGAAGGCAAGAAGGTTTCCACCAATAGCGATACCGAAGGGCGCTATCACTCTAACTGGCTGAACATGATGTACCCGCGTCTGAAATTAGCTCGTAATCTGCTCACCGATGATGGCGTAATTTTTATTTCGATTGATGACAATGAACAGGAAAACCTTCGTAAACTTTGCAATGAAGTTTTTGGTGAAGGGCGCTTTATTGCGCAACTTATTTGGAAGTCTAGAGTAAGCGAAGATACTCGAGCTACGACGGGTGTTTCAACTGACCACGAGTACATTCTCGTTTATTCAAAAACTGAGAATGCTGTTTTTCGTGGAACGGAAAAAGACAAAACGAAATTTAATAATCCAGACAATGATCCACGTGGCCCATGGCGTAGTGCCGATCTTACAGGATTAGCGGCAAAAGATGCTCGACCCAACTTACACTATGACCTGATAAACCCTGCCACTTGCGAAAATTATGGATGCCCACCGAAAGGATGGCGATTCGAGCCGGAAACCATGCGAAAAAAGATCATGGAAGGCAGAATCTTATTCCCAGCGAATTCTGGTGGTCGCCCCAGACATAAATTGTTTCTTAAAGAAATGCGAAGTCTTTTTAAGAATATGAGTTCGGTAATAACTGATTCAAATACCGCTGCGGGAACCAGGGAAACAAACGCACTAATTGGAAATGGTGTTTTCAGTTTTCCGAAACCTGTTTCGCTTATTTTTTCACTTGCAGAGCAAATCATGAGCGATGAAGACATTGCCCTAGATTTCTTCGCTGGCAGTGCCACCACCGCCCACGCCGTAATGCAGCTTAATGCTGAAGACAATGGCAAGCGTCGTTTCATCATGGTGCAACTGCCCGAACCTACTCCTGAAGCTTCAGAAGCGCGCAAGGCAGGCTTTGCCACTATTGCTGATATCTCGCGTAAGCGCATCGAACTAGCGGGCGAGAAAATAAAATCCGATGTTGCAGAAAGCAATATAGATACCGGCTTCCGAGCCTATAAGCTGACGGACACCAATTTCACCAAATGGCGCGTCACCAGCGATATCGAACCTGACAAGCTAACCCAGCATTTGCTCGACCTGCGTGGCAGTAGCGTTGATGATGCCAGTCCCGATGACCTGCTTACTGAGCTGCTGTTGAAACTCGGCTATTCGTTGAACGAACATCTCAGTATGCAGACTATCGCCGGGCTGGACATCCGTGCCATCGCTGGCGATACCGATAAGCCACGCCTGCTAACCTACTTAAACGAGCGAATCAAACCCTCATTGGAACAATTGCGGGAACTGGTGAATGCCGAACCTATGCGTCTGATCGTTCTGGAGGATGCCTTCCAAGGCGACGACGAACTGAAAACCAATATTGCTCAATATGCTAGGAGTAAAGGTATTGAGCTGAGGACGGCGTGATGAACCATCATTCTCAAAATACGGGCTTTCAATTTGATTCGCAGCAGCAGTATCAGCTTGATGCCATCAATGCCGTGGTGGATTTGTTCGATGGTCAGCCAAAGGATGCCGACAAGATCGCGATTGCCTTGCGTGGCAGCGTTGCCAGCCGGGAAGGTGAGCTGGATTTAGGCATTGAACAGGAGGTCGGCGCTATCGGCAATAATCTGGTGCTGGATGAAGGCACTATCTTTGCTAACTTACAAACAGTACAGGATCGCAACGGGCTGGAGGTCAGCGAAAAACTGGTTGATGACAAACTGGATTTCGACATCGAAATGGAGACCGGTACGGGTAAAACTTACGTTTATCTGCGTACCGTTTTCGAACTGGCAAATAAGTACGGTTTCACCAAGTTTATCGTTCTGGTTCCCAGCGTTGCCATCCGTGAAGGTGTGAACACCAGTATTCGCCTGATGTGCGAGCACTTCCGCAGCCTCTATCCGGCTCAGCCTTTCGATGCCAATGTCTACAGCGGCGACAAGGCTGAGGAAGTACAGGCTTTTGCTACTGCGACCAACGTGCAAATATTGGTGATGACAATCGACGCGATACGCGGTAACAAGAATACGCGCATCATTCACCAGCAGCGCGACAAACTCAATGGCTTGCGTCCTCTGGATTACCTCAAAGGCACGCATCCCGTGGTTATCATGGATGAACCACAGAATATGGAGTCGCTACTATCGCAGTCGGCAGTGGGCGAACTCGATCCTGTATTTACGCTGCGCTACTCGGCCACGCATAAGCAGCGGCGAAATCTAGTCTATCGGCTCGATCCGGTTGACGCGCACGATCTCGGTTTGGTGAAGCAGATCGTTGTGGCTGAAGTCGCTCAGCACGGTGCGGATGTTGCACCTTACGTCAAGCTGATGGAAGTGAAAGACACAAAAGCTGCGAAACTTGAACTGGCTTGTCGAAAGGCCGATGGATCTATCGCGCGTCGTAGCAAAAAAGTCAAACCGCATCAGGAATTGTCCGATGTCACTGGAAATCCGGCTTACGCTGGCTGGCGTATTAATGCTTTAAGCATCGCCGCCTTCGGTGCATCAGCCAGTATTGAACTGACGCCGAATGGAAACCTGCTGCACGAAGGTGAATCTCTGGGCGGCGCAACGGGCGCGATTTACAAGGAAATGATTCGGGAAACCGTGCGTGAGCATTTGCGTAAGGAAGCGATGTTACGTCCGAAGGGGATTAAAGTATTGAGTCTGTTTTTCGTAGACAAGGTGGTGAGTTTTCTTGGCGACGGGGTGAATAACGAAGACGCAAACGGCGAGTTCACGAAGTGGTTCGATGAGGTGTTCAGGGAAGAGCGTAACAAGTCTGACGTCTACCAAAAATTGCTGCCGCAGGATCCTTGCGAATTACGGCGTGCGTATTTTTCCCAACTGAAAACGCGTGGTGGAACGGCCTTTGTGGATTCATCCGGTACAACGGCCAAAGATGACGATGCCTACAAACTCATTATGCAGGATAAGCAACGTCTGCTGGACGGCGATGAACCGGTTCGCTTTATTTTTAGCCATTCCGCATTGCGCGAGGGCTGGGACAACCCCAACATATTTCAGATTTGTACGCTGCGTGAAATGGGGGCGGAAACGGAACGTCGGCAAACTTTGGGACGTGGTCTTCGCCTGCCGGTAGCGAAAACAGTAAAAGGCTATGAGCGTGTTGCCGACCGCAGCATTGCACAGCTCACCGTGGTTGCTAACGAATCTTACGCTACGTTCGCTCAGAATCTGCAAGCCGAATACAAAGACGCGGGCGTAGCCATCGGACAGGTACGACTTAATGAATTTGCCAAGCTGATGAAGCGGGATCCTTATGGCGCGATGACAGATGACATGCTGGGATTCAAAGCCTCTTCTGCCGTCTTCAAACATCTGGAAAACGCAGGATTCATCAGGGATGGTAAGACAACCTCCATGTTTCTGCCGGATGCAGAAGGATTCTCGTTACATCTGCCTGCCGAGTTCAGGTCCTACGAATCAGATATTATCCGGTGCATCCTTAATGCGGGTATTGAGAAATATGTGAAGCCTGTAAGCATGAGGGCCAAGCGTAAATTCAACAAAGAACTCTACGCCTCGCCGGATTTTGAGAGGCTTTGGATCGCTATCAGCCAGAAAACTACTTATCGGGTGACAGTTAAACACCCTATGCTGATCGAGGCGTGTATAAAGGCGATCAAGGCTGAACCCAAAATCCAGCCGTTACGTATTGATGTCACCCGTGCGGGTGTCAGGGTGCTGCGTGGCGGCACGCGAGGGCAAGAGCTGGGTGCGCGGACTGTCGACCTAAAAGGCAGCTATGACCTGCCGGACATTATCGGTGAGTTGCAGCAAGGTACGTCTCTTACGCGCAAGACGCTGGTGGACATTCTCACCGGCAGCGGCAGACTGGACGAGTTCATTGCTAATCCGAACGACTTTATGGCGATGGTACGCCGTTGTGTAGAGGGCGAACTACAGCGCGTCATTGTCGAAGGCGTTCAGTATGAAAAGATTGGCGGATCCGTCTATGAACTCCGCGAGTTGCAAGCCGACGGCCTTGCCGAAAAGGATTTCTTCAAAGAGCATTTGTACCGCGTCGAACACCCCGAGAAAACCGATTTTGATTACGTCGTGTTTGATGGCGGGCCGGATAGCCCAGAGCGAAAGTTTGCCGAGTTTCTCGATCACCGCGAGGATATCAGGCTGTTTATGAAGCTGCCGCCAAGATTCCAGATCGACACGCCGGTTGGCCCTTATAACCCCGACTGGGCCATCATCAAATCCGAAGGCGGCGAAGACCGCATCTATATGGTTCGCGAAACCAAGAGCACCATGGATGAACAAAAAAGGAGGCCCTCCGAAAATGCCAAAATCAAGTCTGCCGAGGCACACTTCAGAGAAATTGGCATCGAGTATGCGGTTTCAGTACCTGAACAGTGGAATATCTGAGTGTCGGCTGTAGCTGCATGGGCCTGTGAGGAATAGGCTGGATAATCAGTGTGGTAAACCTGTCTCCCTGCTGGAAGACAGGTTTACCAAAAATAGATTACTTGATCTTTTCAACGTTACGTTTTGGCCCTCAGTTTTCTGCCGACGGGGAATTTTCGATATAAGGTATCTACTGCTACGTCATAAATCAGTGCCACCTGCTGTCGCGGGACGCCATTAGCCAGAAGATGTCCGGCTTGCGCCCATTGCTCTGGCGTTAGCTTAGGCCTGCGGCCACCGATGCGCCCTTTAGCTCTGGCGACAGCCAAACCCGCACGGGTTCGTTCGACAATAAGCTCTCGTTCCATTTCAGCCATCGCACCCATAATGTGAAAAACAAACCTTCCCATTGGCGTGGCGGTATCTATGGAATCGGTCACACTACGAAAATGAATCCCGCGTTGTTGCAACGTGTCCATTAATTTGACAAGTTGTCTCATGCTTCGTCCCAATCGATCCAGTTTCCACACCGCGAGTGTATCCCCCGCCTGTAATGCCTTCAGAGCACTATTGAGTTTCGGTTTTTTCTCTGTAGTCCCACTGATTTTCTCTTCAAATATCTGTTCACATCCTAGCCGTTCCAACGCTTCGCGTTGTAAATCGGTGTTTTGGTCATTTGTTGATACCCTGACATAGCCTATTAACACGCCATTTCCTCCTGCTAAAAGCACGGAGAATGCCAGATCGCCAGATAACGCTCATCTGCATAATTGTTGATTTAGGAAAATCAAAAGCGGCCATAAAACCATAAATAAATTCATCACGATTCAGCTCGTGGGTTATCTGTTCAAGCTGCTCGAAAATCCTCGCCTGATTCACTGCCATACATGATCCTTCAGAATGCATAACTTGTTTTTTGCCATAACTATATACCGCTTGTAGGTAAACCAACGATTACACAGGTGCGCCAGGGCAGTAGCCGTAACATCGCTAAAGAGCCTGGCCAGGTCGGTATCAAGAATAAACTCTGGTTTCAGTCTGCTGCGGAAGGAGAAGAGCTTGAGACTCTGCTAAATCAGTGCATTGATGACCCAGCGATAGCTAAAAATAAGATCCGCTTCGTGCTGATCACTGATTTTACTCGCTTTCTGGCTTGGGATACCGCAAGTAAAGAGCGGCTCGACATTGAAATGGACGAGTTACATAGCAACTATGGTTTCTTTTTGCCGTTAGTGGGCCTTGAGAAAGCCATTATCAGCAGTGAAAACCCTGCTGATGTGAAGGCCGCCGAGAAGATGGGGAGATTGTTTGACCTCATCCGAGTCCACAATGACCTCAGTAAGTCGGAAGATATTCATGCCCTTAACGTCTTCCTGACTCGTTTGTTATTTTGCCTTTTTGCCGAAGACACCGGTATTTTTGCCCTCGCCCAGTTCACGTCTGCTGTCAAAAGTTTTACCGAAGAAGATGGCAGCGATCTGGATTCATTTCTTTATCAGTTATTTGGTGTGTTAGATGAGAAGCCTGACAGCCCGCAGCGGCAAAGGCTACCCGCCCATCTTGCAGCATTTCCGTATGTAAATGGTGGATTGTTTGCCAGCGATGAACCGGTTCCCGAACTGCGCAAAAAGGGGCGCAAGATCTTACTCGAATGCGGAACCATGAACTGGAGTGAGATTAACCCAGACATTTTCGGCAGCATGTTCCAGGCTGTGATTGATGTGGAACAGCGCAGCCGCTTAGGGCAGCACTACACTTCATATCGCAATATCATGAAGGTGATTCAGCCCCTGTTTCTTGATCCGTTACGCGTTGAACTGGATAAACAACGTAGCAATGCCAAGGGGCTTAAAGCGTTACTGGTGCGACTCGGCAAGATCAAAGTATTCGATCCTGCATGTGGATCCGGTAATTTCCTGATTGTGGCCTACAAAGCGTTACGCAATCTGGAAATTGAAGTGATTGAGGCTCTGCGTGAGCTGGAACCTCAAACATTTTCAATGAGCGGTCTTCATCTGTCACAGTTTTACGGCATTGAGATTGATGATTTCGCCTGCCAGATTGCTCGATTATCCCTCTGGCTGGCGGAGCACCAGGTGAATAGTCAGTGGGAAAAGGCGTTTGGTTTCGCGCCACCGGCATTGCCGTTACGTGAAAGTGGAAATATTCATAGTGGTAATAGCTTGCGTCTTGACTGGTATCAAGTCTGTCCTAAGCAAGCTGATGACGAAGTGTATGTAATCGGTAACCCACCCTTTTTAGGAACACTGGGACGTTCAGATGAGCAACGTGCTGATATGCAGGCTGTATTTAGCGACTTTAAAGCGTTAGGAACCTTAGATTTTGTTGCTTGCTGGTTCTGGAAAGGGGCGCAATACATTCAACATTCACGTGCTGAGCTGGCTCTGGTAGCAACCAATTCCATTTGTCAGGGAGAGCAGGTTGCGACACTGTGGCCGCCAATTTTTTCCCTCGAGCTAAATATCCATTTTGCATACCCAACATTTCCATGGGCAAATAATGCCCGTGATAAAGCGGCGGTACATGTAATCATTATTGGGCTTTCAGCGAGATCAGAAAAGAGCAGACTTTATCAATACGTACAAGGCGAATGGCATTGCAAAATGGTCGACAATATCAGCCCATACTTAGTAGAAGGAAGCCGACTGGCAATTATTCCACGAAACTCCCCGTTAATAAAAGGTGTACCTCCATTACTTTTTGGAAATAAACCGACTGATGGTGGTTATCTACTGTTAGATAGTTTTGAACGTGATGAATTACTCAAACAAGAACCGCAAGCTGAACGCTGGCTCAAAAAGGTATTAGGTGCCGATGAGTTTTTTAATGGAAAAGAACGTTGGTGCTTATGGTTGGTTGAGGCGAGTGTTGCTGATTTAGAATCAATGCCATTAGTCGGAAAAAGGGTTCTTGCTGTTAAAAATGCCCGTCTTAAAAGCTCCAAATCTGGCACAAGAAAAAAATCGAATAGCCCGCATCTGTTTGACGAAAACAGACATCCAGCATCAGGAAGTTACATTCTTGTTCCAAGTGTTTCTTCTGAACGCCGTATTTATGTTCCTCTTGGTTTTTTTAATGCAGAAGTAATTTCAACAAATGCAAATTATATTATCCCTGACGGCACGTTATACGAATTCGCAATACTTTCTTCGTCAATGCATAACGACTGGATGAGGCTGGTAGCTGGCAGGTTGAAAAGTGACTATCGCTATTCTGCATCGGTAGTTTACAACCCTTTTCCCTGGCCTGAAGTGGCCGCAATACAACGCAAAGAAATCGAGGTACTTGCCGAAGACGTGATTTTAATCCGAGAAGAGTTTCCCGGCCATACGCTGGCTGAACTCTATGATCCCGACAAGATGCCATCAAAGCTGTTAACTGCCCATCAGGCTCTCGATACCGCGGTGGATCGACTTTATCGTGAGCGCCCATTCAAAGATGCAGCGGACCGCTTAAGCTGCCTGCTGGCACGTTATGAAGCACTGACGCAGAAACTGACAGTAACTCAGGCTAAACCAAGAAAGAGCAGAACATCGGCCAACGCAGGAAACCATAATGAATAATTTATTGCATGCTGAGTATGGTCAGACGGGGCGGAGTTCCGGCCTTAATTCGATGGGAATGCGTGAAATGCAGGCCCGAGCTTTTGCTGAACGCAACAGCCAGTATTTGTTGATCAAGGCTCCTCCAGCTTCGGGGAAATCGCGTGCATTAATGTTTCTGGGGCTGGATAAACTGGAAAATCAGAGCGTGCGAAAAGTGATTGTCGCCGTCCCAGAAAAGTCTATCGGTGGCTCTTTTCAGGAGACCAATTTAACCGAACAAGGTTTTTTTGCTGACTGGCGTGTTACATCCGAGAACAATCTGTGTGTGGATGGTGGGGAAGCGGGTAAGGTTCAGGCTTTCCAACGCTTTATGCATGGCAACGAACGTATTCTGATATGTACTCATGCGACCTTGCGTTTTGCCTTTGATAAATTAGTGGTAACAGATTTCGATAATTGCCTGGTGGCTATTGATGAGTTTCACCATGTTTCTGCCGATGGTGATAATCGGCTTGGTAATCTTATTGATGAGCTCATAAAAAAATCGAGTGCGCATATCGTTGCCATGACCGGATCATATTTCCGAGGCGATACCGTGCCGATCCTGTTGCCTGAGGATGAAGCGCTGTTCACTAAGGTGACATACACCTATTACGAGCAGCTGAATGGCTATCAATATCTTAAATCTCTGGGTATTGGTTATCATTTTTATCAGGGGCGTTATATTGATGCATTGCCCACGGTACTCGATACCAGCAAAAAAACGATTATTCATATCCCGAATGTTAATTCCGGTGAATCGACCAAAGATAAATATGGAGAGGTTGATGCTATCCTTGATGTGATTGGCAGCGTGATAAAACGCGATCTTCTGACTGGGGTTTATTATATTGCGGGAAAAAATGGCTGTGAGCTCAAATTAGCCAATCTGGTTGATGATAATCCTAACGAACGATCCAAAATCCAGGCGTATTTACGTAATATCAAAGCGGCGGATGACATGGACATCATTATCGCCTTAGGCATGGCGAAAGAAGGGTTTGACTGGCCTTACTGTGAGCATGTGTTGACGATTGGCTATCGCAGCTCTCTGACAGAAATTGTGCAGATTATTGGCCGTGCGACCCGAGATTGTACGGGAAAACCGCATGCTCAGTTTACCAATCTCATCGCTCAACCCGATGCACAGGATGATGATGTGAGGGCATCGGTCAACAATATGCTTAAGGCGATCACCACATCGTTATTGATGGAGCAGATCCTCGCCCCCAACATCCAGTTTAAGCCTCGTTCTCAATGGGACGGTCAGCCACTGCCACCTAATACTCTGCTCGTAGATGATTCCGCAACCTCACCGGTATCCCCGAAAGTGTTGGATATTCTGAACAGCGACAAGAACGAAATTATGGCGACTCTGATGGCTAACGAACAGTTGGTCAAAGAGACAATTAGTGAAACCACACCCCCCGAAACTTTCACTCAAGTGGCTTTGCCTGCTGTGATTCAGACACTTTACCCAGATTTGACCGACGAAGAGCAGGAACAGGTACGCATAGGAGTATTACAAAGTATGTTGATCACTCAGAAAGGGGGCGTGGTTGATTGGGAAGACCTGCCGCAGGATGCCAATGTGGATATGGCGAATGGCGCTGAAGAAGAGTCAGTAAACAGTGTCGCAGGTAAGCAGTTCCTGAAGATGGGTGAAAAGTTCATCTGTATTGATAATCTGGATATAGACCTGATAGATGCGGTTAATCCGTTCCATGGTGCTTATGAAATTCTCTCTAAATCGGTAACTGCGCCTATGCTGAAAACCATCCAGGAAGCGGTAAGTGCCAGCCGATCGCAGGTCTCCGAAGAAGAAGCAATTATACTTTGGCCTAAGATCAAGCAGTTCACCCGAGAACAACAGAGAGAGCCGTCGCTGAATGCCAGTGATTCGATTGAGAAGCGTTATGCCGAAGCGCTCGCCTTTATCCGCAAAATGAAGCAACAGAAGTTGGCTAATCAGGAGCAGTAAAATGATCCGGTTATCGACAACGCGATTAGCGGCCAAATCAACATTAGATGAGATCCTCAGTGAAGAAGATGATCTCTGTTTATTGAATGTTCACCCTCTGAAGCACAAGGCGAGTCCTGTCGATTTGGCTGGCAATCAGTTTGCTGAAATTGCCGCGTTTTACGATCGGCATGGCCGTATGCCAACTGAAAACAGCACCGCTTCTCTTGATGAAAAACGCCTGGCAAGACGATTGCGCATCATTAAAGAAAATCCCAACATATGTGCTTCGTTGCAAACGCTGGATTGCCGGGGGCTTCTGGCTTCAAATCATATTGAAAATGGTAGAACCCCACTAGCCGCTGAACCAACACCATTATCCTATGCCAACAAATCAGAACTGGTGACTTCTTTAGAGGATATTTTTGCCGACGATGAGGACGGTTTATTAAATTTTGCAGAACCTGATATCTTCAGCTTACAGTATGTTTCTGCTGATAAAAAAGAGCAGCCAGATGACATTGCTCAGCGCCAGCCGTGTCAAGACTTCCAGCGTTTCGAACCCTTGTTTTATAGCCTGCATCAAGGCTTAAAAAATGGGGTTTTTAGTCTTGAGCGTTTTACCCATAAATTGAAAATTGTTGAAGGCGATTTTTTTATTCTTAATGGGTTACTGGGATATGTCCATAGTGCTGGTGAACGTCTGGGTCAGTACCGTACTTACAACGCCCGATTGCGACTGATATTTGAGAATGGCACCGAAATGAACATGCTCTATCAATCCTTAACTCATGGTTTGGTGAGGGATAAAGAAGGGCGCAAGGTGCAACTCAATGGCAAGACGTTGCAACCATCAGATACTGCGGTGCCGACCGGCTTGGTTTATGTGCTCGCGACCACAAGTACAGACCCAGCGCTTATTCCTTATAAACAAAGTCTTTACAAAATTGGTTTTACTGAAACAACTGTGGAGCAGCGCATTGAGCATGCCGAGAAAGATCGTACTTTCCTTGAAGCACCTGTCAGGATTGTGGCTACCAGTCAGTGTTTTAACCTCAATGCCCAAAAATTAGAGGCATTGGTACATGGTTTCCTCGCTGCCCGTCGGCTCAACATTACGCTCAAGAGCCATAACGGTCAGATCTATACTCCAAGAGAGTGGTTTAATGTCCCATTGGCTACAGTTCAGGCCGTTATCCAGCACATTGTGGACGGAACTATTTCGCAATACCGACTGGATAATACGACTGGGAAAATTGTTGCGAAACACCCTGGGTTATAAGGCTATGGCCTGTAAGTATACCAATAAGCTGAGGCATTCACTTTTAGAGCTCTTCCGACATACTGATTGTACTCAGCTTAAGAGACGCTATGCATAAGACTTGATGCAAGCACAATGAACCCCCTCTCATATCCCCCAAAACATAAGATTAATAGCATCCTTGATCTCATCTGCGTAGCCGCCAAGATCCGCGATAACTTCACCAATGACCTCAACAGGAACGCTCGATAGCTCAGTGGTCATCAGCCGATAATCTTCCCCATCGATGCGAATCAGCGGGAACAGCGTTTTATTCACTTTCTCAGACAGGTGGTGCGATTCGATAAGCGGGATAGCCATACGCCGCTTGGGAGTCTCGACAATATCACTTTGCACATCGACAAACATTTTGTAATGACTGGCGCGTTTGTATTCATAAACAATGAATTGCATGATCACCAGTTCCTGTTTTCATCCGCAAAGGAGCCATGCTGTGCGATGAGTCGGGCGACTTCCTCCATCCCTTCGCGGTTTTCCTTTCTCCACGCTTCAGCTTTGATGCGGCGGGCTTCTTTGCCAATGGCATCATTCACCAGCCCGGAAATATTGACTCCGGCAGCACTCAGAACCTGATAATTGTCTTTGTCCACGGTAACGCTGACGCGGTGTTTCATGATAATGCTCCTCTCTTATGCATACTGTGAGTATATACTTCGTGTGGTTGTTCAGCAATTAGCCAAGATTCAAATCCAAACCCCTCAACTCATCAACCGTATAAACCCGAAAAACATTGCGGTGCTTCGCTTCCAGCGGGATACGCTGATGGCTGACGATGGCGTATTTCACGCTATTGAACATCCGCTCAATAGCTCGCTTTATCTGTGGATCGGGCACGATATAGAAGACGTACATCCAACGTTTTTGAGTTCGAGTTATCAAATGTTGGGTGATAATTGCCTGATAACGGGCCTTGGTTTTCAGATGGCGCTCAGTCTCAACGGCGATGACGGTTCCGTCTGGTAACGTTATCACTCCGGCCGGGCGATGATATACCTCATAGCGGCTGCGGAATGTTGAATCAGCGCCGCTGATCCACCCATAAGCGCCTTTCTTCTCAAGAAGGAGCCGTGCTAGCTGACGATCAAGGCGCTGCATCAGCGTCCAGCCAGTGACTTTCGAGGGCTCAAACCGTGCAGGAAAACCATCCTCATGGGGTGTGGCAACAACGGATAATCCGTCATTGGTGATCCCCCACAGAGAGGTTTTCACCATTCTGGTGTTTATTTCATGCTTTTGGATCAATCCCATGTCGATGGCTTTTGCCAGCAACAGATAAAGCGGCTTGTGATTTTTATAATCAAAAAGCAGCATCAGGGTTTTAAAATCGCTGTAGGTTTCTTCTTTCAGAAAGGTGAGCAGAAGTCGCATTTTTTCGTGACTACGCGCCCGGCGTTCATGGTAATCAGAAATCAGCATGGTTCCTCCTTCGCATTTTACTGGGGTGTTCGCTCTTTCGGCTTTATCGCCTCATTACATGGGCGCATACCTTGGGGTACTGGCATGAGTCGACGTCATGAGGCGATCTTGTGGGGATAAAGAGGTGGCTGCTTTGCAGCCATGTGCCAGAAAATACATTTCCCGGCACAAAATGGCGTGCGCCAGTTCATGCGGGCTGGACGCCCTTATTGCCTGGCACATGGGGGTAATGTCGCGGCTGGACGCCACGCCAAAACCCCCAGGGTCAACGGCGGCACACCGTCGCGCGCTACGCGCGACTACCCCCTTTGAGACGCCGTTTTTCGCCCACTTTTTCTTTTGCCCGTGCCGGTCAGCGAAAAAATGGGAAAACGCCTTCAAAGTGGGTAGTCGCGCCTCGCTACCGGCTGGTGGCCGGAGACTTAGCGGCGACGGTGTGCGGGGCTGTCGCCCCCCAAATAAACCGACGCGTGGGCGCGTCTTTTTGCTCGCTGGGGCGGCAAAATTTATTCGGCTCCCCCTGGCCTGCTCGGTTTCCCTTGGGGGAAACGCTCGCCGGTGGGTTCGGGCGACGCAAATTAGCAATTTCTGCGAAATTGAATTTACTCGCCTCACACCACGGGTGAATGCCCGCGGGGCGCAGGCATCCACCCGCCTAAACCCGTCGCGTCCTGCGTCGTGCCTGGATGGCCTGTTGAGCGCTGTCAGTGTTGCGAAAATAAAACCTGCGGGCATGTCTTCTCCCTACTGAAATCAGCCGGTAGAAAAGGCTATCGGGAAAAGGGGAGGAGGCCTGCAAACAACTCAATATCGCATATCAAGAATTAGGGGGATTCAGTTATGGCAGCAAAAAAGCCCTGACCGTGAGTCACTCACGGCAGAGCTTTAATCAGGCGCGGGTTCAGAGGTTTATCGGGCGGGTCGGTGCGTGTGCGCGTCTGTGCATATCGTTAAGCGCCGGGATGAGTAGGCTGATGGCGTTTAGCCCATGCCCCAACTGGCATAAACTTTCCGGCGTGGATTCGCACACGTCATTATCGGCAAAGGTAATCAGCGCATCGCCAATAAAATTCAGGCAATGACACAGCCCGGCGCTGGTTTCGGCGCAATACTCTGCCACCTGCGAGAGTTCGTCATCGTCCATGTTTGAAAAATCCAGACGCGCCAGCGCGGCATTCATGGCGGAATACAGGCTCTCGCAATCCGGCAGTGATTGGTAAGACGGGCCCGTGTTACTATTGGTGTCAGCCATAGCATTAGTCTCCTTAATGTTGTGGTCAGAAGCCCGGAGAGTGTTCCTAGCACTGCCGGGCTTCGCTCTTTATCGTTGCAAAATACCGTGTAATTGCGGTGTAATTACAACAAGACCATGCTATGGAGTTTGTAATTACAATGTCAAGTGAAAAATCAAAAACAGACCAGTATCAGATTCGACTGTCCCACGAGTTTCGGGCGCAATTGGAAGAACAAGCCCACAAAGATGGCGACAAGACATTGGCTACATGGATAAAGCGTATTCTGCGCAAAGAACTCCAGACCCGAGGCATCGAACCCAAAGGTTAACGGTGATTCGGGGCCGTCAATGTCGCAAATCCTAACGTGTAAGAAACGTTTGGCAGAATGCCTGGATGGTTTTACGACAACGCTCCTGACGGGTTTTCTATCACATAGAAAGCCCGTCAGGAGCCAACAAGCGCAGCGCGTTAGCCGCAATATCACTCTTCTCCCCGGTAGCTCCGCGCATAAATATACGGTGCGACGTAGCCTTCGCGGTTTACATCCAAATAATCTGACCACCACTGCATCATCTCGATTCTGGCTTCCAGATGCTCCGCTTTATGCACATAAGCCGCCCGCACGCCGTTGCGCTCTTTGTGGCTCATCTGCCGCTCAATAGCGTCTTTTGACCAGCGCCCGGACTCGTTCAGCGCGCTACAGGCCATGGTTCTGAAGCCATGGCCGCATATTTCGGTTTTGGTGTCATAGCCAATCACGCGCAGCGCCTTGTTGATGGTGTTTTCACTCATCGGCTTGTTCAGGGTATGTGCGCCCGGGAAAACGAAGACCGATTCGCCGGAAAGCGCCTGAATCTGTTTCAGCAGAGCGACCGCCTGCCGTGACAGCGGCACCAGATGTTCATCCTTCATCTTGGCGCCACGCTCTGAGAACCGCACGCCGTCTACCGCTTCGCGCTGGGCGGGCACGCTCCAGATATGCGCTTTGAGGTTGAATTCATCCCAGCGGGCAAAACGCAGTTCGCTGGAGCGCAGAAAAACATGCAGATTCAGCTCCAGCGCCAGACGGGTGAGCATCCGGCCTTTGTAGCTCTCTATCTTCGCCAGCATTTCAGGCAGGCGTTTCAGCGGCAGAGCGGGGTGATGTTGGGTCACAACCGGGGTCACGACACCATCCAAATCGTAAGCCGGATTGTATTTGATGACGCCCTGCTGGACGGCGTGGCGCATGATTTTGGTCAGATGCTGGCGCACCCGTCCGGCGACGTCATGCACGCCTTTATCGTCAATCGCCTTAACCAACTGCGCCAGATGGCGGGTTTCAACCTTTGCGATATCCATCGCACCAATGGCGGGGAAAACGTAGCGTTTCAGGCAGATAAGAATTTTATCGGCGTGCGCGTCCGACCAGAGTTTAAGGCTGCTGGTGTGCCACGCCTGAGCGACATACTGAAAGGTGCGGGATTCATCAACGGCGGGGTTGTTCGCCTTGCGAAGCTGAGAAGGGCTGATGCCGGACGCCAATAGCTTACGCGCTGCATCGCGCTTTTCGCGGGCTTCTGCCAGTGTAGTTTGAGGGTAGGGTCCAAAGGCCAGACGGTTTTCTTTACCGCCGAAGCGATAGCGGAAATACCATAGCTTAGCGCCGCTGGGTGATACCGTGAGGTACAGGCCTTGCGAGTCTGTGAGCTTATAAGATTTTGCGAGGGGATTCGCGGATCGGACTTTGCTGTCAGTTAACATGTGAGGGTCACTCCCGTTCATCGAACTGAATGACCCGCAATCTGACCCACAAATTCCCCGATACGAAGGGATAAATCAAAACGCATCGGAAAAGATTTTCACGCCAACTTATTGAATCGCAACAATACAGGGATTGATAAGGAGGCATAAAAAAGGAAATGTGGTGCCCGGACTCGGAATCGAACCAAGGACACGGGGATTTTCAATCCCCTGCTCTACCGACTGAGCTATCCGGGCAACGGGGCGCATTAAACCGTATATCGTGGGGAGCGTCAACGAGTTTCTGTCATAAACGCTGCGGTTGGTCTATTTTCAGTCAGTTACCTCCATTGGCAGCCGGTTTCCGGCGTGCCGGAACGTTCCTGCGATGACGTGGCAGGCCAGACGGCGCGCGGTGTTGCGTCGATAAATACTGTCACATTCGTTTTCTTGAATTCGGCGAAAAATAATGCCACTATTGCGCGGTTTTTAACTTACCTTTCACCTGCGGTTATTAGAGGGTTGCGGATATGTCGGATTCAATGCTCATGGTACAGACGCCGTGCGCCGGATCTCTGCTGCTGTCGCCGCACCCTGAACGCCCTGCGTTAACCCCGTCCCTGTTTTCCCGATTATCCCTCGCCACTATGCGGTGAGGCGTGCTGACGCTCCCTGTTAGGCATGATTAAAAATAGAGCCGGTCTCTGATTTTACTGATGTCTATCGGACGGTGCTGGTCCCAGATGATGTGATGTTTGCCTGCGCTATCAGCGCGGGTCATACGTTTGTCGTGGTTGGCCGGCATGCTGTTCGTCGTTTTGGGCAGTAGTTGATCGGGTGCGTTACGCTTAAAGCGTGGCGTTATCCCTGCGAGGTGTCTTTTAGACACGTGCACTCATTCTTAACCGTTTGGGTTTGGTTACATGAAACAGTTAAAAATTGCGGCTAATGCGGCGGTTGCCTCCCGTCTAATCACCCTGCGTCCGGTTGTGGCGCTCAGTCAAACCGATTTTACCGACATCGCGGCCGTGGTGGTATCGGTTGAGGAGGCGCGCAGCGGCATCCTGTCGGTGATGCATCACTCCGGTTTCGGTATCCCGGCATTCGTAGTGCGGGAATCGTGGCACACCAGTCAGGAAGTACTGCCGCCGGGCAGCGAGTGGCTGAGTCTGGATAAAGGCGGGGATCACGCGCTCCAGTTGGAAAAAGCGGCGGCGGAGTATCAGGCGCGGTTGTTGCCGCCGTTCTTTGACACGCTGTCCAAGTATGTCGGCATGCGCAACACCACTTTTGCCTGTCCGGGTCATCAGGGCGGGGCGTTTTTTCGCAAGCATCCGGCGGGTCGCCAGTTTTTCGATTTTTACGGCGAAAACCTTTTCCGGTCCGATATCTGCAACGCGGATGTGAAGCTGGGCGATCTGCTGATTCATGAAGGGGCGGCCAAAAAGGCGCAGAAGTTCGCGGCCACCGTGTTCAACGCCGACAAAACCTATTTTGTGCTGAACGGTACCTCGGCAGCCAACAAAGTGGTGACCAACGCCTTGCTGACGCGCGGCGATCTGGTGCTGTTCGACCGCAATAACCACAAATCCAATCATCATGGCGCGCTGATTCAGGCCGGCGCGACGCCGGTTTATCTGGAAACCGCCCGCAACCCGTTTGGTTTTATCGGTGGGGTGGACGCGCACTGTTTTGACGACGGTTACCTGCGTGAGCTGGTGCGCGAAGTCGCGCCGGAGCGTGCCGATGAAGCCCGCCCGTTCCGTCTGGCGGTGATTCAGCTAGGCACCTACGACGGTACTATCTATAACGCCCGGCAGGTGGTGGACAGCATCGGTCATCTGTGCGACTACATCCTGTTCGACTCCGCCTGGGTGGGATACGAGCAATTCATCCCGATGATGGAACAGTGCTCGCCGCTGTTGCTGGACCTTAACGAGAACGATCCGGGGATTTTTGTTACCCAGTCGGTGCATAAGCAGCAAGCCGGTTTCTCGCAGACCTCGCAGATTCACAAGAAAGACAACCATATTCGCGGACAGAAGCGCTTCTGCCCACACAAACGCCTCAACAATGCGTTCATGTTGCACGCGTCCACCAGCCCGTTTTATCCGTTATTCGCCGCGCTGGACGTCAACGCCAAAATGCACGAGGGGCCGAGCGGCCGCCGGCTGTGGATGGAGTGCGTCAGGCTGGGGATCGAGGCGCGCAAGCAATTGCTGGAGCGTTGTTCCCTGATCAAGCCGTTCGTGCCGCCGACGGTAGGCGGCATGCGCTGGCAGGACCATGACACCGACGTGATGGCGCAGGACGTGCGTTTCTTCAACTTCGAACCGAGCGACAACTGGCACGCCTTCGAAGGCTATGCGCAGCAACAGTATTTTGTCGACCCGTGCAAACTGCTGCTGACTACGCCGGGGATTGACGCGGTGACCGGCGCTTATACCGAGTTTGGTATTCCGGCGACCATTCTCGCCAACTATCTGCGTGAACACGGCATCATTCCGGAAAAATGCGATCTTAACTCGATTCTGTTCCTGCTGACCCCGGCGGAAGACAGCGTGAAGATGGAGCGTCTGGTGGCGGCGCTGGTGCAGTTCGAGCAACTGATCGAGCAGGATGCGCCGTTAAGCGAAGTCTTGCCGAATCTGTATCACAAATATGAGCAGCGCTATGCCGGTTATACCTTGCGCCGCCTGTGTCAGGAAATGCACGATTTTTACGTCAGCCACGATGTGAAGCGGCTGCAAAAAGAGATGTTCCGCAAAGCCTCTTTCCCGCAGGCGGTGGTGTTACCGCAGGATGCTCACACGGCGTATATCCGCGGCGAGGTGGATCTGGTGCCGCTGGCCGACGCGGAAGGGCGCATCGCGGCGGAAGGGGCGTTGCCTTACCCGCCGGGTGTGCTGTGCGTAGTGCCGGGGGAAGTCTGGGGCGGGGCGGTGTTGCGTTATTTCCAGGCGCTGGAGGCAGGCATCAACCTGATGCCGGGTTTTGCGCCGGAATTGCAGGGCGTCTACAGCGTGGCGCAGGAAGACGGCAGCAAACGCCTGTGCGCGAATGTGATTGCTCGCTAACTGACTTGCACGGTATCAACCAAAGAGAAAACCGGGGGAAATAAACCCCCGGTTTTTTTATCGCTATCGGTCATCAGACCGCGGCTTTCTCGTGTTCCGCTTTCAGCCGGTTAACTTCTTCTTTCTGTTTACGCAGCCCGTACCAGCCGGCAATCAGCAGGATCGCCAGCACCGGGATGGTGGCGATAGTCCAGGTGCCGTTCGGATAATCCAGCGCCATCAGCACCAGCACACTGAACAGAAACGCCAGCGTCAGCCAGGAAGAGAACGGCGCCAGCGGCATACGGAAGGCTACCGGGCTGGCTTTGCCCTGATTAATGGCCTGACGCAGCTTCATCTGGCAGATGATGATGAATGCCCAGGAGGTGATGATGCCGAGCGAAGCCACGTTCAGAACGATTTCAAACACCTGCGACGGCACGATGTAATTCAGAAACACCCCGATAATGTGGATGCAGACGGTGACCAGAATCCCGGCGTAAGGCACCGATTGCGCGTTCATATTGCCGAGGAATTTCGGCGCGGAACCGCCCTGAGACAGCGAACGCAGGATACGGCCGGTGGAATACAGCCCGGAGTTGAGGCTGGAGAGCGCCGCCGACAGCACCACGATATTCATGATGGTGCCGATATAAGGCACGCCCAGTTTGCTGAAGAAGGTGACGAACGGGCTTTGCCCGGCCTGGTAGGCATTCCACGGCAGCAGGCACACCAGCAGAATGATCGACCCGACGTAGAACAGGCCGATACGCCAGATCACGCTGTTGACCGCTTTGGGCAGCGTTTTTTCCGGGTCTTTACACTCGCCGGCGGCGGTGCCGATCAGCTCTACCCCGGCGAAGGCGAAAATCACGCCCTGAATCAGCACCAGCGCCGGCAACAGGCCGTGCGGGAACAGGCCGCCGTTATCGGTAATCAGGTGCAGCCCCGGCACGTTGCCGTCCAGCGTTTTGCCGGTACCGAGGAAAATGGTGCCAACGACCAGGAACAGGGAAATCGCGGCGACCTTGATCAGCGCGAACCAGAACTCCATCTCGGCGAACCATTTCACGCCAATCATGTTCATGGTGGTGACGATCGCCAGCGCGCCGAGCGCGAACATCCATTGCGGTACGTCGGCAAAAGTGCCCCAGTAGTGCATGTAGAGCGCGACCGCGGTGATATCGACGATGCCGGTCATCGCCCAGTTGAGGAAGTACATCCAGCCGGCGACATACGAAGCTTTTTCACCCAGAAACTCGCGGGCGTAGGAAACAAAGCTGCCGCTGGACGGACGGTGTACGATCAGTTCGCCCAGCGCCCGCAGAATGAAGAAAGAGAAGATGCCGCACACCAGATAAACCAGCGCCAGCGCCGGGCCGGCCATCTGCAGTCGTGCGCCTGCGCCCAGAAATAAACCGGTGCCAATCGAACCGCCGATGGCGATCATCTGCACCTGACGGTTACCCATGCTTTTGTGATAACCCGCTTCATGTGAATCGAGCCAGCGTCGTTTGGCGTGGTGTTCGGTCTCATTTTTGTGTTGATTCATTGCCCGTTTGATTCCCTTGTCTGTCATTCAGGAGAATGAAATTGGCTGTTGTGTCACAGCCTGGCTCATTGAGTGGATGGTGTTTTTCGGGCCGAGCCGGAACCGGACTCCCTGTCAGGGCCGGGCCAAAAAACGTCAGCGATGCTACCGTTTCCTGACCCGAGAGGCAAAAATTCTCTGCGCTAATCCGGTGGGTTTGTTTTGTTTGTGTGCTTTGGTTTTTATTTATATCAAACGATTAATCCGTAAATTATTTATTTTTAAGTCTTTAAGGCTATTAAATGCTGTTGAGATAGTGTTTGCTTATGACTGTAACCAATCGTTTGCATTGGTTATTTGTTAATCATTGCTGATGTAATCATGGCGGCGAGAGAGGAGTTAGCAGAAAAACGCTGACCGGGAGCCGGCGAGCGGTGTCCTGTGCCGGACAGGAACACCGCTTGTTCGGGGCTGACGCTGTGCCGTCAGCGACTGTAGCCGCGATAGTTTTTCTGCGCGGTGTTGACCTTATACAGATAATGCCGCGATTCAGCGGACGGATGGCGCGTCGTCAGGGTTTGGTAGACCTCGCCGGGCGACATGCTATTGATGCGGCTGAACGCGGCGTCCTTATCGCTGGAGAACACTCGCAGCACGCTGCCCGCGCCGCCGTTATAGGCGGTGATGACGGCGTAGCGCTGCGACGTCGGATCCTGAATACCCGACAGGTAGACGTTTTTCAGCATTGACAGATAAGCCGTGCCGGTGTCGATGTTGTTTTCCGGGTCAAACAGGTAGCTGCGGCTCGGCTGTCCCCATTTGCCCTTCATTTTGAACACGTCGCGGCCGGCGCTGTGCTGCACCACCTGCATCAACCCCAGCGCGTCGGAACGGCTGACCGCGTAGGGGTTGAAACTGGATTCGGTCTGCATGATGGCCAGGATCAGCGAGGCGTCGATACCGTAGCGTTCGGAGGCCTGACGCACCATCGGCAGATATTTGTGCGCGCGTTGATCCAGGTGGTTCGGCACCAGTTGAATGGTGACCGACCAGATCACGCGCATGCCGGAGGTGCGGCGCTGTAGCTTGTTCTGAATCAGATAATCGGCAAAGTTGCCGGCGCGGCCTTCCCAGCGAATCGGCTGGCCGGTGTTATCCAGCACCTGACCGTACAGCAACGGCTCACGGCTGATCTGGATGTCGTTGGCGTCGGAATAGAGGTCGGTGTTGCTGGCGTTATCGCCCATCAGCAGGGTGGTGATGATCGCCTGACGCAGGCTGGCCTGATAATTGGTAGAAGAAATGGTTTCGATGGTGATGCTACCGGCGTCGAAGTTGACGTGACTACGCGTCATATATTGGTCGGAGTATTTGACGTAGTCTTTGGGGCCGGCGATCAGAACCTCGTTCAATCCCCAGATGTTTTCGATGTTGTTGGCGAATTGCCCCATCAAAATGTCGAAGGCGTTGGTGTCTTTGATAAAAGCCTCGTTGTTCTCGCCTCCTTTTTTGCTGGAGCAGGAAATCAACAACGGGGCAATAAGCAGCAAAGCAAACAGTTTCTTCATCGTATCAAGCCGTACGGGATCAGGGACGCGTCAGGGCCTGGCGGCCCCTGTCATTTAATGTTGCGGTGGGGTGTAACCGTCGATATGCACGTCCTTGCCTTCGAACAGGAACTGCACCATCTCCTGCTCCAGCAGCTTACGATGCTCCACATTCATCATGTTGAGCTTTTTCTCGTTGATCAGCATGGTCTGCTTGGTCTGCCACTGGGACCAGGCTTCCTTTGAAATTTCGTTATAGATGCGTTTGCCCAGCTCGCCGGGGTAGAGCTGGAAGTCGAGCCCTTCGGCGTCGCGTTGTAAAAAGGTACAGAAAATGGTTCTGCTCATGCTTATTCCTCATCATGTGCGCAGGCTTCAGCGAAGATCGATTGCGGCTGAGCCAACTGGCGTAGCAGCCGTTCCACCGGGGCGGCGAGCCCTACGGACGGCGGCTGCGCTAAGTTATACCAGAGACCGGCACCTTCATCCATGCAGGAACCCTGGTCGGAAAGATCCAGCCACATCGGCACAATATCCAGATGGAAGTGGCTGAAGGTATGGCGAAAAGCAATGCCCTGACGCAACGCCTGCCGCCGGATGCCGCGCTGGTCGAGCCATTGCGTCAGGTCATCCGGGCTGGCGAACTGCGGGAAGCAATACAGACCGCCCCACAGGCCGACCGCCGGGCGCTGTTCCAGCCACACCGTCTGCGCATTTTGCAGCAGCAGAAACCAGGCGGTTTTTTCCGGCAGCGTTTGTTTGGGTTTTTTGCCGGGATACTCGGCCCAGCTATGGTTGGCGTAAGCGACGCAGCCGTTGCTCAGCGGACACAGTTCGCATTTCGGGCGGCTGCGGGTGCAGACCATCGCGCCCAGATCCATCATCGCCTGATTGAATTTTTCGACCCCGAGTGCGGGCGTGACGGTTTCGCTTAGCGTCCAGAGCCGTTTCTCGACCTCTTTTTTCCCCGGCCAGCCGGCTACGGCGTAGCAGCGCGCCAGCACCCGTTTGACGTTGCCGTCCAGAATCGGGTAGTGCTGACCGAGCGACAGCGAGAGAATGGCGCCGGCGGTGGAGCGGCCCACGCCGGGCAGATCGACGATGTCGTCAAAACGGGTCGGAAACTCGCCGCCGTGGCGGTCGACGATGGTCTGCGCCGCCTTGTGCAGGTTGCGGGCGCGGGCGTAATAACCCAGCCCGGTCCATAGATGCAGCACTTCATCCAGCGGCGCTGCCGCCAGTTCGGCCACCGTGGGAAAACGCGCCATGAACCGTTCAAAATAGGGAATGACGGTGGTCACCTGAGTCTGTTGCAGCATGACTTCCGACAGCCAGACTTTATAGGGGGTCTTTTCGAGTTGCCAGGGCAGGGTTTTACGGCCGTAGCGCTCGTACCACTCCAGTACCTGTTGCGCGAACTGTTGCGCTTGCATCATAGAGGCGTCGTTATCCGGCTGGTAAAAATTTGACAGCGATTGCAGCACAGAGTGAATGTACTGTAAACCGGAACTTTCCGCCTCCGGCTACTTGCTAAACAACCGTATCCTTGGATAATGCGCGTTTTCCCAACCCAATCAGACTTACAGAAAGCATTATGATCAATAACGTCATCTCTCCGGAATTTGATGAAAACGGACGCCCGCTGCGCAGAATCCGCAGTTTCGTGCGCCGCCAGGGCCGCCTGACCAAAGGGCAGCAACAGGCGCTGGATGATTTTTGGCCGGTGATGGGCGTGGAGTATCAGAATGAGGCGCTGGATTTCGCCCGGCTATTCGGACGCGATGCGCCAGTGGTGCTGGAGATCGGTTTTGGGATGGGGGCGTCTCTGGTTACGATGGCGCAGCAGCATCCGGAACAGAATTTTATCGGTATAGAAGTACACGTGCCCGGCGTAGGGGCTTGTCTGGGCGCGGCGCAGGAAGCGGGCGTCGACAACCTGCGGGTGATGTGCCATGACGCGGTGGAAGTGCTGGAGCGCATGATCCCTGACGGTTCGCTTGCTATGGTGCAGCTGTTTTTCCCCGATCCGTGGCACAAGGCTCGCCATAATAAACGCCGCATTGTGCAAGTGCCGTTTGCCGAGCTGGTGCGCAGCAAGCTGGCCGTCGGCGGCGTGTTTCATATGGCGACCGACTGGGAACCTTATGCGCAACATATGCTCGAAGTGATGAGTTCGCTCGCAGGTTATCGCAACCTGTCGGACCATAATGATTATGTGCCGCGCCCAGCGTCGCGGCCATTGACCAAATTTGAGGCCCGCGGCCAGCGGCTGGGGCATGGTGTCTGGGATCTGATGTTTGAGAGGAATCAATAATGGCTAAGAATCGGAGTCGTCGTTTACGTAAAAAGCTGCACATCGATGAATTTCAGGAATTCGGCTTCTCGGTAAGCTGGCGTTTCCCGCAGGGGACCAGCGTAGAAGCGATCGACAGCTCGCTGGACCTGTTCGTCGATGAAGTGATCGAGCCGAATGGGCTGGCGTTTGAAGGCAGCGGTTATCTGCAGTGGGAAGGGCTGGTGTGCCAGCAAAAACTGGGTAATTGCACCGATGAACATCGTGAACTGGTACGCAAATGGCTGGACGCGAACCAGATGACGGACGTGACGGTCAGCGATCTGTTTGACATCTGGTGGGATCTGCCCGCCAACCTCGGTTAAACCGCGCATTCTTCGTCATCACCGGCGGTTCAGCCGGTGATGATGGCTGTCGGTCTTGGCGGCCGGTCGTTTCGGCTGGCGTCGGGCGCTGTTTTTTCAGGAGTCTTTATGTTGCGTAAAATGACCTTGGGTGCATTGATGTTACTAGCCTGGCAAGCGCAGGCGGCCTATCAGTGCAATGTTCAACCTCAGGACGACATCATCATCAGCCCGCAGAGTGTGAAAGTGGTCGGCGCCAGCGGCAATTTGCAGATTTCGCCGCAGGGCGACATGCTGAGCAACGGCAGCGCGCTGAATCTCGATGCCGGACAGCGTCAACAGGCCAAAGCGTACCAGTCTGAACTGCGTCAGCAACTGCCGTGGATTGACGAAGGCGCAAAGCAACATCTGGAGAAAGCTCGTCAGGCGCTGGACAAGGTGATTGTGCAACAGTTGGGCAGCGACAGTAATGTGCGCAACCGTCTCGGCACGCTGGACGAACAGTTAAAGCAGCAGATGAACCGGATTATCGAACACCGTAGCGATGGCCTGACCTTTCATCATCAGGCGATTAAGCAGGTTGAGCAGGACGGACGGCAGATTGTCGAACGCAGTCTGGGCGGCGTCTTGCAGGACAGCCTGAATGAAATGGGCGTCAAACAGATGGGCAGCGGTGGCGGCGGTAATCCGCTGCAGGCAATGATGGGTAATCTGGGCGGTCTGCAGAAAGCGATCCAGACCGAGTGGAACAATCAGGAAATGGATTTTCAGCGCTTCGGCCGCGATGTCTGCAATCGGGTGACCGCGCTGGAAAATCAACGCCAGACGTTATTGCAGTCGATTAAATAACCCTTCTTTATAAAAGGGCAAATGCCGTTTTGCGCGTTTGCCCTTGATTGCCTGATTATTCAGATATGCTTTCCTTAATTCTTCCGAACTGTAGCATCCTGTCTGCATAACTGTATCCCGACAATACCGACAACGAATGGAAAATACTTTATCAGCCAGTTGGCAATGCTAATTACGCTTGTGGCGTTATCGTGTTGAGGAGTAAACGGAAATGGCAGGTATCGCTTATCGTGTGCCTCACCAAGGCGACAATAGTGCTTTAGTGTGCCAGCCATCATTTTTCCTTTCACCTGAATATGTATCTGGAATGATTAAGTTGTGGTTATATTCATGAGCGTTATGTATTAACGAGGTGCGTTTGTTTATAAACAATGTTTCCTCTCTGTCCCTGAATGTTGCTTTGTTTTTCTATTTGTTTCCTGTGGATTGGGAATTTATTTAATTCATCAAAACGTAAATTAAAGGGCTTGTTTTGTTCATTTTTGTCGTGTAAAGATATCGTTAAGAAGCGCAGGTTTTCGTTATACATAAAGTCATGCACATAATCATGGCATGTAGTACGGCATGCAGCACGACATGTGGTTTGGTTGTCGCGCGGCATAGCGCTACGGCGCAGAGTCCGGCATAGGACAATGGCGTAAGAGATAAAAATAGTGTGTTGCTGAATCAATGGAATGTGTGAGTCTAACAAGGGATGATGGTCGATGATTGCAGGTTATTGCCAGATAAATGGTATTTTCATCAATAAGATGATGGCGTGTGTGCGTTTTTTCGTTCAACGAAGATCATCAATTTTATTTCTTTATTCAGTGTCGTTTTTTCGAATGTATACCCTAAATAACTCAGGTATGCAGGATGTCTTGCGCATCTGCAACTTGACGTGTGGCGAATATATCGGATAAAGCGATGCTTCCCGCACAGCAGATAAATGCACCCGTAATGCTTGATTATCGGATCTCGCGATCCGTTTATTGAGATTTTATTATTCTTTAATATCGCCAGGATGTGTCATATGCGCATGACGTTTAATACGTTAGGGTTTTCTTATGTCAGAAAATCAGTAGTTTTTCACCGTATAAAAACGGATTTTCATCACAGTGGGAACGCGCAAGATAAAAAGCGATTTAACAGGCGGTTGATCGCCGCGCTGCTGCTGGCCCAATTGACGGGCTCCGTATTACATCCGGCGCTGGCCGCTACCGCTGAGGATTTTCGGACCCGCGAATATATGTTTAACGGCGCGGCGCTGGATTCCATGCATGTCGCCGAAGCCTACGCGTTGGGATACAGCGGCGCCGGGGTAACGGTCGGGATTATTAACCGCGTCGGCGATCTGTCCAGTAATAACGAATTCAATGGTAAGGTGGACGCCGGTTCGCACTGGATCAGCGACCCCAGCAGCGCCAGCCCGCACGGGTACTGGGTGGCCGGGGTCATTGGCGCGGCAAGGAATGGTTTCGGCATGCAGGGCGTGGCTTATAATTCGAACCTGCTAACGCTGGGAACGGATAACTCCGTCAATGATCTGTTTCAGGGCATGGTCGATATGGGCAACCGCCCGGATGTGAAAATCATCAGCAACAGCTGGAACTTTCTGTTTTATCCCGACCAGATTTCCTCTTATTCCGCCGTCATGCAGGATTTTCTGTTAAATACGATGGTGCCGGTATATACCAGCGCGGCGGATGTGCTGGCCAGTCAGGGGCAGTTAATGGTGATGTCGGCCGGGAACGAAGGGCACCTGACGCCGGCGCTGTTTGCTGCGTTGCCTACGGTACTGGACAATAACGGCCTTCAGAACAGCATCGCCAACACCTGGATTAACGTCATAGCGTACGATCCGTCTCAGCCCACCAGCAGCGCGGCATTCATCGCCACCTTCAGCAACCTGGCGCAGGGCGCGACCGACTACAGCCTGCTGGCGCCGGGCGTGAACGTCATAACCTCCTCCACCAACAATACCTATGTTCGGATCAACGGCACCTCGTTTTCCTCACCCTATGTCGCCGGCGTCGGCGCACTGCTCAGCCAGGCGTTTCCCTACATGAGCGGCAAGCAGATTGCCGATGTGCTGCTGTCTACCGCGACGCCGCTGACCGGCAGTAATTTGCCGAAAGCGGTGGTGCTGGCCAACGAGCAGTATGATGAAAACCAGTCGCTGACCAGCTCCGCCGTTAAGGTCTACTCCACCCATACCGGCATTACGTTTACCGACGACGAACTGACCACGCTGATAAGCTCGCTGAAGATTAACAGCACATATAGCGGCATGACGGACGACCAGGTTCGCGCCGCGATTCTGAGCGCCGCCGCCGACCAGAATATTACCGTGATGACGCAAAGCGACTATCAGGCGCTGTTTGGTCAGGGGGTGGTTAATGCCTTCAAAGCGGTGCAAGGCCCCGGCTTGCTGAACGCCAAACGTTTGGTGAACAGCGATCTCAGCAGCGGCGCCTTTGGCGGGAACTTTGCTCTCTATTCGATTGATACCAAAGGCATCGACAGCACCTGGAGCAACGATATCGGTCAGGTGAAAAACACCGCCAGCGGCAGTGCGCTGTCCGGGTTGGACGTCGGCCTGCGCAAGCAGGGCGCCGGTACCTTGTATCTGACCGGCAATGATACTTTCGCCGGCCCGACCGTGGTGGAAGGCGGCAAGCTGATCGTGGGCAAGGTCGCTGGCGGCTCCGGCAGCCTGGCGGGAGACGCCTGGGTGCAATCCGGCGCGGTGCTGGGCGGGCACGGCGCCATCAACGGCTCGGTGGTAGTGCAGAATGGCGGTACGCTGTCGCCCGGCAATTCGGTCGGGACGCTGACGGTCGGCAATGTACGTTTTGATCCCGGTTCGATTTATGAATTTGAGATTGATCAGCAGGGCAACGCCGACCAACTGGTGGTAACTAATAATGCCCAACTGGCGGGAACCGTGAAGCTGGTCGGGCGGACCAGCGGACATCTGGGCGATCGGTTCGCGCTGGTGCAGGCGGGAGGAACGCTAAGCGGCGCGTTCGACAAGCTGGAGTCGACTAACAACTCGCTGTTTTTGGCCGACGCGCTTACCTACAACCCGCAAAGCGCGTTCGTCAGCGTGGTGCGTAACAACGTCCGTTTCAGCGACGTGGCGCAAACCGCCAATCAGAAATCGGTCGCAAACGCCATTGACAACCAGTCGGGCACCGCGGTGCTGAACGCCATTGCCGACCAGCAGGATGCCGACAGCGCGCGGCGCGCCTTTGATAATCTGAACGGCGAGTTCTACGCCACGGCGCGCAATGCGCTGATTCGAAACAGCCGCTCGGTACGCGATATCCTGAACAGCACCATGAGCGGTGCGGGCAAAGGCGCCGAGCCCTGGGTGAGTAGCTGGGGGTATGACGGCCGTCAGGACGGCGACGGCGCGCAGGCGGGCATGAAATACAATGGCTATGGTCTGCTACTTGGCAACGGCGGGCATTGGGGGGAACAGGGGGCGCTGGGGTTTGCCGTTGGAGCGGAAAAAGGGCGGATCACCATGGACGATCGCGCGTCACGCGGTGATCTGGACGCCTGGCATGCCGGCGTTTACCTGTCCGGACGGGCGCTGGCGCTCGACCTGCGCTCCGGACTCAGCTACAGCTATCTCACCCTCGACAGCCAGCGCGGCATCAACGTCTCCGGGCTGAGCGGCCAGGCGACGGGCGATTATCGCGCTAATCTGGTACAGGGATTTGTCGAAGCCAGCCATCGGTTTGATTTCTTTAATACCGTGAGCGTAGAGCCGTATGGCAACACCGCCTGGGTTTGGCTACAGAATCAGAGCGGGCAGGAGAGCGGAAACGGCGCGGCGCTGGCATTTGCGAAGGACACCACCCGCGCGGCCTTTGCGACCGGCGGCCTGCGTCTGAAAGTACAGCCATTGTCACGCTTGCCGGTGTCACTGTATGGGGATATCGGTTATCAGCGCCGCTTAACCCGCGACGATAATCAGGTCCGGCTGCGCTTTGTTTCCGGCGGCGATACTTTTACTACCGAAGGTTTGCCGCTGGCGGACAATACCCGCTTGATGCGGGCGGGCGTCGCGGTGGACTTCTCCCGCAACATCCACCTGTCGCTGGGGTATCAGGGCGATCGCGCAACCCGGGTTAAAGACGACAGCGCGCAGGCCCTGTTCAGTATGGCGTTCTGACAGCATGGCGTTTTGAGGTAAAACGCGCCTTCCCGAAAGGAAGGCGCGTTGCGAGGTCAGGGCGCGGGAATGGTAAAGCAGCGGTGGATGGCTTCCAGTTCCGTCAGCACGTCTTCGCCGAGCGTCAGGTCAAGGCTGTCCAGGTTAATCTTTAATTGTTCCAGCGTGGTGGCGCCGAGCAGGGTGCTGGCGACAAACGGCTGCTGACGTACAAACGCCAGCGCCATCTGCGCCGGATCCAGACCGTGTTTTTGCGCCAGCGCCACGTATTCGGCGATGGCCTGCTGGGTATGGGGCGCCGAGTAGCGCACAAAGCGGCTAAACAGCGTATTGCGCGCGCCGGCCGGTTTAGCGCCGTTCAGGTATTTGCCCGTCAGTGTGCCAAACGCCAGCGGCGAGTAGGCCAGCAGTTCCACTCCTTCATGCTGGCTGATTTCCGCCAGCCCGACTTCGAAGCTGCGGTTCAGCAGGCTATAGGGATTCTGGATAGAGACAATGCGCGGCAGGTCGTGCTTTTCCGCCAGTTGCAGATAGCGCATCACGCCCCACGGGGTTTCGTTCGACACGCCGATATAACGAATTTTACCGGCGCGCACCTGCTCGTTCAGCGCTTCCAGCGTTTCCAGCAGCGTGACGGCCGGTTTTTCGCTGGTGTACTGATAGCTCAGTTTGCCGAAGCTGTTGGTCTGGCGCTGCGGCCAGTGCAACTGATACAGATCGATGTAGTCGGTGTTCAGACGCTTGAGGCTGTCTTCCAGCGCGGCGCGGATATTTTTGCGATCCAGCGCCTGCTGCGGACGCAGGCTGTTGTCGTTGCCGCGCACCGGTCCGGCGACTTTGCTGGCGATGATCAGTTTTTCGCGCCCGCCGCGGCTTTTCAGCCAGGAACCGATATAGCTTTCCGTCAGCCCCTGCGTTTGCGAACGTGGCGGAACCGGGTAGATTTCCGCGGTATCAATCAGATTAACGCCGGCGGCGACTGCGAGATCCAACTGGGCGTGGGCATCCGCTTCGCTATTCTGTTCGCCAAAGGTCATGGTGCCCAGACCCAGCGTACTGACTTCCAAACTGCTGTGGGGAATACGGTGATAGAGCATTGCAGTGTCCTTTTTATTCTTCTGAGTAACGCGGGTGCGACGGCACCGCATTTTCGACTATAACCAAGCCGTGACGAGGGGGGAAGACTCTTTGTGCGGGAAGGCCGGGCATTAATGCGGGGAAAAACGGTTTTCCCCCACACGGGGAAGGCGATGGGGATGGCGGGGCCAAACAGAATCTCTGAATCTGGCCCGGCTGATGCGAATAACCGCTCTAGCGTTCAATCACCTGGGAAATGTTGTCGTTGTTGATCTGGTGTTTTACGCCTTCTTCATCAGTATAACTGAGCAGACCTGTAGCCGGATCCAGCGTCGGTTTTCCCTTGGTCAGCAGCATCTGACCGTCTTTGGTGGCGATAACATAGTGGCTGGCGCAGCCGGAAAGCAGGACGACAAAAGTCAGGGCAACGGCGGTTTTTATCCGAAATCGCATGCTGAATTTACCTGTTATTTAGCAAAAAAACTGAACGTCTTTTCAGTCTAGCAAAGCGTTGTCCGGGCGAGGTTAGGATTTATGGCAAAAAAATTAAAAAGATACGTAAGGATGGGGCGGGAAACGGCGCGCTGGCCGTTTCCCGCAGGGGAATTACCGGTTTTTGACGGATTTCTTGCCGCGCATCAGGTTCAGCGCCTCTACCGACATGGAGAAGAACATGGCGAAGTAGATGTAGCCTTTCGGCACATGGATATCGACGCTTTCCAGAATCAGCGTAAAGCCCACCAGAATCAGGAATGACAACGCCAGCATTTTCACCGACGGGTGGCGATCGACAAACTCGCCGATGGTGCGGGCGGAGAACATCATCACGCCGACGGCAATCACCACGGCGGCCATCATAATGAACAGATGGTCGGACAGACCTACGGCGGTAATTACCGAATCCAGGCTGAAGATGATGTCCAGCAGCATAATCTGCACGATAGCGCCAAAAAAGGAATGCACCTGCGAGGTATGGTCTTCCGCGCCGCCTTCAATGGTTTCGTGGATCTCCTTGCTGGATTTCCAGATCAGGAACAGGCCGCCGAGGAACAGAATCAGGTCGCGGGCGGAAACCTCCTGCCCGAACACGCTAAACAGCGGATTGGTGAGTCTGATAACCCAGGCGATGGACGCCAGCAGACCGAGGCGCATCAGCATCGCGCCCATCAGGCCGATACGGCGGGCTTTGTTCTGCTGATGTTTGGGAAGCTTGGCGACGACCAGCGACAAAAAGATGATGTTGTCGATGCCAAGTACGATTTCCAGTATGGTGAGTGTCCCCAGCGCCAGCCAGGCGTTGGGATCCGCGATCCAATCGAACATTATCTCAGTGCTTCCTTAAACGAAACGTAAATGACCATTATCTCTGGCCTGCCGGCGTGCAGGCAAGAGGATTTAGGCTGTGTCCCGCCCGGAGGGCATTACAGCAGAAAATGCCGGGCCAGTAACGGCGTGGTGAAGGTTTTCTTCAGGTAAAAGCCGCGCGGCAGCGTCAGAATCGGTTGCCCGTGCTCGCCAATGGCTTCAGTCAGCGCCCGGCTGTTGGCGGCCTTGGGGCGCAACTGCAACACCTCGCCGTGACGGGCGGTGATGCTTTCCACTTTGCCCAGCACGATCAAGTCCATCAGTTCTTCCCAGTCCTGCTGTAGTTGCCGCTCTTCCTCCGGGCTGGGGCTCCATAACAACGGCGCGCCGATGCGGCGCTCCCCCAGCGGGATAGGACGCGAACCTTCCACCGGAATCCACAGCACTCTGGTCAGCTTGCGGCGCACATGGCTGCTTTCCCAGGTCACGCCGCTGTTGCCGGTTAGCGGCGCCACGCAGACAAAGGTGGTTTCCAGCGGCCGCCCCTGTTCATCCACCGGGATGGTTTTCAGCTCAATCCCGATGTCAGGGAAGTCCTGCTCCGGCTTACTGCCGGCGCTGGCGCCCAGAAAGCGCTCCAGCAGTACGCCGATCCACCCTTTGTCTCGCTTAAGGTTGGCGGGTAGCGGCAGTTGGGCGATTCGGGCCAGTTCCGCCAGCGAATAGCCGGCCAGCGCCTGCGCCCGTAGCAGCAGGGCCTGTTCACTGTCCGGCGCGTCCTGATGGGGGATGGGTGTCTGCATGGATTGCGTATCCGTTACTGATAACAAGGGTGATTAAAAAAAGTACAGCCATAACGGAGGATAACGTCAGGCATTCAGCTATTCAGATAAAAAATAATAATAGCATGATTCCTTTATGATTTTTCTCCCTGTCTCCACAGGGAAAAACACGCTGTCGGTTTTTGTTCATGACAAGACACCGACAATGAACAGGATTTTACACTATGTTATCCACAGTTTTTTGGGATAACCGGGATAACTCGGGATCACTGTTTTGATTTACAGCCTTGACTGGCGCTGCTTTTGCTGGTTTTGCCGATTTTTTGGCTGGTTTTCGTCGGTTGCCTGTGGATAACACCGGTGTAGTGCGATCTTTCGCCACTCCGAGAACCACATCGGAATCGGGCTGCATCAGGCGGTGGAGAAATCGGGGAAAGGCAGGTTAATTGGTTGAAAGGGAATGGCAATTTAGCGGGTGAGATCACGAGGGCGTGAAGGTTGAAATGAGTTTTACGCACTTTTTCATGATGTTCTTCACAAAGATGTCCACAGAAAAAGTGAATAAACCGACGGAATTGCCGTATGAATGTTTATAACTTTGATCCTATCTGTGGGTTAACGTCGATTTATCAGCGTGGAGCGGGAGCAGCGAGGCGGCGGCCTGAGCCGCCGATGTCCGGCGTGATAGCCGGAAGCGGCATCAATAAAAGGGATGTAAAGCGGTAGTTTACCGTCTGTCAGTAGTGTGAAACAATCGAGTCATCTTTGCATTCTAGTTTATCGAGGTAGTCCGGTGATCGACGATGATGGCTACCGCCCGAATGTTGGTATTGTAATTTGTAATCGGCAGGGTCAGGTATTGTGGGCCCGTCGCTACGGTCAGCACTCCTGGCAGTTTCCTCAAGGGGGAATCAACCCCGGAGAAAGCGCGGAACAAGCGATGTACCGCGAACTGTTCGAAGAGGTTGGGCTGCGGAAAAAGGATGTTCGTATCCTGGCTTCCACCCGAAGCTGGTTACGCTATAAATTGCCAAAACGTTTGGTGCGTTGGGATACAAAACCGGTATGTATCGGCCAAAAGCAAAAATGGTTTCTGCTACAGTTAATGTGTAATGAATCAGACATCAATATGCAAAGCAGCGGCACCCCGGAATTCGACGGGTGGCGCTGGGTGAGCTACTGGTATCCGGTACGCCAGGTGGTGTCGTTCAAACGTGACGTTTATCGAAAGGTGATGAAGGAATTCGTCATCGCCGTGATGCAGCTACAGGAGAATTCGGCTACCCGAATGTCATCAGGAACCAGACGAAAACGAGGATAATCCGACACATCATGATGCTCACGCGACTGCGAGAAATTATTGAGAAGGTTGCGGCCGCGGCCCGACTGAGTGATGCGTTGGATATTCTGGTGAATGAAACCTGTCTGGCGATGGATACGGAAGTCTGCTCCATCTATCTGGCCGATCACGATCGTCAGTGTTATTACCTGATGGCGACGCGCGGGCTGAAAAAGCCGCGCGGCCGCACCATTACGCTGGCGTTTGGTCAGGGGATTGTCGGCCTGGTCGGCGAACGGGCGGAGCCCATCAATCTGGCGGATGCGCAAAGCCACCCCAGTTTCAAATTCATTCCTGCCGTACGTGAACAACATTTCCGCTCGTTTCTGGGCGTGCCGGTGATCCACCGGCGTCAATTGCTGGGCGTGCTGGTAGTCCAGCAGCGCGAACACCGGCAGTTCGACAAAAACGAAGAATCGTTCATGGTGACGCTGGCCACCCAGATGGCGGCCATTCTGTCCCAGTCTCAGATGAAAGCGCTGTTCGGGCAATACCGGCAGACGCGCATCAAGGCGATGGCGGCGTCTTCCGGCGTGGCGATCGCCCCCGGCTGGCAGGACCGCAGCCAGCCGTCGCTGGAGCTGGTATTTCCGGCCTCCAGTCTGGATAGCGACCGCGAACGCTCCCGGCTGCTGATGGCGATGGAGGAGGCCGGGGCGGAGTTCCGCCGTTTCAGTAAGCGTTTCAGCGCCAGTGCGCAGAAAGAGAGCGCGGCGATCTTCGATTTCTATTCCCACCTGCTCAACGACGCGCGCCTCAAACGCGAACTGTTTCAGGAAGTGGATACCGGCAGCGTGGCCGAATGGGCGGTCAAAGTGGTGATCGAACGGTTTGCCGCGCAGTTCGCCAGCCTGCAGGATCCTTACCTGCGCGATCGTTCCAGCGATCTGCGGGCGCTGGGTCAGCGTCTACTGTTCCATCTTGATGACAACGCCCAGAGCAACGGCCAGTGGCCGGAGCGTTTCATTCTGGTGGCGGATGAACTGACCGCCACGCTGCTGGCGGAGGTGCCGCAGGAGCGCCTGGCCGGCGTGGTCGCGTACGACGGCGCCGCCAATTCCCACGCCGCCATTCTGGTGCGGGCGATGGGCATTCCCACGCTGATGGGCGCCGATATCCAACCCGAGCTGTTGCATCAGCGTCTGCTGGTGCTGGATGGCTATCGCGGCGAGTTGCTGGTGGACCCTGAACCGGTGCTGGTGCAGGAGTATCAGCGTCTGCTGAGCGAGGAAAACGAGCTTACCCGGCTGGCGGAAGATGACATGGAACGCCCGGCGGTGCTGAAAAGCGGCGAGCGGGTGGACGTGATGCTCAACGCCGGTCTGAGCGCCGAACATGAAAAGCGTTTCATCAATCAGGTGGACGGCGTAGGGCTGTACCGCACCGAAATCCCGTTTATGCTGCAAAACGGTTTTCCCTCGGAAGAGGAGCAGATGACGCAATATGAAGGCATGTTGCGGCTTTATCCGTCCCGCCCGGTGATGTTGCGTACGCTGGATATCGGCGCGGACAAGCAACTGCCTTACCTGCCTATCAGTGAAGAAAATCCTTGTCTGGGCTGGCGCGGCATCCGCGTAACGCTCGATCAGCCGGAAATTTTCATGATTCAGGTTCGCGCCATGCTGCGCGCCAATGCGCATATCGGCAACCTGAGCATTTTACTGCCGATGATCAACAGCCTGGATGAGATCGATGAGGCAAAGCGGTTGATCGATCGCGCCGCGGCGGAAGTGTCGGAAATGCTCGGTTTTCCGCAGCCGCGTCCGCGCATCGGCATTATGATCGAAGTGCCGTCGGTGCTGTTTCTGTTGCCGCATCTGGCGTCCCGCATCGATTTTGTCTCCGTCGGCACCAATGACCTGACCCAGTATCTGCTGGCGGTGGATCGTAATAACCCGCATGTCGGCGCCCTGTACGACAGCCTGCATCCGTCGATGCTGCAGGCGCTGAACATGATCATCACTCATTGCCGACAATATTCGTTGCCGGTATCGGTGTGCGGCGAGATGGCCGGCGAGCCGATGGGCGCACTGCTGCTGATCGGGCTGGGATACCGCACGCTAAGCATGAACGGTCGTAGCGTCGCCCGCATCAAATACCTGCTGCGCCGGATTGGCGAGGAAGAGACCCGCCAGTTGACGGACAAGGTGCTCAGGGCGCAAACCGCCAGCGAAGTGCGCCAATGGGCGTCGATTTTCATTGAAGAACGCGGGCTGGGCGGCTTGATTCGCGGCGGGCGCTGAGCGCGGCGTCGCCCCATTTTCATACCAGATCCATGCCGGAAATGTTTACAGTTCTTTTATCCCCTCGTCGCCAACTGTTTCCATTGGCTATGCTATCATGCGCAACCGCGGACGGCTGACGGAAGCCCTGCCTTCCTTCCGGCCCTTGAATAGCCCCGAAATCAGGGACAAAGCAACGATAATGTGGTGATCGATGACGACGAGCTATCTGGTATTTCCCCAGTTTGATCCGGTAATTTTTTCGTTAGGGCCGGTTTCCCTGCACTGGTATGGATTGATGTATTTGGTCGGGTTTGTGTTTGCCATGTGGCTTGCGGTACGCCGGGCGAACAAACCGGGTAGCGGATGGCGCAAGGAAGAGGTGGAAAACCTGCTCTATTTCGGGTTCCTCGGCGTATTTGTAGGTGGTCGTCTGGGTTATGTGCTGTTCTACGCTTTCCCGTCGTTTCTGGATAATCCGCTCTATCTGTTCCGCGTGTGGGACGGCGGCATGTCTTTCCACGGCGGCCTGCTGGGCGTCATCGCGGTCATGCTGTGGTTTGCGCATCGCACCAAACGTCATTTCTTCCAGGTATCTGATTTCATTGCCCCGCTGATTCCTTTTGGTCTGGGCGCCGGGCGTCTGGGCAACTTCATCAATGGCGAACTGTGGGGCCGCGTCAGCACCGATGCGCCGTGGGCGATGCTGTTCCCGGGGTCGCGCGGCGAAGACATGGCGCTGGCGGCCGGCAACCCGCAGTGGCAGGCGATCTTCAATCAATACGGCGTATTGCCTCGCCACCCGTCGCAGTTGTATGAACTGGTGCTGGAAGGGGTAGTGCTGTTTATCATTCTGAATGTGTTCATTCGCAAAGCACGCCCGATGGGCAGCGTATCCGGCCTGTTCCTGATCGGCTACGGCTGCTTCCGCATTATTGTGGAATTCTTCCGCCAGCCGGATGCTCAACTGGGGCTGTTCGGCGGCGTCAGTATGGGGCAGATCCTGTCGGTGCCGATGGTATTGGCCGGAATCCTGATGATGGTCTGGGCGTATCGTCGCCAGTCTGCCCGGCAGTAAATGTTGATAAAAATTAAGTAGGTGAGATGGTATGAAACAGTATCTGGAACTGATGAAAAAGGTGCTTGAAGAAGGGACTCCCAAGGATGACCGCACGGGCACGGGGACGTTATCGATTTTCGGCCATCAGATGCGTTTCAACCTGCAGGATGGCTTTCCGCTGGTGACCACCAAGCGTTGCCACCTGCGCTCCATCATCCATGAGCTGCTGTGGTTTCTGAACGGCGATACCAATATCGGCTACCTGCATGACAACAAGGTCACCATTTGGGATGAATGGGCGGATGAAAATGGCGACCTGGGGCCGGTTTACGGCAAACAATGGCGCGCCTGGGGTGCGGCGGACGGCCGTCAGATCGACCAGTTGCAGACGGTGCTAAAACAGCTGAAACAGGACCCGGATTCCCGCCGCATCATCGTTTCCGCCTGGAATGTGGGCGAACTGGACAAAATGGCGCTGGCGCCCTGCCACGCTTTTTTCCAGTTTTATGTCGCGAACGGCAAACTCTCCTGCCAGTTGTACCAGCGCTCCTGCGACATTTTCCTCGGCCTGCCGTTCAACATCGCCAGCTACGCGCTGCTGGTGCATATGATGGCGCAGCAGTGTGACCTGGAAGTGGGTGATTTCGTCTGGACCGGCGGCGACACCCACCTCTACAACAACCACCTTGAGCAGACTCGTCTGCAGCTTAGCCGTGAGCCGCGTCCTTTGCCGCGACTGGTGATCAAACGCCGTCCGGCGTCGCTGTTTGATTACCAGTTTGACGATTTCGACATAGAGGGTTATGACCCGCACCCCGCCATCAAGGCGCCGGTAGCCGTCTGAGTCTTATCCTGCTCTGATATCACCTGATACCGCCCAACGGCGGATGTTGCTGACAATGGAAATCGCGGTTTCCTGCTGATCAGTCGGACATCTTGCCGTTGGGCGGTTTTTTTGTCCTCTCTCCTGATTTGCGAGCGGCCGCGCAGTTTCTCTGTATGTTGCCGCCGCCCCGCATCTTGCCTGCGAAGCGCCTCGTAACCCCATCCTCTGGCGCTATTCACGCTGATACCGCGCTTTAGAATGGCGGTCATGAACAGAAACAACGTACGGCAACAGGGTTTTTCCCTGCTGGAACTCATCGTGGTGATCACCATTATGGCTTTGCTGACAGGCGGCGGGCTGCATAGCTGGCTGGCTTATCGCCAGGCGCTTTTGCTGGAGCAGCACGCCCGGCACCTGCTGGCATTCATGACGCGCATACAGGCCAACGCCTACTGGCGCAATCAGACCGAAAGTCTGTGGTTCAAGTCGGCGGGTGATAGCTGGTGTATTGGGAATGGCGCTGAACCGGCTTCCTGTCCGCCGGAAAGCGCTTTCGTTTTTAACCGCGCGGTGCGGGATACGGCGATCGCCGAAACCACCAGCGAGCGGCTGGTGTTTTACGGCCTGCGTAATGCCGCACAGGCTGGGCATCTCACCCTGAGCAACCCGGCTGGGCGCGTGAGGCTGGTGATCTCGGCACGCGGGCGCTTGCGCCTTTGCAGCGAGTCCCGGCCAGTACAGGGGATCCCGCTATGTTGAACAGATTAACCGGGAAAGCCGCAGGCGGGTTTACCCTGCCGGAAGTGATGCTGGCGATGGGGATGAGTAGCCTGATCATGCTGGCGGTGGCGCAGCTGCTGCCGTTGCTGCGGGCCCAGACGCAGGATAGTGCCAGCCTGATCCGGCTGGAACAGTTGCTGGGGCAGACCCTGTTCGGAATAGAGAAAGACATTCGGCGCGCCGGATTTTGCGCCGGCCGTTGTCAGGGAAGCGCGCTGACGCTGGAGGCCGGCGCCACGAAACAGGTGAGTTGCCTATCAGTGGCTTATGACGTCAACCGCAATGGTCGTTGGGAAACGGTGGAACAGTCGGAGCCGGAGTTTTTCAGCTATCGCCTGCGCGATGGCACGCTGGAGGTGCAAACGGGCGGCCCCCGTTGTCAGGGCAACCGCTGGGAGAAATTGCTGGATCCCGGCGAAGTGACCATCGCCCGTTTTGAGGTAACGAAGGAGACGTCCGGCGCGCAACCGCGTTATCGGATATTGCTGGAGGGGTACTGGACCGCGCGTTCGACACGGCGGCGGCAGGTCGACAGCCTGGTGGCAGGGAGGAATCATGCAGGGTAGGCGGCAGCAGGGCAGCATACTGGTGATAGTGATGCTGGTTATGATGATCGGCTTGTTAATGTTGGGCGGATTGCAGCGCCAACTGGATATTCAGTTGCAGCAGGGAATTGACGAACAGCGCTTCTGGCAGGCATTCAATCAGGGGCTGTCGTCGCTGAACTGGGGAATGGGGTTGCGCTGGCAAGCCACCGGCGAGTGGCAGTGTCAGGCTCAGCAGTCGGCACAGTTACGCGCCTGTCTGCGTATAAGTGGCGAAGACCATTCCGGGCTATTGCGGGGGGAGGGGCGGATAGCCGGTAATCCGCAGCCACTGGCGTTTTATCACCGGGTCATGGCCGATGCCGCAGCGGCCGACGGCGGCATCCGGCCCGTCGCGGGCGGATGGCTGGATTTTTGCCCGGATGCGGCGGAGCCGGCCTGTGTCCCGGCGCAATGAAAGGTCGCGTCGTGAGCCCTGCGCTGGGTTCAGTCTGCCGGAAACACTGGTCGCCGCGCTGTTATTTGCGGTTTCGTTGGTCGGCCTCTTGCAATATCATCAGGTACTTCAGCAATCGTTGTTGCATCAGATGCAGCAGCGTCAGGCGTGGCGGCTGGCTCATCAGCAACTGGAAACTGAAGGCGCAGACAGCGTTTCATCGTCGTCGCGGAGCGTTCCCGCCGGATGGCGTGTGAGCCGGGAAGAACAACGCCATCCTCCGGCCTGTCGCCGTGTGACGGTGACCGTAGTGACGCCCTATCGCTATCGTGCGGTGCTCGGCCGCTGGTTTTGTGATACCCCTGACGCAGTTGTGCAACGTGACAGCCCATAGCCTGGAATAACTGCCTGTATAACGCCTTTGGAGATGTTGATGCGGAAATCTTGTATTTGGTTAAGCGCTTTATTGCTGTGTTTCTGGTTTCCGATCAGTCAGGCGGCGGATGGCTGGCAGCCGCTACCCGAGACGATAAGAAAGAGTGAGAATGACGTTCGACAGTATCAGGCGATACGGCTTGATAACGGTATGACGGTTCTGCTGGTGTCCGATACGCAGGCCACCCGTTCGTTGGCGGCGCTGGCGATACCGGTCGGTTCGCTGGATAATCCCCCGCAACAGCCGGGTCTGGCCCACTATCTGGAACACATGCTGCTGATGGGGTCGACGCGTTACCCGCAGGCGGATGGGCTAGCCGAATTTCTGAAAATGCACGGCGGCAGCCATAATGCCAGCACGGCGTCTTATCGCACCGCTTTCTATCTCGAAGTGGAAAACGATGCGTTGCAGCCCGCCGTCGACCGGCTGGCCGATGCGATTGCCGAACCACTGCTCGATCCGGTCAACGCCGATCGTGAGCGCCACGCGGTAAATGCGGAGTTGACCATGGCCCGTGCTCGCGATGGCTTGCGCATGGAGCAGGTGGAAGCCGAAACCATTAACCCGGCGCATCCCGGCTCCCGCTTCGCCGGCGGCAACCTGGAAACCCTCAGTGATAAGCCCGGCAGTAAACTGCATGATGAACTGGTCAATTTCTACCAGCGCTACTACTCCGCCAACCTGATGAAAGGCGTGATTTACGGCAAGTTGCCGTTGCCGGATCTGGCTGCCATCGCCGCCTCGACCTTCGGGCGGATAGCCAATCGTCAGGCCAGCGTACCGCCGATTGCCGCCCCTGTGGTGACTGATGAACAGCGCGGGTTATTCATTCATTATGTCCCGGCGCAACCCCGCAAGCAGTTGAAGATTGAATTTCGGATCGATAACAACAGCCCGGCGTTTCGCAGCAAAACGGATACCTACATCAGCTACCTGATCGGCAATCGCAGCCAGAACACGCTTTCTGACTGGCTGCAAAAACAAGGTCTGGCCGAGTCGGTACGCGCCAGTTCTGATCCCATGTCCGAGCGCGACAGCGGCGTCTTCAATATCAGCGTTGATTTGACCGACAAAGGACTGGCACAGCAGGATAACGTGATCGCCGGGGTGTTCAGCTATCTGGAAAAACTGCGTAAGGAAGGGATTCAGCCGCGTTACTTCGATGAGATATCACGGGTGCTGGGTATTGATTTCCGCTACCCCTCTCTTACCCGCGATATGAGCTATGTGGAGTGGCTGGCGGATACCATGCTGCGGCTACCGGTGGAATATACCCTTGAAGGACCTTATCTGGCGGATCGGTTCGATCCTGAGGCGATCAAGGCGCGGCTGTCGGCCATGACGCCGCAAAACGCGCGTATCTGGGTAATAAGCCCGGAGCAGCCCCACAATAAAGAGGCGTATTTTGTTGGCGCGCCTTATCAGGTAGACAAGATTGGCGACGAGCGGATGGCGCTGTGGCAGAAGACGGCACAGTCGCTGGCGCTCAGTCTGCCGACGCCCAACCCTTACATCCCGGATAGTTTTTCGCTGATTGCCGCGGATGCCGCCATCACGCATCCGAAGAAAGTGGTCGACCAGCCGGGGCTGCGCGTGTTTTACATGCCGAGCCGCCATTTCGCCAGCGAACCCAAAGCCGATATCACGCTGATGCTGCGTAACCGGATGGCGAGCGATTCCGCCCGTCATCAGGTGCTGTTCGCCCTGAATGATTATCTGGCCGGCGTGGCGCTGGATGCGCTCAGCTACCAGGCATCGGTGGGCGGCATCAGTTTCTCCACCGGCAGCAATGACGGGCTGATGATGACGGCCAGCGGCTACACCCAACATCTGCCGGAGCTATTGCTGACGCTGGTGGAACAATACGCCAGCTTCAGCTCGACGGAAGAACAGCTGGAACAGGCAAAATCCTGGTACGCCGAGCAGTTGGATGCAGCCGAGAAGGCCAAAGCGTACGAGCAGGCGATGTTCCCGATTAAGGGGTTGTCGAGCGTGCCTTATAGCGAACGAAGCGAGCGGCGCAACTTGATGAAGGATATTACGCTGCAGGAGCTGATGGAATACCGCAAGGCCTTACTGCATCAGGCTGCGCCGGAAATGCTGGTGGTCGGCAATCTGGAACAGGACAAGGTGGTTAGCTTGTCGCACAGCCTGCGTGAACGTCTTGGCTGCGGCGGCACCGAATGGTGGCGCGGACAATCCGTCAGCATCAGCCAGCCACAGCGAGCCACGCTGCAACGCAGCGCGACCAGCACCGATTCGGCGCTGGCGGCGGTATATATTCCGACAGGGTATGACGAAGTACAGAGCGCGGCTTACAGTAAGCTGCTGGGTCAGATCATTCATCCCTGGTTCTTTAATCAGTTGCGTACTGACGAACAGCTGGGCTATGCCGTGTTCGCCACCCCGATCTCTGTCGATCGCCAGTGGGGGATTGGTTTCCTGCTGCAAAGCAACAGCCAGCAGCCTGCCTACCTCTATCAACGTTATCAGGACTTTTTTGGCAAGGCGGAGCAGCGCCTGAGCGCCATGAACGCAGAGACGTTTGCCCAGAATAAGCAGGGGTTGATCAATGCGCTCAGTCAGCCGCCTCAGACGCTGGATGAAGAGGCGGCCCGCCTGCGCGGCGATCTGGAACGGGAGAATTTTGCCTTCGATACCCGCCAGCAGTTGATTGGACAACTGGCGTCTATTTCGTCGGCGCAGTTAACCGACTTTTTCCGGCAGGCGCTGCATCCACAGGGGCTGGCGATTCTATCCCAGATTTCCGGCAGTGCGAGTGGGCAGGCTGACTATGCCCGGCCGTCGGAATGGCAATCCTATGCATCGACTTCCGCACTGCAACGAACGCTGACGTTGAAACCGGTGGAACAAAAACAGACGGAAACCCAGTAAGGCGCCGGACAGTAGGTGCTGCTGAAAGTATGAATGCCTGCGCCAGGAGAAATGGCTGGCACAAGGAAAAGCAGGGAAACCGAGCGGGTAACGCGTGGCGATGAACCACGCGTTATTTGCCTTACAGGTCGATGACCAGAATCTTGGAGCGACGCTGGTAGTTGTAAAGCTCCTGCTTGCGTTTCGGTAATACGGCGACTTCCGCCGGCTGGAAACCGCGTTCCTGGAACCAGTGGATGCTGTGGGTGGTCAGCACAAACAGGCGTTTGAGCCCCTGCTGGCGAGCCTGTACGGCGATATGGTGCAGTAACTGATCGCCACGCGACGAGTTGCGGTATTCCGGGTGCACCGCCACGCAGGCCATTTCACCGATGCTCTCCTCCGGAAACGGATAGAGCGCGGCGCAGGCGATAGTCAGATTATCGCGGACCACCACGGTGAATTTGTCGATCTCCATTTCCAGTTGTTCGCGCGAACGGCGCACCAGAATGCCTTGCTGCTCCAGCGGGCGAATCAGCTCCAGAATACCGCCGATGTCATTGATGGTCGCCCGGCGGATTTGCTCGGCGCTTTCCATCACGATCTGGGTGCCGATGCCGTCACGGGAGAACAGTTCCTGCAACAGCGCACCATCTTCCTGATAGCTGATCAGGTGGCTGCGGCGTACTCCGCTGCGGCAGGCTTTCACCGCACCGCGCAGGAAACGCACAATCTCGGAGTTATAGTCACCGGCTTCCTCCAGTGACTGAATACGCTGCTGGGCTTCGTCTGGCAACAGTTCGGACACAATGCTGCCTTCGATATTGGTCACGCCCTGGGAGGCGCAGAAACCGATCATCTTTTCGGCCCTGAGTTTGATAGCCAGCTGGGTGGCGACTTCTTCCGACGTCAGATTGAAACTTTCGCCGGTGACGGAAACCGCCACCGGGCCCAACAGCACGATGGCGCCGCTGTCCAACTGACGATGCAGCGCTTCTTCGTCAATGCGGCGAATGCGCCCGCTGTGGCAGTAGTCGACGCCATCATCCACGCCCAACGGCTGGGCGATGATAAAGTTGCCGCTGACCACGTTAATGTGCGCGCCCTGTAGCGGCGTGTTCAACAGGCTCATCGACAGCCGGGCGGTGATGTCCAGTTGCAGCATGCCTGCTGCCTGTTTCACCAGTTCCAGCGTGGTGCTGTCCGTTACGCGGGTATGTTTGTGGTAGCGAGGCTCGTAGTGATGGGCCATCAGGTTCGCATCGATCTGGGGGCGTGCGCCGTAAACCACCACCAGCTTGATGCCCAGACTGTGCAACAGCCCGATATCATTGACGATTTTGGCAAAATTTTCATGTTCGATAGCTTCGCCGCCGAGCATGATGACAAATGTTTTACCACGATGTGCGTTGATGTAAGGAACTGAGTGGCGGAAGCCTTGAACCAGTTCTGTACTACGTTCCTTCACTGCGAGCCCTCTTTGAATTTTTATTCGATATTTTCGTATTTTTATTCTTCGTAAACTAAAAGGCAAGCGATAACTTTTCGGTCTGGCCCGATAGTTCAGCGAAGTCTGCTTATCACAGTAAAAAACATAAAAATGATTTTTGCATGACAGTCTGATGCGTATTGGTTAAAGTTTTTGACGTTTTTATCAATCTGCCTGATTTCTTTAGCCATTACCGGAGTTGCATGTCTGATCCGAAGCACCATCTGACCCGTCGTCATTTATTACAGGGCGCCGCCGCCACCTGGTTACTGAGTATCAGCGGCATCGGGCTGGCCGCCGCCTCGCAGGTGATTGCCGTGCGGGTGTGGCCTTCTTCCGCCTATAGCCGTGTGACGCTGGAGTCCAGCCAGCCGCTTAAGTATCGCCAGTTTATGCTGGAAAATCCCGATCGTCTGGTGGTGGATATTGAAAATGCCTCGTTGAATAGCGTGCTGAAAAATGCCGGTCGGCAATTCGAACGGCCGGATCCTTTCATCAAAACGGCGCGCGCCGGGCAGTTCGACAAGAATACCGTGCGTCTGGTGCTGGAATTAAGGCAGAAGGTCAATCCTAAACTGTTTACGTTGGCGCCGGTCGCCGGCTTCCGGAACCGTCTGGTGATGGATTTGTATCCCGCCGCCGGTCGTTACGACGACGCTGATGACCCGTTGCTGGCGTTGCTGGAAGATTACAATAAAGGCGATCTGGAACGGACGCTGCCGCCGGAAAAGCCCAAAGACGGCAAGGCGGGGCGCGAAAGGCCGCTGGTTATCATGCTTGATCCGGGGCACGGCGGAGAAGACCCTGGCGCCATCGGCAAAAACCGGACCCGCGAAAAAGACGTGGTGCTGCAAATTGCCCGACGCCTGAAAGCGCTGATCGAGCGTGAGCACAACATGAAGGTCTACATGACCCGCAATGAGGATGTGTTCATTCCGCTCAAAGTGCGGGTGGCTAAAGCGCGCAAACAGCGCGCCGACCTGTTTGTCTCCATCCATGCCGATGCTTTCACCAGCCGGGCCGCCCGCGGTTCCTCAGTGTTTGCGTTGTCAAAAAAAGGCGCGACCAGTTCAGCGGCGCGTTATCTGGCGCAAACCCAGAACGAATCGGATTTGATTGGCGGCGTCAGCCTGAGCGGCGACCGCTATCTGGACAGCACCATGTTTGACATGGTGCAAACCGTGACCATCAACGACAGCCTGAAATTCGGCAAAGAAATTCTGCATCGGCTGGGAAAGGTCAATCACCTGCACAAAAACAGCGTCGATCAGGCCGGGTTTGCGGTGCTGAAGGCGCCGGATATTCCGTCGGTACTGGTGGAAACGGCGTTTATCAGCAATCTGGAAGAGGAGCGCAAGCTGCGCACCAGTCGTTTTCAGCAGCAGGTGGCGCAATCGATTCTGGAAGGGATCAAAGCCTATTTTGCGGCTCAGGTGCGATAAGCGCCGAAAGGCGTACTGTGCCGGAAAGAAATGCCTGAATTGCAGGCATAAAAAAACACCCGTTCGGGTGTCTATTTATTGGTTGCGGGGGCCGGATTTGAACCGACGACCTTCGGGTTATGAGCCCGACGAGCTACCAGGCTGCTCCACCCCGCGTCCGTCTTCTTTCTTCTGATATGATGCTGGTACATTAATTGGTTGCGGGGGCCGGATTTGAACCGACGACCTTCGGGTTATGAGCCCGACGAGCTACCAGGCTGCTCCACCCCGCGTCCGTGGATGCGCACTATACTCCGCGTTCGCTTCGATGCAACCTCTTTTTGCAAATAGTTTACGCTTTTGCCGACGGGTGATGGAAATGTCGGCATTACGTTGCTTTTTTAGACTGCCGAGTGTCGTTTTGATGCGATGCGTTTTATTCTCACCGCCTGTTTGTTATCGTTCTGCGTGGTTTCACACTCAAGCAAGAAGAGAGCACGGAAATGAAAGGATGGTGGGGGAAGTACGTGTTGACCGGGGTCGTCATCGCCATACTGGCCGGTTGTCAGACCCGACCCAGCGATCGTGGTCAGCAATATAAAGATGGCCGTCTCGATCAGCCGCTGGAATGGGTCAACGCGCCGAACGCTAACGGCAAGCCGGTAAACACGGTCGATTTTTCCCAACAGATCAGCCAGATTCAGGCATCCTCTCCCGGACTCTACTCCCGCAACAGCGATATTTTTCAGGCCATCCAGAACTGGATTCAGGCTGGCGGCGATACCCGCCAACTGACGCAGTTCGGCCTCGGCGCCTGGCAGATGGAAGGCGTCGACAGCTTTGGCAACGTGCAGTTTACCGGCTACTACACCCCGGTGGTGCAGGCGCGCCACTACCGTCAGGGCGAGTTCCGTTTCCCACTGTACGCCATGCCTCGCGTACGCAAGAACGGCCGTCTGCCGGATCGCTCCGCCATTTATTCCGGCGCGCTGAGCAACGAACTGGCTATCGCCTGGACTAATTCGCTGATGGACAACTTCATGATGGAAGTGCAGGGCAGCGGTTATGTGGATTTCGGCGATGGCAGCCCGTTGACCTTTTTCGGTTATGCCGGCAAAAACGGTCATGCTTACCGCAGTATCGGCAAAGTGTTGATTGATCGCGGCGAGGTGCCCAGAGAAGAGATGTCGATGCAGGCCATCCGACAGTGGGCCGACCGGCACACCGAAGCGGAAGTCCGGGAATTACTGGTGCAGAACCCCTCTTTCGTGTTCTTTAAACCAATGGCGTCGATGCCGGTGAAGGGCGCCAGCGCGGTGCCGTTGGTAGCTAAAGCGTCTGTGGCGTCTGACCGCTCGCTGATCCCGGCCGGCACCACGTTGCTGGCGGAAGTGCCGCTGCTGGATAATCAGGGCAAATTTACCGGCAAATATGAGATGCGTTTAATGGTCGCGCTGGATGTCGGCGGTGCGATAAAAGGGCAGCATTTCGATATTTATCAGGGTATTGGGGCGGATGCCGGACACGCCGCCGGGTTCTACAATCATTACGGTCGGGTGTGGGTATTAAGAAACGCGCAGTCTTCTTCTGCCATGCCGTTGCTCAGCGCAGGCAACAGCACCGGGGCTGGTGGACTGGTCAGTAGTTCCAACTAATGATTTTCGTCCCGCCGTACTATTGCTGTATCGCGGCGGGACATTCCTCTTCCGCAGGCCTACCGGTTGGTTGTATTTGCCGGGCGTATTCTCGCCATGTGAAAGACATCCGTGAAACGGCCATGACGGAAGGCGTAATCTTTGGACTCGCCTTCGACGACAAAGCCGAATTTTCTGTATAGCGCCAGCGCGGCGTCGTTATCGGTGTAAACGGTTAGCTCAATACGGTGGATGTTAAGCCAGTTGTCCGTCAGGTCGGTCAAGGCTGACAACAGGGCGCTGCCAACTCCCCGATGCTGATGCGTATCCTTGACGCCCATGCCAAAGGTTCCGGCATGGCGGCGGCATCGCGTGCTTCGGTACGTCTGATAATGATATCGCTCATTTTTTTCTCGTGCTGGGAACCGGAATAACAGCCTATCGCTTGTCGAGATATTGTCAGTCGATAACTTTGACCATCGGGATACAGGCCAGCGAGAAGCCCCGCGGCGAGTGGTAGAGGCTGACTTCATCGCCTGAAAAGCCCAGCGAGCGGTAAAACGGCGCGGCGTTCAGGCTGGCGTCGAGCCGAATTTCCGCCAGACCTGCCGCGCGAGCCTGCGTTTCGAGATGTTGCATCATCCGTTTGCCCACCCCTTGCCCCATCGCCTCCGGGTCGACAAACACCGCGTCGATCATGCCGGTGTGGAGGTTGATCATACCCGTTGCTACGATCCGGCCGGCTCTCTCCGCCAGGTGAAAATGGTGGGTGACGGTGTTCTCGAAAGCCTCGCTGAGGGTGCCGCTGGCCCAGCGCTGCAGTTGCTCTGGCGCATAGTCATGGCGACAGCCGTGCAGGATGGCGCGGTTACGCAGGTCAAACGCCGTTTGCGCATCGTTTCGGCGGGCTTTACGCAGCGTGATCGCGGGAGGTTGCATCAATCGGCTCCTGTTGCGGCGTTTCGGCTGGGGGTAAAAAGCGCCGGGTCGTTGACCAGATTGGCCGGGCGCCCAGCGGCAAATGCCGCCACGTTCTCAAACGCGGTTTTAAAATAAAGCTCGTAGCTGTTGCGCTCGACATAGCCGATATGCGGCGTGGCCAGCACATTAGGCAGCGTCAGCAGCGGTTCGTTTGCCGGCGTTGCGGGTTCGTGGTCGAAGACATCCAGCGCGGCCTGTTTGCCGGGATGGGCGGACAGCTCGCGCCATAGCGCGCCCGGCTCCACCAGTTCGGCGCGGCTGCTGTTGACGAACAACGAATCCGGTTTCATCAATGCCAGGTCCGGCTGCGTTACGCTATGACGGGTGGCGTCGTTCAAACGCAGATGCAGCGACAGCACGTCGGCGTCGGCAAAAAACGCAGCCTTGCTGTCGGCGGCGGTAAAACCGTGCTGGCGCGCCAGTTCACGTGACGTCTCGCTGCCCCACACCAACACCGTCATGCCGAATGCCGCGCCGTATCGGGCGATACGCTGTCCGATTTTGCCGTATCCCCAGATGCCGAGCGTCAGGCCATGCAGCGTTCTTCCCAATCCCAACCTGCCGTTCTGTTGCCAGTGACCCTGAGCTAACTGGTCGCGGTAACAGGGCAGATGGCGCGAAGCCGCCATGATCAAACTCCAGCACAATTCGGCGGGCGCCACCGGCGAGCCGGTGCCTTCGGCCACCGCGACGCCATGCCGGGTACAGGCGTCAACGCTGAGGTGCTGGCTCACCTTGCCGGTCTGGCTGATTAACTTCAGGTTCGGCAGTTGAGCCAGCAATTCATCGGTAATACGGGTACGTTCACGAATCAGCACCAGCGCTTGGGCATCTTGCAACTGTGCCGCCAGTTGGGCGGTATCGGTATAGGTCTGATTCAGAATCCGTACCCGATGGCCGTTCAGTAGTGAAAAGCAGTTCAGCTGTCTGACGATATCCTGATAGTCATCCAATATGGCGATGTTCATGCAGGGGCTCCTTGTCTGTTTTTTTATTGCGGCTGAGGGCGGCAGGTCATGATGAATTCCCGGTCGTTTTGGTCGGTGACCCGAAATCCCAGCCGGTGGTAAAGATGGCGCGCCGGATTATTTTTCAGCACGCTCAACACCACCGGTTGGCCCTGCGCCGATGCCTGCGCGAGCAGGGTTTCAATCAATAGCTTGCCGAGGCCGCGGTTCTGAAAATCCGGGTGGATCTGAATCTGAATCAGATACCAGTGCTGTTCCTGCGGCATGAAGCGATATTTGAACAACCCGGCGGGCTGCCCCTCCACCCGCACGATATGGGCGTGTTCAAACTCGTAGCGAACGCGCCGCATCAGGCTGTCGCTGTCTGTCGATGCGCCGATGTCCGCCAGATATTTCCCCATAGTCAGCCTGCGCAGTTGCAGCAGGAAATCGATATCCGATTCGGTGGCGGGGATCAGTTCAGGATGCATGGTTTCCTCCGGCGGAGCGCCGCCTAATGAGCGTCATCAGTTAAAGTGCCACAGCTCACCTAAAGTCGTCACCTGTCAAAACGGTAAATAATGACGGCAGGGTGCAAGTGCCGGCTGTGGAGAAACGCAGCGTGTGGAATAGATTGCCGTTATCCGCTGCGCAAATGGTCCTGACTGGGGTATCATCGCTGCCGTTTGTGATTGAGTGAAGGTGGGCGATGAGTACGCAATTATCCGAGAGTTATCTGCAACGCTTTGGCGGTACGGCGCGTTTGTACGGTCAGCGGGCGTTGTCGCTGTTTGCCGGCGCGCATGTGTGCGTGATCGGCATTGGCGGGGTAGGGTCCTGGGCGGCGGAAGCGCTGGCGCGCACCGGTATCGGCGCGATTACCCTGATTGACATGGATGATGTGTGCGTCAGCAACACCAACCGGCAGATTCATGCCCTGCGTCAGCACACCGGGCAGTTGAAAACCGAGGTGATGGCGGAGCGAATTCTGGCGATTAACCCGGAATGCCGGGTGACCTGCGTCGATGATTTCATCAGCGCCGATAATGTGGCGGAACTGCTGGACAACAATTTCAGCTATGTGATTGACGCTATCGATAGCGTGCGCCCCAAAGCCGCGCTGCTGGCCTGGTGTCGCCGCAATAAAGTGCCGGTGGTGACCACGGGAGGAGCGGGAGGGCAGATTGACCCGACCCGTATTGAGGTCGCCGATCTGGCGAAAACCATTCAGGATCCGCTGGCGGCCAAGTTACGCGAGCGGTTGAAGCACGATTTTAATATCGTTAAAAACAGCAAGGGCAAGCTTGGCATCGACTGCGTGTTTTCCAGCGAGCCGCTGATGTACCCACAACCGGATGGTTCGGTTTGCGCGTCTCGCAGCACCGCTGACGGCGTGAAACGTATGGATTGCGCCTCAGGCTTCGGCGCGGCGACCATGGTGACCGCCACTTTTGGCTTTGTGGCGGTTTCCCATGCGTTGAAAAAAATGATGGCGCGCGATGCCCGGCAGGCGCAGGCCGTCGCGTTGAATCAGGATTCGTGACGGGCGATGTCGTGGATGCGGCTGGCCAGCGCGGCCAGCCCGCCGGCGCGTGATGCGCTGAGTTCGGCGCGCAGTCCCAGCCGGTCAAACAAAGCCAGCGGGTCTTGCTGTTGCAGCATTTGCGCGGTTTTGCCTTCCACCGCCGTCAATAGGATTGCCAGCAGCCCACGTACGATGCGGCCGTCGCTGTCGCCGTAAAAATGCAGGGCGCCGTCCGTCCGCCGTTGATATCCCAGCCAGACGCGGTTTTCACAACCGGACAGTTCGATATGTTCCTGACGACGTGCGTCCGGCAGCGACGGCAAGGATTTGCTCAGCAGGATCAACTGACGGTAGCGTTCTTCCCAGGAGCGACAGGCGTCAAAACGCGTCGTCAGCGCCGCTTCATCAATTTCAGTGCCAAACGGATGGCGTGTAGAATCGGTCATCATCAATCAATCCATCAGTAATTCAAGCGCTTTTTGGGTAGCCAGGACCAGATGGTCCACGTCCTGCGGCTGGTTATACGGCGCAAATGAGGCCCGCAGCGTGCCGGGCACGCCCAGCGCCGCCATCAGCGGCTGAGCGCAATGGTGTCCGGCTCTCAGAGCGATGCCGTCCTCTGCCAGCAGGGTCACCAGATCGTGGTGGTGTACGCCTTCGATAGTGAACGACAACAGGCTGGAACCGGAAGCGCGGAAGCTGCGAAAACCGGGTAACGCGCTCAACTGCTGTTCCGCATCGCTCGCCAGCGCGACGCTATGCCGATCCGCCGCCGGACGGTCCTGTTGCTGCCACCAGTCAATGGCGGCAGCCAGGCCGATCACCCCGGCAATGTGCGGCGTACCGGCTTCGAAGCGCTGGGGAATGGCTTGCGGCGTGAAACCGTCAAACGACACTGCCGTCATCATTTTTCCGCCGCCCTGCCAGGGCGGCATGGTTTCCAGCAGGGCCGGTTTGCCGTACAGCACGCCGATGCCGGTAGGACCATACAGTTTATGGCCGGAGAACGCGTAAAAGTCGATATCCAGCGCCGTCACGTCGGTCGTCGTGTGCGCAATGCCCTGCGCGCCGTCGACCATCACCACCGCGCCGGCCTGATGCGCCAGCGTAATCGCTCGTTTCAGGTCCGGCATGCCGCCGGTCACATTCGACATCTGCCCGATAGCCAGCAGGCGGGTCCGGGCGTTGATCAATGAGGGCAACAGCTGAAGATCGGGCAGACTATCCGCGCCAATCGGCAGCTTTACCACCCGCGCTCCCGTCTGCTGCGCCACCATCAGCCACGGGATCAGATTGGCATGGTGCTCGGCTTCGCTAACCAGGATCTCATCGCCGGGTTGTAACCGCGGGCGGGCATAACATTGCGCCACCAGATTGATCGCTTCCGTCGTGCCTTTGGTCCAGACGATGCCGCGTGCCTGCGCTGCGCCAATGAAATCCGCTACTTTTTCGCGCGCCTGCTCAAACGCTTCCGACAACTGCCGGGCGGCGCGGTGCTGGCTGCGATGAACATTGCCCGTTTCACTGGCGTAGTGGTGCTGAACCGCGGCGATAACCGCGTCGGGCTTCAGCGCCGTGGCTGCGCTGTCAAGATAGACGCCGGGCTGGCGAAGCGCGGGAAATTGCTGGCGAAAATACGGGGCGTTGAACGGTTTCATGTCGATCCTCTGTTGAGCGACAGATCCTGTCCCATTTTTGCGGCTGAAACAAGTTTAGGACGATCCTGAACGAAAACCTCGTTCAGCTTGCTACCCTTAACCTTGCTTGATTCGGAGTTTAATAATGACTAATGCCTTTATGAAGGCATTAAAAAATACCAGGAGTTAAGTATGAAGAATAAAATTGTAATTCTTGTCGCTCTGGGCCTGGCATTATCGCTGTCAGCCTGCTCCAGCAATTATGTGCTGGAAACCTCCGACGGACGGACCATCATTGCCGATGGCAAGCCGAAGGTGGATGAAGAGACCGGCCTCATCAGTTACACCGATGCCTATGGTCATCATCAACAGATTAATCGTGATGCGCTGAGATCGATGACGGAAGCGAAGTGATCGATATCTTCTGGTCAATGCAATATGGGCAAAAAAAAAAGCACCGCAAAACGCGGTGCTATGCAAAAATCACTTAGACAGACAGGGTAAATGTACAGGAAATGAAAAGGTAGCATCGCTACCACGTCTGAAATGCAGACAGTAAACAAATAGCAAACACAACATCACAACCACAAGCCAAAAGCACATCGGTCAACCTTACGCACTTTTCGTTCCGGCTCAGGGAAGTGGCGCTACTATAGGTATTTGCTGGTGCATCCTCAACGGACAATTTATAATGCCTCGGATTACAAAAACTAATGGCAAATCGCGGTAGTGTTTACCGGGGTAAGCCGCATACGAAGAATCCGGTTTATGTCGAAACGATTGCCGCCCCTCAATGCTTTGCGCGTCTTTGACGCTGCTGCCCGCCACCTCAGTTTTACCCGCGCGGCCGAAGAGTTATTCGTTACCCAGGCTGCCGTCAGCCATCAGATCAAATCGCTGGAAGATTTTCTCGGCCTGAAACTGTTCCGCCGCCGTAACCGGTCGCTGTTGTTGACGGAAGAAGGGCAGAGCTACTTTCTGGACATCAAGGAAATCTTTTCCGCCCTTAATGAAGCGACCCGCAAGCTGCAGGCTCGTAGCGCCAAAGGCGCGCTGACGGTGAGTCTGCTGCCTAGCTTCGCCATTCACTGGCTGGTGCCGCGTCTGTCGAGTTTCAATACGGAATATCCGGGCATTGATGTGCGAATTCAGGCGGTGGACCGGGAAGAGGAACGACTGTCGGATGATGTGGACGTGGCGATCTTCTACGGACGCGGCAACTGGCCGGGATTGCGGGTGGAAAAGCTGTACGCGGAGTATCTGTTGCCGGTTTGCGCGCCGCAATTATTGGCCGGGGAGCACCCGCTGAAAACGCCGGGGGACCTGATATGGCATACGCTGTTGCATGACGCCTCGCGGCGTGACTGGATGGCCTATACCCGCCAGTTGGGGATAACTCAGATTAATGTGCAACAAGGGCCGATTTTCAGTCATAGCGCGATGGTGTTGCAGGCGGCGATTCACGGCCAGGGGGTCGCGCTGGCCAACAATGTGATGGCGCAGACGGAAATTGAGGCGGGCAGACTGGTGTGCCCGTTCAATGATGTGCTGGTCAGCAAAAACGCGTTTTATCTGGTTTGTCATGACAGTCAGGCGGAACTGGGTAAAATAGCCGCCTTTCGCCAATGGATTCTGGCTCGTGCGGCCAGCGAACAGGAAAAGTTCCGCTTCCGCTACGACAACAGTGCGCGCTGAATCCGCCGGGTTCAGCCTCTTTTTCTTGATATATGGAATAGATCAAACGATGAACAGCCGTTTCATGCTGATATTCGCCGCTATCAGCGGGTTTGTATATGTGGCGTTGGGGGCGTTCGGCACGCATGTGTTGAGTAAATCGCTGGGCGAAGCGGAAATGTCCTGGCTGCACACCGGGCTCCAGTATCAGGCGTTTCACACGCTGGCGATTCTGGCGCTGTCGGCGGCGATGCATCAACGGGCGAATGTCTGGTTTTACTGGAGTGCGGCGTTTCTGGCGCTGGGTACGCTGCTGTTTAGCGGCAGCCTGTACTGTCTGGCGTTGTCGCACCTCAAACTATGGGTATTTGTCACTCCGGTGGGGGGCGCGTGCTTCCTGACGGGCTGGCTGTTACTGTTAATTGGAGCCTTACGCTTAAAGAAAAAGGCTGAGTAGCATGAATAAAGTGATTTTGTACTGCCGCCCTGGATTTGAGAAAGAGTGCGCGGCGGAAATTACCGACAAGGCGGCGCGTTATAACGTCTATGGCTTTGTACGGGTAAAGGATAACAGCGGGTATGTGATGTTTGAGTGCTACCAGCACGAAGACGCCGATCGGCTGATTAAGGAATTACCGTTCCAGGAACTGATATTTGCGCGTCAGATGATGGTATGCGGCGAATTGTTGCGCGATCTGCCGCCGGAGGATCGCATCACGCCGATCATCGGGATGCTGACCGGGGCGCTGGAGCGCGCCGGAGAGCTGCGGGTTGAAGTGCCGGATACCAACGAAAGCAAGGAACTGATGAAGTTCTGCCGCAAGTTCACGGTGCCGCTGCGCGCTGCGCTGCGGGAAAACCGCATCCTGCTGGCACAGGAGAAAGCCAGCCGTCCGGTTATTCATGTGTTGTTCATCGCTCCCGGTTGCTGCTATGTCGGTTATTCCTACAGCAATAACAATTCACCGTTCTATATGGGGATTCCGCGGCTGAAGTTCCCTGCGGACGCCCCAAGCCGCTCGACGCTGAAGCTGGAAGAAGCATTTCATGTGTTCGTGCCGGCGGACGAATGGGACGAACGCCTCTCCAGCGGTATGTTTGCGGTGGATCTGGGCGCTTGCCCCGGCGGCTGGACCTATCAACTGGTGAAACGCAGTATGATGGTTCACGCCGTCGATAACGGCATGATGGCGCCGAGCCTGATGGATACCGGGCAGGTGATCCACCATCAGGCGGACGGTTTCCGCTTTGAGCCGCCGCGTAACAATATCTACTGGCTGGTGTGCGATATGGTGGAAAAACCGGCCAAAGTCACCAGCCGTATGGCTGACTGGCTGGTCAATGGCTGGTGTCGCGAAGTGATCTTCAACCTTAAGCTACCGATGAAAAAGCGCTATGAAGAAGTGACCCAGAATCTGGCCTTACTGGCGCAGCGGATGGAGGAGAACGGCATCAATTTTGAGATTCATGCCAAACACCTCTATCACGATCGTGAAGAAGTCACCGTTCATGCACGGCGTATCTGGGGTGCGATTCCCGGCCGGCGCGACGAACGTTGAGTTTCTGCCGCTGCCGGGCGTGATGCCTGTACGTGTCGGTGGTTAACGCCGTTTAACCCGATGCGGGCAGGCGTAGCTGCTGCAGGTTGCCATTGAGTACCAGATCGGTTCTGAGCGTGGCGACCTGACGGCTGCGGTAAGCCATGTCCTGCTGGGCTTCCAGCTTGCGGCGCCATTTCTCCGGTATCTGCTCCAACTGCTGGTATAGCGCCTCCAGCGAACCAGCCTGTTGCAACAGCTGGGCGGCGGTTTTCGGCCCAATGCCGCTCACGCCGGGGATTTTGCTGCTGCTGATCCCCGCCAGCCCCCAGTAATCCGGCAACTGTTCGGGCTGAACGCCGAACTCCTGCTGGATGAACGGCACGTCCAGCCAGCGCTTCTGAAAGTAATCCCGAATACGAATGGTCGGCGCCAGTAACTGACAGTAACCCTTGTCGGTCGAGACGATGGTGGCTTGATGCCCTTGCGCGGCGACTTTACAAGCCAGCGTGGCGGCCAGATCGTCAGCTTCGTTGCCCGGCGAGTGCCAGCTCTCCACCCCGGATGCCAGAAAGGCGTCCCTGATCTGCGGCAGTTCCTGCGACAGATTTTCCGGCATGGGCGCGCGGCCGGCCTTGTATTCCGGCAGCAACTGGTGGCGCCAGCTCTGATCCCGCTGTTCGTCATCAAAGACGGCAACGGCATGCGTGGGTTGACTGTGCTGTATCAACTGGCCCAGCGCGTGCCGGCAGGCAGTCAGGCAAGGAGAACCTTGTACCGCATGAATGCGTCGGATCAGGTTGAGCGCGTCGACAATAAGCAGATGTACGGCCATAAGCGGTAGTCATGTGAGTCGCCGCCGGCCTAGCGCCGGCGGCGAACTGATGGTCAGGAACAGATTTCGTAGCACGGGACGTAAGCGCTGCCAGGCAGCTTCATACGCTGCTGGGACACGAAGTCCTGCAACAGCCGGTCCATGCTTTTCATGATGTCGGCATTGCCGTGCAATTTGTAAGGGCCGTATTCTTCGATGGCCCGAATACCCGCCTCTTTGACGTTACCGGCCACGATACCGGAAAACGCCCGGCGCAACGTGGCGGCCAACTGTTCGGCCGGCTGGTCGGGATGCAGATTGAGGTTAGCCATGTTCTCGTGCGTCGGCTCGAACGGCAGTTGCAAGTCCGGCGCGATACGCAGCGACCAGTTGAAGCTGTAGGCGTCGCCGGTGTGGCGGCGGTGTTCTTTCACCTGCGGCATGGTTTTTTTCATCTGCCGGGCCACTTCGGCGGCGTCGTTGATGATGATGGAATAATAACGGCGCGCCTGGCGACCCAGCGTACTAACGATGAACTCGTCAAGCACCCGGAAGTAGTCGGCGCTTTCCTGCGGGCCGGTAAGAATAATCGGCAACACCTGCTCGCTGTTGGCCGGGTCCATCATGATGCCCAGCAGATAGAGGAACTCTTCCGCGGTGCCAACCCCGCCCGGGAAAATCACGATGCCGTGGCCGATGCGCACAAACGCTTCCAGACGTTTTTCAATGTCCGGCATGATGATCAGTTCATTCACCAGCGGATTGGGCGGCTCGGCGGCGATGATGGACGGCTCGGTCATGCCGATGAAACGCCCGTCCCGGTAACGTTGCTGGGCATGGCCCACGGCGGCGCCTTTCATCGGGGCTTCCATCGCGCCAGGTCCGCAACCGGTACAGATGTTCAGCTCGCGTAAGCCGAGCTGGCTGCCGACTTTACGGGCGTACAGGTATTCGGTTTCATTGATCGAATGACCGCCCCAGCACACCACCAGATTCGGCTCCTCGCCCACGTGCAGCGCTCTGGCGTTGCGCAGGATGGAGAACACAAGATTGGTGATGTGGGTGGAATCTTCGAGATCCAGGTTTTGATAACGCCCGGCGCTGGCGATCTGGCCGTTCACAAACAGGATATCGCGCAGCACGGCGAACAGGTTGGCCTGCAACGAACGGATAATCTGCCCGTCGACAAATGCTTCTTCCGGCGGGTTGACCAGTTCCAGTTTCACGCCGCGCTCACGACGCAGCACGTTGATGTCGAAATCCTCGTAGCGGGAGAGCAACTCCTTGCTGTTGTCCGTCTGACTGCCGGAGTTCAGGACGGCGAGGGAACAATTGCGGAATAGCCGGTAAAGATCGCTGCTGGCGGTGCTTTTCAGCATATCCACTTCCAACTGCGACAGTAAATCCATGGACCCTAACGGGCTGATATGTGTGATCATACTACTCCCTGAAACGCAGTGTGCGACGACAGTTGTTCAAGACGTTTGCCCAACACGCAGGTTCGATGCGTTTGTGTGATACGTTTCTTTGCTATCTCACCTTAACGTGTCGAAGAGCCTTTTGCCAATGCAGGGTGACCTTCCAACGATAAAGTTGCGCGGCGTTACGCACTTTGATGCGTATTCTGTCGACGGCAGGCGTTATAGTCGGGATAGAATGTGTATTCAGTGAAATCCGACAGACTCAGATTGAGAGGTAAGATGGAGCAGCAGGTATCACAGGCGCTGAACGCATTCACCCAGCGTTATGTCGAATTATGGCAACGGGAAACGGGCCATCCGCCAGCCAGCGAGGATTTGTACGGCGTGGCCTCGCCCTGCATCGTCGCCACGCAGGATAGCCGGGTGCACTGGTTGCCGCAGGCGCCGGTCGTGCCTGCGCGGCTGGATGGCGTTGAACGGGCGCTGGAGATTCAACTGCACCCGGATGCGCATGCCTTTTTCACCAGCCAGTTCGCCGGCGACATGACGGCTCGCTTTGATGATTTGGAATGCACGCTGCTTCAGGCCTGGAGCGAAGACGATTTTATCCGTCTGCAGGAGAACCTGATTGGTCACCTTTTGACACAAAAACGACTAAAATTGTCACCTACGTTATTTCTTGCGACAACGCATTCTGAAATGGCGCTAATCTCTTTGTGCAACCTGAGCGGCGAAGTTGTGCTGGAAGAATTCGGAACACGCCAGCGTCGAGTGTTGTCATCGGATCTGGTTGATTTTCTGTATAAGCTGTTGCCATTGATTCCATAATGCTGAATCGCGTTTCGCTTTTCGACGTGTGAGAGATCTCTTACATTGCGTGTAAGCGATCTCTTATCTTTAATATTAAACTAAGATTTCCGTTTAATTTTTGCATTATTAATTAATGAATTAATGGTGTTCGTCAATAAACCGTGTTTTTTATGCGGCTATTGGGGCGTTTGGGTGGCTTGCTGATTCGGTTTAATTAATACATCTTATTATTCAGTTTCGTAACACGGTAACAGGGTATGTCGACCATGCCAGGAGGGCAGGGAGTCAATTGCTGTTACAACCAGACTCTTTTTTCAGGATGAAATAAGGGACACCTCCAGGAAGGAGAATGAGAGCCGGCCTGGGAATGCCGGTGGGGCAGGAGCCTAAAGGAATGCGATCACGGATGATTATGAAGGATCGACCGTCACGGATGAAAGAGGGATCGCCAGCAAGGATTGTGGGTTAGGAAGACCATCAAGGACAAGTTTTCAAGGACGAGCAGGGAAGCAACAAGGTAGCGGGACTGCTGCAAACGAACTAAGAGGGAACCGAGAAATCGGTTCCCTCTTTTCGTTTTTACCTGTTGCCGCTCAGTACGCGCATTCCGGTTGCGGGGGATGCATCCGGGATGCCAGAACAGGACAACGATGCTATGCTTTGCCGCCCTGTTACCAAGCCTGATGAGACCCCGGCCCATGAGTGTAGAGATTCGCATCCGACAATCGCTGTTCGCTATCGAGCATGCCCTGAAGGCGAGCCCGTTATGGCAGTCTTCTGCGCCTGATGAGGCGGCGTTTGCCAGTCAGGAGCCGTTCTGCATTGATACGATGGCGGCCGAACAGTGGCTGCAATGGGTATTTCTGCCGCGTATGCACGCATTACTGGACAGCGGCGCGCCGTTGCCGGCCCGGCTTGCCATCCTGCCTTATTTTGAGGTGGCGTTCGACGGGCGTTCGGATGATGTCGGTGAATTGCTGACGCAGTTGCGTGCGTTGGACGTATTGTTTGAGGAATGAGGATGCTGGAGATTGTCTATCAGGATGAGCATCTGATTGCGGTGAATAAACCGGCAGGCTGGCTGGTGCACCGTAGCTGGCTGGATCGCAAGGAAAAAGTGGTGGTGATGCAAACGGTACGCGACCAGATTGGTCAGCACGTGTTTACCGTGCACCGTCTGGACCGTCCTACTTCCGGCGTGCTGTTGATGGCGTTGTCCCCTGAGGTGGCGCGGCTACTGGCGCAGCAGTTCGAGCAGCATCAGATGGAGAAAACCTATCATGCGGTGGTTCGCGGCTATGTGATGGAAGACGGCGTGATTGATTATGCGCTGACGGAAGAGCTGGATCGCATCGCCGATAAATACGCCGACCCCGACAAAGCGCCGCAGCCTGCCGTCAGCCACTATCGGGTACTGGCGTGTGCCGAGATGCCGGTGGCGATCGGGCGTTATGACACCTCTCGCTACAGCCTGCTGGAATTGAGCCCCAGGACCGGACGCAAGCACCAGTTGCGGCGACATATGGCGCATTTGCGTCATCCTATTATTGGGGATACTACCCACGGCGACCTGCGCCAGAACCGCGGTATGGCGGCGCACTTCGACTGCGCCCGCCTGATGTTGCACGCCAGCCGCTTGTCGCTGACTCACCCGGTTACCAACGAGCCGCTGGTAATATCGGCACGCTGGGACGAACCCTGGCAGGGCGTAATGACGCAATTCGGCTGGCAAGGCAGTCTCCCTGATGTTGAAAGGGTTGAGTTTCCTCAGGCGTCGGGTCAGGATAACGCCTGACGTCAGCATAAACAGGAGAATCAGCGTCATGGCGCAAGTCGGTATTTTTGTTGGCACGGTGTACGGCAACGCGTTGCTGGTGGCGGAGGAAGCGGAAAGCATCCTTAAGACGCACGGGCATGAGGTAAAGATTTTCGAAGAGGCTTCGGTAGATGACTGGCTGGCTTACAGCCAGCTGACGGTGCTGGTGGTGACCTCCACCACCGGTCAGGGGCAGTTGCCGGAGTCTATCGTGCCGTTGTACGAAGCGCTGCGTGAAAAAGTCGGTTATCAGCCGGATTTACGCTACGGGCTGATTGCGCTGGGCGACAGCAGCTACGATAACTTCTGCGGCGGCGGCCATCAGTTTGATGCGTTGTTGCAGGAGATGGGCGCGAAGCGCCTGGGCGAGTTGCTGGAAATTGATGCGGCCGAGCATCCGGAACCCGAAGTGGTTTCCTGCCCGTGGGTGGAGTCCTGGGCCGCGTTGCTGGATAAGTAATGCCGGGAGCCAGTTGTGAAAACGGGGCCTTTCAGGCCCCGTTTCTTATGCTGAATCGGCTGCGTTACAGCCTTGTCGACGACACCCACTCAGCGCTGGGTCAGTTTTTCCAGATCGGCTTCGATTTCACTGATCTTGTTGGTGACTACGCTTTCCAGATGACGCAGGTCGGACAGAATCTTGCGCTTCAAATCCACCTCAACCTGATCGCGCTGGCAAATCTGATCGAGCTCGTCCACGACATAGCGCAGATTGGGGCTGATCTCGTTGATTTCTTTGTAACCCTGCCCGGCGTTATCTGCGACGATGGTTTTGCGCTGGCGCGGATATTTGAACTTGACGCTTTTAGCGAAAAATTCCCCTTTATCCTTGCGAAAGTAAATTTTCAGAATATCGTTGCTGGCTTCCTGGCGGAGGCTATAGCGGTCGATATCTTCCGGGTTGGAAATCCCAAGACTTTTCAGATTGTCGTACATAACACCACCTTTCTTGTTTTACGTCGGCTTGAAAAACTGGGCCAGTATTGTTGGTCGTGACGGCTTGATGCCGTAAAAAATGGCGGGTCATAACCCGCCATTCAGTTTAGTCGATAGTGGTATTAGTCGATAGTGCGTAATAACTCATTAATTCCCACTTTACCGCGGGTTTTCGCATCCACTTTTTTCACGATCACTGCGCAGTAGAGGCTGTAGCTGCCGTCTTTAGATGGCAGGTTGCCGGATACGACTACCGAGCCCGCCGGTACGCGGCCGTAATGCACTTCGCCGGTTTCACGGTCGTAGATTTTGGTGCTCTGGCCGATGAACACGCCCATTGAGATCACCGAGCCTTCTTCCACGATCACGCCTTCCACGACTTCGGAGCGGGCGCCGATGAAGCAGTTGTCTTCGATGATGGTCGGGTTAGCCTGCAACGGTTCCAGAACGCCGCCGATGCCGACGCCGCCGGACAGGTGCACGTTTTTGCCGATCTGAGCGCAGGAGCCGACGGTCGCCCAGGTGTCAACCATCGAGCCTTCATCGACATAGGCGCCGATGTTGACGTAAGACGGCATCAGTACGGTGTTACGGGCGATAAACGCGCCCTGACGTACGCTGGCTGGCGGCACGACGCGGAAACCCTCACGCTGGAAACGCGCTTCGTCGTAACCGGCGAATTTCATCGGCACTTTGTCGTAGTAGCGGGTTTCGGCTCCTTCCATCAGTTGGTTGTCATTGATGCGGAAAGAGAGCAGCACCGCTTTCTTCAGCCACTGATGCGTCACCCACTGGCCGTTGATTTTCTCAGCCACACGCAGCACGCCGCTGTCCAACTGGCTGATAACCTGATTCACCGCTTCGCGCGTCACCGTGTCCACGTTGGCCGGGGTGATGTCTGCGCGACGCTCAAATGCGGTTTCGATGATGTTCTGTAATTGCTGCATCCTGTTTCTCTTTCGTGATTAATCAAACCAGGCCGCGCGCCGCCATGCGGGACGCGGCTTAACATTTAAGAAGCTACTTTATCGTTTGGGTCGAGGGCTTCTGTCAACCGTTGTTGCAACTTAAGCCGTAATTCGGGGCTTAATGCCCGTCTTTCGCTATCTGCCAGAATAAACAGGTCTTCTACTCGTTCGCCGATGGTGGAAATACGGGCGCCGTGCAGCGACAGATTAAGGTCGGCGAACACTTCGCCCACCCGCGCCAACAGGCCGGGTTGGTCGAGCGCGATTAGCTCCATATAACTGCGCCGGTCGTTATGCGTCGGCAGAAAACCGACTTCCGTCGGCACGCTAAAGTGGCGCAGGCGGGAGGAGGGCCGACGTGCTCTCGGATGCTGGTAATCCCGTTGGGTCAGCGCCTGCTCGATGGCGTGGCGGATCATCTCGTGACGATCCGGCGCCAGCGGGCTGCCGTCCGGCTCCAGTACGATAAAGGTGTCCATTGCCATACCGTCGCGGCTGGTGAAGATCTGGGCGTCGTGTACGCTCAGGTTACGCCTGTCCAGTTCACCGGCGACCGCGGCGAACAGGTAAGGGCGGTCCGGACTCCAGATAAAAATTTCGGTGCCGCCGCGACTGGCCTGGTGGCTGATCAGCACCATCGGTTTACTGACGTCATGCTCCAGCAGATGGCGGGCGTGCCAGGCCAATTGATTCGGGGAATGGCGCAGGAAGTAGTCGGCGCGGCAGCGGCTCCAGATGTGGTGCAGCGCTTCCTCGTCGATATTGTCCATGCGCAACAGCGCCAGCGCCTGCAAACGGTGATGGCGCACCCGTTCGCGCAGGTCCGGCGAGTTCTGCATGCCGCGGCGCAGCTGCTTCTCGGTGGCGAAATACAATTCGCGCAGCAGGCTCTGTTTCCAGCTGTTCCACAGCGTCTCATTGGTGGCGCAGATATCCGCTACGGTCAGATTCAGCAGGTAGCGCAACCGGGTTTCGCTCTGCACCTGTTCGGCGAATTGCTGGATTACCGCCGGATCCTGAATGTCGCGGCGTTGCGCGGTGACCGACATCAACAGATGACAGCGCACCAGCCAGGCGACCAACTGGGTTTCTCGTGAATTCAACCCGTGCAGCGCGGCGAACTCCAGCGCGTCCTTGGCGCCCAGTTCCGAGTGGTCGCCGCCGCGTCCTTTGGCGATGTCGTGGAACAAGGCGGCCAGCAGCAACAGTTCCGGCTGCGGCAGTCGCGGATATAGCTCCACGCACAGCGGATGCGCCGCGCGAGTGGCCTCTTCGGTAAAACTTTCCAGTTTCAGCAGCACCCGAATGGTGTGCTCATCCACGGTATAGGCGTGGAACAGGTCAAATTGCATCTGCCCGACGATGTTGCCCCACAGCGGCATATAGGCCCACAGCACGCTGTGGGTGTGCATCGGCAGCAACGCCCGGCTGACGGCGCGCGGGTGGCGCAGAATGTTCATGAACAGGCTGCGCGCTTCAGGAATAGTGCACAGCGGCTGGCTCAGATGCCGGCGCGCATGGCGCAGATGCCGCAGGGTTGTTGAATAGATGCCGCTGATTTCCTGATTGCGCACCATCAGGTAGAACATGCGGATAATGGCTTCGGGCTTGCGCTCGAACAGGGTTTCGTCACGCAGGTCGATAAGCTGGCCGCGCAACTGGAATTCCTCGTCCAGCGGACGGGGTTTCTCGCTGGCATCCAGCGCCAGGATGGCTTCGTCAAACAGTTGCAGCAGCATCTGATTCAGTTCGCCCACCCGACGCGTCATACGGTAGAAGTCTTTCATCATGTGTTCTACCGGCGCGTTGCCTTCGCCCTGATATTGCAGCAGTTGCGCCACGTTGAGCTGGCGGTCGAACAACAGGCGGTTATCGTAACGGGGCAGGATCAAATGCAGCGCGAAGCGAATGCGCCACAGAAAACTCTGGCACTCATTCAGTTCGTTGCGTTCAGCTTCGGTCAGAAAACCGAATCCGACCATTTCGTTGAGCGACGTGGCGCCAAAATGACGACGGGCGACCCACAGCAGAGTGTGGATATCCCGCAGTCCGCCGGGGCTGCTCTTGATATCCGGCTCCAGATTGTAGCTGGTGCTGTGGTAGCGCTGGTGGCGTTCCCGCTGCTCGGCGATCTTGGCGGGAAAGAAGGTTTCCGATGGCCAGAACGCGTCGCTGAAAATGTGTTTTTGCAGCATCAGGAACAACGCGACGTCCCCGCAAATCATGCGGGATTCGATCAGGTTGGTGGCGACGGAAATATCCGCCCGGCCTTCTTCCAGACATTCGTCCAGCGTGCGCACGCTGTGGCCGACTTCCAGCCGCAAGTCCCACAGCAACGTGATAAAGGTGCCGATAGTCTGTGACTGAGCGTCCGTCAGCTTGTGCTGGCTCAGGACCAGCAGGTCAATGTCCGACAGCGGGTGCAATTCTCCGCGCCCGTAGCCGCCTACCGCTACCAGCGCGGTTTGCGGCGCGCTCTCAAAACCGTAAAAGCGCCATAGTCGTTGCATCAGGTGATCGATAAACAGCGTGCGGGCATCGATCAACGCTTCCGCGCTGACACCGGCTTTGAACTCCTCCGCCAGCCAGCTCTGGAACTGTTCCAGATGGGTTTTCAGCGTCTGACATTTCAGCATGTCGTCCGTGAAGGTAAGGGGAGAAGCCGGTGCCGGATGAACCGTGGTGGTGGAACCGGGGATATCGTGCGGAAGGTCTCTGTCGATCATGTTGCGCCACCATAAACATAAAAAAAGCCGGCATCAGCCGGCTTATGCTCAATTATTCCTGATGCGTGATGATGTTGGGGATGGTGTCATCCTTACGCAACGTCATTATTTCGCAGCCGTTTTCAGTCACCACAATAGTATGCTCGTATTGCGCCGACAAGCTGCGATCCTTGGTTTTTACCGTCCAGCCGTCTTTCATGGTGCGGATACGGTAATCGCCGGCGTTGACCATCGGTTCCACGGTAAACGCCATGCCCGGCTGCAGCACCACGCCGCCGTCGTCGGCGTCATAGTGCAGCACCTGCGGCTCTTCGTGGAAACCACGGCCGATGCCATGACCGCAGTACTCGCGCACCACGGAGAAATCCTGCGCTTCCACGAATTTCTGGATTTCGCGGCCCAGCGTGCGCAACCGGACGCCCGGTTTAATCATCCGCAGCGCCAGATACAGACTTTCCTGCGTCACCTTGCACAGGCGCTCCCCCAGAATGGTCGGTTTGCCGACAATGAACATTTTGGAGGTGTCGCCGTGAAAATCGTCTTTGATCACCGTGACGTCGATGTTGACGATATCGCCGTCTTTGAGGATTTTCTCGTCGCTCGGAATGCCGTGGCACACCACTTCGTTAACGGAGATGCAGACGGATTTCGGGAAGCCGTGGTAGCCGAGGCTGGCGGAAATCGCGTTTTGCTTGTTGGTGATGTGATCATGACAGATTCGGTCCAGCTCGCCGGTGCTTACGCCTGGAACCACGTGCGGCTCGATGATTTCCAGCACTTCCGCCGCCAGGCGGCCGGCCACACGCATTTTTTCGATATCTTCAGAGGTTTTGATTGAGATTGCCATTGAATTCAGTCCACAGGTATCGCCTTTTCCGGCGAAAGAGGGTCGGTAAATAGTGATTTATGGTATCAGCCCAGCCTGACACTGCCAAATCATCATTCCGTCACGAAGCTGTCATCCGGGGCTTGGGGCGTCACGGTAGAATGCAACAAAAGTTGGTGTCCGGGGGCGGTTTATGGTATAAAGCGCGCCGGTGATCCGGCTGGCGTTCAGGCAACTGAATACCGACTGGTTCAAACTGAACTCACTATGTGTATAACACACACGTGTCGACACATTCGCCGGGGTGCCAGAATGGTTTTCCATTCAGGTCGGCGCAATGGGACACGTGGAGGCATAACCCCATACTTAATCTACAGAGGTAATCATGGCAACTGTTTCCATGCGCGACATGCTCAAGGCGGGCGTACACTTTGGTCACCAGACTCGTTACTGGAACCCGAAAATGAAACCGTTCATCTTCGGTGCACGCAACAAAGTTCACATCATCAACCTTGAGAAAACTGTACCGATGTTCAACGAAGCCCTGGCTGAGCTGAGCAAAATTTCTTCCCGCAAGGGCAAGATCCTGTTTGTCGGTACTAAACGCGCAGCAAGCGAAGCGGTAAAAGAAGCTGCTACCGGTTGCGACCAGTTCTTCGTGAACCATCGCTGGCTGGGCGGTATGCTGACTAACTGGAAAACCGTTCGTCAGTCCATCAAACGTTTGAAAGATCTGGAAACTCAGGCTCAGGACGGCACGTTCGACAAGCTGACCAAGAAAGAAGCGCTGCTGCGCACCCGTGAACTGGACAAGCTGGAAAACAGCCTGGGCGGTATCAAAGACATGGGCGGTCTGCCTGACGCGCTGTTCGTTATCGACGCCGATCACGAACACATTGCTATCAAAGAAGCAAACAACCTGGGTATCCCGGTATTTGCAATTGTTGATACCAACTCCGATCCGGATGGCGTTGACTACATCATCCCTGGTAACGACGACGCCATCCGTGCAGTAACCCTGTACCTGAGCGCTGTTGCCGCCTCTGTCCGTGAAGGCCGTTCTCAGGATCTGGCTGAACAGGCAGAAGAGAGCTTCGTCGAAGCTGAATAATAAGGCCAGCTCTGTTGAGCCCTTATTAACCAGGTATTGACATATGTTGGTTAGGGGGCCTTGTCAGGCCCCCTTTTTACTTATCTCTTACTTATCTCCCCCACGAGATAACCGAGGAAAAGATAATGGCTGAAATTACCGCTGCCCTGGTAAAAGAACTGCGCGAACGTACCGGCGCAGGCATGATGGAATGTAAAAAAGCTCTGGTTGAAGCCAATGGCGACATCGAGCTGGCAATCGACAACATGCGTAAATCCGGCCAGGCTAAAGCTGCGAAAAAAGCAGGTCGCGTTGCTGCTGAAGGCGTGATCCTGACCAAAATTGCCGCTGACGGCAAATACGGCGTCATCGTTGAACTGAACTGCGAAACTGACTTCGTAGCAAAAGACGCCGGCTTCAAAGCGTTTGGCGAAGAAGTTATCGCCGCTGCGCTGAACGAACGCATCACTGATGTTGAAGTTCTGAAAGCGAAATTCGAAGAACAGCGCACCGCGCTGGTAGCGAAAATCGGTGAAAACATCAACATCCGTCGTATCGCCGTTCAGACTGGCGACGCGCTGGGTTCTTACATGCACGGCGCTCGTATCGGCGTTATGGTTGCCGCTACCGGTGCCGACGAAGAGCTGATCAAGCACGTTGCCATGCACATCGCCGCCAGCAAACCGGAATACGTTAATGCTGAAGACGTGCCGGCTGACGTCGTTGCCCGCGAGCATCAGATCCAGCTGGACATCGCCATGCAGTCCGGCAAGCCGCGCGAAATCGCTGAAAAAATGGTTGAAGGCCGCATGCGTAAGTTCACCGGCGAGATCTCTCTGACCGGTCAGAACTTCGTAATGGACCCGAACAAAACCGTTGGCCAGTTGCTGAAAGAGCACAATGCCTCCGTGAGCAGCTTCATCCGCTACGAAGTGGGTGAAGGCATCGAGAAAGCTGAAGTTGACTTTGCTGCCGAAGTCGCAGCAATGAGCAAGCAGTCTTAATAAAAAAGGAGCCGCCAGTTGGCGGTTCCTTTTTATCCAGCCAAACTATTCGCGATACCTGTAATTCGTGATACAAGCAATTTCATGGCATCTGGCCCCTATCGATGGTGTGCCGGGTGTGGCAGTAATAACCCCCAGTACGATGACAGCCTGTTAGGACAAGAACACCATGGCAACCAACGCAAAACCCGTATATCAACGTATCCTGCTGAAGCTGAGTGGCGAAGCGCTGCAGGGAGCTGAAGGTTTCGGTATCGATGCGAGCATCCTCGATCGCATGGCCCAGGAAGTGAAGGAACTGGTTGAGTTGGGCATTCAGGTCGGTGTAGTGATCGGCGGCGGCAACCTGTTCCGCGGCGCTGGTCTGGCCAAAGCAGGCATGAACCGTGTGGTGGGTGATCATATGGGGATGTTGGCTACCGTCATGAACGGTCTGGCGATGCGTGATTCGCTGCATCGTGCTTATGTCAACGCCCGCCTGATGTCGGCCATTCCGCTCAATGGCGTGTGCGATAACTACAGCTGGGCTGAAGCCATCAGCCTGCTGCGCAACAACCGCGTGGTGATTTTCTCCGCCGGTACCGGCAACCCCTTCTTCACCACCGACTCCGCTGCTTGCCTGCGCGGGATTGAAATCGAAGCTGATGTCGTACTGAAAGCCACCAAAGTGGATGGCGTATTTTCGGCTGACCCGGTTAAAGATCCCAATGCGACGCTCTACGAATCGTTGAGCTATCAGGAAGTGCTGGAGCGCGAACTTAAAGTGATGGATCTGGCGGCCTTTACGCTGGCGCGTGACCACAACCTGCCGATCCGGGTGTTCAATATGAATAAGCCGGGGGCGCTGCGTCGCGTCGTCATGGGCGAAAAAGAAGGGACGTTGATCAGTAATAACGGCTGACGTCTAATTTAAGGTAATATCTTGTTTTGGTGATATGCCCAAATAATTCGAGTTGCAGGAAGGCAGCAAGAGAGAGAATCCCGATGAGCTTACTCAGGTAAGTGATTCGGGTGAACGAACGCAGCCAACACACCTGCAACTTGAAATATGACGGGTATACAAGATTGCGCCATACATCGCCAGCCTGCCGCTGGTAATCAATGATTCGCTGGGTCATGCAAGCCGCGCGTGACCTGACTGGCAACCAGTTTTCAAGGGTTCACAACGTGATTAATGAAATCAGAAAAGACGCTGAAACGCGCATGGACAAATGCGTAGAAGCTTTCAAGAACCAGATCAGCAAAGTGCGTACTGGCCGCGCGTCCCCCAGTCTTCTGGACGGCATTCATGTGGAATATTACGGTAGCGCAACCCCGTTACGCCAGTTAGCCAACATCGTGGTGGAAGACACGCGTACGCTGGCCGTCACCGTATTTGACCGGACGTTGGGCCCGGCGGTGGAAAAAGCCATCATGGCATCCGATCTGGGTCTTAACCCGATGTCCGCCGGTACGGTTATCCGCGTTCCGCTGCCGCCGCTGACGGAAGAACGTCGTAAAGACCTGATCAAGGTGGTGCGCGGCGAAGCCGAGCAGAGCCGAGTGGCGGTACGTAACGTTCGCCGTGATGCCAACGACAAGCTGAAGGCGCAACTGAAAGATAAGACCATCAGCGAAGATGATGAACGCCGTTCTCAGGACGACGTTCAGAAGCTCACTGACAGCTTTATCAAGAAGATCGATGCCGTTCTGGCCGAGAAAGAAAAAGAACTGATGGATTTCTAATCCGTCAGTCAGGCACAGCGCCGCGGCAGGTGCAGGGTCAGGCCCGCGCCTCCTGCGGCGTTTTGTTTTTCAGCTTTTGGATGCGGGATGTTTTGCGTAACGCCGCGCATTTTCACGCCAGCCTTATCGACAGGCCGGCGCTGACGTTACAGACTGGCACCACGCCTGTTATCAAACCCAGTTTTATCAGGTCATATTCATGAAGCAACTGACAATCCTCGGTTCCACCGGTTCTATTGGCGTCAGTTCCCTGGCCGTGGTCAGGGCCAATCCAGACAAATTTTCGATAACGGCACTGGTTGCCGGACGCAATGTTTCCCTGATGGCGGAACAGTGCCTGGAGTTTTGCCCGGCATACGCCTCAATGGCAGACGAAGACGCTGCGCGTGAACTCCGCATCCGCTTAAACGAAGCCGGTAGTCGGACAACCGTGCTGTCAGGCGAGAAGGCTGCCTGTGAGCTGGCGGCGCTGGACGAGGTCGATCAGGTGATGGCGGCGATTGTTGGCGCAGCCGGTTTGTTGCCGGCATTGTCGGCGATTCGCGCCGGCAAGCAGGTGCTGCTGGCCAATAAAGAATCTCTGGTGACCTGCGGCCGTCTGTTTATGGACGAGGTTTCGAAGAACGGGGCGCAACTGTTGCCGGTTGATAGTGAACACAGCGCCATTTTTCAGAGTTTACCTGAGCCAATCCAACGGCAACTGGGATATGCTTCCCTGAAGCAATACGGGGTTGAGCGGGTTGTGCTGACCGGTTCAGGTGGGCCATTCCGCGAGATTCCGTTTGCCGCATTGGATTGCGTCACCCCTGATCAGGCGTGCGCCCATCCAAACTGGTCTATGGGGCGAAAAATTTCGGTGGATTCCGCCACCATGATGAATAAGGGACTGGAATATATCGAGGCGCGCTGGCTGTTTAACGCCTCGGAAGCACAGATGGAAGTGGTTATCCATCCCCAATCAGTCATCCATTCCATGGTGCGTTACCGGGATGGCAGTGTGATGGCGCAGTTGGGAACGCCCGATATGCGAACCCCCATAGCCTATGCGATGGCCTACCCCGATCGCGTTTTTTCCGGCGCGCCGGCGCTTGATTTCTGCCAGTTAGGGGCTTTGACCTTCTCTGCGCCGGATTTCCAGCGGTACCCTTGTCTGCGTCTGGCGATCGACGCATGCAATCAGGGGCAAGCCGCTACGACGGCACTCAATGCGGCAAATGAAATTGCGGTTGCGGCATTTTTACAATCCGGTATTCGTTTTACCGATATCGCCGCAGTCAATCAGAGCGTGATGGAACAGTTGACATTACCTGAACCGCAAAGCGTTGATGATGTATTGTCTATCGATACCTGGGCAAGACAAGCCGCAGAAAATGTATTGCGGCGTTATCAGTAACCTTACGCTGGTGTGTTTGTTCACATGCGCCTGAAATGGTATAGTCTGCGCCGCTTGATGCAGGTGGTTATTAATAAAAGCCACGGTGATGGAAAGCTGTGTGTTCACAGCTTTTTTTATGCTGTCAGGTTTGGCGCGACTGGAATAATCATTTTCTTGCTCGAGGAAATCAATACACGCTATGCCCTCCGAAAATCAACAAGGTAGTCAGAAGTTGTTACCTAACGGTCCGCGCCATGTAGCGATAATCATGGATGGCAATGGCCGCTGGGCTAAACAGAGGGGAAAGCTGCGGATCTTCGGTCATCAGGCGGGAGTGAAGTCAGTACGCCGTGCGATCAGTTATGCGGTCGGCCAGAACCTTGAAGCACTGACGCTGTATGCGTTCAGCAGCGAAAACTGGAATCGTCCGGCGCAGGAGGTTTCTGCGCTGATGGAACTGTTTGTGCGCGTGCTGGATAGCGAAGTCAAGAATTTGCACAAGCACAATGTCCGTCTGAGAGTCATCGGTGATATCAGTCGCTTCAGTAGTCGATTGCAGGGACTTATTCGCCGCTCAGAGGCCGTGACGGAAAATAATACTGGTCTCACTCTGAATATTGCCGCGAATTATGGCGGGCGTTGGGATATTATCCACGGGGTCAGAAAAATCGCCGAACAGGTTCAGGAAGGGTTGCTGCGTCCTGATACCATTGACGAGTCGACTCTGAGTCGCTACATGTGCTTGAACGATCTGGCTCCGGTTGATCTGCTAATAAGAACCAGTGGAGAACATCGCATCAGCAATTTCCTGCTGTGGCAGATTGCGTATGCAGAACTCTATTTTACCGATGTTCTCTGGCCGGATTTTGACGAACAAACCTTTGAAGGTGCCATTCATGCCTTTGCTCAACGTGAGCGTCGCTTTGGGGGAACCACACCTGACGATGCGGGTGCATCGTAGGGGGTATTTTTGCTGAAGTATCGCCTGATTACTGCGCTGGTTCTTATTCCTTTGGTTATTGCGGCGCTTTTTTTCCTGCCGCCGTTGGTTTTCTCTCTGGTAACGCTGGCTGTCTGTATGCTGGCCGCCTGGGAGTGGGGTCAACTGGCTGGTCTGGTTTCTTACACACAGCGAATCTGGCTTTCCATCGCCTGCGGTTTCGTGCTGGCGGCGATGCTGCTGACTCTGCCTGATTATCATTATTCCGTTGCGCTTGTACCGGTTTGCCTTTCGCTATGGCTCTCCCTTGCCTGGTGGGGCGTGGCGTTGCTGATGGTCCTGTTTTATCCGTCTTCCGCTGCGGTGTGGCGTCATTCCCGCGTACTGCGTCTGTGTTTCGGCCTGTTGACCATTGTGCCTTTTTTCTGGGGGATGGTGGCGCTGCGCCAGTTCGAATATGAAACCAACCCTTTTAGCGGCGCCTGGTGGTTGCTGTATGTGATGGTGCTGGTTTGGGGCGCCGATAGCGGCGCCTACCTGTTTGGCAAACTGTTCGGCCGGCATAAGCTGGCGCCGAAAGTCTCGCCGGGAAAAACCTGGGAGGGATTTATCGGCGGGCTGGCAACGTCGGCGGTGATTGCGTTACTGTTTAGCCACTATGCGCCATTGTCTGTTTCTACCTTTACCTTGCTGGTTTGCTCCGTAGTAGCGACGCTGGCTTCGGTATTGGGCGATCTGACTGAGAGCATGTTCAAGCGTGAGGCCGGCATCAAGGACAGCAGTCATCTGATTCCGGGTCACGGTGGGGTACTGGATCGTATTGACAGCCTGACCGCAGCCATTCCGGTATTTGCCTGCCTGATGCTGCTGCTGTTCAAGGCCGTTTAGGAATACAGGTAGAGTCTGTTTATGCTGAATATTCTCTGGAGCCTGGCCGCATTTATCGTCGCACTCGGTGTGCTGATCACCGTGCACGAATTTGGGCATTTCTGGGTTGCCCGCCGTTGCGGCGTTCGCGTCGAACGTTTCTCCATCGGTTTCGGCAAGGCGCTGTGGCGTCGCCGTGATCGTCAGGGAACCGAGTATGTGATCGCGCTGATTCCGTTGGGCGGCTATGTGAAAATGCTGGATGGTCGGGTCGATGAGGTGCCTGCGGGGCTTGAGCACCAGGCATTCAATCATAAGACCGTCTGGCAACGGGCGGCGATTGTCAGCGCCGGACCGATCGCGAACTTCATTTTCGCCGTTATCGCCTATTGGTTGGTGTTCATTATTGGCGTGCCGGGCGTCCGCCCGGTGGTTGGCGAGGTTTTACCCGGTTCGATTGCCGCACAGGCCCAAATTTCGCCGGGGATGGAACTAAAGTCGATTGATGGCATCGAAACGCCTGACTGGGATAGCGCGCGTTTGGCCCTGATTGGCAAGATTGGCGAACCTGACGTGGTGATTGAAACCGCGCCGCTGGGCGTCGCCAGAACCGAGAGTAAGCGGCTTGAACTGCAAGACTGGCATTTCGATCCGGAAAGGCAGGATCCGGCGGTATCGCTGGGGATTGTGCCCAAAGGACCGCAGGTCGAAGCGGTACTGACGCAGGTTCAGCCGCGTTCCGCGGCTGAAAAAGCGGGTTTGCAAGTCGGGGACAGGATCGTTAAAGTCGATGGTCAGCTGTTGGCTCGTTGGCAGCAGTTTGTCATTGCCGTGCGTGATAACCCAGGCAAACCGATTACGCTGGAGGTGGAAAGAGGCGGTGACTCGCTGTCCGTTGCTCTGACGCCTGATAGCAAAACGGTGGGGAAGAACCGGCTGGAAGGGTTTGCCGGTGTAGTGCCGAAAGTCACCCCTTTGCCTGATGAGTACAAGACCGTGCGCCAGTATGGGCCGTTCAGCGCCATCTATGAAGCCGGGAATAAAACCTGGCTGTTGATGAAACTGACAGTCAGTATGCTGGGTAAGCTGATTACCGGTGACGTGAAGCTGAATAATCTGAGCGGCCCGATCTCCATCGCGCAGGGAGCAGGCATGTCAGCAGACTACGGATTGGTGTATTACCTGATGTTTTTGGCGTTGATCAGCGTCAACCTGGGGATTATCAATCTGTTCCCGCTGCCAGTACTGGATGGTGGTCATCTGCTCTTTCTGGCGATTGAAAAGCTGAAGGGCGGACCGGTTTCCGAGCGTGTGCAGGACGTTAGCTATCGCATTGGCACGGTGTTGCTGATGATGTTAATGGGACTCGCACTTTTCAATGATTTCTCCCGCCTTTAGGTGTGGAACAGGTTAGGAAAAACGCATAACAACGATGGCGATGAAAAAGTTGCTCATAGCGTCGCTGCTGTTTAGCAGCGCCACCGTATACGGTGCAGACGGGTTCGTAGTGAAAGATATTCATTTCGAGGGCCTGCAGCGGGTTGCCGTCGGTGCGGCATTGCTCAGCATGCCTGTCCGGGTGGGAGATTCCGTCACTGACGAGGATATCGGTAACACCATTCGGGCTTTGTTTGCGACCGGAAACTTCGAAGATGTCCGTGTCCTGCGCGATGGGGATTCACTGCTGATTCAGGTCAAGGAGCGTCCGACGATTGCCAGCCTGACCTTCTCCGGCAACAAGGCGGTGAAAGAGGAGATGCTCAAAGAGAATCTTGAGGCCTCCGGTGTTCGCGTCGGTGAGGCGCTGGACCGCACCACCTTGTCCAACATCGAAAAAGGACTGGAAGATTTCTACTACAGCGTAGGTAAATACAGCGCCACGGTGAAAGCCGTCGTGACGCCGCTGCCCCGCAATCGCGTCGACCTCAAACTGGTGTTTACCGAAGGGGTATCCGCCAAGATCCAGCAAATCAACATCGTCGGCAACAAGTCCTTCAGCTCTGATGAATTGATTTCCCGCTTCCAGTTACGTGACGAAGTGCCGTGGTGGAACGTGGTCGGTGATCGCAAATACGAGAAGCAGAAACTTTCCGGCGACCTGGAAACCCTGCGCAGTTTTTATCTCGACCGCGGTTATGCGCGCTTCAATATCGATTCCACCCAGGTCAGCCTGACGCCTGACAAGAAAGGCATCTACATCACCGTCAACATCACCGAAGGCGATCAGTACAAGCTCTCCGGCGTGGTGGTGCGCGGTAATCTGGTTGGTCATGCCACCGAAATCGAAGATTTGACCCGCGTCCAGCCGGGCGAGCTGTATAACGGCACCAAAGTGACCCGGATGGAAGAGGACATCAAAAAACTGCTGGGACGTTATGGCTATGCCTATCCCCGCGTGGTGACCCAGCCGGAAATCAACGATAGCGACAAGACCGTGCGCCTGAACATCAACGTGGATGCCGGCAACCGCTTCACCGTACGCCGCATTCGCTTTGACGGCAACGATGTTTCCAAAGACTCCGTACTGCGCCGCGAAATGCGTCAGATGGAAGGCGGCTGGCTCGGCAACGATCTGGTGCAGCAGGGTAAAGAACGACTGAACCGCCTTGGCTATTTCGAAAGTGTGGATGTTGAGACCCAGCGCGTACCGGGAACGCCTGATCAGGTAGACGTGGTGTACAAGGTCAAGGAGCGTAACACCGGTAGCCTTAACTTCGGTGTCGGTTTCGGTACTGAAAGCGGCATCAGCTTCCAGGCTGGCGTCCAGCAGGACAACTGGCTGGGGACCGGTAACTCGGTTGGCATCAGCGGTACCCGCAACGACTACCAGACCTATGTCGAACTGTCGATGACCGATCCATACTTCACGGTGGATGGCGTCAGCCTCGGCGGCCGTATTTTCTACAACAACTTTAAAGCGTTGGATGCGGACCTGTCCGACTACACCAACCAAAGTTACGGTGCGGGCACGACGCTGGGCTTCCCGATCAACGAAAACAACTCGTTGCGCGTCGGCCTTGATTATGTACACAACTCCCTGTCGGACATGAAGCCGCAGGTGGCGATGTGGCGTTATCTGAACAAAGCCGGCGTGGATCCGGATCCACGTACCACGTCGAGCGCCAGTTTCGATGCCAACGACTTCTTCCTGACGTCTGGCTGGACCTACAATAACCTTGACCGCGGTTACTTCCCGACAGCGGGCAACCGCGCCAACCTGAACGCCAAGGTGACCGTGCCGGGTTCGGACAACGAATACTATAAACTGACCTTCGATTCGGCGAGTTACTTCCCGCTCAGCGAAAACCACAACTGGGTGCTGATGGCGAGAACCAAAGCCGGTTATGCCGATGGTCTGAGTGGTAAGGAAGTGCCGTTCTACGACAACTTCTTTGCGGGCGGCTCTAGTTCGGTGCGTGGTTTCCGCTCCAATACCATCGGTCCGAAAGCGGCCTACTACACCGGGTGCGGTTCAGAGAGCGTGTCGTCTTGCAGCATCGACTCCACTAAAATGAGAGATGCGGTGGGCGGTAACGCAATGGCGGTCGCCAGTGCGGAACTGATCGTGCCGACGCCGTTCATTAGCGACAAGTACTCCAGTTCTATCCGTACATCTTTCTTCGTCGATGCCGGTACTGTGTGGGATACTCACTGGGAAAACACCGCTCAGACGCTGGCGGCCGGCGTGCCGGATTACAGTACGCCTGGTAATATTCGTATGTCTTCAGGTCTTGCTGTGCAATGGATGTCGCCGCTGGGGCCGCTGGTGTTCTCGTATGCCCAGCCGTTTAAGAAATACGATGGGGATCGCTCCGAGCAGTTCCAGTTTAACATCGGTAAGACCTGGTAAGCAGAACTGCCTGGTGTTCGAGGTTGAAAGGAAGATGTACCGGCATCCGGCGGCGGCTTGAGTGTACAGCTTTGCCGCCGATGTCGCGATTACGATAAGCGCGATCAGCGCAGAAATACTTAGGGTGAGGAGTTTCAAAGTGAAAAAGTGGTTGTATGCCGCAGGTTTAGGTTTAACGCTGGCTGTATCTGCCGGCGCCCAGGCTGCCGACAAGATTGCGATTGTCAATGTTTCCAGCATCTTCCAACAGCTGCCGCAGCGTGAAGCAGTGGGCAAACAGCTGGAGAACGAGTTCAAAGGCCGCGCCTCTGAGCTGCAGTCTATGGAACGTGCTCTGCAGGAAAAAATGCAGAAACTGCAGCGTGATGGTTCTACCATGAAAGCCAGCGAACGCTCCAAAATGGAAAGCGACGTGATGGCCCAGCGCGAGCAATTCTCCAGCAAAGCTCAGGCGTTCGATCAGGACAACCGTCGTCGTCAGATGGAAGAGCGCAACAAGATCCTGAGCCGTATTCAGGACGCGGTCAAAGCGGTTGCCACTAAGCAGGGCTATGATGTGGTTATCGACGCTAACGCGGTTGCCTATGCTGACAACGCGAAAGACATTACTGCAGATGTGCTGAAACAGGTTAAATAATTCATGTTTTCAATTCGACTGGACGCCTTGGCTCAACAGTTGGATGCACAATTACACGGTGATGGCGATATCGTCATCACCGCTGTTGCTTCTATGCATTCAGCGCAGGCAGGACAGATTACGTTTTTATCCGATAGCCGCTATCGCGAGCAACTGAGCAGCACTCAGGCTTCCGCCGTGGTGCTGACAGAGGCCGATTTGCCGTTTTGCGACAAGGCCGCTCTGGTAGTAAAGAATCCTTATTTGGCCTATGCGCGTATGGCGCAGTTGATGGATACAACGCCGGCGCCTGCACAGGGGATCGCACCTTCCGCGGTGATTGCTCCTGATGCGCGTTTAGGAGATGGGGTTTCGGTGGGCGCGAATGCTGTTATCGAATCCGGCGTGGAACTGGGTAATGGCGCGATCGTTGGCGCGGGCTGCTTTATCGGCAAGAATGCCCGTATCGGGGCTGGAACCCGGTTATGGGCCAATGTCACGATTTACCATAACGTCGTATTGGGCGAACAGTGCCTGATTCAGTCCGGCGCGGTAATCGGTTCGGATGGATTTGGTTACGCTAATGATCGCGGTAACTGGATCAAAATTCCCCAGCTGGGAACGGTCATCATCGGCGATCGTGTCGAGATTGGCGCCAGTACCACCATCGATCGCGGCGCGCTGGACGATACCATTATTGGTAACGGTGTCATCATTGATAACCAATGTCAGATTGCACACAACGTTGTGATTGGGGACAATACCGCGGTTGCTGGCGGGGTAATCATGGCGGGCAGTCTGAAGATTGGCCGGTACTGCATGATTGGTGGCGCCAGCGTGATCAATGGTCACATGGAGATTTGCGACAAGGTTACAGTCACAGGGATGGGGATGGTCATGCGGCCTATCACTGAGCCGGGCGTTTATTCTTCCGGTATCCCATTGCAGCCGAACAAGGTCTGGCGTAAGACTGCAGCGCTGGTGATGAATATTGACGAGATGAGCAAACGGCTCAAAGCTGTCGAGCGTAAGCTCGAAGAGCGTTAATCGCCCGTATTTGCAACCCTGCGTTTTGGACGCAAGACTGGCGCCGTGTGCGCAATTTTTATTTGCGGCCTGCATGTTGTTCCTCCCTGGTTGGGGAATGTGCAGGCCGTGTTGTTGATGCTATCGTTTTTATTGACAGGAAGAGTATTTTGAATACAGACACGCATACTCTGCATATCGAAGAGATTCTGGATCTACTACCGCACCGCTATCCGTTCTTGCTGGTGGATCGTGTACTGGATTTTGAGAAAGGAAAATTCCTGCGCGCGGTAAAAAATGTCTCTTTTAACGAGCCGTTCTTTCAGGGGCATTTCCCTGGTAAACCGATTTTTCCCGGCGTGCTGATTCTGGAAGCTATGGCTCAGGCTACCGGTATTCTGGCGTTCAAGAGCCTGGGCAAACTGGAACCGGGCGAGCTGTACTATTTCGCCGCTGTAGACGAAGCGCGTTTCAAACGTCCTGTTGCGCCGGGCGATCAGATGATTCTGGAAGTCGAGTTCCTCAAGGAACGCCGCGGTATCGCGCGATTCAAGGGCGTTGCCAAAGTTGATGGTGAAATTGCTTGTGAAGCTGAAATGATGTGCGCTCGTCGTCGGGAGGGCTGATTCGTGATTGATCAAACCGCCTTTATTCACCCCAGTTCGATTGTTGAAGACGGCGCTGTTATCGGCGCCGGTGTGCATATTGGGCCGTTCTGCCATATCGGTGCGCAGGTTGAAATCGGCGCGGGTACGGTACTGAAATCTCATGTCGTCATTAACGGTATCACCAAGATTGGTTGTGATAACGAAATCTATCAGTTTGTCACGATTGGTGAAGTCAATCAGGACCTGAAATACGCAGGCGAGCCGACTCGCGTTGAAGTGGGCGACCGTAACCGTATCCGTGAAAGCGTGACCATTCACCGTGGCACAGCGCAGGGCGGCGGGTTGACTAAAGTCGGTAATGATAACCTGCTGATGATCAATACGCATATCGCTCACGATTGCGTCATTGGCAATCGCTGTATCCTGGCGAACAACGCCACGCTGGGCGGTCATGTCTCCGTTGATGATTTCGCGATCATTGGCGGCATGACGGCGGTGCATCAGTTCTGCGTAATTGGCGCGCACGTGATGGTGGGCGGCTGCTCCGGTGTGGCGCAGGATGTCCCGCCGTATCTGATCGCGCAGGGCAACCACGCCACGCCGTTCGGCATCAACATTGAAGGGCTGAAGCGCCGTGGGTTTGAAAAAGAAACCCTGCATGCTATCCGCAACGCTTACAAGCTGATCTATCGCAGCGGCAGAACGCTGGACGAAGTGAAAGCCGATCTCGAAGCGCTGGCGGCGGAGCACCCGGCGGTACAGGCATACCTTGATTTCTTTACCCGCTCGACGCGCGGCATTATTCGCTAAGTTATGACGCCGCGTCCCCTGACTATCGGACTGGTCGCCGGAGAAACCTCCGGCGATATTCTTGGCGCAGGCCTGATCCGCGCGCTGAAAACGCACGTGCCCGATGCCCGCTTTGTCGGCGTGGCCGGGCCGCGTATGCAGGCGGAAGGTTGCGAAGCCTGGTACGAGATGGAAGAGCTGGCGGTGATGGGCGTGGTGGAGGTGCTGGGGCGCCTGCCGCGCTTACTGAAAATCCGCCGCGACCTGACGCAGCGTTTCAGCGAATTGCAGCCGGATGTGTTTGTCGGCATCGACGCCCCCGATTTCAACATTACTCTGGAAGGCCGCCTCAAGCAGAATGGCATCAAAACCATTCACTATGTCAGCCCGTCGGTGTGGGCATGGCGGCAGAATCGTGTGTTTAAAATCGGTAAAGCCACCAATCTGGTGCTGGCGTTTCTGCCGTTCGAAAAAGCGTTTTACGATCGTTTCAATGTCCCTTGCCGTTTTATCGGCCATACCATGGCGGATGCGATGCCGTTGCATCCGGACAAAGCTGCGGCCCGGCGTGCGCTGGGGCTGGCTGAGGATGCGCGTTGTCTGGCGCTACTGCCCGGCAGCCGAAGCGCCGAAGTGGAAATGCTGAGCGCCGATTTTCTGAAAACGGCGCAATTGCTGCGGCAAACCTATCCTGGGCTGGAAGTCGTGGTGCCGATGGTTAACCAACGTCGCCGCGAACAGTTTGAACAGATTAAAGCTGAGGTTGCGCCAGAGATGGATGTTCACCTGCTGGACGGGCAGGCGCGTGAAGCGATGATCGCCAGCGACGCCACACTGCTCGCGTCCGGTACGGCCGCGCTGGAATGCATGCTGGCGAAGAGTCCGATGGTGGTTGGATATCGGATGAAGCCGTTCACGTTCTGGCTGGCGAAACGACTGGTGAAAACGCCGTGGGTGTCGTTGCCCAATTTGCTGGCCGGGCGCGAGCTGGTCAGGGAATTGCTGCAGGATGACTGCACGCCTGACAAACTGTCGGCGGCGCTGCAGCCCTGGCTGGCTGGCGGCGAAGCGGCGCAGCAATTGCAGCAGGTCTTTTTGCACCTGCATGAGCAGATTCGATGCGACGCCGATGAGCAGGCGGCGCAGGCTGTACTGGAGCTGTGGCGGTCATGAGTGAGGTTTTTGTTTATCCCCAGGCGCATTGTATTGCCGGTGTGGATGAAGTGGGCCGCGGCCCTCTGGTGGGCGCGGTGGTTACGGCGGCGGTAATTCTGGACCCCAACCGGCCGATTGCCGGGCTGGCGGATTCCAAAACGCTTAGCGAGAAGCGCCGTGTGGCGCTGTACGACGAAATCCGTGAAAAAGCGCTGGCCTGGAGTCTTGGCCGCGCTGAACCGGAAGAGATCGATACGCTCAATATTCTGCACGCCACCATGTTGGCGATGCAGCGCGCGGTAGCCGGATTGCCCATCACGCCGGATTTTGTGCTGATCGACGGTAATCGCTGCCCATCGTTGCCGATGCCGTCGCAGGCGGTGGTCAAAGGCGACAGCCGGGTGGCGGAAATCAGCGCGGCCTCGATTCTGGCCAAAGTGACGCGAGATCGCGAAATGGAAGTGCTGGACCAGCAGTTTCCTGAGTATGGATTTGCGCAGCACAAGGGGTATCCTACGGCGTATCATCTTGAAAAGCTGGCGACGCTGGGCGCCACCCTTCATCACAGGCGCAGTTTCGCCCCGGTCAAACGGGCGCTGGGCCTGGCATAACGCAAACGCATAAAACGCATATGTGCCTGATGTTGTTCACCAGGCGGGTTACTGAAGAGATTATGGGATCCGGAAATGGCCGAACCACGTTTTGTTCACCTGCGTGTTCACAGTGACTATTCCATGATCGATGGGCTGGCGAAAACCGGCCCGTTGGTAAAAAAAGCGGCTGCGCTGGGGATGCCGGCGCTGGCGATCACCGATTTTACCAACCTGTGCGGGCTGGTGAAATTCTATGGCGGCGCGCACGGCGCCGGCATCAAGCCAATCATCGGTGCGGATTTTTATCTGCAGAGTGAAGAGCTGGGCGACGAACTGGCGCACCTCACCATTCTGGCGATGAACAACGAAGGTTATCAGAACCTGACGCTGTTGATTTCCCGCGCCTATCAGCGCGGGTACGGCGCCGCTGGGCCGACGATTGATCGAGCATGGCTGGTGGAGTATCAGGCCGGGTTGTTGCTGTTGTCCGGCGGGCGCCACGGCGACATCGGCAAGTTTCTGCTGCGCGGCAATCAGGTGCTGGTGGAACAGAGCGTCGCCTTTTATCAGCAGCATTTTCCGCAGCGGTTTTATCTGGAGCTGATCCGTACCGGTCGGCCGGATGAGGAAAGCTACCTGCATGCGGCGGTGGAGCTGGCGACCGCGCATGGCTTGCCGGTGGTCGCCACCAACGAGGTCTGCTTCATCAGTCAGGATGACTTCGAGGCCCATGAGATCCGCGTGGCGATTCATGACGGCTTCACGCTGGACGACCCGAAACGCCCCCGAAATTATAGCGTGCAGCAGTACATGCGCAGCGAGGAGGAGATGTGCGAGCTGTTTGCCGATATCCCCGAAGCGCTCATCAACACCGTAGAGATAGCCAAACGCTGTAATGTCACCATTCGGCTCGGCGAGTATTTCCTGCCGCAATTCCCTACCGGCGACATGTCGACCGAAGACTATTTGGTGATGTGCTCCAAAAAAGGGTTGGAAGAACGACTGGAATTCCTGTTCCCGGATGAAGAGGTTCGCGCCCAGCGCCGCCCGGAATACGACGAACGTCTGGAAATCGAACTCAACGTCATCAACCAGATGGGTTTTCCCGGTTACTTCCTGATCGTAATGGAATTTATCCAGTGGTCGAAGGACAACGACGTGCCGGTAGGGCCGGGACGCGGCTCCGGCGCCGGCTCGCTGGTGGCGTATGCGCTGAAAATCACCGATCTGGATCCGCTGGAGTTTGACCTGCTGTTCGAACGCTTCCTTAACCCGGAGCGTGTTTCGATGCCTGACTTTGACGTCGACTTCTGCATGGAAAAACGCGATCTGGTGATTGATCACGTGGCGGACATGTACGGCCGCGACGCGGTGTCGCAAATCATCACCTTCGGTACCATGGCTGCCAAAGCGGTTATCCGCGACGTTGGCCGGGTGCTGGGGCATCCGTACGGCTTTGTCGACCGCATTTCCAAACTGGTGCCGCCCGACCCCGGTATGACGCTGGAGAAAGCCTTCGCCGCGGAACCGCAGCTGGGCGAAATTTACGAGGCGGACGAAGAGGTCAAGGCGCTGATCGACATGGCGCGCAAACTGGAAGGGGTAACCCGCAACGCCGGTAAGCACGCCGGGGGCGTGGTGATTTCGCCTACCAAAATTACCGATTTTGCGCCGCTGTACTGCGACCCGGAAGGCAACCACCCGGTCACCCAGTTCGATAAAAGCGACGTGGAATACGCCGGTCTGGTGAAATTCGACTTCCTCGGCCTGCGCACGCTGACCATCATCAACTGGGCGCTGGAGATGATCAACGCCCGGCGCGCCAGACAAGGGCTGGAGCCGGTGGATATCGCCGCCATCCCGCTGGACGATAAGAAAAGTTTCGATATGCTGCAGCGCTCGGAAACCACAGCGGTATTCCAGCTTGAATCGCGCGGCATGAAAGACCTGATCAAACGCCTCAAGCCGGACTGCTTTGAGGATATGATCGCGCTGGTGGCCCTGTTCCGTCCGGGGCCGCTGCAGTCGGGCATGGTGGATAACTTTATCGACCGTAAACACGGGCGTGAAGAGATTTCCTACCCGGATATCCAGTGGCAGCATGAGACGCTGAAACCGGTGCTGGAACCGACCTATGGTATTATCCTGTATCAGGAACAGGTGATGCAGATTGCCCAGGTGCTGGCAGGGTATACCCTCGGCGGCGCGGATATGCTGCGCCGTGCGATGGGTAAGAAAAAGCCCGAAGAGATGGCCAAGCAGCGCTCGGTGTTTAAAGAGGGCGCGGAGAAGATGGGCGTCGACGGCGAGCTGTCGATGAAAATCTTTGACCTGGTGGAGAAGTTCGCCGGTTACGGCTTCAACAAGTCGCATTCGGCCGCCTACGCGCTGGTATCGTATCAAACGTTATGGCTGAAGGCCCATTATCCGGCGGAGTTCATGGCGGCGGTGATGACCGCGGATATGGACAACACCGACAAGATCGTCGGATTGGTGGATGAATGCTGGCGTATGGGGCTGAAGATCCTGCCGCCGGACATCAACAGCGGTCTGTACCATTTTCACGTCAACGATGACGGCGAGATCGTCTACGGCATCGGCGCCATCAAAGGCGTGGGTGAAGGGCCGATCGAAGCCATCATTGAAGCGCGTAATAACGATGGTTATTTCCGCGATTTGTTTGATCTCTGCGCCCGTACCGATATCAAAAAGCTGAACCGGCGGGTGCTGGAAAAGCTGATTATGTCCGGCGCGTTTGACCGGCTGGGGCCGCACCGGGCGGCGTTGATGAATTCGCTGGCGGATGCCATGAAGTCGGCGGAACAGCACGCGAAAGCGGAGGCTATCGGTCAGGCGGATATGTTCGGGGTGCTGGCGGAAACGCCTGAGCAGGTGGAGCAATCCTACAGCACGGTGCCGCCGTGGCCGGAACAGGTGGTGCTGGACGGCGAAAGGGAAACATTGGGGTTGTACCTGACCGGACACCCCATCAATCAGTATCTGAAGGAAATTGAACGCTACGCGGGAGGCGTGCGTTTAAAAGACATGCATCCCACGGAGCGGGGAAAAATGACCACTGCCGTCGGGTTGGTGCTCGCCGCCCGGGTGATGGTGACCAAACGGGGCAACCGTATTGGCGTCTGTACGCTGGATGATCGTTCCGGTCGTCTGGAAGTGATGCTGTTTACCGACGCGCTGGAAAAATATCAGCACCTGCTGGAGCAGGATCGCATTTTGATTGCCAGCGGACAGGTCAGCTTTGATGACTTCAGCGGCGGACTTAAAATGACGGTCAGAGAGCTAATGGATATCAGCGAAGCGCGGGAAAAATACGCGCGCGGGCTTGCTATCTCGCTGACTGACAGGCAAATTGATGACCAGTTGTTAAACCGTCTCCGTCAGTCGTTGGAACCCCATCGATCGGGGACGATTCCGGTGCATCTCTACTACCAGCGCCAGGACGCGCGTGCCCGGCTACGTTTCGGTGCGGCATGGCGTATCACGCCCACCGATGGGTTGCTGAATGATTTACGTACCCTGGTTGGTAATGAACAGGTAGAACTGGAATTTGACTAAAATAGGAATACTATGAGTCTGAATTTTCTTGATTTTGAGCAGCCGATTGCAGAGTTGGAAGCAAAGATTGATTCCCTGACCGCAGTCAGCCGCCAAGATGAAAAATTGGATATTAATCTGGATGAAGAAGTTAAGCGTCTGCGTGAAAAGAGCGTAGAGCTGACGCGCAAAATCTTCGCCGATCTGGGCGCCTGGCAGATTGCCCAACTGGCGCGCCATCCACAGCGTCCTTATACCCTGGACTACGTTCAGCACATTTTCTCCGACTTTGACGAACTGGCCGGCGATCGCGCCTATGCCGATGACAAGGCAATCGTCGGGGGCATCGCCCGTCTTGACGGGCGTCCGGTGATGATTATTGGTCATCAGAAAGGCCGCGAAACCAAAGAAAAAATCCGTCGCAATTTCGGGATGCCGGCGCCGGAAGGTTACCGCAAGGCGCTGCGTCTGATGGAGACGGCTGAACGTTTCAAAATGCCGATCATCACCTTTATCGACACCCCGGGCGCATATCCGGGCGTAGGGGCGGAAGAGCGCGGCCAGTCTGAAGCGATCGCCCGCAACCTGCGCGAAATGTCCAGCCTGCGTGTACCGATCGTCTGTACGGTGATTGGCGAAGGCGGCTCCGGCGGCGCGCTGGCTATCGGTGTCGGCGACAAGGTGAACATGCTGCAGTACAGCACCTATTCAGTTATTTCGCCGGAAGGCTGCGCCTCGATTCTGTGGAAAAGCGCCGACAAAGCGCCGCTGGCTGCGGAAGCGATGGGGATTACCGCACCGCGTCTGAAAGAGCTGAAGCTGATTGACTCGGTGATTCCGGAACCGCTGGGCTCAGCCCATCGTGATGTAGCAGCAATGGCCGCATCGCTGAAATCACAGTTGCTGTCTGACCTGAACGAACTGGATACGCTGAGCGAACAGGAATTGCTGAACCGCCGTTACCAGCGTTTGATGAATTACGGCTACTGCTGATTTACCTCGCTATGCATCAAACAAGTCCGCGATTGGGAACGATCGCGGACTTTTTGTTATGCTGATAACGGTGTTACGCGACGTGCCATCACCGCGGCGGCTTATTGTTCGACCCGCATTTTCTCCTCAACCATGACATGGCATCGGCGAGCGTGGTGGCGCGCCATTCAGGGGAACCACTCTTATGCTGACATTGCTGAATGTTCACCATATCGCGATTATTGCCTCGGATTATGAGCGCAGTAAGCGTTTCTATTGCGACGTGCTCGGTTTTACGCTGCAACAGGAGGTCTACCGGGCGGCCCGTGACTCCTGGAAAGGCGATCTGGCGCTTAACGGCGCTTATCTGATCGAACTGTTTTCATTCCCTTCGCCGCCGGCACGCGTCAGCCGACCGGAAGCCTGCGGGCTGCGTCATCTGGCGTTTGCGGTTGACGATATCGAACAGGCGGTCATTGCGCTGAACGAGGCGGGGGTGGACTGCGAGCCGGTGCGGACAGACGAGTATACCGGCCGCCGTTTTACCTTCTTTGCCGATCCGGACGGATTGCCGCTTGAGTTGTATGAACGCTGATACCGATATTTTCCCCGAACTGCTGACGGCGATTGACGCGCAGATTGCGGCCGATGGGCACTATCTGGTGGCCTACAGCGGCGGGCTGGACTCCAGCGTGCTGCTGCATTTGATGATGCGTTTACGCCGACGGCGTGTATCGTCTTTACCGGTATTGTCTTTACAGGAATTGTCTTTACAGGAATTGCCTCTGCGGGCGGTGTATGTGCATCACGGCCTGAGCGCGCATGCCGATGCGTGGGCTGAACATTGCCGCGCCCAGTGCCTGCGCTGGCAGGTGCCGTTCGATGTGTTGCAGGTTCAGGTGGATGCCCGCGACGGCGGCGTTGAAGCCGCTGCGCGGTCCGCGCGTTATCAGGCGTTGCAACAGCATTTGCATGACGGGGAAACGCTGCTGACGGCCCAACATCAGGATGACCAGAGCGAGACGTTCCTGCTGGCGCTTAAACGCGGCAGCGGGCCTGCCGGACTGGCGTCGATGGCGGCGACCGCGCAACCAAACGGCGTTCGGCTGCAACGCCCGCTGCTGGGGATAGCCCGCGAACAACTGGAGGCTTATGCCAACGCGTACCAGTTGACGTGGGTGGAGGATGACAGCAACGCCGATGAGCGCTACGACCGCAATTTTCTGCGCCGACAGGTGTTGCCGTTGCTGAAACGGCGTTGGCCTCATTTCCCTTCAGCGGTGGCGCGCAGCGCAGAACTGTGCGCGGAACAGGAACAACTGCTGGATGAACTGCTGGCTGAGTCGCTGGCGACGCTGCGCAATGCCGATGGTGCGTTGAGCGTGGCGGCGTTGACGCCAATGAGCACCGCACGGCGGTTCGCTTTATTGCGTCGTTGGCTGGCGGAGCAGGGCGCGCGTATGCCGTCCCGCGAACAACTGACGCGATTGTGGGAAGAGGTGGCGACCAGCCGTGACGATGCCAACCCTTGCCTGCAACTCGGTTCGTGGCAGGTCAGGCGGTTTCGCCACTACTTGTATCTGCTGCCGGCGATGACGCCGGTAACCGAATATGTGCTGCCGTGGCAGCCAGCGGCCGCGCCCTTGCCGTTGCCGGATAACCTCGGGCAACTGCGGGTATCGACGCAGGGAACCTGGATGCGGCAGCCGCGCCATGACGAAGTCGTCACCGTGCGTTTCGGTTTTCAGGGGTATGTGCAGATAGTCGGGCGTGCTCACGGCCGCCCTATCAAGAAATTATGGCAGGAGCTGGACGTGCCGCCGTGGCTGCGGGAACGCACGCCGCTGATTTTCTATAACGACCAGTTGATTGCGGCGGTCGGGCGATTTGTGACCCGTGAAGGACAGGCGACGGTGGATGAGAGCGGATGGTTTATCGACTGGCGTGGGCTGAAATAAAAACGGACAACCCGCGTTGTCCGTTGCTGTAGACGAAAAGGGCTGTCAGGGCTCGCTGACCACCACTTTACCAATTTCGGGGTGACTGAAGCTGAGGATATGGTCGAGACGGAGCTCGCGTTTCTGACCCGACTCTTCAATCACCAGATATTCGATATTTTTTCGAGAGATCATATCACTGGCTTTACCGACCACGACCTCGCCAGTGCGCAGTTCAACCGTCAGCGTCAGATGCTGCTGGCAGGTGGCTTCCAGGTTATCGTAGTCATCACAATTGATGGGTTGATATTCATTACTCATTGACATAATCGCTCACCAATAAGTTAGCGGCGGCATAAGCCGCCTGTTCCCTGACAGAGGATGGTAATTCGCTGTTTGTCGCGATGCCATCCAGGGTTTTCAACACACAACCCAGCGCGTCGGGTATAAACCCCAGATCGCCACTGGCGATCTCCGCGTACAGACGGCGCACTAATTCACTGTATTGTTGCATAATATCCTCTCTTAGAGCTTAACCCGGTAGAGATTCATGCATCCTTCATTGTTATGGTGACTGCAATGTAAGTCTACGAAGATAAACTCTCATCTTCTTTCCGACTATAGCATAGGCCCCGGTAGGTTATCAGCATAATGCAACAGCATAATTCTGCTGTTACCGCCCATAACGCGCATGTGACTGTGATGTACGTCGCAGCTGGGGTAGACTAACGGCTCTGTAATTAGGGGTAGAGAATGGCCTTAAAAGCAACGGTTTACAAAGCCAACGTCAACATCGCCGATATGGATCGCGCGTTCTTCCAGGATGTCAGCCTGACGCTGGCCCAGCACCCTTCCGAAACCGACCAGCGCATGATGCTGCGACTGCTGGCGTGGATCTGCCATGCCGATGATCGGTTGCGTTTCACCAAGGGATTGAGCGCGGATGACGAGCCGGAAATCTGGCAACATAGCGACGACGGTCAACTGATGTTATGGATTGAACTGGGCCTGCCTGATGAAAAACGCCTGAAAAAAGCCTGTAGTCTGTCGCCCGACGTGGTGCTGTATGCCTATGGCGAGCGCGCTGCCCGAGTATGGTGGCAAAACATGGCCGACAAGGCGGCGTCTCTGTCCAATCTGACGGTGTATTTTCTCGATGATCAGCAACTGGCGAGCCTGGCTGCCCTGGCGAAACGTTCCATGACATTACAGGCTACGTTGCAGGAAGGAACTATCTGGCTGTCTGACGATCAGAATAATCTGGAATTGTCGTTCAGTAGCTGGCAAATTGCCCAAGGTTAAGGATGATCTGACAGCATGCCAGCACAACACAGCAGGAGAATAAGGATGAAAAAACTGGCGACAGGGGTGATGCTTGTTCTTTTATTATCGGGGTTGATGGGGTGCCATTCCCGCCCCCAGATTCAGGAAGAGCCATTACGCCCGATGGCGCAATATTATCGCGGTAAGTTGCCTTGTGGCGCGTGCGGCGAGATGGATACGTCACTGTTTTTGAATACGGACGGCAGTTTTGTCATGCAGGAGAGCTACCCGTCCGGGACTGACGGTAACACCACCGTTGCGGAATCGGGCCGCTGGAGCCGTACCGCCGAACGGCTGGTACTGACCGATAACTATGGCGAGAAACGCTATTTCCGCCCGTTAAACAATGGCCTTGAAGCCTTGGGCGATGACGGCCAGCCGTTGGGCGCCGCCGCTCAGCGTTACCGGCTGCTTGCCGTGGATAAGCAGGATAAGCCGGTAGAGCCCGCATGTCTGAGCCTGCTTCCCGGTCGTGATATGCGCGCGATAACGGCTGCGGTTGAGCGTTATATGACGAAGCAACCGGGTGGGCATGTATTTTCCATTGCGATGGAGCCGGGAATCACTGCCGTGCACGTGAGCTATTACTCGTATTCCCGCGTGATTGCCTATCCTGTGGCGCTGTGATGTAGCCTTGAGCCTCGGGCGGACAGAGATAGCGTGAGCGGAGAACCTGAAAGCCGTTGTTCTCCGCTCAACACTTTTACATCATTCCTTTCAGTTTATACAACCAGTCCAGCGCCTGACGCGGCGTCAGCGTGTCCGGGTCGATGGCTTCCAGCGCGTCCAGCGCCGGCGACGGTTCTTCCGGCGTGAGCAACGCGAGTTGCGAGCCGTCGACGTGGCTGGCCGAAGCATGACCTGCCAGTGACTCCAGTTCTTTCAGCTTTTGTCTTGCCCGCTTGATGACCTCTTTCGGCACGCCGGCCAGCGCCGCTACTGCCAGTCCGTAACTCTTGCTGGCTGCGCCTTCCTGCACGCTGTGCATAAAGGCGATGGTGTCGCCATGTTCCAGCGCGTCGAGATGGATATTGATCACGCCTTCCATTTTTTCCGGCAGGTTGGTGAGCTCGAAATAGTGAGTGGCGAACAGGGTCATCGCCTTGATTTTGTTCGCCAGCGCTTCGGCGCAGGCCCAGGCCAGCGACAGACCGTCGTAAGTGGATGTACCGCGCCCGATTTCATCCATCAACACCAGACTGTGTTCGGTGGCGTTATGCAGAATGTTGGCGGTTTCCGTCATTTCCACCATGAAGGTTGAACGGCCGGAAGCCAGATCATCGGCGGCGCCGACGCGGGTGAAGATACGGTCGACCGGGCCAATCACCGCCTGTTCGGCCGGGACGTAGCTGCCGATGTGCGCCATCAGCACAATCAGCGCCGCTTGTCGCATATAGGTGCTTTTCCCGCCCATGTTGGGGCCGGTGATGATCAGCAGCCGACGCTGAGGCGACAGCGACAGCGGGTTGGCGATAAAGGGCTCGCTCAGCACTTGTTCCACCACCGGATGGCGGCCGCCGGTAATCTTGATCCCCGGTTTGTCGCTGATAGTGGGGCAGACGTAGTTCAGCGTGTCGGCGCGTTCGGCCAGATTGGTAAGAACATCCAGTTCCGCCAGCGCGCCGGCGCTTTGCTGCAGGTCCGCCAGATGCGGCAGCAGCAGATCGAACAATTCTTCGTACAGGGCTTTTTCCAGCGCCAGCGCCTTGCCTTTTGAGGTCAGTACCTTGTCTTCGTATTCTTTCAGCTCGGGAATGATGTAGCGCTCGGCATTTTTCAGCGTCTGGCGGCGCACATAGTTCATCGGCACCAGATGGCTCTGCCCACGGCTGACCTGAATGTAGTAACCGTGCACGCCGTTGAAACCGACCTTCAGCGTGTCGATGCCAAGCCGGTCGCGTTCGCGGATTTCCAGTTTTTCCAGATAATCGCTGGCGCCATCGGCCAGCATGCGCCACTCATCCAATTCGGCGTTGTAGCCGCTGGCGATGACGCCGCCGTCTCGTACCAATACCGGCGGCGCTTCCACCACCGCGTGTTCCAGCAGGTCGCGCAGCTCATCAAAATGGCCGACTTGCGTCCGCAATTGTTGTACCGCTTCGGCGCTGACCGTTTCCAGCAGAGCGTGAATGTCCGGCAACTGTTGAAAGGCATGACGCATCCGGGCCAGATCGCGCGGACGTGCCGAGCGCAGCGCCAGACGCGCCAGAATACGCTCCAGATCGCCCACCTGGCGCAAAAACGGCTGCAGTTCGGCCGCCGTATCCCGCAGTGCGCCGATGGCCTGCTGACGCCGCAGCAGCGCCTGAACGTCGCGAATCGGCGCGTGCAGCCAGCGTTTCAGCATGCGGCTGCCCATCGCGGTAACGGTACGGTCCAGCACCGAGGCCAGCGTATTCTCACCGCTGCCGGACAGGTTCTGCGTCAGCTCCAGATTACGGCGCGTCGCCGCATCCATGATGATGCCGTCCTGCTGGCGTTCCACGGTGATGCCGCGGATATGCGGCAGCGAGGTTCGCTGGGTATCTTTGGCGTATTGCAACAGACAACCCGCGGCGCGCAGCCCCAGGTGCGCCTGTTCTACGCCGAAACCGGTCAGGTCGCGGGTGCCAAACTGCAGATTCAACTGCTGGCGGGCGGTGTCCAGTTCGAACTCCCACAACGGACGGCGGCGCAGCCCGTGGCGATGCTCAATCAGGGACATCGCTTCAAAGGTTTCCGGATAGAGCAATTCCGCCGGATTGGTGCGCTGCAGCTCCGCCGCCATGGTTTCCCGGTCAACCGGCTCCGCCAGCCGGAAACGGCCGGAGCTGATATCCAGCGTGGCGTAGCCGAATCCCCGGCCTTCCTGCCAGACGGCGGCCAGCAGGTTGTCCTGTTTTTCCTGTAAGAGCGCTTCATCGCTGATGGTGCCGGGGGTGACGATGCGCACCACTTTGCGCTCCACCGGGCCTTTGCTGGTGGCCGGGTCGCCAATTTGTTCGCAGATCGCCACCGATTCGCCCAACTGCACCAGTTTGGCCAGATAGTTTTCCACCGCATGGTGAGGAACGCCTGCCATCGGGATGGGTTCCCCCGCGGAAGCGCCGCGCTTGGTCAGCGAAATATCCAGCAACTGTGAGGCGCGTTTGGCGTCGCCATAAAACAGCTCATAGAAGTCGCCCATGCGGTAAAACAGCAGAATATCGGGATGCTGGGCTTTCAGCTTCAGGTACTGCTGCATCATGGGGGTATGCAAGCTAATGTCTTCTTTTTCCATTTAAATAAATCACTTATAAATTACGATGCCAGTTTTGGGGCAATTGGGGCATTTTGATCCCTATTTTTCATGTTTTCCCAGATGCGATCCAGCTCCCTGTGAGACGCTGAATCTATCCAGCATGCATAGACTTCAACAAGCATTAAGTAATCGTTGTGTGGCGGTCGTTCACCCGGACGCAGCCCGGAATAGGCAGCCAACGTAGCGGCGCCTTATCTACCGGATGCAGACAACCTTTTTAATCAGCACGTTGTATTTACCACAGTTGTACTCACCATCGTTGTACTCATCATAACTGAGTGGGGCCGGGGCTTTGCTGCTTTTTGTGAATTGGATGCAATGTTTGCCTGACGCTTCGCAATAATGGTTGTTTTCACACCAGCAGATGAAGCCGGAGAACGTGGCCGGATACCGGTTCACGGCGTCCGGTTGCAATAGACGTTGGGGCGGCCGACTCCCCGATTCGGATGATTCATGATGACCCCGGCAGAAGCCCACTTTATCGTGAGCTGATTCCGGGGGCTTGATTAACGAATTCGGTGCTTGAGAGTTGATCGAACATGAATATGGCAACGTCTTGACGAGAGACGGTCAGCGTATGCGTTGAGCGGCCATACAGCCCGACATGTAGACGGTTGGACGCGGGGCTGCTTTTCAGAAATGCCACACGGACCATCGTCCAGTCCAGTTCCGAAGCCCGTATCGCGTTCGCAAGCCCGATAATGTCTTGAAAGGAACGGGGCATGAGAAACCTGATAAGCAATGCGGGATACCTGATTTTGGGGTCAAATCGGTCCTCAGGATCCGGGGCGGTGCCGGTCGATACGGCAATCAGGCGCTTTACCCCTTCCTGTATCATGACCGACGTGATGGCGCCCATAGCCGTGGTAATCGGCAGGTTTTTGGGGTGTTTTAGCGAGGTTGGACCGAGCGCTGACAACACGGCGTCTGAACCCGAAATGGCTTCTCTTAGACTCACCCTGTCGGTGAGTTCTCCACGTACGACGCGCACGTTGGCGTTTTCAAACGGGCTGTTCGTCCGGGCAAAGACCGTCATATCCATGCCGCGTTTTAAGCCTTCATCAATCAGGTATTTTCCGGTTTTTCCGGTTGCGCCAAAAAGGGTTATTTTCATGCTGGACCTCGGGGAAATGGAATTGATGCTGCCAATAGATCGGCCAGGCCTGTGATGCCGGGCCGCAAGGTTGCACACCTTGCCGATCGCGCTGCTTATACCGCGGCCGCCACCCGTGATAACCGCGGCTTTTCCGTTGCGGCGATTCTGCAGGTGTCCTTTTTAGTTAAGCAGCGCCTGGATTGCCGTTGCAGCAGGTGCGTAGGGCGACGGCGGTTCGCGAACAACGTTCTGCGTCGCGAAGGAGGCGGCCAGAAAGATGAGCCCCGCGGCTGCCGGAATGGCACCCCTGGGTTTGCGGACGCCAAGATGCGCCAGCCCGGACAGGATCAGGTGATACAAGATGCCGGCATACGCCAGATCGCTGAGGGCCAGATTGAAGCGCGACAGAATCGCCATAGGGCCGAGCACTTTTACCACAATCATGAAGGGCACGAGGTTGGAAGCCGAGTAGCCTAACTCCGCCTGTGCCTTTCGAACATCGGCGCTCTTCGTGACATACAGCGCGGCCGAGGCGAAATAGAGCAGAGATAGCAGTGCAGTACTGATCCAATAGGTATATGTAGCAGCCATAAGGTTCTCTCATTTACGTTCCTGGGTTCGACAAGCGGCAAGAATGTCGTCTAAGATGAAAATTCGCAAGTAGGATGAAATAGAGACTCTTAGTATGAATAATAAGACTAATGGCGATGACGATATCAATATGCACGAGGAGATGCGCCGTGCATTCGGGCTACTCTCGGGTAAGTGGAAGCTTGAGATCATGTGGTTGCTCAACCAGCGAATCTACCGCTTTGGCGAGCTGCGCAAGGCCATTCCCGGCATCACGCAGCACATGCTGACGACTCAGCTTCGCGAACTGGAAGCGGATGGTCTGGTATTACGTACGGTCTTCGCAGAAGTACCGCCGCGTGTCGAATATGAGATTACGCAGAAGGCGCGTGGGCTTGGGCCAACGATGGAAGCGCTGACGGCATGGTGGCAGGAGTACGGAAGTAGCGTGCCGAAGCGCCCGACTTCTCGGGGGCGTAAGGCCCAGTAGCGCCGGGCGCTATCGCCTCGTGAGTATGAACATCAATGGAAAGGCGCCACACCGGCGTCCTGATTCTGTAATTCATGACTCCTTGCCAGTCAGTAACGTGACGGACTTGCTATGAATACATGGTCTTTCAACGCACAAAACAACTATCTACGCTGGCAAGCCTGTCATCAGGGGAAGAAAACGCTGGTTTATATTCATGGACTTGGCTGTGCTTCCAGTAGTGGTTACGCTCAGGTCATCTCTTCTGCGAATTACTCCTGTATCACATCTCTGCTCGTTGATTTACCTGGCGCCGGTTTCAGCGACAAACCGCAGACCACAAGTTATGACTCCGATAGTCAGTCTGAAATCTTGCGGCGCTGGCTCACCGAAGTTCATTTTTCTGAAGTGTCGCTATTTGGTCACAGTGCAGGGGCGTTTATTGCCCTGAAACTGGCCCGGATGTTATCTCCCGCACCAGAACGGCTGATTTTGTGTACGCCGGGGCTGAATGAGTATGGGGTTTCACTTCTGGAGGACATTACCGCCATGAGTGAGACGAGTTTTATCCGGCGTGGATTTTCTGCACTGATGTTAAAGCTAAAAGCTGAAGGTGGAAATGATGCCTGGCTGGGGGCTTTTCAGGTCAGCTCCCCCCGAGCCATTTGGCAGTGGGCCAATTCAGCGCTCAATGATAATGCTTCCGACTGGATGGATAATCTGGCCGCCTTGGCCATCCGCAAAGGCATTATTCTGCCGGATAGCGCTACGCAGGACGAAATTAGCCGGTATATTGACGCCGGCTGCCATGTCGAGTTGTTATCCGGCAGCAGTCATATGATGGCTTACGATAATCCTGACGGGCTGGCGAAGGCCATAACTCGTGTTATGCAGGCAATGTAAGCGCAGGGAATCATTGCCTTTCGGAGCGTTAAACAGCCGAATTAAGCCGTGTGTCATATCAACAGCATGAACCCGTCAGTCGCTCGCTCCGGGTTGCAGTAATTGTTCGTCTAAGCTGCGCACTAAAGCGTGTAGCGCAGCCTGGTAAGCCGTTAATTCAATAGGATATTCATTGTCGGTATCAGAGAAATTAACCTCTGATAGCTTGATTTCGATATTATCAGGAATAATTTTCATCTGTACCCCCAGTAATACTTGATGTAACTGTGCCGCCGCTTTTCCTCCCCCTCTGTTGGCATAACTAATCATGGCCGCAGGTTTGTCTTTCCATTCATGATATAAATGGTCAATGGCATTTTTTAATGCTGCCGGATACCCCCAGTTATATTGCGGGAAAATAAAAATATAGGCATCAGCTTCTGAAATCTTTCCGCTCCATAACGTTGTATGTTCCTGTACGTAAACGCCCTCTGCTGGAAGGTTAGGCTCATCATCCATAGGTAAATACCATTCTTTTAAATCAATAATTTCATTCTTATTCCCCTGAATATCATCAAGAACTTCTTTTGCCCATCTGGCAATTTTAGGGCCGATACGTCCCTTTCTTACGCTACCGATAATGATTTGAATGTGCATAAAACCCCCTTGAAGAAAATGAATAAGGCGCTGGTTCGGCGTCAGGTCATGAAATGTATGCCTTTGGGGCTATTCATGCGTCATGCTTAATTCTGAACCAGGTAATATAGAGCGCAGGTAAGAACAATAACGTCAGTACCTCCGATATCCGCAAGGCTATCTACACCACCAATGCCATCGAGTCGCTGAACAGTGTGATCCGCCAGGCGATAAAGAAACGCAAAGTATTCCCAACGGACGACTCAGTGCGGAAAGTGATTTATCTGGCGATACAGTCGGCCTCGAAAAAATGGAGTATGCCGATCCAGAACTGGCGGCTGGCGATGAGCCGTTTTATTATCTAGTTCGGTGACAGGCTAAGCGGTCACCTTTAATACGGTGGCAATTACACAGAATTACGTACACCCTCTATTGTGTAGAATGATGTTTTTAAGAAAGAAAGTGAGTTTTCATCTAATTTGTCAGTCATGAAGTTTATTATAAAATGTTTTATTTTTATCATTCTCTATTAACCCGATTGTGTTTTACTTATGGTGTAGCTCAAAGAAAGTAACCGAGATACACCTTCAAAATTCAAGCACCATTATTCCTAACGAAAACTGTATTTAGCTTTGAGGTAATGCATTATTCATTAAAACCACTCCTTATCTGAAACATATTTAAAATTATATAGTTTCTTTCCATCTGCTGCCACTAAATAACAGTTGGAAATATATTCTTTATTTGGGATTATTAGCATGAGAAAAAAAGGTCTTGTATGACCTGATTTGATAAACAAGTCTTGGATACTGCGAATATCCGTTCCTGATGGGTTTGCTACGACTTCGTTATGTGTATGCCAATCACCTAAGTAGTGAAAACCTTCTTTGAATAACGAAATGATATCTTCTTTGGCTTTTTTCTCATCTAAATTGAAATAATTCCTTTTCCTCAAATCAGTAGAACCTGGTGTAGTTATTTTATTGATTTCAATCTCAGAATCATTGAGATTTTTGGAAAATAGCATACCTCCTGATTCTTTACTAAAACAGTGACTCTGACGGTGAGAGAATAATTCATCTACAATGCTTTGGCTGATGCATATTTTGAAATCTAATTCGACACAATTAAATTTATGCATCATGTTTTTCCCAATTAGAATTTTCAAAAATAAAAGGTATAATACAATCTCCTTTTCCTGGGTTTCCAAATTGTGCTATCCATTTATTATTCCATTTTCCACCAAGTTCTAAAAGTTCTGCTTCTCTTCCTATATAAATATATGCAAAAGATTTATTAGAAAAACGATCCATAATAAGATCTATTACGGTTCTTGCCGTTAGAGCATGTAAATTAGTCAATGGGATAGCTCCGTATGGCTGGAACTCTCCGGCACATGCTGCTATTCTTTTGCGAGTATTTTCTTTCCAGTAAGTAGCAGGATATTTTAAAGCACCTATATGCTTACCCTCTGTAATATGCCAGCTATTAAAAGCATTAGAATCTACTTGGTTGACTATTACATGCCCAGCCATAGCATGAGCTTCAACAAATGCAAAGACAATAGCACCAAGAATGTCTTCCGACTGTCTTTTTATTAACTGCTGTTCAGTATTCCAATGCGCAGTGCAGCTTACTATAATATCGGCTTCTGCAATTTTTTTGTTATTCTTGGAATCTTCTGTCCAATCTTCATTAAAAGCTTCTATATAGGTATTTGGAAAATCTTCCCGTAGCCTTGAGGCAAGAGCTAATGCTTTATTTTTATAAACAGAATCAAATCCTAATAGATGACGAGAAGAGTTCTCACTCTTCATTAAATCATCATCCCAAAGCATCATTTTTTTTATACCTGATTGAAGTAACAGTCTTGATACCGAAGATCCTACTGAACCACAACCGACTATAGCTACTTTATGCTCAGAGATTTTCTTGTAGCCTTTGTTATGGTCACGCCCCGTTAACCAGGAGTCATCAGAACGGTCAACTATGAGATTTTCTGTTTTAGTTTCGCCTATTCTATTTTTTAAAATCTTTCCATCGATGTAATTCCTATAACCATCTAATAAAGCTGTTCTTCTGAATCGACCACGACTAATACCTCTGGCATCGAAGCGGTCTGAGGCAAAGTCACTCACTCCCTTGGGTATCTGTATTGCTATAATATTCATTCCAGAAGGCGTCGGGAAAGAAATTAGAATTATTGGCTTGACATTGAACATGTTAGCACAAGATCTTAATATCAATTCAATAGTGCTTTCTGGATCTTCATGTTGCTTATTTATGAGTTCAAAAAAATCCCTTGCAGTTTTGGGATACTGACTCGGATACCAGGCTTCATTGAAGAATATCAATGGAATTGAAACTATTTTAAAGAGTTGCTGTTGCCTTATTCGCTTGTCTTTTGAATTACTTTCGTCCGATTCTAATGGTAATATTTTTTGGTTTTCCAACCAGTTAATTAATTCTTTTTGTGTGTCAGAATATATTACTCCAAATTTCCGAGTCCGATAACCGAAAACCAACCTTGTGTTTTTATTTGTTAGATCACACAGGCTTATAAGTCGATCTATTTTATTACATTGATAAACCCAATAGTTCTGGAACTCATCAATAAAATCCTCATTTAAATCCCCATTTATCCCTTTTCTTAGCATTAATATAGCATCGTTTAGTAAATCGACTGCATAGGTCATATCATCGTGATCGATGATGTAACTGTCAGGCCAAACACATAACTTGCCGTTTTTTTCTAAGTGTGGAAGTTGGCAGACATCAATTTTAGGAGAGAAAATGTACACATCTGGAATGTCAAATTGACTAAGAATTTTGTACCTTAGTTGCAATACAATAGGTTCATTACTAAATTCTAAATCAGTTGGTAACTCCCAAGCACAAGTATATTTATTATTGAATTTTAATAATTCATTTGTAGAAAGTTTCCTTGCACCATAAGGTGCAAGGATTGTGCTCAACTGATCTATCTTTTTTTTAAGACAATCAGGCATAACCACCACCACCTTGTCTATTTACGGCGGCACTTGATGATTCAGTTATGCCTAATGCAGATGCTGAAATTTTCTTAATACCATCATCCGAAATCTCAATTTCTAACGGAATATTCTCTCCATTCTTTTTATGGTCTGACACGCATAAAAAATGACCTTTTTTATTGTCTACTATTTTTTCGTATTCCTCTTTTGCTCGATAGGCCGGTGGGTCTTTCTCATCATCTTCAATTACTTTTGAGCTGGAAATAATGAAAGCATTTTGTTTAGCTCGGTTGAACACTTCCATTGCTTTTTCTGATGTTTCTGCTTCATCACCCATATCGCTTAAACTATGATGGGAAAGGCTATGCCACGAACAATGGTGTGGTGCTTGTAAGATATCATAATCTAACCAAGACATTGAATATTTATTGGTTAGACGATCTCTTACACCTTCCCAACAAACAACTTCGGCATCTCCACCACTTAAAAAATAAGCAGTTTTATTATCACCTGTTATTTTATAATTCATTATTACACTGGAATGGTTTTTACCCAATTTATCTTCTAATTCATCAAGGTCTTTCTTCGGTGAAGGACCCAGTAAATGAGCTTCAAAACATGAGGAATAGCTTTGGTTAATACAGCGAGTTGTTTGATCTAATTCTAATAGAATATTTGGTATGTTGTCCGTTTTATCGCCCTCGTCCTTGCCTAAAACCAAGACTTGATTTCCGACTCCATCCAAATAACCCTTTTCTTTATAAAGATTAACTCTTCTCTTGATTTCTGTATTCAAAGCTCTTGCATCATCACATAAAGGATGATTCTGTGCATGATGTCGTCTAAATACAATTGGGCTTGACCAGATCTCATTGATGAAAATTTTATCACTCCTTTCACTCCAATTTTCAGGTTTCCCCAAATGGAAGTGATCAGATACTCCATCGCAATGGTCTGAATCAGGGTGTGACCAAATAAAGAGATGAACAAATAGACGACCTTCATCATCACGAGAAAGTTTTTCTCTAAGTTGTGAGCGAACATCGGGATGTTCTTCACCATCTCTGATACGACAATCGATTAATATGTTCTTTCCATCTTCGGTTTGAATAAGTGTCATATCCCCATTACCAACGGGAAAAAAATATATATTTGCAGGCATATCATATCCTTTTTAATTATTTCTGATCGGAATTATCACTTGACCTTGCTGTGCGAGATTTTTCAATCCCAAAAATAGCCATACCTACATCTTCGATTTTGCCAACGAATTTATCTACATTCAACCCAGCAAAGAAGGCAAATGCCATATATCCATAGTCTCCACCACTACCGTTTTGTGATGCATCTAACACTATCAAACCTGCTTTTAGAAACAGGTAGGCCACAACACCACAGATACCACTGACAACAGGCCTCAACACATACCAAACATACCAACGGTCATCCCAGCAGTTCCTGACACATTTGTTTAGATACACTCCACGGAGACAGTAAAGAGTTCCACCAAGAACACCGATCAATCCGCAACGAATTATGAGCTTCTTGTTCATGACCCATTCAGGGAATACATCACCCTTTATTAACCCGGCATACACAAGAGCAACAAGTAAAAGTAGAGTGAAGAGATAACCGATTATTCGTTTCATATGTAGCCTATAGGTAGCCTTTGAAGGTGGTTTTTATACTTATTCTTTTTAGCTCATGATCTTATATTGTCTATATAAGTACTGCTGCATCATGGGGGCGTGGGCGTCTAAACTCTCTGGTGTACTCATCGCGTTGTGATGTCCATCTTCTTAAATTTTAATGAGTTAATGATACTGGCGATGCTCATTATCTCTCATGAAGTCCGGTACTTTACGGCTGGCGGGCCTGATTCTCACCCGGTGATGAGGGGGATGTGCGGCCAACATGGCTTTCGTTTGTATGCTGGTTGCATGATAACGAAGTCTTTAAGGCAGGAAAACCTGCGGGGGAACTGCATTCTTCGAGCATGATCGAAATAATGTGTATTGAAACAATGTGTAAGTACCTCTGCCACCCGTCTCTTTGTGCTAATCGCGCAACGCCGATGGCACTACGCCGAAACGGCGGCGGAAAGCCGCGGTGAATTTGCTGTGGGATTCGTAGCCGACATCAAGAGCGATAGCGGCGACCGGTCGATCCGATGATTGCAGCAGCACCATCGCCGCTTCCAGCCGGGTTTCCCGCACGCAGGCGGCGATGGTGTTGCCCTCCTGCGCCAGCCGGCGGTTTAGGGTGCTGGCGGTGGTGGACAGCGCTTGCGCCACCCGGTCGGCCGTCCAGTGGTCATACGGACGCTGCGCCACCAGCCGCCGCACCCGCTCGCTCCAGTTCAGCGCTCCCGGCGGCGTCAGCACAATGCCGGACTGCTCCGCCAGCAAGAGCAAGACTTCCAGCACCCGGTGCTCGCTCAACGTCGCCGAACAATCGGCGTCGCTCAGCGCGTCGGCGGCGCGCATAAACGCCGCCCCTATCGTGCGGCTATCCGTCACTCTGGCGAAGCTCCGCACCGGCGTCAGCGCGGCAAACTGACCGAAACTCTGGTAAAAGCGCGTCACCGTTTCCGGTTGCAGGTTCAGAATCTGCGCCACATAGCGCCCTTGCGGCGCCGGGTCGTTGATCACGTCCCACTGGGTGCCTCGCGGCAATATAAATAACTCGCCGGGCGCAAACGCGTTGCTGCCTTCCGGCGCCAGTAGCTGTTTGGTGCCGGAGACGACCAGCCCAATCAGGTCGGTACGCATCACCACCGTACGCAGCGCATACTGGCTGCGGGCGATAATCTGATGGGCAAGCGGCGGCGCATGGCGGGGCAGCGGCTCGGCCGAATGCATCTGAGGCAGGTTGGGGTGGTCGGTCAGCGTCATCCGGTATCCGTGGTGAAAATGGAACAAAGGTTGCGCGAGCCGGAACAGTGGAACTGGCATCGGCGCGCTACCATTGGCAGCACAGTTCAGTCTGTGTCCTGACATTCATCCCCGATACGGCCGTCTGCGCGGCATGGCGATGAATGGCAAGCCAAGCCTACCATGAGTCACAGGAATACTAATATGAAAACACGTTCTCGCCTGATTCGCTCCTGCGCGCCGCTGCTCGCCGGTTTGTTGATGACCGCCGCGGCGCACGCGGATACCCTGACATTATCCAGCCCATCCATCGCGCCTGATAGCGCGTTGCCTGCCAGCTTTGAGTTCAAGGGCTTCGGCTGTAGCGGGCTGAACCAGTCTCCCGCGTTAAACTGGCGCGGCGCGCCGGCAGGGACTCAGAGCTTCGCCGTCACCGTTTATGATCCGGATGCGCCGACCGGCTCCGGCTGGTGGCACTGGATGGTGATCAATATTCCGGCGAATGTGAATAGTCTTGCCGCCAACGCCGGCGAAATCGGCGGCAAACGCCTGCCTGCCGGTGCGCGTCAGGTGCGTATCGATTACGGCGTGGAGGCCTGGGGCGGCGTATGTCCGCCGGCGGGTGACAAACCGCACCGCTACATCTTCACCGTTTACGCGCTGAAGACCAAAACGCTGGATGTCCCTAAAGACGCCAGCCCGGCGCTCGGCGGCTACATGATTAACGGTAATACGCTGGCTAAAGCCAGTTTCACCGCCTATTACGGCCGTCCGGCGCAGTAGGACGCTGAGGCATCTTGCTTTCCCCGCTGAATGGCGGGGATGTAGCGTCTGGTCGGTTGGGCCGGTGGTGCGGTTAAGCCGCCATTTGTCACCTGCTGATTGTCACTTGTTGATTGTCACCTGCTGAATAGTGCCGAACACCCCAGACCGCTCATTCTGGAGGAAAGATGATGGTCTCGTTTACCGGGGGGCGTCGCTGATTTTTGCCAGAACCGGGCCTAATAACTTAATTCCATGAACTTCCGCATCAGTGAGCTCTGGATGTAAAAGATTAATCAGCAAAATGTCACGATCACGAGCAGAATGGTTGTAAACGTTATGAAGGAAACTATGATCGAAAAAAATGGACTTCCCTTCTTCCCAGCATCGTTCTTCTCCCGCAACGATTAGGCCGCAATCCTCAGGGATATTAATACCAAAGTGGCAGGTTATTTGCGCATTAGTCCAGTCATAATGTTCAGGAAGCCAGGCTCCGGCTTTTAATCGCATAAAAGTGACTTCTCCTCGCCACGGAAAAAGAATGTCTTCAAATCTACCGATTAATTTTTCTAAGTGAGGGAAGTGAACTATTTTTTCACTGAATTTACCACGGCTCCAAAGTGAAATGGATGACCAGTCTTTTTCTGAAAGATTTTTAAACAGATTACTGGATGAATATTCTTTCAATTGACCGGTTGCGGCGGTGAATTCCTCTTTAATCGCATGAAAGTTTTCAGTCAATAGTTTAGCAACATGCGCAGTCGCTTCACTTGAGCTTTCATCAATCCACGGGCCGTTGCTAAGACCGGGGAAAAACAGCAAACGTGGCTTTTGCAGCGGATGTGATGGTTTACTATGAGACTCACCCAACATGCCGGCCAGAAAATCGGATAATCGTCCTGTCGAATCAAGGCCATAAATATCAGATAGCTGTGTAGTGATGTCAGCAAATGATTTCTTGAGATATAGATTGATTTCGCTCTTGTCCATGTTATTTATCCTTCTTGTTTTTCAGGGGTTATGTATGAGTTCAGGACGTGGTCCTGCCATATTCCATTTATTTTCAAATAGGATTTAGCAAACCCTTCTCTCACAAACCCCAATCTTGCTAATATATTTTGGCTACGCGTATTGTCAGGGAGGTGGTTAGCCATAATACGATGCAAGCCATAATTTTCATGGACGTAGGCGATTGAACTTTCCAAAGCTTCATGCATCAACCCTTTTCCCTGGTATGATTTATCGATTGAGAAGCCTAAATAACCAGCCTGGAATACACCATAAACAAAGTTGGTAAAGTTAATGCTCCCAATGATCTTATCTTCTCCTTTGAGGGTGAAAACAAGCAATAGGCATTTTTTCGCTTTAAAATCAGGCTGAGAATCGGCAATGCGCTGCCTGATGCTGTCGAGCGAGAAGTAATCTTCAGAACGCAATGGTTCAAATGGTGCAAAATTATCCCTGTTCTCGACTAAGAAAAGTTGAAGTTGCTCGGAAAAATCCTCTGTAAGGCAGTAAACATCGGTCCTTGCAGTGGAGAATAATGTTGTTTTTTCTGTGCTCATGTTTCTTTTTCCGGTCTGATCATTAATTTGACGGTTGTAGTTCAGAACCATCAGGTTCATTCAACGGTACTATTTTTAACGAAAGCGAGAAGATTCCGCCAATTAAAGCAATTATAAGGATTTCTATCAAAACATTCTGTGCGGGCTCTGCGCCAATACCGATAAATGTTAAATAGACAGAGTAAGCCCCGTATAAAACAATCACAGAGCTCATCACCAGACTAAGGGTGAACGCCCGGATCTCTTCAGGAAGGCGAGCCAGTAAATTACTGATGGCGACGTCCTGTCCCATTGTTACGCATGCCCGGAAAAATAAAACATATAAAATAAGTGCAAATATGCCATCGCAATAGATATAGAGGAAATAACAACCGGCAGATAATAATGCGAGGCTGCCAAAGGACAGCATAACCAGCGATTTATCATCAAACTTCGCTGCGGCACGTGGCACAATGACACCCTTAACATAGTGGGCGGCGTCAAAGGAGGCAATAAACAGGAATAAAGGGATAAGATAAATAATGCTGATGTCCATGATATTGTATTCCCTAAACTCCGCCACCATCAGGTAGGTATGAACATGGACCATTGAGAAGTTAAGTAAAACAATTATCAACGAAATTTTAATCAGCATGACCAACTGATCTCGGGTCATCGCTCTGAGACAAGAAATAAAATTTTTAAGCGTGTTTTTATCACCGGCTTTCTGGTTATTTTCAGTGTCAGTTTCTTGTGCACTATTTCTTTGCGGATAGCGCCATAGCCAGATACCTAAAATAATAAACATAATTGCCGGGATAAACAGCATCGCTTCTGCATACCCGATAGTTCGATACATGACGAGCAAAATGAGCAGAAAGATGATCGGGACAATCGACACAATCTCCTTGCCGTATCGTTGCGAAAGCAGAAGTGCTTTGGTGCGCAACCCACTTTCCTCACCATGCTTAATGATTTGGTTGTCTATCATGTCTTGCAGCATTGCCTGATAGGCCCCCGAAATCAGGCTCATACCGATAGCGCTGAGAAATGAGCTGAGGATCAGCAGTGATATTTGCAAGCCGGCATCGTGGGTGCTTGTCAGTGAGAAAAAAAGTGTGAGCAGAGCCGATGCGGTAAAATGGCTACCCAAAGCAACGCTTCTAAAATGCCCCAGCTTGTCGGCGAGTAAACCCGATGGCACTTCGAGGAGGATTGATGAATAAAATGCGATAGAAACGCGTAGCGACACCGCGGAATTAAACATCCCGCCTAAAGCGCCGACCAAAAGATGGCTTAACTGATTTGATGTCGATTGCATCGCGCGGAAGGTGCTATCCAGATAGCCGATGCTTTTTAACCAATTACTATTTTTCATTTTTTATTGCTCACGCCTTGCCAGATAAAATTGAGTCAGATAGTTAATCGCCAGTTGCGCATCATTCTTTTTAGGATGCAAAGCATCATCACTAAATAGTGCTCTTAATTCACTGTCTTTGATCTGTGGTGAAAAAGAACGAATGATTTCTACTACTCGATCAATATAACGTTCATACCAACTAATAGAACGAACCTTCGCTAAAATAAGTCGGGCGGTGAGTGAGGAAAATTGCTTTTGCATGACGAGATGACGCGTAATATGGTCTATATGCACCCATGAGAGCGTTATCTCTTCATAACTTCCGGAATGATAACGTAATGCTACATCTGCGTCAGAATGGTAATAACCCATAATGTATCCCTGAAAAATCTGTCCCACTCCTACCATCCCAGCAGTATAACAATCGGCAGCGCGCAGTGCTCCCATGCTGGAACAGCCCAGCAACAACCCTCCGGCCTGAATAAATTCCAGACATTCAACCACGGTTACAGACATTTTCGTGCCAAATAAACCATCAACGATTAATACTGGGCGACCGCTACCTGTTAATGCTGCCAGCTCTCCACCCTGAATCGGTGGGCGATATTCAATAATATCGTCACGCTGTTTAATCGTTGAAACTGACGGACCACCAAATACGATCGGTTTACGTTTAGGTGAAAAAAGCATAATTATCCCACCCGGCCCGGATTAACATGCCAGTCATACAGGCCAGGAATAACGGCTTTAACCGTATGAAAAGGTAGATCGTGCAGCGATAAGTCCACAATATAAACATCCTCTATCTCTTGCTTTTCGAGAACCTTCGCAAGAAATTGCGTCGCAGCTGTCAGCGTTTGGGGAGACTGTTCTGAAGGAGATGGTTCTGAAGGTGATTGCTCTGATGACGGCATCGCCACGTTGGCATAATGTTTGTGGAATAACGCCTTCAATTTGCTAAATTTCGATGTTTCAAAGAAGGATTGTGAGCGGTACTTTTTCTCCTGCCGGCTTAAATCTTCCCGGGAGGCTTGCAGACTCACCACCAGCCCCTGAATAGCTTCCATCATTGCGGCATCCAGCGCGTCAGATTCGGTAAAACCCGACGCAGAACCAGCAATCATAAACTTTGGCCCCATACTGACGGGATCATACAGAGCAACGTAGTAAGTGGGTAAGGGACCGTGTATGCGCAACGCGAAACTTTCGTACCCTTTATCGTTAAGATGTTCCCACAACGTCATGGTCGATGCTCTGGAAATGGTCGAGAGATCAACGAAGTCAGCGCAGATTTTGGACAGGCAGTGTTTGTAAAACAAGGATGTCGTATTACGTTCAATCGACTCCATGATCGCAAAACAGATCGCTTCCTCCAGACTGCCGCCGCAAGCCAGTCCGGAAGTATGTGCTTGTATATTAGAGCTATGCCTGTCGGAACCATGATATGGAAATTGTACTTCAATAGCCGGGAGGCGCAGCTCGCGACCCGTATGCCACTCATATCCGTTTATCCATTGCTGAATATCACATTCCGGAGTGAAACCTAATCGTTGCAGTGTCTTTTTATCGTCCCTGGTTGCCTGATGGTGAAAAATGGCATGCTCGCACCAGCAAGCACAGTGCCGTTCATACGCTTCCATCAGCGCGCTGCAGGTCGCAGCGATTAAACTACGACCTTTCCCCTGTGTGGATGATATCTGGCCTTTTTTTATCTCCGTTCTCACTGCATTGACGATGGATACCCCAGGAAGATTAATAAACTCGCCGACTGAAGTGAGTCTTGAAATACCTAAACGCTTGCGCAGCGGTAGCGCCAGCGCCAGCACTTCTTTCTCGGTATAACGCCTTAAGCCGGGATGCGTTGCCGTTTTCAAGGTTCATTCCTCCCGGCCGAAAAATCATAGGCAAGAGTCAGGCATTTCAACTGAATATATTTATTTATCTGCTTTCTGAGCGTTAAAGGAAGTTCAGCATAGGCTTTCTGCGCATCAGCCAGGCAATGGAGTCTGAGCAGTTCCGTTAGCGAATGATAAAGTTGGGCGCTGATTGATTGCGACGTTCCCTGATAGTCATGAGTAAGCCAGTACTTTGCTTCATTTTTTTCCAGCGCGCTGTGCAGCTTGCAGCCGGGGCTAAGACGTAACAATCCCGGCAGGTTTTGTTCATCCAATTCCCACTCGCGTAGTTCAACGATATAGCCGCCAAATACCACGGCATCGATATGCGTTGAAAGCAGCATTTCTATTGCCTGCTGTGGCTCTTCAACGATCGGTTGTCCGCGGACATTGAATGAGGTATTCAGCAAAACAGGAAATCCAGAGCGTTCGCCAAAGGCATTCAACAACGCGTGGATTTCGGCATTGTCATGCTCCGAGACCGTTTGTACCCGTGCAGTACCATCGACATGGGTGATTGCTGCGAGTTTATCTCGGTATGCTTTTTTAACCGGCAGAACTTCGAGCATGTATTTATGTTCACCATCCCCGTCAAAGTACTGGCTAAGATGTTCGGCGGCGACCATTGGGGCAAAGGGGCGGAAGTCTTCACGGAATTTCACCCACTTGTTGATGAATTTCCAGGTGTCCATTGAACATGGACTTGCCAGTAATGAGCGAGCGCCTAATGCGCGCGGACCAAATTCAGAACCTTTACTGCAGGAAAAATACCCGATGACTTGTCCGGCGTTTAATCGCCCCGCCAGCGCGGCAGTGTCAATGGCGGTGATGGTTATTCTGTCGGCAAAGCGGTTGGCGGCAAAAGCAATATCCCGGTGATGATAAACTTTGCCCAGATAGTCATGGCTAAAGGCATCATTCAGGGTTTTTCCATGCCTTTTGTAATAGGCGGCGCTGGCCGCTCCGATGGAGATACCGGCATCATGTTGCGCGGGAAATAGATAGAAGTCTTTTAATTTAAGCTGGTTGCGAACCTTGAAGTTGACGACGGAATTTAACGCCACACCGCCGGTCATGACCAGCGGCGTATTATTCGTAATCTGGTAACGCTCCAGGCGGGAAAATATTCCTTGTTCTAATACTGTTTGCACCGAAGCCGCCAGGTTGGCGTAATCCATAGGATTGGATTTCTTTTCAGTAAATTTTTGCTTCCACAAATAGCCATACGATAGGCCTGACGGTGTTTCAACAGCGATTTCATTAGCATACTCAGGCGTGCCGTACGGCGCTAATCCCATCAATTTACCGGAGGCTTGCCAGGAATTAAATACGAACTGGCTCACGGAAGCATAGGCCTCTCCAAGGGAAAAACTGCCATTTCTGATATTAAACGACGGGCTGTATTCCCGGTTTACTAGTTGATAGCCCTGCTGATCAAAAGAATAATGCGACACGACATGCAACAACGGCTTAATTCCGTTTAGACCTGCATTCAGGTAGGCGGCAAATTCTTCGCCACTGCATAAAAGATCTTCCCGGCCCACGACGGTTCCGCCTGAACCATCAACGACCAGTACATTACCCTGGTTAAATTTCGAACCAGACCAGGCTGCAAAGGCATGACACAGATGATGGCTGGCAAAGACGGCTTTGGCGGAAAACGGATCAAACAGGGTGAAATCTGCGGCGTGGATCGGCTGATTAAGGCCGACATACTCCGGTGTGGCAGCCTGAATATTATAGGCAAAGCAGTTCACATCATTATAAGTAAGGCCTGCTGCTGAAAGGCAGTAATTCACGGCCAGGGTACTGTCGAGAATACTCCGGCCATCATGTTTAATCCGCGTAAGGCGTTCCAGTTGAATACCATAACGAATTTTTCCGTTGACCATCAGGCATGCCGACGCATCATGACTGGCGGAAATGCCGACAATGACATCATCATCAGGTTTAATCAGAGGGAGTGACGACGTTATATTTGTGGCTATGGTCGCCTGAGAGGCGAAGGTGATCCGATCGAACAGCCCTTCTGCTTGTAACCCTATCGTATGCTCGCCGGTATGACTTAGCCGCTCGGTAGAGATTAGCAGTGTTCCGTTTTCCCCAATGATTTTCTGACCATCGACTATTGCCGTCAACCGGGTTGTGCGTGCGATGCTTCCCTGAAAACTGGCGACCAGGCTGATTTTCACTCCGGTGTCTGTTGATGGCAATGTGAGTGCGGTTTCCACCCGCGTCGATCTTTCGACATTGAGATCCCAACACTGTGGCATTGGTTGTGGAAGTGGCTTATTTTCAAATAAGTACAATCCCTGATAAGCCTCACCCAGGTAGATCATACCGGCGTGCAGCGCAAGGCGATCGTGAGGATGCCCCGATTTTATAAGAAAGTCGCGTAGGTTGGCTGCCAGCCCTGCGAGGTAAACTACGGCGGCGGAAGTGCCTTTGATGGAGTCTGACGCACCAGTATTATTACGTGTTGGATAGTCAAATTCCCTAACGATAAATTCTATATTGCCATTACCTGCTGGCGTTTTTCCTGGAGTGGTGTTGTTTTTTAATAACAGTGCAACGCCGATTGCTTCCGCCGAAGAGCCTGGAAAACGCTGGCGGCCGAAATCATGACCTACCGATGCCAATATGTAAGGCTTTTCAATTTCGTCGGAAAAGTGAGATAACGCCGCATGCAGCGAATGAGAAGATTCATTTTCAGCGGAAGAATAAGCATGCGCTTCAATATGACAGTTGCCAAATTGTTTGGCGACACGCTTTCTCACGCTATCATAGCCTTGGGATAAGGCATCAAGGTAACTGGCGGAAACAACGCGTGAAAAGTCTTCTCCTGAGCAAGAAAAAAGATCGCTGGCCAGCAAACTGGAGATTTTAACCGTATGTGGATGTAGTGTTTCTACATTTGATATTTCCGCCAGCCTTACGATCTCGTTTTTTCTTGCACTATCAAATAGCAGGATAGTCGTGTTGTTAGTATCCATACATTGCCTTATTAACCAGTACTATTATATTTATTTTTTTAAGTCAGAATGAAGGAGTGAAATTCATCCTCTGACAGGCGTTTTCTATATTTTCCAAATCTGTCACGATCACTTCAGTTGAGATACCTACCCCTAGCTCATAGGTAATGGCTTTAAGGTCGGTGCATTGCGTAATGGCTTGTTCTAGCAGAGGAAACACCTCAGCAACAATTTTTTCTGAGTGCGTGTCACGATATCGCCAATGATGCTTGGGATGAACGCTACCTCCTGCAATATGAATCTCATTAACGGCTGAAAGTGGCAGACTATTCAGGACATCTTCCGGTTTCAGACCATAATAGATCGCATAAGAAAATACATGGCTAATATCCAACACAACACCGCATTGAGTAGCATCAACCAGACGATGAAAAAATTCACCCAGCGTCATGTCGCCCGCGGCAATACTGAACGAGGGAATTTCAGCACAGAACGGAATGCGGGAGACTTGCTGAATACGTTTTACACCCTCGATTGTCATTGCAAGGACTGATTCGCAGAGCACCGGTGCGGCGAAATAGGGTAGATTATAAGGGCCAACATTCCAGATGCCGATATCTTCCAGGCACCATGCCGCTTGCAGTACATCACTGATGTTGCTTTGACGCTCCAGTACATCAGGCCGTAATCCATCAATTCCCGCAGGCTCCATGCCTGAAAAATGGTGTATGATTGGATAGTCAATAAAAGTCTGACGAAATGTTTTAGCGACAGCGAGATCTGGAATAGCGACGACTGACAGATGGCTGATTCCGTTTTGGGATAATTTCAATAGTTCACTTAATTTATGACCATAGCTGTGAGTGTAATCAATCCCTAATCCTACAAGTGAGCTCATGCTGTTTCCTTAAGTGAAATCGCTACTTTCCCATTTTCATTGTGTAAGCGTAAACATGCTGTTTTATTCTCGAATGTGACATCTGAGAGATGATCCGCTTTGTTCAACAGTGATAATGAAAAATATCTGTCGAGAATAATCTCTTCAGTTGTCGACTTTTCGGCAACATGACTTATTTTCGATTCCCACGGTGAGTTTCCCGAGTTTGTTGAGATGCCAGAATAAATGCCATCAATCAGAAATATGGTTTTCTCTTCTTCAGTCAGGTCGGATTTTTCGACGACAAATGAGCAAAAGCTTTCAATAAGCGTCCTGCTGTTCCAGTTCCAGAAACTGTCTGACTCACAATAGGCTATTACCAGGGTAAGAAACTGCTCTTTGCTAAAAAAACGCGGGGAAAAGTGCATGTCTGAATAAAGCACGGTACGCAAATTTCGCTGCCTGGCGGCGCGTTCAACGATCAGTCTTTCGCTGTCCATCGTTTGGGCAAGGTACTGATACTCGGTATCTGCACCGCTTATCTGATAGTTGTTGCTATATAGCATCGATACATACGCTTTCTGTAACTTTTTCGCGTCCAAGATTAACCTCCCGAAATAGCTACTTCGAATGTCAAATGATCACCATCGGTTAGGATTGGGTTACTATCAACTGACATCGTATTGTTAATAAAAAGGGTAATGAAAGGTTTTAACTTGCAGCTTTCATTTTTTTCTACGGCTATTAATTTAAATGCATCAGGATTCATACTCCTGATTTCAAGTAAAATATCATTAAGATTTTTAGCGTCTGTTGTTATCTTACTTGTGCTTTTTATTGATTCTGGCAGCGATATCTCAATCATCGTCATACAGTTCCATTAATTATTATGGCATTGACATCCAGGGCGTTTTTTCGTGGTTAGTAACTGATGCTGATTGTTGAGCATGTCTATTTTTAATAGTTTTCCATTTAAACAGTCGCCAATCCCAAGAATAATCTTTAGTACTTCATTTGCCTGATAGATCCCGAGCATTCCAGGGATAACACCAATAACGCCATTTTCTGTGCAGGATGGCGCTAATTCTGCTGGAGGGGCTTCCGGATAGACACAGCGGTAACAAGGCGCCTGATTATTAGAGCGTGTCATGACTTGTCCGGAAAAACGGAATACGGCCGCGGAGACGACGGGTTTTCCTGCCGCGACAGCGGAATCGTTAATAATGTACCGGGCTTTAAAGTTGTCGGTACAATCTACGATGACGTCGTAACCGTCTACTAATGCATCAATATTTTCTGGCGTTACTCGCTCATCAATAGTATTAACGGTGATCTCCGAGTTGAGTGCCCGTAGTGTATGGAATGCAGAATCAACTTTTTTCTTTTTCAGCATGTTTTCGTTATGAATGACCTGCCGTTGCAAATTGCTCAGATCGACAATGTCATGATCGATGATGGCAATTTCACCAACGCCGGCGGCTGCGAGATACAACAGGCATGATGAGCCAAGTCCTCCGGCACCAACAACCAGTACTTTCGCTTGCATAATTTTTAACTGGCCATCGGAACCGATGTCTTGTAGCGACAGATGTCTTGCATAACGCTTTTTATCATTTTCGCTAAGGCTCTGCGGGTATTCAATCTGATTCCCCTGAGCTTTCCATGCTTCAAATCCACCCTGAAGGGAGTAGATATTCGAATAATTAAGTAGCATTAAATTTAATGCAGCATACCTGGAGCGTAAGCCACTTGCACAAAAGAGGACTATAGGTTTATCTAATTCTATTTTTCTTTTCTTTAGCTCTATTTCTAAAAAACCACGTCCGATAGTAAGTGCTTTGGGAATAGTACCATCAAGAAATTCATGGCTCTCTCTTACATCAATCAAAAGAAAACCGTCGCTGTCTTTCAATTCATCTATCGATATTGAACGGATACTGTCAATTCCATCGACTATGTTGCTCATAAAAAAATACCTTTCGATTACTGAAAAGTAAAATATGGTTTTGATGTTTGCTTTAAGATGGATAGATTAAGGAAAGGTGGCCGCATCGCGGCCACTTTTTCTTACTCTTGCCACTCTTTATTCGAAACCATGCAGGTTACATCCAGCAGAATTTCATTTTCAGCTTCGGTATTTTCTGCATTCAGTTCAGCAACAGCCAACTCTAATTCTTGAGCCTTATCCATATTAATTTCCTTATAGTTTCACATTGAGTTTTTTGAATTAAGCAGAATGTGTTTATTCCGCGTGACAAATATTATTGGCTATAAATAATTGTGTCAATAATGTTAAAAAATGTATTGTAATTTGAGATAAAACTCTGTTCACTTAGTTTTTGTATGGTTAATTAGGTGTTTATATCTTTTTTTTAACATGAAAGCAGAGATTAATCCCTTGGTTTGCCATAATGGTTACCAATGAATTTAATTGGTAATTAAAATGAAACTTCTCCATTAATGTCGCGGTGATTAAAAAATGATCTTGGTGGTTTGGGGATTATAGGTACGTAACTAAATACATATGTGGATATTTGCTTGCTATTAATTAGATGAATATTTATATGTGATATAGTTGCGATGGTATATTACTCATTCAATATGTGTTGGCGGCTGTCGCTACTCTTGTCCTTAACGCCCGTTATTTTTATTAAATAATATTCTGATATCGCGACCAGGCTTTTTATTTGCAGATACCGCCCCAGCCCGCAGGTGAAATCGGCGGTACATATCTGCCCGCCGGGCGGTGTGGAATCAGGGGGGAGCCGACGGTTATTTGTCGCGGTGTTTTGCCGACCGTCAAACCGGATGCCCGATGGGACGGCATCCGGTTTGATATGTCGTGTCTGGTTTGACGTGTATAGCGGCTTAAGCGTGCTGACGTCGCCAGGCGTCAATCACGGCTTTGGCTACATACAGGTCCTGAATCGCCAGGCCCGAACTGTCGAAAACGGTGATGTCCGAGGCCGCTTCGCGGCCGGTGACGCTGCCGGAAAGCACATCGCCAATGGCGAAAACGGCCTTATCCTCGTCGGCGTGCTGGAATTCACCAATGCGGCGAGACTGCGCCGGAAGATCGCAGAATAACCGGCCGGCCATCAGTAGTTCGACCGGCAGTTCCTGTTTGCCGACGGCGTCCGAGCCCATTGAGGAGACGTGCGTGCCGGGGCGGACCCAGGCGGCATCAAAGAGCGGCGCTCTGGCGGTGGTGGCGGCGATGATGATGTCCGCCGCCCGACAGGCCGCTTGTGCCTGACATGCCCGCGCCGGCAGCGCGTTGGCGCGCAGGGCCTCCACCATGTTTTGGGTGGCGGCTTCAGTACGCCCGACAACCAGAATCTCCTTGATCGGGCGAATGCGCGCCACCGCCCCGACCTCGTAACGCGCCTGATGGCCGGTGCCGAAAACCGCCAGTACCGAGGCGTCGGCGCGCGCCAGCGCATCGGTAGCCACCGCATCGGCGGCCGCGGTGCGATAGGCATTCAGGGTTCCAGCTTCTACCGCTGAGTCGATAACGCCTCGCGACTGGTCGAAAAGGAAGATGATTGAGTTGTGGCACGGTAGCCCGCCGGCGAGGTTTCCCGGCCAATAAGAACCTACTTTCAGCCCCGCCAGTTCCGGTGTGGCGCCTGACTTCACGGTAAACCGGTTGCCGGGGTCGGAGCCATGACCGTGGACGACGGGGAAGTTGGCGGTGGCAGGGTGTACCGCATCGATCAGCGCGGCGCGCACCGCATCATAGGCCATCGCGTGGCTGGCCAATGCTGCACTGTCTTTCTCATTGATTAAAAACATGATGCTTACCTCACCATCCACCGAAACGTGACCATTGCGACAGCGGCGCGTCCGCTTGCGCAGGAATAACATGATAGGCGTCGAACTGGCCTGCCGTAGCGCAGGCGTGATTCGGCAGAATACGCAGCCGCGTGCCGACCGGCAGATCCGGTAACGGTCCGTCGCTGCCGGGGCGCAGTGCAATGATGCCGTGTTCCTGATTGGCCGCGGTGACGATAAGATCGGGGATGATCTTTCCGTGGTCATCGCAGACGAGGCCGTACCCCTGATCGATCGCCTGATTGGCGGTGCCGCGATCGCGCGAGAGCGCCATCCAGCCGGCGTCCACCATGATCCAGCCGCGCGCGGCCTGATGACCGATGACGGTGGTCAGCACGGACAAGGCGATATCATCGGTGCGGCACACGCCGATCCCGGCCATCACCAGATCGAAGAAGACGTAGACGCCGGCCCGCACTTCGGTCACGCCAGCCAGATTGCGGGCGGCGTGCGCGGTGGGCGTTGAACCGACGCTGACGATGGGGCAGGGCAAGCCGGCCTGCCGCAGGTTGTCAGCCGCGGTCACCGCCGCGCTACGTTCCTGTTCGGCAAACGCCGCGTGGGCGCCGGCGCCGGCTACGCCGTAGCTCTCTCCCGCATGCGTCAGTACGCCCCGCAGCAATCCGCCGCCGTCGTGCAGCACGCGACCGATCTCGATAAGCGCCGGCGATGCCGGCGGCAAACCGCTGCGGTGGCCGTCGCTGTCGACCTCCAGCAGCGCCGGGATCTGGATGCCGGATGCGCGCGACGCATCGACAACCGCCTGCGCCTGCTCGATAGAGTCCAGCAGTACGGTCAGGTCACAGCCGGCTTTAATCAACTGTACGACGCGAGGCAGCTTCTGCGGTGCAATGCCCACCGCGTACAGGATGTCCCTGATGCCGGATTCGAAAAACACCTCCGCCTCACGTAACGTTGAAACGGTCGCCGGTCCGGTGCCGTCGGTGAGCAACCGGCGGGCGACCTCCTCCGATTTTGCCGTTTTCAGGTGCGGGCGTAAGGTAATGCCGGCAAGCTCCGGGCGATCGCGCAGGCGTGCGATGTTGGTCAGCATGATTTTTTCGTCGAGTACCAGCGAGGGGGTAGGTAAAGTCGATAGCCGATCGGTCAGTGTCATGGTGTAGTTCTCATTTTGCTCTGTCGGTATGAGATTTTTACCCTGTCGCCATTTAGAATGGAATTTACCAAAACTGCATCTGTTGTTAAGACTGACATTAATGATCACCTCCCGGGACCTGCATTTCTTTTCCGTTCTTGCCAGCGCCCCTTCGCTGGCTGCGGCGGCGCGAGCGCTTGATGTGACGGCGCCTGCCGTGACGCAACGCCTGCAGGCGCTCGAACAGCGTCTGGGGGTTCAGCTCGTCGATCGCTCCAGCCATCGCTACCACCTGACGGCGGAAGGCGCCTTGCTGGCGGAGAAGGGGGCCGATGTGTTGGATCAAATCGAGGGGATCGCGGCCTTGCTTGCCGAGCGGCGAAACGAGGTGATCGGCCCGTTGAGAGTACTGGCGCCGCTGGGGTTTGGGCGAGCCTATGTGGCGGAGGCGGTAACGCGCATGTGTCGGCAATTTCCGACCATCGAACCCTCGCTGATGCTGTCGGATGCGCCGATTGGGACGCTGGATATCGATGACTGGGATGTATTGATTCATGTCGGCCCGTTGACCGACTCCAGCCTGGCGCTGCGGCCGCTGGCGCCTAACCGCCGTATTCTGTGCGCCGCGCCTGACTATCTGGCGCAACACGGAATGCCCGAGCATCCGATGGATCTTCCCCGCCATGTATGCGGCGTGCTGCGGGAAGACCGGGCGGATGCGTCGCTGTGGGGATTCGCCCGCCGTAACGATGGCGAGACGAAGACCGTGCGTATCAGGCCCGTTTTCACCAGTAATGACGGCGAGGTGGTCAGGAATTGGGCCGTCGCCGGGCTTTGCCTGATTCAGCGCTCCGAGTGGGCGATCGCCGACGATCTGAAAGCCGGGCGCCTGGTCGAAGTGATGCCTGACTGGCGTCTGCCGAACGCGGATGTTGTCGCTCTGCTTGGGCCACGGGCCGGGCGCGCGGCCCGTATGGAACGGTTCGTTGAAATACTAAAAGCGTTATTGGTGCCAGTTCCCTGGCGCGTGTAGCGACGCGTGCGGGGGATTCGAACGCGTCACGCTATCTCGCGTCGCCCCTGCGTTTGCGACTCAGACAGAAATAGAGCACGAAGAACGCCATGATCGCCAGCGAGACGATATTCACCACGCGCCAGCCGCCTTCACCGCTCATGAACAGCCCGGCGCCCAACGCCGCCACCAGGTTGAAGGAATAGGTCGCCAGTGAGTTGATGCCCTGTAGTCTATGTTTGATCGCGTTCTCTTTTATGCTGTTAATCAGGAACGTGCCGCCGCTGAACATAAAAGACCAGCCGAGTCCCACCAGAATCAACGAGAGGACGTAGCCGGTCATGTCCGTATTGATTAACGCGGTGCCGGTGCCGGCGATGAAAAACAGGGCGCCGACAACGATCGTCACCGGCGTGCTCAGGATATTCATCAACAACGGTAAGCACAGCGCCGGCGCGTACATGGCAAAGAAATGCCATTGCAGTACCGTTGCGCTCGCACGGATATCGAAATGGTGGTGAGACATCGCCAGCGGCGTCGAATTCATGATCAGGGTCATGATGGCGAATCCCACCGCGCAACTGACGGTGCCCGTCATGAAGGCCGGTGAGCGCAACGCCGCCGAATAATGCGCGTTATCCGGCGCGTCGTTCCGCATGGCGGGCGAGGGGGCGGTATGCGGCAGATTGATAAAGTTTTGCGTCGCCAGCACCAGTAAAAAAATGACGGCGGCGATAAGAAAGGCGCCCAGGTACGGGTAGCGGTCAAACATCATGATGCCGTGTCCGGCGACGAATGGGCCTAAAAATCCGCCGATAACGCCGCTGCCAATCACCAGCGACGTCGCTTTTTTATTCCTGGCGTCATTGTCCGACACTTCGGCGGCGGCAAAACGATAGTACTGGTTGAATACCGTGGCGCCTCCCAAAATCAGCGTGGACACAGTAAATAAAGTAAAAGAGCGGTAATACAGCGCAATCGCGGCCAGTACGCTGCCGATAAGCCCAATAAGTCCGCCGATCAAAAATGCCGTTCTTCTGCCATAGCGGCTCATCAGCGAAGAGACGAAATAGACCATCAGCGTGGAACCGCATACGGTGGCGGTGACGGGTAAGGTGGCGAGATAAGGAACCGGAGACAGGCTTTGGCCCGCCAGCGTGGAGGTTAACGTCAATAGAGAGATGATGGAGCCGGTTAACCCTTGCCCGATGAACAGCAGAATAATATTGCGATACCCCTTTTTCATCCCACTCTTCCCTTCATCATCGATTCGCTAATTCTATCCTGACGCTTTCGCCTATGGCGAGCGGCTCGTTACCGCAAGTCCCTGAGTCATAGCTCGATGACGGTAAATAAATTGTTACAAATGTGTGGCGATAGAATATTAAATTCACTGGAAATGATTAGCATCATATGAAATGAATAATTTTCACTGCGCGTGATATCCGAACAATGTTCTGTATACGGAAAAGGAAATCACACCCTATAAGCCTGATGATGAGTAGCCAGTCATCATCGGGTAATTAGCGGGAAATAAAGGCGACAATAAACGTGTTAAATATATCCATGCCGATGGTGTGATGAAAAACAGCCGTTTGTCTGGCGATCAATCATTAGCTATTTTCATGATGACAGGATTTGGGCGAATTTTCTCTTCGCTAATGAATCGATTTAGTCGCAGGATAAGTATGCGGATAGAGCGACGGGATGGAAATTGTTTTCTTATTATTTCCTTGTTAAGGGTATGGTGTTGTTATCGATCGCGTGCATCTTTTTTGGAAATGAATAGACATATTTTAACTCTATTGATTATTTTATTATAAATTTCGCGTGTAAATGATTTGCAATAGAGAGATTGCCATTATTCAAAAAAGATGAATTTCATATTCAATAAGTTCTATTGACGACCTAAAAATATCAACTTAAGCTCACTGCGAAATTTCCGCAGATAAGCCGTTTTTCATGTCCTCATTTTTTGAAAAAACAACCGGGTTATTAATCAAATAACTTGATTAGTGATAGTGCTATACCCTAAATAATTCAGGTTGCAGGAAAATGAGAAGCAAGTGAAAGCCCATCCGCTCACGACAATCAGTGAATGGGGAACATAACGCCGCCGCGATACCCGTCATCGGATATATGACGGGTATAAAGCATATATAAAGGTTATTCAGATGAACATTCAGAGAAAGGAAAGTCGGCTGAATGACGCCGATGATTTTCTGATGGAAACCGGCGCGAAAGAAATCGCGTTGGCGATTATAGAGAAGATATTCGCACGTCGCTGTCTGGCAGAGGAGGGCGCCCGGGAAAATTGCCGCTATGAGGATGAAGTCGCACCTCATCTTGATACCGTCATGCAGGCGGTCAGCCATCAGCAACCGATAGTCATGATTCTGCCCGCCTTTCCGGGAAAGTCACCGAATCGCAAGAAAACCCTCAGCCATCTTCCTGATTATGCAGAGCTTTACGCACTGGATAATTTGCATGAATTATGTCAGGAAATTCGCCGCGTTTACCAGCCTGGCGCCGTTATCGGTATTTGTTCTGACGGTTATGTCTTTGCCGATGTGGTCAGAATCCCCGATCGCCAGGTGAAAGCTTATACGGATGTGATCAGCGACTATTGCACGAAAAAATATCCGGGCATGTTTTTTATGTATGACCTGATTGATACCTATCCGGGAATCAAGGATCTCGACTCCCTGCGGGAAGAATTGATGATTCAGTACGGTACGTCGTTATTGGCGCTGAAGAACAGGGTAAAAGAGGAGCCTGAAGCCGCCTCCATGTATAGAGGCGTGACGCGTTTTCTGTGCGAGGACTACGGCGGCATGGATGAATTTACCGGCGTCAGCAACGCGCAAATTCAGAAAGTGGCCCGCGTGGCGGCTTACCGCGTAATTCAGCGCAGCGAAGCCTGGAGCAAACATCTGGAAGAGAAATTCCCGCAGGCGGTGCGTCTGTCGATTCATCCGCAATTCCGCATTTCCAAAAAGATCGGCATCAGACTGGCTCCGGTAAAAGATCGCTGGCGGACGCCGTGGCATTCGGTGGCGGTAAAACGGGGCGCTGACATTTATCTGGAAAAACGCAGCAATGTGGACGAACGCCATTATCAGCTGATCTTTAAATCGGGCCGCCCGTTTCATTACGTCAGTACTCAAATAACTGACGTCAGCACTCAGATGAACGCGGAGTAACCTATGTCGGTAAATAAAGCTGCGATTTTCGATCTGGACGGTACGCTGGTCGATACCTTGCCCGGCATCGCATTTGCATTACGTCAGGCGCTGGGCGGATTAGGCGTAACGCCGGACCCAGCGTTCATTGTCAGGGCGCATATCGGCGGCGGGTCGGGAAACATGCTGGCTGCCGCCGCCAGGCATCATGGCATCAGCGATACGGCGGCGCTGTCGCAACGCTACCACGCGCTGTATCAGGCGCATTGTCTGCACGAGACCGTCTGCTATGCCGGCGTGAAAGAACTGGTTGCGGCGCTAAAAGCACAGGGCGTCCGGCTGGCGGTACTGACCAATAAGGATGACGCGTTGTCCCACCGAATAGTGCAGGCGCTATTTCCGCCAGATACATTTGCGCTGCTGTATGGCGCCCGGCCCGATCGGCCGCTCAAGCCGGATATTAGCGGCTTGCAACAGGTGATGGCCGCGCTGGGGACGACGAGCGAACAGTGTCTGTATGTGGGCGATACGTCGATTGACGTGCAAACGGCAAACCTTGCCGGCGTTGCCGTCGCTTACGTGACGTGGGGATATGGCGATGCCGATAACATGGCCGACTGGCAGCCGAACCATATTTGTCATGACGTGGCGGAATTGAATACCTGTCTGCGTCAGCATCTGGCGTGGCAGGAATCTGTTGTCTCGCGCTGAAAAAGCGTTAACGAGGTGAATGGCGTGAAATAAAGAGGATGCTGTCTCGCACAGCAGGAAATGCATTAATCATTAATACAGTTGTTTTCTGATTAATATTTATTTTAACCACCATCATGATGACGGCGGTGCCGGACATCATTAAGAGCCTATCTCAATAGGCTATAAGAATACGTTGGCTTTATATTTTATCTGGTCTTGTTATTTTTCTGGCGGCGCGATTTCAGTATGAAATGGCGAGCCCGTTTATTGGTTATGAGTGCAAGGAATATTCGACACATTGTTTTTTCCCGTGAGTGGAAACAATGGAAAATACCCAATATCAATGGAGTGGAATTATGCACGATAATTTGAGTGAAACGATCGGCAAGATAGCCGATATCGTAAAATCCTATCTGGTTCAGGCGCCGAATGATCGTTTTGAGCCGGAGGGGCGTGTATTGCTGGAAAAACAAATCAGCGCCTTCCTGCACGCTTTTGAACCCGTCAGGTTTGTCCTGCCCGGCTTCCCCTGCAAATCCCCTAATGTTGTCGACAAGTCGTTCGGCATTTTGCCGGATTATGGCGATGTGATTTCCATCAATCGTCTGGAGTCGCTGGCGAAAGCGATTCAGGCGTTATATGAACCCGGCTGTCAGGTGACCATTCTGAGCGATGGCACAACCTTTAATGATATTGTCGAGGTGCCGGATCACACCCGTAAAGAATATAACCATCAGTTACGAGCGCTGATTCAGTCGCCTTATATTGAATGGAAAGAACTCGGAGATTTCTTCCCGGAAACGCGCTCGGATGATGAAACGCGTAAAGCGTTGATCAAATCGGCCGGATTACCGTACAAGGGAATCGCTGACTTTATCAAACGCGTCGGGAATCATGATGAACTGGCGGCGACGCACGATAAAATCTGCAGTTATTTGTATAACGATGTGCGGCTGAACCGGCAGCCTCAGCAGTCTGATGAAGACTACCTGAGCAGCGTGGCGGAAAAAGCCTATCAGATGATGTACCGCGGTCAGGCCCTGAGTGCGCTGGTGGAACGGGCTTTTCCTGATGCGGTTCGTCTGTCGGTTCATCAGTATGACAACGACGGCCCGAAATTTACCTTCGGTTTTGCCGACGGCCTCTCCACCGTGCGTCAACCGTGGCACAGCGTGCCGGTTTTGTCGGCGTCGGGGAACGTTTCCCTGCTGGGACATGCCAGCGTTGATAAAAATCGCCACGTGCTGGTGACCTATCAGGGGCGCCCCTGGGTGTATGTGGAAAGTGAGGACGCCAGCGCCGGGAAATTCGATTACGAATTGCTCAAGCAACCGTTGTTCGGCCTGAAGATTGACGACCCGCAAGGGCTGGGGGTTGAGGCGCTGTCGCCGGCGTTTCTGGCTTTCCTGTCCGCTCAGTTCGGTTTCGTGTGCATCAAGGGCGTGCAGTTTGAGCGCAGCGAGCAACTGGAAACGTTTTGCCAGCCGTTCGGCGAGATTTTCCAGTGGCAGTTCGGTGCGGTGCATGTGGTGAAACCGGAGGAAAAACCGAGCGGATTCGTACATTCGCTGGAGAAAACGCCGATACACTGGGACCTGAGCATGATCCGGCTGGATCACGAACAGGTCGGCGGCAATCCCTGGTTTACCGCAGAGCGCTTCATGTTGTATTGCAAGACCCCGCCGAAGAAAGGCGAAGGCAGCACCACGGTGGTGGATGGCCGCATCGTGATGGAGATGGTCGGCCCGGACGTCGTGAAAAAATGGGAAGACGTTCACATCACCTATAACACCCCCATGACCTATTTCGGCGGCAAACCACGCACTTATCCGCTGGTGTATGCGCACCCGAAAACCGGCAAAAAGGCGTTTCGTTATCAGGAAGGCAGCGACTCCGAATTGCAGAAATTTACCGTCGAGGTGGAAGGCGTCTCCGGGCAGGAGAGCCGCGCCTTCATCGAAGAGCTTGACCGGCTGGTGTACGATGAGCGCTGCATGATTGCCCATGACTGGGATCAGGGCGACCTGCTGATCATCGATAACTGGCAGACGCTGCACGGCCGGCTACCGATGACCGAAGCATCGCGCAGTCGTGAGTTGTGGCGGGTGCAGGTATTTTAATCGTCACGGGACGATGAGCAGTAGAAACGGGGCGAATCCGCCCCGTTGTTCATATCGGCAGGTCCTACGTGTTTTCTCCCGCCTCCAGCGTCTGACGCTGGGTCAGCGTCGGGAAATATTTCATCCACAACGCCACCACCAGCAAGGTGCCGACGCCGCCCAGTACGATGGCCGGCACTACCCCCAGCCAGGCGGCGGTCACGCCGGACTCGAATTCCCCCAGTTGGTTGGATGTGCCGATGAAAATGGAGTTGGCGGCGCTGACCCGGCCGCGCATGTCATCCGGCGTTTCCAGTTGCACCAGCGTTGAGCGGATCACCACGCTGACCATGTCGGACGCGCCGAGAAACAGCAGCGCGAACAGCGACAGAAACAGATTGGTGGACAGGCCAAACGCGATGGTGGCCGCGCCGAACATCGCCACCGCCGAGAACATGATTTTACCGACGTTGCGGGTGAGCGGGCGCCGACTCAGGTAGACAGACATCAGTACCGCGCCGAGGGCGGGCGCACAGCGCAGCAGCCCCAGCCCCCACGGGCCGGTGTGCAGGATATCCTTGGCGACGATGGGCAGCAGCGCGGTGGCGCCGCCGAGCAGCACGGCGAACATATCCAGCGAAATGGACCCCAGAATCACCGGATTGCGGCGGATGAAGTTCATGCCGCCAAACAGGCTTTCCAGACTCACCGGCGTACGGGCCAGCGCCTTGTATTCATAGCGCAGGTTGAGCAGCACCAGAAACGAAATCAGAAAGCAGGCTACGCTGGCGGCGTAAAGGATGGTGGCGCCAAGCAGGTAAATCAGGCCACCGAGCGCCGGGCCGGCGATAACCGTGGCTTCGCGGGCGGAGGCCATCAGCGCTACGGCGCGGGACAGCAGACCGGGCGCGATCAGGTTCGGCAGCAGCGCCTGCGTGGCCGGCATTTCAAATGCCCGCGTGGCGCCCAGCAGCGCGGAGCAGGCGTAAATCATGGTGGCGCTGATGGTATGGGTGACGTTGCCCAGTACCAGCACCAGTATGGTGGCGGCCATAAGCAGGCGGCAGCACAGAATAATCACGCGGCGGTTGTACTGATCCACCGCATGACCGGCAACCAGCGTCAACGCCAGCTGCGGCAGAAACTGGGCCAATCCGACCAGGCCCAGATTCAGGGCGCTGTTGGTCAGGTCATACATCTGCCAGCCAATCCCGACCACCAGCATCTGAAATGCAAAGGAGGAGGCGATTTGTCCGATCCAGAAGCACAGAAAAGTGGGGTTTTTAAGTGGGGAAGCGGTTTCCACAGGTTGTTATCCACGACGGCAGTTGTAATGAAAAGCGTTCAGTGTACCCAAGTTATTGTTTTATTAAACTGAAGTTTTCTCCACAGATGTAAGCAAAATATAACCGATTATGCGGGCTGGCGCGTATTGAAAAGCCAGGTTCCGATGTGACCGTTTAGCCTGCGCGACGACGAAAAGAAAAGTGAATGGATTGAGTGGCTTTGATGGTAAAGGATGAGGAATATTGATTTGTCTGGCTCTTTTTGCTGTCGGCGTGCGGGAAAAGGCGATAAAATAATAAACACAGGATTTTTTATCTATTGATATATTTAAATTTTATTTAACTTATTTGGTTTTAACGAGGATTTGTATGCAACAGTTGCCCGCTTGCCCGAAATGTCAGTCTGAATACACCTGGCAGGATGATGCCATGCTTAACTGCCCGGAATGCGGGCACGTGTGGTCGACGCAGGGCGACAGCGGCGCGCAGGAAGAAGGGCTGGTGGTGCGCGACGCCAACGGTAACCTGCTGGCGGACGGCGATACCGTTACCGTCGTCAAGGATCTGAAAGTCAAAGGCAGTTCGTCGACGCTGAAAATCGGCACCCGCGTGAAGGGGATTCGTCTGGTGGAAGGCGATCACAATATCGATTGCAAAATCGACGGTTTCGGCGCGATGAAGCTGAAATCTGAATTTGTGAAGAAAAGCTGATCTGAGAAACCGCGACTGAGAAACCGTGATTGATGAATGCCCCGCACTGCCCGGATTGCTCTGGGCAGCCCGGGTTGTTCAACTGACAGCGTCGATCGGTCTATATTCCACCCGATTGCGGCCCTGATGCTTGGCCTGGTACAGCGCGGTGTCGGCGGTGCCGTACAACGTGTCGAATCCGGTGTGCGGCGGCGCCCAACTGACGCCGAAACTGGCGGTCACCTTTTGCTGAGGCAGCGCCTCCAGCGCGGCGTAATTCAAACTGGCGTGGATGTGCTCTGCGACATCTACCGCCGCCATCAGCGTATAGCCATCCAGCAGGATGGTGAACTCCTCGCCGCCGACGCGGCCAATGCTGCCTTTCCCCTGCAATACGTCGCGGATACGGGCGATCAGCGAGCAGATCACCGCATCGCCGGTCGGATGGCCGTAAGCGTCGTTGACCTGCTTGAAATGGTCGATATCCAGCACAATCAGCGCCGCCTGATCCTGCTCCAGCGCATGGTCGACCAGATCGATGATCGCGCTGCGGTTGAAGACATCGGTCAGCGGGTCATGGGTGGCTTTGTATTCCAGCTCCACCGCCAACTGATGCAACTGGGTATTGAGGCGGGTCAGCTCCCGTTCCGCGCGGTCGCTGCGGGTAATCAGGCGGTGGGTTTCCCGCACCAGCCGTTGATAGTGTTCCGCCAGCATAATCAGGCTTTCCCGGTACACCTCCGCCGGCATATCGGCCTGCGCGGCGATGTTGCGGGCTGACAGCAGGATGTCATATTCGGGGGTGAACAGTTCATAGCTACTCATGCCGTTACTCCAGAATGTGAGGGTGGAATTCGAGCGCCGAAAAATCGATATGCAGTTCCTGCCCGAACTCCTCGGCGATGTCGTCTTCCTGGTCGTAATACCAGTGCAGCGCGATGGGAAGCTGCTGCTGCGCGGCCTGATCGAGAATATTGAACAGGCTGAACAGCATTTTGGTGCTGGAGCTGTTGAAGTAGGGCAGCGACACATGCACGTCAATGCGGGTTGATTGCGCCGTCGCGCTGTCAAGACGAGTCTGCAGATAGCGCTGAAGGCGCTCAATCAGAGGGCCGTAAAATGCCGCCGCGTTTTCCGGGTAGGACTCCCCGGATAACGAAAGCTGATGTGTGTCAAAGCGAAAATCCACGGTCGGCGTACTGGCTGTGCCGGCGATGTGGAGATTGTCCGTTGTTATTATGTCTGTCATGGTTAAATCACCGCCTTCAGATAAAACGTGGAGAGCCCGGTGGTGGCGTCGCTACGAAAGGTGAATTGCAGTGGCTCGCTAGCGTCGCGGGCCACGGTCAGCAGGCCGATATCCGCGCCTTTGCTGGAAGCCGGAATGTCTTCACGCAGCGAGGCCTTATAGGCAAGCCGGATTTCATCCAGCGTCATCGCGCACAGCGGCTCCAGCCGCTGGCGCAGCTTCTCCGCATCCGCCGGATACACCCGGTTGGCACTCAACAAAAAGTATTTTCCCGCCTCAAAGCCGATACACACCGAGCCGCGACGGATTTCATTTTCCTGTTCTTCCGAGGTGAGCGCCGAGGCGGAGTAATGGATGATGTTCTGCACCATTTCCACAAAGCTGGAAAACAGCTTGCGGCGCACGTTGGGCGGCACCCGGCTTTTTTCCAACTGCAGCCGCACCGTTTCCGCCAGCGAGCAGATGATGTTTTGTGAAAAGTACCCCACGTAGTACAGCGCGATATTTTGCTGCTGGGTGAGGTCAAAAAATTCAGCGTACTTCGTTTCGGACATGTTCCGGTTTTACCTGGTTGATAAAGTTCACGGGTGCCTGAAGCCCCAAAATGTAAGATCGTCCCGTCTTTCCTGAGCTCCCTGCCAGGTGTGATGGTGTTGTAATAGTTGGTTTGCCAGCGCGCTCATGGGTAACTCCATGACGCGTTGCAGCAGGTTTTGCAGCCGGCGTTTGCCGAATTTGATCTGCCGCTCGCCGCCAATCTGATCGAGCAGGCCATCGGTGGTGGCAAAGAACAGATCTTGCGGCGACAGCGGGTGCTGAAAGGCCGGCCAGCTGTAATCGTATGGCGTGTTGGTATAGCCCACGCCCATGCGGTCGCTGTCGAGCGTCAGCAGCTCGCCGCTTTGCGCCTCGATCAGAAACGCCGTCATACGGGCGCTGGCCCAGCTGAGAGTCTGTTCGGCGGTATTCACGTACACCACCAGCGCGTCGCAGCCGTCGTCGGAGGCCGTGGTTTGCCCCGGATAGCCGCTCTTTTGGCCCAGCGTGTCCTTGATATAGCGATTGATGCCGCCAAGCAGTCGTCCCGGCTGGTCCGGGCGGTGTTGCGTCAGCGCCTGTTCCAGCGCCGAGTTGAAAATCAGCGTCATGAAGGCGCCGGGCACGCCATGGCCGGTGCAGTCGGCGAGCACCGCCAGCCAGCCGTGGTCATAGCGCCTGAAGGCATAGCAGTCGCCCCCGACGCAGTCGCGCGGTTCCCAGACCAGACACCAGTCTTTCAGCGTGTCGGCCAGCGTCTGCCGGAACGGCGTGAGCATCGCCCCCTGAATCACGCTGGCATATTCTATACTTTGTACGATGTGCTGATGCTGGCGGACATGGGTGTCCGACACGATGCGGAACAGATCGATACCCAGGCCGATACCGAGGTAGCGGCCGTTTTCGGTAATAATAAAGCCGTCGGCCAGAAAGCGGTCGCCGCTGATTACCGCCTTGTCCGCCACGTCGCTCAGCGAGGCGGCGGCTTCGACGATCAGCGGAGTCTTATCCATGAAGGCGATACAGCTTTTTCGGTCATACAGTTCGCGGTAATAAGGGCGGGCCATCTGCGACAGAAAGCTGTGGCGGTTGATCAGGCCGAACGGCCGCCCCTCTTCCACCACCGGCAGGCTCACCAGATCCTTGTGGCGGCTGAACAGGTGCAATACGGTGGCGTTGTCAGTGGTGGGAGATACATCCGGCGTGGTGATACACAAGTCGCGTGCACTTGGGAAGGAAACGAAGCGTAACCGATGTTCCTGTGGCGGTAAGGCACTCATTGTCTTGTCTTTCTGGGAAAATAAGCTGCCGTTAAGGTAACAGCGGCAGATGACGGAAACATGACAAGCCGCTGAAATGCTAAGGAACTGTCAGGTTTGTCTTTACACTCATGACTAAATATTGCTGAGGTGGTCGTTTCATGAACGTTTTTATGCCTTTTTCGTATTAATAAAAAAATAAATTGGCCGATATATTTTAGAGGTGGGTCTGTCTTTTCTATTCCGCTAGTGTGATGCAAAAAATGCGGTGTGAAAAATGAGACTGCGCCGTGTGGTTCGTAAACCACTCTTCTATTTCCTGATAGCTTTGGGCGGCATAAATCTGTTGAGCCGTCCTGCTTGATACTCGCTTCGGCGGGTATGCTGCTTTTTTTCGGTGTGCAGGTGTTGGTGTGTCGTAATAAATCAGTGCCCTTAGAGGCATGCTATCGTTAAAAAATAAAAAGGGGTGACATCGTGTCCATATCAGGCATTCAGAGTCAAAACATTACATCTTCTTATACACAGCCGACTTATGTCGCCAATAGCAATTCTGGTCCTGGAGACAGCGCCAGCGTCGATGCTATTGGAACAAATAAATCCGGTTCCTTTAAAACCGGAAAAATGAATGATTCGCAAAATAATCAATTTGCGGATAACAATTCCGGCGATACCAGTGATGTGAGCGATCGTACTAAATCGCTGGATGAGCGACTGACTAAAGAAAAACTTCAGAAACAGCAGAGCGAACCTTCCGTTGAGCGCTCGCTGCGTATGACCGGTATCCCGCTTTATGGCGGCGTGCTGGTTTCCGTGGTCAAATATCCGGATGGTCAAAGCGAAAGTTATAACGTATTTACCGGTAAACGTATTACGTCCCCTGAAGCGAATCTGATTGGTTCCCGTTCGCAAGTTGGTAATGCCGAGTTTGGTTATTATAGCCAGGGCTTATATAGCGGCATGTCGGCAGCTGAAGTTTACGAGAAAATACAGCAGATGATGGGCGTGAAATCCGGCGATGTTTCCTGGACGCTGCCGGGTAGCGGAAGTGAATTGCCGCAACCAGGATGATAAGTAAAAATAATCGACGCTATTTTTGCTATTTCGAAAATATATCAATGGCCTGATAAATTATCAGGTGGTTAACTATTTTTATATATTTCCTTTTTTTAGCCTTTCCAGGACCAGGCGCAACGCCTTATTCAACGGTTTATCCTGCCGCATGACAATAGCCAGTGTTCGGTGCAGCGTCGGACTCAGTGGCCGGATATGAAACGCCGACGCCAGCGCGTCAGAACCCACCGACATTTTCGGCACGATGCTGCATCCCAGCCCGGCCAACACCATTTCTTTGATTGCTTCGATACTGCCCAGTTCCATCACCGGTTGCGGTTGTGTGCCTGCGTCGTTGAACCAGCGGTCGATCAACGTGCGGGTGCTGCTGCCGCGCTCGAATAGAATCAGCGGTCGGGAATGCAGAAATGCCGGCGAGATGCTTTCGGGGAAGGCGGGGTCGTTGCTGATGGCGACCAGTTCGTCTTCCATCACCGGCGTAACCGCTACGTTGGCGCTGGGGATAGGCAGCGTCACCAGCCCGGCATCGATGCGGTTGTCAATTACCGCCTGAATAATGTCGCGGGTGTTGCCGGTGCGCACGCCCACCGTCAGTCGGGGGTAGTCCTGTCGCAACTGACGCAGTAACGACGGCATCAGGTGAATGCAGGCGGTGGCGCCGGTGCCCAGAATCACATGTCCCATGACATCTTCGGTATATTCGGCGATGGCCTGACGGGTTTCACCCAACAGCCGGTGAATCTGTTCCGCTTTGATCAACAGCATATCGCCCGCCGGCGTTGGCCGCAGGTTTTTACCGCTGCGCTCGGCCAGCCGCACGCCAAAATAGTGCTCCAGTTGACGGAATTGCTGGCTGACCGCGGGTTGACTCAGATTGAGCCGGTTGGCCGCCGCGGAAAAGCTGCCTTCCCGTATCACCGTGGTAAAGGTTTCCAGCAGTTCCAGATTCAACCTGGCCATATCAAACTTTCCTTTATGACGGGCATAAGTGTTTGTGTCTGTTGCCTGTATCGGGCGTTGGTTAAGCTAGCTGAAGTCCCGCTTCCGCACACGTTGGTTGATGCGGCAAGGGGGCTAAGCCTAATCGCTAACTCGCTGTTCTGACAAGGATACACCAATGAGCGCCATTATAATTGAGGATGCCCGGGCGGAACATATCGCCGCCATCAGGGATATTTATGCTCAACATGTCCTGCATAGTATCGCCACCTTTGAAACCGAACCGCCCGATGAGGCGGAAATGCGCCAGCGCTGGCAGAAAATCCGTGATGCCGGGCTGCCCTGGCTGGTGGCGACGCAAAACCAGCAGGTGCTGGGATACTGTTATCTGGGGATGTACCGCACCCGCTTTGCCTACCGTTTCACGCTGGAAGATTCGATCTATCTGCACCCGGACCATCTGGGGAAAGGCGTCGGTAAGCGCTTGCTGTCCGCCGCGTTATCGCAGGCGGAGCAGCAGGGATACCGCCAGGTGATATCGGTGGTGGGCAACAGCGAAAATCAGGCCTCGCTGCAGTTGCATCTGTCGCTGGGCTTTGAGCGGATCGGGACGTTGCGTTCGGTAGGTATGAAGCATGGTCGCTGGGTGGATACCGTGTTGCTGCAACGCGCGTTGGGGGAGGGGGATGCCTCTTTGCCGCATGTCTGAGTCCGCCGGACGCCGCCGGGTCACCGTCTGCATCGGCATGACCCAACTGATTAACTGGGGAACGGCGTTCTACCTTCCCGGCGTGTTTTGCGCCGCCATCGCGGCGGATCGCGGCTGGAGCCCGACGCTGGCGTTTTCCGGCGCCACGCTGGCGCTGATGGTCATGGGGTGCCTGTCGCCTTACGCCGGTCGGTTGCTCGACCGGGCAGGCGGCCGGCGAGTCATGATGCTGGGCGGTGGCGGCAGCGCCGCCGGTTGTATGCTGATGGCCGCCAGCACCGGTATGACGGACTATTTTATGGCTTGGGTCATGCTGGGCGTCGGGATGCGGCTGTCGCTGTATGAAGCGGCCTTCGCCACGCTGGTCGCACTGTATGGCGGCGAGGCCCGGCGCGCTATTTCACTGGTCACGTTGTTTGGCGGCATCTCATCGTCCCTGTTCTGGCCGTTGGGCATGGCGTTGCTGAACGGGCTGGGCTGGCGCTGGGGCGTGGCGATTTACGGCGTCATCGTGTTATCGGGTTTGCTGTGGCTGTGGGTGCTGCCGCAACCGGCGTCGCAGTTGGCGCACCGGACCGGGGAGCAGACTCAAACCTCGCTGACCGCGGATGCGCGGACCCTGCTTCCCGCGGTGCTGTACGCGGTGCTGATGGCATTGTTTAGCTTTCTGTCCGCCGGCATTTCCGCGCACCTGCTGGCAATACTGACTGGGTTTGGCGTATCGGCCTCGCTGGGCGCGTTGTGGGGCGTAGGCCAGGCGTGCGCCCGGGTGGGCGATGTGCTGATGGGCGGACGCCTTCCGGCGTTGAAGCTGAGTCTGTTTCTGGGGACAGGGCTGCCGGTCTGTTTTCTGCTGGCGCTGCTGGGGGAACAGTCGCTGATAGCGGCGGTACTGTTTGTCGCCGGATACGGCGCGGCGAATGGACTCAGTACGCTGGTGAAGGCGGCATTGCCGCTGGAATTGTTTGGCCGGGCGGGGTACTCCTCCCGGATTGGGCTGTTGCTGACGCCGGGGTTCTTTTTTTCTGCCGCCGCGCCGTCGGTTTATGCGGCGCTCAGGGCCTCGATCGGCGATCGGGGCGTCCTGATGTTTTCTTTCGGCGTAGCCTGTCTGATCACCCTGACCGCAGTGCTGCTTTATCTGACGCGGCAGCGCGCTGCGCGCTCGGTTCTGCTATCCGATGAGTGATTCCGTCAGGGCGTAAGCGTGACGCCCTGACGGAGGTCGTGCGGTCAGCGCTGGCGCTGCTGCGCCTGCCACAGCGCCAGTACGCTCAACAGCGCGGTGATCATCAGGTAGTAACTCGGCGCCAGGCTGCTGCCGGTGGCGCTAATCAGCAAGGTACAGATGAACGGGGCGAAACCGCCGAACACCGTTACCGCCACGTTGTAGCTGATCGCCATGCCGCTGGCGCGGGTGGAGATCGGAAACAGGTCGGCCATCATCGACGGCACGGTGGAGAAATACACCGACTTCAACAACGCCATCCAGCCTACCACCACAATCAGCGACACGGCCGACAAGTGCTGGGTCATCAGCCAGAATGCCGGGTAGATGGTGACCGCCAACAGCAGCAGCGCCCCCCACATCAGCGGCAGCCGGCCGACTTTCTCCGCCCACAATCCAACCAGCGGTGTGACGACCGTCAAAATAATGCCGGCGATCAGCGTGGCGCTGAAGGCGGCGCCGGACGGCAGGTGCAGCGTCTTGGTGGCATAGGTGGGGACATAGTTCAGCATGTAGTTGATGGCGGTGGAAATCACCATCAGGCCGACCGCAATCAGAAACAGCGCTTTCTGCCGGGTAAACAGGATCTTGATCGGCGCATGGCTTTTCTCGGCCTGTTCGAAGCCTGCCGGTTCATGCACGTGGCGGCGGATATACAACCCTACCGGCCCAATCAGCAGACCGAAGGCAAACGGGATACGCCAGCCCCACTCCTGAATCTGGGCTTCGCTCAGCGATTGCGATAATCCAAGACCGAACGCCGAGGCCAGCAGGGTGCTGGCGCCCTGGGTGGCGAACTGCCAGCTGGCGATAAACGCGCGGCGTTCCGGGAAGTGCTCCACCAGAAACGCGGTGGAACTGCCGAACTCGCCGCCGGCGGAGAAGCCCTGAATCAGGCGCGCCAGCATGATCAGCACCGGTGCGGCCAGACCGATGCTGGCGTAGGTGGGCATAAAGGTAATCATTGCGCCGCCCAGCAGCATCAGGCTGATGGACAGCAGCAGCGATGCCTTGCGCCCGGCGCGGTCGGCGTAAGCGCCCAGCACGACCGCGCCCAGCGGCCGGATCAGGAAAGAGACGCCGAAGCTGCCGAAGGCCAGCAGCAGCGATACTGCCGGGTCCTGCGTGGGGAAGAACGCATGGGCGATGTAATTGGCGAAGAAGCCGTATACCGCGATGTCAAACCATTCCAGCGCGTTGCCGATGCAGGTGGCGAACAGCGTTTTGTACAGGCTGGGGCGCGCGGTGCTGTAGTGCGAAACGGATGCAGTCGTCATGATTCACCTCAGCTCTGCTCGTGGGCGGCACGGTGTGCGCGGTGTTGCGCCAGAACGGCGTGGCCCTGTTCCCCCAGTTCCCAGAACAGGCGGGTCATGATCTGCAAGCCTTCGCGGGCGACGCTGACCAGCATGTGCTCATCCACGGCGTGCTGGCCGCAGGCCGGGTAAGAGTGCGGGATCCACAGGGTCGGCAGGCCGAGAATTTCGGCAAACACTTCGTTGGGCAGCGAGCCGCCGAGGTTGGGCAGCAACGCCGGCTTTTTATCGCTGGTCTGGCGCATCAGGTCGAGCGTCCAGTTCACCAGCGGGTCGGTCGGGTCGAGACGGGTCGCCGGCGTACCGCGCACGTCGCTGATCTCCACCATCGTGAAGCCGTGCTCGTCGAGGTGATGGCGCAGATGCTGCGCCAGTTGCTGCCAGTCGGTGCCGACGACAAAACGCAACTGACATACCGCGGTGGCGTGACCGGGAATGGCGTTCATCGGCCGCTGCGGATTGCCGGTCAGGAATGACAGCACTTCCAGCGTGTTCCAGCCGAACAGCCGCTCGGACGGGCTCAGACCCGCTTCGCCCCACTGCGGATCGATGGCCGGATCCGTCGCTTGCCCGCCGGGCGCGATGTCCGCCAGAATCGTGCGCAATGCCGGCGTCAGGCGCGGCGGTTTCAGCGCCGCCACCTGCATCTGACCATGTTGGTTGACCAGACTGGCGATGGCGTTGGCCAGTTGGGTGCCGGGGTTGCTCAGCAGACCGCCCCAGTTGCCGGAGTGGTAATCCCGCTCGCGGGCGCGGATGGTCAGGCGGAAGTTGACGCAGCCGCGCGAGCCGAGGAACAGCGTTGGGCGTTCGGCGTTGAGGCGCGGGCCGTCCGAGGCGATGAACAGGTCGGCTTGCAGCGCCTGCGCATACTGGCGGCACACCTCGGCCAATCCCGGCGAACTGATCTCTTCGCCCATTTCGAACAGCCACTTGCAGTTAAAACCGAGTCGTCCCTGACGGGCCTGAAATACCTGCTCCAGCGCGGCAATATTGATCGAGTGCTGGCCTTTGTTGTCGGCGCTGCCGCGACCGTACCAGCGGCCTGCCTGTTCCACCAGTTGCCACGGGGAAAGCCCTTCGCTCCAGTGTTCGTCGTCGCCGAACACCACATCGCCGTGGCCGTAACACAGCACGGTGGGCAAGGCGGCGTCTTCGATGCGCGAGGCTACCAAAAACGGGCGGTTGGCCGCGGCCGGATTATCGATTTGCTGTAATTCGAAACCCAGCGCCTGCAGGGCCGGGATGATTTCCTCGGATAAATACTGTTGCAACGCCGCGTCCCGGTCGGTGCGCTGACTTTCGCTGGCGATAGCGACGCGACGCGCCAGTACGTCACGGAAGCGGCCGCTGTCGAAATACGCCAGCGCCTGTTGAATAACCTGTGGTGTTGTCATGTTGTGCCTGTCTGTCTGTGGTGATGTTTTTTTAGTGATGTTTTTTTAGTGATGGTATTAACCACGTTCTAAATCATCGCCAGCATTGCCACAATAATAATAATTGCAAGCAAGCTTTGCTTTTAATATAAAGCTTGCTTGCACAAAAACGAGGCAGGCGGAGGGGCGATGCGATGCATAGTAACGAAATCAGGTATTTTCTGGCGGTCGCCAATACCGGCTCCCTGAGCGCCGCCAGCCAGCAGCTGTTTGTAGCGGTGTCGGCCATCAGCCGACAGATCCACAAACTGGAAGAACGCATCGGCGCACCGCTGTTTGAACGCCATGCCCGGGGCATGGTATTGACCGACGCCGGGCAAATTCTGGAAAACCACGTGCGCAAGAGCATGATGGACATGGAGTACGCCATTGCCGAGATTCAGGGGCTGAAGGCGGTGCGGCGAACGTTTGTGCGCGTCGCCTGTACTGACGGCATGGCGTTTGATCTGCTGCCGGGGCTGTTTGCCCGTTTCCGGCAGGACAACCCGGCCGTGACGTTCTTCCTGCAGGTCGGCACCGCGATACAGGTGTCGGAAATGGTGCGCAACGGCGAATGCGATGTGGCGTTTCAGTTCAGCCTGTCGCCGGAGCGCGGCGTCGAAGTGATGGCGTCTTACCCGGCGCCGGTGCTGCTGCTGATGCGACCGGATCACCCGCTGGCGGACAAAGCGGTCCAACTGGCGGATCTGCACGGGTTTCCGCTGGTGCTGCCGCAGCAGGGCACCACCATTCGCCAATTGTTCGATCTCTCCTGCCGGATGAGCGGCACTTTTCTGGAACCGGCGCTCAGTTGCAACAACTTCTCCGCGCTTTACTACTTCATGCAGCAGACGCCGGATGCCGTTACCGCCTGCAGCCATTTTTCGGTGCTGTACCGGGCGCGGGAGGACGGTTTGCTGCTCAAGCCGGTGCGCAGCGAACCGCTGACCCAGCGCAGCCTGCAGGTGCAGACGCTGGCGGGCAAGCATCGCTCCGCCGCGCTAAGCCATTTCATCACCTTTATTATCGACGAACTGAATCGTGAGCATGCGCGTCTGGCGGCGGATATCGGGCTGGAGCCGATACGTTCCGGTAGCCGGTAAACGCCCGGCTAGCGCTGCCAGCGGCAGATACGCCAGCCTTTCTCCTGCGCCAACGCCGCCAGTTCTGGCGCCGGGTTGATGGCGTAAGCCTGATCGACGAATTCCAGCATTGCCTGGTCGTTGAGCGAATCGCTGTAGCCGTGCAACTGGTCGAATGGTTCGCCATCGCGTTGCGCCAGCCATTCGCGTATGCGGATCACTTTACCGTGCTGATACGTCGGCATGCCGTAGATGTCGCCGGTGAAACGCCCGTCTTCCAGCGTAACGCCGATCGCCAGCGCGTGATCGGCCCCCAGATGGTGGGCGATGGGTTGTACCAGATGCTCGCCGCTGGCGGAAATAATGATCAGGGTATCGCCGCGCTGACGGTGCCAGTCCATGCGCTCGCGCGCCGCCGGGTAGAGCCGGGGCAGGATGTCGCGCCGGATAAAGCGGTCCACCCAGCCGGAGACTGTTTCGGCGCTCAGGCCAATCAGCGGCGACAGCGAAAGATACATGTAATCTTCGATCGCCAATGTGCCCTGATAGTAACGCTGCATCAGGTGTTGTTCCTGCTGTAGCAGTTCCTTGCCGGCAAATCCCTGCGATTCCAGCCAGCGCAGCCACAAGCCGGTGCTATCGGCGCAGATCAGGGTTTCGTCCAGATCAAACAGGGCTAAATCCATCGGGGGCCTCCGGAAGTGAAAAACAGTTAATTTAGAAAAAGTAATTTAAAAACAAGTAATTGAAAAAATTAAGTGAAAAAAAAGTAAGTGAAAAACAGGTATCACGCGGTCGGTTCGCGGCGGATGGTGCGTCGGGCGCAGCGTCGCCGACGCACCAGTGTATTGGTCAATGATGACAGTCGCGCGTCAGCGCAGTTGTGTCTGGTCAGACGCCGCCAGAACCTCCCGCATGATACCGTTCTGCCAGTCAAAATAGGGGTTGAAGGTTAGCCGCACATAGGTTTTACCCGCTTCCTGATAGCCCCAGTCGGAATACCAGAACCGGCTGCGATCGCGGCATTGGTCGGCAGCAACAGACGTAGGACCATTGTTGCAGAGTATCACCGAGCCGTTGCTGCCATACAGCGGGTTATCCGGCGAGAACAGCACCGACATGTGTGAGAACTGGCTGATGCGCCAATCCGGCAGACGATCGTCGCGTATCTGTTCCCGACTGGTTATGGCGTTGTCCGGCTGACCGTACCAGATCAGACGGCTGGCGGGGTGGGTGAAGTGGGTGCGGAAAAGCTGTCGCAGGTAGGGGGTATCCAGTACCGAGTCGTGTTCGGCAACCACCATCAGCACCGGGCGGTCGTAATCATGGCGCCACAACAGGCGGCGAACCGCCAGGCTGGAGAGATAGTACTGGGCCAAGCCGTTGGTGGGCACCCGCAGGTAGCGCGTCGTCAGTTGCGCGGGCGCTCCCGGTCGCGGCGCGCGCAACCACTCCCGAAACGGGGCAATCAGCGGCGTCAGGAAGTCAAAGGTTTCATTAGAGCGGATAGCGGGGGAAAACAGCGCCAGCCCGCGGATCTCAGGATGTTCCAGCGCATACTCCAGCGCCAGATTAGCGCCGGTGGAGAACCCGCCCAGATACACTTCATCCACATCACGTTGCAACAGTCTGGCCTGCTCGGCGACCACCCGTCGCCAGTCGTCGAGCGACACCGGGATCATATCTTCCGGTCGTGTGCCATGTCCGGCCAGTAGCACCGTGCGAACAAGGTATCCTTGCCGCGCCAACTCCGGGGCGACATCGCTGAAGGTGCCGGGCGCATCGCCCAGTCCGTGTACCAGCAGGATGCCTTTCCGGGGGGAGTCCGCCGGGCGGGTTTCCTGCGGCGTATTCCAGCGCAGCTCTTGTCGGAGATCGTCGGACTGAAACGCCCGATGTTGCCGTACCCACTGTTCGGTTTGCTGTTGGTAAGCATCGAAAGAAGGCTGCCCCAGCGGGGGAAGCGCGGTACGACCACAAGCGGCAAGCAGCGGCAGCGTGATTGCCAGCATCAGCGCCAGCGTTCTTGCCGTTAACAACCGGCGCGAGACAGAGAGGAGCGTGTATTCCATAAAGCCATCCTTGCGGGCGAGCGCGCACAATAATAAGACGGTATGACGGGTGGATTGACGGAAACCATCCGTTGAATCATAACGATAGCGGCCGGTAGGGACAATTTCCCTTTGTATAAAAAAGTGGCGCCGGAAAACGGCGATAGCAGGCAAATACGCTATCGTGGAATGGGCTAAATGAATAGCAATGAAATAATTAAATTTTGTTATTTGTCGATAAGGAGGAATCGGTGCGACAATCATCGCCCCGTCGATTGACATCGGTGAACGGATCAGTGACAGTCCGCCGCCTGGACGATAACCCAAGCAAACAGACGCGCATTGAAGCGCAGACATTGTCGTGCAAAACCGGTCGTGTAAACCAACAGTGTCGTGTAAACCAAAAGGACGCGTGAGATGCGCACAGTGAAAAAACCTTATCCGCCGTTTCACGCCGAGCATGTAGGCAGTTTTTTATTGCCGCACCGCCTTAAGCAGGCCCGGCAGGCGTGGCGGCAGGGGCTCATGACCCACGATCGGCTCACGGAAATCGAAAACGAAGAAGTGCTGAATGTGGTCGAGCGCCAGAAGGCTTGCGGTCTGAGCGCGATTACCGATGGCGAACTGCGTATTCGCGACGGTATCACCGATTTTTTCTCCTGCCTGACGGGTATTGACGTTGATGACACGGCCCTGCCGGACGGCGATGCGCCTTGCCGGTTGCGGGTGGTGGGCAAACTCGATTTTGACGACGCGCACCCTTTTCTGACCCACTATCGCTTTTTGCATCAGGCGGTGGGCAACGATGGGGAGATTCTGGCGAAACAGACGCTTCCCAGCCCGAACATGCTGATGTATCCGGCTATCCGCAACAATGACGTTTACCCGTCGCTGGACGCGTTTTGCGATGATCTGGCCGCGGTGTACCGCAAAGTGATCCAGGCGTTTTATCGCCAGGGATGTCGCTATCTCCAACTGGATGACCTGTTCTGGGCGCGCCTGTGCGACGGCAAGGTGATGGAACGAGAAAACGCGTCCGGGTTTGAATTGCGCGATCTGCTGGAGCGCTGCACCCGTACTTTGAATCAGGCGCTGGCGCAACGTCCGCCGGATATGTTCATCAGCCTGCATATGTGCTGCCGGCGTTTTTCTCCCAACTGGGTTTATGGCTGCGGGCGTGAGGTGATGGGGCATGCGATGGCGAATCTGGCGGTGGACAGCCTGTTCATCGAATACGATGACCGGCGTCCGGTCGGGTTGGAGCCGTTGCGTCAGGTGAGCTGCCAGAAAGTGGTGCTGGGAGTCATGGATTCCCACAGCGCCGCGCTGGAAGCGCCGGATTCGGTCAAGATGGCGATCAATACCGCCTCGTTGTATGTACCGCTGCAACAGCTGGCCATCAGCCCGAAGTGCGGCTTTGGACACGGCGGCCAGGGCGGCATCACGGAAGAACAACAGTGGGCCAAACTGCGGCATATGGTGAGTATTGCCCGCGAGATCTGGACGCTGCCGGAGTAAGCTGCTGAAAGACGGCATAATTCGCGGTGAGAATAATTCTTGATATCGCTTCGGGGCTGATTAAACTGGCTGCGCTCGTTGTTACCGAAAAGCGGATATTATGGAGTTACTTCACCTTGTCTACCGGCAGTATCGCTGGCCGTTCCTGACCGTCATCTTTCTTAGCCTCGCCAGCGCGGCGCTGGGGATTGGCCTGATCGCTTTCATTAACCAGCAACTGATTGAGGCCGTTAGCCCGACGCTGCAGGTACTGCCGGGGTTCATCGGCTTACTGGTATTGCTGATGGCGGTGACGCTGGCTTCGCAGCTGGCGCTGACCGTGCTGGGCCACCACTTCGTCTGCCGCCTGCGCGGGCAACTGATCAAACGTATTCTCGACACCGGGCTGGAACGGCTGCGGCAGATTGGCCCCGCGCAGTTGCAGGCCAGCCTTGCCAGCGATATCCGCACCATCACGCTGGCGTTTGTGCGCCTGCCGGAACTGGTGCAGGGCATCATTCTGACCTTCGGCTGCGCTGCTTATCTGGCCTGGCTGTCACCGCGCATGATGCTGGTGACGGCGTTGTGGGTGGCGCTCACCATCTGGGGCGGCTACTGGCTGGTTTCCCGCGTGTATCGCCATTTCAGTCGGGTGCGCGAAGAGGAAAACCGGCTGCACGAAGATTACCAGCGGGTGATCGACGGCTGCAAAGAGCTGTCGCTGAACCGCGACCGGGCGCGCCAGCTGTATGAACAGGATTATCAGCGCCATGCCGACGACTACCGTCACCATATTATCCGGGCGGATACCTACCACCTGAGCGCCATCAACTGGTCGAATATCATGATGCTGGGCGCGATCGGCGCGGTGTTCTTTATGGCCAACAGTCTGGGCTGGGCCGATAACGCGGTGGCCGCCACCTATTCCCTGATTCTGCTGTTCTTGCGCACGCCATTGCTGCAGGCGGTAGGCGCGTTTCCTACGCTGGTCAGCGCCCAGGTGGCGTTTGACAAGCTGCGCCAGTTGAAGCTGGTCGATTATCAGCCGGGGTTTTCGTCGGCATCCGCCCCCCGGCAGTGGCAAACCCTGACGCTGCGCGATGTCTGCTTTCGCTATGACGACGGCGGGTTTGAGGTCGGACCGATCAATCTCACGTTGCGGCGCGGCGAGCTGGTGTTCCTGATCGGCGGCAACGGCAGCGGCAAGTCAACGCTGGCGATGCTGCTGACCGGGCTATACACGCCGGTGTCGGGCGAGCTGACGCTGGATAACCGGCCGGTGCCGCTGGAGCAGTATCAGACGCTGTTTTCGGCGGTGTTTACCGATTTCCACCTGTTTGATCGCCTGATGGGGCCGCAGGGCGGCGCTCCGGATACATCGCTGGTATCCGATTGGCTCGACCGGCTCAATATGCGCCAGAAACTGCATATCACGGAGCAGCGCATCCTGAATTTGTCGCTCTCGCAGGGGCAGCGCAAGCGGGTGGCGCTGCTGCTGGCGGTAGCGGAGCAGCGCGATGTTCTGCTGCTGGATGAGTGGGCCGCCGATCAGGATCCGCAATTCCGCCGGGTGTTTTATCAGGTGCTATTGCCGCAACTGCGCTCGGAAGGAAAAACCGTTATCGCCATCAGCCATGACGACCACTATTTCGAACAGGCGGACCGGCTGCTGGAAATGCGCGCCGGCACGCTGGTGGAACTGGTTGGCGACGCCCGCCGCGAGGCCAGCCGCGATGCGGTTGCCCGCATCAGCCTCGTTGAAGAAGATGCCGCTGAAAATAGGCCGCTTATTCAGTGATCTGGCTCTCCTGTTGACCATCAGACGCTATACAGCCTTTAGGGGGCGCTGCAACATAAGCGCCGATGCCAGCTTTCCGGCTGGCAGATAAGGAGTTTTTCGATAAAAAAACGATCGGCTGATGCCGGTTTCCGGGCAGGAACAGCCCGATCGTCCTCTGACCCATTAAAGAGAATCTGTTATGGAACGATGGTTTAAATCTCTGTTTATTCTTGTTTTCTTCTTTGTTTTTACGGCCAACGCGGCGGATAAACTGCCAAATATCGTCATCCTGGCAACCGGCGGTACTATTGCCGGTTCGGCGGCGACGAGTACCCAGACCACCGGTTACAAGGCGGGCGCGCTTGGCGTGGATACGCTGATCAACGCCGTGCCTGACGTGAAAAAACTGGCTAACGTGAAAGGCGAGCAATTCGCCAACATGGCCAGCGAAAACATGACCGGCGATGTGGTGCTGAAACTGAGCCAACGGGTGAACGCGCTGCTGGCGCGCGACGATGTGGACGGCGTGGTGATTACCCACGGTACGGACACGCTGGAGGAGTCGGCCTATTTCCTCCACCTGACGGTGAAAAGCGACAAGCCGGTGGTGTTTGCGGCGGCGATGCGTCCGGCCACGGCCATCAGCGCCGACGGTCCGATGAACCTGCTGGAGGCGGTTCGCGTGGCGAGCGACAAACAATCTCGCGGCCGCGGCGTGCTGGTGGTGCTCAATGATCGTATCGGTTCCGCCCGTTATATCACCAAGAGCAACGCCTCGACGCTGGACAGTTTCCGGGCGAATGAAGAAGGTTATCTGGGGGTCGTGATCGGCAACCATATCTACTACCAGAATCGTCTCGACAAACTGCATACCAACCGTTCGGTGTTCGATGTGCGCGGCCTGACCTCGCTGCCGAAAGTCGATATTCTTTATGGGTATCAGGATGACCCGGAATACCTGTACGACGCCGCCATCAGCCACGGTGTGAAAGGCATTGTCTATGCCGGTATGGGCGCGGGTTCGGTGTCGGTGCGCGGCATCGCCGGCATGCGCAAGGCGCAGGATAAAGGCGTGGTGGTGATGCGCTCCTCCCGCACCGGTAACGGCATCGTGCCGCCGGATGAGGCGCTGCCGGGTCTGGTCGCGGATTCTCTTAACCCAGCGCATGCCCGTATCCTGTTGATGCTGGCATTGACCCGCACCAGCGATCCGGCGGTGATCCAGGACTATTTCCATACCTATTGATCGGCGCTTTTGCCGCACGCACAGGCCGCCGACTGGCGGCCTGACTGTTTGTCATGCGACCGGCGGCATAACACCGGTTTTTACGGCGTAACTTGCCATATTTGGTAAGCATTATGGCGTGTTGTGCTGAATTTAAACGGAAAGCTGGCGTGAAGTGGCTTTCCCCATGCCGGGGCAGCGCGGAGGCTTTCTTAATGAGGATTATTGCCTGTATGATTCTGCTCTTGGTTCGACAGGCGCCGGCTGGCAGCAGTCCCCGCTGCGGCTGGCAGGCCTGAGAAAAATAAGGACTGGTCGTGACATGACACAACCCATTTTTATGGTCGGTGCCAGAGGGTGCGGAAAAACCACGGTTGGCGGTGAGCTGGCGCGGTCGCTTGGCTATGAGTTTGTCGATACGGACATTTTTATGCAGCATACCAGTGGCCTGACCGTGGCGGATGTGGTCGCCGCTGAAGGGTGGCCGGGGTTTCGCCGCCGGGAAAGCGAGGCATTGCACGCGGTGACGGCGCCGAACCGGATTGTGGCGACCGGCGGCGGTATGGTGCTGCTGGAACAGAATCGTCAGTTTATGCGTACGCAGGGGATCGTAATCTACCTACACGCGCCGGCACAGGCGCTGGCTCAGCGGTTGCAGGCCAGTCCGCAGGCGCATCAGCGACCGACGCTGACCGGGCGGCCGATCGCCGAAGAGATGGAAGCGGTGCTCAGGGAGCGCGAAGCGCTGTATCAGGATGTGGCGCACTATGTGGTGGACGCCACCCGGGCGCCGGCCGTGATTGTTTCGGAACTGGTGCAGACACTGCGTCTGCCGGCGGCCTGACGGTCAATCGATTTTTTAACAGAAAGGTTGGGCATTATGCTGAATGTAAATGAGTATTTTGAAGGGAAAGTAAAATCCATCGGTTTTGACGGCAGCCGCATCGGCCGCGCCAGCGTCGGGGTGATGGAAGCCGGCGAATATACCTTTGGCACCGGGCAGGCGGAAGAAATGACGGTAGTCAGCGGCGCGCTGAACGTGCTGCTGCCGGGCGCGCAGGAATGGCAACTGTTTGAAGCCGGTGCGGTCTTCAACGTGCCGGAAAAAAGCGAATTCAAACTGAAGGTGTCCGAACCATCGTCCTATCTGTGCCGTTATCTCTGATTTCGGTCATCTTTTCCTTTCGTGATAATCGGCTGTCGGTGATATCGGCAGCCGTTTTCTGATATGTCGTTTCTGATATGTCGTTTCTGATATTAAGTTACGCTCCCGGCTTATCCATGCCGCAGTGCCATCTGTTTGTCATCCTGCCGCCATATGATTGTCGAAACGTTTTGCTATTCCATTTTATATACCCGTCATACTTCAAGTTGCAGGTGTGTTGGCTGCGCTCATTCACCCGAATCACTTACCTGAGTAAGCTCATCGGGATTCACTCACTTGCCGCCTTCCTGCAACTCGAATTATTTGGGGTATAGTGATAATGACGTTTGGTAATTACCCGTCGAAACGATAGTGATCTGAAAATATATATTTAGCTATATTGTTGATTTGTTATTAATTACAAAATTCATATTATTTTCTTATATGAAAAATTTCAGATAAATCTGTAAATCTGATAGCGGCCATTGTATTTTCCTGTGAGAGGGCCTTCCTGTTGGTTGCGGTGTCGTTAGTCCGCGTAATTGAGAGGAGATACTTCTGACAAACAGTTTCACTTTCTCGAATGGAATGCCTCGTAACTGATGAGGCGATCGTTGTGGTTATCTAAAAAAAAGCATTTCAATAATTACGTGGTCACTATGCTTAAAACTACTCGCGCTCGTATTCTGGCCGTGTGCACGGCTATCATTGTGGTTGCCCTGGTAATTAATACTTTTTTGAATTACCGGGTGACTGATAAATATAACGATGAATCCATCAATAACCTGCTTACCGCCGTGACCGCTGGCCACAGCCTGGCCATCAGCGACTGGGTAGCCGCTAAAAAACAAATCATTACGTCGCTCAATAGCGTGGTGCTGACCAACGATGATCCGATTCCGGTGTTCAAACAGATGACGACGGCGGGCAGCTTCATCAACGTGTATATGGGGTACGCCAACCACACCGCCAAATTTGCCGATCCCGGCGGCATTCCGGCCAATTATGACCCTACCGTCCGCCCCTGGTACCAGCAGGCGGTGAGAGAAGGTAAAGCCATCGCGACCGCGCCGTATCTGGATATGGCGACCAATACCATTGTGGTGTCGTTTGTGTCGCCGGTGCTGGACGGCGGCAGCGTTAAGGGCGTGCTGGGCAGCGACGTGACCATGGACAGCGTCATCGCCAACGTCAAAGCCATCCATCCTACGCCCGCCAGCTACGGCATTCTGATTCAGGCCGATGGCACCATCATCGCCCATCCGGACGCCAAACTGACGTTGAAAAAACTGACCGAAATCGCCCCGCAGGTGAATCTGGGACAGGTGCTGAAATCCGACCGCCCGGTGCAGTTGAACATCAGCGGGCGCGACATGCTGGTAAGAACTCAGCCGGTGGTCGGCACCGACTGGTATGTGCTGGTCGCGTTGGACAAGGCGGAAGCCACCGCCGGTATGGGCTCGCTGCTGTGGACGTCGGTGATCGCGCTGGTGATCATCAGCATTCTGGGTTCGGTGGTGGTAGGGCTGTTGATCAACGCCTCGCTCAAACGTCTGCTGCAGATTCGCGATGCGATGGACGACATCAGCCACGGCACCAACGACCTGACCCTGCGTCTGCCGGACGACGGTCATGATGAAGTGGCGCAGATTGCCCGCTCGTTCAACACCTTTGTCGACAAACTCAGCATGATCATGCTGCAGATTCGCGACATCAGCGCATCGCTGCAAACCGCGACCGACGAAGTGGCGACCGGCAACAACGATCTGGCGTCCCGCACCGAAGCGGCGGCGGCCAGCCTGCAGCAAACCGCCGCCGCGCTGGAGCAGATTTCCGCCACCGTTACCCAGTCGGCCGGTTCCGCCCAGCAGGTGAACGATCGTACCCGCTCGCTGGCGAACGATGCCAGCGCCGGCGGTAAAGTGGTGGCCGAGGTTGTCGACACCATGCAGGAAATCGAGGTAGCTTCCGGTAAGATCGGCGATATTATCGGCGTGATCGACGGTATTGCCTTCCAGACCAATATCCTGGCGCTGAACGCGGCGGTGGAAGCCGCCCGCGCCGGCGAACAAGGGCGTGGTTTTGCGGTAGTGGCTGGCGAGGTGCGTTCGCTGGCGCAGCGTAGCGCGCAGGCGGCGAAAGAGATCAAGGCGCTGATCGAGTCCACCGTAGAGAGCGTGAATACCGGTTCGCGGCAGGTGCGTCAGGCCGGCAACACCATGACCGAAATTGTCGGCGGCGTGTCTTCCGTGAGTACGGTGATGTCGGAAATCACCCATGCGTCAGGAGAACAGATGCGCGGGATTCAGGAGATCAACAAAGCGGTGGCGCAGCTGGATTCAATGGTGCAGCAGAACGCGGCGATGGTGCAGGAAGCGGCATCCGCTTTCGCCTCGTTGCAATCGCAGTCGGAAGAGCTGCACTCCTCGATCAGTCACTTTAAGCTGTAACACGACAGGGTGCCGGGTTATCGGGCGAGCCGGATGTTTTGCGAATGGTGATGTTTGTCCGACCTGTGAGTGATTTCGTGCGAGATAAACGGTGGAGTTTCCTTGCCATTTCACCACACGCACGACAAGGAGAGGCTTGTATCTTGCTCATGTCGTGATTAGCTATCACGACATGAAACAGAGTGAGCTTCGAAGGAGAGCCAGGGCTATAAACCTTGTGGTTGAGTTTAAGCCCTCTGTTTCACCTTTCACGCCAGCATTAACATTGAACGGTTACCCAGAGCACTGACTCTGAATGTACAAGCGGAACGGGCGTGATGGCTTCAGTGAAAGGGGACATCATTATGTATTACGTTGGTATTGATATCAGTAAGCGTTTTGTCGATGTGTGTTTGTTAGCTGATGGCATGAAAGGTAAACGGAAGACGAAAACGTTACCCAATGGCCCCAACGCCGTTCAGGCTTTGGCTGAATGGCTAACGCGACAAAAATGTGACCCGGGTCAGGCCCATATCATCATGGAAGCCACGGGGGTTTATCACGAACACCTCGCTTATGGTCTTCATCAGTCAGGCATTGCCGTATCCGTGATAAACCCTCATCGGTTGCGTGAATTCGCCAGGGGAATGGGGATACTCACGAAGACGGATAAAGTGGATGCCTATGTGCTGGCCTGTTATGGCGGTTTGCGCCAACCGGAGGGCTGGAGCCCGCCTTCGCCAGAAATAAGGAAACTCAAGGCATTACTCCAGCACAGGGATAGTCTGCTGAGTGATAAACAACGCATAGAAAATCGGCTGAGCACGTTAGCATCCACACAGGCCCCGGAAGAGGTTGTGGCGTCGCTGGACTCGATGGTGCGGCATGTAAAGAGTGAACTGGAACGTATTGAGCGACTGATAGAAGACCACATAGACAAGCATCCTGGACTAAAAAACGACCTGAAGCTCCTGAAATCGATTGATGGTGTTGGCGACCAAATCGGCTGGAATATGTTAGCCACCATCCGGAGCGGTCACTTCAGGAGCGCGGAGCAGGTGGCGGCGTATCTGGGGGTTATCCCGGTAGAGCGTCGCTCAGGCACCTCGGTACGAGGCAGAGCCAGGTTGTCGAAAATAGGGCCGCCCGCGATGCGGGCAAAGCTGTATATGGGAGCCATAGCCGCCATCAGTCACAATCGTCATGTAAAAGCGCAATACGAGCGACTTTTGCTGAAAGGCAAGGCGAAGATGTTGGCGGTAGGCGCGGCGATGAGGAAACTGGTCCATCTGTGTTATGGCGTGCTGCATACGCAGCAGCGCTATGACAAGAATTATGGGGTGGTAGCCAGTTGAAATACTTGACTGGCAACACGGTTACTCAGCGCCGCCTCTCCTTGACCTCTGGCTGACGGCTAAACTGTGCCGCTGGCGCGGTTCCTTCGGCATTCGCCTTCGCTATTCGGACCGCCCGTGACGTGTTTACTCGCCCCATCCCTGGGGCTCGCCCTTCGGGCCAGCGTAAACGCTGTTCAAAAACGTTCCCGACGTTTTTGTCCGGCGCGGCACGGGCTTTCGCGACGTCCTGTCGCTCACCCGGCGAAGTCGCCCACCTCAGCGCAATTTTGACGCCACAAAAAACCATTACCTGTAAGAAGTTTTGTCGGCAATCAACAGGGAGCCAGCTTATCTGGTGCCCTGTTGCGGCTGGTGTGATTACCGCTGCGCCTCGCCACCCAACGCTTCCGTCAGGTTGGCGATCAATGCCGCCACTTCGCCGGTCATCAGCGTAAAGTCGGCGTCAAACCGCTGAGCCACGTCTTCCCGGTCGATATCGTCGTTCTGCTCGCGCAGGGTATCGGCGAATTTCAGACGCTTGAGCGAACCGTCGTCCGCCAGCACCAGTTGGATGCGTTCCTGCCAGTCCAGCGCCAGTTTGGTCACCACTTTGCCCGCTTCGATGTGGGTGGCGATTTCGTCGCTGACCAGCTCCTGTTTCTTGCAGCGAATGACGCCGCCGTCTTCCAGCACCGCTTTCAGTTCGGCTTCATCCTGCAGCGTAAAACCGGCTGGCGTCTGGCCGGAACGTACCCATTCGGTCAACGTCAGCTCGATCGGGTTTTCCATGGTTAACGGCACCACCGGCAGCGACCCCAACGTTTTACGCAACAGCGCCAGCGTATCCTCGGCTTTCTTGGCGCTGGCGGCATCCACCATGATCAGGTGATTGACGGTGTCGATCCACAGTGAAATCTGGCTAAAACGGCTGAACGCACGGGGCAGCAGGCTGTGCAGCACGTCGTCTTTCAGCGCGTCCTTCTCGGTTTTCTTCAGTTTGCGGTGCTGTTCGCCTTCCAGCTTGTCGATCCGGGCCTGCAGCGCCTGCTTAATGACCGGCGCAGGCAGGATCTTCTCTTCTTTGCGGGCGCAGATCAGTATCTGACCGTTGACCACGTGGGTCAGGGCATCGCCGTGCGGCCCCATCGGCGAGACCCAGCCGGTTTTGGTCAGATCCTGACTGCCGCAGGGGGTAAAGGCGAAGGAGGCCAGCTGTGTCTCCATGGCGTCCGCAGAGAGGCTGATATCGCGGCTCAGGCGATAAATCATCAAATTTTTAAACCACAGCATTCTTTCTTCCCAGACTGGCGCGTCGCTGGCGCGTTTCCACGTGATAACGTGGGGCGAGTATCAGGACGCAGGGGTTATTCGCAGCGGGCATGATAACGAATTGTGGTGAGGGAAGGTACGATAATGTCATCATCAGGAATACGCGAGTTCGGTGGATAAACAGGAGACAACGTGCGAATAGGTATTGATTTGGGCGGTACCAAAACCGAGGTCATTGCGCTGACGGACGCGGGGCGTGAGGCATTCCGCCACCGGGTGGCGACGCCGCGCCACGATTATCGTCAAACCCTGCAGGTTATCGCCGATCTGGTTGGCATGGCGGAGCAGGCCACCGGACAGCGCGGCAGCGTGGGCGTCGGTATTCCCGGCACGCTGTCGCCGGTGACCGGCCGGGTCAAAAACGCCAATTCGGTGTGGCTGAATCAGCAGCCGTTGGATCAGGATCTGGCGCAGCTGTTAGGCCGGCCGGTACGGGTGGCGAACGACGCCAACTGCTTTGCGGTATCCGAAGCGGTGGATGGCGCGGCGGCTGGCGCCGGCAAGGTGTTTGCGGTGATTATCGGCACCGGTTGCGGCGCCGGCATCGCCTTGAATGGGCAGGCGCACATCGGGCGCAACGGCGTGGCGGGCGAGTGGGGGCATAATCCGCTGCCGTGGATGGATGCCGACGAATGGCGCGACCAGCAGTCGATGCCTTGCTATTGCGGCCGCACGGGGTGCATCGAGACGTTTATTTCCGGCACCGGCTTTGGCATGGATTATCAGCGCCTGAGCGGCCAGACGCGTCAGGGCCATGAAATTATTGATCTGGCCGGGCGGGGCGATGCGCTGGCGGAACAGGCATTGCAACGCTATGAGCGGCGGCTGGCCAAATCGCTGGCGCATATCGTCAATCTGCTGGACCCGGATGTGATTGTGTTGGGCGGCGGCATGAGTAATGTCAAACGGCTGTATGACACCGTGCCCGGTTTGCTGAAACAGTGGGTGTTCGGCGGCGAGTGCGATACGCCGGTTCGACAGGCGATGCACGGCGACTCCAGCGGCGTGCGCGGCGCCGCCTGGTTGTGGCCGCAAGCGCGGTAAACGTCCAGCGGGGACGCCAGATGCGTCCCCGCTGAATTTATTTCACCGCATACGCGCTGTCGAGCTGGCTGACGCCCAGACCGTTGCGCTTTCTGACCCGGATTTGCACCTGGATACGATCTTTCATCGCTTCCACATGGCTGATGACGCCGATGCTCTTGCCGGAAGCATTCAGGTTATCCAGTACGTCCAGCGCGGTATCCAGCGTCTCGCCGTCCAGCGTGCCAAAACCTTCGTCGAGGAACAGCGAGTCGATACGGGTTTTGGTGCTGACCAGATCGGATAGCGCCAGCGCCAGCGCCAGGCTGACCAGAAAACTTTCGCCGCCGGACAGCGTGCGGGTATCGCGTACCGCGTCGGCCTGCCAGGTATCGGCCACCTGCAATTCCAGCGTGTCGGATGCCTTGCGCTGCAGCAGATAGCGCCCATGCAGACGCGACAGCTGGCGGTTGGCCAGAAACACCAGATGATCTAGCGTCAGCCCCTGCGCGAAGCGGCGGAATTTGTCGCCTTTCTGCGAGCCAATCAACTGATTGAGGTAGCCCCAGTCGTCGCACTGTTGCTGACCGCGGGCGATGGCTTCCAGCAACTGGCGCTGTTTGTCGCGGCGTTGCTGATCGCTGGCAAGCTGCTGGCGCAGTTCACCCTGATGTGCGGCTTCGGCTTTCACCATGTCCCCAAGGCCGGAAAGCAACTGACGGATGTCATGGTCGCTAATGCCTTCCGGCATCGATTCCGGCCGGGTCGTCATGTGTTGCTCCAGCGCGCTGTCCGCCTGCTGCTGCAACGCATCCACCTGCTGCTGACGCTGGTTGAGCCGCTCTTTTAGCGTGAGGAGATGATGGCGCTCGGCCTCGGCCAGCAAGGCATGGCGGAAGGCGGCTTCATCGTCGAACCCGGCGGCGGTCAGCTCTTCCGCAAATCCGGTCTGAAGCTGCTGCAATGCGGTTTCGGCATGCTGGTTTTGCTGCTCCAGACTGCCGATTTCCCCGTTCAGGCGGCTGTGCAACGACTGGCCCTGTTGCCACTGCTGCTGCGCCTGCTGGCTTTCCAGCTCCAGCGTCTGGCTGACCTGCCGCAATTGCTTCAGCACCTCATTCACCGCCTGATTGCCCATCAATTGCCAGCGCTGTTGCTGCGCCTGTTCCAGCGTGCGTTGGGTATCGGCCAGTTGCTGCTGATAGGTTTTGATGGCGGCGTCGGTTTCTTCCTGCCGCTGCTGGCTGGCGACGATTTCCGCTTCCAGCGCGGCGAGTTGCGGCTGGCACTGATGCTGTTCGTGTTCGTTTTCCTGCCAGCGCAGCCATTCCGTCTGGCGCTGACGCAGCCAGTCTTCCTGCTGCGCCAGCGTAGGCGCCGTCAGTTCGAACGTTTCCAGCGTCTGGCTGAGGCTGTCGTGCAGGCGTTGCAACTCGCGTTCGGTTTTTTCCAGCAACAACCGCAGTTCTTCCCGCGAGGCGTGCAGCGACGACTGTTGCTGGGTGTTCAGCTCCAGTTGCTGTACGGTTTGCGCCAGCAGTTGCTGCGCCGAGGTGAGTAAATCCTTACTTTCCTGAATATGGCGCTGATTACGCTCACGACTGGCGATCTGCGCTTGCAGCGACTGCTCCTGCACGTTGGATGCTTCAATCCACTGATGCAGGGCCGGCAGTTGCAGCGGATCGAAATCAACAAGTAAGCGTTCACTGACTGATTTGCACTGCAACTGCAGCGACTCGTAATCGCGTCGGACGCCGTCGAGCGCGTTTTGCTGCTGCAGGCGGTGCTGTTTTTGCAACTGAAGCTGGGTTTCGGTTTGCACCACGCTGGCTTTCAGCGCCTCCACTTCCTGACGCAGCGCATGCAGCCGGAGCTGGGTTTCCGAAGGGCGCAGCGCCTGATAGCGTTCCACCGCCGGATGATGCGGGGAGCCGCACAGCGGGCACTCTTTGCCCGGTTGCAGTTGCTGGCGCTCGCGTTCCAGACTGACGATGCGCAGCTCCAGTTCGTGACGTTTGTCGAGGTCGGCCAGATGGTCGGCCTGACGCTGATAGTCCTGACGCTGCTGGGTCTGTTGATCTTCCAGCGCCTGAATGCGGCGTTGGGTGTCCAGCTGTTGCGCTTCCAGCAGGGTGCGCTGGCTAATCAACTGCTGTAGCACGGCGGCGCTGGTGGCCAGTTGCTGACGATCCGGCCGTTCGGCCATGAGCCGGGCCAGTTGCTGGCGTAGGTCCGCCAGCGGTTGCTCCGCTTCCAGCTGTTCATCCTGCTGCAAGTGCTCGGTCAGCAGTTGGCTCGCTCGCTCGCAGGCGCTTTGCTGCGCCTGATGTTTTTCGGCGAGCGAGGCGCGCTGCTGGTCAAGGTATTCCGCCTGAATCTGCTGCTGCGCCGCTTTTTCCTGCAGCACCTGCAAGTCCTGCTGCCATTTCTGCTGCTGGGGAAATTGCGCCTGCCACAGCGGAATATGGCTGCCCAAATGCTGATGGCGGCTATGCTGCCGGCGATAGTTTTCGATGTCTTCCAGCCGTTGCCGTGTTTGTTCCTGCTGGCGTTGTAGTCTGGTCAGGCTGGCGATCAGCGTTTTCTGCTGCTCCAGCAGGTTATCCAGCGCCTGCTGTTGCTGGGCGCGCTGGGCCTGCTGGGTGGCGATGTGATGGTCGAGCGGCAGGATACGTTCATTGATCAAGGTTTCCTGCTGCTGGCGATACTCGGCGTGCTGCTGTCGGGTGGCCTGCGCTTTTTCCAGCTGGATTTTCAACAGATTGAGCGCATCCTGCTGGCGGCTGATCTGCTGGCGGACGCTATTCAACTGCTGGGTCAGGCGCTGTTTTTCCCGTAGCGCGCGTTCGCGTTCATCAAAGCGCGGACGCAGTTTTTCCGCCGGTTCGCTGCGCTGCAGCTTATCCATCTGCGATTGCGACTGTTGTTGCAATTGTTCCTGTGCGGCACGCTGCTGTTGGGCCTGTTGTTGCGCCTGCTGGAGCTGCAGCAGCGTGTCGTACCAGCGTTGATGCCCCAACACCTCTTCCCGGTGCAATGACAGCGATTGTTCCTGCTGGCGGATGGCTTCCAGCTGCTGCTCCAGCGCCTGACGCTGTTCGTCGCTCAGCAGTTCCAGCGTAGTGACCTGCGCCCGCAGGGTTTCCAGCTTGCTCTGGGCGTCTTTGTGTTTCTCGAATACCCGCTCCGAGATCTGGCCGTAAATGTCGGTGCCGGTCAGCTCTTCAAGCAGTTCGGCCCGCTGATTGGCATCGGCGTTCAGGAAGGCGGCGAACTGCCCCTGGGACAGCATCATCGATTTGGTGAAACGATCGAAATCCAGCCCGGTGATATCGGCGATCATCGTCAGCTTGTCGTTCACCTTGTCGGTGAGGATTTTGCCGTCGGCGCACAACGCCAGTTCCACCTTGGGCGGCTGCAGATTGCCTTCCGGGCTATTATGGGCGCGCCGCTGGCTCCAGAAGGCGCGGTAGGCGACATTCTTCACCTCGAATTCCACTTCCGCCAGACATTCGGCGGTGTGGCGCGTCATCAGCTCGTTCTGGCTGGGGCCGACCTTCAGACGCGGCGTCTGGTGGTACAGCGCGAGGCAGATGGCGTCCAGCAGCGTGGTTTTACCCGCGCCGGTAGGGCCGGTGATGGCGAACAGACTGTTGCTGGCGAACGGCTCGCGGGTGAAATCGATTTTCCACTCGCCCTGCAGCGAGTTGAGGTTTTTCAATCGCAGGCTAAGAATTTTCATGCGGACGCCTCCCGTCGCTGCTCGTCAATCTCCTGAATGACCCGGTCGAACAACCCTTTCAGGCGCTGCTGGCGCGCCTCGTCCAGATCGCTCTCCAGCGCCAGCCGTCGGGCAAACACCTCGGCGGGTTGCAGCTCCTCCAGCGTTTCCTTTTCCAGTTGCACCAGCATTTGTTGCTGCTGTTCCCGCGCCCGGCGCAGCAACAGCACTTCCACGTTCAGCGGTTCGGTCAGCGCCTGAATGTGCTGCTGAATGTCGCTCAGGTAATCCTGGGTGGCGATTTCAATGTCCAGCCACACCGGTTTGTCGCCGTGATAGTCGCGGAATCCGGCTAGCCGGCGTTCGATCTCCGGCAGATTGCCTTTCACCAGTTGCATCGGTTGTTCGGTCGGCACGGTCAGCGCGGTGACCTCCTGCAGTTTTCCCTGCTCGAAATGCACCAGATACACCGATTTCTCATGATTCAGTTCGTCAAAACTCAGCGGGATCGGCGAGCCGCTGTACCGGATGTGTTCGCATTGCGCCACCCGCTGCGGGCGATGAATATGGCCGAGCGCGATGTAGTCCGCCGGGGGGAAGGCCTGCGCCGGGAACGCGTCCAACGTGCCGATATAGATATCGCGCACCGAATCGGACGTGGCGACGCCCACCGTGGTGAGGTGGCCGGTCAGCACAATCGGCAGTTCGCGACCCAGCGCTTCACGCTGCTCGCAGGCGAGCTGGTAACAGCGCTGATAATGATGGGTGATGGCATCCTGCAACGCCTGCTGTTTTTGCGCGCCGGACTGGCCGGCCTGGCTGGTGAGCACGTCGCGCGGACGCAAAAAAGGAACGGCGCACAGCAGCGCGCCGGGCTCGCCTGCACGGTTGTTCAGCACCAGCACCTGTTCGTGGATATCGCCGTCAAAACCGGCGACCACCCGGGTATTCAGGCAGGCCAGCAGCGCGCGTGATTCATTCAGGGTGGCGACCGAATCATGGTTGCCGCCCATCACCACCAACTGGCAGCCGGTGCGCTGCAACGCCACCACAAAATGGTTATACATTTCACGGGCATAACTGGGCGGCGCGCCGTTGTCGAACACATCGCCTGCTACTATTACTGCATCGGCCTGATACTGCTCAACCTGCTGAACCAGCCAGTGTAAAAATGCCTGATGCTCAGGCGCACGGCTCCGGGTATAAAAGTACTGACCGAGATGCCAGTCAGACGTGTGAATAATTCGCATGAGACTCCCTGCAGGTGAGTGCAAACGATATGTTGTTTTGGCGGTGCTTGCGGACAATGGCGGTCAGTGAGGCAAGGCGCTTGTTCGTCATGGCGAAACACCGCGTCTTTATCATCGGCGATTATAGGCGTGCAGTTTAGGGCATGTCCCATAATATCTGTATGGCCCGGCTACCCGGGAGTATTTGGCAGTGTCGTCGCGGACAGGTAATGTGAGAAATTAAGCGTACCGGCGGTCTGCGGCAGCGGCAGGGGGCCGCGGCTGTCGGGGCGGAAACGTACCGTAGTCCGGGGCGCCATTTTTCATAAATCTGTCATAAAACTGACGCATAATGCACACCGCACGCTAACCGTGACGATTAACGGCAGGATTGATATGGCAAGACGTATTTTGGTGGTGGAAGATGAAGCGCCGATTCGCGAGATGGTGTGCTTCGTGCTGGAACAGAACGGTTATCAGCCGGTTGAGGCTGAGGATTACGACAGCGCCGTTACCCGGCTGGCCGAACCTTATCCTGAACTGGTGCTGCTGGACTGGATGCTGCCCGGCGGGTCCGGTTTGCAGTTTATCAAGCACATGAAACGCGAAGCGCTGACCCGTGATATTCCGGTCATGATGCTGACGGCGCGTGGTGAAGAAGAAGATCGCGTGCGTGGTCTTGAAGTCGGCGCCGACGATTACATCACCAAACCGTTTTCGCCCAAAGAACTGGTGGCGCGCATCAAGGCGGTGATGCGCCGGATTTCGCCGATGGCGGTTGAGGAAGTGATTGAAATGCGCGGGTTGAGCCTGGATCCCTCTTCGCATCGGGTGACCACGGAAGAACACGCGCTGGATATGGGGCCGACGGAGTTCAAGCTGCTGCATTTCTTTATGACGCACCCGGAACGGGTATATAGTCGTGAGCAGTTGCTGAATCACGTATGGGGCACTAACGTTTATGTTGAGGATCGCACTGTGGATGTCCATATCCGCCGCCTGCGCAAGGCGCTGGAAACCAGCGGACACGACAAGATGGTTCAGACCGTTCGGGGAACTGGATACCGTTTCTCAACACGTTATTGATAGCGTGAGTCCCGGAGAAAATCTGACGTGCTAGAACGTTTGTCCTGGAAAAAGCTGGCGCTGGAGCTGGCTTTTTTTTGTTTGCCCGGTCTGCTGCTGGGGCTGATTATCGGCTATCTGCCCTGGTTTCTGCTGGCGTCGGTACTGGCGGCGCTGTGCTGGAACTTCTATAACCAGCTGCGCCTGTCCTACTGGCTGTGGGTTGACCGCAGCATGACCCCGCCGCCCGGCCGCTGGAGCTGGGAGCCGCTGTTTTACGGCCTCTATCAGATGCAACTGCGCAACCGCCGCCGTCGGCGCGAGCTGGCGCTGCTGATTAAACGCTTTCGCAGCGGGGCGGAATCGTTGCCGGATGCGGTGGTCATCACCACCGAAGAGGGCGTCATCATCTGGTGTAACCGGCTGGCTCAGCACCTGCTCAGCTTTCGCTGGCCGGAAGACAACGGTCAGAACATCCTCAACCTGCTGCGTTACCCGGAGTTCACTCAGTACATGCAACAGCAAGACTTCAGCCGCCCGCTGACGCTGATGCTGAAAAATTCCCACCACGTGGAATTCCGGGTGATGCCCTACTCGGAAGGGCAACTGCTGATGGTGGCCCGCGATGTGACCCAGATGCACCAACTGGAAGGCGCGCGCCGCAACTTCTTCGCCAACGTCAGCCACGAGCTGCGCACGCCGTTGACGGTGTTGCAGGGCTATCTGGAGATGATGAACGACGAATCGCTGGATGGCGCGTTGCAGTCTAAGGCATTGCACACCATGCAGGAGCAAACCCGCCGCATGGACGGGTTGGTGCGGCAATTGTTGACGCTGTCGCGCATCGAAGCCGCCGCCGCCATCGATCTTAACGAGAAGGTGGATATCCCGCTGATGCTGCGGGTGCTCAAGCGTGAAGCCGATACCCTGAGTCAGGGGCGTCACGAGATTGTGTTTCGCGTCAACGAGCAACTGCAGGTGTTCGGCAACGAAGAGCAGTTGCGCAGCGCGGTGTCGAATCTGGTGTATAACGCCGTCAACCATACGCCGCAGGGTACCCGCATTGAGGTATGCTGGCAGCAGACGCCGCAGGGCGCGCAGTTCCAGGTCAGCGATAACGGCCCGGGCATCGCCGCCGAACATCTTCCCCGCCTGACCGAGCGTTTTTATCGCGTCGACAAGGCCCGTTCGCGCCAGACCGGCGGCAGCGGGCTAGGGCTGGCGATCGTCAAGCATGCGCTCAGCCACCACGACTCCCGGCTGGAGATCCTCAGCGAAGAGGGCGCCGGCTCCCGCTTCATGTTCACGTTGCCGAACCGGCTGATAGTCCGCTCGGTGCTGAGTCAGAACGCCGCGAATCCACAGCTGTAATGACGGCGGCGGGGCTTGATTGTCTCCGCCGCTGTGCCGAAAATAGCGTGCTCTTGTCTTTCACCCCGATGGAAACCGCACATGATACCCACCCGCCGCCTGCTTGCCTTGCTGTTGTGCCTGTTCGGTCAGGCCGCCGCCGCTGCGCCGCAGGCGATGCTGGCGGGTAACCTGTCCAGCGCCGGCTCCGACACGCTGGCGAACCTGATGACCTTCTGGGCGGCGGATTTCAGCCAGCATTACCCCGGCGTTAACCTGCAGATTCAGGCGGCCGGCTCGTCGTCGGCGCCGACGGCGCTGGCGGCAGGGGCGGCGCAGCTGGGGCCGATGAGCCGGCCGATGAAGAGCAGCGAAATCGAAGCGTTCGAGCAGCATTACGGGTACGCGCCGACGGCGGTGCCGGTGGCGCTGGACGCGCTGGTGGTGCTGGTCAATCAGGATAACCCGATTACCGGGCTGACGGTGCGCCAGCTTGACGCCATCTTTTCCGTGACGCGCCGCTGCGGCGCTGGAAAAACGGTGCAACGTTGGCAGGAACTGGGGCTGAACGGCGTCTGGCGACAACGATCGCTACTGCGTTATGGGCGCAATTCAGCCTCCGGCACCTATGGCTTTTTCAAACAACAGGCGCTGTGCGGCGGCGATTTCCTGCCGCAGGTCAACGAATTGCCCGGTTCAGCCTCGGTAGTGCAGGCGGTGGCGGCGTCGGTCAACGCCATCGGTTACGCCAGCATCGGCTTTCGCGCCAGCGGGGTACGGGTGCTGCCGCTGGCGGCCAGCGACAAAGACGATTACGTGCTGCCGACCGCCGACACCATCCGCAGCGGGCGTTATCCCTATACCCGCTATCTCTACATCTACGTCAATAAAATGCCTGGTAAACCGCTGGAACCGCTGACCGCCGCGTTTCTGGAGCGGGTACTGTCGGCGCCGGGGCAGGCGCTGGTCAGCCAGGATGGTTACCTGCCGCTGCCGGAAATGGCGCGCGAGCAGGCCAGACAACTGCTTGGGCTTGGCGATGCCGTTTCGTCGTCGATGGGTGATCCTGCAATAAACTGATGCCTAAGATGAATTTATTTCACGTGACGTGAAAATTCTTCCATTGTCGCTGAGAAAAACTCATGACAGGATAGCTCCATGTCTAGCCGTCTGGATGGCTATAAAGTTCAGCGGCGTAACTATTTCCTCTAAAAATCAATTCATCTAAAAATCGACTGACTGAAACCGATCCGTTTCGCGTCAGCTGAAGTGCAGGAGCTAAACATGACACAAGCCCTTCCTCCGTTCCGTGCCGATGTGGTCGGCAGTTTGTTGCGTCCGGCTGCCATCAAGCAGGCGCGTTTGCAGTTTCAGGCCGGTGAGATTGATGCGGCAGCGTTGCGCCGCGTCGAAGATCAGGAAATTCAGCGTGCGGTGGAATTGCAGCGCGCGGCGGGTCTGCAACTGGTGACCGACGGCGAGTTTCGTCGCGCCTGGTGGCACTTCGACTTCTTTGACAACCTGAACGGCGTGGAACGTTATGAAGCGGAGCAGGGCATCCAGTTCAACGGCGTGCAGACTAAAGCCCGCGGTGTAAAAGTGACCGGGAAGGTCAGCTTTAATCCGCAGCACCCGATGCTGGACGATTTCCGTTTCCTCAAAAGCGTGGCCGGCGACGCCGTAGCCAAAATGACCATCCCCAGCCCGAGCGTGCTGCATTTCCGCGGCGGCCGTAGCGTAATCGACAGTACCGTTTATCCGGATCTGGCAGACTACTTCGACGATCTGGCGCAGACCTGGCGTGATGCCATCCATGCGTTCTATGACGCGGGCTGCCGTTATCTGCAACTGGACGATACGGTGTGGGCGTATCTGTGCTCCGAAGACCAGAAGCGCCAAATCCGCGAACGCGGTGATGATCCGGATTATCTGCGTCGCACCTATGCGCAGGTGCTGAACAAGGCGCTGGAAGGTAAACCGGCCGATCTGGTGGTGGGCCTGCATGTTTGCCGCGGCAACTTCCGTTCCACCTGGATTTCCGAAGGCGGCTATGAGCCGGTGGCGGAAACCCTGTTTGGCGAAGTGAAAGTGGATGCGTTCTTCCTCGAATATGATACCGAACGGGCGGGCGGGTTCGAACCGTTGCGTTTCATCAAGCCGGGTCACCAGAAGGTGGTGCTGGGCCTGATTACCACCAAGACCGGGACGCTGGAAAATGCGGACGACGTGCAGAAGCGCATTGCCGAAGCGACGCAATATATTGCGCTGGACCAGCTGTGCTTAAGCCCGCAGTGCGGCTTTGCTTCTACCGAAGAGGGCAACACGCTGTCGGAAGCGCAGCAGTGGGACAAACTGAAGCTGGTGGTGGATATCGCCAAACGCGTCTGGTAATCACCGGCGCTGCAAACCAATATGCTTTTTTATAACGCCGGCGCGTATTACCGGCGTTTTTTATTTCTATAAGTTTTTAATATGGATAATTATTGCTCGTTGTCGTAATTTTGAGCTGATTTATCGCGCTACAAACTGTTTTAATGCACAAATCATGTATAGTCTGCCCGTGAAAAGATAAACTGAGATGCTATTTTTTTACAAAATATCAGATTAATGTTCTGGTTTACCGATCGCGTATTGCCTTTTATTGCTATAAACGTTTTACTTAGCCCCCATTAACGCTGTGCAATAAAATCTCACATCCATAATCCTGCACATCGCACGGACGTCTCGCTTTTCGCGTGCGCCGCTTTAGCGCCCGGTTTCTGCCGGCAACACCGTTTTTTACAGACAACAACATTTTTACAGGCAACAACAACATACATATGAGTCATCGTTTAACTTCCAAAGATATCGTGGCATTGGGCTTCATGACCTTTGCTCTGTTTGTCGGCGCCGGAAACATCATTTTCCCGCCGATGGTCGGTCAGCAGGCTGGTGAGCACGTGTGGATCGCCGCGCTCGGTTTCCTGATTACCGCGGTGGGCCTGCCGGTGCTGACGGTGATAGCGTTGGCCCGCGTGGGCGGCGGTATTGATACGCTGAGCAGCCCGATCGGCAAAAAAGCCGGCGTACTGCTGGCGACGGTCTGCTATCTGGCGGTCGGGCCGCTGTTCGCCACGCCGCGTACCGCTACGGTATCGTTCGAAGTCGGGATCGCGCCGCTGGTGGGCGAAGGCGCGTCGCCGCTGTTGATTTACAGCCTGATTTACTTCGCCATTGTGATCGCGATTTCGCTCTATCCCGGCCGTTTGCTGGATACCGTCGGGCATATTCTGGCGCCGGTGAAAATCATCGCGCTGACCGTGCTGGGCATCGCGGCATTGCTATGGCCGGCCGGCTCGCCGGCGCCGACCGCCGAAGCGTACCAGCAGGTGCCGTTTTCCAGCGGTTTCGTCAACGGCTATCTGACCATGGACACGCTGGGCGCGATGGTGTTCGGCATTGTGATTGTCAACGCCGCCCGTTCACGCGGCATCACCGATGCGGCGCTGTTGACCCGCTACACCATTCTGGCTGGGTTGATCGCCGGTCTGGGGCTGACGTTGGTGTACCTGAGCCTGTTCCACCTCGGTTCTTTCAGCGGTTCGCTGGTGCCGAACGCGCAGAATGGCGCCGAGATCCTGCACGCTTATGTGCAATACACCTTCGGTAATATGGGCAGCAGCTTCTTGGCGTTGCTGATTTTTATCGCCTGTATGGTGACCGCGGTAGGGTTGACCTGCGCCTGCGCCGAATTTTTTGCTCAGTACCTGCCGTTGTCCTACCGTGCGTTGGTATTTGTGCTGGGGCTGTTCTCGATGGTGGTGTCCAATCTGGGGCTGAGTCACCTGATTCAGCTGTCGGTGCCGGTGCTGACCGCCATCTATCCGCCGTGTATCGTTCTGGTGCTGTTGAGTTTCACCCGCCGCTGGTGGAATAACAGCACCCACGTCATCGCGCCGGTGATGTTGGTCAGTCTGTTGTTCGGTCTGGTTGACGGCATCAAGTCGTCCGCTTTTCAGCCGTTGCTGCCGGGCTGGATGCAGAGCCTGCCGATGAGCGAGCAAGGGCTGGCCTGGCTGCCGCCGTCGCTGATCATTCTGCTGGTGGTGGCGATTTATGACCGCATCACCGGTCGTCAGGAAGTTACCGCACATTCCTGAGTACGGTTTGACTGATGTTTTTCACCACAGGCGTTTGCCTGTGGTTTTTTCGTTTGTAAAGACAGGGTTGCTCATTTATGGAACAACAATCCAAACCTATGGAACAACAATCCAGACTCAAGCGCGGCTTAAGTACGCGGCATATTCGTTTTATCGCGCTGGGCTCCGCCATCGGCACCGGGCTGTTTTATGGTTCGGCCAGCGCCATCCAGATGGCGGGCCCCAGCGTGTTGCTGGCGTATCTGATTGGCGGCGTGTTCGCCTATATCATTATGCGTGCGCTGGGCGAGATGTCCGTCAACAACCCGCAGGCCAGTTCCTTTTCCCGCTACGCTCGCGATTACCTCGGCCCGCTGGCCGGTTACATCACCGGCTGGACCTACTGCTTTGAAATGCTGATTGTGGCGATTGCCGACGTTACCGCCTTCGGCATCTATATGGGCGTCTGGTTTCCGGCGGTGCCGCATTGGATCTGGGTGTTGAGCGTGGTGCTGATCATCGGCGCCATCAACCTGATGAACGTTAAAGTGTTCGGCGAGCTGGAGTTCTGGCTGTCGTTCTTTAAGGTCGCCACCATTGTGGTGATGATCGTGGCCGGGATCGGCATCATCGTCTGGGGGATCGGCAACGGCGGCGAGCCTACCGGCATCCATAATTTGTGGACCAACGGCGGTTTCTTCAGCAACGGCGTGATGGGGATGATTCTGTCGTTGCAGATGGTGATGTTTGCCTATGGCGGCGTGGAGATTATCGGGATCACCGCCGGCGAAGCCAAAGAGCCGCATAAATCCATTCCGCGCGCCATCAACTCGGTGCCCTGGCGTATTCTGGTGTTCTATGTCGGTACCCTGTTCGTGATCATGTCGATTTATCCG